>NZ_WNXQ01000003.1 GCF_009789075.1 Pseudooceanicola pacificus
TCTCGTCAAACGGGTTCATCGACATCTTGACGTTGGCGAGATCGACACCGCTGCCGTCCGATTTCACACGGACCTTCACGTTGTAGTCGATCACGCGTTTCACAGGCACGAGCACCTTCATCAGGAGTTTCTCCTTATACTGACCTAATGGACGCGGGACTTTTGCACCCGCCGGATTGCGTATCGGACTAGGGCAGCTGCGCCGCCGCGAGGATGGCACGGGCGCGGGCCCTGACCGGCGCGTCGACCATTTCGCCTCCGACGGATGCGGCGCCCCCTCCCGAGGCGAGAACACGGGTCGCCCAGGCGATTTCCCCCGCGTCCGGAGCGAAGGCGGCTTTGACCACCGGAACCTGCCGGGGATGGATGCAGAGCTTGCCGGCCATGCCGAGGGCGCGCGCGTGGTGCGCATCGCCCGCCAGTTCCTCGGGGTCGTCGAGCCGCGTCGTGACCCCGTCTATCGGTGCGGCGATCCCGGCAAGGCGCGCTGCAAGCACCAGCTCGGACCGTGCAGGCAGCAGCAGGTCGCGGTTGTGCGCCATTCCGATGTCGGCGCAATAATCCACCGACCCGAAGATGAGCCGTTGCACGCAGGTCAGCGCGGCGATGTCCCGCGCGGCTGCGATCCCGCGGGCCGTTTCCACCAGACAGAAGAGCGCGACCTCGGCGAGGCAAGCCGCCACCCCGGCTATCTGCGCGGGCTCCTCGGACTTGGGCAGGATAACCGCGCTCGGACGAAGCGCGGCAGCCGCGCGAACGTCGGCCTCGTGCCATTCGGTGCCGACCGGATTGATGCGCACGATGACGGGCAGGTCCGTGAAATCGCGGGTCAGCAGGGCGCGGGCGGCGTCCTTGTCTTCCCCGGCCACCGCATCCTCGAGGTCCAGGATCACTGCGTCGGGCCCGACCGCCGCCGCTTTGGCAAAGCGTTCGGGTCGGTTGGCGGGCACGAAGAGCAGCGTGCGCAGCGAGTCGGGCATTACCATTCCGCGGTGGCCTCCATGCTGATCGGACCGTGGGGCTGCGAGGTCCAGAGTTTCCAGGCGTCTCCGTTGGGCGTGGCGTGGAGGATCATCTCTCCCGGACCGAAGATCGGGGCCAGGCTGCGGAAGCTGAAGTGACGCGGCGCGGCACCGCGAAGATTGGCCGCGTATTGGCATAGCATCGTGGCCTGCAGCGGACCGTGGATGACGAGGCCGGGATAGAGTTCCTCGGTCCGCGCATACGGAGAATCGTAGTGAATCCGGTGACCGTTGAACGTCAGCGCGGAGTAGCGGAAGAGCAGCGGCTCAGCCACTGTGAGCTGGACGCGGTGCGCGCCTTCCGGCGCGGGGTGGGGCGTGCCGCTCGCATCCGATTCCGACGGGGCAGGCGCGTCGTGGTAGACGATGTCCTGCCGTTCCGTCAGCGCGTGCTGTCCGTCGCAGTCCACGTGATGCCGGAGGGTGACAAAACACAAGGTTCCGCTGCGGCCCTGCTTGACGCTGACATCCTCGATCACCGACCGGCGGGACACGTAGCCTCCGATCCGGATCGGTTCGAAGACCTCCAGGACCCCGCCGGCCCACATGCGGCGCGGCAGCGGGACCGGAGGAAGAAAGCCGCCACGCGCCGGATGTCCGTCGGGACCGAGGTCTGCCGTAGGAACGGCCGGCTGACCGAGGCAGAAGTGAATGAGCATCGGTGCGATCGCGCCGAGCTCGCTCGGGGATGTCCGATCGAAGGTCGCGTTGAACCGTGCAACCAGCGCCGGGGTCAGCGCTTCGCCGCTGGCCTCCTCGCGGCCGATCCAGCCTTTCAGTCGCTCAATGTCCAGGTCCATCACTTAGTCCGCCGTTTTGAGAGGCGCGAGCGCCGGCACCGGGCCGAACACCTGGGTCTGATCGCGCCAGACCGGCGCTGGTGCGGGAAAGGACACCGGCCCGTTTGGCGTATCGACGGTGATGCGCCGCAGGTGCGGATGCACGGACAGACCTGCCATGTCATTGACGGAAGCGAGCGCAATGTCGGCGCGCTGCAAGACGGCGATCGCCTCGGCGCCGTCGCGGGTCTGGAACCCTGCGGTAACGAGCGCATCGGTTTCCGCCCGGTTCGCCACCCGTGCGGTGTTGGTCGCAAACCGCGGGTCGCGGGCAAGTTCGGGCCGGCCCAGGAACACATCGCAGAGCTTCGCCCATTCCCGGTCGCTCTGGACAGAGATCAGGATCCGGCTGTTGTCCCGCGCGGCGAAGACGCCGTAAGGGGCGATGGACGGATGCGCCATCCCGACACGCCGGGGCGGCTTCCCCCCCTCATGGTTCAAAAGCGGCACCGTAAGCCAGTCGGCAATCACGTCGAACATGGAGACCGAGATCGCTGCGCCCGTCCCCGTCTTTCCCCGGCGGAGGAGCGCCTCGAGGATTGCGCCGTAGGCGGTGGATCCGGTGGCGATGTCGACGACGGAGATACCAACGCGCGAAGGTTCATCGGGGCCCCCGGTGATCGAACACAGGCCCGCTTCCGCCTGGATCAGCAAGTCATAGGCCTTCCGGTCGGCCAGGGGGCCGTCTTCGCCGTAACCGGTGATGGAACAGGTGATGAGCCGCGGATAGTCTTGGGCGAGCCTTTCGGCCCCGAACCCCAGCCGCGCCAGCGCGCCGCGCTTGAGGTTCTGCACCAGGACGTCCGCCTCCTCCAGATGCCGGGCGAGCGCGGCCTTGCCCTCTTGTGACGCGAGGTCGAGCGTGACCGAGATCTTGCCGCGGTTCAGCCAGACGAAATAGCTGGATTGACCCTGCGCCACGTCATCGTAGCCGCGCGCGAAATCGCCTTCCGGCCGTTCGATCTTGATAACCTCGGCCCCCGCATCGGCCAGCCGCGCGGTGGCAAAGGGTGCGGCGACCGCCTGTTCGATGGCGACAACCTTGATGCCGTCCAGAGGCAGGTCCATCAGAACGACCTCGGCATCTGCAGAACGTGTTCCGCCACGTAGGACAGGATCAGGTTGGTGGAGATCGGCGCCACCTGGTAGAGCCGGGTCTCGCGGAACTTGCGCTCCACATCGTATTCATTGGCAAAGCCGAAGCCGCCATGAAACTGGATGCAGGCATTCGCCGCTTCCCAGGATGCCTTGGCCGCGAGGTACTTGGCCATGTTTGCCTGGGCGCCGCAGTCCAATCCGCTGTCGTAGCGCCGACAGGCGTCGAAGCGCATCAGGTTGGCGGCCTCGACCTCGATATACGCCTCGGCGATGGGAAACTGCACGCCCTGGTTCTGTCCGATAGGACGCCCAAAAACCTCGCGTTCGGAAACGTATTTGCTGACACGCTCGGTGAACCAGTACCCGTCGCCGATGCACTCCGCTGCGATGAGCACGCGCTCGGCATTGAGGCCGGTCAGGATGTATTTGAACCCCTTGCCCTCTTGCCCGATCAGGTTTTCCTCGGGGATTTCCAGGTTGTCGAAGAAAAGCTCGTTGGTTTCGTGGTTCACCATGTTCGGGATCGGCTTGACCGTCATCCCGCTTTTCATGGCTTCCTTGATGTCGACGAGAAAGATGGAGAGGCCCTCGGATTTCTTCTTCACCTCCGAGAGCGGCGTCGTCCGTGCCAGAAGGATCATCAGGTCCGAGTGCTGGACCCGGCTGATCCAGACCTTCTGTCCGTTGATGACGTAGCGGTCGCCCTTCTTCACGGCGGTGGTCCTGAGCTGCGTCGTGTCGGTGCCCGTCGTCGGCTCGGTGACCCCCATGGACTGCAGGCGCAGTTCGCCGGACGCGAGCTTTGGCAGGATGCGGTTCCTCTGTTCATCGGACCCATGCCGGACGAGCGTGTTCATGTTGTACATCTGGCCGTGGCAGGCGCCGGAATTGCCGCCCGACCGGTTGATCTCCTCCATGATGACCGACGCTTCGGTCAGGCCCAGGCCCGAGCCGCCGTACTCTTCGGGGATCAGTGCAGCCATCCAGCCTTCGCGCGTCAGCGCTTCGACGAAATCCTCCGGATAGGCTCGCTTTTCATCGACCTTGCGGTGGTATTCGTCGGGAAACTGGGCGCAGAGGGCACGTACCCCCTCGCGGATGTCCTGGTAGTCTTCGTTCATGGTCATGGTCCACGGCTTCGTTCAACTGCGCGTTCGGCCATGACCTAGATCGCCCGGCGCCATCTCACAAATATTGCTTTGTGAGGTCAGCCATATAAATAATATATATCAAGGCGAGCGAGACGATTTCAAAGGAGCGTGCCGTGGACCTGAGGCAGTTGAGATATTTTCGCGCCATTGCCGACGAAGGGTCGATCTCCGCTGCGTCCCAGGTTCTGGGCATCGCTCAACCGGCGCTTTCCCTGCACGTGCGGAATATGGAAGAGCACCTGGGAACGAAATTGCTGATCCGGCAGGCCCGTGGTGTTGCCTTGACCGAAGCAGGGGCATTCCTTCTGCACCGCGCGCGGGTCTTTCTGGACGAAATCGCCAGCCTCGAAGACGACGTCCGAAATCTCGGGGCGTCGCCCAGGGGTGATGTGCGCCTTGGCTTGCCCGGAACGATTGGCGGCATCCTGTCGGTGCCCCTGGTTCTTGCCGCGAGAGACAGGTTTCCGGGTGTCCGCCTGACGATCAGCGACGCGATGAGCGGCTTTGTACTGAACTGGCTTCGCGAAGGCCTCATAGACCTGGCTGTGCTCTACATGCCCGCAGAGGATCAACAGTTCAGATCCGACCTGCTGCTCAGCGAAGAGTTGGTCCTGCTTGCACCCGATCACATCGATCTGTCCGGGACGGTCGCGCCGGCGAGTTTGATGCACGTGCCGCTCATCCTGCCCAGTCCGGCTCACGGGTTGCGAACACTTCTGGACGGATGGGCCAAGCAGCACGATGTCAAGTTGACCGCGGAGGTCGAACTTGATTCCTACACCAACATCATTTCGCTGGTCGAGCGCGGCATCGGGTGCTCTATCCTCCCGCGTCACGCCGTGATCGGAAGCGCCCGAGAGGGCAAATTCCAGCTGGCGCATTTCGAAGACAAAGACCTGCGCCGGAATGTGTATCTCGTTCAGCGGCGCAGCGGACAGTCGAGCCATGCGAGCGAGGCGGTCGCAAATCTCGCCCAACTCGTTGTCGCGGATCTTGTTCGCTCCGGAACTTGGGCCGGAGCGCGTTCAGTCGATCACAGCGACTGACGCGGGTGATGTGCCCAAGACCGATGATCTCAGCGATACACGTGCGACGACCCGAACAGATTGGCGCCGATCCAGTCGGCGGAGCGCTTGATGTCGCTGGCGAGGCCTTCGATCTGTGCCCGCGACTGCTGCCCGGCGATTGAAATGCCGCTCAGCCCGTAACGTGGGCGGGACATGGCATCGGTCACCACCGAAGCGGTGATTTCAAGGCCAGTGAACAGATTGCCGAAATCAAAGGCGAACCCGCATTTGCGAGCTGTCTCGACATCCGCAAGGTAGTCTTCGAACGGCGGCGCCGCCTGCCAGTGGAGCTTGTCGAAGGTCTGCCGCAGCACCTTTTCCGGCGGGTTCTGAAACGCGGCATAGCAGCGACCGACCGCACCGACATATGCGGGCAAGCGCGCACCAAGGTTCATGTCGACCCGCACGGTTTTCGACGACGATGCGCGATTGCTCAGGACGATGCGTTCGTCAGCGGTGATGTTCCATAGACAGATCAGGCTGCTGTGCTTTCGCGACAGCTCTTCGATTTCGGGTGTGACAAGTTCGACCGGATTTGTCGTCAGAAGCGGGGCCGCGAGCCCGAGCAATCCGAGCCCGGGGGAGTAGGTCTTGGTGTCGTCGTCGAAGGTGATGAGGCCTTCCTGAACGAGCGTGCCGAGAATGTTGAAGCTGCTGCTCGCGCTCACTCCCGTGGCACGCGCGATCTGGTTCACGCCGGTCGGCGTCCCGAGTTCCGAAACGTATCTGAGGATGCGCAGACCGTTCTGTACGGCCCCGACGGATTTTCCCTTTATCGTGTCATCTTTTGCCATGTCGGTTCACCATCCTGCTTTTGGTCGCATATCGGCCTACGCGGTCCTGAGCCAGATTGTCTTTTGCCCGAAACACAGGGTTCCGGGCAAGCTTGGTTCACACGGGGTCCCAAGAGAATACATCGCTCGATACGTCTAACGGATAGAAGTCAGATTTCAGCGCCGGGATAGCATGTTCCGCAATATCGGCGACCGTCCAGCCTTCACCCCTGTGCACCGAACGAACCGGTCTGGGCTGGCTGAAGAGGAAGATCTCGTTGTTGCGCACGCAGAAGATCTGCCCGCTCACCTCCTGGGCCGCGTCCGACAGCAGGTAGGCCGCCATGGCCGCGACCTTGTCGGGCGTCATCTGCTGAAGCTTCGACACGCGGGCCCTCTGCTCGTCGCTGTCGACCTTGATCGAGCTGATCATCCGGCTCCACGCGAAGGGAGCGATGCAGTTCGAGCGGACACCGAACCTCTGCATGTCGAGGGCGATGGATTTGGACATGCCCACAAGCGCCATCTTTGCCGCAGAATAATTCGCCTGCGCCACGTTGCCGATCAAGCCGGACGTCGACGTCATGTGCACGAAGGCGCCGCTACCCTGATCCTTGAAATGCGGGGCAGCCGCGCGGCTGACGTTGAAGCTTCCGTAGAGATGAACCTTGAGCACCTGGTCGAACTGCTCCGCCGACATCTTGTGAAAGAACCCGTCTCTCAGGACGCCGGCGTTGTTCACCACCCCGTCGATTCTGCCGAATGCGTCGAGCGCGGCGGCGATCATCGCTTCGGCGCCCTCCGGATCGCTCACGCTGGACGTATTGGCGACCGCCTGCCCACCGGCGTCGATGATTTCCGCGACGACCTGATGTGCGGGTCCGGCATCCCCGCCGCTCCCGTCGAGCGCCGCTCCGATGTCGTTCACGACGACCGAGGCGCCTTCGGCTGCGGCGGCCAGGGCGATCGCCCTGCCGATCCCGCCGCCGGCGCCGGTCACCACGATGGACTTGCCCTCAAGCATGGATGTCTTGCTCATGGTTTTTCCTCCCAGGGTCACAAACCGTTTTTGATGAGTTGCCGTGCGATGAGCAGCTGCTGGATCTGGCTGGTGCCTTCGTAGATCCGAAAGAGCCGCACATCGCGGTAGAACCGCTCAACGGCGTATTCGGTCATGTAGCCCGCCCCGCCGTGGACCTGGACCGCCCGATCGGCGATCCGGCCCACGGCCTCTGTCGCGAAGTATTTCAGAGCCGAGGCATTGGTTCGCGCGGCCCCGGCAGCGTCGTATTCGACTGCGGTGCTGCGCACCAACGCCTGCGCCGCCGAAAATTCGGTGTAGCTGTCCGCAATCAACGCCTGGATCAGCTGGAATTCGGCGATTGCCTGGCCGAACTGGCGGCGGTTGGTGGCAAAGGCCAGCATCTCCTGGATGAGGCGCTTGCACATGCCAGTTGCCAGAGCGCCGATGTGAATGCGACCGCGATCCAGAACCCGCATGGCAAGTTTGAACCCTTGCCCCGGCTCATGCCCGATGATCGCGCTCGCCGGGACGCGGACGTTATCGAAGATGACGTCGCAGGTTGTCGTTCCGCGCTGCCCCATCTTCTTGTCCTTGGCGCCAAGCGTTATGCCGGGCGCATCGGCCGGCACGAGGAAGGCGGAAATTGCCCCTGCGCCCGTCTGTTCGAAATCGGTGCGCGCCATGACCGTGAACAGTCCCGCGCGCGTGGCATTGGTAATGTAGCGCTTGGTTCCCGAGATCAGGTAATCGTCGCCGTCCCGGATCGCCTTTGTCTTGAGGCTCGCAGGATCGGAGCCCGAGTCCGGCTCGGTCAATGCGAAGGACGCGATCATTTCCCCGCTGGCAAGCTTGGGAAGATACCGCTCCTTTTGCTCTTCCGTCCCTTCGAGGATCAGGCCGCGCGCGCCGATGCCGATGTTGGTCCCGAAGAGAGACCGGAAGGCCGGTGCCGTCTGGCCCAGGATCATGGCGATCTCGGACTCCTGACGGCAGTTCAGCCCGATGCCCCCGTGATCCGGCGAAATGGTCAGGCCGAACAGGCCCAGATCCTTCATCTCACCGACCAGATCTTCGGGGATCTCGTCGGTTTCCTCGACGTGCATCTCGTTCGGCTTCAAGCGCTCGGTCACGAAACGTTCGATCGCATCTCGCAATTGCGCGAAGGTTTCGTCGTCAATATTGGTCATCAGAAGGGTTCTTTCTGTCTGGTAGAGACTTGGTCGACGAGGCGGAGTTCACCCTCGATCAGACGTACGCCGTCGGCGGTCGTCACATGGACGTGGTAGCCATCGCCGGTATCGAGAAGTTCGCCGCCCGCGATCAGTGCGACGCCGACGGGCGCGGGTTTCGAAAACCGGACGTCCATCACTTGCGGCACGGCCCCGAGCGTCGTCTCGACGGCCTGCATCAGAAGCGACAAGCCAAGGGTGCCGTGATTGATCGGTACGCCGAACGGTGTGCCTTCGGCAAAAGCCGGATCGACATGGATCGGATTGAAATCGGCGGTCAGCGCGGCATAGCGGGCCGTCTTGGTGGCACTCGTGTCGATGCGCACCGACGTCAGCAGAGGCGGCAGATTGTGGTCAGATGCCATGACGTCACTCCGCCCAGATCGTGAGAATTTCGCCGCTGAGGAGCTTTTCGCCACCCGCTGCGATTTCGCTTTCGAACGTCAGCCACTTGCGGCCCTTTCGTTCTTCTTTCCGGACGACGCGGGTGGCGATGGTCAGCACTTCTCCCCTGTGCGGTGCCCGGCCATAAAGCCGAAGCTTCTGGCCCGCGTGGATATTCCCCGGAGGGCGCGGTTGGGCGACGCGCAGGTAGGCTTCCATCATCGCGCTCACGAGCATGCTGACGGACAGATGCTCGGACCTGGCCGGCTGGTCGAAGATTTCCGACCACAGCCCAAGACGGCCCTCATCCAGGCAAACCTCTGTAGAACCAAGCACTTGCCCCTCGGAGAAGGCGGAAAAAACCCACGTGCCCGTTACGTCGGACTGATGCCCCATCGATCTCTCCTCCCTCCAGGCGGTCGAAACAAACTTGTCAAAATTTCAGCTTGTATCGTGCGTCACAATGTGTGAATGATATTCAACATAGAGAATGACTAGCATGCGTCGTTAGGTTTTGAAAGCCCAAAAAAGGCACGACGGATGAAAGGCAGACTGGGGAGGAGCGAAGGTATGGAAGGTCGAATCGACCCGGCGGATCCGGTTCTTG
The DNA here is from genome assembly GCF_009789075.1 of Pseudooceanicola pacificus. Classification (GTDB taxonomy): domain Bacteria; phylum Pseudomonadota; class Alphaproteobacteria; order Rhodobacterales; family Rhodobacteraceae; genus Pseudooceanicola; species Pseudooceanicola pacificus. Next base: position 9,195 of record NZ_WNXQ01000003.1, read on the forward strand.
CAGGTGTGCGCGTGCTGGATTTCGGCCGTTATATCGCCGCTCCGCTGTGCGCGGCCCTGCTGGCCGATCTCGGCGCCGATGTGATCCGCGTGGAGCCGGCTTCGGGCGCCTCCGATCGTGACGTGATGCCGCTTGGCCCCGACCGCGACGGCGCGCTCTATTCCCAGATGAACCGCGGCAAACGTTCCCTGGCGATCGACTTCGGGGACCCGCATGAGTCCCCCGTGCTACGGTCCCTGGTCGCCGCTTCGGATGTCGTCGTGGTCAACATGCCGCCGCGCCAGTTGGCCAAGGCCGGGCTGAGCTACGACAGGCTGAAGGCACTGAAGCCCGACATCATCCTCACCACCATTTCGGCCTATTCGACAACCGGGTCGGGCAGCAACCTGACCGGGTTCGACGGCACCGGTCAGGCGCTGAGCGGTGCGATGCACATCACCGGCGACGGTACGATGCCAACCCGCGCCGCGGTTTCCTATGTCGATTACAGCACAGGCATCTCCGCCGCATACGCGACGCTTGCCGCCATCATCCGTCACATGCGGACCGGTCACGGGCAGCATGTCGAAACCTCGCTGTTGCGCAACGCGCTCGCGATCATGAACCCGATACTGATCGAGGTCGCGACCGGCGTACGCAGCCGCAGGGCTACCGGGAATCGGTCCCCCATATCCGGGCCGTCGGATGCATTCCGGTCAGCGGACGGTTGGGTCATGATCCAGGTCATCGGCGACGTGATGTTCGCCCGGCTTGCCGAACTGATCGGACGTCCCGACCTCGTGGGACAAGACGATTACGCCAGCGACATCGCGCGCGGCGAAAACGGAGCCGCCCTGAGCGAGATCGTCGCGAACTGGTGCCGCACTCGCAGTTCCGCTGACATCATGTCGAGCCTGTCGGAGGTGCGCATTCCCTGCGTGCCGATCCTGACGCCGGCCCAGGCAATGCAATCACCGGAACTTCAGGGGGGCGGGTATTTTTCCTACCCCGGCGCTCGCGATGTGCCGGTTGTTGCGCCGCTGGCCCGGATCGCCGGATCGGCCGAGCTGCGCCCATCCCCTCGCCTGGGCGAGCACAACGAAGAAATCTTACGAGAAATCGGAGTGGGACCGGCCTGAACGGTCGCCCCACGAACAAGTGGTAACCGGTCATCACTGGGAGGATACATCATGATGATTAAGACCAAACTGAAAACGGGAGCTGCCATTCTTGCGCTTTCCGGCGCAATGGCTTCTGCCGTGCACGCCGAGGAAATCATCAAGCTGGGTCTTTCGGTCCCGCTCTCCGGCGCGGCTGCTGTCTGGGGCAAGGGTGCCGAGTTCCTGTGTGAAACCGCCGCTGCCGAGATCAAGGCTGCGGGCGGCGTCACCGTGCAGGGCGAGACCTACAATTTCCAATGCCTGCCCTATGACAACAAGTACAACGCCGCCGAGGGCACCAAGGTCGCTCAGGCTCTGCTGAACCGGGAAGGCGTCAAGTTCATCGGCGGCAGCCTCGGGACCGCGCCGGTTCAGGCGTTGCAGTCGCTGGCAGAACGCCAGGACGTTCTCGTCTTCACCGTCGCATGGGGCGCCAGCCTCAAGGGTGTCGACCATCCGATGACCTTCACGCAGATGAACACGCCGGGCGAGATCCTGCCGCTGCTCATCGGCTACATTTCCGACAAATACCCGGATGCGAAATCCGTGGCGATGCTGAACCCGAACGATGCCACCGGTCAGGAAACCGAGGCGCTTGCCCAAAAGGTATGGGCCGACAACAGCGTCGCGGTCGCGGGCAGCGACTTCTACGAGCGCGGCACGACGGAGTTCCAGCCGATCGCCGCGCGGCTTGCCTCTCTCAATCCCGCCATCATCGACCTCGGTGCGACCCCGCCCGCCGATGCCGGCGCCATCTTCAAGGAGCTCGACGTCATCGGCTGGAACGGCGTCAAGGTTGTCGAAGTCGGCACCGGCGCGGACGGGTTGAAGGCCACCGGCGGCGAAGCCGCGGAGGGTGTCTATATGGGCGCCGGAGTGACCTTCGACGGGGAAACCGCGACCGATCACCAGAAGGCTGTCAACGATGAGGCGAAGGCCGAGATCGGAGAGTCGCTCAACGCCGTGCAGATCGGCTTCTACGACTCTCTTTACGCCCTGAAGGCCGCGATGGAGAAGGCAGACAGCGTCGACCCCAAAGCCGTTGCCGACGCGATGCCCGCCGTGACCTTCAAGAGCTTCTATGGCCAAGACGTCGGCTTTTACGGCGAAGACACCTACGGTCGCAATCAGCAGATGCGCCTGCCCATCATCGTGACCCAGGTGAAGGACGGTGCGCTCGTCGAAGTCGCACGTCTGACGCCGTAATCAGGCGCGACGTCAGGGCAATAGGGAACATCCAATGCAAACCTTCATCCAGCTAGGCGCGACCGCGCTACAGATAGGAGCGGTCTACATCCTCTTCTCTCTGGGTCTGACGCTCATCTTCGGTGTCATGCGGATCGTCAACTTCGTTCACGGCCACATATTCGCCGTCGCGGCCCTGATTGTCGCATACATCCTGCCACCCCTGGCCGCGGGCGGGCTCTCCGCCCCGGTCGCCTACGTCCTCGCCTCAATCGCGGGGATCGCCGTGGCGCTTGGCCTCGGCGCGCTGCTCTATTTCTTCGGGTTCCGGTACTTCCAGCGCGATCTCGTCGGTTCGTTTATCCTGTCCATCGGATTCGTCCTGCTGCTGGACGGCGTGCTGCTCCACCTGTTCGGCGGCGCCGTGCGCGGTGTGCCCGAGATATTTCCGGGCCGGGTCTCCATCGCCGGAGCGCAGATCACCGTGCAACGCCTATTCCTCTGCGCGGTGGCGCTGGTGATGGCGGGTGTTCTCTACTGGGCTCTCGGCCACACGAGGCTGGGCAAGGCGCTGCGTGCCGTGTCCTACGACCATGAAGCAGCGATGATGGTGGGCGTGCCCTACGCGCGCATTGCTTTTCTGGGTTTCATGATCGCCTCGCTTCTGGCCGCCATCGCCGGTGTCCTGCTGGCGCCGGTCACGATCGTGTCTCCCGTCATCGGCACCGACTACCTGATCAAGGGGTTCATCGCCGTCATCATCGGCGGGCTCGGCAGCGTTCCCGGTGCGATCCTGGGCAGCCTCTTCGTGGCGTCGATCGAGACCTTCGGCAGCTACTACCTCGACTCTTCCTATGCGACGCTCGCGATCTTCGGCATGGTGATCGTCGTTCTGCTGTTTTGGCCCAAAGGAGTGCTTGGACGTGGATAAACGTACAGATACCTACCTCATGGTCCTGATCGCCGCCGGGGCGCTTCTGCTGTCGCTGTTCCTGCAGGACGCCTACCTTCGCAGCGTGCTGAACGTCATGGCGATCAGTGCCCTTCTGGCCACCAGCCTGCGCTTCGTGATGTTGATGGGCGAGCTCAACTTTGCCCTGGCCGCCTTCACCGGCATCGGCGCCTATTGCGCCGGATATCTCAACACGGCGCTCGACGTCCCTTTCGGCATCGGCGTCCTGCTCGCCGGACTCGTCGCTGCCCTGGCCAGCGCGGCGTTCGGGGCGATCACGCTCCGGGCGAAGGGTCCCTACTTCCTGCTGATCGGTTTTGCCTTTACCGAGGCCGTGCGGGTCGCCTACTCGAAATTCGGCGCGCTTGGCGGCACATCGGGCATGGTCGGCATCTTCCCGGCACGCGCCTTGGACGACTGGATGCCGTTCATCGTAATGTGCGTCGTGGTGGTGCTGCTCGTCGCTTTCTATATTGCCGAGCACTCTGATTTCGGCCGCATCCTCTTCGCGATCCGCGAGAACGAGGACGTCGCACGCAGCGTCGGCATCAACACCTATCTCTGCAAGGTCATCGCCATCTCCGGCGCCTGTTTTGCCGCGGGGGTCGCGGGTGGTCTGCATGCCTTCGTGAACAACGTCATCAGCCCCGGCGACTTCAGCTATCTTCTGGCGGCCTTCGCGCTGGCCTACGTCAAGGTCGGAGGCGAGGGCTACTTTCTGGGGCCCATCGTCGGCGCCGTCCTGCTGGTGGCCCTGTCGAGCTATGCTCTCGGCCTCGGGGGTGACGAGCATTTCCTCTACGGCGGCGCCATCATCATCGCGGTCCTGCTGATGCCCAAGGGCGTCCTGGGCGCCGCCGGATACCTGCGCTCGCGCGGCACCTCCGCAAAACGAAGGGTGGACGCCAATGCCCACTGATACGCAATCCCTGCTTCACGTCGAAGCGGTCAGCCGGCGGTTCGGCGGACTGATGGCCGTCAGCGATCTCAACCTCGAGGTCCAGCCCGGAGAGATTTTCGGCCTCATCGGTCCGAACGGAGCCGGCAAGAGCACCACGTTCAACGTCGTCAGCGGCTTCCTGTCGCCCTCCGGCGGCAAGGTCACCTTTAATGGCGAGAGCCTGCCTGGCGGCAAAGCGAGAGCGGCCAGCAAGGCCGGCCTGGTGCGGACCTTTCAGCACGGCAGCTACGTTCGCAGCATGCGCGTGCGCGACAATATCCGTCTGGGCACGTTGGCGCGGATCGCGCCCGGCCGTCGCGCTTCGCAGGTCCGCGAGACTGCAGAGCTGCTCGGGCTGTCCGAGATGCTGGACGAAATTGCCGGAAACCTGCCGCACGGTGTTCAGCGCCTTGTGAGCATCGCCATCGCGATTGCCGCGGCGCCAAGGCTGCTGTGTCTGGACGAGCCGCTCACGGGCCTCAACGAAACCGAAGTGGCCACAGTGCTCGATGTGCTGGACGGCTACCGCAAGTCGCAGGGGCGCGCAATTCTGCTGGTGGAACACAACATGAAGGCGGTGATGAAAATCTGCGACCGGATCCATGTGCTGCATCACGGGGAGTTTCTGGCCTCGGGCACGCCCGCAGAGATCCAGCGAAACCCGAAAGTTATCGAAGCCTATCTCGGACAATCCAATGACAGTTGATGCCACCACGCTGGATGTTTCCGGCATCTGCGCAGGGTACGGCTCCGTTCCTGTCCTGCACGACGTTTCGATCAAGGTGGAGCCCGGCAGCGTCGTGACGCTGATCGGGGCGAACGGTGCGGGCAAGTCCACCCTGCTGAAGGTTGTCGGCGGTTTGATACAGTCCACAGGCGGCTCGGTGGCGTTCAACGGGACGGACTGCACGCGCCGGCGCCCGGACCAGATGGTGCGCGCCGGTCTCGGCATCGTGCCCGAGGGGCGGAGGCTCTTCGGCGAGATGACGCTGCGCGAAAATCTGGAGCTTGGCGCCTATGCCCGCACCGACCGCCAGAACATCGCACACGATTTCGAGCGCGTTCTCGGGCTCTTTCCGGAACTGCGGGACCGCCTGTCGACGCAGGCCAAGTCCTTCAGCGGCGGTCAGCAGCAGATGGTCGCCATCGCCCGCGCCTTGATGGGGGCGCCGAAGCTCCTTCTTCTCGATGAGCCCACCATCGGCCTGGCCCCGGTTGTCGTGGACAGGGTCGCCGCGCTGATCCGCGAAATCTCTGAGCTGGGCGTCGACATCCTGCTGATCGAACAGAATGCCGAGGTCGCGCTTTCTATCGCGGATTTCGGCTACGTGCTGGAAAACGGGCGTGTGGTGATGGCCGACAAGGCAGAGGCACTTCTGGCCAACCCGCAAGTAAGACTGGCCTACCTTGGAGTTTGACGTGACCAAATCACACACGGTCTGGACCCCCGGACACGACATAATCGACAACGCCCGGGTCACGCAGCTGGCGCGTGTTTTGGAATGCGCGGACTACGAAGAGCTCTATGCGCTCTCCCTTTCCGATCCCCGACGGTATTGGGACGCAGTCAACGCCTTCTGCGGTATCCGCTGGCGCAAGCCGTACACCGGATATGCGGATTTCGGGCGCGGGCGTGAGTTTCCGGTATGGTTTCCCGGCGGGCAGTTGAACTGGACCGAGACGCTGCTGCGCCATGCCGACGATGGACCGGAGCGGCCCGCTGTCACGGGAGTGTCCGAGTCTGGCGATACTGAAGTCCTGAGCTATGCGGATCTGCGGGGCAGGGTGCAGCGCCTCGCCGGGGGGCTTAAGGCCCAGGGCATTTCGCGTGGCGATAGGATCGGGCTCCTGATGGAAAACGGCACCGCTGCGACGGTGTCCTTTCTGGCCATAAGCTACATCGGTGCGATCGCCGTGCCACTCTTCAGCGGTTTTGGCAGCGATGCGATCCTGGCCCGGCTGCAGTCCTGCGACGCCAAGGCGCTGATCGTCAGCACGGGCTTTGACCGGCGTGGCAAGTTCGTCTCGACCTTCGCCACTGTCGAGACGGTTCGCGCGGCGCTGTCACCGGAAACCAGGATCATCCAGAGGACCGCGCCAAGCGGACCGCAGGACAGATGGACCTGGGCAACAGACTGGGACGATCTGGCCGGGGCCGATCCTCTGACCGAACCGGAGATCATGCAAAGCTCCGACCCGTTCATGCTGATTTACACCTCGGGGACCACCGGCAAGCCCAAGGGCACGGTCCACACGCATGGCGGCTTTCCGATCAAGGTGGCTCACGATGCGGCGGTGCATTTCAACGTTTCGCGCGATGCCACATACTGCTGGCCTGCCGACATGGGCTGGATCGCAGGCGCTCTCGTGCTGACATCCGCTCTCAGCCACGGAGCGCATCTGATCTGCTACGACGGAGCGCCCGATTTTCCCGATTGGGGTCGTCTCAGCCGTCTTATCGAAGCTCATCGGATTACTCATTTCGGCTCTGCTCCGACGTTGATCCGGGGCTTGGCCGCCAATCAAGAGGTCAGCTGTTCGGCGGACATGTCCTCTGTACAGCTGCTCATCACCGCAGGCGAAAGCATCGCGCCGGAACACTTTACCTGGTTTCGGGATCATATCGGCCCAGGCAATACTCCGGTCATCAACTATACCGGCGGCTCCGAAGCGTCTGGCGCTCTGCTGTCGAGCGTGGTGACGCGACCGATCCCCGCGGGCTGCTTCAACGCCCCTTCGCCGGGCGTCGCCCTGGACGTCACCGATGCCGAGGGCCGGCCCGTTGTCGACGAGGTCGGCGAACTGGTCGTCCGCGAGCCCTTCGTAGGTATGACACAGAGCTTCTGGCAGGACGATGCACGTTACCTCGAAACCTACTGGACCGCGATTCCCGGTGTCTGGGTGCACGGCGATCTGGCCGTCCGGGATTCCGACGGCAACTATCTCTTGGTCGGGCGCTCTGACGACACGCTGAAGGTCGCCGGCAAAAGGGTCGGTCCGGCCGAGGTCGAGGAAATCGTCGTCGAGATTGACGGCGTGCACGAAGTTGCCGTGATTGGCGTCGACGATCCGGTCAAGGGCCAGGCGATTGCCGTTTTCGTCACCTTGCGCGGCAGCGCAGGCGAGGGGCTCGTGGCCGATGTCGGTGCCCGCATCAGGGAGCGTCTGGGCAAGCCGTTTTCGCCAAAGGCCGTCTATGTCGTTCCCGATCTGCCTAAGACGCGGAGTTCCAAGATCATGCGCCGGGTCGTGCGCTCGATCTACTCGGGCCAACCCGCAGGAGACATGTCGTCGCTGGTCAATCCGGAATCCATCGACGCAATCCGGCTGGTCCTCGACGGCCACAAAGTAACACAGGGAGAATAAGTCCATGGATCTGATGCTGAAGGGTAAAAAGGCCCTGATCACAGGCGCGTCTCAGGGCATCGGAGAAGGTCTGGCCGAAGTCTTCGCCGAAGAAGGCACCGATCTTCACCTGGTCGCGCGGCAGACCGACAAGCTGGAACAGCTGGCGGCCCGTCTCCGTGACGCGCATGGCGTGGCTGTCACGGTGCAAGGCGCCGACCTGACCAAACCCGAAACCGCGGGACAGATCGCCGACGCTGCTGGCAACATCGACATCCTTGTCAACAATGCAGGCGCTATCCCTGCGGGCGATCTCTGGCAGGTGGATGCCGAGGCATGGCGCAGGGGCTGGGACGTGAAGGTCATGGGTTACATCGACATGACCCGGCTCTTCTATGCGCGCATGAAGGCGCAGGGTCACGGTGTCATCCTCAACAATATCGGCAACGGCGGCGAGAACTTCGACGCCCGATACATCGCGGGCAGCACGGGCAACGCCGCGCTCATGGCCTTCACCCGCGCGATCGGCGGGCCCAGCCTCGACGACAATATCAGGGTCATCGGCATCAATCCGGGTCCCGTGGATACCGACCGGATCACCAAGGTGCTCAAGCTCCGCGCGCGGGACCAGTTCGGCGACGAAAGTCGCTATGTCGAGTTCCTGTCGCACTATCCGTTGGGCCGCGTCGCCAAGGTGCGCGAAATCGCCGATCTGTTCGCGTTCCTTGCTTCGGACCGGTCCGGCTACACCTCCGGCACGATCATCACCGTGGACGGCGGCATCACGTCACGCAGATCGATTGGAGGCTGAGCCATGGACAGATACGAAAGCTTTGACGGATTTGCGATCGACCGCCCGTCGGACGGAGTCCTGCGTATCCTCCTGAACCGCCCAGACCGGCTGAACGCTCTTGACGAAGACGGGCATCGCCAGCTTGCCGATGTCTGGCGCGTGATTGCGCGGGACGATGAAACCCGCGCGGTTCTGCTCGCCGCCGAAGGCCGGGCGTTTTCCGCCGGTGGCGATTTCAAGGTGGTGGAGGACCTGGCTGCGCGTCCCGAAGCCCGGGCGCGGATGTTCCGGGAAGCGCGTGACCTTGTCTTCGGGCTGATCGACTGCCCCAAACCCGTGGTCTCTGCCATCAAGGGGTCGGCGGTCGGCGCCGGGCTGGCCGCGGCGCTCCTCTCGGATATTCCGGTCGCGGCGAAATCGGCCAAGCTTGTGGACGGCCACGTACGGCTCGGCGTCGCCGCAGGCGATCACGCGGCAATCATCTGGCCGTTGCTCTGCGGCATGGCCAAGGCCAAGTATCACCTGCTTCTGAACGAACCGGTTACAGGTGAGGCCGCCGAGCGGATGGGCCTCGTGGCCCTGTGTGTCGAGGACGATGAACTCGACGCTCAGACCCTGAAGATTGCGGAGCGTCTGGCCGCCGGCTCCCCTTCGGCGCTGCAGTGGACGAAACACGCGCTCAACAACTGGTTGCGGCTCGCCGGGCCGAGTTTCGATGCCTCCCTTGCGCTCGAGATGCTCGGATTTGCCGGAGAGGATCTTGCGGAAGGGCTGGGCTCCCTGCGGGAGCGCCGCGATCCTTCCTTTGCAAAGAAATCAGGGATGTAAGACGCCATGGGCCCGCAAGCCGAGTACTTTGACCATCTGGCCAGGGGCCAGTTTCGCATCCAGCGGTGCGATGACTGCGCATCGGCCGTTTTCTACCCGCGCACGCATTGTCCCGAATGCGGCGGCGGCCTGTCCTGGGTCGAGCCTGCGGGGACAGGCGTTGTCTATTCCGCCACGATCATTCGCCAGGCGCCCGAGCGCGGCGGCGACTACGGTGTCGCGCTGATCGATCTGGCCGAAGGCGTGCGCATGATGGCGCGGATCATCGACTGCGCGCCGGAGGATGTCCGCATCGGAATGCCGGTCTCCTATGCCGGGATCGGGTCAAACGCCGATACCATCCTCTACCGTCCGGGTGATGCGACATGACCGAAAATCTGCGGGGAAAAGTTGCCATTGCCGGCGTGGGGCAGGCGGGGCTGGGCAAAGCCGAAGGATTCACCGAGCTGGAAATTCTCGCTCAGGCCGCCCATGCCGCAGTGGCAGACGCCGGATTGCAGATGCGCGACATAGACGGGCTGGCGACGGCAAGCGTGCTTGCGCCGATGTGGGCCATGCCGGTCATCGAATATCTCGGGATCAAGCCCGCCTTCATAGACAGCACCATGCTGGGCGGGTCGAGCTTTGTGGCCCATCTGATGCCGGCGATCCATGCCCTGACCTCAGGCGAATGCAACGCTGTTCTGGTGTGCTACGGCAGCACGCAACGGACTTCCTCCGTCAGCCGCAAGGTGATCGCAGGCGTTCGACGCGATTTCGATCCGCAGCCCTATGAATACCCGTACGAGCCGCTCAATCCATTGAGCACCTACGCGATGGCGGCAGCCCGGCACATGCACGAATACGGCACAACGCGCGAAAACCTGGCCGATGTGGTCGTGGCCGCCCGGGCCTGGGCCAGGCTGAACCCCGAAGCGCAGCGCCGCGACCCGCTCACCCGGGAGGAGGTTCTTGCTGCAAAGATGGTTTCCGACCCGCTGAGCGCGTTGGATTGCTGCATGGTCAATGATGGGGCAGCGGCCTTCGTTCTGGTTCGCGCCGATCATGCCAGGGACCTGCCGAATCCGGCGATCCATGTGCTGGGCAATGCCACCCGCGTCTTTGCCCGCCAGGGATCGTCCCTTCCGAGCCTGACAGAGACGGCCGCCGTGGCCTCCGGGCAAGAGGCGTTTCGCATGGCAGGGGTCAGCCCCTCCGAGATCGACGTTGCCGAGGTGTATGACGCCTTTTCGATCAACACGATCCTGTTCCTGGAAGATCTCGGCTTCTGTCCGAAAGGCGAAGGCGGACGCTTTGTGGCGGACGGCGGAATTGCGCCCGGCGGCAGGCTTCCCGTCAACACAAACGGAGGGGGCCTCTCGTGCATTCATCCGGGGATGTACGGGGCCTTCATCATGATCGAGGCCGTCCGCCAGCTTCGGGGCACCTGTGGCGACCGGCAGGTTGCCGGCGCGGAACTCGCACTGGTCCATGGCAACGGGGGAACGCTGTCCAGCCAGTCGACCGCGATCCTGGGAACCGCCTCTGCCGTCTAGTGCACGATGCTATCAAGAACCGTTGGACCAGCGCCAATGACAGGGAGGAAAAATTGATGACGAAACGCGGTAAAGATCGGTCCCGGCCATGACGGGCGGCTCTCAAAATTACATCTTGGAAACACGCGGAATGTGCAAAAGTTTCGGCGGTTTTCAGGCCGTCGAGGGCGTCAACCTGCACGTTGCCCAAGGGACCATCCACGCGATGGTTGGGCCGAACGGCGCTGGCAAGACGACGTGCTTCAACCTCATCACGCGCTTCCTCGACGTGAGCAAAGGTCAGATCATTTTCGACGGCAAGGACGTGACGAAACGTGGCGCCTCCCATGTCGCCAAGGACGGTCTGGTCCGGTCCTTTCAGATTTCCGCGATTTTCCCCGACATGACCCTGATCGAGAACGTTCGGTTTGCTCTGCAGCAGCGCAGGATGCCCGCGATGAACTTCTGGGGGTCTGCAGCACGGCTGTCGGTCCTGGAAGACGAGGCGATGCAGCTGATCGAGCACGTGGGCCTGGGGGCCTACGCGAACCAGCGGGCCGCGACCTTGCCCTATGGTCGCAAACGCGCGCTGGAAATCGCCACGACGCTGGCGATGGAGCCCAAGGTCATGCTGCTTGACGAGCCGACCGCCGGGATGGGTCACGAGGATATCGAGCGGATAACGGAGGTCATCCGCAAAGCGGCCGTCGGCCGTTCTGTCCTGATGGTCGAACACAATCTCCGCGTGGTGTCCGAACTTTCCGATCGTGTCACGGTACTTGCCCGCGGACAGGTGCTGACAGAAGGCAGCTACGCCGAGGTCGCCGACGATCCCCGTGTGAAGGAGGCCTATCTTGGAACAGCTGCTTGAGAATACGGCCGACGGGACTGCCGCGGCGGTGGACCTCGAGGTTTCGGACCTGAATGCCTGGTACGGGGAATCCCACGTTCTGCACGGAATGAACCTGACGGTGCGCAAGGGCGAGCTTGTCACCTTGATGGGTCGCAACGGCGCCGGCAAATCGACCACCCTGAATTGCATCAACGGGTTGATGCGCAAACGCAAGGGACGCATCCAGTTCCGGGGCACAGACATCCTGCGTATGGCACCCGAAAGGATCGCGCGGATGGGTATTGCGACCTGTCCGGAAGATCGTGCCATCTTCAGCTCCCTGACCGTGGGCGAAAATCTTCACCTGCCGCCGCTCCTCAACGAGCGGGGAATGTCGGTCGAGGAAATATTCGATCTGTTCCCAAATCTGCGGGACCGGCTCGGAACCGCCTCGGGGGCGAAGTTGTCGGGTGGAGAGCAGCAGATGCTGGCCATCGCGCGCATTCTGCGCACCGGCGCCGATTTCCTGCTGCTCGACGAGCCGACAGAAGGCCTTGCGCCGATTATCATCGACCAGATCGCGGCGACCCTGAAAATTCTTGGGGAACGCGGATATACCGTGCTGCTGGTCGAGCAGAACTTCCGCTTCGCTCAGTCCGTGGCCGACCGGCACTACATGGTCGACGAAGGGCGCATCGTTGACCAATTCAGCAACGACCTGTCCGATCAAATGAAGCAAAAAATCGAGAAATATCTGAGCCTTTAGGGAGGGCGTGCCTTTGGATCACCTATCCATTCAACTCATCGCAGGCCAAGTCCTGATCGGGATCATCAACGGTTCCTTCTACGCCCTTCTCGCACTTGGGCTGGCGATCATCTTCGGCATGCTCAACATCGTCAACTTCATGCAGGGCGCCCTTTATATGCTGGGTGCCTTCATGGCCTATATCGTGGGCGAGCATCTGGGCATCGGCTATTGGGGTGCCCTGATTGTCTGTCCCATTCTGGTCGGCCTATTCGGCATCGTCTTGGAGAGGGTCTTCTTCAGGGCCATCTACGATATTGATCCGGTCTACGGACTTCTCCTGACCTTTGGCCTTGCGATCATCATCGAGGGCATATTCCGCATCATCTTCGGATCTGCCGGGATCCCTTACTCCATCCCCGACAGCCTGCGGGGCGGGATCAATCTGGGCTTTGTCTTCCTGCCATATTATCGCGGCTGGGTCGTTCTGGTCTCGCTCGTGGTCTGCCTCGGCACATGGCTTGCAATCGAGAAGACCCCAATTGGTGCAAGGCTCAGGGCGGCGACGGAAAATCCCGGCGCGGTGCGGACCTTCGGCATCAACGTGCCGCTGATGGTCACCTGCACCTATGGCTTTGGCGTGGCGCTGGCCGGTCTTGCCGGGGTCATGGCGGCGCCGATCTATTCCGTCAGCCCCCAGATGGGCACCTCGATCCTGATCGTGACCTTCGCGGTCGTGGTGATCGGCGGGCTCGGCTCGATCGTCGGGGCCATTGTGGCGGGCTACGGCCTGGGTATCATCGAGGGATTGACCAAGGTCTTTTTTCCCGAGGCCTCCAGTACGGTCGTCTTCGTCGCAATGGCGATCATCCTGCTCCTGCGGCCGAAGGGCCTGTTCGGGAGGATGGCATGATGGCGATGCTCTCTCACACGCACCGATCCGATTCCAGAAAGCTTCAGATGAAACTCAATCTGATTGCCTTTGCCGCAATGGCGGGCCTGCTCGTCATCGCGCCCTTCGCGATCTACCCGCTGCTCGTCGTCCAGATCCTTTGCTTTGCGTTGTTTGCCTGTGCGTTCAACCTGCTCATGGGATTCACCGGCCTGCTTTCGTTCGGGCACGCCATGTTCTACGGATGGTCGGCCTATATCGCCGGTCATGTCTCCAAGGAATACGGCGCGACGCCGGAGCTGGCCCTGCTTTTCGGAATGGCCACGGGCGCGATGCTGGGCCTCATCGTCGGCGCGCTTGCGATCAAGCGCCAGGGCATCTACCTGGCCATGATCACGCTGGCCTTTGCGCAGATGATGTTCTTTCTGGCCGTCCAGATGCATGCGATCACCGGCGGAGAGGACGGATTGCAAGGCATTCCCCGCAATCGGCTGTTCGGCTTGATCGACATCGACTCGACGGGCCGGGTCTACTGGTTCGCCCTGGGGGTGTTCCTGCTTGCCTTTCTTGCGATGTGGCGGATCAAGCGATCCCCGTTCGGCGAGAACCTCAAGGCGATCCGCGAAAACGAACCGCGGGCGATTTCCCTGGGGTGCAATACGGCGCGGTACAAGCTGGCGGCCTTTGTGCTTTCGGCTGCCTTTTCCGGGCTGGCGGGAAGCCTCAAGGCGATATCCCTGCAACTCGCGACCCTCACTGATGTCGGCTGGCAGATCTCCGGCGAGGTCATCCTTATGACGCTCGTCGGCGGCGTGGGCACCATATTCGGCCCGGTAATCGGCGCGGTTGTCGTCGTCGGGCTGGAGCAGATGCTTCTGGGTTTCGACGACTGGATCCCGGTGATCTATGGCTCGGTCTTCGTTCTGTGCGTTCTCTTCTTCCGCAAGGGAATTCTGGGTCAGATACAGCACGTCTTCCAGAAGGACTGAGGTGCCTTTCGACCCCTGTGCAAATAGAAACGGGCCCGCATGGCGGGCCCGTTCCGCTTTTCCGAGAATAGCGTTTACTTGGCGTCGGCTGATGCAGTCTTCATCCTGGCGCGTGTCTCGCCGTAGCGATCGCTGACGCGCGTGTCCGGGGAAACGGTGCCGCCGCAGCCAGCTTTTTCGTAGGTCGGATAGTCGATGTATCCCTTCGGACCGCCGGTGTAGAAGAATTCGCGGTTTGGCTCGGCCAGCGCGATGTCATCCCGGAAGCGGGTGACCAGATCGGGGTTGGAGATGAACGCGCGACCATAGGCGATCAGGTCCGCCGCTCCATCCTCGATCAACTGATTTCCCGACGTCCGGTCATGATCCGTCGCGGATATTATCGTGCCTTGGAAGAACCGGCGGAAATGCCGGGCTATTCCACTCTGAGGAACCGGCAGACCTTCGATGGGGTCGATAGGCTCCATCAGATGGATATAGGCGAGGCCCAGTTCGTCGAGCTTGCTGACCAGTTCCTCGAAGAAAGGTATGGTCTCGGCGTCGGCCACAACCCCGGAATGTCCATGATACGCGGGGTTGAGGCGCACCCCGATCCGACCTTCGGGCAGGATATGGGACAACCGCTCGATGACATCCAGCAGGAACCGCATCCGGTTCGCGCGCGACCCTCCGTAGCGGTCGGCGCGTGTGTTTGTCGATTGCGCGAAGAATTGGTGGAACAGATACCCATTGGCAGCGTGCAGCTCCACGCCATCGAAACCTGCCTTCACCGCGTTGGCGGCAGCGATCTCGAAATCCGCTATGGTCTGCGCGATCTCGTCCAGGGACATCTCTCTGGGTGTAACGGTCTCGGCAAAGCCGTTTTGCGTGAACACGCGGTCCTGCGGATTGATCGCCGACGGGGCGTAGGGCAATTCGCCGTCGAGGAGATCCGGATGCGACATGGCGCCCACATGCCAGAGTTGCGCGAAAATTCGCCCTCCATTCTCGTGCACGGCTTTGGTGACACCCTCCCATCCTGCGGTCTGCGCATCAGTCGAGATGCCGGGCACGTTGATATACCCGACCGCGCGGGGGCTGACGAAAGTGCCCTCGGTCACGATCAGACCAGCCGTCGCACGTTCCCCGTAATACGTGGCCATGATGTCGGTCGGAACGTTTCCGGTATTGTCAGCGCGGCACCGTGTCATGGGTGCCATTACAACGCGGTTGCTTAGCTCCAGACCGGCCATTTTGTAGCCTTCGAGCAAATTCTGAGACATGCCGAGGCACCTCCTTTGATATCAGGGTCAATTTTTGCGGTGGTGAGGTCGCTGCCCTCAGCACGAGGGCGCGAAGTACTGGAATTCCACCAACACGCAGCCTTCGGTGCTGTGGAAAGGGCCGTGCGGTGTTCCCGGCGGCCGCTTGACGTAGTTCATGGATCCGATCGACTGACTGTCGGCATCCTGCAGCGATCCGGACAGGCACAGGACCTCTTCCCAGTAGCCATGTTCCAGAACGAAACCGGTCCGCGCGCCCCTGTCGAATCTAACAAGTCGCGTACGGCTGCCGGAACCTGACACTTCATCCAGATCATCGGATAGCGTGATCACAGACAGACCGGGCATTCCCGCGAACGGTTGCCAGGGCAGATCGCCGGCCGGAATGCCGATAAGACCGTTTCGGGGCACGGTGCCCTCCTCGCTGATGTGTCTGGCACCGGGCGAACGCCTGCGCGCAATAATGGAATCCAAGGCTAGCGCAGAGGGAAAACTGAGAATACCATTCAAAATACTGAAACGGATATAGGCTGGGTCTATGAAGCTGGATCGAAGAACCTCAATCGAGTTGCGTCAGTTGCAGTTCATGATCGCCTTGGCGGACACCAAGACAGTCTCGGGTGCCGCAGCGTTGCTGAGCGTCGCCCAGCCATCATTGTCCGAGGCTCTCGCCAAATTGGAGGATCAGCTCGATACCCAGCTGGTAATCCGCAGCTCGCGCGGCACCCGCCTGACCGAAGCCGGTGAGGTGTTCGTTGCACATGCCCGGAAGTTCGTCGCCGACATGGGGCGCGCCTGGGACGAAGTGCGCCGGATCGGGGGCGCCACAGGCGGCGAGGTATCGCTGGCGATCTCGCCCTCGCTGGCGATCCTACTGAGCGTGCCCCTGGCCGAAACGCTGCGTGTGGAGCATCCTGACATCAAGCTTCGTATCGTCGAGGCCATGTCGGGGACCGTGCGCGACTGGGTCATGAGCGACGAGGTGAACCTTGGCATCATCTATCAGGGTCAGAACTGTTCCCACCTGAACAGCGTGCATATCCTCACCGAAGACCTGTTTTTTGTTCACGCCGTGGATGATTGGCCCGCAGAGGTACGGCCGGTGTCGGCGCCAGGTGCAGCGATGGAATTTGCTGACCTGGTCCGCCTTCCGCTGATCATGCCGAGCGAAAGGCACGGTCTGCGTGCCCATTTCGAAAATGCTGCCAAGACGGAAGGCCTGACCACGAATGTCGACATGGAGATCGATTCGTTGCGACACATAAGCTCCATCGTTGCGCGGGCGAGCGCATACACGGTGCAGTCGCATGCGGCGGTCTTCGAGCTTGTCGAGCAGGGTCTTGTCCGCATAACGCCCGTCAGGAATCCCGTGCTCCGTCGCAACGCCTACTTGGTTCACAAGCGCGAGACGCCCATGTCCGTGGCGTCCCAGATCGTGCAGGCCACATTGGTGAGCATCCTGCGGGAGCTTGTGTTCCGTCACCGGATACAGGCCAGAGTCATCTCCGAGCCCCGTTTGGTCGCAGAGTGATTGCCATCCATCGCCATAGGTTTGACCTATGATAAGATAGGGGCGCGCGGACTGCTCAAACCCCTCTTTTTGTTGTTCGGTGGTGTCAACTTATGACCGTTCTACAGGGAGGAGATTGGGGAATGAGAAAAGTTTCTTTTGTCGCGGGAGTGCTCGCCGCAATGATGGCGGCAACGGGGTCGACTGCCGAGGACGGCAGCGTCAAGATCGGCGTCTTGACAGACATGTCCGGTCAGAACTCCAACTTCGGCGGTAAGGGGTCGGTGGTTGCCGCGGAACTTGCCGTGGAAGACATCGGGGGTTCAGCGCTTGGACATCCGATCGAGATCGTATCGGCCGACCATCGCAACAAGCCGGACGTGGGCGCGTCCATCGCGCGCCAGTGGTACGAAAATGACGGCGTCGATCTTATTGTCGATATTCCCAGTTCGGCCGTTGCGCTTGCCGTTGCCGGCATTGCCAAGGACACCAAGAAGCTCGTTTTCACGTCGGGCTCGTCGACATCTCGGCTCGTCGAGGAAGATTGCTCGCCCTACACCGCGCAATGGACCTACGATTCCTATGCCTTGGCGAAAGGCGTCGCCGGAACGCTTGTGAAGGAAGGCGGCAAGAAGTGGTTCTTCATCACCGCCGACTACGCCGCGGGCCACAGCATCGAGGGTGCCTTTGAAGGGTTCCTGACCGCAGAAGGCGGCGAAGTCGTCGGCGGGGTCCGTCACCCGGTGGGCACCACCGACTACACCTCGTATCTGCTTCAGGGGCAGGCAAGCGGAGCGGACGTGATCGGCATCATCAACTTTGGCGAGGACTCCATCAACACGCTCAAGCAGGCATCCGAATTCGGTATCGCAGACGCCGGACAAAAGATGGCCGTGTTCTTCATGTCGGATCCGCAGATCAACGCAGCCGGTCTCGATGTGATGAAAGGCCTGGTATTCGTGACCTCCTTCGTCTGGAACAAGAACGAGGAAACGCGTGCCTGGACCGAGCGTTTCAAAGCGAAAGCCGGCCAGATGCCTTCCGATTTCCATGCATCAGTCTATTCGGCCACGCTGTCTTACCTGAAAGGTGTAAATGCCGCCGGAACAGACGAGGCTGACGCCGTCATGGCGGCCGTCAAGGCGGCGCCGGTGGATGACATGTACGCCCACGGTGGCAGGATCCTTCCCAACGGGCTTCATGTCCACGATCTCTCGCTTGTCGAAGTGAAATCGCCCGACGAGCAGAAGGAAGAAGGGGACAACATGAAGATCCTCGCGTCTATCGCCGGAACCGATGCGTTCCGCCCGATCGAGGACTCCGTCTGCGATCTGGCGAAGTCGAACTGATCCCGGACGACACCGGGCAGCGGATATCGGCTGCCCGGTTCGACCGTCATGCCCGAGGCGCGCACCGCTGCGGGCTCGATCGATCCAAATCAAACGCTGACGCCTCGCCGGTGGCCGGAGCCTTCGGAACCTGAGCCGTGTTTCATCGGCCAGAAGGGAGAACGACATGGTGGAACTGAACGTAAACGGGATTGCGCATTCCGTGGATGCCGCGCCCGAGACCCCATTGCTCTGGGTTCTCCGCGAAAATCTGGGCAAGACAGGTACGAAATTCGGCTGCGGTGCCGGAGTCTGCGGCGCCTGTACCGTCCATCTCGACGGTGAAGCCGTGCGGTCCTGCCAGGTGCCCCTCGCCGACGCAGAGGGCGCCGAAATCAAGACAATCGAAGGTCTGTCCAGCGGCAACGGCGATCTGACGAAGCTTCAGCAGAGCTGGATCGATCTTCAGGTGCCGCAATGCGGATATTGCCAATCCGGCATGATCATGGCGGCTGCGGCCTTGCTCAAGGCAACGCCGAAGCCAACCGACGACGATATTGACGCAGCGATGACGAACATCTGCCGCTGCGGCACCTATTCACGGGTTCGCGCCGCGATTCATCGCGCCGCTGGTACGGAGTGAGGCAATGACCGGCACCATCAATCTTTCCCGCAGAACTTTTCTGGGTACCGCCGCTGCCGCATTCGTCGTCGAACTGCGCATGACGGGGTCCGTGGCCGCACAGGGTACGCCACAACCGCAAATTCTCAATCCCTTCATCTCGATCGAACAGGACGGTTCCGTCAGGCTCGTCGCGCCGGCCTTCGACATGGGTCAGGGATCGCATACGTCCCTGGCCATGATCCTCTGCGACGAATTGGGCGCACGGTGGGAAGACGTGCGGGTGGAAGGGCCAGGGATCAATTCCGCCTTCATCGTACCCGGTGTCGGCGAACAGGCCACCCACGGAAGCTTCATGGTTCGAAGCTGGCACGATCCGTTGCGCAAGGCTGCCGCCTCCGCCCGGATCAAACTGGTCAGGGCGGCCGCTGCCAGGTGGCAGGTGCCGGAAGCGTCCTGCACGGTTGCTGACGGCAGGGTCGTGTCCGGCAACAACCACGCCGGGTTCGCAGACCTCGCGGCCGACGCCGCCGTGTTTCCGGATATCGAAGACCCGGAAGTGCTTGGCACGCGGAAGCTGGTCGGACAACCGGTCGCCCGGATCGACATCCCCGCCAAGGTCGACGGCCGCGCCATGTTCGGTCTGGACGTCCGCCTGCCGAATATGGCCTATGCCGCGATCCGTCAGGCCCCCGTCTTCGGCAGCGCCCTGGAAGGGGTCGACGAAACGAGCCTCAGTCCGGACGTCCTGGCGTTGGTCAAGTTGCCCGACGCCGTCATTGCCGTGGCCGACACCTTCTGGAAAGCCAAGAGCGCGCTGGAAGACCTCGACATCCGGTTCTCTTCATCAGAAAACGATACCGCCACGTCGGCGGATCTCAGGGCCGACCGCGTTGCAAATCTGGACAGGGGCGAATTCGCAACGCCGATCCTGAGCGGCGACCCTCTCTCCATCCTGTCCGCTGCGCAAGGGTCTGCCGACAAATCGGTGATCACTGCCGAATACGACACGCCCTATCTGGCCCACATGTCCATGGAACCCATGAACTGCACGGTTCACATTTCGGGCAATCGCTGCGAAATCTGGGTCCCCACCCAGGGCCTGAGCGCAACGATGCAGGCCGCCGTGACAGTCACAGGCTTTTCCGAGGAAAACATCATCATCCATCCGACGATGCCGGGTGGGGGCTTCGGGCGGAAATATGAGACCGACTTTGTCGTTCAGGCGATCCGGGCTGCCATGGCAGTCGACCGTCCGGTGCAGCTGATATGGACGCGCGAACAGGACGTGCAGCACGATTTCTACCGTCCCGCGATGACAGCCCGCATGTCGGCCGCGTTGTCCAAGGACGGAAAGTTGGAGGCTTTCGTGATGCGGAAGTCCGGCCCGTCGATCCTTGAACACACGCTCGGGTTTCCCCTGATCGAAGGTTCCGATCCGATCGCCTGGCTCGGGTTCGGCACACAGACCGGGTCCGCGCCCGGACAGCTTCAGCAATACGATGTCGCGGACGTGGCAGGAGAGTTTGCCTTTACGCCGACCTTCGTTCCGGTCGGCTACTGGCGGTCCGTCGGGGCGTCGGAGAACGGGTTCTTTATCGAGTCCTTCATCGACGAGCTGGCGCATTCTGCCGGCACCGACCCCTATGAATTCCGTCGCAACCTGCTTCGCTCCAGTCCGCGCGCCCTTGCCGTGCTGGAGAAGGCCGCGACCGAGGCAAAATGGGGTCAGTCCCTGCCGAACGGCCATTTCCAGGGCATCGCGCTGACCGATGTCGTGGGGAGCCTCGTTGCCCAAGTGATCGAAATTTCGGTCCCGGACGGCAAGCTCGCCGTCAATCGCGTCACGGTCGCGATAGATTGCGGTCGGGCAGTGAACCCCGATTCTGTCATCGCGCAAATGCAGGGCGGGATTGTCATGGGGCTCAGCGCGGCGATCAATGAACGGATCGACATCGAGGACGGACGTACGACGCAATCGAACTTCTATGACTATGAGGTCGCAGGACTGGCCGCCACGCCCGAGATCGACGTCCACATCATCGAAAGCGGCGAAGCCCTGGGCGGGGTTGGCGAAGCCGCAATCCCGGCCGTAGCGCCTGCCCTTGCGAACGCGATCTTTGCGGCGACGGGGAAACGGATCAGATCGCTACCGTTGCTTGATCATCTTTAAGATCACACCATGCAGCGTCGGTCCCGGATGCGGCTCTGCACGGCAAGGCACGGAATAGGAAAGGATGAAGGAAGCAATGGATATCGAGCAGCTCATTGAAACGGATGTCCTCGTCGTGGGGGGCACCGTTGCCGGCTGTTCCGCCGCTATCTCGGCGGCGCGGATGGGTGCGCGTGTCGTGATCCTGGAACCCACATCCTCTGTCGGGGGCACGACGACCAATGGTGTTCATTGCTTCGACACAGGCACAGTGCAGGCGTTGAGCGGCGTGACCGAAGAATTTATCAACCGGGTTCGTGCCCACTATCGGGACATCGGCCTCGACGATCCGATGCTCAGAAGCAAGTCCGACGTTTTCTGGGAGTTCCACGTTGCCGAGCGCATGTGGCGCGACATGCTCGGAGAACACGAGCGGATCACGCTCATCAACGGTGCCGTGGCCGTCGGTGTGAAGATGCGTGGCAATCGGGAGATTGCCGAAGTGCACTGGGAGCAGGCGATCGACCCGATCGGAAGTCTGGCCGACGAGCCTCCTGGCCCCCCGAACGTCATCCGCCCGCTTCAGGTCATCGACGCCAGCTACGAGGGCGACGTCACGGCATGGGCGGGGGTGCCCTTCGACATCGGTCGCGAAGCCCGGACGCCGGAAGAACCCCATGCGGGGGTGATCTTTACCACCACACACGAGCGGGACATCACGGAAGGCGGTTTCCTGCCCGGAAGCATTCTGCCCGGAAGCACCGGCGAAGGCGACGATGCAATCATCTCCTTCACCTGCCGGATGAGCCTGAGGTACCGCCACGAAGGTTTCGAGGACTTTCTTCTGGGATCTCCCCCGGAAGACTACGATCCTGCAAGATACAAATGGGCCCCTCCCAAGGGTCTGATCGAAGGCGGCGGCGCATTCGGGACGTCGCTCCAGCCCAGCATCCGCGGCAAGATGCTGACGAACCAGCGCTATTTCGGAGACGACCGGCTGGAAGGCAACCGTGATTACATCCTGTCCCATCCCCGGCAGCGAACGGCCATCCGGAAATCGTTCATGAATCATGCATTGGGGTTTCTCCATTACATCCAGACGGACGGTGGCATGCCGCAGATGGGTCTGTCCGACGACGAATTTGTCGAGAACGCAAACATGCCCCGATCGCCCTACGTTCGAGAAGGGCGTCGCTTCCATGCCCCGGTCCGGCTGAAGGAACGTGACGTGACGGCCTATCTGGCGTCGCCGGGTCCACGCCCGCCGCTTCGCCCGGATTCCATTGCGATCGGCGATTGGGCGGTCGAGAGCAGGCGATGCAAAGATGAACCGGATCCCGAGACCGGCGTTTTCGACGGGTCGATGTTCATCAGAACGCTGCGCGCGCCCTATCAGGTGCCGATGGGCTGTCTTTTGCCTGAAGGGGTCGACAACCTCAGCGTCACGACAACGATTTCGGCCACGCATATCGCGTTCTGCACGTTGCGGGTCGAGGCGGTCTGGGCGCAGACCGGCGCCGCTGCCGGCTGTGCGGCGGGCATCGCGGTGGCGGGGAGGCTTGCGCTCGCCGATGTTCCGCTGGGCAGGATACAGAGCGAACTGTTGGCGCAGCGCTACAAGTTGGTATATTTCTCGGATGTGGAGTCGGACCATCCGTCCTTCGCAGGCATCCAGTGGCTGGCGCTTCGCGGGTATCTGCCTGAAATGGATGCGCGATTCCGCTTCTTTCCTGATAACACCGCGACCTGGCGCGATTTTGTCCAGGCGGCGGTCTTGGCATTTGGTTTGCCGATCAGTGTCACGGGCATCCACTTCGACACCGTCGATCCTTCCGACCCGGCCTTCCGCTCGGTCGAGACGCTCTATGACACCGCAAGCCGGGCCGGGGTCGCGCTGTTCCCGAACATGAGGCACCCGAGCATTGATGCGCCTGCGGATCACCTGCTTCCGGAACCACGCCAACGCTGGCTGACCCTGGCCCTCGAAGAACCGGTTTCCGGTGGCGAAGCAATCGGCTTCCTTCAAAAATTGCGCAGGGCTATCGGCAGCGACGAAACTGTTGAGCCACCGAATGGCTTGCCCGAAAAAACCGCTTTGACCCGGGCGGAACTGGCAGAGCTGCTGCACATTTTTGCCGCGCCGCCTGACGCTGGTCCGTTCTGACGCCGACCTTTCGGCACAATTCCGCAAGGACAACGGTTCCCAAATGCCAAAGGGCAGATCCGCCGGCAAAAGACCTTGGCTGTGAACATGCCGTATCGCGGGTCCAAAGGTCCGCTGCACCTGCCGATCGCCAATGAGGCATTGACCGCCATTGGTCCGAGGACTCAAGGTCGAGGGCAAAGGCGAGTGGCACGCCCGCAAGCATGGCGGCCCGAAACGGCGCGTCTGGCGCAAGACCCATCTGGGGATTGATGAGGAAACGCTGCAGGTCCGGGCCGTGGAGAGTTCACTGGCGAATGTCACTGGTCCGAAAGAGCCAGTGGACGGGAGCCAGATCGACGATGCGCCGGTGTTGCCCGACCTGCTCAAACGGATCCCGGTGCATGAGCAGATCGGCGGCATCACCGCCGACCGCGCATAAGACACCCGTAAATGCCAGGATGCCATCGCTGACCGCGGCGCCCACGCTGTCATTCCGCCCCGCAAAACCGCCAAATCCTGGAAGACGGTCACCGCCGGCGCGGTCGCACGAAACGAAGCACTGCGGGCATCGCAACACCTCGGTCGTGCCCGCTGGCGACGATGGAGCGGATACCACGGCCGAAGCCGCGTCGCGACAAAGATGCACTGCATGAAACTGCCGGGGCAGCGTCGTCAGCATGGACGGCGTGATCGAGGATGTGGTTGTGCGGGTTAGGGAAGCCCCGAACGGTCGTTATCACTATGACCTGTCGCGGGACATGGACGCCGGCGCCCGTTGGATGCTTGCCAGCTCTCCGGTAATGGAAGCCGGTGCGAGGCAAGCGCCAGCGCGCGCCAGCGTGATGATCATAGCATTTCGGGCCGATGATCGCAACGCGCCGCCCCGCTGCGCGAGATGAAAGCTCCGCGCGTCGGGCGAATGCTCAACCCACGCCAACCGGCGTAAATGCCAACCGGGCTCCGGTCGCGGCTGGATGAAAGTTCAGTGGCAGGTCACCACTTCAAAGCGGCACTAAAGACGCTGACGCCCTACAGCCAATTGGCAAGATCCGCTTCGGGCGATGGCGCGGTGGAAAGCAAGATCAAAGAGCTCATGGCGCTTTCGATCTCGATAGCGATACGGTGCGAGGATTGCATCGTCTTCCACCTTCGTGCGGCATTGCAGCATGGAGCCACCAAGGCGGAGGTGGTCGAGACAATTGAACTGGCCATCGAAATGGGCGGCGGCCCCTCCGTTGTCTATGGCGCACGAACATTGGAGGCGTTGAACCAACTTCAATAGGCCAATGCCGGTTCGAGATATCTTCGCGCGGCCTCCTGTCGATGAACCTCCGTCAGGTTGTCATTCGGGGTGGCCGGGAAATCGCGCAATTGTCGGAAGGAGAACGATATTTACCTGAATTCTCCTTTGCGCTGATCAGAAGTGTTGTCAGGTATCCTGCGCATTGCGGAAATGGGTTCGCAACGGAAGTGCTTGACCCAACTCCAAATGACGCGTGGCGAACGTCATGTCCTATCCCTTGGCACCTGCCATCGCCGCAGCGCGCGACGGATCGAACCGGCGCAGGAAGGCGCGCGCCCGTGGCACCGGGTCGGCGTGATACTGATCCCGCCCCAGCATCCTGCGCGCGTTCAGCGCGGCGGTGTCGAGCAGGTCGAAGGTCACCCTCTCGACCCGGCAATGCCATCCCGGCCCGGACAGTTGCGCCCATCCCGAGCTGTGGTGCCGCAGCAGCCGCGCCCGGCAGGAAAAGCCGTGGAAATCGAAGGCCACCCTGCCGTCAGTGACGAAGATGTGGTTCCCGGCAAACCCGTCCCCGGGCACGATGCGTTCGGCGTGAAAGCCGGGCAGGGGGGCCTCCTGCAGGAAGACCCCGGCCAGGATGTGGCAGGCTCCGTGGCCAAAGAAGATGCGGTCGGGCAGGTGCCAGCGGCGCACCGGGTCCTGTTTGATGCCTGGTTTCAGCCTGTACATCCGCGCAGGATAGCAGCGTCGGGGCCGGGGGGAAGGTGCATAGCCGCGCGGCACGATGGACGCCAGGCCTGGCGCTGGCTGTCCTGGGGAACCGGCGACGCCGGCCGGCTGGTCCCCGGCAACCTGGGGGCCTGCCGCCGCGGGGCCGCCCTCCGGTCTCAGGGACAGGAAATCGGGGCGAGGAACTCTGCCTCCAACGTCACCTTCTGCCCGGCGCGGTTGCTCAACTCTCCGGTTATGCGTCCGCGCATGCGGTGTGCGGGGCTGGCGGTCTGGTTCAGGATCGTCAGGCTGCCGCTTCCGCTGAACCGATCCGGCACCGCGATTCCCGTGTTGGCCTGCCTGCGCGTCCCGTTGTCCCAGCGGATATCCTGCAACGGCACGGGGCCCGAGGTGCCGGCGGTCACCGGCGCCGCGCTGTCGAAGGCAAGGTAGCGCCAGTCCGGCCCGAACCCGCCGCCCGAGGAAAAGCCCAGCGACATCGGCGCACCGGCCATGCAGCCCCCGCTGGCCGTGACCGCATCCGGGCCGAGCAGTTCGCTCACCGTCACGTCGCCGCTCACCCGCAGCAGCAGGGCCGGGGGATCGCCGGGCAGCCTGCCGCCCCTGCCGCTGGAGGGCGCCGGCGAAGCGGTGGCCGGGTCCCGGGCGGTTGCCGTCGTGCCCGAGGTGGCGGACGGGGCGTCCTGCATCAGCACCTCCCCCGGCTTGTCCGTGGGTGGCGGAGTGCGGACCTTGGGCACCGGATCGGGCTCGGGGTCCGGTTTCGGGCGGGGCACGGGGATCGGTATGGGCTCGCGGCGCAGGCGGACGGGCAGGGGCGTCAGGCAGTCGGTGACGGGAATGAACCTGTCCTGCCGAAAGCTCCGCCCGATCCGCAGGCCAAAGGCGATCCGCGCCTCCAGCCGGGCCAGCTCTGCCGGAAAGGCGACATAGCCGTCATTTGTCCATTCCCCGTCGCTGCGGCGCTTGCCGGCGATGCGCAGGGTGCCCTCGATCCAGTGCGCAGAGATGGTGGTGATCTCCAGCGCGCCGCCCTGCGCGTCGAAGGTCTGTTCGAACCCCCGCGCCAGCGGGTTGCGCCGGCCCAGGACAAAGCCCGATACGCCCATCCCGGGAAAGGTCTCGGGCTTGAAGCCCCGCCCGCCGCCGACAGTGGCAAGCGGGTAGCTGCCGGGGCCGATCGGCCCCTCGTGATCCATTTCCAGCCCGGCGCTGTCGCCGGTGGCGAAGTTGCGCAGGCCGAGGCGCAGGCTGCAGGCGTTCTCGAACCCGGCGGCCAGTGTGATCTCGGTGCGGTTCGGCAGCAGATAGGCGGAATGGCGGTCCATCTCCAGCGTGACGGGGGCGTCTATCTGGGCGGTGCCGACGCTCTGGCCGTAGCGCGCGTATTCGTGGCGCAGATGGGCGGTCAGGGTGAAATCGCGCGGTTTGTACTCCGCCGGGGCGTCGGGCGCGTTCAGCACACGGACGATGAAGGTGGTGCCGCCGGGGGGCGCGCCCTTGCCGACGCGGGCACGGTAGAACAGGTTGCGCTCGCCCGATCCGGCGCCATCCGGGCGGTCGACGCGCGCGCGGTCGACCACCAGGCGCAAGGCCGGGTCCGGCGACTCGAGGCGGATCTCCAGGTCGGTATCCTCGCCCGCGCGCACGGTCAGGGCCCAGGCCTGCGCCGCCATTGGCTCCAGCCGCCCGGTGAGGACCAGCGAGGTCGGCCCGGCCTCGTCCAGCGCCTTCCAGCCCGCCGGGTCGGACAGGCCCTTGTAGTTCGTTTCGCGGAACGCATACCCGGCGATGAAATCCGTGTAGACCTCGGCCAGCGGCTGTTTCCAGGCATGGCGCATCGCCCGGTCGACAATCGCCAGGGTCGAGGGATCGGGCGTGGCGCGGTCCGCCTCGACCTCGCCGATCGCGGTGAAGAAGTCGTGCAGCACACCCAGCCCGCCCGGCAGCCCGCCGCCCCGGGTCGCGGCGATGTAGGTCCAGAACGGATAGGACATGTAGGTGCCGCGCCGTCCCGTGCTGCTGTGCAGCCGGTCCAGCGGCGCGTCGAACAAGGGATACCCGCCGCCCGGCGACTGCCCCGCATCGGGCAGCACCGCCTGGACCGCGGTGGCCGTGCCCTCCAGCACCCAGTTCCCGCCGTCGGAGGTGGCTTTCAGCCAGAGATAGCCGTCATAACCGCCCTGCACGGCGTGAAAGAGTTCGTGCACCGGGGCGTCCATGTAGCCCGATGTCTCGGTGTTCATGGCAAAGAAGTTGTCATAGGCGATGGCCAGCAGGGACTGGTCGTATTGGTAATACCCGCCCAATTGCCCCGCCCGGCCCGAGGCATCGGTGACCGGGAAATCGCCGGCCTGCAGCAGGACGACATAGGGCGCATCGGCGCGCACCTGCGAGCTGCGCAGCAGGTGGGGCGGGTTGAACCCGAGCGCATCCAGACGGGCACTGCCCTCGCGCAATTGTTCCAGCACGGCCAGGGCGCCGGGGTCCGTCAGGTCGCAGATCTCGCCGCTGATGCAGACGCCCTGCCAGTCGGTGGTCGGCCAGGTCCCGGCCTTTGCCGCGCCGCAGGCCGAGGCCAGGGCGGCGCAGATCAGCCCGGCGCGCAGCCCGGCCATCTAGCGGATCCGCAGCTGGGTGTCGAACCGGCCTTCGAGGTCCAGGCAATCCGAGGTGTCGGGCGCCTCGTAGAGCTTGGCCACCCGGCAGAGCCTGGCGGTGAAGCTGCCGGTGGTCTGCCCGGTCTCGCCGTCGATGGCCAGCGTATCGAAGGTCATGACCGGCCGCGTCTCGACCTGGTCGGTGGTGTAGAACGGGTTGGACATGCCCTGCGGCAGATAGAGGATCTCGACCGTGGTCGGGGCCTTGCCCGCCGCGGCCAGGCCGAACCAGTCCGCATCCAGCGAGAGCACGTCTGAGGTGGTGAAGCGCGGTTCGGGATGGGCCTGGATGGTCAGCGAGGACAGGCGCTTGCTGTTCTTCAGGCTGGCGGTCGAGGCGGTCTCTTCCCCGCGCTTGACGGAAATGGCGTACCAGGTCCGCTCCTCGCCGCCCAGGGTGGCGGTGACCTGTCCGACCTCGTCGGCAAGGGCGCACAGCGGGGTGAGACCGGCCGCCAGGCCAAGGGCAATGGCTTTCAACATCGGCATATCCAATACAAATCCAAAAAATTCTGTCCCCAGGATTCCGCAGCCGGGCGCGCCGGTCAATGTCGCATTCCCCCTGTATCTTTCACCCGCGGCGCTCCGCCGGTCGCAGAACCGTGCACGAGAAGGCCCGGCCCTTGTGCCCGGCGCCGGTCCGGCAAATGGTGGGGGCGCATTGCGCCAAGGGAGGATCGGCATGGAATTCGAAACGGTGTGCACGGGGCTGGAGTTTCCCGAAGGTCCGATCGCGATGGCGGACGGATCGGTTATCCTGGTCGAGATCAAGGGCGGCAGGCTGACCCGCGTCCTGCCCGACGGAACCAGGGAAACCGTGGCCGAGCTGGGCGGCGGGCCCAACGGGGCGGCCATCGGGCCGGATGGCGCGGTCTATGTCTGCAACAACGGCGGGTTCATCTGGAGCGAACGGGACGGTTTGGCGATGCCGGGCGGGCAGCCCGAGGATTACACCGGCGGCTCGATCCAGCGGGTGGACCTGGCGACCGGCGTGGTGACGACGCTCTACACCGAATGGGAGGGGCGGCCCCTGCGCGGGCCCAACGACATCGTCTTTGACGCCGAGGGCGGGTTCTATTTCACCGACCTGGGCAAGCACACGCCGGAGTTCCTGCATCAGGGCGCGCTCTACTACGCGCTGCCCGACGGCTCGTCGATCACCCGGCCCGCGGTGCCGCTGATGACGCCCAACGGTGTCGGCATGGCGCCGGACGGGTCCGAGGTCTATGTGGCCGAGACCCGGACCAGCCGGCTCTGGGGGTTTGCGGTGACGGGGCAGGGGCAGCTTGCCAGGCCCAGCGGGTTCCGCCCGGGGCGGCTGGTGACGACGCTGCCGGATTACCAGCTGCTCGACAGTCTGGCGGTGCAGGAAAACGGGGCGGTCTGCCTTGCCACGCTGATGCGGGGCGGGATCAGCATCGTGGCCCATGACACCGGCGCGGTGGAATACATCCAGTTTCCCGGCGATCCCTATATCACCAACATCTGCTTTGGCGGGGCGGATATGCGGGACGCCTGGATCACCGCCTCGGGGACGGGGACGCTTTACAAGGTGCGCTGGCCCTATCCGGGGCTGCGGCTGAATTTCAACGGGTGATGCCGCGCGTCCGTTGTGCCTGCGGGTATCGGGCGGCGCGAGGCCCCGGCGCGGGGGCCGGGGCCGTGGGCACAAATGGGTGGGACCGTCAGCTCGCTTCCAGGCGGCGGAGCTTGTCTATCACCCGGGTGAAATCCTCCTGATAGCCGATCGGCTCGAAGAACCGCCCCTTGCGGTCGAACAGCAGCACGTTGGCGGAATGGTCCATCGTGTAGTCGCCGTCCTGCAGCGGCACCTTGCGGGAATAGACGCGGAAGGCCGACAGCGCCTTGTCGATCTCTTCGCGAGAGCCGGACACCCCGGTCACCCCGGGCACCCAGGAGGTGTAATCGCCCAGCGTCTCGATCGAATCCCGCTCGGGATCGACGGTGACGAAATAGACCTTCAGCGGATTGTCCGGCCCCAGCTCTTCCTGCCAGGTGGCGATGTCGCCCAGGGTGGTGGGGCAGACCTCGGGGCAATGGGTGAAGCCGAAGAAGACCGCCGTCGGCCCGCCCTTGAGGCTGGCCTGGGTGAAGGTGCCGCCATCGGTCGTTTCCAGCCGGTAGTCGCCCGGGCCGATGGTGTCGGCGACGCTCTGTTCGAAGAGCG
Source organism: Pseudooceanicola pacificus (assembly GCF_009789075.1). Lineage (GTDB taxonomy): Bacteria > Pseudomonadota > Alphaproteobacteria > Rhodobacterales > Rhodobacteraceae > Pseudooceanicola > Pseudooceanicola pacificus. The sequence goes on from NZ_WNXQ01000003.1 coordinate 39,195, forward strand.
GGCCGATCAGGCGGGCCCAGCCGAACCAGGCCAGGGTCAGCAGGGCCATCCCCCAGAGGATGCCCAGGGCCACATGTTTCCTTGACAGCTGCATCTCAGCCCTCCTTGCGTTCAGCGGTCCCGCCGGTCAGCGGGGCCAGGTGGTTCGCGCCTTCCTTTTGCGGCGCCATGTCGTGGCTGCCGTGATCCATCTTGTGGTCCATCCCGTGGTCCATCCCGTGGTCCATCCCGTGGTCCATCCCGTGGTCCATCCCGTGGTCCATCCCGTGGTCCATTCCGGGGGCGCCCTTGGCGTTCGGGGCGCCGATGGCCAGCGGGATCTCGATCTCTCCGGCATGTTCGAAGGTCAGGCGCAGGGTTACCGTCTCGCCCTGTTTCAGCGGGCCGGCCAGGTCCATCAGCATCAGGTGATAGCCCCCGGGGGTCAGGGTGACGCTCTCTCCGGCGGGGATCGGCAGGCCGTCCTCAAGCTCGCGCATCTTCATCACGTCGCCCTGCATCGACATCTCGTGGATCTCGACCCGCCCGGCCGCCGGGCTGTGGACCGCGACAAGCCGGTCGTCCTGCGCGCCGGCATTGGTCACGGTGAAGAAGCCGCCACCCACCGGGGCGTTGGGCAGGGTCGCGCGGGCAAAGGCGCCGGTGATGGTCAGATCGCCCAGCACCCGGTCTTCGGCGGCGCCGGCATGGCCGGTGTGCATCCCGTGTCCACCGGCCTGCGCCGCGGTGACCGTGATCGAGGGCGCGGGATTCGCCACGCCCGGTGCGCCCGAGGTATCGGTCCAGTCCGCCGTGCCGTTCGCGCAGGTCTGCAGCGAGGGAAAGTAGAGCACGGTGCCCGGCGCGATCCCGGCGCCCAAAGTGCCGCGCACGGTGAATTCGTCGTACTGGCTGTCCTTGAGGTCGCCGTCAGACCAGGTCACCTCGCGCAGGCCCTCGGTCATCTCTGTGCCGTGGTTGTCATAGGGCTGGGCATAGGGGCCATCCACGGTGCTGAGCGTCCAGCCCGCCTTGGGCATCGGCTTGGCGGCGTAAAAGCCCTCGGGCAGGGTCATGCGGACGGTATGCGTGGCCTCGCCCTTGCAGCCGTGGGGCACGCGCAGGGTGATCTTGGTGGTGGTCCCGGCGGGGACATCGGCCTGTTCCAGCGTGGCATGGGCCAGTGCTGGGGCGGCAAGGGCGGCCAGCAGGCCCGCCATGCAAAGGGTTCTGGTCATCGGTCTCTCTCCGGTCATGTCGCGCGCGCGGACGCACCGCTGCCTGCGCTTGTCGCCTTGGCCGCCGGGCGGCGGCCGCTGTTCGCGGGGGATGCCCCGGGATCAGGCCCGCGCCGGAGGCGCGCGGGCGGCGTTGGCCCTGTCGCGGGCCTGTGCGCTGCCCCGCAGCCCGGCCAGGCGCTGCCAGCCGTCATGCGGCAGCAGGCGGCTGACGGTGGGGGCCGGATCGACCGAGGGCGGATCGCTCAGCAGACGGCAGAACGGGCAGTGGTGATCATGCCCGGCATGGCCGGTTTCGCAGAAGTCCCCGGCGGCGGGGCCAAAGGTCAGCTCGGTGATCTCGCGCGCCGCGTCCGACCGCTCGGGCGCCATCATCGACGCCGACAGCGCGCTGACCAGAGCGATCAGCACGGCGGCGAAGAGGGCGGTCAGCCAATGGGCGGGACGGCGCGTCATGGCGGCATTTAGCGCGAGTCCCGGGCCCTGGGGAAGGGGGATGCGCCGCTCTGACGCGGGCGCCGTGGGCGGGGCACTGCCATGCCCCGGCGCGAAAGCCCGGGAAAGCTGACACCGGGATGATGCCATACGCAGGCCTTGACGTGGAAGTGCCCCGGGGCAGTGTCATGCCCCGCTCTGGCATGGCGGCGGGGGCGGTCACCGGGGCGGCGCCATTCCCCGGCTTGCGGCCGGTCGGCGTCTCGTCGCGGGCAGGGCGGGGCGACCCGGACCGGCCGGGAGGGCCTGCGCGGGGCATGTGCCGCAGCCAACCGGCGATACGTCCCGGACCGGCGGCATCGCTCTGGCCCGCCGCAAGGCCCGGACGCGCGGCATGGCCCGGACCACCGGCAAGGCCGGAGCCGGGCGGCCCTCAGCCCAGGATGCCCGGCAGGCGCAGCCCGTGTTCGCGCGCGCAGTCCAGCGCCTCGGGATAGCCCGCATCGGCATGGCGCATCACCCCCGTCGCCGGGTCGTTCCACAGTACGCGGGCAAGGCGGCGGTCGGCGGCCTCGGTCCCGTCGCAGAGGATGACCATGCCGGAATGCTGCGAAAAGCCCATGCCGACCCCGCCGCCGTGGTGCAGCGACACCCAGGTCGCGCCCGAGGCGGTGTTGAGCAAGGCGTTCAGCAGCGGCCAGTCGCTGACCGCGTCGGATCCGTCGCGCATCGCCTCGGTCTCGCGGTTGGGGCTGGCGACCGATCCGCTGTCGAGGTGATCGCGCCCGATCACCACGGGGGCCGACAGCTCGCCCGTGCGCACCATCTCGTTGAAGGCCAGCCCCAGCTTGTCGCGCACCCCCAGCCCGACCCAGCAGATCCGCGCGGGCAGGCCCTGAAAGGCGATGCGCTCGCGCGCCATGTCCAGCCAGTTGTGCAGATGCGGATCGTCGACCAGCTCCTTTACCTTGGCGTCGGTCTTGTAGATGTCTTCGGGATCGCCCGAGAGCGCGCACCAGCGGAACGGCCCCCCGCCCCGGCAGAACAGAGGGCGGATATAGGCGGGCACGAAGCCGGGGAAGGCAAAGGCGTTTTCCAGCCCCTCGTCCTGCGCGACCTGGCGGATGTTGTTGCCGTAATCCAGCGTCGGCACCCCGGCGTTCCAGAACTCGACCATCGCGGCGACATGCACCTTCATCGAGGCGCGGGCGGCGGCCTCGACCCGGGCGGGATCGCTCTCGCGCGCGGCGCGGGCCTCGGCCAGGGTCCAGCCCTGGGGCAGGTAGCCGTTCAGCGGATCGTGGGCCGAGGTCTGGTCGGTCACGATATCCGGGCGCGCGCCGCCGGCCTTCATCCGGGCGACCAGCTCGGGGAAGACATCGGCGGCATTGCCGATCAGGCCGACCGACTTGGCCTCGCCCGCCGCGGTCCATGTCGCGATCAGGTCCAGCGCCTCGTCCAGGGTGCGGGCCTTTTCGTCGACGTAGCGGGTGCGCAGGCGGAAATCCACGCGGCTCTCGTCGCATTCCACGGCCAGGCAGCAGGCCCCGGCCATCACCGCGGCCAGCGGCTGCGCGCCGCCCATGCCGCCCAGGCCCCCGGTGAGGATCCACTTGCCCGTCAGGTCGCCGCCGTAATGCTGGCGCCCGGCCTCGGCAAAGGTCTCGTAGGTGCCCTGAACGATGCCCTGGGTGCCGATGTAGATCCAGGATCCGGCGGTCATCTGGCCGTACATCGCCAGCCCCTTGCGGTCGAGCTCGTTGAAATGCGCCCAGGTGGCCCAGTGCGGCACCAGGTTGGAATTCGCGATCAGCACGCGCGGCGCATCCACATGGGTGCGGAAGATGCCGACCGGCTTGCCGGATTGCACCAGCAGGGTCTCGTCCTCCTCCAGGTCACGCAGACCGGCGCAGATGCGGTCGAAATCCTGCCATGTGCGGGCCGCGCGGCCGATGCCGCCGTAGACGACCAGCTCGTGCGGGTTTTCGGCCACGTCGGGGTGCAGGTTGTTCATCAGCATCCTGAGCGGCGCCTCGGTCGCCCAGCTCTTGGCCGAGATCTCGGGGCCGGTGGGCGGATAGACGTCGCGGGTGTTGTGGCGGGGGTCGGTCATCTCGGTGTCCTCTCAGGCGCGGGTGGCCAGCGCCGGGGCCAGCGCGGCCAGGCGGGTCAGGCAGTCGCCCAGGATCGCCCGCATCGGCGCGGCGGTTCCGGGGGCATAGGTCCAGGGCGGGGTCTCGGCGGCGAGGTAGGCGGAATAGGCCATTTCCATCTGGATCGCGTGCACGCCGGTTTCGGGCCGTCCGTGATGGCGCGTGGTCCAGCCGCCGCGAAAGCGCCCGTTCAGCACAGTGCTGCGGCCCGAGGCGGTGCAGATTTCGTTGACCGTGGCCTGAACACGGGGATCGCAGGTGCGGCCGTTGTCGGTGCCGATGTTCAGGTCGGGCAGGGTGCCGTCGAAGAGGTAGGGGATGACCGAGCGGATGGAATGGCAGTCCCACAGGATGGCCACGCCGTGGAGTTCGCGCACCCGGTCGATTTCGGCCGACAGGGCCGTGTGATAGGGGCGGTGCCATTGCTCCAGCCGGCGGGCGATCTCTGCGGCGTCGGGCTCTTCGCGCCACAGGGGGGCGCCATCGAAATCGGTCAGCGGCACCAGCCCGGTGGTGTTCTGCCCGGGATAGAGCGACCTCCCCTCGGGGTCGCGGTTGGCGTCGATCACGTAGCGGTGGAAATTCGCCCGCACCAGCGTCGCGCCCTCCAGCAGCCCGCCATAGAGCTGGTCGAGATGCCAGTCGGTATTCGCCAGCGCCTGCCCGTTGGGGTTCAGCATCGCCATGATCGCGTCGGGCACATGGGTGCCGGTGTGCGGCATGCCCAGGATCACCGGGCTGTCGCCCCGGGTCACGCTTACCGGCGTCATGGCTGCAACTCCGGCAGGGGCAGCCCGGCGATCAGCGCGCCCTCGCGCACCATCGCGGCGGCGCGGGTCATGTCGGTGGCCATGTAACGGTCCTCCTGCAAGGCGGGTATGTCGGTGCGGATCGTGGCAATCACGCCCCGCAGCGGCGCGCTGGTACGCAGCGGCGCGCGGAATTCGACGCCCTGCGCGGCGCAGAGCGCCTCGACCCCCAGGATGCTTTCCAGGTTGGCCACCATGCGCATCAGCCGCCGCGCGCCGTGGGCGGCCATGGAGACGTGGTCCTCCTGGTTGGCCGAGGTCGGCGTGCTGTCGGTGGAGCAGGGATTGGCCAGGTGCTTGTTCTCGCTCATCAGGGCGGCGGTCGTGACCTCGGCGATCATGAAGCCCGAGTTGAGGCCCGGATCGGGGGTCAGGAACGGCTTGAGGTCATGCGAGAGCGTGGGATCGACCATCAGCGCCACCCGCCGCTGCGCGATGGCGCCGGTTTCGGCCAGGGCCAGGGCGATCTGGTCGGCGGCAAAGGCCACGGGTTCGGCATGGAAATTCCCGCCCGAGACGATGCTGCCGTCGGGCAGGACCAGCGGGTTGTCGGTGACGGCGTTGGCCTCGATCTCCAGCGTCCCGGCGGCAAAGCGCATCAGGTCCATCGCGGCCCCGGTCACCTGCGGCTGGCAGCGGATGCAATAGGGATCCTGCACCCGGGTGTCGCCCTCGCGGTGGCTTTCGCGGATCTCCGATCCCTCCATCAGCGCGCGCTGCGCCCGGGCGCAGTCGATCTGCCCGCGATGGCCGCGCAGGTCGTGGATCGCCGGTTGCAGGGGCGCGGTGGACCCCATGATCGCATCGTTCGACAGCGCCCCGGTCACCACGGCCGATTGCAGCGCTGTCCAGCCGCGAAACAGCGCCGCCAGCGCCAGCGCGGTCGAGAACTGCGTGCCGTTGATCAGCGCCAGCCCCTCCTTGGGGCCCAGCTCGATCGGCTCCAGCCCGGCGCGGGCCATCGCCTCGGCCCCCGGCAGCGCCTCGCCCTGCCATGTGGCGCTGCCCTCGCCGATCATCACGGCGGCCATATGGGCCAGCGGGGCCAGATCGCCACTGGCACCGACCGAGCCCTGTTCGGGCACCAGCGGCAGCACGCCGCGCGCCAGCATCGCCTCGATCAGCGCGACCAGCGACCAGCGCACGCCCGAGGCGCCGCGCCCGAGCGAGAGCAGCTTGAGCGCCATCATCAGGCGCACCTCTTCGGGCGGCAGCACCTGGCCGACCCCGGCGCAATGCGACAGGATCAGGTTGCGCTGCAGCCGCGCGGTATCGGCGGGCGGGATGCGCACCGTGGCCAGCTTGCCGAAGCCGGTGTTCACGCCATAGACGGCATCCGGCCCGTTCGCGGCGGCGGCGACATGGGCGGCGGCGGATTCGACCGCGGGGCGGGCGGCGGGGTCCAGCGCGGGCGTGGCCGCGCCGGTCCAGATGGCGCAGAGCTGGGGCAGCGTCGCCGCCCCCGGTGTCAGGGTCAGGCTTGGCACGTTGCCCCCTTGAAATAGCGCCGCCAGAGCGGGTTGAAGCCGATGCGATAGCTCAGTTCCTCGGGCGCCGCGACGTTCCAGACGCAGAGGTCCGCGCGCAGCCCCGCCGCGATCCGCCCCCGGTCGGTCAGGCCAAGCGCGCGGGCCGCCTGGGCCGTGACGCCCGAAAGGCATTCGTCCGGTGTCATGCGGAACAGCGTTGCCGCCATGTTCATCGCCAGCAGCAGCGAGGTCATGGGAGAGGAACCGGGATTGCAATCCGTCGCCACAGCCAGCGGCACGCCCGCGGCACGCAGGGCCGCGATGGGCGGCGATTGCGTTTCGCGCAGGGTGTAGAACGCGCCGGGCAGGATCACCGCGACCGTGCCACGCTCGGCCAGCACCGCGCAGTCGCGGGCCGAGAGGTATTCGAGGTGATCCACCGACAGCGCCCCGGCCCGCGCCGCCATCGCCGCCCCGCCGAGATCGGAGAGCTGTTCGGCATGCAGCTTGACCGGCAGGCCAAGCGCATGGGCCGCATCGAACACCCGGGCGATCTGGGCGGGGGTGAAGGCGATGCCCTCGCAGAACCCGTCCACCGCGTCGGCCAGCCCGGCGGCATGGGCGGCCCGCAGGGCAGGGATGCAGACACGGTCGATATAGCCGTCCGGGTCGTCACGGCAGTCGGCGGGCACCGCATGGGCGCCAAGGAAGCTGGTCACCACCTCCACCGGCCGTTCTGCCGCGATCCGCCGGGCCACGCGCAGCATCCGCAGTTCGGTATCGACGTCCAGGCCATAGCCCGACTTGATCTCGACCGTCGTGACCCCCTCGGCGATCAGCGCGTCGATCCGGGGCAGGGCATCGGCCAGCAGCGCGGCCTCGGTGGCCGCACGGGTGGCGGTGACGGTCGAGACGATACCGCCCCCGGCGCGCGCGATGGCATCGTAGCTCGCGCCCTCCAGCCGCATGCGGAATTCCCCGGCGCGGTTTCCGCCATGCACGATATGGGTGTGGCAGTCGATCAGCCCGGGCGTGACCAGCCGCCCGCCCAGGTCGTGGCGTTCCATCCCCGCATGCGCCCCGGGCAGCTCGGCCAGGGGGCCGGCCCAGGCGATCTGCGCGTCCTGCACCGCGATGGCGGCATCGGCCAGCGGGGGCGAGCCGGGGCTGCCGTCGACCAGCGTGCAATGGGTGAGGAGGGGCATCGGATTTCCTTGCGGACTCGGCGTGACTCGGATTATGTATGCACATATTATGACAGTCAAGCGGGGACGGCGATGCAGATGATCCACGCAGGCCAGGCCCTGCTGCCCGACGGATGGGCGCGCGATGTCGCGGTCATGGTCGAGGGCGGGCGCATCGCCTCGGCCCGGCCCGGCAGCACGGCAGAGCCGGGGGCGCAGCGGGTCGACGTGCTCCTCCCGGCGCCCAGCAACCTGCATTCCCACGCCTTCCAGCGCGCGATGGCCGGGCTGACCGAGGCGCGCGGCCCGGATCCGGCGGACAGCTTCTGGACCTGGCGGCGGCTGATGTTCCGCTTCCTCGACCGGCTGGACCCGGAGCAGGTGCAGGCCATCGCCGCCTTCGTGCAGATGGAGATGCTGGAGGCCGGCTATGGCGCCTCGGTCGAATTCCATTATCTGCACCACCAACCGGGAGGTGTGCCCTATGACGACCTGGCCGAGATGTCGGCGCGGATCGCCGCCGGGGCGGATATCTCGGGCATCGGGCTGACCCTGTTGCCGGTGCTCTACCGGCAGGGCGGCTGCGACGGGCGGGCGCTGGCACCGGGGCAGGTGCGCTTTGGCTGCGATCCCGACCTCTATGCCCGGCTGGTCGCGGGGGCGGGCGCGGCGCTGAAGGCGCTGCCCGATGACGCGCGCCTTGGCCTGGCCCCGCATTCGCTGCGCGCCGTGCCGCCGCAGGCGCTGGCCGAGGTGACGGGCCTTGGCATCGACGGGCCGATCCACATGCACCTGGCCGAACAGATGCCCGAGGTGCAGGAGGTGCGGGCCGCCCTGGGCGCCCGCCCGGTGGAATGGGCGCTGGAAAACATCGACCTGGGCCCCCGCTGGTGCCTGATCCATTGCACCCAGATGACACCCGGAGAGACCCGGGCGCTGGCCGCAACCGGGGCTGTCGCGGGGCTCTGCCCGATCACCGAAAGCAATCTGGGCGACGGCATTTTCGACGGCACCGGCTTCCTGGGGTCCGGGGGGCGGATCGGGCTGGGGTCGGACAGCAACCTGCGGATTTCGCTGACCGAGGAGATCCGCGTGCTGGAACATTCGCAACGCCTGCGCGACCGGGGCCGGGCGATGCTGGCGGCGCCGGGACGGTCCACCGCGCGGCGGCTGCTGGACGAGGTGCTGACGGGCGGCGCGCAGGCGGCGGGACGCGACTGCGGGCGCATCGCGCCGGGGGCGCTGGCGGATCTGCTGGCGCTGGACACCGGCGGCCCGGATCTGGAGGGGCTGGAGGGCGACCGCCTGCTTGACGTGCATGTGTTTGCCGGCGACGACCGCGCGGTGGCCGAAGTCTGGTCGGCCGGGCGGCATGTGGTCACCGGCGGGCGCCACATCCGGCATGACGAGATCGTGGCGGGCTACCGCCGCGCGCTGGCCGGGCTGCGCGAGGCGCTGTAGGGGTGCGGGGCGGTGTCGCGATGACGGTGGCCCGCAACGGAAGGGCGCGGGGTCACCGGCATCCGCGGGCGAGGCGCAGGGCATGAGCAGACGCAACACATGGCAGGACATCCGCGAGAAGGTCCGCCGCCGCATCCACCGCCGCGACTGGGCGCCGGGCGAGATGATCCCGAACGAGATCGCACTGGCCGGGGAATTCGGCTGCTCGCGCGCCACGATGAACCGGGCCCTGCGCAGCCTCGCCTCGGACGGGCTGATCGACCGGCGGCGAAAGGGGGGCACCCGGGTCGCGCTGCATCCGGTGCGGCGCGCGGTGTTCGAAATACCCGTCCTGCGGCACGAGATCGAGGAGACGGGGGCGGTTTACGGCTACCGGCTGGTCCTGCGCGAGATGGCCGCGCCCCTTGGCCATGCCGCGCCGGGGATCGGGGCGGGGGCGGAATGCCTGCACCTGGTTGCCGTGCACAGCGGCGACGGTCAGCCCCACGCCGTCGAGGACCGCTGGATCGACCCGGCACTGCCGGGGCTGGCCGATGCGCCGTTCGAGGGGGTCAGCGCCAACGAATGGCTGCTGGAACATGTGCCTTATACCTCGGGCGAGCTGACGATTTCCGCCGAACCCGCCGATGCGGGAACCGCTGACCTGCTGGGCCTGCCCCAGGGCACGCCGCTGCTGTGCCTGAACCGGGTCACGCTGGACGGGGCGCGGATCGTCACCTCGGTCCGGCTCAGCTATCGCCCCGGGCACCGGCTGACGACCTCGCTCTGACGCCTGCCGTCAGCCCGCCGGGGGCAGGGCCGCCCATCTTGCAAGGACCTCTGCCGCCTCGGCATCGGAATGCTGCGAGGCGGGCATCGCGCGTTGCGTCGCGGGCAGGCCGCATTGCGCCAGCATCGCGCCGACGTCGACGGGGAACCGTTTGCTTTCGGGCAGCGCGCCCAGCACCGCGCCGGCCTGCGCCATGTCGGCCGCGTAATAGAGGCGCGAAATCCCCGCGATCATCATCGCCGCCACGCAAAGGGGGCAGGGTTCGCAGCTGGAGTAGAGCTCGGCCCCGCGCAAATCGACAGTCCCGAGGGTGCGGGCCGCGTCGCGGATCGCCTCGGTCTCGCCGTGGCTGGTGGGATCGTGGTTCATCACCGACCGGTTGAGGCCCTCGCCGACGATCTGCCCGTCGCGGACCACCACGGCGCCAAAGGGTTCGGTGCCCGGGGTGGTCAGCGCCTCGGCCGAGATGGCGATGGCGCGCTGCATGAACCGCGCGTCATACATCGGCGGCGCTTTCGGCGGCGAAACAGGCGACCCGCCCGTCGCGTACCGCTGCGTGGCGCTCGGGCCGCTCGACCTTGCAGCGGTCGAAGGCCAGCGGACAGCGCGGATGGAAACTGCAGCCCCGGGGCGGCGAGACGGGCGAGGGCACCTCGCCCCCCATCGGCGCGCGCTCGCGGTTCGGCGCCTCAAGGTCCGGGATCGTGTCCAGCAGCATCCGGGTATAGGGATGCAGCGGATTGGCAAAAAGGTCGGCGGTCGGCTGGATCTCGACAATCCGGCCCAGATACATCACCGCGATCACATCGGCCATGTGCCGCACCACGCTGAGATCGTGCGAGATGAAGAGATAGGTCAGCCCCATCTCGCGCTGGAGCCGCTTCATCAGGTTCAGCACCTGCGCCTGGACCGACACGTCCAAAGCCGAGGTCGGCTCGTCACAGACCAGGAATTCGGGCTCTCCGGCCAGGGCGCGGGCGATGGAAATCCGCTGCCGCTGCCCGCCCGAGAATTCATGCGGGTATTTCAGCGCATCGGCGGGCGACAGCCCCACGGTGCTCAGCAGTTCGGACACCCGGGCGGCCACGGTGGCCTCGGGCGTGCCGGGGCGCAGGGTGCGCAGCGGTTCGGCCACGATGCGACCCACCCGCCAGCGCGGGTTGAGCGAGGCAAAGGGATCCTGAAAGATCATCTGCATCCGGTCGCGGTCGCCGTGGAACCGGATCGCCCCGGCCGAAGGCGGGTGCAGGCCGGTCACCAGCTTGGCGATGGTGCTTTTCCCGCAGCCGGATTCGCCCACCAGGGCCAGTGTCTGGCCGCGCTGGATCGAGAAATCGACCCCGTCCACGGCACGCAGGGTGCGGCGCGGCTTGCGTTCGATCACCCGGTTCAGCCAGGGGGCAGAGACATCGAACCGCCGTTCCAGCGCGTCGACTTCAAGGATGGCGGTCTGGCGGGTCATGCGGTTTCTCCCTCGGTCAGAGCGGTGGAGCCGGCCAGCGGCAGCCAGCAGGCGGCGCCGGTGCCCGCGATGCGTGGCACGTCGCGGCGGCAGCGCGGCCCGGCCAGGTCGCAGCGCGGGTTGAAGGCGCAGCCCGACGGGATCGCGTCCAGCCGGGGCATCGAGCCGGGGATCATCCGCAGATCCTCGGCATCCGAACGCAGGCTGGGGATCGAGCCCATGAGCCCGGCGGTATAGGGGTGCTGCGGGCGGCGCACGACATCCTCGACCGGGCCGACCTCGGCCAGGCGGCCGGCATACATCACCGCGACCCGGTCGGCGGTTTCGGCAATCACGCCCATGTCGTGGGTCACCAGCATGACCGCCGTGCCCCGCTCGCGGCAGAGCCGTTTCAGCAAGGCCGTGATCTGCGCCTGGATCGACACGTCCAGCGCGGTGGTCGGTTCGTCGGCGATGATCAGCTCGGGCTCGGCGCAGAGCGCCAGGGCGATGACGATGCGCTGCCGCATCCCGCCCGAGAACTGGTGCGGGTAGTTGTCGATCCGCTCCTCGACCGCGGGGATGCCGACCTCGCGCATCAGCCCGATGGCGCGGGCGCGGGCCTGTGCCTTGCCCAGATCGGTGTGCTGGCGGATCGTCTCGACCAGCTGGTCGCCCACCCGGAACAGCGGGTTGAGCGAGGTCAGCGGGTCCTGGAAGATCGCGCCGATCCGGCGTCCGCGCACCCGTTGCAGGCCCTTTTCGCCCAGGGTGTCGATGCGCTCGCCCGACAGCAGGATCTGCCCGCCCGCGATGCGGCCCGGCGGTTCCAGAAGGCCCAGGATGGCCATGCCGGTCATCGACTTGCCTGCGCCGCTTTCGCCGACCACGCCCAGGATTTCCCCCCGGCGGATGGTCAGAGAGATGTCGTCGACGGCTCTCAGGACACCCTTTCGGGTGGGGAATTCGACGCGCAGGTTGCGCACGTCCAGCACGGTATCGGTCATCAAAGCCTCCGGTAACTGGGGTCGAAGATCTGCTCGACCGGCGGATGGTTCAGGGTGCGTTCGGGGTATTTCGCGATCAGCCCGTCGAACTGGGCCTGCGCGCGGCCAAACTCGGCATCCGGATCGAAGCCGGGGATCGCGCCATCGCTCATCACGCGCCGCCCGTCGATCCAGACATCGCGCACGTCGCGCCCCGAGGTGGCGGTCATGACGGTCTGCACCGGGTCGGCGGTCTGCAGGCACCGGCGCAGGTCGATCACCGCGATATCCGCCTTGGCCCCGGGGGACAGGCGGCCAAGGTCGGGCCGGTTCAGGGCCGCCGCGCCGCCCAGGGTTGCGGCGTCGAACATCGCCTCGGAGCGGATCGCGTCGATCCCGTCGGATATCCGGGCGGTCATCATGCCGACCTGCATGTTCAGGATCATGTCCGGCGGCCAGGTGTCGGTGCCCAGCCCGATGTTCATCCCCTGCGCGCGGCATTTCGGGACGGAGCGCAGCATCCCCCCGTGCCGGGCCGAGACCAGCGGGCAATGCACCAGCGTCGCCCCGTGGTGGGCCATCAGCGCGAAATCCCGCTCGCTGGCCTGGGTGCCGTGGGGCAGCAGCCAGTTCGCCCCGATGGCGCCGATCCGGTCGAGCCATTCGATGGGCGAACATCCGTGCTGCTCCTGCACCAGGCGCAATTCGGTGGGGGACTGGCAGGAATGCTGGCGCACCGGGGCGCCCATTTCGGCGGCGATGGCATGGGTGCGCTGCAGCAGGGCGGCGGTGCAGGTCTCGATCCGGTCGGGCGCGAACATCGCGCGCACCAGCCCGCCCGCGCGGCCGTCGACCTTGGCGGCAAAGGCGGCGGCCTCTTCCAGACCCTGAAAGCCCCGCTCCGCGTCATAGACCGCGCGGATGGTGCCGGCGGTGTCGACCACCTGCCCGCCGGTGCGGTAGGCGGGGCCGAGGTAGACGCGCAGGCCCAGCTCCTCGGCGGCTTCGGCGGCGGCCTCGAATTCGGCCGCCGTCTCGCCCCATTCGCGGTAGAAGAGCGAGGCGATCGGCAGCGCCGTGGTGATCCCGTTGCGGATCAGCTGGGCAAAGGCGAAGCGCTTCTGAAACGCCAGTTCCGCGGGCGAATACATCTCGTAAGGCCCTGCCGCCACGTAACTTTCCGGCCAGACCCGCCCCTTTTGCCAGGCGGGCGTGCTGTCATAGCCCAGGATCGTGGTGTCGAGATCGGACAGCGCGTCCAGGTCGATGAACCCCGGCGCCACGATGGCCTGGCCATAGTCGATCCGCTCGTCCGCCTCGCCGTCCCAGGCGGGGCCGGTGAACAGCACGCGGTCGCCTTCGATCACCGCGACGCCGTTCTCGTGCACCACATGGGCGCCGTCGCGGTGGCCGATGATCCAGCGGGCCGTCAGGAGAATGCGTTTCAGCATGGCGCGGGGTCCGATCCGGGCTCAGGGGGCTTCGAGGATGCAGGCGCCGTCACGGGCCACGACGCGGCCGCCCTTCAGCACCAGCTTGCGTTTCGCGCGCAGGGCGACGGCTTCGGCCAGGGTCTCGCCCTCGACCAGCACGCAGTCGGCGCGGCAGCCGAGCCCAAGCCCGTAGCCTTCGGCCTCCATGATCGCGGCCCCGCCATATGTGCAGATGTCGAGCGCCAGCTCCACCTCGTCGTCGCGGCGCAGGTTGTTGCGCAGGCCGATGAACATGGCGCGCTCCAGCATGTCGGCATTGCCATAGGGGCCCCAGGTGTCGCGGATGCCATCCGACCCGGCGCCGGTCAGGATGCCGGCGGCCCTCAGTTCCCGCACCAGCGGCACGGGGGCCGAGGCGGGGGCGGTGGTCAGGATGTGGATCCGTTCGTCGGCCAGCTGCGCCTGCAGGTCGGCCACATAGGCGCGGTCGGGGCTGCCCAGGCAGAAGGCATGGCTGATCGCCACCTTGCCCTGCATCCCGTGGGCGCGGGTCCGGGCGATGATCTCCTCCATCGAGAAGCCGCCCATGGCGTCGCGCTCGTGCAGATGGATGTCGATCGGCTTGCCGTGCTTCTCGGCCAGGCGGAAGACGGCGTCGAGATGCCCCTTGGGGTCGCGCTCGATGCCGCAGGGGTCGATCCCTCCGACCACGTCGGCGCCAAGCGCCAGCGCTTCGTCCATCAGCTCGACCGTGCCCGGGCGCGGCATCATCGAGGACTGCGGAAAGGCGACGATCTCGATATCCACGATCCCGGCCAGCTTTTCGCGGGTGGCCATCACACCTTCGATCCCGGCCAGCCCGTGATGGGTGTCGACATCGACATGGCTACGGATATGGGTGGTGCCATGCGAGACCGACAGGATCGCCTGCCGCTCCGACTGCACCTGCGGGTCGAGCCCCAGCGAGACCTTCACCTCACGCTCGTTGGTGATCTTGTCGATCAGCCGCGGGCCGACCTCGTTGCGGTACCAGGGCAGGCCCAGCAGGGACTTGTCGAGATGGGTATGCGCCTCGACCAGCCCGGGGATCAGGATGCGGCCGCCGCAGTCGATCACCTCGGCCGCGGGGTCCGAATTTTCGACGAAAATTCGGTCGTGGATGGCCAGGTCGGTGAGGGCACCGCCCATCGGGCGGACATTCTTCAGGATCAGGTCAGTCATTGTCATCTCAGTTTGGGATTGAGGGCATCGCGCAGCCAGTCGCCGATCATGTTGACCGACAGCACGATCAGGCACAGCTGCACCGCCGGAAAGACGACGATCCACCAGAGCCCGGAAAACAGGTACTGGTTGCCGATCCGGATCAGCGTCCCCAGCGAGGGCTGGTCCGGCGGCATCCCCACGCCGAGGAACGACAGCGTCGCCTCGCTCAGGATCGCCAGGCCGAAGTTCAGCGTCGCCGCCACCATGATCGGCGTCAGGCAGTTGGGCAGGATGTGGTGCAGCATGATCCGCCAGGCCTTGACCCGGATCAGCCGGGCGGCCTGCACGTATTCCTTCTTGCGCTCGACCATCGCGCTGGCTCGCACGGTGCGGGCATATTGCACCCAGGAGGGCACGGCGATGGCAAAGATCAGGATCGGCGCGGCCAGCACGTCCTTCAGCGCCGGGGGCAGGGCGGCGGTGGCCATGGCGGTGATCAGGATCGCGATCAGGATGAAGGGCATCGACAGCAGCACATCGCCGACCCGCATGATCACATTGTCGATCCAGCCGCCGAAATAGCCCGCGACCAGCCCCAGCGACAGCCCCACCGACAGCGCCAGCAGCACCGACGAGAAGCCGATCACCAGCGAGATCCGCGACCCGTAGAGGATCGCCGACAGGATGTCCCGGCCCTGGGTGTCGGTGCCCAGCACATAGGGCGCCTGCCCGCCGGGCGTCCAGAGCGGCGGGATTTCGGCATTCCACAGCTCCAGCGCCGCCAGGTCATAGGGATCCTGCGGGGTGATCCAGGGCGCCAGGAGCGCCGTCAGCGCCACCAGCGCCAGCAGGCAGACCGCAAAGATCGCGCTGGGATGCGTGCTGAAGGAATGCCACAGGTCGCTCTCGCGCCACCGCGCCAGGCGCGAGGGCCGGGCGGGCCGGGGGGCCGCGATCGGCGGCGTCAGGGTCTTGTCGGCGAAATCGGTCATCTCGGTCTCCGAAGGATCAGCCATTGGCGCCGGCACGCGCCGCATCGTCGCGCAGGCGGGGATCGACCCAGGCATAGGTCACGTCCACCAGGGTGTTCAGCACGACGAAGATGAAGGATACGAGCATCAGATAGGCGGCCATCACCGGGATATCGACAAAGGTCACCGCCTGGATGAAGAGCAGCCCCATGCCCGGCCACTGGAACACGGTTTCGGTCACCAGGGCGAAGGCGATCAGGTTGCCGATCTGCATGCCGGTCAGGGTCACCACCGGCATCAGGCAGTTGCGCAGGGCATGGCGCCAGTGCACCCGGGCCACCGGGATGCCCCGGGCGCGGGCGAATTTCACGTAATCGGTGCGCAGGGTCTCCAGCATCTCGGCCCGCACCAGCCGCATCACCAGCGTGATCTGAAAGGTCGAGAGCGAGATCGCCGGCAGCACCAGCGCCGCCCGCCCGGATGGCGTCAGCAGCCCGGTCGACCACCAGCCGATGTCCACCGTCTCGCCCCGGCCAAAGGCGGGCAGCCAGCCCAGGTTCACCGAAAACGCGAGGATCAGCATGATCCCGACCACGAAACTGGGCAGCGAGACCCCGACGATCGAGCCGAGCTGCAGCGCATTGGCCAGCCGCGAATTCCGGTGGATCGCCGTGATCACCCCCAGCGGGATGCCCACGACCAGCGAGATCGCCGTCGCCACCAGCACCAGCTCGAAGGTCGCCGGGAATCGCTCGCCGATCAGAACCATCACATCCTGCTGATTGCGATAGGAAATCCCGAAATCGCCCTGCACCGCATTGGTCACGAACCGGGCATATTGCGTGGCAAAGCCGTCGTTCAGTCCCAGCCTCTCGCGCAGCTCGGCGCGGTCGGCCTGGGTCGCCTGCTCGTTGACCATCATCTCCACCGGATCGCCGAAGAACCGGAAGATCACGAAGGCGAGGAAGGCCACGGCCAGCATCACGAAGGCGGCGTTGGCAGTGCGCTTGATGAGGAAGGCGAGCATCGCTCTCTCCTGTCTGGCTGAACCCGGACACGGGCCACCCCGCATCCGTTGGAGCTCCCCCCGATCCAAAAGGATCACCCGATCCCTTCATCTCGTCGAAAATACTCCGGGGGGTGCGGGGGGCAGCGCCCCCCGCCCCGGTCGGATCGCGCCAGCGATCCGACCATCTTTTTTGAATTCACCGGATCGCGCCAGCGATCCGACCGTCCTCTCCGGACCGCCGGGTCGCGGCTGCGATCCGACGGGTGGCTCAGCTGCCCGAGCCGATGCGCGCGTACCAGAGCCGCGGCTTGTTGTCGGGGAAGAGCGGCATCTCGGTGACGTCCTCCGTCACTGCCCAGGCCATCGGCTGCTGGTGCAGCGGGATCATGATGTGCTCCGTCTTCACGATGCCAAGCGCCTCGGTCTCCAGCGCCAGCCGCTTGTCGGTGTCCAGCTCGGATCCGGCCGCGTCGATCAGCGCGTCAAGCTCGGGAAAGGACCAGCCGCCCCAGTTGAACACGCCCGAATTGCCTTCCTTGGTGTGAAAGATCTGCAGCAGCGGCGAATAGGCGTCCAGCATCGGCAGGGTGGCCCAGCCCAGGGTGTAGACGTCGGTCTTGCCACTGGTCCGCTTGGGGGTCTGCACCGCGCGGGGCGCCACATCCAGCTTGGGTGCCAGCCCGATGCGCGCCCACATCGAGGCGATGGCCTGGCAGAACTGCTCCTCGTTCACCAGCCCGTCGCTGACGCAGCTGAAGTCGAAGACCAGGCCCTCGGGCACGCCGGCCCCGGCCAGCAGCGCCTTGGCGGCCTCGGGATCGTATCCGGGAACCGTATCCAGTTCCTCGGAATAGCCGGGGATCGGCGGGGCGACGGTGGCGCCGGCGATCCGGCTCTTGCCGCGCATCACCTTCTGATGGATCAGGTCCAGGTCGATCGCCTTGTAGAGCGCCTCGCGCACCTTCACGTCGGCAAAGGGGTTCGGCTCGCCCGACACCAGCGTCTCGCGGAAGGGGAAGCCGATCATCACGGTGCGCAGGTCGACTCCTTCCAGCACGTTCACCCCGGGCGCGGCGGCCAGGCGCGGAAGGTCCTGCACCGGCGCGTCATTGGTGAAGTTGATCTCGCCCGACAGCAGCGCCGCCACGCGGGTCGCCGGAGAGGTCACCGGCGTCAGTTCGATCCGGTCGATGTTGTGGCGCGGCGTGTCCCACCAGTCGGGGTTCACCACGAAGACGGTCTTGGCGTCGGGCTGGCGGCTTTCCACGATGAACGGCCCGGTGCCGTTGGCATTGTAGGTGGCATAGCCCTCGACCCCCGCGCCGATGTCGGTCGGCAGTAGCGCGTCATGCTCGGTCATCCATTCCTTGTCGAAAATATGGATGTTTGTCAGATCATTGAGCAGCAGCGGATAGGTGCCGTTCAGCTTAATGTCGATGGTGTGGTCATCCACCACGGTCGAGCTGACATAGGCCGGCAGGTTGCCCTTGAGCGGCGAGGTCTTGTCGCTGACCCGGGTCAGCGAGGCCTGCACGTCATCGGCGGTGAAGGGGTTGCCGTTGTGGAAGGTCACGCCCTCGCGCAGGTGGAACCGCCAGGTGACCTGATCGTCGAGGATTTCCCACGAGGTGGCCAGCGCCGGCTCGATCTTCAGGTCCTCGTTGTAGCGCACCAGCCCCTCGTAGACGTGGTTGAGCACGTTGATGGTGAAGCTGTCGCCATAGGAATAGGGGTCGAGCGAGCCGATGTCGCGGTTGGCGCCCCATTTCAGGACGTTCTCGGCCTGGGCCGCGCCGGCCAGCACCGCGGCCGCAGCCGAGGCAAGCAGGATCTGTCTGAGTTTCATGTCGGGTGTCCCTCGTGGATTGTATCAGAGAATCGTCAAGATTGGATACGATGCTCTCTTGATGAGAGATTCGGATTTCAAATGCAACAAGATTGTATCCAATTGACCTGAAGATCTGGATACGCTATGCGAGTGCAAACGAAATGAACAAGATGCCCGATCCCATGAGCGAAAAGACGACCCTGACAGACGCGGTGCACAACCTGCTGCGCCGCGCGATCATCGAACAGGCGCTGAAACCGGGCATGCGGCTGCCCGAGGACACCGTGGGCGACCAGTTCGGCGTCAGCCGGACCATCGTGCGCCATGCGCTTGTGCGCCTTGAAAACGAGGGGCTCGTGGTCACCCGCCGCAACCGCGGCGCCTTTGTCGCCGAACCCTCGCTGGAAGAGGCCAAGCATGTCTTCGAGGTGCGCCGCTGCCTGGAAACCGAGGTGATCCGCCTGCTGGTCGAGCGCATGCCGTCGGACGGTTACGACCGCCTGGCTGCGCATGTGCGCAGCGAGCAGACGGTGCAGGGCAAGGACGGTCCGGTGTCGATTCGCCTGGCCGGGGAATTCCACGTCCTGCTGGCCGAGCTGACCGGCAACCATGTGCTGGCGCGCTATGTCAGCGAGGTGGTTCTGCGCTGTTCGCTGATCATGGCGATGTATGCGAAATCGCATTCCTCGGACTGCGCGGTGGACGAGCATTCGCAGATCATCGCCGCGATCCGCGACGGCGACACCGGCCGCGCCACACGGATCATGGAACACCACCTCGGCGCCGTTGCCGGGCGGGCGGAGCTGGAAAAGAAACCCGACAGCGTGCAGTCGATCCTGTCGCGCTATGGCAAGGAGCTCGCCTCGTGACCCATCACGCGCTGAATTTCGACGATCTGACCCCGCGCGAGGCCTACAAGGTCATGATCGGCACCATCGTGCCGCGCCCGATCGCCTGGGTCACCACGATTTCGGCCGACGGGGTGGTGAATGCCGCGCCCTATTCCTTTTTCAACTGCCTCTCCGCCGATCCACCGATCCTGGCTCTGGGGGTCGAAAACCGGCCCGACCGGACCTTCAAGGACACGGTGCAGAACATCCGGATGACGGAATGCTTCACCGTCAACATCGTCGACCGCGCCAATGCGGGCCCGATGTCGGTGACGGCGGCCAATTTCGACGCCGAGGTGGACGAGCTGGAGATGGCGGGCCTGACCGCCGCGCCGGGCGTGCAGGTGCCCTGTCCGCGCATCGCCGAGGCGCCTGTCGCCTTCGAATGCCGCCGCTACGTGGGGATCCAGGTCAGTTCTGCGCGCGAGATCGTGCTGGGCCGAATCGTCATGGCCCATGTGCGCGAGGACGTGATCGACCTGAACACCTATTATTCCGACCACGCCCGGCTGGATGCCATCGGGCGGATGGGCGGCAACGGCTATGCCGGGACGCTGGATTATTTCGACCTGCCCACCCCCTCGGTGGCCGAGGTGATGGCGATGCGGGGCAAACGCGCGGCCTCGGGCGACTAGGTCGCAGGCCCTGGGCCGGGGCAGGGGGCGCGGAAAAAAAAGCGCCCGGTTGCACCGGGCGCAGTCACGGAACGAGGGACAGTGAAAGGAAACGCCGAAGTTCCGTTTCGACGTCTCGGTGTATCATTTAGGTAACGCCCACGAGCCTAGTAAGGACTTGTAATAGGAACGTGAACGTCGCGTGTGACGCAGGCCGGCGCCCCCTCAGCCCGCCGGGCGCACCGCGTAAAGCGCCACAGCCGCCGCGTTCGACACGTTGAGAGAGCCGAAGCTGCCCGCATAGTCGATCCTGACCAGGGCATCGCAGGTCTCTTTCGTCTTCTCCCGCAGTCCCGGCCCCTCGGCCCCCAGCACCAGCGCCACGGGGCGGTCGCGGCGGCCCTCGACGGCGGCCTCGATGCTCTGCTCCGCCTCGCCGTCGAGGCCCAGGACCAGATAGCCCATCCCCTGAAGCTCGGTGATCGTGTCGGCCAGGTTGCGCACCCGCAGGTAGGGCTGGCGTTCCATCGCGCCGCTGGCGGTCTTGGCCAGGGCGCCGGTCTCGGGCGCCGCGTGGTGGCGCATGCCGATCACCGCCAGCGCGCCAAAGACCTCGGCCGAGCGCAGGATGGCGCCCACGTTGTGCGGATCGGTCACGCGGTCCAGCAACACCACGCGCGGCGGCTCTCCCTCGCGGCCCAGGCAGCGGTCGGCCACGCTGCCCCAGTCCAGCGGCTTGACCTCAAGCGCCGCGCCCTGGTGGACCGAACCGGGGTCCAGCGGGGCGGGGAATTTGCGCGGGTCGGCCATCTCGGGTTCGATCCCGCCCTGTTCCAGCGCATCGCCCAGCCGGTCGGCGGCGTTGCGCGTCAGGATCAGGCGCAGTTTCTCGCGCTCGGGGTTCAGCAGCGCATCGCGCACGGCATGCAGGCCGAAGAGCCAGACCGTCTCGGCCGCCGAGGCCTTTTTCGCCTGTTCCTTCTCGACCACCCACTTCGGTTTCTTCATGATCCGTCACCCGTTCCGCGCCGCGCATGGGTGTCTGTGGCATCGCGGCGGTCCCGGCGCAAGTCCGGGGAATTTCCTGTTGACGCTTCCGGGCCCCCCGAGTAATCACCCCCTCACGATCCGCGACCCGGTTTCCGGCGCGCGTTTCGGGCGACGAGCTGCAAGGTGCGGCAGCGGACTGTAACTCCGCCGGGGAGACCCATGCCTGGTTCGATTCCAGGGTCGCCCACCACTCCCCCCTTCCACGCATGACACCGGATTCGCTGGGCAATTCCCTTGCCGTTGCCCGCGCCCCGGTTAAGGTGAGCGCATGAGCGAAACCTATACCGACGCCCAGCTGAGACGCATCCTGCAGCGCACCCGCTGCGTGGCCGTGGTGGGCGTGTCGCCCAATCCGGTGCGGCCCAGCTATTTTGTCGCGCGCTATCTCAAGCTCAAGGGCATTCGCGTGATCCCAGTCAACCCGGGCCATGCCGGCACGACCCTGTTCGGCGAGACGGTGCGCGCCGATCTGACCGAGCTGAACGCCCCGGTCGACATGGTCGACATCTTCCGCCGCTCGGAACATGTGCCGCCCATCGTCGACGCCGCGCTGGAGCATGTGCCGGGGCTCAGGACGATCTGGATGCAGATCGGGGTGGAAAACCCGGAGGCGGCCGAAACGGCCCGGGCACGGGGGGTGGATGTGGTGATGAACCGCTGCCCTAAGATCGAATACCAGCGCCTGTTCGGCGAGCTGCGCATGGGCGGGTTCAATACCGGCGTGATCTCGTCAAAGCTCTAGGGCAGGGTCAGCCCCGGCCCGCCTTTTCCGCCACGCCCGAGGTGCCCTCGCGCCGGGCCAGTTCGGCCAGCACGTCGTCCAGCGTCACGTCGCGCGCGGCCAGCATGACAAGCAGGTGATAGAGCACATCCGCCGCCTCGGAGGTCAGGCGGGCGCGGTCGCCCTTCACCGCCTCGATGATGGCCTCCACCGCCTCTTCGCCGAACTTCTCGGCACATTTCTCGGGGCCGCGCGACAGCAGCTTGGCGGTCCAGCTGGTGTCCGGGTCGGCGCCCTTGCGGGCGGCGATGGTGGCGGCGAGGGTTTCGAGCGTGCTCATGTCAGCCTCATCGGGATGCCGGCGGCGGCCATATGGGCCTTGGCCTCGGCGATGGAATAATCGCCGAAGTGAAAGATCGAGGCGGCCAGCACGGCCGAGGCATGCCCCTCGGTCACGCCCTCGACCAGGTGATCCAGCGTCCCGACACCGCCGCTGGCGATCACCGGCACCGGCACCGCATCGGCAATCGCGCGGGTCAGCGGCAGGTTGAACCCGGCCCGCGTGCCGTCACGGTCCATCGAGGTCAGCAGGATTTCCCCGGCGCCCTTTTCGGTGACAAGGCGGGCGAAGTCCACCGCGTCGATGCCCGTGGGCTTGCGCCCGCCGTGGGTGAAGATCTCCCACCGGCCGGGCTCTACCGTCTTGGCGTCGATGGCGACCACGATGCATTGCGAGCCGAAGTGATCGGCGGCGGCGGCGACCACATCGGGATCGGCGACGGCGGCAGAGTTGAAACTGACCTTGTCGGCCCCCGCCAGCAGCAGGTTGCGCACGTCCTGCACGGTGCGGACCCCGCCGCCCACGGTCAGCGGGATATAGCAGGCCTCGGCCGTGCGGGTGACCACGTCGAACATGGTGCCGCGATTCTCGTGGGTGGCGTGGATGTCGAGGAAACACAGCTCGTCCGCCCCGGCGGCATCATAGGCGCGCGCGGCATCCACCGGGTCGCCCGCATCGCGCAGGTCGACGAAGTTGACGCCCTTGACCACGCGGCCATCGGCCACGTCCAGGCAGGGGATGATCCGGGTCTTCAGCATCTCCGTCCCCTTCCGCTCAGGCCGCCAGGGCCTGCATCGCCGCCTTCAGGTCCAGCGCCCCGTCATAGAGCGCGCGGCCCGAGATCGCCCCGTTCAACGGCGCGCCGCAGTCGCGCAGCGCCACCAGATCCTTCAGCGACGAAACCCCGCCCGAGGCGATGACCGGGATCGACACCGCATTGGCCAGCGCGGCGGTTGCCGGCACGTTCGGCCCCTGCATCGCGCCGTCGCGGTTGATGTCGGTATAGATGATCGCGGCGACGCCGGCATCCTCGAAGGAGCGCGCCAGGTCGGTGACCATCACGTCGGTCTCGGTGGCCCAGCCCCGGGTGGCGACGCGGCCGTTGCGCGCGTCGATTCCTACGGCGACATGGCCGGGAAAGGCGCGGGCGGCCTCGCGCACCAGGTCGGGGTTCTCGATGGCGACGGTGCCCAGGATGACGCGGGTCAGGCCCTTGTCCAGCCAGGTCTCGATCGTGGCCATGTCGCGGATGCCGCCGCCGAGCTGCGCGGGCACCTTGCAGGCGGCCAGGATCGCCTCGACCGCCGCGGCGTTCACCGGGGCGCCGGCAAAGGCGCCGTTCAGATCGACCAGGTGCAGCCATTCGCAGCCGGCCGCGACAAAGGCGCGGGCCTGCGCGGCCGGGTCGTCGTTGAACACGGTGGCCTTGTCCATGTCGCCATGCAGCAGGCGCACGGCATTGCCATCCTTCAGGTCGATGGCGGGGTAGAGGATCATGGGCAGCTCCGTTCCGGCAGGTCGGGCCTGACTTGGCACGGGGGGGCGGCATTTGCAATCGTGCTTGCGGGGCAGGGGATTCGCATGGACAGTCCCCGCTGGCAAAGGGAGAAAGCGATGCGTTTCATGACCGCCGTTGTGACGGCACTGGTGCTGGGGGCCGGGATGGCCGCGGCCGACCCGGTCGAGGGGCTGTGGAAGACCGAGGTCGACGACGGGAACTATGCCATCATCGACGTTTCGGCCTGCGGGGCCAGGATCTGCGGTGTGATCTCGCGCACCTTCAACGCGGATGGCGAGTTCAAGAGCGAGGTGATCGGCCGCCAGATCGTCTGGGACATGATGCCCGAGGGCGGCGGCGCCTATGGCGACGGCAAGATCTGGCGCCCGTCCAACGACAAGGTCTACCGGTCCAAGATGAAGATGAGCGGCAACAGCCTGAAGGTGTCGGGCTGCATCGGGCCGATCTGCCTGGGGCAGAACTGGACGCGGGTGCAATAGCCGGGGATGCCCTGTCTCGGGTCTCGGGTCTCGGGTCTCGGGTCTCGGGTCTCGGGTCTCGGGTCTCCGGGTATCGCGGCTGTGGTCCCGGGTATCGCGGCTCAGGGCGCCCAGGTCAGGAAGTTCGAGATCAGCCGCAGCCCGGTCTTCTGGCTCTTTTCCGGGTGGAACTGGGTGCCGATCATGGTGTCGCGTCCCACGATGGCGGTGATCGGCTGACCGTAATCCGCATGGGCCAGCAGCGTGGCGGGATCGGTCACGCGCATGTGGTAGGAATGCACGAAATAGGCGTGATCGCCCGTTGCGACCCCCTCCAGCACCGGGTGCGGCCGGTCGATCACCAGGTCGTTCCAGCCCATATGCGGGACCTTCAGCGCGGGGTCCTCGGGTGCGATGGCAACCACCTCGCCCTCGATCCAGCCCAGCCCCTCGGTATCGCGGTATTCGCGGCCGATGCCGGCCATCATCTGCATGCCCACGCAGATGCCCATGAAGGGGCGGCCGCCATGTTCGACGGCCTCCTTCAGCGCCTCGAACAGGTTCTCGCGGCCCTTGAGCGCGTCGCAACAGGCGGGAAAGGCCCCGTCGCCGGGCAGCACGATGCGGTCGGCGCGGGCCACGTCCTCGGCCCTGTCCGAGACGATGACCTCGCCCGCCCCGGCCTCGCGCGCCATGCGCTGAAAGGCTTTCTCCGCGGAATGCAGGTTCCCGCTTTCATAGTCGATCAGGACGGTCAGCATGGGATCAGAGTGCGCCCTTGGTCGAGGGGATGGCATCGGCCTTGCGCGGATCGGTCTCGACCGCGTCGCGCAGGGCCCGCGCCACGGCTTTGAAAGCCGCTTCGACCACGTGGTGACTGTTGATCCCGCGCAGGGCGTCCAGGTGCAGGGTGATCCCGCCGTGGGTGCTGAGCGCCTGGAAGAACTCGCGCACCAGTTCGGTGTCGAAGGTCCCGATCTTCTGGGTCGGAATCTCGAGGTTCCAGCCGAGATAGGGCCGCCCCGAAAGGTCCAGCGCGGCCCGCACGAGGGCGTCGTCCATCGGCAGGTGACATTCGCCGTACCGCCGAATTCCGCGTTTGTCGCCAAGCGCTTGCGCCAGGGCCTGCCCGATGGCAATGCCGGTATCCTCGACCGAATGGTGGTCGTCGATATGAGTGTCGCCCTTGCACCGGACGGTCATGTCGATCAGCGAATGGCGGGACAGCTGGTCGAGCATATGGTCGAAAAAGCCGATGCCGGTCGCCATGTCGTAGCTGCCGGTTCCGTCGATGTTCAGTTCGACCGAGATCTCGGTCTCGGCCGTTTGCCGGGTGATGCTGGCCTTGCGCATGAGGGCTCCGCCTTTGGTGACGGGCCCTTATAGGATGGCTTTCCCGTATGGCCAAGTCATTGCCTTGCGCGGCAAGGCCGCATGGTCCCTTTCGTCCTGCAGGCTGTTGGCGGCACGGAGGGCTGCCATGACGGAGTCCTGGGGCGGTGTGACGGCATTTGCCGGCTTTGCGACAGGCACCGGCATGCGGATCTGGACCGTGGTGCCGCGTTCACCGTCGGCCTCTGCCAGGCGGATCCCGCCACCATTCGATCGGAGGATCTTGCGGGCGAGGGCCAGGCCGACTCCGCTGCCTTCGCAGACATCGCGCGGCCGCAGGGTCGTCATCAGGTCGAAGACCTTGTCGTGGAATTGCGGTGGGATACCTGGCCCATCATCCTGGATCGAGATTGTCACGCCCTCCGGTGTTTGGGCCGCGACGATGTCCACCTGGCCTGTCGGCCGATCGTGGTGCTTGATCGAATTGCCGATGATCGCGGCAAACATCTGCACGAGGTCGGCTTCCGGGCCGAAGAGCTCCAACCCCCCGCCTTCAAGCGTGCAGGAAAAGTCCTCCGGCCAATCAAGCGTCACGCAGGCGGCGGAGACCAGCCTGTCGATCCGGTGTCGTGCGGGAGACTCCGACATGCGCCCGATGCGGGAGTAGCTGCGCAGATCCAGCAATATCTGATCCCCGCGCTCGGCCTGCGTGAGCAGCATGTCGAGATGCTCGGAAAGCGTCTCCTCCGCGATGCCGGACCTCGCGTCCTCTCTTATCCATTCCGGAATCGTGCGGACTGCCCGGAAGCAGGCGCGCAGATCATGCGTGATTTGATATAGGAGCTGTTCAAACTCCTGTTCCGATACGCCGTTTTGGCCATCTTTCTGTTCCATGCGTCCCGACCTGTCGAACCGTTGTCCAAAGTTTTGTCGTCTGGCTAATGCTTGTGCCGTCTTGTCCAATTCTCGCGTCTACAGGGCCAGCATGACGGCGAGGGGTTAAGAGGCTCTGAACATCCGCGCCGTGGTGTCGGAAATTTTTCGAAAATTAGCGATCTTCTCCGCGGCGGCGTTAACCGGCCGATTACTGTCCTGACCTTAAGTCTTCCGGGAACTCGAAGGGCCAGCCATCGGAGGGCGGAATATGGCGGATCGTATGGTGGACGTGCCGGATGCACGGAAATTCATGCCAATGCAGAGTGTTCCGTCACATGCGGGTCCCGACTCGATCAACGTTCTTGTTCTCGACGATTCGCGGTTCGACGCGGAACGGATCGCACGGCAATGCCGGCAGACCGACCTGCCCGTTGTTGTCGAGGCGGTCGAGGACATCGACGGTTATGCGCGCGCGCTCGCCACGCGACGTTTCGACCTGATCTTCGTCGACTACCTGATGCCAGAGGCGGACGGCTTGCAAGCCTGCAAGCTGCTACGCGAAAACGGTGCGTCAAATGCGGGGTGCCCCGTTGTCATGGTTGCCGGCGCCGGGCGGCACGATGTGGCCGTGCAGGCGATGAAATCGGGCTGCATCGACTATGTCACCAAGGACGAAATCGGTAGCGGGCTGATACGCGACCTGCTGCTGCGGTCAGTGGGGGCCGTCGCCGAATTCACGCGCGAAACCATCCGGGCGGACCTGG
This sequence comes from Pseudooceanicola pacificus, assembly GCF_009789075.1. GTDB lineage: Bacteria > Pseudomonadota > Alphaproteobacteria > Rhodobacterales > Rhodobacteraceae > Pseudooceanicola > Pseudooceanicola pacificus. The sequence continues at coordinate 66,127 of NZ_WNXQ01000003.1, forward strand.
AAACGCATCGGCAGGAAATCCACCAGGTGATCCGCGAGGCGCTGCGGGAGCTTTTGCCTTTGCATGTCGAGGCGCGGGAAACAGCGCGCGTTCGGGCGGAGCTGGAAAATCTCGGGCTGGTGGAGCCGGGCGTTGGCCGCGCGGCCTGGGATGACATCCTCGCAAGCGATTACGCGGGTTTTGATTTCAAGAAGCTCAAACACTGAAATCCAACAGGGATTTGCCATGCATGTGAACACCGCGCTCAATCGACTGCCCACGGCCCGGCACTCGGATCTGTCCGGGGCGCATTGCCTGGTGATCGACGATAGCATGATTGACCGATATCTGATCTGTCATACGTTGCGTGAAGTCCTGTCTGGAGCGGACATCGTCGAATGCGCAACTTTGGCCGATGCGTTCGACTGCCTGGCCAGAGAGAAATTCGACCTTATCCTTGCAGACAGGAGTCTCCCTGATGGCGATGGCGAGGTATTGGCCCTTGAACCGCAGCAGGAAGCTGCCGTGCTGATTCTGAGTGGCGAGTATTTCCCGGAGGAGGAGGGACTGGACCGTCAGGAGATTGCGTTCCTGCACAAGGACGATCTGACCGCGCAATCGCTGGCCCGGAATTTGAAGATGCTCAAGGTGCCCACGGGCAAAGGGATCCGGATGCACTCCCCGCTCGCGACCCATTCGGTACAGCCTGGGTTCAGAACCGATGACAAGGCTTCCATAGCGCGTGGCTTGAGGCTGCTGCGTACTGTTCGGTCCTGCGGGAGCCACGCGAGCGCGGATGACATGTCGGAACTGCTGCGCGAGATCGAGCAGGTTCTCTCTGGCCTCGACACGCGCCTGAGTTGACTGACTTGTCTTGCTCAATTGAACCCGTCGGAATGGGATCGAACATGGGCCGGTTCTAAGCCGCACCTTGGAATGGTGAGCCTGGCCGAGGGTTCTGGGAACCGATTTCGCCAGGGTACGGTCAGTGGCGGTTCGCCCCCGAGGCGGGAGCATCGCATTCCGCCAATTTGAGATGCAGTTCCGCAATGCTGGTGGCGTGTGCGGTGCAAGATGATCTGGGGGGACTCGTGGTTTGGGCCGAGTCGCCTCAATCCTGGTTCAATGCAGGCGCGCGGATCGACACTCCTCGATGATCTGCGCGACGGAGGCGTCGCTCAAGGGCTTCACGATGTAGTGTCTGACAATCGGGAAGTCGGCCGCCCGGGATTTGTCCAGCGGATTGTCTGACGATGTGTACATCATCACCAGGACTTCGGACCCCTTGCCGGGCAGGGCGTGGATACGGCGCTGCATTTCCTCAAGCGTCTCGAAGCCGTTCATGCCGGGCATATTGATGTCCATGAGAACAAGACATGGGGACTGTGCGCCAGACAGGGTTGCCGTCAGGCCACCGTCGGTAAAGAACCGTTCGAGGAATGAGGCACCGTCCGGGCTCTCCTCGACCGGGGCGAAGGCTTGCGACTTCGCAAGTCGCCGGCGTGCGATATATCGGTCGGCGGCAACGTCATCGACAACGATGGCAGGTATCATGGCGCGTTTCCTGAATTGCGGGTTCCGGGCTCGGAGGCGTCAAGTTCGAGGGGTAGCCAGACAGAGAAGGAGCTGCCGTCAGGACTGCTGAATGCGTCGATGCGCCCGTTCAACAGGCGAATGTGCTTGGCCACCAGGGCCAGCCCGATTCCGTGGCCGCTCTGCGGGGAATAGGTGCGAAACATGCCGAATATGCCTGGCAGGTTTTCCTCGGATATCCCTGTGCCCGTGTCGGCAACCTGCATGTCCAGCCCGTCTGCGCCGGTCCGCACTGTCACTGTCACGCTGTGCTCGGCATTGCCGGGACGCCGGAACCGCAGGGCATTGGAGAGCAGGTTTTCGACAATGATCCGAAATGGCGCCGCGGCGATCCGCAGGCCCGGACCGCTGTCGCAATCCAGAGTGAACAGCGACGCGCGGTCAGTCCCCGCCGACAGCCGGGCCCAGATCCCGCGTATTTCCGCGGCAACGTCGATGCGGGTGACCTCGGCCGGTGCCGTCCCCGCGCTTGCGAGGGCAAAGATCGCCTCGACCTTGGCGGAATAGCGGCGGCTGGTATCGAGCGAGTCGCGCAATGTGGCGCGGCATTCGTCAAGCTCTCCGGCTTCAAGGTCCTCAAGCGCGATTTCCAGTAGTCCGGAGATCGTGCTGAGCGGGGCCTTCAGGTCGTGGCTGGTGCTGTAGGCGAATTGCGTCAGCTCCTCGTTCAGGGCCGACAACGCCTCGGTTCGTTCAAAGATCTCTTCGTCATGGGCGATACGTGCGGATACGTCGGAAATGGTGGCCATCACGCACTGGCCCTGCGCGCCCATGATCGGGGCCAGTCCGATTTCCACAGGAACCTCGGTGCCGTCCAGGCGGCATGCCATCATCGTGCGCCCGTAGCACATCGGGCGCGGCGTGCTTTTGGTGAAATATCCGGTGCGGTAGACCGCATGCGATTGCCGCGACCCGCGTGGGATCAGATCCTCGACAGGGCGACCGACGAGGGTATCGTGCGTGGCCCTGAAGAGGGCGCAGGCCGCATTGTTGACCAGCTGGATGGCGCCGGTCCCGTCCACCAGGATCATCGCGCTGGCGGAGGCGTTCAGCGCGGCCATCAGACGGCTTTCGCTCGCCTTGCGTTCGCTGATGTCGATCACGGAACAGAGCGTCCAGGTCTCCTCTCCGATATCGACGGCATCAAGGCCGACCTCGACGGCGATTTCGCGGCCCCTGCGGGTGATGCCGAACAGGTCGCGGCCGTGACCCATCGCGCGTTTTGTCGGAACCCTGTTGTAGGCCGCACGCAGAATGTGGTGCGAGCCCCGGATCGAGCTGGGTACCAGCCTGTCGACCGAACAGCCCGGCAGTTCGTCAGGCGCGAAATCGAACAGGTGATCCATCGCGCTGTTGGTCATGGCAATGATGCCGTCGGGACGGGTCAGCGCCATCGGGATCGGGCAGAGGTCGAGGGCCAGGCGATAGGTCGCAAGGCCGGCCAATGTCGGATCCCGGGTCGGATCGCGTGCCGGATCGGGCGCCGGGGGCGGCGCTGGCAGGTTCAGCTGGCCAGGTGACATGGCATGCCTCCGGCCAGGTCGGATGTCAGGCGCATCAGGCCTGTGCGGGTCAGCGGTTTGTCCAGGCTGGCCCTGACCAGCCCGGTGATTTCGGCCCGGCGGCGGTCGCGGTCCGTCAGGGCCTGGGTCAGCATCAGGAACACCGGGGGCGGGGCCGCCGGGCGGAGCGTCGCGCAGGTTTCGAGGAATTCGATCCCGCTCATGCCGGGCAGGTTCACGTCGAGGAAGATCGCGTCGTCCGGTCCCGGCGCGGTTTCGGCGCGGGTGAAGAGGGCAAGGAGAGGTTCCGCCGTCGCATGGCTGCTGACCTGGCGGCAGAGTTCGTGCCGGGTGAGGAGGCGTTCGTACATGCGGCGGTCCAGCGCCTCGTCATCGACGAGATAGGCGGTGGCGAATGCGGGATGCGGGAGCGGCGGGGATATCACGAGAGATCCTCGGCGCCACTGGGCAGGATGACGGTGAAGGTCGAGCCGACCCCCGGCACCGAGTGCAGCTCGATCTCGCCGCCGTGGCGTTTCACGATCCGCTGGCAGAGCGTCAGGCCAAGCCCGGTGCCGGGTACGTCCTTCACCCCTGCCGCGCGTTGCAGCGGGTCGAAAATCCTGCGCCGCCACGGAGAGGCAATGCCGCGCCCGTTGTCCGAAATCTCGATCGCGACCAGGTCGGGGGGCATCAGGTCACGGCAGCGCAGCCTGACATGGGGGGCAACCCCGGGGCGGTGGAACTTGACCGCGTTGCTGACGAGGTTCTGGAACACCAGCCGCAGTTGCGGCGCGGTGCCGGGCACGCAGGGCAGGTCATCCGCCCCCTCGATCCGGGCATCGGTGCGCCGGATATCGGCGGCCAGGTCGTTGCGCACCTCGCGCATGATGGCTGCGAGGTCGACCATGTTTGCCGCGGGCCGGGGCGCGGGCGCGTCCTGGGTGGCCATCACCAGAAGCGTTTCGATCGTATCCTTGATGCGGTGCAGCGTGTCCATGCAATGGCCGGACAGTTCCGACCCCGTGGCGTCGTTGCGATCGGCATGATGTTCCCCGAGTTCCGCAAACAGCAGCAGCAGCGTGTTGACCGGGGATTTCAGGTCATGGGCGATGGCATAGGCGAATTGCTGGGCCTCTTCCCGGAGACGCCTGAGCTGGCTGAGCTCGGTTTCCGCCTGGTTGCGGAAATGATCGGCCAGGCCGTAGCTGATGGCGCCGTCGGTCGGCGGATCGCCGGGGGCCGTAGGGGCGGGGGCCGTGGGGGCGAGGGCCGTGCCCGTGCCCGTGCCAAAGGTGCCTGCCACCCGGTCGATCTTATGGTGTTGCCGCATGAGACACCTCCGGCCTGCAGGCTAGGCCAGAGGGAGTTAAGGCCGGGTAAATCGGCGAGAGCAGCCCCCCGGGATCAGTCCTCGATCAGCGAGAACAGGCCAAAGACATGGGTGATGTCGCCGCTGTCCGAACGCCGCACCCGGCCGCTGCCCTTGCAGGGCAGGATGGTGCCGTCCTTGCGCTGCAGACGGGCGCGGTAGCTGTAGGGCTGACCGTCCTTGAGCGCCCGTGCAACATAGTTCGACACCATCTCGCGGTCTTCGGGGTGGAACATGTCGACGGCGCCCTGGATGCTGGCCTGGTCGCGGTCGGGATCCATCCCCAGAATATGAAAGAGATTCGGGCTCCAATACGGGGTCTCGTTGGCAACATCGTAGGAATAAAAGCCGATTCCGCGGTCTGCCTGGGCATGTTCGAACTGCTCCAGCCGCATCGAGCGGGTGATCTCGCGGTCGATGTCGCGAAAGACGCCGACGATGGTCAGCGGCCGCCGTTCGATGTCGAACTGGGCGGTGCCGCGCGCCTCGACATAGGCCATCCGCCCGTCGGCGCGGTTCAGGCGCAGGTTCAGCTGGTAGGGCTGGCCGGTGCGCATCGAGGTCTCGATCGCCTCCTGCACCAGGGGCCGGTCGTCGGGGTGGAAGAACTTGATCGCGTCATCCAGCGAGGGCACGCCGTCCTCGGGCGTCAGGCCGTGGATCTGGAACACCTCGGGCGACCAGTGGAGCTTGTCGTTTTCGAGATCCAGGCGGAAATGGCCGATCCGCTCCATCTCCTCGACCATCTGCATCTTGATCATCATCTCTTCGGTATCGACCTCGGAGATCACGATCGTCACGCCGCGCAGGTCCCGCGCCTCGTTGAAATAAGGTACGGATTTCAATGAGATGAGCGAGCTCTCGGATTCGAACTGAATCGCGCGTGGCTCGCGGGAAGAGAAGGTCTCGCTTGCGATCTGGGTGAGCGAGGGGAAGCCCTTGGGCACCACGCATTGCGACAGGTGCATCCGCTCCAGCCCCTCGGTGATCCTGAACATCCGCCGGGCGGGTTCCGAGCAGCGGGAAATCTGCATCGCATTGTCGATAACCAGGATGGCCAGCGGCGCGGTCTGCAGCACCGACTCGAGGTCGCGGCGCACGCCTTCCAGTTCGGCGGCGTTGATCTGCAGCTCTTCGTTGACCGTCAGCAGTTCCTCGTTCGAGCTCTGCAGTTCCTCGTTCGAGGTTTCCAGTTCCTCGTTCGTGGCCTGCAGGTCCTCGTTGGTCGATTGCAGCTCTTCGTTCAGGGATTGCTGTTCCTCGTTCGAGGTCTGCAGCTCTTCGATGGTCTGCTGCAGCGCCTCGCGGGTCGAGGCGACATCGGCCTCCAGCTGGCGCAGCTGGGACATGTCGGTGACTTCGCTGTCGCCGGACTCGATTTCCGGGTCGATGCTGAGCTTGTGGATCGCCAGCAGGGTGTACCGCTCGCTCTCGGCGCTCAGGGCGATGGGAAAGGCCTCAAGGTAGACATGGGTGTAATCCGCGCCGGGCATTTCGTGGCGCGAGCCGCGCCGCCGTTCCTGGCGTTTCTGCGCCACCGAGCAGAGCGAGGGCGCCTCGTCCCGCAGCGGGCTGCGCAGCAGCGACAGCGACAGGTCCAGGCGGCTGCTCTCGCGCAGCTCGATGAAGGGAGAGATGTCGCCGAAGACGCGGATGATGTCCTGCGCCCCGGTCACCAGCATCGAATTCGACCCGATGGAGCGGGCCAGCCCCTCGAACATGTCCTTGTGGATGTCGGTGCCGCCCTGCGTCGGTTTGTGCGCCGTGCGGGTTGCGCCCAGCCAGCGCGGGGCCGACAGCTGGAACTCGCTGATCCGGCTGGCCACGCCCTTGCGCGCCAGCGACCGCTTGCGGAACAGGCGGTTGCGGTCCGACACGATCTCGTAATCCAGCTGCATCGGGCCGATGGTTTCCGAGGTGCCCAGGAACAGCAGGCCGCGGGTCTTGAGTGCGTAATGCACCCGGTTCAGCACCCGTTCCTGCAGCTTGGGTTTGAAATAGATCAGCAGATTGCGCAGCGACACCAGGTCGATGTTGATGAACGGGGGATCCTGGAACACGTTGTGATGCGAGAACAGGATCAGCTGTTTCAATGCCGGCTTGACCGAAACCTTGGTTTCGTCCCGGTCGAAATAGCGGTCCAGCAGATGGGGCGGAATGTCCTCGATCGCCGAGCCGGGGTAGACCCCGCGCCGCCCGACGCGCAGGGCGCTTTCGTCGATGTCGGTGGCAAAGATCTGGACCTTGGAGGGTTCCAGCTCGCTCAGCCCGCCAAAGGCTTCGGCGATCAGGATGGCGATGGTATAGACCTCTTCGCCGGTGGCGCAGCCGGCAACCCAGACCCGCAGGGTTTCGTCCTGCGGGTGGTTCTCGATCATCGCGCGCAGTTCGATCCCCAGGCGTTCGAACTGGTTGGGATCGCGAAAGAACCGCGTGACCGAGATCAGCAGATCCTTGTACAGCGCGTCGATCTCGGCCGAGGACTGGCGGCAATGGGCGACATATTGCTCGTAGCTGCTCATGCCCAGGGCGACCATGCGGCGCTGGATGCGGCGCTGGACGGTGTTGCCCTTGTATTCGCGGAAATCGACCTGGGTGCGGGCCATCAGGATCTGCAGCAGCTCGGTATGTTCGCCGCTTTCCTCGCCGATCTTCTGCAGCGCGCTCAGGTCGCGCGGCTTGGCCATGATCTTCTTCAGGTGCTGCGCGATCTGTTCGGGCGACAGGACCAGGTCGATGCAGCCGGTTTCCACCGCCGAGGCGGGCATGCCGTCGTATTTCGCGGTGCTCTGATCCTGCGCGATGGTGATCCCGCCGGCCTCGCGCACCGCCTGCACGCCGTAGGACCCGTCAGAGCCGGTGCCCGACAGGACGATGGCGATGCATTTCTCGCCCAGCTCGTCGGCCAGGGAATAGAACAGCCGGTCGGCCGAGGGCTTGGGCGTGCCCTGCCGCCCCGCCGGTTCGCTGAGGCACAGCTTGCCGTTCAGATAGGTGACGTCCTTGTTCGGCGGGGTGACATAGATCGTGTCGGGCTCGGGCACGACATCCTCGACCAGTTCCTGCACGGGCAGAAGGGTCTCGCGCGCCACCAGCGTCGACATCAGGCTCTTGTGCGAGGGCGACATGTGCTGGGCGATGACATAGCTCGCCCCGGTCTCATGCGGCAGGGACTGCACCAGGGCGCTGATGGCCTCCAGCCCGCCGGCCGAGGCGGCGATCCCGATCACATAGGCGGTGCCCTTGTCGTCCCTCATCACTCTGCCCCTTCACCCGATGGCACGTCTTTAGTGTGCCTTGCCTATGTCGCCAATATCCAGAACGGGCGAGGCGTCGATTTCGTCGGCGTCCAGCATGGCGGCGACCCGCTCCAGCGCGGCGACGATCATCGCCTGTTCCCAGTCCTGCATGGCTTCGAACTTCTTGACATATCGTTGCTGCAGGGGATCGGGCGCTTCGTCGATGGTGGTAAGCCCCAGCGGGGTTATTGTGACGTTGGTCTGGCGCCTGTCCTTTTCCGACCGCTTCCGTTCCACCATGTCCTTGGCCACCAGCTTGTCGATCAGCGAGGTCATGGTGGCCTGGGTCACGCCCATGCGGTTGGCAATCGCCGTGGGCGTCGCGTGGCCGGTTTCGGCGATGATCTGCATCACGCGGAACTGCACCGCGGTCATTCCGGCCTCTTTCGCCAGCCTTCGCCCGTACAGCTCCGTCGCGCGCAGGATGCGGCGCAGGGCGATCAGGCTGACATCTGTACGATCCATGGGCAGTGTCCGGAATTGGTCGGTCCAGCCGGGCGGGGGCGTCCCTCGCACGGTGGAGACTGTTCACCAAACCATACTTCATTCGTTAACATAAGGTTAATGTTTGTGGAGCTAAGCTCCGATGTTCCCCATATCATCGCGTTTTCTGCCGTGCGATGCGGCAAAACTGGCGCTGGCGTTTTCATTTTGCTTAGCCTGTTGAAATATCTTCTGCGGAGCCTATACTTAGTTGAGCGAAGCAAAATAGGAGGCATCGAGGGCGGTGCAGACAGTGAAAACCATCAAGGGTAGCCCCCGGCCGACCCTGCGAAAGCCTGTTGGAGAAGACGGTTCGGCCATTTGGGACCTCGTGCGCGCGTGCAAGCCGCTGGACGAGAACTCGATGTACTGCAACCTGATCCAGTGCGATCATTTCGCCGACACCTGTGTCCTGGCCGAGATGGATGGCGAGGTTGTCGGCTGGGTTTCCGGGTATGTCCGTCCCGATGAGCCCGAGACGGTTTTCGTGTGGCAGGTCGCGGTGTCCGCTAAGGCACGCGGCCACGGCCTTGGCGGCCGCATGCTGTCGGAACTGCTGGATCGTGACGCTTGCGAAGACGTGACCCGCCTGCAGACCACGATTACCAAGGACAACGATGCCTCTTGGGCGCTGTTCACCCGCTTTGCGAAAAAGCAGGGTGGCACGCTCGACAGCGAAGCGCATTTCAAGCGCGACGACCATTTCGATGGCCAGCACGCCACCGAACACATGGTCACCATCCGCTTCGAAGAGCCTGCACGTCAGGCCGCCTGAGCAGGGCGGGGCCCCCGGAAACGGGGGTCTATAGCTCGGGACTTCGAACCGAAACTTAAAAAACCGAAGGAACACATCATGTCGACTGACACGTCAGGCGAAACAAAGAGTATTTTCGAACGCCGCGAGAGCGAGGCACGCTCCTACTGCCGCGGGTTTCCGACCACTTTCATCAAGGCCAGCGGCTCGCATATGACCGATGCCGGGGGAACCGAGTATATCGATTTCCTCGCCGGCTGTTCGTCGCTGAACTACGGGCATAACGACCCGGACATGAAGGCGGCGCTGATCGAGCATATCTCGAACGACGGGATCGCGATGGGTCTTGACCTGCACACCGGTGCCAAGGCGCAGTTCCTGGAGGCCTTCGAGGAGCATATCCTCAAGCCGCGTGGCATGGATCACCGCGTCATGTTCATGGGTCCGACCGGCGCCAATGCCGTCGAGGCCGCGATGAAGCTGGCCCGCAAGGTGACCGGGCGCGATAACATCGTCGCCTTCACCAACGGCTTTCACGGTGTGACCCTGGGTGCCCTGGCCGCGACCGGGAACGAATACCACCGCGGCGGTGCCGGCACCACGCTGCACGGCGTGACGCGCATGCCCTATGACGGCTACATGGGCGAGGGCACCGATACTGCCGACCTGCTGGCCGCGATGCTGCGCGACAAGTCCTCGGGGCTGGAAGCGCCGGCCGCCATCATCCTGGAGACCGTCCAGGGCGAGGGCGGGCTGAACGCCGCATCCGCCGAATGGGTGCGCCGCGTGGCGGACCTGGCCAAGGAATCGGGCGCGCTGCTGATCATCGACGACATCCAGGCCGGCTGTGGCCGGACCGGCAGCTTCTTCTCCTTCGAGGAGATGGGCGTCGAGCCGGACATCGTGACCCAGGCGAAAAGCATCTCGGGCTTCGGCCTGCCGATGGCGATGATGCTGGTGAAGCCGGAACACGACATCTTTGGCCCGGCCGAACACAACGGCACCTTCCGCGGCAACACCCATGCCTTCGTCACCGCGCGTGTCGCGATCGAGAAGTTCTGGGCCGACCCGGCCTTTCAGACCGAGCTTGGCGAAAAGGCCAAGGTGCTGAAGGACGGGCTGACCAAGGTCTCTGAGGCCATCCCCGGCTCGCGCCTGAAGGGCCGTGGCCTGATGCGCGGCGTCGACGTCGGTTCGGGCGAGCTGGCCGGCAAGATCTGCGCCCGCTGCTTTGAAAAGGGTCTCATCATCGAGACCTCGGGCCCCGAGGACGAGGTGGTCAAGGTGCTTGCCCCGCTGACAACCCCGGTCGAGACCTTCGAGAAGGGTCTGGCGATCGTCCTGGAAGCGGTGCGCGAGATCGTGCCCGCCGAACAACCCATGGCTGCGGAGTGAACCGATGATTGTACGTGATTTCGACGACCTGACCAAAAACGAACCGCATCGTGTGGTGTCGGCGGAGAAGTGGACCTCGGTCCGGATGCTTCTGGCCGAAGACAACATGAACTTCAGTTTTCACATCACCTTCCTCGAAGAGGGTTCGGAACATACGTTCCACTACAAGAACCACTTCGAGAGCGTGTACTGCATGAAGGGCAAGGGCACGATCACCGACCTGGCCACCGGCAAGACCTACGACATCAAGCCGGGCACCATGTACGCGCTGAACGAGCACGACAAGCACACCCTGCGGGCCGAGGAAGAGCTGGTCATGGCCTGCTGCTTCAACCCGCCGGTCACCGGCAAGGAAGTGCATCGCGAGGACGGCTCTTATGCCGCGCCGGAGGAAGTCGAGGCGTAAGCCCCGGCATCCCCGCCCGCACCCGCAGAACGATCATCAAAGGAAGGCCGCCGGGCATGACCCCCGGCGGAATGACAGTGACACACGCAAATCATACCGTTGAGAAAATCGGCGGCACCTCGATGTCGCGCCTGAACGAGCTGCTCGGCACGCTCTTCATCGGCGAGCGCAAGGGGCAGCAGCTCTACAACCGGATCTTCGTGGTCTCGGCCTTCGGTGGCATCACCAACCTGCTGCTGGAGCACAAGAAGACCGGCGAGCCGGGCGTCTATGCGCTGTTCTCCAACGCCGAGAGCGATCACGCCTGGTCCGACGGGCTGAACCGCGTCGCCGAAGCGATGAAGCTGGCGCATCGCGAGGTCCTCGACCATCCGGCCGACCTGGCCGATGCCGACGATTTCGTGCGCGAGCGGATCGAGGGGGCGCGCAGCTGCCTGATCGACCTGCAGCGCATCTGCTCTTACGGGCATTTCCGGCTGAACCAGCACATGCAGATCATCCGTGAGCTGCTGTCGGGCCTGGGCGAGGCACATTCGGCGCAGGTGACAACCCTGCTGCTGCGCCGCGCCGGCGTGGATGCCCGGTTTGTCGACCTGTCCGGCTGGCGCGACGAACGCGAGATGACGCTGGACGAGCGCATCGCCGCCGGGCTGAAGGATGTCGACCTGGGCCGCGAGATGCCCGTCGTCACCGGCTATGCCCAGTGCACCGAGGGGCTGATGAAGGAATACGACCGCGGCTATTCCGAGGTCACCTTCAGCCGCATCGCCGCCGCCACCGGCGCGCGCGAGGCGATCATCCACAAGGAGTTCCATCTGAGCTCGGCCGATCCCAAGCTGGTGGGCGATCATGTGCGCAAGCTGGGGCACACCAATTACGACGTGGCCGACCAGCTGTCGAACATGGGGATGGAGGCGATCCACCCCAAGGCGGCCAAGACCCTGCGCCAGTCGGAAATCCCGCTGCGCGTGACCAATGCCTTTGAGCCCGAGGACCCGGGCACGCTGATCGACGACCGCAAGGCGGAGACCCCGGCGGCCGAGATCGTCTGCGGGCTGGATGTCTTTGCGCTGGAGCTGTTCGAACAGGACATGGTGGGGGTCAAAGGCTATGACGCGGCCACGCTGGAGGTGCTCAAGCGCCACAAGGTGCGGATCGTGTCCAAGACCTCGAATGCCAATACCATCACGCATTACACCGATGCCTCGCTGAAGACGATGCGCCGGGTGGAGCGCGACCTGGCCGAGATCTATCCCGGCGCCGAGCTGAACGTGCGCGCCCATGCCATCGTGTCGGTCTTCGGGCGCGACCTGCGCGGGCTGAAGGCCCTGACCAAGGGGCTGGAGGCGCTGGAAGCGGCCGGGCTGGATGTGCATGCGGTGCACCAGACGACCCGTTCGGTCGATGTGCAGTTTGTCCTTCCCCGGGAGGAGCGGGACGCTGCGATCAAGGCCCTGCACGATGCCGTCGTGCAGGCGCCCGAAGCGACCGGACACCGGGCGGCGGCCTGACCGCCCTCTACCGCCGTCCGTGAGAGGCCGCCTCCGTCACCTTCGGGACGGGGGCGGTTTTTTGTTGTGTCGACCCGATCCAAAGGCGCGCCTGCGGCGCACGCCATTCCCGGCGCATGGCATGCGCCTCGGCGGGCCCTGCGGGCCCGCGTGGGGGGCGCTGCCCCCGTCGCACCTGCGGTGCGACTCCCCCGGCATATTTTCGGCAAGAGGAAGATGCGGGCGCGTCTGCGGGGGGCGCTGTGGCGATGCCGGGCGGGTGTCACAGAAGTTTGTTCGAAACGATACATTTCCGACTCCTCCCCGGACTAGGCCGCTGGCCAGGAACCAGGGGACACCACGTGCTGCGCATCGAGCAACTGACGAAGACTTTTGGCCGCAACACGGCCGTGGACCGGGCGACAATTGAGGTCGACCGGCCGATCATGCTGGGAATCATCGGACGGTCCGGGGCGGGGAAGTCCACCCTGCTCAGGATGCTGAACCGGCTGACGCCGCAGTCCTCGGGCCAGGTGTATTTCGAGGATCGCGAGATCACCGCGCTGAAGGGGGCCGAGATGCGCGCCTGGCAGGCCGACTGCGCGATGATCTTTCAGCAGTTCAACCTGGTGCCGCGCATGGATGTGGTGTCGAACGTGCTGCACGGGACGCTGAACCGCCGGTCGGTGCTGGCGACGATGTTCAACCTGTTCCCGCAGTCCGACATCCACCGGGCGATCGATATTCTGGAGCGCCTCGGCATTGCCGAACATGCGCCCAAGCGGGCCGAGGCCCTGTCGGGCGGCCAGCAGCAGCGCGTGGCCATCGCGCGGGCGCTGATGCAGGACCCCAGGATCATCCTGGCGGACGAGCCGATTGCCTCGCTCGACCCGATGAACGCGCAGGTGGTGATGGATACGCTCAGGCGCATCCACGAGGAGGACGGGCGCATGGTGATCGCCAACCTCCACACCCTGGACACGGCGCGGCGCTATTGCGACCGGGTGGTGGGCATGCGTGACGGGCGGATCGTCTTCGACGGCACGCCGCAGCAGCTGACCACCGGCGTGGCGCGCGACATCTACGGCGCCGATGCCGGGTTTTCCGAAGCCGCGACATCCACCGCCATCGAGACCCTCGACGCCACGCAGCGCGCCGAGATCGACGCGGCCCGCGTCACCGTCTGATCGCCAGAAGGTTCCACCCGCCGCCCCGGGGGAGCCGGGCGGCCCATCCACGGAGAGACTGAGAATGAAACAACTGATCGCAGCCGCACTGGCCACGACCGCGCTGACCGGCATGGCCGCGGCGCAGGAGATCACCGAGTACCGCATCGGCATCCTGGGCGGCGAGAATGCGCAGGACCGTCTTGCCTCGCACGAGTGCCTGAAGACCTATACCGAGGAAGCGCTTGGCGTGCCGGTGAAGCTGTTCGCCCCGGCCGATTACAACGGCGTGATCCAGGGCCTGCTTGGCGGCACCATCGACCAGGCCTGGCTGGGCTCTTCGGGCTATGCCGCGACCTATCTCGCCGACCCCGAGGCGGTGGAGCCGGTGCTGGTGAAAACCAATCTCGACGGTTCGTTCAGCTATCACTCGATCGGTTTTGCCCGCAAGGACAGCGGCATCACCTCGCTGGAAGACGTCAAGGGCAAGGTCTTCGGCTTTGGCGATCCGAATTCGACCTCGGGCTATCTGATCCCCTCGATCGAGATCCCGCAGGCCACCGGCGCCTCGATGGAATCGGGCGACTATTTCGGTGAGGTGAAGTTCACCGGCGGTCACGAGCAGACCATCGTGGCGGTCTACAACGGTGACATCGACGCCGGCGTGACCTGGGCCGACGGCCTGGGCGCATGGGAAGACGGCTACAACTCGGGCGCGCTGCGCAAGGCGGCGGATGCCGGCCTGGTCGACATGAACGAGCTGGTCCAGATCTGGATGTCCAAACCGATCCCCGAGGGCCCGATGGTGCTGCGCAAGTCGCTGCCCGAGGATGTGAAGGCCAAGATGGTCACCCTGATCGAGGAAATGGCCGACAAGGATCCGGACTGCACCTACAACATCGCCGCCGGCGAGACTGCCGGGTTCACCCCGATCACCCACGAGGCCTACGAGAGCATTATCGAGGTCCGCAAGGCGAAATCCAACTGATCCACCCGGACCAGTGACCCGGCCCCCGGTGCCATCGCGCCGGGGGTCTTTCCGATGAAAGGCCGCCCCTCTTGAGCGTGATCGCATCCGACCCGTCCGCCGACATCCGCGGCGACTACCTGCGCCTGACGCGCCAGAAACGCCTCTATGGCGGGCTGGTGCTGGCGATCTTCCTGCTGCTGATGATCTCGGGCTTCAGCGTGGCCGAGGGGCGCAATGCCGGGGGGTTCATCTCCGGGCTGCCGCAGATCCTCGATTTCCCGGCCATGGTGTTTTCCGAGGCCTGGGAGAAGCGGGCGCAGCTGCCGGGGCATCTGGTGCATTACGTTCCGGCGCTGCTGGAGACGCTGAACATCGCCGCCGTGGCCACGATCCTGGGCACCGGGCTGGCGATGGTGCTGTCGATGCTCTCGACCCGGGGCCTGGCGCTCTGGCCGCGGGCGATCCCGCTGTTCCGCCGGGTGATGGACGTGATGCGGGCGGTGCCCGAGATCGTCATCGCGCTGGTGCTGATCTTCGTCATGGGCGGGGGGCCGGTGCCGGCGGTCATCGCCATCGCCTTTCATACGGGCGGGGCGCTTGGGAAGCTCTTTTCCGAGGTCAACGAGAACGCGGATCTCAAGCCGGTCGAGGGGCTGGCCTCGGTCGGCGCGGGCTGGGCGCAGCGGATGTGGCTGGGGGTCGTGCCGCAGGTCTCGCCCAATTATTTCAGCTATGCGCTGCTGCGCTTCGAGATCAATATCCGCGCCTCGGCCATCCTGGGCTTCGTCGGTGCGGGGGGGATCGGCTACGAGCTGAAGAACACCATGTCCTGGGGGCAGGGCAAGTTTGACGAGGCGGCGGCGATCTTCCTGCTGCTGTTCCTGACCATCGTCGCGGTCGACCAGGTGTCGGGCTATGTCCGCCACCACCTGACCCGGCAGGGAGGCCACTGATGAGCGCCGATATCACCGCCGCGGGCACAGACCTGCGCGCCCATGCCGATGCCATGTTCCTGCGCAAGAAGCTGGCGGCCTTTGCCCTGCCGGCGGTGGTGCTGGCCTACCTGGCCTATACCTTCTTCGCCTTCGACATCGCGGGGCTGGCGGAGCGGGCGCGGATCGACAATGCGCGCACGCTTCTGGCCGACACCTGGAGCTACAAGACCCATGTGACACGCGACAACCGCTCGGGCGGGATGACGGTGGCCATCGAGGGCGAGCGCAAGGGGACTTACCCGGAGGGCACGGCGCCGGACTGGGTGAGCCTGGGCGAGGTGACCCGCGTGGACCTGGGCGAGGGGCATGTGGTGGAATTCCTGCCGGGCAACGCCCTGCGCTACGACGTGCCGGGGTTTGGCCCGATCGAGGCAAGCGTGTCGCGCGCGCGCGGGGTGCAGATCAACCTGGACGAGGCGGAGCTGCCGGACTGGATCAGCTATTCCAGCGCGCGGCTGAACATCACGACCGAGGCGGGGCGGGTGTCGCTGACCCGGAACCGCACCGAGGTGTTCCGCTATTTCCCGGGGTGGGAGCTGTTCTTCTTCACCCTCGACAGCCCCTATCACGGGGTGCCGCTGTCGCGGATCCTGTTCGGCGCGCGGGTGGACCCGGAGCGGGCGAACCTGGCCGGGGCGTTCCACGATTTCTGGAACAACGACATGTGGCGTCACCGCGATGTTGCCTGGGCGATCTGCGAGACGATCCTGATGGCCTTCCTCGGGACCTTCGGGGGAGCGATCATCGCGTTGCCTGTGGCCTTTCTCGCGGCGCGGAATTTCACGCCGCTGCGCGTGGTGCGCTTTGCCTTTCGCCGGGTTTTCGATTTCCTGCGCGGGGTGGATGCGCTGATCTGGACGATCCTGCTGAGCCGGGCCTTCGGCCCGGGGCCGATGACCGGGGCGCTGGCGATCCTGCTGACCGACACGGGGAGCTTCGGCAAGATGTTCTCGGAGGCGCTGGAGAATGTCGACGGCAAGCAGATCGAGGGCATCCGTTCGACAGGGGCCAGGCCGCTGCAGCGCTACAGGTTCGGGGTGATCCCCCAGGTGGTGCCGGTGCTGCTGTCGCAGGTGCTCTATTTCCTCGAATCCAACACGCGGAGCGCCACGATCATCGGGGCGATCACCGGCGGCGGGATCGGGCTGCTGCTGACCCAGGCGATGATCACCCAGAAGGACTGGGAAGAGGTGACCTATTACATCATCCTCGTGATCCTGATGGTCTTTGCCATGGACTGGCTGTCGGGCTGGCTGCGGCGCCGGCTGATCCGCGGCGGCGACAGCGGGCACTGACCCGGCGGGCGTGACCTGACGGAGCGCCTTCGGCGCACACGATGTTTTGCAGCGCGCATCCGCGCGCTGCGGGTGTCGCCTCCGGCGGGCATATTTGGAGCAAGAGGAAGGAGGGGACCGGCCCCCTGCTTCATCTCGTCCGAAATACTCCGGGGGAGTCGCGCCGCAGGCGCGGCGGGGGCAGCGCCCCCTGCCAGGGTTCGGACCGCGATGACGGTCAGGACGGGGCTTCGACGGATCAATCTGGGCCGTGGCCGCGCGCGGGGGGCGTTGCGGGCTGTGGCAAGGCCGGACAGCCTGCGACCCTGTGCCCGGTGTCAGCGCATCAGGGCCGGGCGCGGCCGGAAGGCGGCGCGCCTGTCCTGGGGCAGGTGCCGGTTCAGGCGGCGGTTCACCAGCCCGAAGGCCCCGATGATCGCCAGCGAGAGCAGGATGAAATAGAAGGCCAGGATCGGGTAGGCCACGAAGGGGTTGAAGGTCTTGTCGGCGAAATAACTGGCGTAGTAGAGCGCGTCGCCCTTCTGTTGCCAGGCCGGGAAGGACGAGAAGAAGACCAGCGTGGTGGCATGGGTGAGAAAGATCGCCTCGTTGGTATAGGCCGGCCAGGCGAGGCGGAGCATCGTCGGCCAAGTGATCCGCCGGAACCTGGCCCAGCCCGAGAAGCCGTAGGCATCCGCGGCCTCCAGGTCGCTCTTGGGCACCGAGCGCAGGGCGCCGTAGAAGATCTCTCCGGTATAGGCCGAGGTGTTCAGGAACAGCACGATCAGCGCCCCGGCCCAGGCCCGCGTCAGCCAGCGGGTGCCGGCGGTGATCTCGGTGAAGAGGAGGTTGATCTCGATCCCGTTCTTGGGCAGCAGGGTCAGCGCCTCGTAGCAGATGAAGAACTGGATGAAGAGCGGCGAGCCGCGGAAGACGAAAATGTACCACTGCGCCGGTTTGCGGAGCGCGGCGCTCCGGGAATTGCGCGCCAGCGCGATCGCCGTGGCGAAGAAGAAGCCGAAGAACAGCGCCAGCACCGCGAAATAGACGTTCCAGATCAGGCCCGAGCCGATCAGCACGAAATGGTCGCAGAGGGTGAAGTCGGTCTTGGGCAGCAGCCGCTCGCCCAGGCCGATGGAGCGCAGGGCATAGTTCTGGAAGGTCTCGACGCAGCTCATGCGGCGCGCCTCATCTCTTCGCCCGCCATGGTGGCCTGGCCGCGCGACAGCCGTCGCGAGAGCCGGCCCAGGATCACCTCGGACACCCGGGTGAGCGAGAGGTAGAAGACCAGCAGCGCCAGGAAATACCACAGCCGCCAGTCGCCATGCGGGTAGTCATAGGCGCCGGTCTTGTGCCCGCCCAGTTCGCGTGCCCAGTAGACGATATCCTCGACCCCGAGGATGAAGAGCAGCGGCGTGGCCTTGATCAGGATCATCCACAGGTTCGACAGGCCGGGCAGGGCATAGACCCACATCTGCGGCACGAGGATGCGCCAGGTGGTCTGGCGGCGTGTCATGCCATAGGCCTCGGCCGTTTCGAGCTGGGCGCGGGGCACCGCGTTCATGGCGCCCGAAAGGACGAAGGCGGCAAAGGCCCCGAAGACAAAGGAGAAGGCGGCGATGGCCAGCACGATGCCGTAGACCTCGTGCTGCCATTGCGGCGCCGAGGAGAGCGGCAGCTTGGCCGCCGCGCAGACCACGAAATCGTTGCCCTGCCGGATCGGCTGGTCCCAGTCGGGGCATTTGATCTTGAGGCGCAGCCACTCCAGCCCCTGGTCGAGGGCGAGCGGCACGAAGAGGAAGAAGGCTATGTCGGGCACGCCGCGGACCAGGGCGGAATAGCTCTTGCCGATCCAGCGCAGCGGCGCGATCTGCGACCGCGAGGCCAGCGCGCCGGCAAAGCCCATGGCCAGGGCGCAGGGCACGGTCACGAACATCAGGCCGATCACGACGAAGAAGCTGCCGTAGAACAGCAGGTGCTTGCCCGTGGTCAGGTAGCAGGCCATCCAGGCCAGCCCTTCGAGCGTTTGCGGATCGGTGCAGTATGAGAACATGGGCGCCCTTGAGCAGCGGGGCCCCGCAGGGCCCCGCAAATGTCAGGTCAGTAGGTCAGGGCGTCGGGGCCGAACCACTTGACGATCATCTCGTTGAGCGAACCGTCGTCCTTGAGGACCTGGATGGCCGCGTCGAGCTTGCCTTTCAGCTCGGTGTCGCTTTCGCGCAGGCCCAGGCCGACGCCGCCGCCCAGGGGCACATCCGGGCCGACGAACATCAGATCGCCACCGGATTCCGCCACATAGGGCACCAGATAGTCCTTGTCGGCAAAGACCGCGTCGGCCTCGCCGTTCTTGACCGCCGCGATGGTTTCGTCGGGCGTGGCGAATTCCACCAGGGTGGCGCCGCTCTCGGCGATGTAGCCTGCCTGGATTGTCGCCGTCTGGGCCGAGATCACGCCGGAGTCGAGGTCGACGTCATCGGACATCGCCATATAGGCCGAGGTCGCGGGCGGCAGGTAGTTCTGGGTGAAGTCGATGACCTGGTCGCGCTCGTCGGTGATCGACATGCCGGCGATGATCACATCGTAGTTGCCGCTGACCAGGTTCGGGATGATCGAATCCCAGTCGTTGGTCACCCATTCGCAGGTCAGCTCGGCCAGTTCGCACAGCTTGTCGCCCAGCTCGCGTTCAAAGCCGGCGACCTCGCCGTTGTCGTCGATGTAGTTGTACGGAGGGTAGGCGCCTTCGGTGCCCAGGCGGACGGTTGTGGCATGGCTGGCTGCCGTCGCCATGCCGGCGGACAGCGCAAGCGCCGCGGTGGTCAGGATCAGTTTCTTCATCTGTTGCTCCCTGGATTGGACTTGGGTCCTTTGGCGGGCCTTGGGGCCCTTGGTCTCAGGCGGCTTTTGTCGCGCTGAGAAATTGCTGCAGCCGTTCCGTCTTGGGCGCGCCGAAGAGTTCGGAGGGCGGGCCCTCCTCCTCGATGCGGCCCTTGTGCAGAAAGACCACGATATCCGAGACATCGGCGGCCAGCCGCATGTCGTGGGTGACCAGGATCATCGTGCGGCCCTCGTTCGCGAGATCCTTGATGACCTTGACGACCTCCTGTTCCAGCTCGGGGTCCAGCGCCGAGGTCGGTTCGTCGAACAGCAGCGCCTCGGGCTCCATGCACAGGGCGCGCGCGATGGCGGCGCGCTGCTGCTGCCCGCCGGACAGCTGGGCGGGCCAGGCGTCGGCCTTGTCGGCGATGCCGACCTTGGCGAGGTACTGGCGGGCCCTGTCCTCGACCTCTTTCGGATCGCGGCCCAGCACGGTCACCGGCGCCTCCATCACGTTCTGCAGGATGGTCAGGTGGGACCACAGGTTGAACTGCTGGAACACCATCGACAGGTTGGTCCGGATGCGCAGCACCTGCTTGGGATCGCCCGGGCGGCGGTGCATCCCGCTGCCACGCCAGTGCACGGCCTCGCCCTTGAACAGCACCTCGCCCTGCTGGCTGTCCTCCAGCAGGTTGGCGCAGCGCAGAAGGGTGGATTTGCCGGACCCGGAAGAGCCGATCATCGAGACCACCTGACCCTGCCTGGCCAGCATGTCGACGCCTTTGAGGACTTCGAGTTCCCCGAACGACTTGTGCAGGTCTCTGATCTCTATGACGGGCGGTTGCTGGCTCACGGATCGGGCGGTCTCTGTCGTTGTCACTGACGGAGTAGGGCGCAGATTTTGGGCAAATGCAACGACCCTGCAACGCTTGACGCTACGACGCGCGCAAATTTTGGGCGTTCGCCCCGGCTGCGTTCAGGGCGCAGGCGGGGTGGGAACGGCGAGGTAGGCGGCTTTGGGCAGTTTCACGAAACCGTTCAGCCCCATCGCGGTGCGATCCTCGGCGGATTGCAGGGCCAGGGCGTGCCGGACAGCGGTGCCGATGCGCTCGGCGTCCTCGGCCCGCGCGGTGATCAGGGGCAGGCCGGGGGTCGGTTCCGTCCGGCCGATCTCGCGCAGCGCGGGTTCGTAGCGGTCCCAGCGACGGATCAGGCGCCAGGTCTGCGCATCGCAGACGCAGATGTCGGCCCGGCCTTCGGCCACCATCCGGACCGAGGCGCGATGCGCACCGGTCTCGATCATCTCGCCAAAGGTGGTGCCGAGGCTTTGCGCATGGTTCAGCGCGGCGGCCCAACCGGATTGCGAGTGCAACTCGTTGAAGGCGAGCCGCAGCTGCGGCCAGTCCGACGGGTCGGTCCGGGTCTCGTCACGCCGCACCAGGATGACCGAGTTGTAATGCCCCGGGGGGCAGTCCGGCAGGCCGTAGTCCGGCGTGCCGATCATCGTCGTGATCTCGTGCAGGACCGAGCGGTAGGGCAGGCCGCAGGTCTGCGACAGCACCAGATCGGGCGCGCGCCAGTGATCCCAGAGATTGCCCGCGCGTGTCAGCCGGTCCGGCGCGGTCATGCCCATCTGGCGCATGGTGTCGCGGATCGAGTCCCACAGCCGGTTGGTCGCGGTCGCGATCTCGGGCCGGTCGTACATCGGCAGCGATGCAAGCATCCGCCGTTCAGTCCCCGGCCACGCGCAGCCGCGCGGCATTGCTCTCCTGGTCGGTCAGGCCAAGCAGGCTGGCGACCAGGCGCAGCAGCGCGTCCTCTCCGCTGTCGCGCTGTCCGTCGGCCAGCACGACCGACCACAGCGCCTCGATCACGCCGATGCGCTGCTCCAGCGGCACCGCATCCTTGATCGCGCGGGTGAAGCGCACGGTGTCGGGGGCCTGGGCTTCAAGCGTCTCGGCCCGGGTGCGCAGATCGGCGGCGGCCTCGGGCGTCAGGGCATAGCGTTCGGCGGCGATGCGGCCGATCCGGTCACGCTCGGAGGCGTCATAGGTGCCGTCGCTGCGGGCCACGCGCACCAGCAGGGCGGTCAGGGCAAGGCGCGCATCGGCATCCGGCAATTGCCGGGGGGACGGCGCGGTGAGGCGAGAGAGCAGGTCAGCAAACATGCTATCCAGATAAGCGGTCCTTTCGGCCTAGCCAATGGCAAACATCACCGGCGCCAAAAAGGCGGATTTTTCGCATATATTTTAACGGCAGATCAGATGCCAAAAACTCCGTTAAAGTTGTGCATTTCCACGCGTTTGACACAATTGTCTCGCATTTCGATCCCAGTTTCCGCGCAAGCATCATGTCACGGAAGCGTTATTGGAGATTGGGGACATGCTGGATTTTGCCGACGATGCCTGGCGCGGTATGAGCGAGGCCGAACAACTGTGGTCGCTCAAGTCGATGGGGGCCGAGGCCCTGTGCGACGTGGCACGGACCATCAAGTGGGACGAAACCAGCATGGGGCTGATCGGATGGTTGTCCGCGCAGCGCGATCTCGACCTGGGGTCGGCCATGACACTGTTCCTGAACTGCGACGCCGGACGTTTCAACCATCTGCCCAAGGACGAGGTGGCCGAGGCCGACCGCCGGCGCTGCGGCGTGCTGGACGCGATCTGCCAACGCGTCAACTGCGGCTTCTACCTGCCCGACCCGCGCCGCCCGCTGGATGACGACCGCGGTTTCAAGGCATGGATGACGGCCCAGAACCAGAACCGGCGGTCCTGCGGCAAGGGGCGGTGGATTTTCAACCCCGTCATGGTTGCGCCGATGGTGTCGGAAATCCGGTTCGAAGCCCGCCAGCGCCGCAAGTTCGTCCCTGCCTCGGGCCGCCGGCCGGGATTGCTGGGCGGGCTGATTTCGCCCTTCTTCGCCTGATCCGACAGGATCGCCAGGCCAGACACGCCGCCCGCCGGGCGGCGTTGTCATCTGCGGCGCGTCAGTATTTCGGGGGCACGTACAACTCGGGCGGCAGCACGGCACGCTCGTAATCCGGGTTGAACACGCGCTCGGTCAGCGAGACGTCTTCTTGCGGGACATCGCCATAGGGGAACAGGCCCAGCAGGTGGTCGATGCAGTTCAGCCGGGCGCGTTTCTTGTCGTTGCCGGGGACGATGTACCAGGGCGCCTCGGGGATGTTTGTGCGGGCCAGCATCTCTTCCTTGGCCTTGGTGTACTGTTCCCAGCGGACGCGGCTCTGCAGGTCCATCGGCGACAGTTTCCACTGCTTCAGCGGGTCGTGGATGCGGATCAGGAACCGCATCTGCTGTTCCTCGTCGGTGATCGAGAACCAGTATTTCACCAGCCGGATCCCCGAGCGCACCAGCATCCGTTCGAATTCCGGCACGTCGTGAAAGAAGTCCTGCACCTGATCCTCGGAGGCGAAGCCCATCACCCGCTCGACCCCGGCGCGGTTGTACCACGAGCGGTCGAAGAGCACGATCTCGCCCCCGGCGGGAAGATGCGGCACGTAGCGCTGGAAATACCACTGGGTCTTTTCGCGGTCCGACGGGGCGGGCAGGGCGACGGTGCGCACCACGCGCGGGTTCAGGCGCTGCGTGATCCGCTTGATCACGCCGCCCTTGCCAGCGCTGTCGCGGCCTTCGAAGATGACGACAACCTTTTCGCGGTTGTGCACCACCCAGTCCTGCAGGCGGATCAGTTCCGACTGCAGATGCAGAAGCGCATGGAAATATTCCGGCCGCGGGATCGAGGGGCCGTGCGCCTCGCGATAGATCTCGCGGATCTTCATCGACAGCACGGCATCCTCAAGCTCGATCTCGTAATCCTCGTCGAGCGTGTCCTTGAGTTCGGCTTCCAGCCAGTCCTCGGCTGCGGAATGATCTTCGTCGGGCATCTGGGGCTCCTTGCCTGACAGGGGCGACATGACAGAAGGTCCGGCGCCCTAAGGGGCGGCGGCTTTGCCCCCAGTAACCACAGGATTGTGACGGTTTCTTATACCCCGGCCTCGCCGTCGGCACCGGGGAAGGGGCCCAGCACGGCCTCGCAGAGCGCGCTGTCCTGATATTCGCGGGCCTCGACGATCATGCCCTCGCTCAGGCGGTACATCAGGCAATACTCGTTCTCGTAGGGGGTGCCGTCGATGGCGGTCATCTGGCCCTGCGCCTCGACCACCACCCAGTCCTCGTCCGCCAGGAACCGGATCGGCACGGTGCGGCCGCTGCCGGTCACCACCTTGCGCAGATGGCCGTAGAGTTCGGTCAGGATTTCCTGCTTGCCGTGAAAGGTGCGCGACCACGAATACCGGCCGGTGACCGTCATCGTCGCATCGTCGGCCAGATGCGCGATGTAGAGCGAGCCGTCCCCCTCGGCCAGCCGTTTGAAGATCCGGCGCATGAGGGACTTGTTCTCGGCAGGGGTCATCGGTGCTCCGTCCGTTCTGGCAGTGCCTGGCGCGCAAATATCTGCGTCCGGTCCATATTCAGCATTCTACATATGCAGTTCGGGTGGACCCGCACAGATTGTGACCACGCAGAACAAAATTTATCAGTGCGCGTTCCTGATCACGCGACCGTTTTCACGGTTTCGCCACGTTCGATGGTAATTTCTGTAAAAATCAAAAAACCCGAGGCGGTCATGCAAACGGAATACGAACTGGAGGCGCTTCCTTTCGTCAGGGCGGAGCAGCCGAACGAGAACAGCATCGTCGTCGAATTTCCCGACGGCTCTGCCTATGAATACACCAGCGTCTCGCTGGGCGAGAGCAATTTTGCGGAACTGGTCCGCAGCGCCCGGCCAGGCGGGCAGCTCGACTTTTTCATGCTCAGGGTGCTGAAGGGCAAGTATTCCCGACGCCTGCACTAGGCGGGCCCGCCCTCACACCAGGCGCGAGACGTCCTTGGCCGCCCGCACGAAATCCGCGAACAGCGGATGCGGGTCGAAGGGTTTCGACTTCAGCTCGGGGTGGAACTGAACGCCGATGAACCAGGGATGGTCCTTGACCTCGACGATCTCGGGCAGGCGGCCGTCGGGCGACATGCCCGAGAACCACAGCCCGCATTCCTCCAGCTTCTTGCGGTATTTGATGTCGACCTCGTAGCGGTGGCGGTGGCGCTCTTCGATCATGTTCGAACCATAGACGCCCGCCACCTGCGAGCCCTCGGCCAGCGCGGCGGAATAGGCACCCAGGCGCATGGTGCCGCCCTTGTCGTCGTCGACCCGGCGCTTGACCGCGTGATTGCCCTGCACCCATTCCTTGAGGTGATAGACCACCGGCTCGAACCGCTTGCCGCCGGCCTCGTGGTCGAATTCCTCGGACCCGGCCTTTTCCAGACCCGCCAGGTTCCGCGCCGCCTCGATCACCGCCATCTGCATCCCGAGGCAGATCCCGAGGTAGGGGATCTTGCGCTCGCGGGCGAATTGCGCGGCCTTGATCTTGCCCTCGGTCCCGCGTTCGCCGAACCCTCCGGGGACCAGGATCGCGTGATAGCCCTCAAGATGCGGGGCCGGGTCCTCGTGGTCGAAGATCTCGGCATCGACCCAGTTCACGTTCACCTTGATCCGGTTGGCCATGCCGCCGTGGGTCAGCGCCTCCTTGATCGACTTGTAGGCGTCTTCCAGTTGCGTGTACTTGCCCACGATGGCCACGTTGACCTCGCCATCGGTGTTGTGGATGCGGTCGTAGACGTCCTGCCATTTCGACAGGTCGGGGCGCGGGGCGGGGCTGATCTGGAACGCATCCAGCACAGCCTGGTCCAGCCCTTCGCGGTGATAGGCCAGCGGCGCCTCGTAGATCGAATTCAGGTCATAGGCCGCGATCACCGACTCTGTCCGCACGTTGCAGAACAGCCCGATCTTGGCGCGCTCTTTGTCGGGGATCGGCTGTTCGGACCGGCAGACAAGGATATCCGGCTGCAGCCCGATGGAGCGCAGTTCCTTCACGGAGTGCTGGGTCGGCTTGGTCTTGAGCTCGCCGCTGGCGGCCAGCCAGGGCAGCAGGGTCAGATGCATGAAGATGCACTGCCCGCGCGGGCGGTCCTGGCTGAACTGGCGGATCGCCTCGAAGAAGGGCAGCCCCTCGATATCGCCGACGGTGCCGCCGATCTCGCAGAGCATGAAATCGACCTCGTCGTCGCCGATCCCGATGAAATCCTTGATCTCGTTGGTGACGTGGGGGATCACCTGGATCGTCTTGCCCAGGTAGTCGCCGCGCCGCTCCTTTTCGAGCACGTTGGAATAGATGCGCCCCGAGCTGACCGAATCGGTCCGGCGCGCGGCCACGCCGGTGAACCGCTCGTAATGGCCCAGGTCCAGATCGGTTTCCGCGCCGTCGTCGGTGACGAAGACCTCGCCATGTTCAAACGGGCTCATCGTGCCGGGATCGACGTTCAGATAGGGGTCAAGCTTGCGCAGCCGGACGGTAAATCCCCTGGCCTGCAGAAGCGCGCCGAGCGCCGCCGAGGCAAGACCTTTACCGAGGGACGACACGACGCCGCCCGTGATGAAAATGTACCTGGCCATGTGGTCGGAGTCCCCGTGAAGTTCTGGGCGCGAACGCTGAATATGTGCCACGACAGGCCCCGAAGGACCGCAGCATCACGGGATTTAAGAGCTATCAGATTCGCGCGAATTGCGCAAGCCGACCGCAAGATGCTGTTGAGGGCAATGTGGCTACCCTCAAGCGATGGTGGTGGATCAGTCGGCGGAGGGAGTCAGCTCGTTGCCCGCGCCCGAGGGCGGCGGAACCAGGCTGCCACCGTCCGCCGGCAGGGCGGGAGAGGTGCTTTCCACCGGGGCCTGGCGGGCCGGCGCGATGCGGTCCAGGACCGAGGACCCGGCGCTTTTTTCGGCTGCGATGATCGTCAGGAAGATCGAGGTGCAGATGAAGCCCGCGGCCAGCACCCATGTCACCTTGCCCAGGGCCGTCGCGGCCTGGCGCCCGGACATCGCGCCGCCACCGCCCATGCCGAGACCGCCCCCTTCGGAGCGCTGCAGGAGCACCACGCCGATCAGCCCGAGGGCCAGGATCAGGTGGACGATGAGGACGACGTTTTCCATATAGGGCCTGTCTTGATCGCGTCGGTGGTCTGGCGGCCGGGCAAGGGTGCGGGCACCGCTCTCTCCGGACGTCTGTCGGGCTGCTATCTAGGCCAGCAGGGCGTCCGCCGCAACCCCGGAAGCGGCCGCATGGCCGGATCGTGAGGCGCGGGCGCCGGGCAGGGCTATTCCGCGGCGGCCGGGTCTTCGCCCGCGGCGGCGGCGGCGCGCGCCTCGGCCAGGTCGATGGCGCGCACCATCAGGGCCATGGCCAGCCCCGCAACGCTGGCCAGCACCATCAGGAAGGGCAGCATCACGATGCCGTTCTCGGCCGAGACCAGCCAGCCCGTGAGGGTCGCCACCACCGCGCCATTGCCCACGATCAGCGCCGCCGACAGGCCCGAGGCGCTGCCGGCAAGATGCGGGCGGATCGACAGCGTTCCGGCTCCCGCACTTGGCGTCGTCAACCCGTTGCCGATGCCGGACAGGACCATCGCGCCAAAGAACAGCGGGGCCGAGACATGGCCGGCCCAGAGCAGCAGGGTCGGGATGCCGATCCCCACCACCGCCAGGGCGCGCCCGACGATCATCATGGTCGAGAGTTCGTAGTTGCGCGAAATCCGGCCCGAGGTGGCCGAGCCGATCATGAAACCCAGGGTGATCGTGCCCATCCAGATGCCCAGTTCTCCGGGGCTCATGCCAAAGGCCGCCTTGGTCGCCAGCGCCGCGCCCGAGACGAAGATGTGGAAGGTGCCGACCGAAAAGGCGGCGCAGAGCGAATAGCCCCAGAACCGGCGCGAGCGGAACAGCTCGGGATAGGCGCGGAACTGCGCCCCGAAGCTGGAGGATTTGTGGTGGTTGGTCTCGCCCAGGTCGGCCCAGCAGATGACAAAAAGTGCCGCGGCGGCAAGGGAGTAGAGCACGAAGCTCGCCCGCCAGCCGAATGCGGCGTCGAGGAAGCCGCCAATCGAGGGGCCCAGCATCGGGGCAACGGCCATGATCGAAGAGACGGTCGCCATCTTCACCGCCGCGTCGCGCGGTTCGAACTGGTCGCGGATCATCGCCCGGCTGAGCGCCATGCCCGTGGCGGCGCCGCTCTGGAACATGCGCGCGGCCAGGAAGACGCGGATATCCGGGGTCAGGGCGCAGATGATCGAGGCGACGAAGAAGATCGCCATCCCGACCAGCACCACCGGCCGCCGCCCGTACCGGTCCGACAGGGGGCCCATGACGATCTGGGTCAGCGCCGTCATCGCCAGATAGCCGCCGACCGCCAGACCCATCACCCCGTAATCCACGCCGAAATCCTCGGCCATATGGGCCAGCGAGGGCACGAACATGTTCAGCGTCAGGACCGAAGTGCCGGTCATCAGGATCAGGGTGGTCAGATGGGGCGGGGTCGTGGCGGCGCGAAGCATGGGCGGATCCGGTCTGGCATCCTGACGTTTCTAGACCTTACTGACCGAAAGGTTAATAGCCCGCATCGGACTCCGCCCCGGCAACACGAGCGTGGCTGGCGAGGGTCAGGGCCGATCCTCGGGATCGGCATCCGGGTCGGGCTTGCCGATGCCGCGAAACACCGCACGGAACGGCAGCGCCCAGAGGATGCCGAGACCGACATAGACCAGCAGTTCCACCAGCAGGCCGGGCCGGTCCAGCCAGTTCATCACCGAAACCGCCGCCACGACATATGCGGGCAGGCCGATCAGCAGGATCACCAGGGACCAGCGGCGGCGGGCCTTGTAGCTGAGCGCCATCCCGTCAGTCCGCGAACGGGTCGGTGACAAGGATCGTGTCCTCGCGCTCGGGCGAGGTCGACAGCAGCGCGACGGGGCAGTCGATCAGTTCCTCGACCCGGCGGACATACTTGATCGCATTGGCGGGCAGCTCGGCCCAGCTCCGCGCGCCCTCGGTCGATTCCGACCAGCCGGGCATCTCTTCGTAGATCGGCACGCAGCGGGCCTGCTGGTCGGCGGCCGTGGGCAGGTAGTCCAGCCGGGTGCCGTCGAGGTCATAGCCCACGCAGATTTTCAGCGTCTCGAACCCGTCGAGCACGTCGAGCTTGGTCAGCGCGATGCCCGTCACACCCGAGGTGGCGCAGGTCTGGCGCACGAGGACCGCGTCGAACCAGCCGCAGCGGCGCTTGCGCCCGGTGACGGTGCCGAACTCATGGCCCCGCTCGCCCAGGCGCTGGCCGACCGCGTCGGTCAGCTCGGCCGGGAAGGGGCCTTCGCCCACGCGGGTGGTATAGGCCTTGACGATACCCAGGACGAAGTCGATGGCGCCGGGGCCGATGCCCACGCCGGTGGCGGCCTGGCCCGCGATCACGTTGGACGAGGTGACAAAGGGATAGGTGCCGAAGTCGATGTCGAGCAGCGCACCCTGCGCGCCCTCGAAAAGGATGCGCTTGCCGGCCTTGCGATGCTCGTTCATCACCTTCCAGACCGGGGCGGCATATTCCAGAACCTGCGGCGCGATCTCGTTGAGCGCGGCGATCAGCGCGGCGCGGTCGACCTCGGGCAGGCCCAGGCCGCGGCGCAGGGCGTCGTGATGCACCAGCGCGCGGTCGACGCGGGATTCCAGCGTGGCACGGTCGGCCAGGTCGGCGACGCGGACCGAGCGGCGGCCGACCTTGTCCTCATAGGCCGGGCCGATGCCGCGGCCGGTGGTGCCGATCTTGGCCACGTTGTTCGCGCTTTCTCGGGCGCGGTCCAGCTCGCCGTGGATCGGCAGGATCAGCGGCGTGTTCTCGGCGATCATCAGCGTCTCGGGCGTGATCGTCACGCCCTGCGAGCGCAGCTGTGCGATTTCCTTGACCAGGTGCCAGGGGTCCAGCACCACGCCATTGCCGATGACCGACAGCTTGCCGCCGCGCACGATGCCCGAGGGCAGCAGGCTGAGCTTGAACACCTCGCCGTCGATGACCAGCGTATGGCCGGCATTGTGACCGCCCTGGAAACGCGCGATCACGTCGGCCCGCTCCGAGAGCCAGTCGACGATCTTTCCCTTGCCCTCATCGCCCCACTGGGCGCCCACGACGACAACGTTGGCCATGCCCGATCCCTTCGGCTGCGGTAAACCCGCGCCCGTATATCGCGCGGGCAGGCCGGGCGAAACCGGATTCTGCGACCCCGGCGCCGCCCCCGAATTTTCGACGAAAATTCGCGCCTGCTCAGAGCTGCGGCAAAGCCAGCCGGGTTTCCACGATCCGGGCGTAGATCGAGGCGCCAACCGGCAGAATCGCATCGTCCAGCACGAACCGCGCGTTGTGCAGCGGCACGGACCCGGCGTGACCCACGCGGCAATAGGCCCCGGGGATCGCACGCAGCATGTCGGCGAAATCCTCCGATCCGGTGGCCTGCTGGGTGCTGATCTGCGCCATTTCGGGCCCGACGACATCGGCGGCGGCGGCGATATAGGCCTCGCTCAGCTCGGGGTCGTTGCGCAGCACGTCAAAGACATTGCGCAGGTCGGCCTCGATGCTGACGCCATAGGCAAGGCTCATCCCGGCACAGAGCTCGCGAATCCGGGTCTCGGCGATCCCGATCACGTCATCGTGGAAATACCGGATCGTGCCCGAGATCACCGCCGTGTCCGGCACCACGTTATAGGCCGTGCCCGACTGGAACTTGGTCACCGACAGCACGATCGGCTTGGTCGGCGGCGCGTTCCGGCTGACCACCGTCTGCAACTGCTGCACCAGCGCCGTGCCGATCACGATGGGATCGCGCGACTGGTGCGGCATGGCGGCATGGCTGCCCGTCCCGGTGACCGTGATGTCGAAAAAGCTTGCCCCCGCCATCGCCGGCCCCGGGGTCACGGTCACCCGGTTCGGTTCGGCATTCGGATCGTTGTGCATGCCGTAGAGCTCGTCACAGGGAAACTGCTCGAACAGCCCGTCGGCGATCATCCGGCGCGCGCCGCCCAGCCCTTCCTCGGCGGGCTGAAAGATCAGCACCACGGTGCCGTCGAACTGCCGTGTCCCGGCCAGATAACGCGCGGCCCCCAGCAGCATCGTGGTGTGGCCGTCATGGCCGCAGGCATGCATCCTGCCGGGGCTGGTCGAACTGTAGGCCACGCCCGAGGCCTCCTCGATCGGCAGCGCGTCCATGTCGGCCCGCAGCCCGATCCGGCGGTTGCCGCCGCCGCTGCCGCGGATCACGCCGACCACCCCGGTTCCGCCCAGCCCTTCGTGCACCTCGTCCACGCCATAGTCGCGCAGCTTGGCGGCGACGATGCCGGCGGTGCGGGTTTCCTCGAACCCCAGTTCCGGGTGGGCGTGGAAATCCTGGCGGATCGCGGTCAGGTCCTCAGCAAAGGCCTGGATGGCGGGAATGACGGACATGACATGTCTCCTGCTGGTGCTGGGCCGGTGGGAAATGGGTATCGGCGCGGGGGCCGGGCGGCAAGCCCCGTGCCGCGCTGCCGACAGGAATGCGCAATCTCGCGCCCTGCCGGTCGGTCACGGTGGCCCCTCCCGGCGAAATGCGCCAGATTGCGCGGCAACGGGCCGGACCTGCCGGGACCGGCCAGGGCCCATCGGAGACAAGACATGACAGATTTCACCACCCGCCCCGAAATCCGCGGCACCTTCGGTGTGGTCACCTCGACCCACTGGATCGCCTCTGCGGTCGGGATGGCGATGCTGGAAAAGGGTGGCAATGCCTTTGACGCCGCCGTGGCCACCGGGCTTGTCCTGCAGGTGGTCGAGCCGCATCTCTGCGGCCCGGCGGGCGACCTGCCGGCGGTGTTCCACAGCGTCACCACCGGCACCGCCGTGCTGGCGGCCCAGGGCCCGGCCCCGGCGGGCGCCACGATCGAGCATTATCGCGCCCAGGGGCTGAGCCTGATCCCCGGCTCGGGCCTGCTGGCGACCGTCATCCCCGGCGCCTTTGACGGCTGGATGCTGATGCTGCGCGACCACGGCACCGTCACCCTGCGCGAGGCGCTGGCCCCGGTGATCCACTATGCCGGCGAGGGCCACCCGATCATGCCGCGCGTCGCCGCGACCATCGCCGGGCTGGCAGACTACTTCGCCGCCGAATGGCCCAGCTCGGCCGAGACCTGGACCCCGGGCGGCACCCCGCCCGCGCCAAATGCGATCTTCCGCAACCCCGACGTGGCCCGCACCTATACCCGCCTGGTCGAGGCCGGAGAGGCTGCAGGCTCCGACCGCGCCGCCCAGATCGACGCCGCCCGCGACGCCTGGGCCGAGGGCTTCGTCGCCGAGGCGATCTTTGGCTACCTGGAGCAGGCCGAGGTGCATGACGTGTCCGAGCAGAAGAACCGCGCCGTTCTGGCGCCCGCCGACATGGCCGGCTGGCGCGCGGGCTATGAAGAGCCTGTCTCTTACGACTACCACGGCTGGACCCTGCACAAGACCGGGCCCTGGGGGCAGGGGCCGGTGCTGCTGCAGTCGCTGGCGATCCTCAAGCATTTCGACATCGCCGCGATGGATCCGAGGGGCGAGGAGTTCGCCCATACGGTGATCGAGGCGATGAAGCTGTCCTATGCCGACCGCGAAACCTATTACGGCGATCCGGCCCAGAGCGAGGTGCCGATGGCGCATCTGCTGTCGGATGCCTATAACGCCGAACGTGCGGCCCTGATCGGCGAGACCGCCTCGCTGGAGCAGCGCCCCGGCCGGGTTCCCGGCTTCGAGGCCCTGGCCGAGGCCTATGTCGCCCGCGCCGCCCGGGATTTCGGCGTCGGCGACGTGGCCGCGCAGGAACCCACGATGGCCCACCTGACCGAAAAGCGCGGCGATACCGTGCATCTCGACGTGATCGACCGCTGGGGCAACTGCGTCTCGGCCACGCCTTCGGGCGGGTGGCTGCAGTCGAACCCGGTGATCCCGGGGCTGGGATTCCCGCTGAATTCGCGCGCGCAGATGTTCTGGCTGGAAGAGGGGCTGCCCACCTCGCTGGCCCCCGGCCGGCGGCCCCGCACCACGCTGACGCCCACGCTGGCTGACCACGAAAACGGCGCGCGGCTGGTCTTTGGCACACCCGGCGGCGACCAGCAGGACCAGTGGCAGCTGATCTGGTTCCTGCGCTTCGTGCACCACGGGATGGACCTGCAACAGGCGCTGGACGCGCCGCTGTTCCACTCGCTGCATTTCCAGGGCTCGTTCTTCCCGCGCGAGGTCAAGCCGGGCGCCTTGCTGATCGAGCCGAACATGGCCGAGGGCGCCATCGACGGGCTGCGCGCCCGGGGCCACCGGGTGAGCGTGGCGCCGGAATGGTCGGTCGGGCGTCTGACGGCCGCCTTGCGCCACCCGGACGGGGTGATGCAGGCGGGCGCGACGCCGCGCCTGATGCAGGCCTATGCCATCGGGCGCTGACCGTTCGGGCGCCCGGCGCGCGGTGACGGACCCGCGGGCCGGGGCCCTGGTGAACTGGCGCACCGGGACGCATCGGGCTGGACAGGCCGGTCATTGCCGGACAATCCTGTCCCCGCCACAACGACCAAGAGGACGGGCATGGGATTCATACTGCGCTGGCTGATCGCCTTTGTCCTGCTGGCGGTGACCTACAACCCCTCGCCCTGGAACTATGTCTACTGGCTGCGGCAGAACTGGTCGGACCAGATGCCGCTGGCGGTGCTGTTCGGCCTGCTGCTGCTGACCGGCTACATCATCTACCTGCGCGCGACCCTGCGCTCGATCGGGCCCTTCGGGATGATGCTGGTGCTGGCGCTGGTGGGGGCCGGGCTCTGGGTGCTGATGGATTTCGGGGTCATGACGCTGCGCAATGACGGGCTTAACCTGTGGATCGGCATCTTCGCCCTGTCGCTGGTGCTGGGCATCGGGCTGAGCTGGAGCCTGGTGCGGCGCAAGCTTTCGGGCCAGGCGGATGTGGACGACGTCGACGAATAGGCGCGCGCCGGCCGCCTCCGCGGCGCCTGCCGGGCGCAACGGCTGCAGGGGGCATCGGGCGGGGCCCTGAACCGCGAGGCCCCGGCGCAAGGCCGGGGCACCGCTGGCTGCAAGGGCGTCTGCGGGCCGGACAACTGGCCCCCGTCGGTCAGCCGAGTTCGGCCATCCGCTCCAGCGCGGCCTTCAGCTTGGCCTCTTCGTCCTGGCGCGCGGCGAGGTTCTCGCGGGTCTCTTCGACCACCTCCTCGGGCGCGCTTTCGATGAACTTCGGGTTCTTCAGCCGGCCGGCCAGGCCGCCGATCTCTTTCCCGAGCTTCTGCAGCGATTTCTCCAGCCGGGTCTTTTCCTCGCCCACGTCGATCACCTCGGCCAGTGGCAGGCCAAAGGTCGCGCCCTCGGCGGGGACGGTGATGCAGCCCTTGGGGAAGGTCTCGACCGCCGTGAGGCTGTCGATCCGGGCCAGCCGCGTGATCAGCGTGGCGTTCCGGTCCCAGGCCGCGCGGGCGGTGTCGGTCATGCCGGTCACCACCAGAGGGATCTGCAGACCGGCGGGCACATGCATCTGCGCCCGGGCCGAGCGGATGTCCTCGATCAGCGCGATGACCCAGGTCATTTCGCGATCCGCCTCCGCATCGGCCAGATCGGCGGCATAGGCCGGCCAGTCGGTGTGGATCAGCATCTTGGGCCGTGCGCCCATGCTGCCCCAGAGTTCTTCGGTGATGAAGGGCATCATCGGGTGCAGCAGGATCAGGCACTGGTCGATGACCCAGCCCATCACGGCGCGGGTCTCGGCCTTCTCGGGCGCGTCCTCCTGCAGCAGCGGCTTGGCGAATTCGACATACCAGTCGCAGACCTTGCCCCAGACGAAGCGGTAGAGCGCATTGGCCGCGTCGTCGAAACGATAGGCCGCCAGTGCCGCGTCGACCTCCTCGCGGACGCGGGCGGTCTCGCCCAGGATCCAGCGGTTCACGGTGGCGGTGGCCTGCGGGATTTCGGCCGAGGGCGCGCCCCCGGCATAGACGCCGTTCATCTCGGCAAAGCGGGCGGCGTTCCACAGCTTGGTGCCGAAATTCCGATAGCCTGCAATGCGTTGCGTCGACAACTTCAGGTCGCGGCCCATGGCGGCCATGGCCGTGAGGGTGAAGCGGACGGCATCGGCGCCGTATTCGTCGATCAGCTCCAGCGGGTCGAGCACGTTGCCCAGCGACTTGGACATCTTCTTGCCCTTCTCGTCGCGCACGAGCGCGTGGACATAGACGGTGTCGAAGGGTTTCTGCCCGACCACGGCATATTGCATCATCATCATCCGGGCGACCCAGAAGAAGATGATGTCAAAGCCGGTGATCAACACATTGGTCGGAAAGTATTTTTCCAGCTCAGGTGTCTTTTCGGGCCAGCCCAGCGTGCCGATGGGCCAGAGGCCGGAGGAGAACCAGGTGTCAAGGACATCGGGATCGCGGGTCAGCGCCTTGCCGGGGGCGAGCGCCTGGGCCTCGGCCTCGGACGGGGCGCAATATTCGTTGCCGTCCTCGTCGAACCACACCGGGATCTGATGACCCCACCAGAGCTGGCGCGAGATGCACCAGGGCTCGATGTTCTCCAGCCAGTGAAAGTACACCTTTTCATCGCGTTCCGGCAGGATCTTCGTGTCGCCATTGCGCACGGCGTCGAGCGCCGGGCCGACGATCTGGTCGGTGTCGACAAACCACTGGTCGGTC
Source organism: Pseudooceanicola pacificus (assembly GCF_009789075.1). Taxonomy (GTDB): domain Bacteria; phylum Pseudomonadota; class Alphaproteobacteria; order Rhodobacterales; family Rhodobacteraceae; genus Pseudooceanicola; species Pseudooceanicola pacificus. The sequence continues at coordinate 101,258 of NZ_WNXQ01000003.1, forward strand.
AGCATCGGCTCGATCACCACCTTCGAGCGGTCGCCGAAGGGCTGCATGATGGGCTTCGCCTCGACCAGTGGGACGAGCGCGGGCGCAGCATCCTCTGGGGCGTCCTCGGGGGCGGCTTCATCCCGGGCTTGCCCCGGGGTCTCTTCGGCGCGAGGTCCTCGGGGCGAACCCGAGGATGGCGCGCCCAGTCGGGGATCGCCGGCGACGGTCATCACCGCCAGGCCCTCGGCGGTGATCTGTTCGACCACCTTTTCGCGCGCCTCGAACCGGTCCAGCCCGCGCAGGTCGTCGGGGACGAGGTTCACGGCATCCGTCTCGGCCTCGGTCAGGCTGCGCTCGCACCGGGCCACGGTCATCGCGATTTCCGCAGCCTGAGCATAAGGTTGGCCGTCGTTCCTCATCCGCCCGGCAGTGTCCATCAGGCGGTAGCAGGGGATGCCGCCGCGCTTGGCCACCGCGTAGTCGTTGAAATCGTGCGCGCCGGTGATCTTGACCGCGCCCGAGCCGAAGGTGGGGTCGGGATACTCGTCGGTGATGATCGGGATCAGGCGGCGGTGCTCTTTCGGGCCCACGGGAATTTCGCAGAGTTTCCCGACAATTGGCGCGTAGCGTTCATCCGAGGGATGCACCGCGACCGCCCCGTCGCCCAGCATGGTTTCCGGACGGGTCGTGGCAATCGAGATATAGTCCCGTGTCTCGCGCAGGGTGACGTTGCCGTCCGCGTCCTTCTCGACATAGTCGTAGGTCTGGCCATCGGCCAGCGGGTATTTGAAATGCCACATGTGGCCGGGCACTTCGACATTCTCGACCTCGAGGTCGGATATCGCGGTTTCGAAATGCGGATCCCAGTTCACCAGCCGCTTGCCACGGTAGATGTAACCTTTGTGATAGAGGTCGACAAAGACCTTGATCACCGCGTCATGGAAATTGCCCTGTGCATCGGCCGGGGCGCCGGGGGCGCCGGACATGGTGAAGGCCTCGCGCGACCAGTCGCAGGTCGTGCCCAGCCGTTTCAGCTGGTTGATGATGGTGCCGCCGGACTGGCCCTTCCATTCCCAGACCTTTTCCAGGAAAGCCTCGCGCCCCATCTCGCGCCGGGTGGCGTTGGACTTGTCCTTGGCCAGTTCGCGCTCGACCACCATCTGGGTGGCGATGCCGGCGTGGTCGGTGCCGGGCTGCCAGAGCGTGTCGTAGCCCTGCATCCGCTTCCACCGGATCAGGATGTCCTGCAGCGTGTTGTTGAACGCATGGCCCATGTGCAGCGAGCCGGTCACGTTCGGCGGCGGGATCATGATGCAGAAGGTTTCGGCCCCCGGACGGGCATTGGCGCCCGCGGTGAAGCATCCGGCCTCTTCCCAGGCGGCGTAGAGGCGGTTCTCGGCCTCGGCGGCGTTGAAGGTCTTGTCCATCGGTCGCGTCCGTTTGCAGCGTGCTTGGTGCCAGATAGCGAAAGGCGGCGGGAAGGGAAAGGCCCGAGGGCGGCGCAACCGGGGGCGCTGCCCCCATCACCGCCTGCGGCGGCGATTCCCCCGGAGTATTTCCGACGAGATGAAGCCGGGGGTCAGGCGCCCCGGTCGATCTTGGTCGAGAGGTGGACGAGGCTTTCGGACAGGCGCACGCCGGGGGCGTCGCCGATCCGGTCGAGCACGGCGTCGAGGCTTTCGGTCGAGGCGGCGGCGATCTGGACCAGCAGGTCGAACCGGCCCGAGGTGGTGTGCACCGCCTCGACCTCGGCCAGGGCGCGCAGGCGCGAGAGCAGGGCGGGGGCGTGGCGCGCCTCGATCGCGACGAGGGCGGTGGCGCGGATCGGGGCGCGGGCGGCGCTGCCGGGCCGCAGGGTGTAGCCCGCGATCACGCCGCGCCGCTCCAGCCGCTCGATCCGGGCCTGGACGGTGGTGCGGGCCAGGGCCAGACGGCGGGCGAGGTCGGCCACGGGCATGCGGGCATTTTCGGTGAGCAGGGCCAGCAGGGCGCGGTCGGTATCGTCGATCTGTTCGCTCATCTCGGCATTCCGTCGGAAGTTCGACTCAGTTTAGGCGATATGCCACGTGAAAGCGACATGCCGCGCCTGCATCATCGCTCCATTCCCGACGATTTGGAGAGCCCGATGCGCCGAGACTTCCCCAATGCCGATCCTGTGAGCCATATCCGCCGTCACCGCCCGGATCACGCGCAGATCTATTTCTGCCCCGACGTGCTGAACCGCACCGCGCGGCGGTTCATAGATGGGTTCCCGGGGCTGGTCACCTATGCGGTCAAGGCCAATGCCGGGCGCGAGGTGCTGGAGAACCTGGCGGCGGCGGGGCTCTGCGCCTTTGACGTGGCCAGCCCGGCCGAGATGGCGGCGGTGCGCGAGGTCGCCCCGAAGGCGGCGCTGCATTACAACAATCCCGTCCGGTCGCGGGACGAGATCGCCCAGGCGGCGGCGCTTGGGGTGCGCTCCTGGGCCATCGACGGGCTGGGCGAGCTGGACAAGATCGCCGATGCGGCGCGCGGGGCCGAGGTGTCGGTCCGGCTGGCGCTGCCGGTGGCGGGCGCGGCCTATGATTTCGGGGCGAAGTTCGGGGTCGGGCCGGATGAGGCCGCGGATCTGCTGCGCGAGGTGGCCCGGCGCGGCCATGTCCCGGCGCTGACATTTCACCCCGGCACGCAATGCGGCGACCCGGGCGCCTGGGTTGCCTATGTCGAGGCCGCGGCTGGGATCGGGCGGGCGGCGGGCGTGCGGATTGCGCGGCTGAACGTCGGCGGCGGCTTTCCCGCGCATCGCACCGGCGCGGCGCCCCGGCTCGAGTCCTTTTTCGACACCATCGCCCGCGCTGTCGCCCGCGCCTTTGGCCCCGACGCCCCTCGGCTGGTCTGCGAGCCGGGCCGCGCGATGGTGGCCGAGGCCTTTACCCTGGCCACCCGGGTCAAGGCGATCCGCGACACCGGCGATCTGTTCCTGAACGACGGCGTCTACGGCGGCCTGTCGGAACTGCGCGACATCGGCCCGACCGACCGGGTGCGCGTCATCGCGCCCGACGGCGCGGCGCGGGGCGGCGGCATGACGTCGCGCACGGTCTGGGGCCCGACCTGCGACAGCCTGGACCGGCTGCCCGTGCCGCTGCAGGTCCCCGGTGAGGTCAGGGAAGGGGACTACCTGCTTTTCTCGGGCCTTGGCGCCTATTCGCTGGCGATTTCCACCCGGTTCAACGGTTACGGCCTGGGCGATCCGGTGACCGTCGCGCGGCTGTGAGCGCCCGGCGCTTTCCCGCTCTGGACACTGACCGTTGACAGGCTAGTGTCGCATCGACTGCCAGCGGGAAAGGATGCGACATGCAAAAATTCGGCAAGAGCCAGCCGGTCAAACGCTTCGAGGATCCGAGGCTGATCACCGGACGGGGCGGATATGTCGATGACGTGGCACCCAAGGGGGCGTTGCATGCCTATGTCCTGCGCGCCTCGGTGGCGCATGGCCGGATCACGGGGATCGACAGCACGGCGGCGAAGGCACTGCCGGGCGTGCATCTGATCGCGACCGCCGAGGACCTGGCCGCCGCCGGGTTGCGCAACTCGCTGGGCGGGGTGCGCATCCCGCACCGCGACGGGTCGAAATCGCCCGAGGCGGACCAGCCGCTGCTGGCCGAGGGCAAGGTGCGCTATGTCGGCGAGGGCGTGGTGCTGATCGTGGCCGAGACGCTGGACCAGTGCCGTGACGCGGCCGAGCTGATCGAGCTGGATATCGCGGACCTGCCGGCGCAGCTGTCCCTGTCGCGCGGGACAGAGGCCCTGCACGAGGGCGCGCCCGACAACCTGGGCGTCGACTGGTCGATGGGCGATGCCGAGGCCTGCAAGGCGGCGATGGCGGGCGCGGCCCGGGTCGTGCGGGCCCATGTTGTCGACAGCCGGATCATCGTGAACGCGCTGGAGCCGCGCGGCTCTTTCGCCGAATGGGACGGCAAGCGCCTGCATCTGTCGATGAACGGGCAGGGGGTCTGGGCCCCCAAGGCCGAGATCGCAGAGATCTTCGGGATGGCGCCCGAGGATGTGCGCGTGACCCATCCCGACGTGGGCGGCGGCTTTGGCATGAAGGCCAAGCTCTACCCGGAATACGTGCTCTGCTGCCATGCGGCCAAGGTGCTGGGCAAGCCGGTGCGCTGGATGTCCGACCGGACCGAGGCGATGCTGTCGGACAACGGCGGCCGCGCGCTGGAGCATGACGTCGAGATGGGCTTTGACGCCGACAACCGGATCGTCGCCTACCACGTCAAGACGCGTTACGACCTGGGGGCTTACAACTCGAACTTCGGCCAGGCGATCCAGACGATCCTCTTCGCCAAGGTGGCCGCCGGGGTCTACGACCTGCAGCCGGTGCTGCTGGAGGCCGAGGGCTATTACACCAACACCGTGCAGACCGATGCCTATCGCGGCGCCGGCCGGCCCGAGGCGATCTTTCTGCTGGAACGCTGCATGGACATTGCCGCGCGCGAGCTGGATGTCGACCCGTGGGAGCTGCGGCGCAAGAATTTCATCCCCGCCGATGCCTTCCCCTATACCTCGGCCACGGGCGAACATTACGACGTGGGCGATTTCCGGAAGGTCCTGAACCGGGCCGAGGGCTTTGCCGACCGGTCCGGCTTTGCCAAGCGCAAGGCCAAGAGCGCCGAGGCCGGAAAATTGCGCGGTTTCGGGCTCTGTTACTATATCGAAAGTATATTGGGCGATCCTTCCGAGACGACGAAGGTCGAATACAATACGGATGGCACGGTGAACATCTATGTCGGGACGCAGTCGAACGGGCAGGGGCATGAAACCGTGCATGCCCAGTTCCTGTCGGATCAGACCGGGATCCCGGTGGACAAGATCCGCGTGATCCAGGGCGACAGCGACCTGATCGCCAAGGGCGGCGGCACCGGCGGCTCGCGCTCCGTCACCACGCAGAGCAATGCGACCCTTTCCACCGTCTCGGTCATGGTGGAGGCCTTCACCGCCTTCCTGGCCGAGGTGATGGAGGTCGACCCCGAAAAAATCTCGTTTGACGACGAAAGCTTCCGGGTCGCGGGTTCGAATGCCGCGCCCACCATGCTCGACGTCGCCGAATGGGCGCGCGAAAAGGGCCGGTCCGACCTGCTGGTGCATCAGGCGACGGGCACGCTGCCCGGCCGCTCCTATCCCAACGGCGCCCATGTGGCCGAAGTCGAGGTCGATCCCGACACCGGGCTGGTGACGCTCGACCGCTACCATGTGGTTGACGATTTCGGCAATCTCATCAACCCCATGCTGGCCGAGGGGCAGGTGCATGGCGGGGTCGCCCAGGGTGCCGGCCAGGTGCTGATGGAACACACGGTCTATGACGAGGACGGGCAGCTGCTGACCGCGACCTTCATGGATTACGCCATGCCCCGGGCAACAGATCTGCCCTTCATCGGCTTTGTCAGCGAACCGGTCCCCTCCACCGCCAATGCCATGGGCATGAAGGGCTGCGGCGAGGCCGGGACCGTGGGGTCGATGGCCGCCGTCACCAATGCCGTGGCGGATGCGCTGTGGGATCGCGGGGTCCGGCAGGCCGATATGCCCTTTACCCCGCACCGTGTCTGGTCGATGTTGAATCATGCTGAGGCGGCTGAGTAGGACCCTCTTTTCCCGGCTCTGGCCGGGAACGGCCGCCCGGCGGCGGCGGGGCGGCTACAGCCGGGCCCGCGGCGCGGTCACGCATGTGATCATCCTCGACGGCACCATGTCGACCCTGAACGACGGCGACGAAACCAACGCCGGGCTCACCTACCGCCTGCTGGCCGAACGTGGCGGCACCGACCTGTCACTCTATTACGAGGCCGGGCTGCAGTGGCGCACCTGGCGCAATTCATGGGACGTGATCGTCGGCAAGGGAATCAACCGCCAGATCCGCCGCGCCTATGGCTATCTCGCCTCGCGTTACCGGCCGGGCGACCGGATCTTCCTCTTCGGGTATTCCCGGGGCGCCTATGCGGTACGCTCGCTGGCTGGGGTGATCGACAGCGTCGGCCTGCTCAAGGCCTCCAATGCGACCGAGCGGAATGTCGAACTGGCCTACCGCCACTACCGTTACGGCACCAATGCCGCCGCCGCCTTTCGCAAGGCCAACTGCCACCCGGACGCGGTGGTCGAGATGATCGGCGTCTGGGATACGGTCAAGGCGCTTGGCGTCCGCCTGCCGCTGGTCTGGAAGCTGACGGAGAAGAGCCACAAGTTCCACCACCATCAGCTGTCGCGCTGCGTCAAGGCGGGCTTCCACGCCCTGGCCCTGCAGGAAAACCGCGCCGCCTATGAGCCGGTGATGTGGGTGTCGGACCCGTCCTGGTCGGGCCGCCTGGAACAGGTCTGGTTCGCCGGCACCCACGGCGACGTGGGCGGCCAGCTGGGCGGGGATACCGCGTCGCGGCCGCTCTCCAACATCCCGCTGGTCTGGATGCTTTCGCAGGCCGAACTCTGCGGCCTCGCCCTGCCGCAGGGCTGGCGCGCCCGCTTCCCGACCGACCCGAATGCCCCCTCGATCGGCACCTGGCGGGGCCTGGGCAAGATCTTCCTCTACCGCTCGCGCCGCGTGGTCGGCGCCGACCCGTCCGAACGCCTGCACGAAACCGCCATCGCGCGCGGCCTGCACATGTCCTATCCCGCAGGCCACACCGCCTGAACCCCGGAACGCGGGTCCGGTCTTCCTCTGGCCGGAAATATCCCGGGGGAATCGGCGCCGCAGGCGGCGATGGGGGCAGAGCCCCCGCCCGCGACGGTCGCAGACCGGCGCAACCCGCCCGCAACAGCGCCTTGCCGCCCGCAACAGCGCCTTGAGTCCCACCCGGAGCGAGGCCCAGATTCTGGCCCAGATTCAGGTCGAGATTCGGGCCCGAAGTCAGGGTTTTGGCGTGAACACCATGCAGGTGGTCGACCCGGTGGCATATAGCTGCCCGGTCTCGACATCGCGCACCTCGCCCACGGCGACGCCGCTGCTGCGCCCCACATGCTGCGCCGTGCCGGTCGCCCGGACAACCCGGCCCATCGGGATCGAGCGCAGGATGTTCACCTTGTACTCCAGCGTGGTCGAGCCTTGCCCCGCCGCCAGTTTCGACCCGATCGCACAGGCCATGCAGCTGTCCAGCAGCGTGCCGTACCAGCCGCCATGCACCGTGCCGTTGGAATTGCACATCTCCGGGCGCGGCTCGGCCAGCAGATGCGCCTGGCCTTCGCTCACCGCCTCCAGCCGAAAGCCCAGCACCTTCCAGATGCCTGGCCCCTCGCGCCGCCCGGCCACGGTTTCCCGCTGCCGCTCGATACCGGAAAGCCCCGGCGTGGCCGGGGCTCTGGTGGTGTCGTCCTTCATCCGCAAATCTCCTTACCGGCCGGTCAGTGGCAGGTTAGAAGCCCGCGCGGGCCAGGTCCAGCGGGATCAGGCCACGTTTTCCAGCTGCACCTCGGGCGTCACGCCGATGGCGTGGCAGACATCGCGGGTCAGCTCGGGGCGGTTGAGGGTGTAGAAATGCAGGTGCTCCACGCCCTCGGCCATCAGCTTGGTGCACATCTCGGAACACAGCGTGGTGGCCAGCAGATCCTCGCGCCCGTCCCGCGCCGCCTTCTCGAAGGCGTCGTCCAGCCAGGCCGGCACATCGGTGCCGCAGCGTTTGGCGAAGTTGCGGGTGCCCTTCCAGTTGCCGATCGGGAAGATGCCCGGCACGATCGGCGCCTCGATCCCCGCCTTGGCGCAGGCATCGCGGAACCGCAGGAAGTGATCCGTCTCGAAGAAGAACTGCGTCAGCGCCTCGTCCGCCCCGGCATCGATCTTGCGCTTCAGCCAGGCCACGTCGGCGGCGTTGTCGGCGGCCTCGGGGTGCTTCTCGGGATAGGCGCCCACGCGGATGGTGAACTTGCCGGTGGCCGCCAGCGCCTCGATCAGCTCGACCGAATTGGCGAAACCGCCCGGGTAGACGCTGAACTGGCCCTCGCCCTTGGGCGGATCGCCGCGCAGGGCAACCAGTTCCTTGACGCCGGCCTCGGCAAAGCCGTCGGCGATGGTCATGGTTTCCTCTTTCGTCGCGTTCACGCAGGTCAGATGCGCGGCGACGTTGAGCCCCATGTTCTTGTGCAGCGTGGCCACCGCGTCGCGGGTCAGGTCGCGGGTCGTGCCGCCGGCACCGTAGGTGACCGAGACGAAACGCGGCTTGAGCGGGCTGAGCACATTGACGGTGTCCCAGAGACGGAACGAGGCCTCAAGGCTCTGCGGCGGAAAGAATTCGAAAGAGATCGCGGGGGTGGTCATCATCTGTCCTCCAGTTGATCGCTTGTCGCATGTGGCAGGTTGTGAGACAACTTCAAGATTCTCAAGGTCAACATGAGGCGCGTTCACTGAATGCACATCGAGTTCCGTCACCTGCGCACGGTGAAGGCCATCCATGACAGCGGCGGGCTGGCCCGTGCGGCAGATCAGCTGAACATAACACAATCCGCCCTGTCCCACCAGATCAAGGGGTTGGAGGACCAGGCCGGGGTCGAGCTCTTCATCCGCCGCTCCAAGCCTCTGAAGCTTTCGGCAGCCGGCATGCGCCTGCTGCGCCTGGCCGAGAAGATCCTGCCCGAGATCGAGGCGCTGGAGCAGGAATTTTCCGGCCTGCGCTCGGGCAAGGCCGGCCGTCTGCACATCGCCATCGAGTGCCACGCCTGTTTCGAATGGCTCTTCCCGGTGCTGGAACAGTTCCGCAAGGCCTGGCCCGAGGTCGATGTGGACATCCGCCCCGGCCTTGCCTTCGACGCGCTGCCCGCCTTGCAGAAAGAGGAGGTCGACGTCGTCATCTCCTCGGACCCGGAAACCCTGCAGGGTGTCGAGTTCCAGCCGCTCTTCGACTACGCCCCGGTCTTCGTGGCCTCCGCCCAGCATCCGCTGGCGGCCAAACCCTTTGTCGAGGCAGAGGATTTTCGCGGCGAGACGCTGATCACCTACCCGGTGGACCGCGCCCGGCTGGACATCTTCAGCCAGCTGCTGACGCCCGCCAAGGTCGAACCCGCCTCCGTCCGCCAGGTGGAGCTGACGGCGGTGATCCTGCTGCTCGTCGCCTCGAACCGGGGCGTGGCGGTGCTGCCCGACTGGGTGGTGCGCGAGGTGAAATACCATTCCGACTACGTGACCCGTCCGATCACCGAGTCCGGCCTGACCCGGCGGCTCTATGCCGCCCTGCGCAGCGAAGACGCGACACGGCCCTATGTCTCGCATTTCGTGCGGCTTGCGCGGACCGAGCCGGTCAAGCTGCAACGCGCCTGAGGGGCAGGGGGCGTTCCCCGAATCCAGGGGCCGGGTGGCAGGGGGTCTGTGCCGGGGTGGTCCGCGACCCGTCAGACGGGGCGCAATCTGCCAGGTTGCGGGGGGCTGTCTGCCCCCATCGGCCTGCGGCCGATTCCCCCGAGGATATTTTTCGCCAGAGGAAGCAGGCGGTCGGAAAAGGGGGGCGGGGGCGGCCTGCGGGGGGGGCGGCCGGGGGCAACATCCGCGCGCGGCCCTTGGCAAGCGGCGGGGGGCGGTCTATACGCGCGCCCTGATGCAAAGGAGACCCCGGATGGTCGGTAGCGCGAATCTCAACATCATGCTCAAGGCCGCCCGCAAGGCAGGCCGCTCGCTCGTGAAGGATTTCCGCGAGGTCGAGAACCTGCAGGTGTCCATGAAAGGCGCGGGCGATTTCGTCAGCCGCGCCGACATCGCCGCCCAGGCCATCCTGAAGGAAGAGCTGATGGGCGCCCGGCCCACCTATGGCTGGCTGGCCGAGGAGGAAAAGGCCGAGATCGAAGGCCAGGATCCGACCCGCCGCTGGATTGTCGACCCGCTGGACGGCACCACCAATTTCCTGCACGGCCTGCCGCATTGGTCGATCTCGATCGCGCTGGAACATAAAGGCCAGATTGTCGCCGGCGCGGTCTACGATCCCGCCAAGGACGAGATGTTCTTTGCCGAAAAAGGCGAGGGCGCCTGGATGAACGAAAGCCGCATCCGCGTCTCGGGCCGCTCGCGCATGATCGAGGCGCTGTTTGCCACCGGTCTGCCCTTTGGCGGCCGCTCGGACCTGCCCGCCACCCTGCAGGATCTCGCGCGCCTGCTGCCGGCCTGCGCCGGGGTGCGCCGCTGGGGCTCGGCCGCGCTCGACATGGCCTATGTCGCCGCCGGCCGCTACGACGGCTTCTGGGAACGGCGCCTGAACCAGTGGGACATGGCCGCCGGCATCGTGATCCTGCGCGAGGCGGGCGCCTTCGTCGAGCCGATCAACCCCGACGGCGATATCCTGACCGATGGCGAGGTCGTCTGCGCCAACGGCGCCCTGTTCGATTCCTTCGCCAAGATCATCCGCACTGTCTGACGCCGGGGCGGTTCCGCCGCTTCCTTTGGTCAAAGCTAAGCGACCGGTGTCCGGCAAACCCGCGTCCTGAGCGGTGGCCTTCCCGGGCCGGGGGGATGCCATGCCGCATGTGGATTCATCTGCCATTCCTCGTCTCGATGGGGAAAATGGACGGCTTTCGATCCGGTTTCATGAGACGGGTCGCCATGACGAAAACGGCGTGGCCGGGAATGTCCATGCCGCCGCCTTGGTCGCTCGGCCCAAGGGGGCGTTCTTCAATCAGCGCATCAGGGCCAATTGCCAGGGTCAGGCGCTGTTCATCCTGCTCCGGCGGTTTGACGGTTTTCCGCTCTGACCAGAAACAGATGCGCAGGAATGCTGGCCCTGTCTCAAGCGCCTGTCAGGCCGAAAGAACGGAAATCCGTCAAATCCGGATCCCGTGAAATCCGCTTTGTCTCAGGGGCTTGGACCGCCCGGACATAGCCCCGGCATTCCCTGTGCGCGCCAATCCCCGGTCTTTCGCGGATTTGGCGCCGAGGGGCGGGATGAAGCGGCCCTGACCCCAGGGCAAGGTGCGGCGGTGTTGCTGATCGCGACCTGCGAAAGGCGTCTTCGTGCCACCGGCTCGGCGCGATCCCGGTGGCAGGCATTAAGCCAGCCCTTAATGACGAAGGGAGAAGCCCTTTATTGCGTTCCGGGTGCTGTCGGGCGAGTCATGGCCCGTGTCGAAGTCGACGGAGCCCGTGATGACAGCAACAAGCGCGATCGCAATCGAAGTAGCAGAGCCGCAGGGCGAGAGCCTTGAGGCTCTCGAGACGCCCTGCCTCATCGTCGACGGGCCGATTTACGATCGGAACGTGGCACGGATGAAAGACAGGGCAAAGGCTCTGGGGGTCATGCTGCGACCGCATCTCAAGACCACGAAATCGACGGAACTGGCCGCTGAATTGACTGTCGGGCCGGACCATGCCGCGACCGTCTCCACCCTCAAGGAGGCGCGCATTTTTGCGGGTGCCGGGTTCAACGATCTGATCTACGCGGTCGGGATCGCTCCTGGCAAGCTGCCCGATGTGATCGAGCTGATCCGGGGCGGATGCGATCTGAAACTGGTTCTCGACAGCGTTGCGCAGGCCGAAGAGGTCGCCGCGGCCTCTCGCGCCGGGAACGTGGCTATCCCGGCATTGATCGAAATCGACTGTGACGGTCATCGCAGCGGCGTCGCGCCGGGCGATGCCGAGACGCTTCTGGCCATCGCGCGGACCCTTTGCGATGGCGGCGCGGATTTCCGGGGCGTGCTGACCCATGCGGGGGAAAGCTATGCCGCCCTCGGAAAGGACGCTCAGCGGCGGGCTGCCGAGGAAGAACGGGACGCGGTCGTCATTGCCGCGGCCCTGCTGGCGGATGCGGATTTCCCCTGCCGGATTGTCAGTGTCGGATCGACGCCGACCTCGCTCGCGGCGACCGACCTGACCGGGGTCACGGAACTGCGCGCGGGGGTCTATTCGTTTTTCGATCTGGTGATGGCGGGGATCGGGGCCTGCACGATAGACGACATCGCCCTTTCTGTTCTGAGCACGGTGATCGGTCATCAGAAAGACAAGGGTTGGATTCTGATCGACGCGGGCTGGATGGCCATGTCGCGCGACAGGGGCACATCGAAACTGCCGGTTGACCAGGGATATGGCCTGGTTTGCGATGCCGAGGGGCGACCCTATGAGGATCTCGTCCTGATCAGCGCGAACCAGGAACACGGTGTGGTTGCGATCCGGCCGGGATCGGCCGCGGCGCTGCCTGAGCTGGAGATCGGCGATCTTGTCCGAATCTTGCCGAACCACGCCTGTTCAACCGCCGCGCAGCATGATCGCTACCACTTCGTGGACGGCGGGGACGGCCAGGTTACGCGCACCGTATCGCGTTTCATGGGATGGTGAGCGCGGTGAACCAGCCCCGAGCCATCCGGACCGACCTGGCCGCCGCCCCCGGCGGCCACTATTCCCAGGCGATCGTCCACAACGGGCTGGTGTGGATTTCAGGCCAGCTGCCCATCCGGGCAAACGGCGAAAAGCTGGTCGATGCGCCTTTTGAGGAACAGGCGGCGCTTGCGCTGGACAACATGCTTGCGGTTCTCGCATCCGCGGGGGGCGCACCTGCCGACTTGTGCAAGGTGACGGTCTATATCCGGGACATCGGAAACTGGCCCGCCTTCGATGCGCTTTACGCCGCCCGCTTGGGCGCGGCGCGGCCCGCCCGGTCGGTCGTGCCGGTTCCGGAACTGCACTTCGGCGCCCTGATCGAAATCGACGCGGTCGCCGCTGTGGTCGCGCAGCCCTGAGTCCGGGAGACACCTATGCCAGCGCCTCTCATGGTCATTCCGTCCTCGCCTGAGCTGCCGAAAGAGTGCGACGCGGTCGTGATCGGCGGCGGGATCGTCGGGGCCTGCGCCGCCTGGTACCTTGCCAAGGGCGGAATGCGGGTGGCGCTGATCGAAAAGGGCCGGGTCGGATGCGAACAGTCCAGCCGGAACTGGGGGTGGTGTCGTCAGCAGAACCGCGATCAGCGGTTGCTGCCACTGGCGACGGCGAGCCTGAGCTGCTGGGAAGAGATCGCGGAGGATCTGGGCGAGGATCTGGGCTTTCGCCGCACCGGCCTGCTTTATGTTTCCGATGACGAGGCAGAGCTGGCGAATTGGCGCGATTGGAGCGTGTTCGGAAACGACCAGGGGGTCGAGAACCACATGCTGACGGCCAAAGAGGCAACGGAGCTGGCCCGGTCGACCGGCAAGGCCTGGAAGGGCGGGGTGAGCGCGCCGTCAGACGGGATAGCCGACACGTCGAGCGCAGCACCGCGCATCGCACGCGGACTCTTGTCGCGTGGCGGCACGGTACACCAGTTTTGCGCGGCCAGGGGGCTGGAAACCTCGGCAGGGAAGGTGACCGGAGTCGTGACCGAGGCCGGGACAATCCGAACCTCGCGCGTGATCCTGGCGGGCGGGGCGTGGAGTTCATCCTTTTGCCGTCAGCTGGGCATATCCTTTCCCCAGGCCACGATCCGGTCGACCGCCATATCGACGCTGCCGGGCGGTCCGGATATTCCGCATGCGTTTCACTCCAAGGGTGCAACCATCACGCGGCGCAGGGATGGCGGCATCACCCTGGCCATATCGCAACTGGCCCGGGTCGACCCGACGCCGCAGAGCCTGCGTTATGCGCGCCACTTCCTGCCCATGTTCATGGCGCGGAGCGATGTTCTGTCGTTTGGCGACTTGCGCGCCCTGTTCAACGGGCAGGAGAGCCTGCGGAAGTGGGCGCTAGACCGGCCGACGCCGATGGAGCGTATCCGCACGCTCGATCCGCGCCCGGAACCGGGTGTGGTTGCGCTCATCCTCGAACGGGCGCATCGCTTCATCCCCGAACTCGCGTCACTCGGGGTTCAGACAAGCTGGTCCGGCTATATCGACAGCACCCCCGACGGTCTGCCGGTGATCGACCCGGATGCGGGGCCGGAAGGGCTGGTCCTGGCGACGGGTTTCTCCGGGCAGGGTTTCGGCACAGGGCCGGGCACGGGCCGGCTGGTCGCCGATATCGTGCTGGGGCAGGACAGCGCAATTCCCCGCGCCGGGCTGGAGCTGGCGCGGCTGCACAAGGGCCGCGCCAAGGTCGCCCGCTTCTGACCGGATCAGCCGGGCGCCAGTGACATCAGGCCAGGACGGTGCCATATGCAGGTGTCGCGCCTGGTCTGCGGGTGGCGCGTCATCGAAGTGCCCCCTCAAGGTGGACGGGTTCGCCATCCCCTTCAGCGCAGACTTACTGCGGCCTGCACATGCCGTTAATGGCGGTCGGCCTGCGGACCACTAGCATGTGTGCCAAAGGCACCTGAAAGACCAAGGAACGGCTTATGACTCAGTTTGACCTCGACACGTTCTACATCGGCGGCGAATGGATCGCGCCCTCCTCGGACGAGCGCATCGCCACGTGGAACCCCGCTACGGAAACGCAGATCGGGTCGATCCCCGCGGGCACCGCAGCAGATGTGGATGCAGCAGTTGCCGCCGCGCGCAAAGCTTTCCCGGCCTTTTCGACGACAACGGTGGACGAGAGGGTCGCCCTGCTGACCCGGATCGGTGACCTGATCGACGCGCGGGCGGATGAGATCGCCGAGGCGATCACGATGGAGATGGGCTGTGCCACGACCTTTGCGAAGGAACGGCAGGTGCCGGTCGGCGCGTCCAACATCAGGGTGGCGGTCCGCGCCGTGCAGGATTACCCGTTCATTCGCCAGCAGGGCCAAACCGCAATCAACCGCGACCCGATCGGCGTGTGCGGTCTGATCACCCCGTGGAACTGGCCGTTGCACCAGATTACCGCCAAGGTCGGCCCGGCACTTGCTGCCGGCTGCACCATCGTTCTGAAGCCGAGCGAGCTGTCGCCCTACAGCTCTCAGATCATGGCCGAAATCATCGAGGCCGCGGGCACACCCGCCGGTGTCTTCAACATGATTTACGGCCGAGGCGAGGTTGTGGGCGAGGCGATGTCGGCGCATCCGGGAATCGACATGGTGTCGATCACCGGCTCGACCCGCGCGGGGGCCGCCGTGGCACGCGCTGCCGCACCAACGATCAAGCGGGTGACGCAGGAGCTGGGCGGCAAGTCTCCGAACGTGGTGCTGGACGATGCGGATTTCGACAAGGCCATGCCGCCAAGCGTGCAGAACGCCTTTCGCAACATGGGCCAGTCCTGCAGTGCCCCGACGCGGCTGATCGTACCGCGCAGCCGGTTGGCCGAGGCCGAAGAGGCGGTGCTGAGGGTGGTCGAGACCATGACCGTAGGCGACCCGACGCGCCCGGATACCGTTCTGGGACCTGTCGCCAACAAGGCGCAGTTCGACCGCGTACAGTCGATGATCCGGACGGGTATCGACGAAGGCGCACGGATGATCTGCGGAGGGCCCGGCCGTCCGGAGGGGATGGAAACCGGCTTCTTCGTGCGGCCCACGGTGTTTTCCGATGTCGGCACAAAAATGGCGATTGCCCAGCAGGAGATCTTTGGGCCCGTGCTTTGCATCATACCTTATGAGGACGAGGCCGAGGCGGTCGAGATCGCCAATGACAGCGTCTATGGCCTTGGTGCGCAGGTGCAGTCCACCTCGCCCGAGCGGGCGCGGAGGGTGGCGCTTCAGATCCGGTCGGGCCAGGTGCATATCAACTTCCCGGCCGGGGATCCGATGGCACCCTTCGGCGGGTACAAGCAGTCAGGAAACGGGCGCGAATACGGTGTCTTCGGGCTGGAGGAATACCTCGAAACCCGTGCAATCCTTGGATATTTCGACGCCTGATACGGGCCAGTCACTCGGCCTGAAGCCACGGGGTCGGCTTCAGGCCCTTTCGCAGCATTTCAAGCATCTTGCTGGTCCGCTTGGACCGGTTGTGCCGCGTGTTCAGGAAGGCGACGATGTTGGTCTCGGGCAGGTTCCACTGCGGCAGAACCCGGACCAGCGCGCCGCTTGCCAGATGCGCGGCCACGTCCCATTCCGACCGCACGGCCAGGCCCAGACCGGCCAGTGTCCAGTCCCGCAGGATCTCTCCGTCGTTGGTCGACATGGCCGGTGCGATGCGGATGGTCGCCTGTTCCTCCCCGGCCGTGGCAAAGCGCCAGAGCGTGACGTCTTCGTCATTCTCGCGCAAGGCGAGGCAGCGGTGATCGGCCAGGTCATGCGGGTGACGCAAGGGCGGCTTGCCCTTCAGGTAGTCGCGTGAGGCGACGAGGAACCGCCGGTTCGGCGCCAGGGTCGTCATCAGCCGTCCGGGAGAGTTCAGCTCTCCGATATGAACGATGATGTCCCAGTTGTCGTTCACCATCCGCGTTGGCGTATCGGACAGGTGCAACGTCACCGTCGCCTCGTGATACTCGCGGGAGAAGGCATCGACGATGGGCGCGATATGGCGGCGGCCGAAGCCGTAGGGCGCGACGATCTGGAGATGGCCGCGCACCGTGTTGGTCCGGTCGCTCAGCTGGTCGGTCAGGTTCTCGACCGCGTCGATGATGGTCTGACCCTCGGCCAGTACAAGCTCCCCCTCGTCGGTCAGCGTGATCCCGTTCAGCGACCGGTCCAGAAGGCGGACGCCGACGCGGGTTTCGAGCGCGCGCAGGCGTTGGGTTACCGCCGGGGCGGTCACGTTCATTTTCCGGGCAGCCTGGGCAAGCGAACGGGACCGCGCGACGACGCAGAAGAAGCTGATGTCTTCGGACGAGAGCATTAATTCTGGCCTTATCAATCCAAGGTTTCGAGTGAAGCTAAGGCTTTAGTGCGACCGGCAACAAGTCACTTGGGTAGGCAATTGTGGCCCTGGCAGGCCTGTAAACAGGATATTCCCCATAATGTGCTAATCTATATGGGAAATCCCGCAGTCTCTGCTGCCAGGACCTGCCGAAGATTTGGGCGGATGGCATTAAGCTGTGGTTAATGGGTCCTGTAAGACACATTAATTGCGGCCTTGTCAATTCCCCCCAACAATCCCGTTACGAAGCAACGGAAGGTGCAGATGCCGAGACACCTGTTTCTCATCCTGACTGGCGCATGTCGGCTGCTTGGCCGCGGGCGCGTCACTGCCACAATGGCGCAGGTGGGTCATGGTCGCTTGTCCTGCCTGTCCTTGCCTCGGTTCAAGAGCAACCAATCACAACAGGGACTGCTGAATATGAAACTGTTCAATAAGATAGCCCTAGGGACGGCCCTGTCCCTCGCGGCTCCGGCAATGGCGCAGGATGTTGTCAACTACGCGACGGACGGCGGCACGATCCTCGACGTCAAACAGGAATACCTGATCGGACCGGCAGAGGAGAAGCTGGGTGTGGACGTGGTGGTCGATGCCATGACCAGCCGCTTCGCCCCCTTCAAGGCACAGGTGCTGTCGGGCAAGCCGACGTGGAACCTGATCGATTTCTCCGCGGGCTACGGCATCCGGTCTCAAAACGAGGACCTTCTGGAAAAGCTGGACTATTCCCTGATCCCGAACGCCGCGGGCGTGCCGGATGCCTACAAGGATGACTACACCGTAGGGTCGACCGCCTATGCAACCGGACTGGGCTACAGCACCGAAGCCTTCCCCGACAACCCGCCCCAGACCTGGGCCGACTTCTGGGATGTCGAGGCGTTCCCCGGCCGCCGCGCCATGCGCAACGGGCCGCGCCCGGCACTGGAACTGGCCCTGCTCGCCGATGGCGTCGCACCCGAGGACCTGTACCCGCTCGACGTGGAGCGCGCCTATGACAAGATGGCCGAGATCAAGCCGCACATCGACGTCTGGTGGAGTTCGGGCGCCGAAACGACCCAGCTGCTGTACGATCAGGAAGTCGACCTGATGCAGATCTGGGACGGCCGCGCAAAGAACGCGATCAACGAAGGCGCACCTGCCGTGTTCGTCTGGAACAACGCCATCGTGGAATACGCGGTCTTCGCCATTCCGAAAGGGTCGTCGCACCCCGAGGTGACCATGAAGGTCATCAACGAGATGCTGAACCCGGAGGGACAGGCCAAGTGGGCCAGCAACTATGCCACCGGTCCGCTGAACACCAATTTCGCCGAGTTCATGGACCCGGAGCGCCTGAAGGAACTTCCGTCTGCGCCCGAAAACCTCGCAATCGGGATCCCCCTGAACAATGCGTGGTGGGCGTCGGAAGCCGGTGAAGAGGCCGAGCGCCGCTGGCTGGAGTTCATGCAGCAGTAAAGCTGATGGGATGGTCCGAACGGGAGTTTCACCGATATGACTGACATGCCGAAACTCTCGGCCATCGAACGGACGGAACAGCGGAGCTTTCTGCTGCTGTTCCTGCCCGCCCTGATCCTGGTCGCCCTGATCATCTTTGCCCCGCTTGGCAAGCTGGTCGTGCAGTCCTTTCAGGACGAGGGGGCATTCTCTCTCGTCCATTACAAGCGGATCGTGACCGAGCGGATCTACTGGTCGATCTTTGTGGATACGCTTGAGGTGTCGCTTGCGGTCACCGCGCTGTCCGCCCTGCTGGGCTATCCTGTGGCCTACGCCGCGGCGCGCGCGTCGCGGTTGTGGACGGGGCTGATCCTCGCCATGGTGATGCTGCCGTTTTGGACGTCGGTCCTTGTGCGCACCTATGGCTGGCTGGTCATCCTGCAACGCCGGGGCATCGTGAACACGACGCTGATGGACCTTGGCATCATCAGCAAACCGCTTGAGCTGTCGCACAACTACACCGCTGTCCTCATCGGCATGGTGCATGTGATGGTGCCCTTCATCGTCTTCCCGCTATATGCCGCCCTGTCAAAGATTCCGCCCGAACTCGCGCAGGCCGGGAACAGTCTTGGCGGCACCCGCAGCTATGTGTTCCGCCGGGTGATCCTGCCGCTGTCGGCGCCGGGGCTGCTGGCGGGGGCGGTGCTGGTCTTCGTTCTGTCGCTTGGGTTCTACCTGACGCCCGAACTGCTGGGCGGTGGCAAGACGATCATGGTTTCCTCGCTGGTCGAGC
Source organism: Pseudooceanicola pacificus (assembly GCF_009789075.1). Lineage (GTDB taxonomy): Bacteria > Pseudomonadota > Alphaproteobacteria > Rhodobacterales > Rhodobacteraceae > Pseudooceanicola > Pseudooceanicola pacificus. The sequence goes on from NZ_WNXQ01000003.1 coordinate 120,081, forward strand.
GGAACATCGAGCAATATTCGCGCTTTGGCGCGGCCAGTTCGGTCGCTCTCAGCCTGCTGGTCATCGTGCTTGCGATCTTCTGGGTCGTGGACCGTGTCCTGCCGGTCGAGAAGATCATAGGCGTCAAGTGAGGCAGGTGCAGATGAAAAAGCTTCAGAATCTGCCGCTCTACGGCGTTGTCTTTGCGATCCTGTTCTTCCTGGTGTTCCCGATCATCGTGGTGGTGATCATGTCCTTCTCGGACTCGCGCTTTCTGACGTTCCCGCCCAAGGTCTTTTCCCTGCGGTGGTACGAATCCTACTTCCTCGATCCGGCCTGGATGCGGGCGACCAGGAACAGCTTTGTTCTCGCGATCCTGACAACCATCCTGGTGGTTCCGGTGGGTACGGCGGCGGCTTACGGGGCGCATATGTGCAAGATGGCGATCATGCGGCACATGCAACTGCTGTTGCTGTCGCCGGTGATCGTGCCCGTGATCATTATCGCGGCCGGGCTCTACATGGTTTATGCGCAGGTCGGCCTGCTGGCGACCAAGCTGGGGCTGGTGCTGGCCTTCGCCACGATGAACCTGCCCTATGTCTTCATCTCGGTCCTCGCGGGCCTGCGGTCTTACGATATGGCGCAGGAGGACGTGGCGCGCAGCCTTGGCGTGAGCCGCCTTGCGGCCTTCATGAAAGTCACGCTGCCGCAGATCCGGCCGTCGGTCATGACCGGAGCGCTCTTCGCCTTCATTGGGGCGTTGGACGAAACCGTGATTTCGATCTTCATCGCGGGCGGAGAAAACCAGACTCTGCCAAGCCGCATGTTCATGAGCCTGAACGACGAGATCGACCCGACCATTGCCTCGATCAGCACGGTACTGATCTCGGTCTCCTTTGCGCTGGTGATCCTGATGTCGCTGCGCAGCCCCAAGAAAGCCAACGGCTGACGCCGTCCCGTCCATCGGAGAAGATCATGCCCGCATCCCATTTCGAGTCCGTGAGCGTTCGGAACCTGGTCAAGACCTATCACACGTTCGACGCGCTGAGCGACGTCTCGCTCGATATCGCGGCTGGCGAATTCCTGTCCATCCTCGGGCCGTCCGGGTCCGGCAAGACGACATTGTTGCAGGTCATAGGCGGCTTTACCGGCCCGACCAGCGGCAAAGTCTATTTCGGCGATACCGACGTCACCAACCTGCCGCCGCAGAAGCGCGAGATTGGCGTGGTGTTCCAGAACTACGCCCTGTTTCCGCACCTGACGGTGGCCGAAAACATTGCCTTCCCCCTCAAGGCGCGACGGGTCGGGCGCGCGGACTGCGAGGAGCGGGTCGCGCAGGCATTGCGGACCGTCGACATGGAAGGCTTTGGCGACCGGCCGATTGCCAAGCTGTCGGGTGGCCAGAAACAGCGGGTGGCGCTGGCCCGGGCGATCGTTTTCGAGCCGCGGCTGATCCTGATGGATGAACCGCTCTCGGCGCTTGACAAGAACCTGCGCGAAGCGATGCAGCTGGAACTGCGCAACCTGCACAAGAACCTCAATGCGACGATCATCTACGTGACGCATGACCAGCGTGAGGCGTTGACGATGTCGGACCGGATTGCCGTGATGAACAAGGGAAAATTGGTTCAGATCGATCAGCCCAAGGCGCTGTACCGCGCGCCGGCCGACCATTTCGTCGCCAGCTTTGTCGGCGAGGCGACCCTGCTGCCGGTCACCAGGCTGGGCGACCGGCAAATCGGGCTGGGCGGTGCCACGCTGCGCACACCCGACGTCACCACGGACGGCAAGCTGTTCGTGGCGCTGCAGGCGGACACGATCCTGCTGTGCGACGATGCCGAGGACGACGCGGATAGCAACTATTTGAACGGGACGGTTCGGGACCTCGTCTATCAGGGCGAAAGCCTGAAAGCGGACGTGGTTCTGGACGATGGTACGGCCATTGCCTGCCGGATCGCGTCGCATCACTACAACCTGAGGAGCGTGCCCGAACTCGGTCATCGCATCCGCCTGAAGATGCATGTCGAGGACACGATCGTCGTGCCGGGCTGATCCGGCCTTTCGACAAAGCGAAGGCCCGGCAAGCTGCCGGGCCTTTTTCGTGGTCGTCAGAGCGGGCCCGCGGCCCGGTCAGTCGGCGAAATGGCAGGCCGCCCAGTGGCGCGGTTTGACTTCGCGCAGCTGCGGGCGTTCGGCGGAACAGCGCTCCTCGGCCCGCCAGCAGCGCGTCCGGAATGCACAACCGGACGGCGGATTGCGGGGGCTGGGAACATCGCCCTGAAGGATGATCCGTTCACGGCCCTCTTCCGCCCCGCCGGGCACAGCCGATAGCAGCGCCTGCGTGTAGGGCATGCGCGGATCGGCATAGAGGTCGTCTGCGTCGGCCAGTTCGACGATCCGTCCGAGGTACATCACGCCGACCCGGTCCGAGATATATTCGACCACGCCAAGGTCATGGGCGATGAACAGGTAGGTCAGCCCGAATTCGCGCTGGAGGTCTTTCATCAGGTTGATGATCTGGCTCTGGATCGACACGTCGAGCGCCGAGACGGGTTCATCCGCCACGATGAACCTGGGCCGGGTTGCAAGGGCCCGGGCGATGCCGATGCGCTGGCGCTGGCCGCCCGAGAATTCGTGCGGATAGCGGTTAAGGTGTTCGGTCCGCAGACCGACCTTGACGATGAGCTCTTCGACCTGCGCGTCACGCTCGGCCCTGGAGACACCGGCGATGGCAAGGCCCTCGCCAATGATGCGGCGCACTTTCATGCGGGGATCGAGACTGGACAGCGGATCCTGAAAGATCATCTGCATGTCGCGGCGCATTTTGCGCAGCTCGGTCCCGTTCATGTCGCTCAGGTTCTTGTCGTCGAACCAGATCGAGCCACTGACGGGCTCTTCAAGGCGCATCAATGCGCGGCCGAGCGTGGACTTGCCGCAACCGGATTCCCCGACAAGGCCGAGCGTTTCACCGGCCTGGATCTTCAGGTCCACCCCGTCAACCGCACGCAGCGGCGGGGTGTCCCGAAACAGGCTGCGCTCGCCCGCGAAGTGGACCTTGAGTCCGTTGACCTGAACCAGCGTCGTAGAGGTGTCGTCCATGTCACGCATGTTCACGGGTTCCTTGCATTGCCCCGGACTGGTCCGGCACTTCGAGCCAGCAGGCGATCCGGCGCCCGTCTTCGAGGGTTGAGAGGGGCGGTTTCCGGGCACAGCGGGGCATCGCGCTTGCACAGCGCGGGGCGAAGGGGCAGCCAGGCGGCATCGCCAGCGGGCTTGGGACCGATCCGGGGATTGCGTGCAGGGGCTTGCCCCGCATCCGCGCCGAAGGGATCGAGGCAAGAAGGCCCCTGGTATAGGGATGTTTCGGCGCGCGGGTTATCTGGTCGACCGTGCCATGTTCCATGACGCGGCCGCCGTACATCACCACGACATGGTCGCACATCTCGCGCACGACGCCGATGTCATGGGTGATCAGCATGACGGTGGTTTCCTTCAGACCCTTGATCAGTTCGAGGATCTGCGCCTGGATCGTCACGTCCAGTGCAGTTGTCGGTTCGTCGAGGATCAGCAGGTCGGGTCCGTTGGCCATCGCCATTGCAATGGTGACACGCTGGCGCAGGCCGCCGCTGAGGTTGTGGGGATAGTCCTGCATCCGCCTGTCCGGATCGGGGATGCCCACCTGGCGCAGAAGCTCGACCCCAAGGGCATGCGCGTCGCGGCCGGACATGTCGGAATGCACCTGGATCGCTTCGACGACCTGCGTGCCGATCCTGTAGACCGGGTTCAGGGCGGACATCGGATCCTGAAAGACAAGGCAAAGGTCGCGGCCGCGCAACTGGCGGCGCTCGGCTTCCTTCATGCCGACAAGTTCGCGTCCGCGAAACTTGATCGACCCTGCGGTAACGCGGCCCGGCGGGTCGATCAGACCCATCACGGACAGCGACGTAACGCTTTTGCCCGAGCCGGATTCACCAACGATGCCAAGTGTCTGCCCTTGGGTCAGGTCGAAGCTGACGCCATCGACGGCACGCACGATGCCCGCAGGTGTGAAATACGACGTCTGGAGATCGCGAACGGATAGAACGCTTTCGGCATCCGAGGCCTCGGTCCTGGCAGTGGTCTGCGCGCTGCTCATCGGCGGTCTTCCCTGGAAGCTGAGGTGGGGTGTCCGAGGGGCGCGTTGCGGCGCCCCTCGGACTTTACGGCAAGGATCGAGTCGGGATCACTCGGCATCCAGTCTGAGAGCGGCGAAATAGGGGTAGCCGCCCGCGATCCAGGTCAGGTCAGACACGTTTTTCGCGGTCATCACGAGGTCGAGGTTCTGACGCACGGGCATCACCACGGCATTTTCGGCCAGGATCATCTGCAGTTCCTGATAGAGCGCGCTGCGCTTTGCACGGTCCTGTTCGGCCCGGCCAAGCGACACCAGTTCGTTCACCCGCGCGTAGTCTATGCCCGGCAGGTTCATCAGCTGACCCGGCGTGAAGATGCGCAGGGCATCGGGGTCCACGTCGGTGAACTGGGTCTGGGTCATCGAGAAGGCCCCGGTCTTGTTCGCGGACCACCAGGCAGGAGAGGTCATCGGCTCAAGCGAAACGTCGAACCCGGCTTCGGTCAGGTAGCCCTGGAACGCCTGGGCGATCGCCATATAGGCGGCGCGGGTGGAGATCGCAGTCAGGGTGACCTTGAGCTTTTCGCCGTCCTTGGCCCAGATGCCGTCATCTCCCTTGGTCCAGCCGGCCGCTTCCAGAAGCTCGGCGGATTTCGCGGGATCGTAGGGATACATCTCCTTCACCTCGGGGGCATAGCCGACCATCCCTTCGCTCAGCAGCGTGTAGTTCGCCGGATAGACGCCTGCATCGGAAAGCTGCGCCACGCCTTCGCGGTCGATGGCGTGGATCATCGCCTTGCGGACCGCGATATCGGCGGTCGGGCCCGACTGGGTGTTGATCGGGGCAAAGATGCCCAGGCCGCTGATCGGTACTTCGGTCTGCTTGTATTGACCGGAGGCACCGAGGCTTTTCCAGTAAAGACCTGGCGTCTGGTTCATCAGCTGGCTTTCACCGGACTGGAACTGGCTGATCCGCGCCTGCACATTCGGCACGATGGTGAAGGTGATCTTGGACAGGGCCGAGGGGCCTTCGATCCCCAGCGACGCGGGGAAATGGTTGTAGTCGTCGTTGCGTTCCAGAACGATTTTCTGGTTCGGGGCCCATTCGGCGATCTTGAAGGGGCCTGTACCGACCGGGTGCTGGCCGAGGTCGGCGCCATAGGTCTCGATCGCCTTTGGCGACTGCATTCCAAGGAAGGGCGAGCCGAGTTGCGACAGGAAGGGAACGGACGGCTGCGTGCAGGTGATCTGCACTTCGAATTCGCCGGTGGCCTTGGCAGAGGTGCAATCACCAAGCGCAGAGATCGCGGATTTGGATTCCGTGGTCTCGGCTGTGATGTAGGCAAAGTTGGCGACGACTGCGGCGGCGTTGAAGGGTGTGCCGTCATGGAAGGTGACGTCATCGCGCAGCTTGAACGTATAGACGAGGCCATCGTCGGAGGCGGACCATTCCGTCGCCAGCATCGGTTCGAGTTCGAAATTCTTGTTCAGGTAGATCAGGTTGTCGAAGATGGCGACCATGATCGGCCCGGCGATCCGCTTGGACGAGGTGCCGGGGTTCAGCGTGTCGATCGGTTCGCCCCATCCGATGACCAGTTCGGAGGTGTTCTGGGCATGTGCAGGTAGCGCGGCAGACGCCATCAGGGCCGCAAACGCCGTACCTGCAAGGGATTTGGTCAAGGTATTCATTGGTTTCTCCTGTTGGGTTTTATTGTTTAGTTCGCGACCTTGGGGTCGAGTTCGTCCCGCAGCCCGTCACCGATCAGGTTCACCCCGACCACGAAGAGCGAAAGGAAAAGGCCGGGAAAGACGGTCATCCACCAGGCAAGCGTTATGAATTGCTGGCCATCGTTGAGGATTGCGCCCCATTCGGCATTGGGGGGCTGCACACCCAGCCCGATAAAGCCGAGCGCGGTGATCCACAGCAGCGCGATGCCAAGCCATGTCGTCGTCATGACGATGATCGAGGGCATGACATTCGGGACGATATGGGTCGCGATGATGCGCCACGGTCCGGCGCCCAGTGTCACGGCGGCGTCGACGAAGGGCAGGGCGCGAACCTCGGTCGTGGCGCCTTCGACAAGACGGGCATAGACCGGGATCAGGATGATCGAGATCGCGATGATCCCGTTCACCAGCCCCGGCCCAAGGATCGCGGTAATGGCCAGCGCCAGCAGGATCCCGGGGAAGGCGAGCAGCAGATCGACGACCCTCATGATGACAAAGCCCGGGCGGCCGCCAAAGTAGCCCGCGACCAGGCCCATCAGGGTGCCGAAGAAGGCTCCGATCATCACGACGGCCGCGCTGGACAACATGCTGACACGTCCGCCGTAGAGAACGCGCGCCAGCAGATCGCGCCCGAAGGCATCCGTTCCCATGGGATAGTCGACCGAAGGCGGCTGGAAGATCGTCATCGGGCTTTGCTTGTTCGGATCGGCAGAGGTCAGCAGCGGGGCGGCGGCGACCAAAAGGATAAGGATCGCACAGATCACCGTTCCGGCGAGGAGACTGCGGTGGCGAAAGGCGCGCAGGACCGGATTGCGCCGCGGGGCAAGCGAATGATCCTCTGCAGGTTCGGTGGTGTATGCGGTGTCCCGGGACAAATCGTTCATGGCCATGTCCTCAGCGCCGCGCGATGCGGGGATCGAGGATCGGGTACATCAGGTCGACGAGGAGGTTCGACAGGGCGTAGATCAGCGCGATGATCAGCACGCAGGCCTGCACCGTCAGGTAGTCCTTGGCCATGATCGCATCGACCAGCAGCCTCCCAAGACCGGGCCGGGAAAAGACGGTTTCCACCACCACGGTACCCGACAGCAGGTTGCCGAGTTGCAGACCGACAACCGTCAGCACCGGGAGCATCGAATTGCGCATCACGTGCCGGAAAAAGACCTTGGGGCGGGACAGGCCCTTGGCCCTTGCGGTCATGACGTGGTTTTGCCCCATGGTCGAAATCAGGCTCGACCTGACGAACCGGGCATTGAACCCCATCGTGCCGATGCCGAGCGTCAGCGCGGGCAGAACCAGCCCCGCAAGAGAGGTGCCGCCGACGACGGGAAACCACTGAAGCTGCACCGCGAACAGCAGGATGAAAAGCAGGCCAAGCCAGAACGAGGGGATGGACATGAACGTTATGGCAATTCCCATCCCGATCGTGTCCGGTGCCCGGTTGCGTGCGACAGCGGCCCAGGCCCCGATCAGCAGCCCGAGGGCAACGGAGATGAACAGCGCCGATGCCGTCAACTGAATGGAGGCGGGCATGTTCAGCGCCACGAGATCCGAGATCGGGCGCTGGTAACCGTAGGAGTAGCCGAAATCGCCATGCATGACGCCGGTGATCCAGTTCCAGTATTGCTCTGGCAGAGACTTATCGAGGCCTAGCTGCCCACGCAGACGGGCCGCCAGTTCCTCGCTTGCGGCTTGGGAGCCGAGCATCTCGATCACCGGGTCCCCGGGGACGAGGCGGATCAGCAGAAAGACCAGCACGCTGATGGAAAAGGCCATGACGATCATGCCGATCAGGCGGTTCATCAGGATCTCGATGAATTTCAGATTGATAAACCGTGCAGCAAGCTGTCTTGCCATCGACGGGCCATCCATCGTCTCGGTGGAGTGCGCCATAGTCGTCCCATGTTGTTGAGCGGGCCGGGCCTTTGACCGGCCCTTCTTGAAAAGCACCCCAGGACGCTTTTCCCGTTGCAATTAAGGCATTGAACCATGCGCTTCGCATGTGCAGAAATACGGATTCATCGGGAGTCGATAAGTCTAGCTTATGGTGTCTCCAGCCGCTGCCGGGTTGCTCTCTGCCACGGCAATTTACCAGGCCTTTTGCCGTGACCGTCCAACAAGTCACGGGTTTCGGGGTGAACAGGCCGGACCGGGCGGGCCGCGCATGGGCTGCGGGCGCAGCAAGAAGGACAATTGATCAGGTGGCGCCGCGCGGATCGATAGGTGTGAAGGTCCCGGCCCGCGCTTCGATCGCGGCCCCGGCACGGAACAGGAATTCGTCCTGCATCCGGTTCGCCACCAGCTGAACGCCGTCCACGATGCCATTTGTCATGCCGGTGGGCACCGACAGGCCCGGCAGCGCCAGAAGCGCGGTGACATGGTGCGGCTTGCAGGCCTTGATGGCCCGCAGCACCTGTGCGTGATCGCCCTGGTCGAAATCCCTGGGCAGCGCCTGCATATGCATATTGGGCATCAGGATCAGCGGATAGGTTTCAAAGAACTTCATCCACTCCCGCAGGATCGTCGTCCGCATTGCGACCTTGGCGATATAGTCATCACGCGTCTCGATCGGCTCGATGAGGTCCCACTGGCCGATGAAGTCGAACTTGGTGCGCAGGAAGGTGTCACCGTAAGTCGCGATGTTTTTCAGCAGGCCAGTGGCACGTTCCGCCTGCAGGAGCGACTGGTGCAGGCCCCAGGCTTCGTCATAGCGCGGTGGCGCGACGTCCTCGATGGTGCAACCGGCGTCTTCCAGCATTTTTGCGGCGCGCTGGAGGGAGGCACGAACTTCGGGTTCGATCTCGTCATCGGCGTAGAAAAGGGCGACCTTGCAGGGGAAGGGGGCCTGATCCTCTTCCGGCAGGCGCGGCGACCACCACGGGTCGCGATAGTCGCGCTGCGCCATCGCCCGGAACCCGAGGTAGGCATCGGCGACCGAGCGGGCCATCGGGCCCTGCGACGTCGTGCTCTGATGGACATAGGGCCTGTCAAGCGCGACAGAGGGATTGTAGTTGGGAATCCGGCTTGGGGTCGAGCGCAGGCCGACGATGCCGCAGCAATGGGCTGGCTGGCGAACCGACCCGCCAAGATCGTTGCCATGCGCAATCGCGCCGATGCCCGCGGCCACGGCCGCCGAACCGCCGCCGGACGAACCGCCGGGTGTGATCTCGGGGTCCCACGGGTTCAGGGTGTAGCCGTAGAGTTCGTTCGAGGTGAAAGACCGCGCGCAAAAGGCGGGCGTGTTGGTCTGGCCCAGGATCACGGCACCGGATTTCAGAAGGTTCGCCGTCACCGGGCTGTCGTCATCGGCAATATTGCCCTGCATCTCGCGGATCGCGTTGTTGCGGGCATGGCCGGTCCAGTCGACGTTCATCTTGATGGTGATCGGGACGCCGTTCAACACGCCGGTCTTGTCGCCGCGACGGACGGCTTGGTCCGCGCGATCTGCTGCGGCAAGAGCCTCGTCACGGGTCTGTTCCACCACAGCGTTGATCTGATGGTTGACCGCGTCGAGCCGTTGGAGCGCGCTTTCCGTCGCTTCGCGGCTGGAAAATTTGCCGGCTGCGATGCCCGCGGCAAGATCTACGGCGGACATGGCCCAGAGTTCGGTTGGTGTCTTGTGCGTGTTCAAGAGAGCCTCCTTGCTGGACGATTGGTCAGAGACCGATGTGGCGCTGACAGGTGTCTTTTCGGTTGGATGCACGAAAATCGGGAAACCGGGCCGCAGATCGACAGATCGTTCCGTCGTCACCGCAGGCGCGGCAACCTGGCGAGCGGTACGCCGTGTCACAAGGGACAGGTGAAGGCGCGAAGGTGACGTACCGATCGATCATGACATGACGATGGGCACAACGTCGCCGACAGCGCGTCCGACTGGACCGGACGGCATGCCGCCCTTGCATGCGTTGACGGTCAGCATGTGCCGGGCGTACCGCCGCCGCGACCTTGCCGCCCTGATCGAACACGGGCGCGGCCTTGTCGTCGGGCCGACGGCGGCAGAGAGTGACAAGACCGCCATCGCGCGGGCGGCGCCGTTCATCGCCGGACGTCTTTGAGATCTCCCCTGTCCGGATACGGCGCGTCCTGCGGGGGCCTGTCCGGAGGTCTTGACCGGATGCGGTTTTCACACGGTGGCCGAAGCGGCCTGCCTGCGTGGTGGCCCCGATATCGCGCCCGGTCCCGGTGTCACCGGCTTGACCCTGACGTGTCAGGCGCTCGGCGGGACCGGATGCGATCATTCGGCTGCGCCGCCGGGGGTCTTCAGTCCGAGCGGCAGTGGACGGACCGGAGCCTGCGGCCTGAGGCCCGGCTGTTCGTCGAGCGGCAGCCCGCCGCTGGCCGCAAGTATACGCGCGGCGGCTGCACCACAGTAGCGCCCCTGACACCGGCCCATCCCGACGCGGGACAGGGACTTGGCGCGGTTCGGCTCGATCGCATGTGACCTGTCGATGGTCGCGCGATATTCGCCTGCGGTGATTGCCTCGCACCGACAGAGCAGGGCGTCGTCGGGCAGCGACGTGCAAAGATCGTCGGGAAACGGAAAGGCGAGAGACAGGCCGCGCGCGAACCGGCGCATCCTTTTCTGCCGCTTCAGCAGAGAGTCGACAGGGTGTCGACCCTGCCGGCCCAAATCCTCAAGACATGCGATGGCGGCGAGTTGTCCGGCGATTTCGGCCCCGTCGGCGCCAAGTATCCGCGTGCCATCGCCGGCAAGATAGATGCCGTTGCGGGTGGAGCGGCCCATCTCGTCGATACGGGGTGCCATCTGGCGCGCCACGGGATCCCAGTCGAAATCGCATCCCGCCATCTGGGCCAGCTGGTTTTCGGATCGCAGGTGCCAGCCCATGCCGACGCCGTCGCAGGCAAGCTGTGTCTCGCGGTTCCCTGCAGTCCAGCGAATACCGGTGACTTGCGTTCCGTCGCCGTCTATCCGGATGTCGCGGACGCCGGTCACATAGGGAATCCTGTGCCGACGCAACACGCGGCGGAGTTTCAGCCCACGGAACATGAGACCCGGGCGTGCGGTCATCAGGGGCGCACCACGCATCAGATCGCTCTGGGACGAGGTATCGAGAACCGCGGCGACATCGGCTCCGGCTTCGGCATATTGCGCGGCGACAAGCGTCAGAAGCGGTCCGCTGCCGACAAAAACCACACGGTGGCCGATGGCGCATCCCTGTGCCTTGAGCGCGATCTGCGCCCCGCCAAGGGAATGCACCCCCGGCTGGGTCCAGCCGGGCAGAGGTGTCACGCGGTCGGTGGCGCCGGTGGCGAGGATCAGGGCATCGAAGCCCAGTTCGGACATCGCCGTGCTGTCGTGCAGATGCAGCAGGCGATCGGATATTCCGAAAACTTCCGTCCCCGGGCGGTAGTCGATCTTTGACTTGAGGGCGTCGAAAGTCGCATGCAGTGCAACGGCTTTCGGCGCGTCGTCGCCATAGAGTTTGGGGGCGGGACGCTCCACCCCCTTGGCGGGCCGGCGATAAATCTGGCCACCGGAGGCGGTTTCGCGGTCGATGACGGTGGTTTCGATACCGGCTGCGACCAGCGTCTCGGCGGCGCGTGTTCCGGCCGGGCCGGCCCCGATGATCACTACGCGCCGGGCCATTGGCTCTCTCCCGGCAGGGTGGTGATCAGGTCCATTCCGTCTTCCACAGGTGTCTCGCAGGCGCGGACCCGGCGGCCGTCGCCCATGCTGATCCAGCAATCCTGGCAGGCGCCCATAAGGCAGAATCCCGCTCGTGGCCCGTCGCCGAATTCGCTTGTCCGTGCGACCGCCCCGTTCAGACGCAGCGCGGTCAGCACCGTGTCGCCTGACAGTGCTTCGGCCGGCCGGCCGTCGATCCGGAACCGGATCTTGGGTCGGCTGCCCTGATAGAGACGACGGAAACCGGCTGCGGCTGTCACGCGGCGCGCTCCTCAAATTGTTGGGTCTCGTCCGTTCGCAGGCCAGGCAGCGGGATCTGCGGATGCCGTGGACAGTTTTCGGCGAACATCGTGTCGAACCCGGCATGCGTCACCGGGGCCGGCCTCGCGTCCCTGCGCTGGATGACCGTGTCGTTGCCAAGGGTTGCCTGATGCACGAAGGTTTCCACCTGCGCCGGGCCCAGGCCGTGGCGTTTTGCCAGACGCGCAGGCCCCTGTCGCAGCTCCGATCCGGGGTCGTCCGGTGTGGTCAGAACCTTCAAACTGTTCACTTCATTTTTCCGCGTGTCGAGCGCGCAGAAGTCGATGACTGCACCACCGATCTTGACGCCGATCTTCCAGCTCATGCCGGCACCACGTTGCTTTGGTCCCCGGCAACCTGGCACGAAGAAACGGGTCTGCGCCAAGTCGGAGTATGGGCGTGGCCATAAGCCGTGCCTATACTTTGGCCTCAGAGCTGTGCGACCTTGTTCTTGAAGGACTTGCGGATTGCCGCCAAAAGCCCTTCGTGGGCAGGCGACAACTGGTGTTCCCTGTTGGTCAGGATGGTGACGGGCAACTGGGTCTCCGGCAGGAACCGGCGGACGGCGATACCGGGGAAACTGTGCCAGGGCATCAGCCCGTCAACAACCGCAACGCCAAGGCCATTCTGCACGAAAGGCAGCACCGAGATGGAGGCGTCGACCTCGATTTCCGGTGAGAATTCAATCCCTTCCTTTTGGGCGACGCGCATGAGCCTGTGGCCCGGCAGGGTGTTCGCGCGATATGAGATCAGGGTTTCGTCGGCCAGATCGCTGAGCGTCATCTCTTTGTGCGCGGTCAGCCTGTGTCCCTCGTTCAGGATACATACCATCGGCACCTCGCCCAGCTTTTCGATGTTCAGGCTGGGGTGTGCCGCGTCGCTCAGCGACACGGCGATGGAGATGTCTCCGCTCAGCACCATCTGGGTCATGCTCGCCACGGGCGCGATGTGCGACCGCAGCGCGACAGAGCTGTAGTCTTGGCGGAATTCGGCGATGGCGTCGGGCAGGAAGCTCATCGCGGGCGGGGCAGAGGCCGCCATCCGCACCAGGCCCACACGCCCGTCGCGCAAGTCGATTGCATGGCGGCGCAGCGCCTCCAGGCCGGCAAAGACGCGTTCCGCCTCGGGGTAGAGCTCATGTGCGATTTCAGTGGCGTGCAGACGGCCCTTGATCCGCTCAAAGAGGGTCAGGCCCAGTTCGTCTTCGGTATGCAGCAGGATCTGGCTGAGCGCGGGTTGCGAAATATTCAGGTCGCGCGCGGCCGCCGTGACGGTGCCTGCGCGCATCACCGCACAGAAAACTTCCAATTGTCGTGCGCGCATCCCGTCTTCCTTCGTCCAGAGGTCCAGCTTATGACCTTCCCAATAGCCTATATTGGACCGCTGAACCGGGGCGTGAAAGACTGAATCCGATCAACCGGAGATGTCGATGGATATCATTGTGGTCGGGGGCGGCCTGATGGGGACGGCCGCCGCTTTTTTCCTGAGCCGCCGCGGCCTGCGCGTCACGCTGTTGGAGCGCCGTTTTGTCGGCCAGGGTGCGACCGTGGCCAGTTTCGGCAATATCCGGCGGCAGGGGCGCTATCTGCCGCAGCTTCCGCTGGCTCACCGGTCCCGCGCGCTCTGGGGCGAGATCGACAGCCTGCTGGGTGAGGATGTGGAATTCCGCGCGACCGGCCATTTGCGGCTGATTCACGATCAGGACGGCATGGAGGACATGCAGGCCTTTGCCAAGGCTGCAAAGCCCTGGGGCCTTGACCTTGAGATGCTGGAACCCGCCGAAATACGCCGGCGCTTTCCGGGCCTGGGCCCGGATGCGATCGGCGCGTCGTTCTCGCCCGAGGACGGATCGGCGAACCCCCGTCTGATGGCACCCGCTTTCGCTCGGGCCGCTGCCCGCGCCGGTGCGCGGATCGTCGAACAGGCCGAAGTTACCCGGATAGAACGGCGCGCTTCCGGCTTTGCGGTCGAGACCTGCCAGGGCATTTTCGAGTCCGACCAGCTCTTGGTCACGGCCGGGGCCTGGGGGGCAAAGATGGCCGCCGCGTTCGACGAGCCGGTGCCGCTGCGCCTGAACGGCCCACAGATGGCTGTCACCGAGCCATTGCCGCACCGGATCCTGCCTGTTGTCGGCGTGTGGGCGCGCAACCACGATGCAGGCGTCTATTTCCGTCAGGTCGAGCGCGGCAACGTGGTATTTGGTGGCGGGCGCCGCGTGGAGGTGCCGTGGGAGACGGGCTTTGCCAAGACCGACCCGCAGCTTCTGGCGGTGCAACTGCCGCATCTCGTCCGCCTCTGCCCGGCGCTGGCCCATGTGCAGGTCATCCGCACCTGGTCCGGACCCGAAGGCTATCTGTCCGACTCGCTTCCCGTCATGGGGCCGAGCGGCAAGGTTCCGGGGCTGCATTACGCCTTTGGGTTTTGTGGCCACGGGTTCCAGCTGGGTCCCGGCGTCGGCGACGTCATGGCCGAATTGATCGCCACGGGACAAACAAACACTCCGATCGGGGACTTTTCGGTCACCCGCTTCCAGGATCAACCGGCGCCCGAGCCGGTTCATTGACAGCCAGAACAGGAACAGAATGTCCAAGGTAGAGATCTCCAATCCGCCCGACGTGGCCCGCGGCCTGACCTACGATCATGTGGCCCGCGCCGGAGACTTTGTCTTTGTTGCCGGGCAGATCGCGAAGGATCCTGAGGGCAACTGGGTCGAGGGTGGCCCCACCGAACAGGCCCGCGCCGTCTATGCCAATATCGACCGTGTCCTGGCCCATGTCGGGGCAAGCAAGGCGGATATCGTCAAGGTCAACACGATCCTCGTGGACTGGAACGACAAGGATCCGGTGACTGCCGTGCGGCTGGAGTATTTCGGCGACCTTCGCCCGCCCCACACCGGCACGATTGTCGCGGCGCTTGGCTTTCCGGAAATCCGGATGGAGGTCGAGATCATCATTTACGCTCCACGCCAAGAGACGCTGTCGTGACCATTCCGATGTACGATCCCGTCGCGCTCTATCACGCGCAGAAGGCGGAGTTCGATGCCGCCATCCTGCGTGTGCTGGAAAGCGGCAGGATCGACTGGGGCGCGGAACTGCCTGGCTTTGAGGCGGAATTCGCCGCCTGGCTGGGGGTCGATCACGTGGTCGGCGTCGGATCGGGCTCTGCCGCCCTGCGCGCGGCATTGCGGGCCCTTGGCATCGGGCCGGGGGACGAGGTTATTACCGTCTCCAATACCGATCTGGGTGGGCCTGCCTCGATCCGCATGGTCGGTGCAAAGATTGTCTGGGTCGATATCGAGGCTGACACCCGCTGCATTGATCCGGCGCTTGTCGAGGCTGCGATTACCCCGCGCACCAGGGCCATCCTGCCCGTGGACATGTTTGGCCATCCGGCCGACATGCGGGCGCTGCGCAAGATCGCCGACGCCCACGGTCTGCCGATTGTGCAGGACTCCTGCCTCTCGCTTGGTGCGGAAGTGGATGGCACGATGATCGGGTCCCTTGCCGAGATCACCTGTTTCAGCTTCTCCGCAGGCAAGCATCTGGGCGCCTTCGGGTCTGGCGGGGCCTGTGCGACCAACGATCCTCGACTCGCCGATCTGATCCGCAAGTTTTCCTCGGACGGGCAGGACAGGGCGCATCACTATGCGCAGCCCCGCCCGCTGGCGCTGCACCATGTCACAGATGGCGAGAATGCCCGGCTTCACGAGATCCAGGCCGCGATCCTGCGGGTCAAGCTGCCGCGCCTCTCTGAGACCCTGACGCTGCGCCGGACGCAGGCGCGCATCTATCGCGAATTGCTGGCGGATCTGCCAATCACGCTGCCGGCGCAAAGACCCGGCTGCCGTCACGCCTGGCGGAACTACACGCCGGAGTTTGACGACCGCGCCGCCGTGCACGCTTTTCTTGCGGAACGGGGGATCGGCAGCAATGCGCTCTACTCGCCGGGGATGCACGCACAGCCGGTCTATGCGGAACCGGGCCATGAACCCAGAGATCTGCCGGTGACCGAACGGGTCTGCAGGCGCATCCTGAGCCTACCGATCGGCCCGCATCTGGACCTTGGCCAGATCGCGGAAGTTGCGGCTGCGGTCCGGGCCTTTTTCGATTGAGTGCCGCCGAGCATCGCGACATCGAAACGGAAAACGCCCGAGTGCTTACCCGGGCGTTTCCTGTCGGTCGGCTCCGATAGCGCTCAGCCCTGAGCGACCTCGCGGCTTGCCCGTCCACCGGGCGCATCAAGCGCGGCTCTGCAGATCGCTTCGAACAGGCGCACGCCACGCACGCCCTGTTCAGCGTCTATCGGGTAGGGGGCCGTGCCGCTGACCGCATCCGCAAAGGCTTCCAGCTCCGCGCGCTCCATATCCGTCCAGGCGAAATTCCAGATCTGCTCGGGCGCTCCGGCGCGGCCGAAGGTCACCGAGTGTTCGCCGTTCATTGTGGCCCAACCGTTCGATCCGAAGGCTTCGATCCGCCAGTAACGGCCCGGCCCGGCGACTGTGGTCAGCACTGCGACAGGCCCATCCACCGTTTCGATCAGGGCGGTCACCGTGTCGGCCATGCCATGATCGGCCTTGCGACGGTTGACCACCGTGACCTCTGATGCCTGCAGCCCCAGCCCGATCATCGCGTCGACGACGTGGATTCCCAGCCCGGTCATTCCGCCTGCCGGGCTTTCTGCCGGATCGCTGCGCCAGCTGTCTGCGGCGTAGCCCGCCACACCGGACGAGAAGTTGCCGATGAGCTGACGCAGGGATCCGATCTCTTCCCGTACCAGATGCGAGAACTTGGCATAGGCAGGCAGGAAGCGGCGGTTATGGCCAAGCGCCAGCACCACGCCTGCCTTTTCCGCAGCGGCATAGGCGGCCACCGCGTCAGGTCCGGTCAGGGTCAGGGGTTTTTCCGAAAAGATATGTTTGCCGGCGGCGGCGGCGGCTTCGATCTGTTCGCGGTGCTGGCTGTGCGGCGTGGCAAGCACGACGCCCTGAATGTCGTCGCGCGCCAGAACCGCGGCGAGGTCGGGCAGGATTTCGATCCCCTGCCGTTCGGCAAAGGCGGCGGCTTTGGACACGGTGCGCGTGGCGCCGGCCACGAAGCGGATCGACTCGCTCAGCCCCTGAACGGAGTTCACCAGTGTCTGGCCCCACTTGCCCATGCCGATGATGGCAACGTTCAGCGGTGTCTGTGTCATGTGCTCGTCCCGAGTGTGTCAGAGAGGTTTCGCCCGGGCCGTCGGAGAGAGGTTCTCGCGCCCGGTGATATGTTGCGGGCGACCGTCCTGAAGGATCAAGAGAGGATCGCGCAGCGCGTCGAGGTCGGTCAGGGGGTCGCCCTTGACCACCAGCACATCGGCGGCGCGACCCGGGGCAAGGGTGCCGATGTCATCGGCGCCGATCACCTCGGCGGCCACGCCCGTTGCGGCGGCAATCGCGGCCAGCCCGCTGTGGCCGCCCTTGGCCATGATCTCCAGTTCCAGGATCAGGGTATCGAAGGGCGTGAAGCGCCAGCCCGCGTCTGTGCCGGCCACGAAGCGCACGCCCGCGCGGGTCATGCGTTCGAGATAGTCGACAGTCTCATCCGCGCGGATCGTCCAGCGGTCTATCGCGGCCTGCTCGCTTGGCGTGAGATCCCGCTGAAGGCTGCGATAGTGGAACACGGATGCCACATAGACCACGAGGGTCGTGGTCACCGGAATCCCGGCCTCGGCCAGGCGGTCGACGATCTTCGGCTCGTATTCCTGCCGTCCCGCGGCATCGACAAGGAAGTTCGCATGTTCGATCTGGTCGGCCCCTGCCTCGATCGCGATGGTGATAGACTGCGCGCAGAGGCAGTGGACCGTCACGCGGCGGCCGTTGCGATGCGCCTCGTCGACGATTGCGCGCATCTCTTCCAGGGTGAAGGAGGGTAACCACGACTTGGTGCCGATGGTGCCACCGCCGGATCCCATCACCTTGATGAAGTCGGCAGTGTCACGGCAGAGTTCCCGAACCTTGCGGCGCAGGTTTTCCACGCCGTCTGCCTCGCCGCCCATCTGCCAGCAGTGTCCGCCGGTGATCGTAATGGGCTGACCGCAGGCGATGACCTTTGCGCCTTTGCCATAACCCAGCTGCAGGGCCCGCCGGGCGGCAAAGCTCGTGGTGCCGAAGGCGCCGAGGTCGCGCACGGTGGTGATCCCGGCGCCGAGCGCCTGGGCGGCACTGCCCATCGAGGTTGCGGTCATGACCTCATGGCCTTCGCGCATCGCCTCTTCCAGCGTGGGACCGGTGCCGGGCAGGTTGAGGTGCACATGCGTATCGATCAGGCCGGGCAGGATGGTTGCGCCGGGATAATCGAGGATCCGGCCCTCGGAAGGAGCCGGGCGGCCAGCCCCTTCGGCATGGGTTTTCACGATGCGGCCATTCTCGATTTCAAGCAGGGGGTTACGAACCGGGGCCGCGCCCGTTCCGTCGATCAGCTGGGCGGCGGAAACGAAGGTCTTCATGTCGCGTACCTGTGTCAGTTGGCTGGTGGCCCCGATTGTCGGGCCGCACATTCCGTGCCCGCATCACACCATGTCGCGACAGCGCTTCCCAAGACGGTTTGGGATGATCGGGATAAGTCCGGGTTATGGCGCAAAAAGGCAAACGATCCGCGCGGTTGCCCTCGATCGGCAGCGACAAGGGGCTGTAATGCTTGGCCACCGGCAACCTGGTCACGACGCAGGAGGATTGCGTCGCAATCCCGACCCGCGTGTCGGGCGGAACATCCATAAGTTCCGGGCAGTGGTGGCGCTGCGGCGCGCGGCGCTGATCGGACGGTTTGGACCAGTCCCGGTTCGATGCCGGTGGCGCATTGGCGCGCCGACCGCCGCAAAGGCGGATTTGACCGGGTTGAGCCAATCAAGAACTATGCGAGCGGATCGCCGGGTTTGGTCTCCAGGCCCGAAGTTCCGTCCGCGCGCTTTATGGTGTCCCTGTCGAGCCGGCGGAACTCGTCAGGTGGCAGGCCGAACACTCTCTTGAATGCCCGGCTAAAGGCCGCTTCGGATTCGTAGCCCACCGAGAGAGCGACCTTGGACAGCGCCTCGCTTCGGTTCGCCAGGCTGCGCGCGGCGATTTTCATTCTCATGTCCGAAAGGTATGTCAGCGGAGGCATGCCAACTTCCTGCGCAAATCGCCGCGCAAAGACCGCGCGGGACGATCCGACACTCGACGCCAGGGATTCGACGGTCCAACGCCTGCCGAAATCGTCATGCATCATCTGCAATGCCTTCACGACAAGAGGATCGATCATCGAAGCAATCCACTCTTCGTTGCCCGCCCGCTCGAAATAGCTGCGCAGGGTGCAAAGCAACAAGGCTTCCATCAGGTGCTTCAGCATCACCTCGCTGGCGACCTCTGGCGACTGGCATTCCTCCCGGACCGCGTTGATGATGCTGGCAAAGCGCTTTGACTCTGCAATCTGTGCCGCCGGAACGTAGATTATGGGCCGCAGGGGCGGAAAGGTGGCTTGCGCATAATCCGTATCGAAGGCCGCACAGATGAATTCGTCCGTGATGGGGCCGTCATAGCCAAGCTGGCTGCTGTTGAACGCTTCGACCGACTGGCCCGCAAAACCAACTGCGCTGGAAAGGCAGTGAGGAATAGCCCTGACGATCAAGACGTCGCCGGCTTCGAATCTGAACGGCTCTTGTTTGTCCGGCGTGACCCAGCATCCTCCGGCAAGCATGAAGCGCAGCATGACGGTCTGACGAGAGGTGATTTCGACACCCCACTCGCCACCTGTCCGTGCGTGATGGACGCGAAGCAACCGCCCGATCGCAGGGGCCAGCCAGTTCGTCAGAATCTCCATGGCGATACACCTTCCTGAAGAACGACACGGAACGTCATGGATTGGAGAGCATCAGTCATTGTGTTCCCAAGGTCAAGCGCCATGCTCTGACGGCTTGGGAAGCGTCCAGGGCGACCTGGCCGAGTGCGCATGCGCCGGAGCCGGGGTCGAATGACTATCAATTGCCGATCCTTCGAAAAGATCGGGGAGGAGAATACAAATGAAAACAACAACGAATTCCACGTTCCAAAACATGTCACGGCGCGGGTTTGTCAAGTCCGCCTCTGTCGCGGGCCTGTTGACCTCGGTCATGCCATTTGGCGCCGCATCCCTGGCGAGAGCCCAAACACCTGGCAACACAGGAGCCCCGGGTATTCGTACCGTTATTCGCGGCGGCACCATCCTGTCGATGGATCCGGCAGTCGGAGATTTCGAACGTGCGGATATCCTGATCGAGGGCAGCAAGATTCTTGAGATTGCGCCGCAGATCGAGGCCGGCGATGCCATCGTGGTCGAGGCTCAGGGCAAGATTGTTATTCCGGGTTTCATAGACACCCACCATCATCTTTATGAAACGGCATTGCGGGCAACCCTGCCGGATGCGATCCTTCGCGACGACGGCCAGCCGGAAAACTCTCTCAACTACATCAATTTCGTCCTGGCACAGGTCGGCCCGAAATACACAGCCGAAGATGTGATGATCAATGACCTCTTCGGCTCCCTCAGCCAGCTCGACGCCGGCGTGACAACGGTACAGGATATTTCTCAAATTCACTTCACGCCGGACCATACCGACGCCGCGTTCGAGGCTTTCGCCCGGTCCGGGCAACGTGTCTCGGTTGGATATTTCAGCGGCACTCCCGAAGGCGCGCGGCGCGCCGCCAAGGCCTATGGCAGTTCGGGCGAGGGCCTGCGCAATTTGACGATGGGGGGTGACATGTACCTGCCCGATTTCAGAGAGAATTGGGCGCTGGCGCGTGAGCTGGGGCTTCGCATCGCGGCACATGTCGTCGGCTCCGACTCGACGCGGGACCGGATGAAAGCCTTTGCCGACGAAGGTGTTTTTGGACCTGACGCGGTGCTTATCCATATGACCGGGATGACAGACGCGATCTGGGACGCGGTTCACAATTCCGGCGCCCGGGTCTCGCTGTCTGTACCGATCGAAATGACCATGCGGCACGGTATGCCGCCGATCCAGAAAATGCTCGACCTGGGTATGAAGCCGTCGCTGTCAACGGATGTGGAAACCACGATGACGGCGGACCTGTTCAGCCAGATGCGCGGCGCGATGACCTTGCAGCGTGCTTTTGCAAACGAGGCGGTGATAGAAGGCCGGAAAACCCCGGAAGAGGTGCGCTTGCTGACAGCCCGCGATGTGCTGGAGTTCGCGACCATCGTCGGGGCCACGGCTTTGGGCATGGACCACAAGACCGGTTCGCTCACGCCCGGCAAGGAGGCCGACATCGTCTTGCTTGACGCCGAGGCGATTAACACCGCGCCGCTGAACAATGCGGCCGGATCTGTCGTGGCCCTGATGGACCGGAGCAACGTGGATACGGTTTTTGTGGCCGGAAAACTGCGGAAATGGCAAGGTCAATTGCTGGATGCCGATGTGCCGAAACTCCGCGAAGAACTGGTTGCCTCGCGCGATCGTCTTTTTGCGGCTGCGCAGGTCGAAATGGATATGTTCCGGTAATATCGATTGGGGCACCAATCCGGCCCGGAATGTATTCAGCCGGATTGGTGCCTGCATTGCTCCCCGACACTGAATCGCCCCTTGCGGGGCGGTTCCCCTTTTTGCGCGGACCGGGTGCAGAATCTACGTGGCCATTCTCGGTCTCTGCTGGGGGCATTCACCGCTGCCGGTATCGGGGCGCTCGGTGCTGCAGGATCAAATCCATTGGGTGGCAATCTGCAGGACCTCCCCGGTGCTTCCGAAAATGGAGGGGGTCGGCCATTCATGCCGGATCGCCCGGTGGCAGGGCTCGACACGGGTGTTTTGCCGGGGCTTGCCGGGTCGGGTATCGGTCCCCGGCCGCATCCCGCTCCGCGCGCCTGACACGGGCGTATTCCGGCTGTCGTCGCCCCTGACCGCCTTGGCGGCAGCGTGTCATTCGGAGACCCGGTTCAACGCCCGGGCGATGCTGGCAGGCCGCGCAAGACCCCTCAGATATCCAGCGTCGTCGCCCGCTCCCATGCCGAAAAATGGGCCATGTAGCTGTCCCATTCCCGGCGTTTGAGCTTGGCGAAGGCGGCCGAGAACCCGGCCCCGAGCGCCCCGGTCAGCACCTTGTCCGCCTCGAAGGCGCGGATCGCGTCCAGCAGGTTCAGCGGCAAGCGGGGCGCATCCTTCACCCTGTGCCCCTCGGCGTACATGTCGATGTCCAGCCGCGGGCCCGGGTCGGCTCCGGTCGCGATCCCCGACAGCCCCGCCGCGATGATCGCCGCCTGCAGTAGATAGGGATTGGCCGCCCCGTCGGGCAGGCGCAGTTCGAACCGCCCCGGCCCGGGAACGCGCACCATGTGGGTGCGGTTGTTGCCGCTCCAGGTCACCGTGTTCGGCGCCCAGGTCGCGCCCGAGGCCGTCACCGGCGCGTTGATCCGCTTGTAGGAATTCACCACCGGGTTGGTCAGGGCGGTCATCCCCTGCGCATGGGCGATGATCCCGCCGAGAAAGGCCATGCCCTGCGCCGACAGGCCCAGCTCGTCGTCCGCGTCGGCAAAGACGTTGACCTTGCCCTTGCTGTCCCAGACCGAGATATGGGCGTGGCAGCCATTGCCCGTCAGCCGGGCCAGCGGCTTGGGCATGAAGGTGGCCCTAAGCCCGTGCGCCTCTGCCACCGACTTGACCATGAACTTGAAGAAGGAATGCCGGTCCGCCGTCACCAGCGCATCGGCGAAATCCCAGTTCATCTCGAACTGCCCGTTCGCATCCTCGTGGTCGTTCTGGTAGGGGCCCCAGCCGAGGTCGAGCATGTAATCGCAGATCTCGGAAATCACGTCATAGCGCCGCATCAGCGCCTGCTGATCGTAGCAGGGCTTTTCCGCCGTATCGAAGACGTCCGAGATGTCCGACCCGTCGGCCTCCAGCAGGAAGAATTCGCATTCCACCCCGGTCTTGACCCGCAGCCCCTGCGCCGCCGCGTCATCCACCAGCTTGCGCAGCACGTTGCGCGGGGCCTGTTCGACCTCCTCGCCGTTCATCGTGCAATTGGCGGCAACCCAGGCGACCTCGGGCTTCCACGGCAGCTGCACCACCGAGGCCGGGTCAGGCACGGCCAGCACATCGGCATCGGCGGGCGTCATGTCCAGCCAGGTGGCAAAACCGGCAAACCCCGCGCCGTCCTCCTGCATGCCCGCGATGGCCTGTGCGGGCACCAGCTTGGCCCGCTGCCCGCCAAACAGGTCGGTGTAGGAGATCATGAAATATCTGACCCTCCGTTCCGCCGCAAAGGCTGCCAGATCCGTCACCATGCCTTGGTCTCCCTCTTCCAGTCTGTCGTCCGGGTTCAGTGGCCCGGCCCCGTTGCCCTCCCGTGCCCGTCAGGGGCATGGAGGTGCCATCGCAGCATCGACATGGCCGCAGGGGCCCGGGGCGCTGCCGGGCTCTGGCCGCAGGCCGGGACGATGGTCTGCGCAGCCGAATGTCTTTGCCGGCGCGCGGATGCGCAAGCGCCGCCGGTGCCGCAACTGGCCCCCGGGCGTGACCCGTGCCGCATCCGGCGGCGCGATAGGCTAAGCCTGGGTCACTTGATGGGGGTGTCCAGGGCAACGCGGGCCGCGCCGGGGGCCGCTTGGCGCGCGCAGAGCCGGTCATGCCGTCACTGGCACGGGCGTTCCGGGGATCGATTCCCCGCCCGGGGCTGCCCCCGGGCCGGGTGTCCAACCGCCCGCTGCGCATCGCCACGGGCGGCGCCGCAGAGCGCGATCAGGCGGTTTCCCTGGCCAGCCCCACGGTCTGCAGGGCGGTGCGAATCTCGTCGAGGATGACCGGGTCGTCGATGGTGGCCGGCATCTTGAAGGCCTCGCCATCCGCGATCTTGACCATCGTTGCCCGCAGGATCTTGCCCGAGCGGGTCTTGGGCAGGCGGTCCACCACCACGGCCAGCTTGAAGGCGGCCACCGGCCCGATCTGGTCGCGCACCATGGCCACGCATTCGCGGGTGATCTCGTCATGGGCGCGGTTCACGCCCTTGGTAAGGCAGACGAATCCCACCGGCATCTGGCCCTTCAGCGGGTCCGACACGCCGATCACGGCGGTTTCGGCCACGTCTGGGTGATTGGCCAGCACCTCCTCCATCGCGCCGGTCGACAGGCGGTGCCCGGCGACGTTGATCACGTCATCGGTGCGGGCCATGATCCAGAGGTATCCGTCCTCGTCGATCATCCCGGCATCGCCGGTTTCGTAAAAGCCGGGGAAATGGTCCAGGTAGGACTTGCGGAACCGCGCCTCGGCATTCCACAGGCCCGGCAGGGTGCCCGGGGGCAGGGGCAGCTTGACCGCGATGGCGCCAAGCTCGCCCGGCTTCACCGGATGGCCTGCCTCGTCCAGCACCTGCACGTCATATCCGGGCATGGCGACCGAGGGCGAGCCGACCTTGACGTCCAGCAGTTCCACCCCGACCGGGTTCGCGGCGATGGGCCAGCCGGTTTCCGTCTGCCACCAGTGGTCGATGATCGGCTTGTCCAGCATCCGCTGCGCCCAGTGGATCGTGTCCGGGTCGGCGCGCTCGCCCGCCAGGTAGACCGTCTCCAGCGCGCTCAGATCGTAGGTCTTGAGCAGCAGCCCGTCCGGATCCTCGCGCTTCACCGCGCGAAAGGCGGTCGGCGCGGTGAAGAAGCTGCGCACCTTGTGATCCTGCATCACCCGCCAGAAGGTCCCGGCGTCGGGGGTTCCCACGGGCTTGCCCTCGAACACGATGGTGGTGTTGCCATGCACCAGCGGCGCGTAGCAGATGTAGCTGTGCCCCACGACCCAGCCGACATCCGAGGCGGCCCAGAACACATCGCCCGGATCGACGTTATAGACGTTCTTCATCGACCAGTTCAGCGCGACGAGGTGCCCGGCGGTGGGACGCACCACGCCCTTGGGCTGCCCCGTCGTGCCCGAGGTGTAAAGGATATAGGCCGGATGATTGCCCTCGACCGGGACGCACTCCGCCGGCGCGACGCCGTACTGGAAGGCGTGCCAGTCGTAATCGCGGCCCTCGATCAGCCTGGCGACCTCCTGCTCGCGCTGGAAGATCACGCAGAATTCGGGCTTGTGGGCGGATTGTTCGATGGCGGCGTCCAGCAGGGGCTTGTACTGCACCACGCGCCCCGGTTCGATCCCGCAGGACCCCGCGATGATCGCCTTGGGCTGCGCGTCGTCGATCCGCACCGCCAGCTCATGCGCGGCAAAGCCGCCGAAGACGACGGAATGGATCGCGCCGAGCCGGGCACAGGCCAGCATCGCCTCCAGCGCCTGCGGCACCATCGGCATGTAGATGATCACCCGGTCGCCCTTTTCCACGCCGCGCGCCCTGAGCGCCCCGGCCAGCAGCGCGACCCGGTTGCGCAGTTCGGCATAGGTGATCTTTTGCACCGTGCCGGTGACCGGGCTGTCGTGGATGATGGCGACCTGCGATCCGCGCCCGGCCTCGACATGGCGGTCCACCGCGTTCCAGCAGCCGTTCAGCTTGCCGTCCACGAACCATTCGTAGAGCGGTGCAGTCTCGTCGAACAGGGCCTTTGACGGTTTCTCGACCCAGTCGATCGCCTCGGCCTGCTGCATCCAGAAGGCATCCGGGTCCGACTTCCATGACTGGTAGACGTCAGCATAGCTCATCCGCGTTATCCTCCATCCCGCGTGGTCGCCCATTTGCATCGTGTTAGCGGGGTCCGGCCCGGTCGCGCAAGCGGTGGCAGTGCCCGCAGCTGCGGCGAATTGCGCTAACATCGGCTTTTCCCAGGGGGAGGTTAAGCAATTTACATTTATTGCAAACGTTGGAAAATTTCTTGACGCGCTTCGCCTGGTTCCGGCCCCGGGCAGGGGGCTGCCGCCTCCGGCGCTGCAGTGCAGGCTGTACAGGAAAACCGCACGGCACTGGCGCCGGGCGTCCGGTCGGGACGCCACCGCGACGGTCCGGACCCAGGGTTGCGGGAACTAAACGGCAAGACAGCCGGGCCGTCGAAACCCGGCGCGGCGCGGGACGGCCGGGGGAGGGGCCGCGCCGCCGTTCCCGCGAACAGCGGCGCCGGCCTGCGGCCTAGCCGTAATGCGCCACCGGCGTGCCCGCGATGGCGGCCATGTTCAGCAGCCCGCGCGTGGTGATCGCGTTCGACACGATATGCGCCTTGTTGCCCATCCCCATCAGGATCGGCCCGACCTCCAGCCCGTTGGCCTTGATCCTGAGGATGTTGCGCACGCCCGAGGCGGCGTCGGCATGGGCAAAGATCAGCACATTGGCCGCGCCTTCCATGCGGTTGCCCGGGAAGATGCGCTCGCGCAGCGGGGAATCCAGCGCGGTGTCGATGTTCATCTCGCCCTCGTAGCAGAAGTCGCGCGGAGCACTGTCGAGGATCGCCATCGCATCGCGCAGGCGGCGGGCGGTTTCGGTGTCCTGGTTGCCGAACTGCGAGCGGCCGATCAGCGCCACATTGGGCATCAGGCCAAAGCGTTTCACATGCCGCGCGGCGCCGATGGCGGCCTCGGCGATCTGTTCGGGCGTCGGGTCCGAATAGACATGCGTGTCGGCAAGGAAGAGAGGGCCGTCCTCCAGGATCATCAGCGACAGGGCGCCATGCGGGTGCATCTTGGGCGAGCCGAGCACCTGGGTGACATAGTTCAGATGCCAGCGGTATTCGCCGAAGGTGCCGCAGATCATGCTGTCGGCCTCTTCGCGGTGGACCATGACCGCGCCGATGGCGGTGGTGTTGGTGCGCATGATCGCCTTGGCCAGGTCGGGCGTCACGCCGCGCCGGGCCATCAGCTCGTGATACGTGCCCCAGTAGTCGCGGTAGCGGGGGTCGTTCTCGGGGTTCACGACCGAGAAATCGACGCCGGGGCGGATCGTCAGCCCGGCGCGTTCGCAGCGTGCCTCGATCACATCGGGGCGGCCGATCAGGATCGGCTGCTCGGTGGTTTCCTCAAGGATCGCCTGGGCGGCGCGCAGCACGCGCTCGTCCTCGCCCTCGCAATAGACGATCTTGCGCGAGGCGGTGGCGGCGGCCTCGAACACCGGGCGCATCAGCAGCGCCGATTTGAAGACCGAGCTGTTGAGTTTCTGCCGGTAGGCCACGAAATCGTCGATCGGCCGGGTGGCCGCGCCGCTTTCCATCGCGGCCTTGGCCACGGCGGTCGACACCACGCCCGACAGGCGCGGGTCGAAGGGCTTGGGGATCAGGTAGTCGGCGCCGAATGTCAGCTGTTCGCCCTGATAGGCGGCGGCGGCCTCGGCGCTGGTGGTGGCGCGGGCCAGCGCGGCGATCCCCTCGATGCAGGCGATCTGCATCTGGTCGTTGATCTCGGTCGCGCCCACATCCAGCGCACCGCGGAAGATGAAGGGGAAACACAGGACGTTGTTCACCTGGTTCGGGAAATCCGACCGCCCGGTGGCGATGATCGCATCGGGGGCGACGGCGCGCGCCTCGTCCGGCATGATCTCGGGATTGGGGTTGGCCAGGGCAAAGATGATCGGCCGTTTTGCCATCTTGGCGACCATCTCGGGCTTCAGAACATTTGGCCCCGAGAGGCCCAGGAACAGATCCGCGCCCTCGATCACATCGTCCAGTTTGCGCTTGTCCGAGGGCTGGGCATAGAACGCCTTCTGCGGGTTCATGTCGACCTCGCGGCCCTCGTACACCAGCCCGTGGATGTCGCAGAGCCAGACGTTTTCCTGCTTCACCCCCAGCTTGAGCAGCATGTTCAGGCAGGCGATGCCCGCCGCCCCGCCGCCGGTGCTGACGATCTTGATATCCTCGAACCGCTTGCCCGCGACCCGCAGCGCATTGGTCGCCGCCGCGCCCACCACGATGGCGGTGCCGTGCTGGTCGTCGTGGAAGACCGGGATGTTCATCCGCTCGCGGCAGAGCTTTTCCACCACGAAGCAGTCGGGCGCCTTGATGTCCTCAAGGTTGATCGCGCCAAAGGTCGGCTCCAGCGCGCAGACGATATCGGCCAGCTTTTCCGGGTCGCTCTCGTTCAGCTCGATATCGAAACAGTCGATCCCGGCGAATTTCTTGAACAGGACCGCCTTGCCCTCCATCACCGGCTTCGAAGCCAGCGCGCCGATATTGCCCAGCCCCAGCACCGCGGTGCCATTGGACACCACCGCCACAAGGTTGCCGCGCGCGGTGTAGCGGCTGGCATTGGCCGGATCGGCCACGATCTCCAGGCAGGCCTCGGCCACCCCGGGGGAATAGGCCAGACTCAGGTCGCGGCCATTGGCCAGCGGCTTGGTGGCCCTGATCTCCAGCTTCCCGGGCTTCTGGTTCTCGTGATAGGCCAGTGCGGCCTGCCGCAGCGTGTCGTTGGTCGTGTTCGACATCGGCCGATGCCTCCCCTCAAATCATTTGGTTTAGCGTTAAACTATTTTTCCGCGCGCTGGAAGGCGGCGCGTGCAAAGCTTGTCTAACACGGCGCGCCGGAAATCCGCACGACGCTTTGACGTCGGGTGCGGGCCGTCGCTGCGGGCTTGAAACTCGGGCGCGCGGGGACGATGCTGCGGGATACGCCAGAGGGGGACCGACGTCATGGACCTGTTGCAAGCCGCCACCGCCGTGCGCGAAAACGCCTATGTGCCCTATTCGCGGTTCAAGGTCGGGGCCGCCGTGCGCGGCGCCTCGGGCGCGATCTACGCGGGCTGCAATGTCGAGAACGTGGCCTATCCCGAAGGCACCTGCGCCGAGGCCGGGGCCATTGCCGCCATGGTCGCCGCCGGGGAAACCCGCCTGACCGAGGTCGCCGTGATCGCCGACAGCCCGGCGCCCGTGCCGCCTTGCGGCGGCTGCCGGCAGAAACTGGTGGAATTCGGCGGCGGGGACGCGGTGTTGACGATGTACACCACCGACGGCGCCAGCCAGTCGATGACCTTTGCCGAGCTGCTGCCGGGCCGGTTCGACGCCAGCCACATGGACCGCGCCTGATCCGATGAATGCCCGCAGGATCATCGCCCGGCTGCGCGACGGCGCGACGCCATCCTCCGAGGAACTCGGCTGGTTCGCCCGGGGCCTGGCGGATCAGACGGTGACCGACGCCCAGGCGGGGGCCTTTGCCATGGCGGCCCTGCTGAACGGGCTCAGCGAACAGGGCCGAGTCGCCCTGACGCTGGCCATGCGCGACAGCGGGCGGACATTGGCCTGGGACCTCGGCGGCCCGGTGCTCGACAAACATTCGACCGGCGGGGTGGGCGACTGCGTGTCGCTGGTCCTGGCCCCGGCGCTGGCGGCCTGCGGGGCCTATGTGCCGATGATCTCGGGCCGGGGGCTGGGCCACACCGGCGGAACGCTCGACAAGATGGAGGCGATTCCCGGCGTCACCACCGCGCTGGACGAAGCCCGGTTTCGCGCCGTGGTGGAACGCGCCGGCTGCGCCATCGTCTCGGCCACCGCCGATATCGCGCCGGCCGACCGCAGGCTTTATGCCGTGCGCGACGTGACGGCGACGGTGGAAAGCATGGACCTGATCACCGCCTCGATCCTGTCCAAGAAGCTGGCGGCGGGGCTCGACGGGCTGGTGCTGGACGTCAAGACCGGCTCGGGCGCCTTCATGAAGTCCGAGGCCGAGGCCAAGTCGCTGGCCGAGGCGCTCGTCTCGACCGCCAATGCCGCCGGCTGCCCGACCTCGGCGGTGCTGACCGACATGAACCAGCCGCTTGCCCCCGCGCTTGGCAACGCGCTGGAGGTGGCCGAGGCGATGCGCGTGCTGACCGGCGAGGCTTCGGGCCCGCTGGCGGGGATCTGCGTGACCCTGGGCGGGGTGCTGCTGGCAAACGGCGGCCTGGCGGCGGATGCCGGGGCGGGGGAGGCGGCGATCGCGCAGGCCATCGCCTCGGGCGCGGCGGCAGAGCGGTTTGGCCTGATGGTCGCGGCCATGGGCGGCCCGGTGCAATTTGTCGAGACATGGGCCCGCTTCCTGCCCGAGGCCACCGTGATCCGCGAGATCGCCGCGCCCGAGGCGGGGTTTGTTGCGGGCTTCGACGGCGAGGCGCTTGGCCTGGCGGTGGTGGACCTCGGCGGCGGGCGGCAGGTGGAGGGCGACGTGATCGACCCGGCGGTCGGCCTGTCGGACATCCTGCCGCTTGGCACCCGGGTCGAAAAGGGCCAGCCCCTGGCGCGCGTCCATGCCTCGCGGATCGAGGCGGCGGACAAGGCGGCGCGGGCGGTGCTGGCGGCGGTGAACATCGCAGGCACCGCGCCGCAGGTGCCCGCGCTGATCCGCGAAAGGATCGACTGATGCCGCGCGCCTTCCTTGTGGTGATCGACAGCGTCGGCTGTGGCGGTGCGCCGGATGCCGATCGCTTCTTCAACGGCACGACGCCCGATACCGGGGCCAATACCCTGGCCCATATCGCCCAGGCCTGCGCCGATGGCCGGGCCGAAGAGGGGCGCTCTGGCCCGCTGCGCCTGACGAACATGGATGCGCTTGGTCTGGGGGCGGCGATGCGCTGCGCCGCGGGCGATGCGACCCCGGGGCTGGAGGCCGAGCCGACGGGCTTCTGGGCCGCGGCGCAAGAGGTCAGCCCGGGCAAGGACACGCCCTCGGGCCACTGGGAACTGGCGGGCGTGCCGGTGCCCTGGGACTGGACCTATTTCCCCGACAAGACCGACAGCTTCCCCCCCGATCTCATCGCCGAGGTCTGCCGCGCCGCCGGGACGGAGGGGATCCTCGGCAATTGCCACGCCCCGGGCACCGTGATCGTGAACCGGCTGGGGGCCGAGCATATCCGCACCGGCTGGCCGATCTGCTACACCTCGGCCGACAGCGTCTTTCAGATCGCCGCGCATGAGGAACATTTCGGCCTCGACGCTTTGCTGGATCTTTGCAAAGCCGTGGCCCCCGGTTTGCATAAGATGAAGGTCGGCCGCGTCATCGCACGGCCCTTTGTCGGGTCGGTCGAAAAGGGCTTCACCCGCACCACCAACCGGCACGACTATGCCATCGCCCCGCCGTCCCCCACGCTGTGCGACTGGGTGAAGGATGCCGGGCAAGGTGTTCACGCGGTTGGGAAAATCGGCGACATCTTCTCGATGCGGGGGATCGACGACGTGGCCAAGGGGGCGGATGCCGATCTGATGGAGGCACTGCTGCACCATGTGGAGTTTGCAAAGGACCTGTCCCTGACATTTGCAAACTTCGTGGAGTTCGACAGCCTCTACGGCCATCGTCGCGATGTTTCGGGCTATGCCCGGGCGCTGGAATGGTTCGACGCGCAATTGTCACGCCTGCTGCCGATGCTGCGCCCCGACGACCTGCTGGTGATCACCGCCGATCACGGCAACGATCCGACCTGGACCGGCACCGACCATACACGCGAGCGGGTGCCTGTCCTGATCGCCGGCAAGGGGCAGGGCACTGCGGGCGTCGTGGCCTTTGCCGATGTGGCCGCCACCGTGGCACGGCACCTGGGCGTGCCCTCTCAGGGGCCGGGGAGGGCCTTCGCATGAGCCTGAAGCAGATGAAGAAGATCGAGCTGCACCTGCATCTCGAAGGCGCCGCGCCCCCCGCCTTCATCAGGGGCCTCGCCGCCGAGAAGAAGATCGACATCCACCGGGCCTTTGACGAGCGCGGCCATTATGCCTATCGCGATTTCGTGCATTTCCTGCAGGTGTACGAGGCCGCGACCTCGGTCCTGCAGACGCCCGAGGACTACGCCCGCCTGCTGCAGGCTGTGCTGCAGGAAAGCGCCGAACACGGCGTGATCTACACCGAGCTCTTCGTTTCGCCCGATTTCTGCGGCGGCTCGGACGTGGCGGCCTGGCGCGACTACCTGGCGGCTCTGCAATCCACCGCCGCCGAGGCCGAGGCAAAGTTGGGCATCACCGCCCGCGGCATCGTCACCTGCATCCGCCATTTCGGCCCCGACAAGGCCCGCGCCAGCGCGCTCTGCGCCGCCGAGACGGCGGGCGATTTCATCACCGGCTTCGGCATCGCGGGGGACGAGGGGATCGGCAAGCCCGGGGATTACCTCTGGTCCTTCGACTGCGCGCGCGAGGCCGGGCTGCGCCTGACCGCCCATGCCGGGGAATGGGGCGGGCCGCAATCGGTGCGCGACGCGGTGCGCGATCTGGGCGTCGAGCGCATCGGCCACGGCGTGCGCGCGATCGAGGACCTGGCCCTGGTCGACGAGCTGGGCGAACGCGCCATCACGCTGGAGGTCTGCCCGGGATCGAATGTCGCGCTTGGCCTCTACCCGGCGTGGCGCAAGCACCCGATCGAGACCCTGCGCGAGCGGGGGCTGAAGGTCACCGTCTCGACCGACGACCCGCCGTTCTTTCACACCACGATGACCCGGGAATACGAGGAACTGGAGCGCGCTTTCGGCTGGGACGAGGCAATCTTTGCCGAAATTCACCGCAACGCCCTTGACGCGGCCTTCTGCGATACGGCTACACGGGACCGGATCGCCAAGGATATGGAGCTGACATGAGCCAACATCTGACCGTCGTGGACCACCCGCTGGTGCAGCACAAGCTGTCGATCATGCGGGACAAGGAGACCTCGACCAAGTCCTTCCGCCAACTCCTGCGCGAGATCAGCCAGCTTCTGGCCTATGAGATCACCCGCGAGCTGCCGATGACCACCAAGCGGATCGAAACCCCGCTGGAGCCGATGGATGCGCCGGTTCTGGACGGCAAGAAGCTGGCGCTGATCTCGATCCTCAGGGCGGGCAACGGGCTGCTGGACGGGGTGCTGGAACTGGTGCCGGCGGCGCGCGTCGGCTTCATCGGGCTGTACCGCGACGAACGCACGCTGCAGCCGATCCAGTACTATTTCAAGGTGCCCGAGGACCTGTCGGACCGGCTGGTGATCGCGGTGGACCCGATGCTGGCCACCGGCAATTCCTCGGCTGCGGCGGTCGACCTGCTGAAGGAGGCAGGCGCCACGAATATCCGATTCCTCTGCCTGCTGGCCGCGCCCGAGGGCATCCAGCGGATGAAGGAGGCCCATCCCGATGTGCCGATTGTCACAGCAGCGGTAGACAAGCACCTGAATGACCATGGATATATTGTACCCGGACTAGGGGATGCGGGTGACCGGATGTTCGGCACAAAATAGCCGATCTACCCGGTTTACTCGGGGGCACAGCTAGGGCAGACTGTCCCGCAACATCCTGTGGGGACAGATCCATGTTGAGCAGACTTATTGCGGTGGCTGCCATCACCTTGGTGTTGGCGGCACCCGGACTACAAGCGCAGACGTTGAAGAAGAACGACGGGCCGGCGGAATTCCCGCCTGCGTCGTTCAAGGGCACGCAATATGTCGACAGCCGGGGCTGTGTCTACATCCGCGCGGGTGTGGGCGGGCAGGTGACCTGGGTGCCGCATGTGGCGCGCAACCGCCAGGTGGTCTGCGGCTTCCAGCCGACCTTTGCCGAGGCGCCCCCCACCGAGGTGCAAAAGCCCCTGGACAAGAGCGTGGTGCAGATCCAGCCCGCCGAGGTCCCCAAGCAGACCGCGCCCAAGGCCGCGGCGGTCGCGCCCGCGCCCAAGCCCAAGCCTGCCGCGAAACCGGCGCAGCGTGTGGTGACGGCGCCCAAGGCCGCGCCCAAGCCCGCACCGAAACCCGTGCAGCGCACCGTGGTCGCGCCCAAGCCCAAGCCGCGGACGACGCAGCGTGTGGTCCGGGCCGCCCCGGCCCCCGCGCCGCGCCAGGTGGTGCGTCCCATGCCCACGATCATCACGGATGAGCCGAACCGTCAGGGCGGCCGCCCGGCGGCGACCGGCGGGGTGGCCTGCCCGGGTCTGTCGGCCGTGGGCCAGCAATATGTGCAGTCCAAGGATTCCTATCCCGTGCGCTGCGGCCCGCAGGCGGAACCGCCCTCGGTGCGCCCGGTGCGCCGTGCTGGCGATGGCGCCCTGATCGGCTATGCCGTGGGCGAGCAGGTGTTCCGCTTTGCCGCGCAGCCCGATGGCTCGATGGTCGCGACCCGTCTGGGCAGCCTGGATCAGGTCGCCCGCGTGCTGCCCAAGCATGTCTACGAGAACCGCCAGAACACCCGCGTCGGCAACAGCATTCCCAAGGGCTATCGCCGGGCGTTCAAGGATGACCGACTGAACCCGCACCGGGCCGAGATGACCATGCAGGGCATCGCCCAGACCGAGCTGATCTGGACCAACACCGTGCCGCGCCGCCTGGTGCGGCGCGACACCGGGCAGGACGTGACCGCGATGATCGCGAACCTCGTGCCGCCGACCGTCTCCAGCAGCGGCGCCGTGCCCAAGGCGGCATCGTCGGGCAGTGCAACGCGCAAGGCCTTCCGCGCCGCGCCTGCGGCCAAGCCCAGGGCCCCGGCGGCGACCCCGACGGCGGCCCCGGCCCCCCGGGCGGCGCCGAGCGGTCATCGCTACGTGCAGGTCGGCACCTTCGGCGTGGCGGACAATGCGAACAAGACGGTGGCCCGGCTCCAGGCCTCGGGTCTGCCGGTGGCGAAGTCGCGCTATACCAAGGGCGGGAAAGAGTACCAGATCATCCTGGCCGGCCCCTTCAACGATGCGGGCGCCCTGTCCAGCGCGCTGAACACGGCCCGCCGCTCGGGCTTCCGCGACGCGTTCACGCGCTGATCGGGGGCTGAACCGCCCCCTGGCAGGCCGATGCGCCGGTTACCACATCGCAACGCCCCCGCAGCACCCTGCGGGGGCGTTGTCATATCTGGAAGTGACGGCGGAGGCGCCGTGGCCCAGTGGGTCGCAATCGTAGGGTGGCTTGCCGGCGTGCGGCCCGGAGCCTGCCCCGCCCTGAGGGCCTGCGCCGCAGGATCGTGTGCCAGCGAACGGGACCCGCGCCGCCGGGGTCGCGGCCCGGCACGGGCGTGCCGCCGGGGGATCAGCCGCCGCAGATCGCCTGCAGCCGCAGCCAGTCGGCATCGCGCAGCACGGGCGAGGGGGCGTCGGTGCGGAACGGATCGGCCTCGATCAGGCCCAGCACGCTTTCGCCGGTGACATCCAGTGCATAGGCATAGGGGGTCGAGCGCACGCCGCTGGCGCGGAAACCGGGCAGCAGGGTGGCGTCGTCCAGCCGGCCCCGGGGGCGGGTCAGCAGCGTTTCGGCATAGTCGTCCAGCGCGCCGTCCGGCAGGCTGCCGGTGGTCAGCAGGCGGAAGGTGGCGGCAGGCCCGGCAGCACGCAGCAGCAGCGCCAGCGGATCCTGCGCCCTGGCACGCAGCTGTTCCGAAATGACGTAGCCGGCCACCACATCCGGTTCTTCGACATCCTCGACCACGGTGCGGCTCAGCAGGATGATCCCGCCGGGCAGGTGCACCGCGCCGCGCACCCCCTCGCGCATCACATGCAGGCGGGGCGGCCCGTCGACACCGGGCAGGCGTTGCGCCAGCCGGTCCAGCGCGGCCAGCCCCTGCGGATCGCCGCAGGGCGGGCCGGTGACGCGCTCGATCTCGTTCAGCAGGGCCTCGCCGATCGTGACGCGCTGCACATCGGGCACCACGGCCAGCGCCTGGCGCTGCAGCGCCCCGGGCAGCCAGAAGAAGCCAAGCGCCGCAACCCCCAGTGCCGAGGCCAGCAGCAGCGTCCACCTGAGCCGCCCGCGCCTTGGCCGCTGGCGTTCCACCGCGCCGCGGATGCGTTCGATGGCGGCGATCATCTCGGCCTCGGATGCGTCGAGTTCCAGCACCTCGTCCATCATGCCGTCGGGGGTGTAGATCGCTGGCAGCTCGCCCGGGTTCATCCGTTGCACGGCGGCCAGCGACCAATGCGCCAGCGCACGGCTTTGCATGTCGGACATGGTGAGCGAGGCGTCGCCCAGCGAAACCACGACTTCGCGCCGTTGCGCATCGGGCGACGCGGACCACAGGCCGGTCGCCTCTAGGCGCTGATATTCGCTGAGTGCGGTCATTCCTGCCCGTGGCCTGCCTGGCTCTTTTGCCAGGAGTATACACTCCGCGACTCGCGGCGGCAATTCCGCAAGGTCAAGGCTGCCGCAGCGGCAGGCGGATCACAGGGTGCGGGCGGTGTTGCGCAGTTCGAATTTCTGGATTTTCCCGGTCGAGGTCTTGGGCAATTCGCAGAACACCACCGTCTTGGGCGTCTTGAACCCGGCCAGCCTTTGGCGGGCAAAGGCGACCAGCGCGTCCGCGTCCCCGGTCCGCCCGTCCTTGAGCTCGACAAAGGCGCAGGGCACCTCGCCCCATTTGTCGTCCGGCTTGGCCACCACGGCGCAGAGCAGCACGTCGGGATGGGCCATCAGCACGCCCTCGACCTCGACGGAGGAGATATTCTCGCCACCCGAGATGATGATGTCCTTGGCCCGGTCCTGGATCTGCACATAGCCGTCCGGGTGCTGCACCGCGATGTCGCCGGTGTGGAAATAGCCGCCGCGGAACGCGTCCTCGGTCGCCTTTGGGTTCTTCAGGTAGCCCTTCATGACGCCGTTGCCGCGCATCATGATCTCGCCCTGCGTCTTGCCGTCCATCGGGGTCTGGGTCATGTCATCGGCCTGCATGACGGTGATGTGCTCATAGGCGGGCATGGCGACACCCTGGCGCGCCTTGATCGCGGCGCGCGCCTCGCCCTGCAGGTCGCCCCAGAGGTCGTCGTCCCAGGTGCATTCGGTGGCGGGGCCGTAAGTCTCGGTCAGGCCGTAGACCTGGGTGACGTTGAAGCCCATCGGCTCGATCGCCGCGAGGGTGGAGGGGGCAGGCGGCGCCCCGGCGGTGAACACCTCGACCACATGGTCGAAGTCGCGCCTCTGGTCGTCGGGGGCGTTCACCAGCATGTTCAGCACGATGGGCGCGCCGCCGAAATGGGTCACCTTCTCGTCCGCGATGGCGTCGAACATCGGCTTGGCGGCGATGTCGCGGCAGCACACGACCGTGCCGCCCAGCAGGGGGATCATCCAGGTGTGGCACCAGCCGTTGCAGTGAAACAGCGGCACGATGGTCAGGTAGCGGGGATAAAGCTGCATCCGCCAGGACAGGATCTGCCCCATGGCGTTCAGATGCGCGCCCCGGTGGTGATAGACCACGCCCTTGGGCCGCCCGGTGGTGCCCGAGGTATAGTTGAGCGCGATGCTTTCCCATTCGTCCTGCGGCAGGATCCAGGCGAATTTGGGATCGCCGGTGGCCAGCAGCGCCTCGTAGGTCATGTGGTGGCCGCTGGCATGCACCCCGGCATGGTCGTCGGGCACCTCGATGATCTTGGGGGCGGGGCCTTCCATCCGCTCGACGGCCTCGGCCACGACGGGCAGGAACTGCGGGTCGACCAGGACCACCTTCGCCCCGCCGTGGTCAAAGATATAGGCCACGGTGTCCGGCTCAAGCCGCGTGTTGATCGTGTTGAGGATCGCGCCGCAGGCGGGCACACCGAAATGCGCCTCGGCCTGGGGGGGCAGGTTGGGGATCAGCGTGGCGACCACGTCGCCCGGTTCCACGCCCAGCCTGGACAGCGCCGAGGCGAGGCGGGTCACGCGTTCGAAATACTGGGCATAGGTCTTGCGGTGCGGGCCATAGACCACGGCCAGCCGGTCGGGCCAGATGCGCGCGGCGCGTGTCAGGTTCGACAGGGGTGTCAGCGGTACATGGTTGGCCGCGTTCTTGTCCAACCCGGTCTCGTCTGCCAGCCAGCCCATGTGATCCCTCCCGAATGATGTGCCGTCGTGCCGTGGTTATAGCAGCGCGCGCGGCAAGGGAAACAGGGAACGGAGCCGCGCGGCGATGCGCGCCTTGCGGGCCCTTTGGTTCCGGGTAATCTGGCGCCATGATCCTGTCACGCGGCCGGCGCTACATCTTCATTCACATCCCCAAGACGGGCGGCACCGCAATGGCGCTGGCGCTGGAAAGCCGCGCCATGAAGGACGACATCATGCTGGGCGACACGCCCAAGGCGAAACGCCGCCGCGGCAAGGTCGATACATCGGCGGCACTGGGTCGGTTATGGAAACACTCCCGCCTGGCAGATGTGGCGGGCCTCGCCACAATTGACGAGATGCGGCAATTTTTCGTTTTTACACTTGTCCGCAATCCCTGGGACCGGGCCGTGAGTTACTATCACTGGTTGCAACTGCAGCGGTTCGACCACCCGGCCGTAGCACTCGCCCGTACGTTGTCGTTCGCCGATTTCATCCGCCACCCGCAGACCCGCGCCGCATTCAGGGCCGGGCCGGCCAGCAGTTATGTTTGTGGCCCCGGAGGAGAGGATTTATGCAACCTTTTCATAAGGCTCGAATCGCACGAATCAGATGCTGAACCTCTTTGGCGACATCTCGGCTTTCGGTTGTCGCTGGATCGCGTCAACGTGTCGCCAAGGAGCGACGACTTTCGGCGCTACTATAGCGATAGTGACGCCGAGTTGATCGCGCAGGATTGCGCCGAAGATATCAAGAAATTCCGATATATTTTCTGATCGGAAAATTCGCCACCGAATGGTGCCTAAATTCCGCAGAATTTGGCCGCTGTTTCGAAAAAATAGTTAATTGCCTCCAGTCTGCCGCATTTTCGGCCCGTCAGCGTCGCGGTGCTCGGGCCTCTTATTGTTACTGAAACACGTTGAATGCGTGTTCATGGGTCAAAACACGGGATTTCTAAGATGCTCGATGAGATTGCGAACGACTGGGAACGCGCGCAATACGCCGATCTGATGGCGGAGATGCTGGATGACCAATCCAGCGGCGCGACGACGGGTATCGTTGCCGGTACGCGGGTTGCCACCTCTGTCGGCTGGATTGCCATTGAACGGATCGCCGCCGGAGACGCGGTGCTGACCTTCGATGCCGGCCTGCGCACGGTGCGTGCGATCAAGTGTGCGCCGATGTGGGCGGGCGTGGGGCGCTGCCCGGCGCATTTCCGCCCGGTACATGTGCCGCAGGGCGTGCTGGGCAACAGCCATGCGATGACCCTTTTGCCGCGCCAGGGCGTGCTGATCGAAAGCGATCTCGCCGAGTCACATACCGGCGATCCCTTTGCCCTGGTCCGGGCCGAGTCCCTCGTGGGCATCTGCGGTATCCGTCGGTCCGAACCGACGATGCCGACAAATGTCTACCTGCTGCAATTCGACGAAGACCAGATCGTGTTCACCGCCCACGGCGCGCTGTGCGTGTGCCCTGCGGTCGGCGACATCCTGGCCCGCGTGTCCTGGGACGCGGCGGACCGGGATTATCATATGCTCTCGGAAGATATCGACCGTGAGCTCATCAATTCAATCCGTGAGGAGATCGAGGAGACCTGGATGAACGACTGTGACGAAGGTGTGCTTGGAGGAGCTGCCTGAGTCAACTTTGCCCGGGTCGTGAGACGCATCCGACCCGGTCTTTCCTTTTCAGCCGCGCTTCGGGACGCCGAGCGCGGCTGTTTTTCGTCCGGGCCCCCTGGGCGGGGCCTTTTGCATGGCTTGCGGGGTCCGGGGCCCGCGCGCGGACCCCGGGGCGCGGTCCTCAGGCCGCCGCCTTGCCGAAACGGCCATAGAAGGTGTCGCCCTTCGCGGCCATCTCGCGCAGCAGCTTCGGCGTGGTGAAGCGCACGCCATACTCCGCCGTCAGCGCGTCGCAGCGTTTCACCGCCTCGTCCGCTCCGATGATGTCGAGCCACGAGAATGGCCCGCCCGACCAGGGCGCAAAGCCCCAGCCCAGGATCGCGCCGACGTCGCCTTCGCGGATGTCCTCCAGCACGCCTTCCTCCAGCGCGCGGACGGCCTCCAGCACCTGGGCGAACATCAGGCGGTCCTGCACCGTGTCGACATCGGGTTGCGGCACCTTGTGGGGATAGCGGGCCTCCAGCCCCTCCCACAGGCCGGTGCGCTTGCCCTTTTCGTCGTAGCTGTAAAAGCCCGCCTTGGATTTCCGGCCCAGACGGCCCTCGTCATAGAGCCAGAACATCAGCTCGTCGGTCGGCTTGGCATCGCTCGGATAGGCATCGCCCAAGGCCTCTTTCGTGGCCTTGGCGATCTTGACCGCCAGGTCGATCGAGGTCTCGTCGATCAGCTGCAGCGGCCCGACCGGCATCCCCAGCATGCGTGCGGCATTGTCCACCAGGGCAGGGGCCACGCCCTCGGCCACCATCCGGGCGCCTTCGTTGAGGTAGGGGATGATGCAGCGGTTGGCGTAGAAGAACCGCGCGTCATTCACCACGATGGGCGTCTTGCGGATCTGGCGCACGTAGTCGAGCGCCTTGGCCACGGCCCGGTCCCCGGTCTGCTTGCCCTTGATGATTTCGACCAGCAGCATCTTTTCCACGGGCGAGAAGAAGTGGATGCCGATGAACTGCTCGGGGCGCGAGGAGGCCTTGGCCAGCCCGGTGATCGGCAGGGTCGAGGTGTTGGAGGCAAAGATGCAGTCGGCGGGGATCACCGCCTCGACATTCTTCGTCACCTCGGCCTTCACGCCCGGATCCTCGAACACCGCCTCGATGATCAGATCGGCGTCGGACAGCGCGCTGTAATCCGTGGTCGCGGTGATGCGGCCGAGGATCTCGTCCTTCTTCTCGGGGGTGGTCTTCTTGCGCTTGATGCCCTCGTCCAGGTAGCTTTCGGTATAGGCGCGGCCCTTGTCGGCGGCCTCCTGCTTCTGGTCGATCAGCACCACCTCGATGCCCGCCTGCGCGCTGACCAGCGCGATGCCCGCGCCCATCATGCCGGCACCCATGACGCCCAGCTTCCTGACCCTCTGGTCGGGGGCCTCGGGGCGGTTCGCGCCCTTTTCCAGCGCCTCCTTGTTCAGGAAGAGCGAACGTATCATCGCGCCCGACGAGGGGTTCATGATCACGCTGGTGAACCAGCGCGCCTCGATCTTCAGCGCGGTGTCAAAGGGCACCTGCGTGCCCTCGTAAACCGCCGAAAGCAGCGCCTTGGCCGCCGGGAAGGCACCCCAGGTCTGGCCGTTGATCATCGCGTTGGCGCCCACGAAGGTCTGGAAGCCCGCCGGGTGATAGGGCGCGCCGCCGGGCAGCTTGAAGCCCTTGTCGTCCCAGGGCTTGACGATTTTGGGCTCGGACAGGACCCACGCCTTTGCGGCGGCGACCGGATCGGCCACGACCTCGTCCACCAGCCCGGCCTTCTGCGCCTTGTGCGGGTCGCTCATCTGCGCCTGCAGCAGGTAGGGGGCGGCCATCATCACGCCCAGCTTGCGCACCAGGCGGGTGGTGCCGCCCGCGCCGGGGAAGATGCCGACCTGGATTTCCGGCAGGCCGATCTTGGCCTTGGGATTGTCGGCGACAAAGATGCGGTGGCAGGCGAGCGGCAGCTCGAAGCCGATGCCCATGGCGGTGCCGGGCACGGCGGCGGCGATCGGCTTGCCGCCCTTGTTGGTCTTGGGCTCCATGCCCGCGCGCTCGATCTTGCGCAGCAGGCCGTGCAGGGTCATCACCCCGTCGAACACGCCCTGGGCGCCCTCGGCCTTCATGCCCTGCAGGACGTTCAGGTCCATGCCGCCGGCCATCGTCTCCTTGCCCGAGGTGATGACGATGCCTTTGACCGCATCATCGGCCAGCGCATCGTCGATCAGGTCCGACAGCTCTTGCGCGCCGGTCATGGTGAGCACGTTCATGCTTTTCCCGGGCAGGTCCCAGGTGATCACGGCGACGCCGTCGGCGCCCTTGTCCATCGTGAAATCGGTCATTTCTCTTCCCTTTCCGCAGGGGTGATATCTGTCGCGCCACTGGTGGCGCGGGCGCGGGGTGTCCGCCGCCCTGTCCCCAACCCCGTCCCCGGTGCGGGGAGTGGGGCCGCGCGCCGCCGGGGCGCCGGGGCAGGGCGGGGCGGTGTCACACCCGCTCGATGATCGTGGCCGCGCCCATGCCGGAGGCGACGCAGAGGGTGGCCAGGCCGACCTCCTTGTCCGAACGCTCCAGCTCGTCGAGCAGGGTGCCGATGATGATCGCGCCCGAGGCCCCCAGCGGGTGGCCCATGGCGATCGCGCCGCCGTTCACGTTCAGCTTGTCGATATCGGCGTCAAAGGCCTGCAGGAAGCGCAGGACAACCGAGGAAAACGCCTCGTTCACCTCGAACAGGTCGATATCGCCGATCTGCATCCCGCTCTCGGCCAGGATCTTCTGCGTGGCGGGCACCGGGCCGGTCAGCATGATCGTGGGATCGGTGCCGATCTTGGCCGTGGCGCGGATGCGGGCACGGGGCTTCAGCCCATGCGCCTCGCCGAATTCCCTGGACCCGACCAGCACGGCGGCCGAGCCGTCGACGATGCCCGAGGAGTTCCCGGCATGGTGGATGTGGTTGATCCGCTCCAGATGCGGGTACTTCAGCCGGGCCACCTTGTCGAAGCCGGGCATGCCCTCGCCCATGTCCTTGAAGCTGGGCTTGAGCGCGCCAAGCGTCTGCATGTCGGTCCCGGGGCGGATGAATTCGTCATAGGCCAGGATCGGCAGCCCGTTCACGTCCCGCACGGTGACGATGGATTTCGCGAACCGGCCCTCGTCCCAGGCCTGCTTGGCCAGCTTCTGCGAGCGCACGGCAAATTCGTCGGCCTGATCGCGGGTGATACCGTATTCGGTCGCGATGATATCGGCGCTGATGCCCTGCGGCACGAAATAGCGGTCAAGCGCCACGGTCGGATCCACCGCCACCGCGGCGCCGTCGCTGCCCATGGGCACGCGCGACATCATCTCGACCCCGCCGGCGATATAGGCCTGGCCCGCGCCGCCGCGCACCTGGTTGGCGGCGAGGTTCACCGCCTCCATGCCTGAGGCGCAGAACCGGTTGATCGACAGGCCCGGGATCGACTCGTCGAGCTCGGAGGCCAGCACGGTTGTCCGCGCCAGGCAGCCGCCCTGTTCCATCGCCTGGGTGGCATTGCCCCAGATCACATCCTCCACCGCGTGGCCTTCCAGCCCGTTGCGGTCCTTCAGCGCGTTCAGCATCTGCTTGCCGAGCGAGACGGCGGTGACTTCGTGCAGCGAGCCGTCCGGGCGGCCCTTGCCGCGCGGGCTGCGCACGGCGTCGTAGATGTAAGCGTCGGTCATGACTGCTCCTTTCGCTCAGAGCCCGCGGTCCGAAGGACGGCCGGGCATCAGGTCATAGGGGTGTTTCCAGCCGGGCAGGGCCGCGATGCGGTCGAGCCAGGCGTCGATGGCGGGGAAATCCTTGCGGTCAAAGCCGAAAGGTTCGGGATAATAGAGGTAACCGCAGCAGGCGAGGTCGGCGAGGGTCGTGGTCTCGCCCACCATCCAGCTGCGGCCCGCAAGATGCGCCTCCAGCGTCTTCAGCGCGGCCTGCACCCGGCCGTTGAGAAAGCCGATGGCCTCCTGCGGGCGCTTCTCGGCGGGGATGAAATTCATCAGGAAGCGCAGCGCTCCCTGCTGGCCGGTGCCCTTCTGTCCGTCCCAGAACAGCCAGCGCAGGATCTCGTTGCGGTCCCCGTCGAGGAACTTGCCGGTCTTCCCGGCGACATGCAGCATGATCACGCTGGACTGGGTGAGCGTCAGATCGCCCTCGACCATGACCGGCGCCTCGCCCATCTCGTTGATCGCCAGGAACTCGGGCTTGCGCTGCGCGCCGCCGAAGAAATCGACCCAGACGGGCTCCCAGTCATAACCCGAGAGTTCCATCGTCAGCGCCGCCTTGTAGGCATTGCCGCTTTCGCCGAAGCAGTAGAGTTGTGCGGTCATGTCGGTCCTCGTTGCTGGTGCCGGACCGGGGGTTTCACACCCCCGGACCCCCGTGGAGTATTTTTGACGAGATGAAGATGATCTTCACCCCGCATTAAGGTTAACGCGCCTAGGCTGGCCCCGCGTTACAGGCTGGAGAGCCGATGGACGTACGAGGTGAAGCCCCGTCTCGACATATCCGGTAGCCAATCCGGTGGCGCGGGACGGGGTGGATCTCTCGCGTACCCCGGCTTCATCTCGTCCAAAATACTCCCGCCGGAGGCGTTGGACCTGTGCCGCCGCCGCGCGGCCGGGGCTTGCGGGTGCCAGTCTCACCGCTTTCTCGCGTCCAGCTCGGAGTTGAACAGCCGCAGCCGGTGGGTGAGGTTGTCCTCATGCGTGACGCTGTCGAAATTCTCGAACAGGAAGGACAGCGCCTCGCCTTCGTCCAGCCCCGCTTCCTGGGCGAAGCGTTTCAGGCGGCGGTAGGCGTCCTCGGTCATGGCGACCGGCAGGCGGCGGGTCAGGCGGAATCGTTTCGGCATCTCAGACCTCCGGTGCCTGGTTGCTGCGGGTGGGGCCGCGGCCCTCGGCGGGGCGGACGGGCATGTCGGCCAGATGCATGGCCCAGCCGGGCGCGCCTTCGGGGCGGACCTGAAAGACCGGCTCGAATGGCGTGCCGGTGGCCAGGGTGGCGGCGAGCAGTTCGATCGTGCCGGAGCCGTTCGCGCGGAAGAAGATCGGTGTGCCGCAGCGGGCGCAGAACCCCCGGTCGGCCACGTCGGAGGAGGCCCAGGTGGCGGGCGGGGCAGCGGTCCAGGTGACGCGCGCCGCGTCGACCTCGTAGAAGGCGGAGGTGAAGTTGCCGCTGGCCCGCTGGCACATGCGGCAGCCGCAGACGGTCTCCCGGGCGGGGCCCGCGGCGATGAGGTAGCGCACGGCGCCGCACTGGCAGCCGCCTGTGGCCTCGGGTCTGTCGCGCCAGTCGGTGCTCATGACTCCTCCTCTCCGTCCTGCGGGCCGCCCCGTGGGGCGCCGCGTGCCGGTGTCACCCGGCGGG
This sequence comes from Pseudooceanicola pacificus, assembly GCF_009789075.1. GTDB lineage: Bacteria > Pseudomonadota > Alphaproteobacteria > Rhodobacterales > Rhodobacteraceae > Pseudooceanicola > Pseudooceanicola pacificus. The sequence continues at coordinate 164,458 of NZ_WNXQ01000003.1, forward strand.
TCTGGCGGCCCGTGCATCCCCGCACAGGCCGCCAATCCGTGAGTGGGGCCGATGTAAGGCCCACCCTGTCGGTCGTTCAAGGCCCGGGTTGATCCCGGGCTCAGAAGTTGGCCGCGTCCAGCGCCATCACCGTATCCGCGCCGGAGGTGATCCGGGCGAGGTGCATGGCCGTCGCAGGCAGGCGGCGGGCCATGTAATAGCGCCCCGTCGCGATCTTGGTTTCGTAGAAGGCGGTGTCGCCATCGCCTTCGGCCAGCTTCGCCTGGGCCGCCAGCGCCATCTTCGACCACATCAGGCCAAGGCAGACATGCCCGAAGAGGTGCATGAAGTCATAGGACCCGGCCAGCGCGTGGTTGGGGTTCTTCATGCCGTTCTGCATGAAGAACATGGCGGCCTCCTGCAGGTGCTTCGACGCGGTCTTCAGCGGCTCGACGAAGTCCCTGGCAAAGGCCTCGTCGCCCGCGTTCTCCTTGCAGAAGCCCTTGATCATCTCGAAGAAGGCCATCGCCGGCTTGCCGCCCTCGGCGGCCAGCTTGCGGCCCACCAGATCCAGCGCCTGCACGCCGTTGGCGCCTTCGTAGATCATCGCGATCCGGGCGTCGCGGGCGAACTGGGACATGCCCTGTTCCTCGATATAGCCATGCCCGCCCCAGATCTGCTGGGCCAGCACCGCCATGTCGAACCCCTGATCGGTCAGGAAGCCCTTGAGCACCGGGGTCAGCAGGGAAATCGCGCCCTCGGCGGTCTTGTCATCCATCCGGTGGGCCTGGTCGATCATCTGCGCGCCCCAGAGAACGAAGGCGCGCGCGCCCTCGGTAAAGCTCTTCTGGTCCATCAGCGACCGGCGGATGTCGGGGTGCACGATCAGCGGATCGGCGGGGCCGTCCTTGTTCTCGGCGCCGGTGACGGCACGGCCCTGCAGGCGTTCCCGGGCATAGGACAGGCCGTTCTGATAGGCGGCCTCGGCCACGGCCAGTCCCTGCATGCCGACGCCCAGGCGGGCCTCGTTCATCATGGTGAACATGGCGCGCATGCCCTTGTGCGCCTCGCCGAGGAGCCAGCCGGTCGCCCCGTCGTAGTTCATCACGCAGGTGGCGTTGCCGTGGATGCCCATCTTTTCTTCGATCTTGCCGACCGAGACGCCGTTGCGCTCGCCCGGGGTGCCGTCCTCCCTGACGATGGACTTGGGCACGATGAAGAGCGAGACGCCCTTGATCCCGTCGGGGCCGCCGGGGATCTTGGCCAGCACCAGATGGATCACGTTCTCGGACATGTCGTGATCACCGGCCGAGATGAAGATCTTCTGCCCCGTGATCCTGTAGGACCCGTCGTCCTGCGGTTCGGCCTTGGTGCGCATCAGGCCCAGGTCGGTGCCGCAATGCGGCTCCGTCAGGTTCATGGTGCCGGTCCATTCGCAGGTCACCATCTTGGGCAGATAGGTCTGTTTCTGCGCATCCGATCCGTGGGCATGGATGGCGGAATAGGCGCCGTGGGTCAGGCCCTGGTACATGGTAAAGGCCATGTTGGCGGCGGTGAACATCTCTCCGGTCGCCACGCCCAGCACATAGGGCATGCCCTGGCCGCCGTAGTCGGGATCGCAGTCCAGGCCGGTCCAGCCGCCCTCGCGCATCTGCTCGAAGGCTTCCTTGAACCCGGTGGGCGTATAGACCACGCCGTTTTCCAGGCGGCAGCCCTCGACATCGCCGACCGCGTTCAGCGGCGCGAGCACTTCGGAGGAGATCTTGCCGGCCTCTTCGAGGATCGCGGCGGTGAAATCGCGGTCCAGCTCGTCATACCCCGGGATGTCGCTTTCCGAGGCTTTCAGAACATCGTGCAGGATGAACTGCATGTCCTTCACAGGGGCTGTATAGCTGGGCATGTCTCTCTCCCGAAGTGCTTGCTCATGGCAGCGGCCGGGCGGATTACTCGGCCGCGTTCTTTCTTTCGTTCACCGAGGCGATCATCTGCGCGCCCCAGGTCATCTGTTCCTTCAGCTCGGCAATGGCCTCGTCCAGCTCGTCGCGCTGGCGTTCCATGTCGGCCAGGCGCTTCTCGGCGATTTCGTAGGTCTTGCGCAGCTGCGTCTGCTGCTGGTCGCCCATGTTGTAGAGGTCGAGAAGCTGGCGGATTTCCTCAAGGCTGAAACCGAAGCGCTTGCCGCGCAGGATCAGCTTCAGTCGGGCCCGGTCGCTCCGGGTGAACAGCCGCTTCTGGCCTTCGCGTATCGGGAACAGCAGCTCCTTTGCTTCGTAGAACCGCAGGGTGCGCGGGGTCACCTCGAAGAGGTCGCACATCTCGCGGATAGTCATGGTGTCCTGGGTCATTTCCTCGTTCCACTCACTCGTTCAGAACCCGGCGGACCATTTGGTCAAATTTTTACCGGTTGGTCGGAAATGCCCTCGTTGACCTATGGATACAACGGAAAACCAAGTTGACGTAACCGCTACGTCACGTCACTTCGGCGGTGACGTAAGATAAAGCAAGTTGCCCTAGGGGAATTTGAAATTTTGTTAGCACACAAACGAATTCGTGAGCGCGGGTGAGGCAGCGTGAGTGCCCCTGGGTCATGCCGCAAGGGCAACCCGGGGAATCAGTCCCCGACGGTTTCCATGCCCAGGCTTTGCGCCGCGTCGTTGCGCAGGTTGCGCAGTTCCTCGATCGCCTCGTCGATCTGGTGCCGCCGGGTGCGCAGTTCCGACAGCTGGGCGTCGGCCTGTTCGATCCAGACCCGCATCTGCGCCTCGTTGCCCTCCTGGTCGTAGATCATCAGCCACTGCCGGATGTCTTCCAGGGGAAAGCCGAACTTGCGCCCGCGCAGGATCAGCTTCATCCGCGCGATCTCGCGCTTGCCGTAGTGGCGGGCCCGGCCCTGGCGTTCCGGCTGCAGCAGTTCGATGTACTCGTAGTAGCGCAGCGTGCGCGGCGTCACGTCGAAGTGGTCGCACATCTCCTTGAAGGTCAGCTTGTCGGTCATGCCAGGCCCTCCCTGTTCTTGACCCGAGGTTAGGCATATGTCGCGTTGCGGGCAACTGTCCAGCGCGGGGGCATGTGGCGGCGATCATGGTCTTGCGGCTGGCGGGCAATGCGGGTGAAATGCCGGAGAAAGCGAGGCGGAATGGATCAGGCGGAACGATTGGAATTGGTGCGCGGCTTCTTTGCCGGGCTGCCCTACGGCAAGGAGCTGTCGATCCGCATGGACGACCTGCTGCCGGGCCAGGCCACCATGTCCATGCCCTACGACACCCGCCTGATCGGGGATCCGGCCACCGGGGTGATCCACGGCGGGGCGGTGTCGGCGCTGCTCGACACCTGCTCGGGCGCCGCGGTGATGAGCCATCCGGCGGGCGGGCGCAGCACGGCCACGCTGGACCTGCGCATCGACTACATGCGCCCGGCGACCCCGGGCCAGAGGATCACCGCCGTATCGACCTGCCACCACGTGACACGCTCGGTCGCCTTCGTGCGCACCGTCGCAACGGACGAGGACAGCACCTCGCCTGTCGCGATGGCCAACGGGGCCTTCACGGTGGACGGGGAATGACGCATCGGCCCCCCGAACCCGTGCAGGTCGTCAAGCAGCGGCGCGACAGTGCCCTGGCCGGGCTGGTGGCGCGGGTGCCGTTCATCGGCTTCCTCGGCGTGACCTTCGAGCGGCGCGGGGACGAGCTGACGGCGGTGCTGCCCTACCGGCCCGTGCTGATCGGCAATCCGCATCTGCCGGCCCTGCATGGCGGGGCCACGGCGGCCTTCCTTGAGGTCACGGCCATTGTCGGGCTGAGCTGGACCCTGTTGTGGGAGGGGATCGAACATTTCGGCCCCGACAGCGGCACCTTTGGCCCGGATACCCTGCGTCTGCCGCGCACCGCAGATTTCACCGTCGACTTCCTGCGCACCGGCCTGCCGCGCGACGCCTATGCCCGCGCCATCGTCACGCGGTCGGGCCGCCGCTATGCCAGTGTCCGGGCCGAGGCCTGGCAGGACAACCGCGCCCGTCCGATCGCCCAGGGCACCGGCCATTTCGTCATGCCGCAGGATCCGCACAAGACATGAGCCAGCCCGACGCCCAGATCATGGACCTTGCCGCCGCGGGTCCCCTGACGCATCGCCGCGTGCTGCGGATTTCGATCCCCATCGTGCTGTCGAACGCGACAGTGCCGATCCTGGGGGCCGTGGATACCGGCGTGGTCGGCCAGCTGGGCCTGCCCGAACCCATCGGCGCGGTGGGCATCGGGGCCATCATCCTGACATCCATCTACTGGGTTTTCGGCTTCCTGCGCATGGGCACCACCGGGCTGACCAGCCAGGCGCTCGGCGCGCGCGACCGGGCCGAGGTCGCCGCCCTGCTGATGCGCGCGCTGATGATCGCCGCCGTGGCCGGGCTGTTGCTGATCTCGCTCCAGGGGCTGATCTTCTGGGGCGGCTTCGCCCTCTCGCCCGCGTCGGACGAGGTGGAATCGCTCGCCCGCGACTACATGCGGGTGCGCATCTATTCGGCCCCCGCCGCCATCGCCGTCTACGGTCTGACCGGCTGGCTGATCGCACAGGAGCGCACGCGGGCCGTGCTGGTGATCCAGGTCGTGATGAACGGCATGAACATCGTGCTGGACCTGTGGTTCGTGCTGGGGCTCGACTGGGGTGTCACCGGGGTGGCCTTTGCCACCTTCCTGTCGGAATGGGTGGGTGCCGCCGTGGGCATCTGGTTCTGCCGTGACGTCTTCCGCACCCCGGCCTGGAAGGACTGGGCGCGCGTCTTCGACCGCCAGCGGCTGAAACGCATGGCGCTGGTGAACAGCGACATCCTGATCCGCTCGCTTTTGCTGCTGTCGATCTTCACCTCGTTCATGCTGTTCGGCGCGCGCTTCGGCGACGTGACGCTGGCGTCGAACCAGGTGCTGCTGCAGTTTCTGAACATCACGGCCTATGCGCTCGACGGGTTTGCCTTCGCGGCCGAGGCGCTGGTCGGCCAGGCGCTTGGCGCGCGCTCGCGCGGGGCGCTCAGGCGGGCATCGGTGCTGACCTCGGCCTGGGGCGGGCTGTCCTGCATCGTGATGGCGCTGGCCTTTGCCATCTGGGGCGGGGCGATCATCGACCTGATGACCACCGCGCCGGACGTGCGCGCGGTCTCGCGCGAGTATCTGCCGTGGATGGTTGCCGCGCCACTGACCGGGGTGGCAAGCTGGATGCTCGACGGCATTTTCATCGGCGCCACCCGCTCGCGCGACATGCGCAACATGATGGTGATCTCGGCGCTGGTCTATTTTGCCGCCGTGCTGGCGCTGTTGCCCCTGCTGGGCAATCACGGGCTGTGGCTGGCCTTCCATATCTCGTTCATCGCCCGGGGCGCGACCCTGATGTGGAAATATCCCGGGCTGGAGGCCGAGGCGGACCGATCCCTGCCGGCGTGACAGTTCTGCCGCGCCCGGGCGATTTGCGTGCCCGGGGCACCGCTTTGCGCAGGGATTGCTGGATCGGGGATCGCGAACCGGATAAGCACGCCCCGTTAATCCGGAGCGTAACGATGCATCGTCTGTTCAGCCTGTTCCTCTGCCTGTGTCTGGGCCTGCCCGCCGCCGCGCAGGAGCGGCAGAAACTGGGCTATGGCCGCCTGATCACCAACGATGTTCTGGGCGACGGGCAGGACCGCTGGCAGACCGGGTCGATCCAGTCCAGCCGGGTCTGGGGCCCGGCCTGGACCGGCACCGCCCCCGACCGTCCCGGCCCGCTGCTGGAACTGCGCCTGCAGGGCCAGGTCATCGCGCCCGAAAGCCTGACCCGCCCGGCGCGCGGCGACCGGCCCTATGCCAACGCGCTCTCGGCGGGCCTGCACACGCACTACCAGTTCCGCGGGATCGAGGTCGCGGCGGGGGCCGATCTGGTGATGACAGGCGAACAGACCGGGCTGACCTGGCTGCAGGACAACCTGCACGACGCGCTTGGCATCGCCGGGCCGTCGCGCGCCGTGCGCGCCCGGGCCATCGGCGACGGGCTGCACGCCCGCATGGTGATCGAGGCGGCCCACAGCCTGCACCTGGGAGAGGCGGTGACCCTGCGCCCCTTTGTCGAAGGGCGCTACGGGGTCGAGGATCTGATCCGCGCCGGGGCCGACCTGACCATCGGCCGCATCGGGACCGGGGAGCTGCTGGTGCGCGACGCCGTGACCGGCCAGCGCTATCGCACGGTGCGCCAGCCCGCGCGCGGCACGGCCTTTGTGCTGGGCGGCGATGTGGCGATGGTGTCGGACAGCATCTTCCTGCCCGGGGCCGTCACGCCGCGCGACACCCGCAGCCGCCTGCGTGCGGGATTTCACTGGGACACCGGCCGCGCCCGGGGCTTTTACGGCCTGACCTGGCTGGGCCCGGAATTCACCGGCCAGCGCACAGGGCAGCTTGTCGGATCGGTCCGTCTGAACATCGACTTCTGATCGGGCTGGCGGGGCTTCCCCAGGGGAATCGCATCTGGTACCCTGTCGCCAGAACAGGCGGGACAGAACCGCCGGCAGAGCAGTAGCACGAGGCAGGCATGGGAACGGGCTTTCGCGGCACGTTCGTCATCTCCTGGTCGCAGACAGAAGTTGACGGTTTACAGGGCGCACCGCTGGATGTGCTCGCCGCGGGCGCAAGCTGGGCCTGGTCGGGCGAGGCGGTGCGGATCGACGGGCCGTCGGATCTGCTGCAGCTGGGACAGTCGGACGAAGTGACCGAAATCAGGCAACGCGCGGCATCCAAGGTGCGGCGGCTGGCGGGGCAGGCCCTGGGCCAGGCGCATCGGCTGGAGGATCTGCCCGACGATTCCACGGTGCGCGAGCGGGGCTTCCTGCTGACCAACGGCCCGCAGAGCTTCTTTGCCACGATGATCGAGCTGGGGCGCGGCCTGCCGCCCTTGCTGATGTTCCTGGACCAGTTGCCGCCGCGCAATGCCGAGCTGTGGGTCGTGCGCACCATGCTGGGCCGCCGCCGTCCCGAGCCCGACCATGCGGGGCAGGGCGGGTTCATCTGCTTCACCCCCGGCACGCTGATCCGCACCCCGATGGGCCTGCGCCCGGTCGAGGCGCTGCAGGAGGGCGATTACGTCGACACCAAGGACTGCGGCGCGCAGCCGGTGCTGTGGACCGGCAGCCGCCGGCTGACCGGCGCGCGGCTGCATGCCATGCCCTGGCTGCGCCCGATCCGCATCTCTGCCGGGGCCTTTGGCGTGGCGCGGCCCGACCGGGCGTTCATGGTCTCGCCCGAACACCGGCTGCTGGTGCAGGGGCCGGTGGCACGCGCGCTCTTCAACACCTCCGAGGTGCTGGTGGCCGCGCGCGACCTGTTGCAGGGCAGCGCCGTCGCCCGCGACATGACCCTGCCCGAGGTGACCTATATCCACCTGCTGCTGCCCGCCCATCAGATCATCTGGGCCAACGGGATCGAGACGGAAAGCTTTCACCCCGCCAATGCCGCGCTCGACCAGCTTGGCGCGGGCGACCGCGCGCGGCTGCTGTCGGGCATGCCGTCGCTGGGGCGCGATCCGGCCAGCTACGGCGGCTTTGCGCGCCGCAACCTCAGCGCGCCCGAGGCGGCGATCCTGCTGCGCGACGCGGCCTGACCGGCGGGCGGGCACGCCTGGCGCCGCAGGCTTGAACCCGCGCTGAAACGGCGCCACCCTGCGGGCCAGCGGAGGAGCAGTCAGATGACCGGCAGCAGCGATAACGCAGATGGCCCCCGGCTGCTGTCGGGCGGCAACCCGCAGATCCCCAAGGGCATGGGCGAGGGCCCGGTGCAGGACTACATCGCCGCCATGCCCGGATGGAAACGGGACGTCGGCCGCCGGATCGACGATATCGCCGGCGCGACCCTGCCGGACCTGCGCAGGATGGTGAAATGGAACACGCCCTTCTATGGCGTGACCGAGGGCGAGTGGATCATGGGGTTCCACTGCCTGACCCGCTATGTGAAGGTCTCGTTCTTCCGGGGCGCGCGGCTGGATCCGGTTCCGCCCGTCGGCTCGAAACATCCCGAGGTGCGGTATCTGCATGTGGGCGAGGACGGCGTTCTGGACCAAGACCAGTTTGCCGACTGGCTGCGGCAGGCCGCCCGCCTGCCGGGGGAAAAGCTCTGAGCGGCGCGTTCCGGTGCCGCCGGGCATTGACTCTGCGCCCCGCCCCCGTATAAGCGCGCCTTCATTGGTGTTGGTGGCCCCCGCAAGGGGATGCCTGTCAGTGCCGGTTCATACCGGTACAGAGGACAACGCCCTTCATCGCCGCATGTCTGCGGCCACATACCTGAAGGAGATCAGACGGTGACCAAACGCACCTCTGCCAAGTACAAAATCGACCGCCGGATGGGCGAAAACATCTGGGGTCGTCCGAAATCCCCGGTCAACCGCCGCGAATACGGCCCCGGCCAGCACGGCCAGCGCCGCAAGCAGAAGATTTCCGACTTCGGCCTGCAGCTGCGCGCCAAGCAGAAGCTCAAGGGCTATTACGGCGACATGACCGAAAAGCAGTTCCGCCGCATCTTCGCCGAGGCCGAGCGGGTCAAGGGCGACACCGGTGAGAACCTGATCGGCCTGCTGGAGCGCCGCCTGGACGCCGTCGTCTACCGCGCCAAGTTCGTGCCGACCGTCTTTGCCGCCCGTCAGTTCGTGAACCACGGCCATGTGCTGGTGAACGGCAAGCGGGTGAACATCCCCTCCTACCGCGTCAAGGAAGGCGATGTCGTCGAGGTCCGCGAAAAGTCCAAGCAGATGGCCCTGGTGCTGGAAGCCGCCGGCCTGCCCGAGCGCGACGTGCCGGACTATCTGGAAGTGGACCATTCGAAGATGACCGCCGCCTTCGTGCGCACCCCGGCCCTGTCGGACGTGCCCTACCCGGTCATGATGGAACCGCACCTCGTCATCGAATTCTACGCGCAGAACTGATCCTGCGCCGGATACGAAATCGAAAGGCCGCACCCCGGGGGTGCGGCCTTTTTTGTTGCGGCCCCGGCATCTGCATGGGCTGGGGCGGGCGGCCCGGCCCGGCCCGGGCGGGTCAGGCGACCTTGGGCGCCTTGATGCGCAGGAAGTAGATGAAGAGCGCGGTCATCGCATAGAGCCCGATGCTGATCGGGTTGGTGACAAAGGCCATCGCGTCACCGTTCGCGGTGATCAGCGTCCGCCGCATGTAAAGCTCCAGATACGGCCCCAGGATGATGCCCATCAGCATGGGCACCAGCGGATAGGCCATCAGCCGCAGCAACCAGGCGAAAATGCCGATCGCCAGCGCCATCCACATCTGGAACACCGAATAGGTGGAGGCATAGGTGCCCACCATCGCGATCATCCCGATGAAGGCATAAAGCACCCCGCGGTTCATCCGGGACAGCCAGATGTAATAGGGGCCAAAGATCAGCACCGACAGGAAGACGAAGACGGCGGCGACCATCAGCGCCGCGAACATCGGCGCAATCGTGGCCATCTCGTTCGTCAGCAGGCCGGGGCCGGGCACCAGCCCGTGGATCAGCAGCACGCCGAAGATGATCGCGGTGACCGAGTCGCCCGGGATGCCCAGGGTCAGCAGCGGCACCACCGCCCCGCCGCACATGGCGTTGTTGGCGGTTTCTGCCGCCGCCAGCCCCTCGTGCGAGCCATTGCCGTATTCCTCGGGCTTCTTGCTGACGCGCTTGGCCTCGGCATAGGCCACGAAAGAGGCCATCGAGGCCCCGCCGCCCGGCAGCATCCCGATCAGCACGCCGATGACCGAGCTTTTGACATAGGTCCAGAAGCCGATGTCGCGCACGTCTTTCCAGTCGGGCCAGAAATCCCGGTGCCGCACCTTGAAGGCGGGCCTGTCGGCGGCGGCGCGGGCTTTCGCTCCGCCCTGCAGCAGCAGTTCGCAGATCGCGAACAGGCCGATGACGGCGGGCAGCAGCTGCACCCCCTCGATCAGGTTGGCGCTGCCGAAATCGAACCGCCCCTGCGCCACCATGTTGTCAAAGCCGACGGTCGAGATCATAAGCCCCAGCGTGACGGTCACCAGGCTTTTCCAGATCGACCCCTTGGCCACGATCACCACCGTCACCACGGCCATGAAGACCAGCGCGAACTTGTCCGGCGTGCGGAACATCAGGGCGAACTGGCTCATCGGGACGGCGACGAACATCAGTACCGCCGCGCCCAGCACACCGCCGATGGAGGAGGCCAGCGCGTCGAGGCTGAGCGCCTTGGCCCCGTGCCCGCGCTTCATCAGCGCATAACCCTCCATCGTGGTGATCGCGCCCGAGGCGGCGCCGGGGATGTTCACCGTGATGCCGGTGACCGATCCCGCATAGATGCCGGACATGAAGATCGCCATGACCATCACCAGCGCATTGGTCAGCTCCATCGCGAAGGTAAAGGGCAGCAGCAGCGCGATGGCCAGCGTCGCGGTCAGGCCGGGGATGGCGCCGAAGACGAGGCCCATCAGGAAGCCGCCGACGAGGTAAAGGAACGTCTCGGGGTTGGCGAGGGCGGCGAAACCGCCCAGCAGATCGGCGAGCATCAGAAATTCCCCGAGGGCAGGAACAGATCGAACAGCGTCACGAAGAACAGCCAGCCGACCCCCGTGATCCCTGCCGAGATCAGGGCCGAAGACAGCACCGCCTTCAGCGGGCCAAGCCGCTCCTGCTCGAACAGCCAGGCCACGCCAAAGGCATAGCCCAGCGTCGCATAGACATAGCCCAGCGGTTCGAACGCCCAGGCAAAGGCGCCGGTCAGCACGATCAGGGCGATGGTGCGCAGGCCGAACCGGGCATCCTCGTCATCCTCATGATGCGCGGTGCCGCGCAGTTCCTGCACCAGCACGCCCAGGGCGCCGATGGCAAGCGCCGCGACAAGGACCAGCGGCATCAGCGACGGGCCGGGTTCGCCACGGGCAAAGGGCAGGGGCAGCAGCAGGGCCTGCTGCAGATAGGCCGCGTCAAGCGCGAGGATCAGCAGCGCAAACAGCGCCTGGCGATTCATCGTCAAGGGACACGCCTCTTTCGGGTCGTTCCGTTACGGGGCAGCCCGGCCGTCGACCACGGCCGGGCTGCTTGTCCTTGTCGCTCCGTGGGTCGGCCTATTCCAGCACGCCCTCGGCCTTGAGCTTGTCGAGCAGTTTCAGCGCGCGGGTCTGGGTGCGCTCGACATAGGCTTCGGTCTGTTCGCCATCCATCCAGTAGGCGTTCATGCCGGTTGCGGCGGCCTTTTCCTGGAACTCGGGATCGTCAAAGGCGGCCTTGAGCGCGGTGATCAGGGTATCCTTGACCTCTTGCGGGGTGTCCGCGGGCACGGCCAGCACGCGCATGCCGCCCCAGATCACGTCATAGCCCAGTTCGGTGAATGTCGGCACATCCGGCAGGCTGGGATCGCGTTCGGAACCCATCACCGCCAGCACCTTGACCTGGCCCGCTTCGGCGGCCGAGGCGACGGTGGCGTAGCTGAGGCTCGCCGCGTCGTTCTCGCCCGAGATCAGCGCCTCGCGCTGTTCGGCCGAGCCGTTGGGGAAGGGCACGTGGTTCAGCGTCACGCCCAACTGGTCGGCCATGTCCAGCGCATGCAGGTGCCAGATGCCGCCGATGCCCGAATCCGACACGGTGACCTCGCCCGGGGCGGCCTTGGCCGCGGCGATGAAATCGTCCAGCGTGGTCCAGCCGGTATCGGCATTCACCGCCAGCACGGTCGGGTAGAGCGTGACATTGGCCAGATAGCTGAGCGTCGAGGTGTCATAGCCCGGCACGAGGGCCTTGTAGGGCACGGTGATCATGCTGTCCCAGGTCAGCGTGCCGATGGTATAGCCATCGGGGCGCGACTTCATCAGGCGCAGCGTGCCGACGCCCGACTGCGCGCCGGTCACGTTCTGGGTGCGCACCCCGACGCCAAGCGGTTTCTCGGCATATTGCAGAAAGGTGCGCATCACGGTGTCGGTGCCGCCGCCCGCGCTCCAGGGCATGATATGCGTGATATCCTTGCCGGGAAAATCCTGCGCGCCCGCGGCCAGAGTGCCGGTGACGATGATCGCGACGCCGGTCAAGGCGCTGCGAAGACCCTTTGCGAAAGTCATGGTGGGACCTCTCTGTTGCATGTGGCAGGTCCCGAAAAACCCGGGCCCGCCGTGGTGTGGAGTGCCTGCCGGAGCAGCCTCCAGTTTGTATACAGAACAATATGCAGGTTGGAGTGCATTGCAACGGTTTTTCCCTCAGCCCATTGTGGGCGGCGATGAATGACGGGAGAACGACCATGAAAACAGGCAATCTGCCAGGCACCGGCGAGGTCGTTCTGGATCACTGCGGGCATTTCGTGGCGGACGCCGATGCCGCACGGGAGGCGCTGGACCGGCTGGGGTTCACCGTCACGCCGTTTTCGGCCCAGGTGCAGCCGGACCCGGCGACCGGGCAGATGCGGCTGACCGGCACCGGCAATATCTGCGTTATGCTGCCGCAGGGCTATCTGGAGGTTCTGGTCCATACCGCCGACACCGCCATCGGGCGCGAGTTCCAGGCGGCGCTGGACCGGCGCGCCGGGCTGCACCTTGCCGCCTTCGGGCTGGCCGATACCCGGGCGCGGCATGCAGAGCTGGTGGCGACGGGGCTCGACATGCGGCCGCTGGTGCATTTCTCGCGTGAGGTCGGGACAGAGACCGGCGTCGAGACGGCGGCCTTTACCGTCGCGCGCATCGCGGCGGGCGAGATGCCCGAGGGGCGGGTGCAATGCCTGACCCATCACACTGAAAGCGCCCTCTGGCAGCCGCGCTGGACGACCCATGCCAACGGGGCGCGCGCGCTCGACGCGATTGTCCTCTCGGCACCCGACCCGGCCGAAAGCGCCGCGCGTTTCGCGCGGTTCCTCGGCCGGCCGGCACGGGCGCATGGCAGCGGGCTGCGGATCGCGCTGGACCGGGGTGCGCTGGAGTTCCTGCCCGAGGACGCGGCAACGGCCCTGGTGGGCGAGGCGGTCGATCCGGGCCGCCCGTGTTTCGTCGGCCTGCGGATCGGCATGGCGGATCTTGCGGACCTGCCCGACGGGATCGGGGGGCATCGGGCCGACGGCGCGCTGGTGGTGCCCTTCGGCCCCGCGCTCGGCCCCGGGGTCTGGCTGTTCCAGCCCGCCCGCGGCTAGCGCTCCGGTGCGAACCGGCGTGGCCGCAACCCGGCGTGGAACCAGGTGATCAGCGAATAGATGTCATAGACCGGCAGCCCCGTCGCCGCCTGCACCGCCGCGCTGTAGGGCGACATATTGGTGCATTCCAGCACGATGGCGCCGACCTCGGGGTGCCGGGCCACCAGCGCCTGCGCTGCCGCGACCACATCGGCGCAGGCCAGTGCCGGGTCCAGGTCGTCCTTTTCGGCCTTGATGATGGTGCGGAAGAACTCGGTCCCGCCTTCCGTGCCGGTCACCGGCGTGTCGCGGGGCACGCCGATCCCGTCCAGATGCGCAGGCGTCAGCCCGGCGGCGTTGATCGTCACGATCCCGGGGCGCCGGCCCGGCGGCAGGGTCGCCTGCACCCAGGGCACCTGCATCATGGACGAGGTCGCCACCGGCACCTGCAACGCCGCCGCCAGTTCGCGCTGGTAGATCGACAGGAAGCCGCAGTTGGTGGTGATCGCCTCGGCCCCCAGGTCGATCAGGTCGCGTGCGGCGGCGATGAAGTCGTCCAGCAGCCCGCGCGCCCTGTCGCAGACCACCCGGTCGGGGCTGGCGCCCCGGACGATGCGGTAGATCACCGGGAAGGGCCATGTCCCGGCATGGCCCATCTCGCCATGAATCCGGGCGAACCGCGCCTCAAGCATCAGGATACCCAGCGGTGCGCCGTAAAGCGCCTTGCCGCCGCGCGCCACATGTTCGCCCGGGGCGCCGAAGGGGCGGAGCGGATCGCCCATCACCGGAACCGCGTCGCGGCAAAGGGGGCAAGGTCGATCTCGGGCGCCTCCCCGGTCACCAGCTGCGCCGCCAGCCGCCCGCTGCGGGCCGAGGAGACGAGGCCCACATGCCCGTGGCCAAAGCAATGCACCACGCCCGAGATCCCCCCGGCAGGGGCGATCACCGGCTTGCCGTCGGGCATGCTGGGCCGGTGGCCCATCCAGACCTGCGCCTCGCTGACATCCAGCCCGGGGAAGAGCGCGCCCAGATGGGTGCGCATGATCTCGGCCCGGCGCCAGTCGGGGGCGGCATCGGTGCCGGCGATCTCGACCTGCCCGGCGCAGCGCACGCCGGTGGCCAGCCGCGAGACCACCACCTTGCGGTCGCTCACCATGACCGAGGTCGTGGGCCCCGGCAGGTTCGAGCCGCCCTCGACCGTCACGTGGTAGCCGCGCTCGCTTTCCAGCGGCAGCCGGTCGCCGGCCTGTTTCGCCAGCGGGGCCGAGTGCGCGCCGCTGGCGATCACGGCGGCCGGGCAGGCGATTTCCCCCTGCGAGGTGAGCACGCCCGCCAGCTTGCCGCCCTCGGCCCGGAACCCGGTCGCCCGCGCGGCGAGGTGGCGGGCCCGCATCGTCACGGCATGGGCCAGCAGCGCCGCGCAATAGGCGCCGGGGTCCAGGCACTGGCCCGCCTCGGGGACGAAGACGCCAAAGCGGTAGTCCCTCGACAGGTCCGGCTGGCGCAGGGCAAGGGCGTCGCCCTCGATCTCCTGGCATTCGATCCCCAGGTCGCGGCGGATGCGCCAGCCCAGGGCCTCGGCCTCATAGGCCGCCCGGCTGCGATAAACATGCATCAGCCCGCTCTCTGCGTCGATCAGCCCGGGCACACCGGCGCGCGCGGCCACCTCGGCATGCAGCCGGGGCGCGTCGGCCAGCAGCGTGCGCAGGTCGGCGGCGATCTGGCGCAGCTTGGCCTCGGTGCTGCCGGCGGCAAGGTAGCGCAGCAGCCAGGGCAGCACGCGGGGCAGGTAGGCGGGCCGCAGGCTCAGCGGGCCCAGCGGATCGCGCAGCCATTTCGGAACCTGTTTCCAGACCCCCGGGGCAGAGGGCGGGGTGACCGAATGCGACGACAGCCAGGCGGCATTGCCATAGCTCGCGGCCTGCTGCCCGCCCGAGGGGCCGGGATCGACCAGCACGACCTTCAGCCCGCGTTCGGCCAGTTGCACCGCCGTCTGGACCCCGATGATACCCGCACCGATGACGGTCACGTCTGCCTTCATTCCGCCTCTCCCGCCAATCTGTTCCGGGCGCGGCCCGCCATGCCGGGCCCGCGCCTCAGCGCCGCGTGATGCATCCGCTGTCTCCGTCCACCTGCACGATGTCTCCGTTGGTCAGCTCGTCCCAGAAGGCCGCCGCGGGCTCCACCACGATCGGCACCCCGGCCAGGATCGCGCCCTGGGTGACCGAGGGGTCCGGCAGCTCTTTCAGGATCAGCGCCGCCGGATGGGTGCCGTGCACCTTGAGCTGGTAGAGAAACCGCCAGGCCCCGGCCGAGCCCCGGCTGGCGGGCAGGACCAGCACCCGCCCGGCCACGCAGTCGCCCAGCAGGTCGCTGGAGCGCCCGACCACCTTGCCCGACCGGATGTCGAGATCGCCCAGGAACGACAGCGCCGTGCGCGAGATCATGGCGGCCCCGGTCGCCTGTCCCTTCACCACGCCACGCGCCTGCCAGGAGGCCTCAGCCATTGTGCCGTCTCCGGGGTTGGAACTGCCCGGTGACCGCCGTTTCCACCGCCAGTTCGCTGGTGGTGAACAGGGTCGGGCACTGGATCATGTCGCGCACGTAATGGGCCTGCTTGGCGCTGTCGACGACGATGGTGCGCAGCCTGGGCGGCACCACGCCCAGCTTGGGATCGGGCGAGCAGCTGCAGGCGAAATGGCACGAGATCGGGCAGGTGTCGCTGACCACCCGCGCCCCGGCCGCGACCATCGGCGCGATCAGGCCCGCATCCTGCGCCATCCGGCGCACCGCCCGGCTGGTGGTGACCCAGAGCTCGACCCCCGGTGCGACGCGGCGGCCCGAGAGCAGGGCGGCGTAATGTTTCATCTCTTCGAAGGAGGCATGCGGGCAGCCCAGATGCACCAGATCGAACCCGGTCTCGGCCCCGGTGCAGAAGGCGTCGAAGACCCCGGCGATGTCGGCCTCGCCCACCTCGGCCTCGGGCAGGCCGGGGGCGTCGGCCTCGTCCGGATAGGGCGGTGTCACGCCCGGCACCACGAACATCGCCACCCCGCCCGAGGTCGCCATGCCGACACCCAAGGCATCCAGCTCGTCCGGCGAGGGGCGGGCCTGCAGCCCCCGGATCAACGGGACCCCGCTGCCGACCGCCGTGCCGATGACATAGCCAAGCGCGGTGAAATCCGCCGTGCCCCGGGGCCGCGCGGTCACGGTGACGCGATGCGTGGGCTGGCGGTTGCGATCCAGGTGCAGGCCGAAGCGGGGATAGCGCCCGGTCATCCCGGCATAGACCGCGAAGAACCCGTCGCGGTTGGACCGCGCGCCCAGCACGGAATTGGCAAAGACCGTGACCCCGCTTTCGATCGAGGCGATATGCATGTTCCAGGTCGGCCAGTGCCCGGCCCAGTAGGGCGTGCAGGTGAAGGAGGTCGCGCTGCCCATCAGGCGATGCGCCACCTCGGCCCGTTTCTGCAGCAGGCCCAGCGACTCGGGCGCGCCGGTGGCCTGCCAGTTGCCCATGTCCGCATTGGCGATATTGGTCGAAACGGGCACCACCATGCGCGCGCCCTGGTCCGCGGTGGCCTCGATCAGCTCGACATCGCCCTTGTAGAGCGCCATGCCCGCATGGACATGGGCATAGCCGATATCCACCATGTCGGGGGCGTCATAGGCCTCGCCCAGCTGGACCAGCGCCGCCATCGCCTGCCGCGCGGCCCCGCCTTCGGCACCGTCGAGCAGGGCAAGATCGCGGTCCGACAGCTTCATCGGTCAGCTTCCGATCCTGAGCGTGGCGGTCTCGCGCCGCAGCGCGGCCAGGATGCTGAGCGCGACCACCATGCTGGTGCGGTTGTTCTGCGGCGAGGGGTAGTTCTGCGACGTCATTTCGAGCGAGACCGAGCTGGCTTCTACCGTCAGCGTATGGCGGGCGCCGGGCAGGGTGCCGTCGGCCATGATCCTGACCTGCGTGCGGTCCAGCCCGATACCGGCCAGCCCCAGCGTCACGGCGACGTTGAAATGGCGCGGGAAATGCCCCGCCGCCGCACGCGCCGATCCCTCGAAGACCGGTACCGGGCCGTGGGCGGCGGGAGCCAGGTCGATTCCGTTGTCGTGGATATAGCTCTCATGGGCGAAGGAGGCCGGGTTGATATGCGATGTCAGGATGACAGAGGCGATCTCGTCCTCGTGGGCCGCGCGGATGATGTCGAGACCCGGCAGCGTGCCGCCCGCGATCTGCAAGGTGCCGCCCGCGGCCTCGGCGATGTCGATCAGGTCCAGGTTCACCGCCAGGGCGCCGACGCTGACCGCCACCACGTGACCGCCCGCGCGCAGGGTCGGTTCGACCACGTCGCGGAATCCGTCATAGGTTGCGCATTCGACCAGGATCGCCTCGTATCGCGGTGCCTCGTTGGCCGAGATGACGGGCACGTCCAGCCCGTAGCGGGCTGCGTTTTCGGCGGCGCGCGCCGTGTCCCGCGCCGCGATGGCGACGATTTCCAGCGTATCGGCCTGGCCAGAGGCGACCCGCGCGGCGATCTGCTGCCCCACGTTGCCAAATCCGCCCAGTACGATCCGCGTCACGCCTGCCATGCCCCTGCCATCCCACGATTGTCTTGACTGGTTGCTGTACTCTGTCATGTATACAGAAAAATATGCAAACGAAAACTCCGCGCCGAGCCCGAAGGACCAGCCATGAGCGACCGTGCCCCCGTCACCCGTAGTCTTGCGGCCTTCATATCGGGGTTCACGCCCGCCGCGCTGCCCGACGAGGTCATGGCCTATACCCGCAAGCTGGCCAAGGACGGGATCGGGGTGCTCTGCGCCGCGACGCATCGCAGCGTGACAGCGGCCCAGGGCATCGGCGATTTCGCCGAGGAGGTCGCGGGCCAGGGCCCCTGCACGCTGATCGGACGCGGCCGCAAGGTGGACCCGGTGACCGCGGCGCTGGCCAATGGCACGCTGGGCTATGCCGCCGATTTCGAACCGCATCACCCCGAGGCGATCCTGCATCCGATCGCCGTGATGCTGCCGACCGCGATCGCGCTGTCCGAGGCGCAGAACCGCACCGGGGCCGAGGCGCTGGCCGCCATCGCCCTGGGCTGCGAGGTGACCTATCGCGTGTCGATGGCGATGAACCCGCGCGCCCTTTACGACCGGGGCTTCCACCCCTCGGCCATCGTGGGCAGCTTCGGCTCTGCCGCCGCCTCGGCCTATCTGCTGGGGCTGGACGCCGAGCAGACGGTGCGCGCCCTGGGCCTCGCCGGGTTACAGACCTCGGGCCTGCTGGCCTGGCAGGACGACCCGCGCGAGGATGCCCGCCCGTTCCAGATGGGCCTGGCCGCGCGCAACGGCGTGATGTCGGCGATGCTGGCCAAACGCGGCTTTGGCGCGCCCGACCGGATCTTCGACGGCGGCCATGTGGTGCTGGATGCCTATACCGCCGTCGCCTCGCCCGCGCCGCTGATCGCGGATCTGGGTGTGGCATGGGACGGGGTGATGGAGCTGGCGATCAAGCCCTATGCCTCGGTCTCGTTCCTGCATCCGGCGCTCGACGCGCTGGTCGCGCTGCTGGAAGAGCACGCGCTGACGCCCGGGCAGATCGCCAAAATCGGGCTGCGGTTTGCCGACTCGGGTGCGCATTGCGTCGACGACAACCCGCTCAAGGGGCATTCCGCGCAATATATCCTGCCGGTGCGGGCGGCTCTGGGGCGGCTGTCCTTCCTCGACCTCTTCGTCGACCGGCGCGAGAGCGATCCCGAGGTCGCCCGCCTGGCCGCCAGTGCCGAGGTGATCCGCGACCACGGCGCGTTCAACGACGCCTTTCCCGAGTTCTACATGGGCGAGATCATCCTGACCCTGGCCGACGGGCGCACCCTCTCGGCCACCTCGAAAGTCGCGCGGGGCTACCCGGAACAGCCGCTGAGCGAAGCGGACCTGGCCCAAAAATTCGACGATGTCACCGCCACCGTCTGCTCACCCGTGCGGCGCGCGGCCCTGGCCGAAGCGGCCGAGGGGCTGTACCACGCGCCCGATGTCTCGGCGCTTGCGGCGGTGCTGGCCCAGGCCCCGGATGCCTGAGGCAGTGTGTCCGTTGACGCTCTGCCGCATCAATGCATACAATCCGGCATACATAGTTCGATCCGAGGCTCCACTTGATGAACAAAGACAAGAAGCCCGCCGCAGCAACCCCGCATATGTCCTCGTCCCACCGGGCCCATGCGCAGCTGCGCGAACAGCTTCTGCGCTCGAAGTTCCTGCCCGGTCAGAAGATCAACGAGGTCTCGCTGGCCAACGAGCTGGAGATCAGCCGCACCCCCCTGCGCGAGGCGCTGAACCGGCTGGTGGCCGAGGGCCTGCTGCTGGATCGCGAGCGTGGATTTTCCGTGCCGGGGCTGGAACCCGAAGTGGTCTTCGACCTGTTCCAGGCGCGGGTCGAGATCGAATGCGCCACCGTCCGGATGGCCTGCGAACTGGCCGGGCCCGCGGAGCTGGACGCGCTGTCGGCCTTCCTCGACGAAAGCATGTCGGAATCCCCAGATGCCTCGGTCGACCGGCTGATCGAACTGGACATCCGGTTTCACGACACCATTGCCGAGCTGTCCGGCAACAAGGTGCTGCGGCAGATGCTGTCGAACCTCAACGACCGCATTCACCTGGTCCGCTGGGTCGCGATGGAGGGGCGGCGTGAGCGCACCCAGAGCCAGCACCGCGAGATCCTCGACCATATCCGGGCCGGCGACACCGCCGCGGCCATCGCCGGCATGCGCGGGCATATCCTGCACCGCAAGGAGGATATCCTGCAGGCGATCAAGGCGGCCTATGGCCATGTCTACACCCTGTCCTCTGCCTGATCCGGTGACGGGTCCGGCCGTGGGGACGCAACCCTGAAAGACCTGCGATGACCCGGTACATCATCATCGGCGCCGGATCCGGCATCGGCGCGGCGCTGGCCCGGCATCTGGCAGCGCCCGGCATCGAGCTGCTGCTGCACACCGGGTCGAACGAGGAACGCCTGGCCCGTGTCGCCGCGGCCTGCGAAAAGGCGGGCGCGCGCGTGTCGACCTGCCTCGGCATGACCGAGGATGCCGCCCTGCTGGACCGGGTGGCCGCCTGGCTCGACCCGCTGCCGCGCGACCCGCTGCCGCGCGACGGGCTGGCGGGCTTTGCCTTTGCCGCCGGATACGCCCGGCTGGGCACGGTCGAGTCGACGGACCCGGCCACGCTGCGCGCGGCGCTGAACGCGATGCCGGTGGCCTTCCAGTCCCTCTGCACGCTTGTCGCGCCCAAGCTGGCCGATGGCCGGGGCCGCATCCTGTGTGTCAGCGCATTCGGCGCGCACCGGGCCAAGACCCACAGCTATGCCCCCACGGCCCCGGCCAAGGCCGCGCTGGAGGCGCAGGTGCGGGTCTTTGCCGCCAATCTCGCCCCGCGCGGGATCACCGTGAACGCGGTGGTGCCCGGGTTCATCGCCAAGGAGGCGGGCACGCCATCCTCGCTGACGCCCGCGCAATGGGGCGAGGTCACGCAGACCATCCCGATGGCCCGGCTGGGCCAGGCCGCCGAGGTCGCGGCCACCGCGGCCTTTCTGCTGTCGGAACCGGCGGGCTATGTCACCGGCCAGTGCCTGCATGTGAACGGCGGCCTGACGCTCTGATCCCCGCCGGCGCTGCGGCGGTCGCCGCCGAACCGCGCCCGGGGGCATTTCGGGCATTGCGCAATGTCGACGCATCTGTATACAAATTTAAATACAAACGCGCCCGCCCGGGCGCATGATCCGCGCAGGACAGGGAGACATTGTCATGGAAAACACGCTGAACGGCGCCGAAGCCATGGTGCGGATGCTCGAAGCGCAGGGCGTGGATCATATCTTTGGCCTATGCGGCGACACCACGCTGCCCTTCTATGACGCGATGCACCTGCTGGATCACAAGATCAATCACGTGCTGACCCGCGACGAACGCAGCGCGGCCTATATGGCCGACGGCTATTCCCGGGTCACCGGCAAGCCCGGCGTCTGCGAGGGGCCTTCGGGCGGCGGGGCGACCTATATCCTGCCGGGGCTGATCGAGGCCTCGGAAAGCTCTTACGCGATCCTTGCGATCACCACCGACATTTCGGTGTCGACCTATGGCAAATATCCCCTGACCGAGGTGGATCAGGAGGCGCTGATGCGGCCCCTGACCAAATGGAACACGGTGATCCGGCAATCCGCCCATATCCCCCGCATGGTCCGCGCGGCCTTTCGCGCGATGACCACCGGGCGCTCGGGCTCGGCCCATCTGGGGCTGCCCTATGACATCCAGTACGACAGCGTGGACCCCACCGACATCTGGGCCGATCCCCGGACCGCCAGTTACCCCGCCTATCCCACCGGCCCTGACGCCGGATCGGTCGAGGCGGCGGTGGATGCGATCCTGTCGGCGAAGACGCCTCTGATCGTTTGCGGCGGCGGGGTGGTCGTCTCGGGCGCGATGGCGGAACTCGACCGGATCGCCGCGCGGCTGGACATCGCGGTCGCGACCTCGATCTCGGGGCAGGGCTCGCTGGCCGACAGCCATCCCAACGCGCTTGGCGTGGTCGGGTCGAACGGCGGCACCGACCAGACATGGGAGATGATGCAGCAGGCCGATCTGATCGTCTTCATGGGCTGCCGCGCCGGGTCCACCACCACCGCGCGGTGGGAGGCCCCCAGCGTCGGCACGCGTATCGTGCATTTCGACGTCGATCCGATGGTGATCGGCGCCAACCTGCCCACCGAGGTCGGCGTGGTGGGCGACCTGCGCATGTCGCTGGAAATGGTCAACGCCGAGCTGGACCGCCGCGGGCAGGGCCTTTCGACATTCGGGGGCGCCGCCGCCGTGGCCGACATCAAGCGCCGCAAGTTCGAGATTTTCGACCGGATCGCCGCCGGCGACGACCGCCCGATCCGGCCCGAACGGGTGATCTCGGACCTGATGAAGGTGCTGCCGCCCGACGCCACCGTGGTGTCCGACCCGGGCACCTCCTGCCCCTATTATTCGGCCTATTACCAGCAGCAGCTGGCGGGGCGGTATTTCATCACCAACCGCGCGCACGGGGCGCTTGGCTATTCGATGGCGGCCTCGCTTGGCGCATGGCACGGGCGGCCGGCGGGCAAGACGGTTGCGCTGATGGGCGACGGCTCCTTCGGGTTCACCGTGGGCGAGCTGGAAACCGTCTGCCGGGCCAAGGCGCCGATCACCTTCGTGGTGTTCTCGAATTCCAACTTCGGCTGGATCAAGGCCAGCCAGATGGCCGACAAGGGGTCGCGCTACTACAACGTCGATTTCAACCGCGTGGATCAGGCCGCCGTCGCCGCCGCCTATGGCGTGAAATCCTGGCGGGTCGAGGATCCGGCGGAACTGGAGCGCGTGCTGCGCGAGGCGGTCGCCCATGACGGCCCGACGCTGGTCGACGTGGTCACCCAGCCGCTGGAAGAGGCCAACGCCCCCGTCCGCCGCTGGATGGGCTGACGCCCCCGGTTCCACGCTGGATCGGACGATGCTCCGATCCGCCGGGGGACGGGCCGACGCCCCGGTTGAACTTTGAATGAGGTATCGCCCCGGTCCGTCGCTGGACGGGCCGATGTACCCCGCCCGCCACTGGATCAGCTGTGGCCCCGGTCCCGTGCCGGAATGGGCTGACGAGGTCCTGCCGGAACGCCTCGGGCGGGTCCGGACAGGCCGCTTCATGCCTCTGGCCGTCGTGCGACAAGACCCAGGGCCGGGGCTGGCGGCTCTGCTCAAACGCCTGGCCTGCGGCACGACGCGCGCCGCCCGCCGTCAGCCCGGGCCGTTCATTCCGGCAGGCCCTGCGCGGTGTCCCAGCCGATCAGCGCCTCCCACACCGCGCGGTTGACCACGTCCGAGGTGTTCAGCGTCTCGCCCTCGCCATCGGCCACCACGTCGCGGCGCCAGCCGGATTTCAGGTCGTTGGAGCGTTTCATGTCCTCCCACGCCTCTTCGCGCCGCTCGCCCCAGTAGAGCGAGATCGCCCGTGTCATCGCGATCTGCGCGCGATCCTGGCGCCAGTCGAAACCGTCGTCTGGCACCGCCGCCTCGGCCAGGTCCAGCTGGACCAGCACCTCCTCCAGCCCGGCGAAATTCGACAGCATGTCGGCATAGGCGGTGTGGATGCGGATCACGTCCTTCGGCTCCAGCCGGTTCATGAAGGCGGGGTCCTCGACATAGGTCTGCAGCACCGCCGCGGCGGCCCGGCTGTCTTCGTTGCGGGTGCGCAGCGCATAGGCATAGGTGGTGATCACCCCGGCGGAGAGATCGGCCCGCGCCTCCATCGGGTCGATCATGTCATAGGCCTCGCGCGCGAGGGTGGCGGCAAGGTTGGCCTGGCCCATGTTCATCAGCAGGTTCGCCTGCTGCGCCACGAGGAAGGCCAGCGTGTCCTTGCGGTGAAAGGGATGCTGGCGCCAGGTGTCGGTCGCCGCCTGCATCCAGCGCAGCGCGGTGTCCATCTGCCCGCGCACGGCAAAGGCATTGGCGGTGTTGAACTGCGTGCCCGCGACGATGGTGTGATAGGGCGGCACCAGGGTTGCGATCTCTCCGGCCAGCCCGCCGAGTTCCGAGGCCGCCTCGTCCGCGCCGTTATAGGCGGTGGAGTTGAAGATCCGGGTGAACAACAGCGTGTCGCGGATCAGACTCAGACCCCGGCTTTCGTCCACCCGCAGCAGGGCGTCGTTCAGCCAGGCGTCGCCTTCCTCGGGGCCGATGACGGTGTAGATCACCTCGGCCATGATCGCAAAGGCCCACTCCTCGTAAAGGCTCAGCGGCTTGGTGCGGTCGGCGGGCTGGAGGTCCATCCAGCGCTGCACCTCGGCCTTCAGCCCGGTCATCTGGCTGGCCTGGTAACTCGCATTGGCGGCCAGCGCGAGGTAGAGGCTCAGCAGATCCGGGGGCAGGGTGCTTTCGCGCGCCTTCAGCCGGGCGATGGCGTCGGCGGCCTTTTCGGGCGCGTGGCTCGACCCCCAGACCTTGGCGATCAGGTCGATGATGTCAAAGATCGGATCGTTGGCGGGGATCGTGCTGCCGATGGTGGTGCGGGCCTTGCGCCGCGCCGCGCTCAGCGCCTCCTGGCTTTCGTCATGGGCACCCAGCATCGCCTTGTAGATCGCGAGGTTCACCAGGAATTCGGGCGAGCTGTCCTTGCCGGCGGTGACATAGGCATCCAGCATGCGCTCCAGCCCGACGTAATCGCCCGCCAGGAACATGCGGATCGCGTCCTCTCCGCGGCCCGAGAGGGTGAAATCGCCATCCGCGATCACCCCCAGTTCGGCGGCGAGGGGGAAATCGGCCATGCCGGGGTCGTCGCGGTCGATCAGCTCGGCAATCGCGGCGACCCGGTTGTCGGTCACCCGGGCGGTGCGGCGCGCCTCGGCATAGCCCTGCCGGTAATAATCCTGCGCCAGCGCCGTGTCGTCCTGCCACTGGGCGAACAGCCCCAGCTGGGTCAGGATATCGGCGATCATGTAACCGGGCGCGCGGCCGTGGCTGCGCAGCTTTTCCGGCATCGGGGCCAGGAATTCGGCGGCGGCCTCGACCCCTTTCACCCGGGACATGGTGTTGGCCATGCGGATCGTGTTGATCGCGTAATCCAGCGCGATGTTGTCGTTGCCCTCAAGATAGGCCTGGCGTTCCTCGAAATAGGGCAGGGCTTCCTCGTACCGGCCGACGCGGTAGAGCAGGCGGGCGTGATAGGCCCGGTAGAAGGTGCGATAGCCCTCGCTCACCCCTTCGGTCACGTCGGCCAGGGCGATGATCTGGCCCGACTGGGTCAGCAGCTGGGTCGGATCCTCCATCGCCACGGCGACCTTGTCGAGCGCGACGTAGAGCAGATAGAGGAACTGCGACGGCGTGACCAGCTGCCCCTCGGTGTAGCGGTCCATGAAACTTTCGCGCAGGTCCGAGGCATCGGCGGAGTCGTTCCGGCTGGCGGCCAGGGCCAGGAAGTAATGCGCCAGCTCGTTCAGGTCGTCGATTTCGGGGGTGTCCGCGCTGTCGGCCATCGCGCCGCGCAACAGCACCTCGGCCTCGCCGGTGCGTCCGGTCTCGTAGAGCGCGACACCCTGAAGGATCGTCGCCTCGATCCGGTATGGGTGGTTCTCGGTCTCGGGCTTGTCCAGGACCGAGGCGACCGAGGCGGCAAAGCGCTGCACCTCGGACCAGTTCTCGCGGATGTAGTAGTACCGGGCAAAGGCGACGTTGGGGTAATGCGTGACCAGCGGGGGATAGTCGCCCTTGAACGTGGCCGCGTTGGCGCGCGCGATCAGCGTGTAGGCGCCGTCCAGATCGCCCGCTTCGGCCAGGTCCAGCCCCTCGTCCGACAGGTCGAGGATCTCGTCCTCCGTCAGGGGCGCGGGGTCGTCCTGCGCGCGGAGCGGACCGGGGACTATCGCCGGGCACAGGGCCAGCACAAGGGCCGCCGCGACCAGCAGGCGGTGCAGCGCCCCGGGGCAGGCGGGCCACCGGCGCGCGACGCGGCGCAGCCGGCCCGCGGAACGATCCCGCGGCCCGGCTGCTGCAACAGGGCAGGGCAGGGGCTGTCCGGCCCCCGCCCGTTGGCCCCGCTCAGTTCGCGGCGATTGTCTGTTCCATCCAGCCGACAAAGTTCGACACCTTGGTGTAAGCCGAGAAGAGGGCGGTTTCGACGCAGGTCATCTTGGGCCCCGAGGCGAGGCCCCAGCTGACCACACCGGCCTGCACGTAAGAGCCGTCGTTCATCGGCACCACCAGCGGCCCGCCGCTGTCGCCCTGGCACGAGGTCTTGCCGCCCTCGTAGGTGCCCGAACACAGCATGTTCTCAGTCATCGGCAGGGGCGCGCGTTTCACCAGTTCCGACCATGCGGCCTGGGCATCGTCGCCCTTGATGTTGAAGATTTCCAGCGCCTGCACGAAGGGCTGCACCGCGCCCTGGGCGCGTGCCTCCATCAGCGCGCCGTTGCACTGGTCACGCCCGAGGATCTGGATTTCCGCCTGATACATGTCCGAGGGATGTTCGCCCCCGTTGATCAGGCCCCAGCCGGTGACCACGGTGGGCACGCCCGACACGTCGATCTGGTTGCCGAAATCCGCATCCGGCACCTTGATCGTCCTGTAGGGCACATTGGGCGCGCGCTGCAGCTTGATCAGGGCGATGTCGCTGTCGAACCCGTCGGGATTGTAGGCGGTGTTGCGGAAGACGCCCGCCACGGGGATCACGTCGCCCATGCCGGGGGCCAGCTTGTTGGTGCCCACGACCACGTTCAGCTGGCGCGGGTCGAGCTGGAAATAGCCCTTGTCGTCCTGCATGTAGACGCAATGCGCGGCGGTCAGCACCCAGGTGTCCAGCACCAGCGAGCCGCCGCAGAAATGCGATTCGGGGCCCACGTCGCGGCCCGCGATCACCAGCCCGACCTGCCAGGGCCAGGCGCCGTTTGCGGCCACTTCGCCGCCGATCACGCGGCCCCCGGCCGAGGCGGCCGCCTCGCGCTGCTCCTTGGCCTGTTCGGCCTTTTTCGCGCTGTCGGCAAAGGCAAAGGGCGAGGCGACGGCAGGGTCGGCCATCGGCGCCTCGAACGACTGCGCCGCCAGGGGTCCGCTCAGGGCCAGCGCCGCAATCGCGGGAAGGGTCAGTTGTTTCAGAAAGGTCATCGTTGGATCGTCCTTTGTTGCAATGACATGGTGAAGTCAGCGGATGCCGGCAGGGGCCAGCGAAATACGGAAACGGGTGACCTCCAGCCGGGGCACGGCACCCGGCATCGGCAGGTTGCGCTGTTGCGCCGACGGGTCGGCGGCGGCCATCAGGTACTGCGCCAACGGCCCGGATTCGGGTGCGGCGGCGCGCATCTGCACCGGATCGGCCAGCGCGGTCAGCACGGTGCGGGGGGCGCCCTGGACGGCGGGGGCCGACAGGACGATCAACTCTTCGCTGCCGGGCAGGTCCGAAGGGTTGGTGATCTGCAGCCCGATCTCCTGCGTCTCGCCAAAGCCGAGCCGGTTGGACAGCCCGCCCTCGGGCCAGAGCGCGGTGACCGCCAGGTCGCGGTCGAGGTAGAGCACGGTGATGTCGCGCGCGGTGCGCGAGCCGTTGGTGACGCTCAGCCACAGCTGATCGCAATCCTGGACCGTGGCGGCGCCGGTGACCGGGGTTTCCGCGCCCGAGCCGTCGCACTCTGCGCCGCCGCCGACCTGCGTCAGCGCCACCTGCAATCCCACGCCCGGCAGGGCAAAGGCCGACAGGCCGCCGCCCTCGGCCATGCCGAGCGCGGTGCGCAGGGCATGGGCCCGCGCCGCCCGGTCGAGGAAGGCCGCCACGGCCTGCGGCCCGGTCTCGCCGCCGGACAGGCGCGGGCTCGATCCCGGGCCGGCCCCGTCCAGCACGCCGTCGCGCCCGGCCAGCGCCAGGGTGCCGCCGGTGAAATAGGGGGTCATAGCGGCCCGGCCCGCGTCCGCCGGGGCGATCCCGTCGAGATTGGCCGTGACCTCGGCCAGCGTCGCGGCCAGCGCGGCGTAATCCCCGCCATCCGCCGCCACCGGGGCGGCCAGCGCCAGCGGCGCGGGCGGTGCGGGGCGGTTCAGGCGCGCATAGCCCTGCGCGGGCAGCCCCTCGCCCCCGGCCAGCATGGCGCTGTCGGCCCGCAGTTCGGCCACCTCGGCCAGCACGGGGGTCCCGCTTGCGGCGGCATCCGCGTAGACTGCCAGTTGCGCCCCTGCGCCCAGCCCGGCGAGCAGCCCGGCGGCGACCCTGCGCCCCTCCGTCCGCCACAGCGCCTGCCCGGTGCCGGTGCCGAAAACGGGGGCCTCCAGCAGCGTGCCCTCGGCATCGGGCGTCTGCGCGGCAGGCCCGCTGCGCGACATGCCATCCGTCGCCGCCATCAGCGCCTGCGCCCAGCTCAGCCCCTGTCCGGCGGTCAGCACCGGCATCAGCGCGCCGGTGAAATCGCCGTACCAGCTGGCCGGATCCCCGGCATCGCCCAGGGGATATTCGAAACTCCGCTGGTCGGATTGCGAGGAATAGAGGAAGACGAACCGCCCGTTCAGCGGTGGCGCGACCTGTCCGGCCTCGGCATCGCCGGCCTGCGCATCGGGCACGCCCAGCAGGGCCGGGTCGACATAGCGCGCGGCGCCATTGCCCGCGATATCGCGGAACCCGGTGGCGGAATGGCAGGCGTCGAGGATGGCGACAAGCTCGGCCCCGGTGTCGAGGATCGCCTGCATCATCACGCCCAGCTCGTCGTCGACCAGGGCATTTTCCACCGCGCCGATCGCGCCTTTCCAGTCGCGCGCGTCCGAGGGCAGCAGGATCTCGTCATACCCGCCCGCCTCGTCCCCCGAGGCATCGGGCATCTGCGAACCGTGGCCCGAGAAGTAGAACACCACCGTATCCCCCGGCCGGGCGGTCGCCGCCAGCCCTTCCAGCGCCGCGACAATGGCCGCGCGCCGGGGCTGGGCGGCAGGGGCCAGGCCCCCGGGCAGCGGCGCGTCGGGGGCGGCCAGCACGGTGACGTCCGCCGGGGCGGCGCCGCGCGCCAGCAGCATCCGCGCGACCAGTCCGACATCGTTGGCGGGGCCGCGCAGATCGGCGTCCAGATATTCGTAATCCGACACGCCGACCACCAGGCCCAGCACCTTCGCCAGCCCCGGCTGGGGGGCGAAAGTCAGGGTCAGCGCGACGGCGACAAGCCGCGCAATGCGTGGGTCTAAACGGGTCATCTGGCCTCTCCGGCTCCTCCAGGTTTCAATGATTGCAGGGGGTTGGCCCCCGATCAAGTGAAACGGCCAGATGACCGGATTTGTCATCAGTTCTTGACGGGCGTGATCCGTCTGGCCCCCGAAATACCGCCCCGCGCCCCCGCGATCAGGGGGTTGCCCCCATAGCGATTGGTTGCCCGGAGGAAGCCGTTCAACTCGGCGTTGTCCAGCGTCGCGCGGCGTCCGGCCTCGATGGCCAGGTCGACCTGCGACTCGTCCAGCCTGAGTCGGGTGGGGATTCGGTCCAGCCGGTCCTGCATCGGGCCGGGCAGGGCGCGGAACGAGACCTCGCCGACAAAGAACTTCAGATCGCGGCACTCCCAGCCCGCCAGCGTTCCGCGCAGGCGGCGCACCGTGGCGGCGGGCAGGGCGCAGCGGTATTCCACCAGATCGGCCTGCCACTTGTCGAGTTGCAGGCGCATCGCGTCATATCCGGTGCGCGAGGCGGCGGCCATCGCCGAACTGGCGATCGAGGTCGCCAACTGCACCCCGCCGGGGCCGCGCAGCTTCTGCGTCCAGGAATAATCCTTCTGCACCCCGGCATTGGCGACCAGGAACAGCAGGCGGCGCAGGCGCACGGCCTCGACCTCGGTCAGGGGGGCATAGGGCACCTGGGCGCGGGCGCGTTCCACGGCCAGCCCGGTGGTGCCGAAATTGTCGGTGATCCCGCCGTCCAGCAGCTTGACGTAACGCACGTCGGGCGCGCCGGCATAGCTTTCCAGCGCGGCGGCATGGGCCTTCATCGCGCCCGAGGCCTCGGGGTTGTAGCGCGCGGCGGTCAGCCAGTCGGGTTCGCGATAGGTGCATTTGCCGCGATGGGTCTCAAGCGTGATCGGGGCAAAGACCAGCGGATAGGCCGCCGAGGCCGCCACCGCATCCGATATCGGATAGGAGGCAAGGTCGGAGCACAGCGCATCGAAGGTTTCGGGCGAGAACAGGAACGTCGTCTGGTTCGCCACGTCGCTGGCATTGATCCAGGTGCGGACACGCGAGCGTTTGCGCAGATCGCCGAAGGTGGCGCCGTGAAACAGCGTTTCGTCAAGGAACCGGCCGAATGTGGCGCGCCCGTTGGCGCCGCCCGACAGCCCGTTGATCAGCGTCAGTGGGTTGAAGACCGAGGTCGCCATGTAGCGCTCGGCATCCCTGATCAGGTATCTGTCGCGATAGCCGATGACGCCCGCGGGCCCGGTCAGCCCGAAATAGGCGGCGGTGACCGACCCGCCCGAAACCCCGGTGACCAGCCGCACATCCGAAAGCATTCCGTCGGGATCGCCCGCGCTGGCCGTGGCCTCGCGCATCGCCAGCAGCATCCCGTGGGCAAAGGCCGAGGCGCGCATGCCGCCGCCGGAAAACGCCAGGCCGACGTAGATTTCGCCATCCTCGTCGCCGGCGAGCGGCGTGACCAGCGGCGCGTTGGCCCCGGCCGTAAGCGGCGCATTGCGCGGCGTGTTCAGCACACCGCACCCGGCAAGACCGGCGGCAATCGCCAGCGACATCAGCAGCTTCATCTCGTCCCCGTCCCCCCTCAGGGTCGGGAGAGCTTAGGCCATGCGATCTCGATTCTGAAACCCCTTCGAACCGGGGGCAGGGTGGGACGTGCGCCGTGGCGGGCGGCGATCGCCTGCACCAGCGCCAGCCCCAGCCCGTGGCCCTGCCGGTCGCGATCTCGGTCCGCCCGGGTGAAACGGTCGAAGGCCTCGCCGCGCAGCTCCTCCGGCAGGCCGGGGCCGGTGTCGCTGACCACCAGCAGGTGCCGGTCGGCCTCGGGCGCCAGCGTCAGTTCGACCCGGTCGCCGGGCGCGGTGAACTTGATCGCATTGTCCAGCAGGTTCGACACCAACTGCGCCAGCAGGTTGCGCTCTCCCAGCACCCAGCAGTCGGGCGCGATGCGGGCGGCGGCCTGCAGGCCCCGGTCCTCGGCCAGCGGGGCGTACAGGTCGAAGACCTCGGCCGCGAGGGTCGAGAAATCCACCGGCACCAGGCCGGGTCGCTGGCCCGAGGCCGCCTCGGCGCTGGAAATGTCGAGCAGGCTGTCGAAGATGCGCACCGTGCCCGCGATCTCGGCCTGCAGCGCCGCGATCTCGTCGGCCTGCCCCTCGATCCGCCCCAGGCGCTGGCGGATGCGGTTCAGGGGGGTGCGCAGCTCGTGCGCGATGGTGTCCGACAGGCGGTGCGTGGCCCGGTTCAGCGCCTCGATCCGGTCGAGCATGGCGTGGAAATGGGTCTCCAGCGCGCCGAATTCATCGCGCGTGCGGGGGCCGGGCAGGCGGGCGGACAGCTCGCCCCCGGCCACGCGGTCGGCCAGGGCGTTCAGCCGCCCGATCCGGCCCACCACGGCACGCGCCACCAGCC
The DNA here is from genome assembly GCF_009789075.1 of Pseudooceanicola pacificus. Lineage (GTDB taxonomy): Bacteria > Pseudomonadota > Alphaproteobacteria > Rhodobacterales > Rhodobacteraceae > Pseudooceanicola > Pseudooceanicola pacificus. Next base: position 195,642 of record NZ_WNXQ01000003.1, read on the forward strand.
AGCCCGCCAGCAGCGCCAGCGCCGACAGCCCCGCCGCGACGCGCAGGATGGTGCCGCGCAGCTCGCGCAGCGTCTCGGTCACCGGGGTCATCGCGCGGGCGGCCAGCAGGGGGAAGCCGCCCGGCAGCTCGCGCGCGACGCCACGATAGGCGCCGGCGGGGCCCGGAACCTCGACCATCGGCGCGGCGGCGAACAGGCTGCCCGAGGGCACCACCCCCTCGGGCCAGCTGGCGATATTGCCCGCGAGCCGCTGCCCGTTGCGATCCTGCAGGAGGTAAAGCGCCTCGTCCGGCCCGGTGACCGTGGCGCGGGCCTCGATCGCCTCGCGCAGGCCGGGGATGCGGCGCTGTTCGTAGAACTGGGCAAAGCCGGCCAGTTCGGCGGCCATCAGCTCGCCCTGGCGGTCCTCCAGCGCGCTGGCGGTGATGCGGTATTGCACCGCCATCGCCCCGACCGACAGCAGGATGATGCCCGCCGCCACGCCCAGCGTGACCCTGAGCGCCGCCGACCCGAGAAGGGGGAGGCGTGGCCTCACCCCGCGTCCCCGTCATCGGCGGGCTGCGGGGCGCGCTGCGGGTCGAAGACATAGCCCGCGCCCCGGTCGGTGTGAATCACCCCGCGCCCCGCCGCCTGTTCCAGCTTGCGCCGCAGCCGCCCGACATGCACATCCACCACATTGGTCTGGGGGTCGAAATGCAGGTTCCAGACGTTTTCCAGCAGCTGCGTGCGGGTCACCGTCTCGCCTGCGTTGCGGGCGAAATAGGCGATCAGTTCGAACTCCTTGGGGCTGACGGGCACGTGCTGGTTGCCGACATGCACGGTGCGCGCCTTCATCCGGATCTGCACCGGGCCCAGCACCACCATGTCGTTGTCGAGCACCTGCATCGCCTGCCGCCTGAGCAGCGCGCGCAGCCGGGCGCGCAGCTCGTCGGGGTCGAAGGGTTTGGCGAGGTAGTCGTCGGCGCCCTTTTCCAGCCCCTCGATCTTGTTCGCGGCCCGGCCCAGGGCCGAGACGACCAGCACCAGCGCGGTCGACCCGGCGGCCCGGATCCGGGCGATGGCGTCGATCCCGTCGCCCCCCGGCAGCATCCGGTCAAAGACGACCACCGCGTAATCGGTCCCCGCCGCCGCGATCAGCCCGGCGTCATAGGTGGTGACGACCTCGGGCTGCGCGCCCAGCTCGCGCGCCGCGGCGGCAAGCGCCTCGGCGGCCTCGGCATCGTCCTCGACAATCAGGATGCGGGGGGGCTGGTCGGTCATGGGGGTCTCCTCGGGTCCGAGATCAGAACACCGACACCGCCGGGTCAAGCGCATTCGCGCCCCCGAGCGGCACATCGGGCAACACGTTGGTCCAGGGGTCGACCATCACATGCATCGTGCGCCCGCCGTTGCGACGCACCAGCAGCAGCACCGGGCCGTCGATGCGGGTGTCGGGCATCACGCCCTCGCGCACCGGCTCGCCGTTGACTGCCACGATCTCGTCCCCGTCGGCCAGCCCGGCGCGATAGGCGGGGCTGGAGCGGCTGACGCGCACCACGCGGCGCCCGGCGTCGTCAAGGAAGATGCCCAGCTTTTCCCATGTGTAATGATCGACCTTGGCGGCCATGCGCGCCCCGTCCGAGAGCGACAGGCGCGGCGTGGTGTCGGTCAGGTCGAGCAGGAGCGAGACCTCGACACCGTCGCGGCGGATCACCAGCTGCGCCTTGTCGCCCGAAACCCCGGCCAGCAGCAGCGACAGGTCGCCCGGCCGGCGGATCGGCTGCCCGTCGAGCGAGATCAGCACATCCCCCGCCTCGACCCCCGAGCGCCAGCCGCGCCCGCCCTGGGCCACGTCGTCGACCAGCACGCCGGCGGCGGTGTCCAGGCCAAGCGCCCGGGCGATCCGCGCCGTCACCGGGCGCACCGTCAGGCCCAGGTCGCGCACCGGAGCCAGCTCGCCCGCGATGAAACGGGCGATGACCTGCGCGGGGATGGCGTAGGAGATCCCGGCGAACAGGCGCGATCCGTCGGCGATCCGCGTGTTGATCCCGTAAAGCCGCCCGTCGGACCCGATCAGCGCCCCGCCCGAAGAACCGGGGTTCATCGCCGCGTCGTGCTGGATCAGCAGCACGGGCACATGCGCCTCGACCTGGCGGGCGGTGGCCGAGACGATGCCGCGCGTGACGGTGTATTCGATCTCCAGCGGCGCGCCGATGGCATAGACCTCGTCCCCCAGCCCGGGCAGCACGTCGGCGGGCGTCAGGCCCTTGCCAAAGACCGGCTCGTCGATCCGCAGGATGGCGATGTCGCGCACCGGGTCGCGGGCGGTGACCTCGGCGCTGACAAAGCGCCCGTGCCGGTCCTGCACCAGCACCCGGCGGCGGCCCTTGAGCACATGGTCGGCGGTCACGATCACCGTCCCGTCGCCCCACAGCACGGCCGAGCCCAGGAAGGCCGCGTCGTCATCGTCGCTCAGCACCACCAGCGTGGCGTCCAGCCCGCGGTTCAGCACCGTTTCAGGCGCGGCGGCGGCGCGCAGGGGGCCGGGGCCGGTGGCCAGCAGCAGCATCAGCGCGGCCAGCGGGATCAGCGCCACCAGCGGCGCGCGGCGCAGGGTTCTGCGCAGTCCGGTCAGGGTCGGTGTCATGGCGTATCCTTTCGCAAGAGCCGTTCCCGGTGATAGCGGCGGGCGCGGCGCGGATCACATGACAAGTCCGTTCATCTTTGAATTCGGGGCGAAAAACGCTTTGATGATGGCCGCCGCGCCCCGCATTATCGGGGTGGAGTTCCGAGGAGAGACCCGCATGACCCGCATCCTGATCGCCTGTCTGGCGCTGGCCATCCTTCCGCTGCCCGCCGCCGCGCAGGACAGCGCCGCCCGCCGCGCCGAACTGTCCGCCCGCCTCTACGAGCTGGCGCTGGAGGACCGCGACCCGCTGCTGGCCATCGCCGCCGCCCGCATCCGCGGAGAGCTGTTCGGCCAGCGGATCGCGCGCGAGCCCGAGCGTGACGCCCCCCCGATGGCCGCGCTTGCGCCCGGGGCGGGTGCGGCGTCACGCATGGCGGACCCGATGGCCGAGGCGGCACCGGGGGAGGGCACCGCGCCCGCCCCGCAGGCCGGGCAGGGCGACGCCCCTTCGGCCAAGGCCGGTGAGGGAGCGATGACCGGCGCGTCCCCCGCCCCGGCGGACGAGGCGGCGACCCAGGACGCCGCCCCCGCCGGCCCGGTCAGCGCCGAGGACATGCTCGACACCGCCCTGGCGCTTGCCCCCGGCGATCCGCTGATCGCGGGGCTGGTCGAGGATCAGCGCGCCATGCGCACCAAGGGCGTCGTCTCGGGGCAGGTCTATTCCATCAGCCGCATCCGCGCGGGCGGGCGCGACACCTATCGCCCGCTGGAATACGAAGGCAACAGCTATGCCGAGGTCTATGTCGAGGGGCAGTCCGGCGTGGACCTCAACCTGATGGTCTATGACAGTGCCGGGCGGGTGGTCTGCACCGACACGGATATCAGCGCCATCGCCTATTGCGGCTGGCGTCCGGCGACCCAAGAGGTGTTCTCGGTCGTGATCCTGAACAGGGGGGCGACCGTCACGTCCTACACTCTTATCACCAACTGAACCGGGCGAGGGGGGAGAGATGATGACATTCGCGATGACCGGGCCGCGCCGGGGCGTGGCGGCCCTGCTGCTGGCCGGGGTTGCCCTGCTGCCGGGCCTGCCCGGACGGGCGGGCGAGGCGCGGGCGCTGCTGATCGGCGCGTCGGAGTACGTGAACCTGGACAAGGGCGCCTGGCTGAACGGCCCGCGCAACGATGTCGACCTGGTGCGAAGCTATCTGACCGCCAATCCGGTGCTGAGCTTTGCCCCCGCCAATATCCATGTCCTGGCCGACGGGCTGGAGGGCGCAGAGCCCGCGACCCTCAAGGCGATCCGCGACCGGATGGCCGCGCTGGCCGCGGTGTCGGGCCCCGGGGATTTTGTCTATCTGCATTTCTCGGGCCACGGCACCCAGGCCCCGGCGCTGGATCCGGCGAGCGAGCTGGACGGCCTGGACGAGCTGTTTCTGCCGGTCGATATCGGGCCCTGGAACGACACCGTGGGCACGGTGGAAAACGGGCTGGTGGATGACGAGATCGGGCGCATGATCGACGCCATCCGCGCCACCGGGGCCGATGTCTGGGTGGTCTTCGACAGCTGCCATTCCGGCACCGCCACCCGCGCCGCACCCACGGGCGGGGACGATGTGCGCGAGCGCAAGCTGCTGCCCGCCGCCCTGGGCATCCCCGAGGCGGCGATGGCCCGGGCCGAGGTCACCGTTCCCGCCGATCCGCGCGACCGCCCCGCCGCCCCGGTCGAGGCGCAGGCCCCCGCCGGGGGCGAACCCGGGCGGCTGGTTGCCTTTTTCGCCGCGCAGACCAACGAGACGACGCCCGAAAAGAACATGCCGCGCGGCCAGCCCGGGCGGCGCCCGCAGGGGGTGTTCACCTATACGCTGTTCGAAACGATGGCCGAACGCCCCGGCATCACCTACCGCCAGCTGGCGCAGGAGGTGCTGCGCAAATATGCCGTGCTGAACCTCGCCCGTTCGACCCCGCTGTTCGAGGGGGACCTGGACCAGCCGGTTTTTGGCGCCGGCGGGGCGGGGCGCGTGCTGCAATGGGTGGCCGAGCGGCGCAATGCCGGCCTGTCGGTTCCGGCGGGCACGCTGCACGGGCTGACCCCGGGAACCGAGCTGGCGCTGCTTGCCTCGCCGGCCGATCCGGACGAGGCGGCGCTGGCCACCTACAGGGTCGAGAGCGCGACAACCTTCCGCGCCGAAGCGCTGCCCGAAGGCACGGCGCCCGAGGTGCCGCCGGGCGCGGTGCTGCGCAAGATCTCGGCAGGCATCGACTTTTCCCTGACCGTCGCCCTGCCGCCCGAAGGCAGCGCCCCGGCACAGGCCCTGCAGGCGGCGATGGCCGAGATGATGCGCGAACCGGCGGTGGCCGCGCGCATCTCCTTCGTTCCGGCGGGGGCCGAGGAGGCCGACCTGCGCCTCGCCGTGATCCCCGACAGCCCGCGCCCCGATGCGATCTGGATCCTGCCCGCAACCGGGCTGGTCGACCCGGCGCATTACGCTGACACGCCCTCGATCGGAACCGGGGGACGCTCGGCAGAGGAGCTTTCGGCGCTGATGGCCGACAGTTTCGCCACCATCGCCAAGGCGCTGAACCTGCTGAAGGTCGGCGCCGCCACCGCATCCGCCAGCCTGCCGGTCGAGGCCGCGTTGGTCACCGGCCGTTTCGACCCGCAGGCCGAGGAGGTCGTCGCCGACAGCCGGATCCCGGTGGCGGGGGCCGAGGTCCCGCGCATGGTGCCCGACGACGTGATCGGAGTGCGGCTGACCAATTCGGGCACCGATCCGGTGGATTTCAACCTGCTCTACGTCGGCTCCGACTACGCGATCACCTTCATGGGCAATGGCCGGCTGCAGCCGGGCTCGACGCTGGATGACGACTACGTGCTGGTGACCGACGACAGTTTCGGCCGCGACCGGCTGATTGTCATCCTGTCCCCCGCCGCGCCCCAGTCCGACGTCGAGGACCTGTCGTTCCTGGAGCAGAACCCGCTGGAGATATCCCGCGACGCCGGGGCGCAGGAGGGCATCCGCGGTCTGCTGGACGAGGCCGGGTTCGGCCAGACCACGCGCGGCGCGGTCAGCCTGTCGAGCCGAAAGAAGAAGGCGGACCCGGTGCCCGTCTTCCTGCAGTTCGAGATCGACACCATCCCGTCGGGGGGCTGAGCCTCAGCCCTTTTCGGCGATGCCGTTCATGAAGAGGTCGAGGAAGTGGTTCGCCACATCCGAGGGCTTCATCGCGTCATCCTCGGTATGCCAGCGCAGGATCCAGTTCACCGCGCCCAGGAAGAAGTTCGAGGTCAGCCGCACATCGACGGAGCGCACCGACCCTTCCTCGATCGCCTTTTCCAGCAGCATGCGGGAATAGCGGTCCAGGTGGCGGCGGCGTTCCAGCAGCTCGGCCTGATGCTCGGGCGGGAGGGCGCGGATATTGGCCATCGTGGTATAGGCGCCGCGTTCCTCCATCAGGTTCTCCATGAACCGGCGGTAGAGCGCGCGCAGCTTGTCGAAGGAGGAACCGTCCAGCTTTTCGGCCTCTAGCCGGGCGTTCTGGCCGCAGTCATAGGTCAGCTTGAGGCACTCGTAGAGCAGCTGTTCCTTGTTCTTGAAATAGTAATAGAGCGCGGTCTTGGTGACCCCGATCTCATCCGCGATCTCGTCCAGCGAGGTGGCGTGATAGCCCTTCTCGTTGAAGATACGCGCGGCGACCCGCAGCGCGGCCCGCCGTTTCAGTTCCCGAATTTCCTCGCGCGAGGCGACAGCGCCGTTCCAGCTAGCCATGAAGCGTCCATTTTCCACTGTGCGGAATGTATGCGACTGCAGCACCAATATGCAACCACTCCGCCATCTCCGGCCCAAAGCAATTTTCCGGGCCGTTGGTTACGGCCCAGTAAAAGGATGTGCTGACGGGACGGCAAAGGGAAATCGCTCCGGCGGGCGAATAGCGGGCCTGACCTTGCGTCACATGCCACCGCGATCGGCTTGCCGCAGGTCCGCCGGGCGCCACAACCTGAGCCAGGCATCCACGGCGGCGGCGCGAATCGGAAAGCTATTTCCGAGAAGCGGCAGATGATTTTGCCAGTCAGAAATACCCGTATCCCGAAAGCCGCGCCGCGGCATCCGGGTTCTGGCGTCCGATCACGACGGGGTGATCGTTTTTCACCAGGGGCAAGTTTTGTTTACTGATGAGTAAGTGTTTGCTCATGCCAAGACAGTGGCCAGGGGTGCGATCGGCCTTGTCTGACTGTGGTTTGCGCCGCCTGCGCTTGGATGAGCAAACATTTTCAGGGCGCGTGGCGGGGTCCTGCAACAGATCTGTGTCGAGGACCTGATGCGATCTCTGCGACGCCGTTTATTGACGCGTCAGTACAACTATGTTCTCTTAAGTCTTGCGGAGGGGAGGCCGGCCCGTCGAGAGGTCGTAACTCCTTGCAACTTGTGGCCACGGCATCGCAGAATCCGGGTCAGGTCATTCGTCAGGGAGGATTTCATGACCACGATCAAGAACATTAACCGTCGTTCGATGCTGCGTGGCGCGGCGATTGCAACCGTCGCCACCCCGGCCATCATCGGCAAGGGTATCGCAGCGGGTGCCGTCAACTGGCGGGTGCAGTCGCACTGGCCGAAAGCGTCCAGCTCGTTCACCGACAGCCTGGGTGTGCTTGCCGCCGCCCTGGAAGAGCGCACCGACGGCGCGTTCAAACTGGAACTGTTCGGCGCGGGCGAATTCGCCAAGGGGCCGGACATCTACAACCTGGTCCGCAAGGGCGTTGTGCCGATGGGCACGCTCAGCCCGTCCTACATCCAGGACAAGGCACAGGCGGCCAGCTTCCTCTACGGTATTCCGGGCACCTTCCGCGAAAGCTGGGAAGCACAGCATGCGGCCAAGAACCTCGGGCTGGAAGCCATGGTCAACGAAGAGCTGATCCCCGATGGCGTGCTGCTGATGTCGGAAAAGGCCTATCCGACCGAAATGGTGGTGTCCAAGGACATCAAGTCGGCGGCCGATTTCCAGGGCCTCAAGATCCGCTCGTCGGGCACCATGCTGGACTACCTCGCCGCCGCCGGCGCGGCGCCGCAGTACATCCCCGGCTCCGAGCTCTACCAGTCGCTCAGCTCGGGCGTGGTGGACGGCGCGCATTGGGGTGCGGCGGTCGGCGCACAGTCGATGTCGCTGTGGGAGGTCTGCAAATACCACTGCAAACCCGCGCTCGGCTTCACCATCGACGCGTTCATCGTGAACGTCGATCAGCTGGAAGACCTGGATGACGACATGAAGTCGGCGATCACCGACCTGATGGAAATCCGCTTCTTCCGCCGCTCGGCCGAGTACATGCACAAGGAGGCCATCGCGCTTTCCGAGGGCATCGCCAACGAAAACGTTCAGGTGATCACCCTGCCGGACGACGTGCTGGCCATGCTGGCCGAAGCCTCCAGCAACATCCTGGCGACCGAAGCCGAGAGGGGCGAGATCGCGACCAAGGCCGCCGATGTCTACACCGGTCTGATGAAAGACCTCGGCTACACCTGATCCGGGCCGATGCCCTTGGGCCGCGGCGTCCGCACAGGCCGCCGCGGCCCCTTTACCAGCAAACGCACGGCGGCGCGGCCGCCCGGACCCCGGTGAGCGGGGAACGGGACGGCTGAGTCCTGCCGTAACAAGGGGTCCCGGACCATGCAGAACCTCGCAAGGGCCATCACGCGGTTCAACCGCTTCATAGGACGGTGGGTGTGCCTGGCCGTCCTTATCATCTTTGTCCTGCTGCTCGCCGATGTGGTGATGCGGTATCTCGTCGGCAGCCCGGCGATCTGGACCGCCGAACTGGCCACGCTGATCTTTGGCGTCTACGCCATCATCGGCGGCGGCTTCCTTCTGGCCGAGCGCGGCCATGTGAACGTCGACATCATCTACGGCTCCTTCTCGCAGAAGCGGAAGGCGCTGATCGACATCGTGACCTGGCCGCTTTTCGCGCTCTTCGTCTGTGTCCTGCTGTGGCAGGGCTTTGACATCGCGAAAGAGGCGATCGAGGACATGGAGCGGTCGAACTCCGTCTGGAAGGCGCCGCTCTGGCCGACCAAGTCGTTCATCCCGGTGGCGGCGACGCTGCTGCTGCTGCAGGGGCTGATCCGCCTCTGGGCCGATGTGCGCATCCTGATGGGCCTGCCGGTGGACGAGGAAACCTTTGGCGTCCAGATCCCGGATGAAAGCGAAGCGGGCGGGGTGCAGCTGTGAGCGTCGAACTCCTGACCCTTCTGTTCTTTGGCGCGCTGCTGGTCTTTGTCCTGCTCGGCACGCCGCTGGCCTTCGTCCTTGGCGGCGTCTCGGTCATCTTCCTTTACTTCGAAATGGGGTCCATCGGGTTCTACCTGCTGGCCTCGAAGATGTGGGAGTCGATGGCGAACCCCACGCTGATGGCGATCCCGTTATTCGTCTTCATGGCGATATTGTTGGAAAAGTCAGGCGTGGCCAATGACTTGTACGACATGATGCACGTCTGGTGGGGCGGCCTGCGTGGCGGTCTGGCCATCGGCACGGTGCTGATCTGCGTGATCTTTGCCGCCATGTCCGGCATTTCCGGCGCGGCCGTGGTGACCATGGGCACCATCGCCCTGCCCAAGATGCTAGAGCGGGGGTACGACAAGAAGCTAGCGCTCGGGGCCATCAACGCCGGCGGGGGCTGGGGCATCCTGATCCCGCCGTCGATCCTGATGGTTCTCTATGCCCTGCTGACCGAGGTCTCGGTCGGCCGCCTTTTCGCCGCGGGCGTGGGGCCGGGGCTGCTGCTCTTTGTCCTGGTGTCGATCTACATCGGGGTACGCTGCTTCATCCAGCCCGAGCTGGGACCGGCCCTGCCCAAGGAGGAACGCGCCGGCTGGGGGCCGAAATTCCGCTCGCTCAAGGCGGTGATCCTGCCGATCGCCATCGTGGTGATCGTGCTGGGCGCCATCTTCGGCGGCTTCGCCACCCCGACCGAGGCCGCGGCCATCGGCGTCTTCGGCGCCATGTTCGCGACCACCGTCAACCGGCAGCTGTCGTGGAAGGTGATCCACGATGCCTCGCTCTCGACGCTCAAGCTGACGGCGCTGATCATGTGGATCCTGTTTGCCGCGCATGCCTTCAGCACCGCCTATACGGCGCTTGGCGCGCAGAGCCTGATCCAGGACCTGATGACCTATATCCCGGGCGGGAAATGGGGCTCGCTGATCTTCATGCTGCTGATCCTGTTCCTGTTCGGGATGGTGCTCGACCCCGTCGGCATCATGCTGATCACGCTGCCGGTCTTCCTGCCGGTGGTGCAGGCCGCGGGGTTCGACCCGATCTGGTTCGGGATCCTCTTCATCATCATGATGGAGGTCGGCTACATGACGCCGCCATTCGGCTTCAACCTCTTCTACCTGAAGGGGGTGGCGCCCAAGGGCGTGACGATGGGCGACATCTACACCTCGGTGATCCCCTACGTGATCGTCACGCTGGTCGGCGTGTTCCTGATCGTGCTCTTCCCGGGGATCGCGCTCTACCTGCCGAACCTCTTCTACAACTAGGAGCCATGACAATGACCCTCGCCGCAGCTTTCACCCTCAACTGGCCCGGCGACGCCCTGTTTGGCGCCGGCAGATGCGACGGGCTGGGAGAGCTGCTTGCGGCGCGGGGACAGACCAGCGCGCTGATCGTCACCGACCCCGGCCTGAAACAGGCCGGGGTGCTGGGGCGGATCGAGGCCGCGCTGGACAGGGCAGGGGTGAGCCACGCGGCCTATGCCGAGGTCAGCCCCAACCCGACCACCGCCAATGTCACCGCCGCGCGCCAGGCCTGGCAGGCGGGCCGCTACGACGCGCTGATCGCGCTTGGCGGCGGGTCCTCCATCGACACCGCCAAGGGCGCGCTGGCCGAGATCCTGACCGGCACGGACAGCTTTGCCAGCTTCGGCAAGGACGTCGACACATCCGACGTGCCGGTGCCGCCGTTCTATGCCCTGCCGACCACCAGCGGCACGGGATCGGAATCCTCGCTGGGGGCGGTGCTGAAATCGCCCGAGCGGAAATTTGTCATCCGCGGCCGGCTGCTGCAGCCCGCGACCGTGGTGATGGACCCCGAGCTGACCCTGTCGCTGCCGCCGGCGATGACCGCAGCGACCGGGTTCGACGCCTTCTGCCATGCCATCGGGGCCTATGCGAACAACCAGGTGAACCCGATTGCGGACGAGCTGGCGCTGGCTTCGATGCGCTATGCCATCGACTTCCTGGAACGCGCGGTCACCGACGGGTCCGATCTTGAGGCGCGGGCGGGGGTGATGATGTCCTCCTACCTTGGCGGCTTCTGCATCGGGCAGAAGGGGGTCGACGGGATCCACGGGCTCTGCACCCCGATCGAAAGCCTGCACGCCGCCGTGCATGGCCATGTGCTGGGGACGATCCTGCCGCATATGCTGCGCTTCAACATGGAAACCCTGGGCGCGCGCTACGCCACCGCCGCCCGCCGCCTGGGCCTGACCGCCAGCGCCGACGATGCCACCGCCTGCAAGGCGATGTTCGACGCGGCGATGAGGTTGCAGGCCCTGACCAGCTGCCCCGAGTCCATCGCGGCCTACAAGCTGGACGCCGAGGCCATCCCGCGCCTGACGGACATGGCCCTGCTCAGCCAGGCCACGCATCGCAATGGCCGCCCGCTGGATGCGGCTGCCATCACCAAGCTCTACGAGGCCATGATCTGATGCACGCCTATCTCGACGCCGAACAACAGATGCTGAAGGACCAGGTCGACAAGTGGCTGGCAGCCAACGTCACCCCGATCATCGACAAGCACGAGCGGGACTGCACCTTTCCCTTCGAAATCTTCGACGACCTCAAGGACTTCGGCTATCTGGGCGGCAAGATCCCCGAGGCGGACGGCGGGTTCGACCTGCCCTATGTCACCTGGGGGGCGCTGATGGAAAGCGCAGGCTATTGCTGGGGCTCGCTGCGCACGATGGTGAACATCACCAACGGTTCGATCCAGAAGCTCAGCCGCTTCGGTACGCCCGAGCAAAAGGAACGCTGGCTTCAGCCCCTGTTGCAGAACAAGCTGCGCTGCTGCACCGGCCTGTCCGAACCCAATGTCGGGTCCAATGTGCGCGGCATCGAATGCCGGGCCGAAAAGAAGGACGACCACTGGCTGATCAACGGCTCCAAGCTGTGGATCACCAACGGCATCAATGCCGACATCGCCCTGATCGTCGCGCGCACCTATTCCGATACCTGCGACGGAGAGCTGTCTACATTTGTCGTGGAAGACGGCACACCGGGGTATGCGGCCCGGCGTGTCGAGAAGATGGTGCTGCGCCCCACCGGCACGTCCGAGTTGAGTTTCGACAACGTCAAGGTCCCGCTCGACCATATGGTCGGGCCCGAGGGCAAGGCCCTGTCGGGCACCCTGGCCGGGCTGAACACCGCCCGGGTCAACATCGCCATGGGCGCTGTGGGCGCTGCGCAATCCGCGCTGGATATCTCGACCGGCTACGTCAAGACGCGTGAGCAGTTCGGGCGGCTGATCGGGGAATTCCAGCTCGTCCAGAAGTATATCGTGGACATGACGATCCGGGTAAAAGCGGCCCGCGCATTATCGTATACCGCCGCACAGCGGCTGGATAGGGGCGAAGAGGCGCGCGAGGATTGCTCCATCGCCAAGCTCTATTCCACCCAGGCGGCGTTCGAGGTCGCGGACATGGCCATGCAGGTCCACGGCGGGCTGGGCTACGCCGTGGGATACCCGATCGAACGGATCTTTCGCGACACCAAGGGCGGCATGATCCCCGAGGGCACGGTCGAGGTTCAGACGCTGATCGCGGGCCGCGAGATCCTCGGCCTTTCGGCATTCAAGTAGGGAGACAGGCGATGAAGGACATGTTCGAACCTTACCGGTTCCAGGACCTGACGCCGCTGTTCAATCCGAAAAGCATCGCCGTGGTCGGCGCGTCGGAGAAGGAACATTCCATCGGCAATCACACGATGAAGAACATCGTGGAGCATTCCAGATTCGCCGGGACGATCTACCCGGTGAACCCCAAGCAGGACATGGTGATGGGCCACAAGGCCTATCCCGACATGGCCTCGCTGCCCGAAGCGGTCGACGTGGTGATCGTCGTGGTGCCCGCGCAGTTCGTGAAGAGCACCATCGAACAGGCGGGTGAAAAGGGCTGCGGCTTTGCCGTGATCCTGACCAGCGGTTTTTCCGAGGCCGACGACTGGGGCCGCGCGGAAGAGGCGGCGCTGGTCGAGATCTCCAAGCGCACCGGCATCCGCATCTACGGGCCGAACTGCCCCGGGCTGGTGAACCTGAACATCCCCCTCGGCATGAGCTTTTCGCCCGCCTACAAGGACGATCTGGTCCCCGGTTCGGTAGCGCTGGCGACGCAGGGCGGCGGGCTGGGGCGCAACATGCTGCAGCACAACGCGCGCGGCATGGGCTTTTCGATCTGGTCGTCCTCGGGCAACGAATGCGACCTGCAGGTCGCCGATTTCGTGCATTACATGGCCGGCGACCCCGAGGTGAAGGTCATCTGCATCCTGGTCGAGGGTTTCAAGGACGGCCCCCGCTTTGCCGCCGCCGCCAAACGCGCGGCCGAGATGGGCAAGCCGGTCATCGGGCTCAAGGTGGGGCGCTCTGCCTATGGCGCGGCGGCGGCGCAGTCGCACACCGCCTCGATCACCGGCTCGGCCGAGGTGAATTCCACCGTCTTCGCCCAGCTGGGCGTGATCGAGGTCGACGACCTGGACGAGGCGATGGATGTCGCCATGCTCTTCACCCGCGCCATCCCCAGGGGGGACGAAAAGGTCGCCGTCTTCGCCTCTTCCGGCGGTGCGGCCTCGCTCTGCGCCGACAACGTGGGCACGGCGGGGCTGACCCTGTCGGACTTCGCGCCCGAGACGCTGGCCCGGCTGGGCGAGGTGCTGCCCTCCTACGCCGCGATCTCGAACCCGATCGACACGACCTCGATCTCGATTTCGCAGCCGCAGGCCTTCCTCGATGCGATCATCGCCTGCGCGAATGACCCCAACACCGATATCGTGCTGGCACCGATGCCGATGGACTACGGGATCTACACCGCGCGCGGGGCCCAATCCATGCTGGAGGCGCAGAAGACGACGGACACGCCAATCGTGCCGATCTGGTTCTCCGAGCGCACCGGCGAGGGCTACCACACTCTGGCCGAGGGCGGGCTGGTTCCGTTCCGCTCGCTCAGGAACATGGGCAAGGCGGTGCGGCGCTGGATCGACTGGGGCACGTGGCGGTCGGGATTCGACATGGCCTGGACCCCGCTCATCGTCGATCAGGGCGTGGCGGCGCCCGCCACCGGCACCCGCACCCTGACCGAGGCCGAGGGCAAACGCGAACTGGCTGCCTCGGGCGTGCCGGTGACCGCGCCCGAGGTCGCCACCAGCGCCGCCGAGGCTGGCGAGATCGCGGCCCGCATGGGCGGCGCGCTGGCGATGAAGATCGTTTCGGCCCGGATCACCCACAAGTCCGATATTGGCGGGGTGATGCTGAACGTGGCCCCCGCGGACGCCGCCGCGGCCTTCGACACCATCATGGCCAATGCCGGGCAGGCCGTCCCCGATGCGCCGCTCGACGGCGTGTTGCTGGAGCCGATGGCCCGCCCCGGCGGGGTCGAGGCCTTTGTCGGCGTCGCCCGCGACCCGGTTTTCGGCCATGTCATGACCTTTGGACTGGGGGGCATCTATGTCGAGATGTTCAAGGATGTGACCCGCGCCATGCTCCCCGTCTCGCAGGCGCAGGCGATGGAGATGATCGGCCGTCTGAAATCCGCGAAGCTGCTCACCGGTTATCGCGGACAGCCGCCACGTGATCTGGAGGCCCTGGCCCTGCTGGTGGCCAGGGTGTCCGATCACGTGGTGGCGCATGCCGAACGGATCGAGGAGATGGACATCAATCCGGTCTGGGTCGGCGCCGAGGGCGAGGGCGCGCTGGCGCTGGACGCCGTGATCGTGGTGCGCGCATGAGCGCACCGCTCGACGGCCTGAAAGTTGCCGATTTCTCGGAACTTCTGCCCGGCCCGTTCCTCAGCATGGCGCTGGTGGAGCTGGGGGCAGAGGTGACCAAGGTCGAGCGTCCGCCACATGGCGACGGGCTGCGCCGCGCCTCCCCCGGCCTGTTCCGGCTGGTCAATCGCGGCAAGGGCTCGGTGGCGCTGAACCTGAAAGACGACGCCGGCCGTGCGGCGGCGCTCGACCTGGTCAGCGGGATGGATGTGATGATCGACGGCTTCCGCCCCGGGGTGATGGACCGCCTTGGCGTGGGCTATGCCGCCTGCCGCGCGGTGAACCCGCGCCTGATCTATATCGGCATGTACGGCTATGGCGCCACGGGGCCGATGGCCGGGGCGCCGGGGCATGACCTGAACTACCTGGCGCTGGCCGGGGTGACGGCGCTCTGCGGCCGCCCGGACGGGCCGCCGGAACACAGCTTTGGCCTGCCGGTGGCGGATCTGGGCGGGGCGCTCTACGGGCTCAGCTCGGTACTGGCGGCGGTGATCCAGCGCGACCGGACGGGCGAGGGGCAGTTCATCGACCTGTCGCTGACCGACTGCCTGGCGCATTGGGTCAACACCCGCCGCGCGGTCTATGACGCCGCCGGGGTCGAGGACCTGCCCGGACAGCGCCGCATCGCCCTGGTGCGCCCGGCCTACGGGGTCTTTGCCTGCGCCGACGGCGCGGTTTCCATCGCGGCGCTGGAGGATCATTTCTGGCGCGCGGTCTGCGCGACGCTCGACATGGGGCGGTTCGACGATCCGGCCTATGCCGCCGCCGCGGCCCGGCGCGAGGAGGCCGGGGCGATCAACGCCCGCATCGCCGACCAGGTGGCGCGGCAGCCGCTGGCCGATCTGCTGGCCCGGTTCGAAGCGGGTGACGTTCCGGCCTCGCCGGTCCTGTCGCCGGCCGAGGCCGCCGCGTCGGATCATTTTGCCGCCCGCGGCCTGATCGAGGACAGCCCCGCCGGACCGATCACGCCCTTTCCGGTGCGCCTGAATGGCATGCGCCGGATCACGGCGCCGGTGCCCGAACTGAACGCGTCGCGCGGCGCATCGGGCCGGTGAGCCCCCGGCGCAGGGCCGGGGGGCGGCAGCGCCTAGCGTCCGCCGCTGACGTGGATCGTCTGCGCGGTGATGAAATCCGCCAGGGCCGAGGTGAAGTAGAGGATCGTCTTGGCCACGTCCTCGACTGTGCCCAGCCGGGGCAGGGGGGTCAGCGCAAGGGAGCGCTGTTCCAGCTTGCCGAAATCCGGCCGGGCGCGCAGGCGCGGCGTGGCGATCAGCCCCGGCGCCACCGCGTTGCAGGTGATGTTGAATGGCCCCGCCTCGCGCGCCAACGCGTTGGTCATGCCGATCAGCCCGGCCTTGGCCGAGGAATAGTTCGTCTGCCCCCGGTTGCCGAGATAGGCCATCGACGAGGTGTTCACGATCCGGCCCCAGTTCCGCTCCATCATCCCGGGCAGCACGGCGCGGCAGCAATGGAACGTGCCCTTCAGCACGACCTGATGCACGTCGTCCCAGTCGTCCTCGGACATCTTCGTCAGGTACTTGTCGCGCGAGAAACCGGCGTTGTTGACCAGCACGTCCACCGGGCCAAGCGCCGCCTCCACCGCCGCAAAGGCCCCTGTCACGCTGTCCTTGTCGCCCACGTCGCAGGTGGTGGCGAAGACGGTTGCGCCGGGCACCTCGGCCTCGATCTCGGCGCGCGCCGCCGTGGCGGCCTCGTCGCTGAGGTCCAGCAGCGCGACGGATGCGCCCTCGGCTGCCAGAAGTTTCGCCGTGGTGCGCCCGATCGCGCCGCCGCCGCCGGTGACCGCCGCCACGCGGCCCGTCAATCCCAGATCCATCTTGTCCTCCCGTCTCGGAAACTTACTCGTTGGACAGGAAATTGGCACGGACCCCTGAAAATCGCAATCAATTCGATTGCGATTGCGGGGTGTAAATTCTACTCTTCGGTAAAAATCCGGTCCTCTGGCCGGCGGCACGACAACGGAGGAGACCGTTTTGCAGCTTGAGAAACCTGATCTTTACAGGCTGGCGGAGGATGGCCGCACCCTGGTGCTGCGCGCCGCGCGCTGCGGTGCCTGCGACGCGCTGACCTTTCCAATCTCGCCCTATGGCTGCACCGCCTGCGGCGCCCCCGCCGACCGAGTGCGCGAAGAGGCGATGGCCGGCGCGGCGCAGCTGCTGACCTTCATCACCATCCATCAGAAGCTGGTGCCGACGATCACCGCGCCCTGCGTGGTGGGCGAGGCACGGCTGGCCAATGGCGCGATCCAGGAGATCATGCTGGAGGGCGGCGAGGAGCGTTTTGCCGACGACATGGAGATCGTCGCCGTGCCTGTCGAACTGGCGCGTAAGGACGGCCCCGTGATCGGCTGCCGCTTCGTTCCCGCGACGGAGGTGTCGTGATGGCCGTTCTCAGGGACCTGCGCCCCGTCTATGTCGTCGGTGTCGGCATGCACCGCTACCAGTTCGCCAGCGATACCAATTACATCGACATGGGCCTGACCGCCACGCGCGGCGCGCTGGCCGATGCGGGCATTGCCTTTGACGCGGTGGAAAGCGCCTATGTCGGCTGCACCGGCATCGGGCTGGCCGCCGGGCGGATCATGTTCAACCACATCGGGTCCACCGGGCTGGCGGTGACGCAGGTGGAAAACGCCTCGGCCTCCGGCTCATCGGCGTTCCAGCTGGCCTGTTTCGAGGTCGCGGCGGGCCTGCGTGACTGTGCCATCGCGGTTGGCGTCGACAAATACGGCGACCAGGTCCGCGCGGCGGGGAAGGAAGGCGTGGGCAAGCTGTCGGACACGGCCAATATCCCGCTGATCCGCTACGCGATCATGGCCGAGCACCTGAAGAAGGCCAAGGGCCTGACGCAGGAGGACCTGGCGCTGGTCGCCTCCAAGAACCACACCAATGCCGCGACCAACCCTTTCGCCCAGTTCCAGAAACCGCGCACGGTGGAGCAGATCCTGGCCTCGACCCTGGTGGCGGGCAGCACGACCTCGCTCATGTGCACCCCGCGGGGCGAGGGCGCGGCGGCGGCCATCGTCTGTTCCGAGGAAGGGATCAGGCGGCTCGGCATCGCGGGGGGCAAGCCGATCCGGGTGCTGTCCTCCGTCCTGCAGTCGGAAAAGCCGCAGGTCGGGCGCGAACTGCCTTCGGTCACCGTGGCGCAGACCGTGGCGGACAAGGCCTATGCCGAGGCGGGGATCACCTCGGACCAGCTGGATGTGGTGGAACTGCACGACGCATTCGCCATCGAGGAGATCCTGTACACCGAGACCTTCGGCCTGGCGCCCAAGGGCGAGGGGCAGCTGTTCCTGCGCGACGGCGGGTCGGCCATCGGCGGGAAGTGCTGCGTGAACTCTTCGGGCGGGCTGATCGCGCAGGGTCATCCGCTGGGGCCGACCGGGATCGGCCAGATCCACGAGATCGTGCACCAGCTGCGCCACGAGAACGGGCCGCGCCAGCAGCCCGACGCGAAAACGGCGATGGCCCACATGATCGGGCTGGGCACCATTGCCATTGCCCATATCTTCCAGAGGGATTGAGATGCCGCAGTACGAAACGCTTCTCTACGAGAAACACGACAACGGGGTGGCGGTTGTCACCCTGAACCGGCCCGACCGGATGAACACGCTCGGCGGCACGATGAAGCCCGACCTGACCGATGTCTTCGGCCGCGAGATGCTGTTCGACCGTGACATCCGCTGCGTGATCCTGACCGGGGCGGGGGACAAGGCGTTCTGCGCCGGGGCCGATATCAAGGAACGCGCCGGCAACCGCCTGCCCGCCGCCGAATACTACGCCAAGCAGAAGGCGACCCATGACCTGACCCGGCTGATCGAAACCTTCGAGCGGCCGGTGATCGGTGCGATCAACGGCTATGCCCTGGGCGGGGGCATGGAAATCGCGCTCTGCGCCGATATCCGCATCGCGGCCGATCATGCCAAATTCGGCCTGCCCGAGGTCAACCTGGGCGCCTTTCCCGCCGCCGGCGGCACCCAGCGGATGCCCCGCCTGATCGGTGTGCCCGCCGCCAAGGAGCTGATGTTCACCGGCCGCCACATGGACGCCGCCGAGGCGCTGCAGCGCGGGCTGGTCAACCAGGTTGTCCCGATGGCCGATCTGATGGCCACCGCCCGCGCCCTGGCCGACACCATCGCGGCCAAGCCGCCGCTGTCGGTCAGCTTCATCAAGGCCGCGGTGAACGCGGGCATCAATGTCGGCATCGAGGAAGGGCTGCAATACGAACGGCTGAACGCCGCCATCGTGCTGGACAGCGAGGACCGGACCGAGGGGATGAAGGCCTTCGTCGAGAAGCGCAAGCCGGTGTTCAAGGGGCGCTGAGGTGCATCCGGCGGACTTCCGCACCCGCCTGGCCGAGGTATTGGGCCTCGCCATCCGCTGTGCGTCGACGGGATGACGGGCCATTCGCAATCGCCTTTGTCGCGGCCTGCGCGCGGGGCCGGGGCGGTGGCCTGCATCACGCCCAGGATCTGCGACACCCCCCGGGGCCTTTCGCGAGGGGCTGGCCAGTTGCACCGACCTGGCCGGGGGCGCGCGGGTCGGGGAAATCCGGCCGCGCCACCCCGCGCTCGGACAGATATCTGCATGCTGCGTGGCAGCGGTTGCAATCCGGCCGGCAGGGTGGCTTTCTGCATCTGCCACATCGCACGGGCGGCGTGGTGCGGCGGGACGGGGCGGCGCTGCGGCGATCCGGGTGTCCCGCCCGATGGGCTGATGACGTGAAAGCCGTCCGCGCGACGGCCAGAGAGGTGCCGAGATGAACGAGACTGTGCGCAAGGGCCGGATCGAGGACCGCCGGCTGATCACCGGCGCGGGCCGCTATGCCGATGACATGGCCGATCCCTCGGCCCTGACCGCTGTCTTCTTCCGCGCGCCCCATGCGGCGGCGACGCTGACCTCGCTCGACACCGCCGCCGCGGCCGCGATGCCCGGTGTCGTGGCCATCCTGACCCATGCCGATCTGGCCGATGACGGCATCGGTTCGGTCATCACCCCGATGAAGCTGGAAGGCCCCGACAAGCATCTCTGGACCGCCACGCCGCGCCCCCTGCTGGTCGAAACCCATGTCCGCCACCTGGGAGAGCCGGTGGCGATGGTGATCGCCGAGACCCGCGCCCAGGCGATGGATGCGGCCGAGGCCATCGAGGCCGAATTCGACGAGCGCGACGCCATCACCACGATTGCAGAGGCCACGGCCGAGGGCGCCCCGCTGGTGCATGACGACCGCCCCGGCAACCTGGCCGCGCTGTGGGAAAAGGGCGACTGGCCCGCGGTACGCGCGGCCCTGTCCGGTGCGGCGCATCACATCCGGGTCAATGTCCCCGTGACCCGCGTCACTGCCGTGGCGATGGAGCCGCGCAATGCCCTGGCCCGGCCCGAGGGCGCGCGTTTCTGCCTCTATGCCAGCCACCAGAACCCGGTCGCCATGCGGGCCTCTCTGGCGCATTTCATGCAGATGGACGCGGCCCTGATCCGCTGCGTCGCGGGGGATGTCGGCGGTGCCTTCGGCATGAAATCCGGTCCGCTGCGCGAAGAGACGATGGTCTTCTGGGCCGCGCGCCGGCTGAACCGCGCCGTGCGCTGGCGCGCCGACCGGTCCGAGGATTTCCTCTCCGACGAGGCGGGCCGCGACATGGAGATCGAGGTCGAGCTGGGCCTTGACGCCGAGGGCATGTTCCTCGCCCAGGCGGTCACGATGAAGCTGAATGTCGGCGGCTATGCCTCGGCCCGCTCGCTGCCGCCGGTGCTGAATTTCGGCGGCGTGGCGGGGGTTTACCGCACGCCCCTGATCGCCGGCCGGATCGAGGGCTGGCTGACCCACACGATCCCCGTCGCCCCCTATCGCGGTGCGGGCCGGCCCGAGGCGACATTTGCCATCGAACAGGCCATCGACATGGCGGCGCGGGAACTGGGCATGGACCCGGTCGCGCTGCGCCGCCGCAACCTGATCCCCGAAGAGGCGATGCCGTGGACGTCGCCCTTCATTTTCGACTACGACTGCGGCGCCTTCGAAAAGGTGCTCGACGCGGGCCTCGCCAAGGCCGATTTTGCCGGCTACCCGGCCCGCAAGGCCGCCTCCGAGGCGGCGGGCAGGCTGCGCGGTTTCGGCCTCGCGCTCTGCATCGAGACGGCGGGTGGGCTCTGGGGGCAGCCTGGCCGCGATTTCGCCGATGTCGAGATGAAGGCCGACGGCACGATCCGCCTGGGCGGCGGCGGCTTCTCGGCGGGGCAGGGGCTGGAAACCCTGCTCTCGGACCTCGCCGCCGAGGGGCTGGAACTGCCCGTCGACCGGGTCTCCTATGTCCAGGGCGACACCGACGAGATGGAGCGCGGCGGCGGCATGGGCGGCTCGGGCGCGACGATCAAGGTCGGCTCGGCCGTGCGCGACGGCGTGACCAAGGTGCTGGCCCAGGCCAGGGAGCTGGCCTCCGAGACGCTGGAGGCCGACGCCGCCGATATCGAATATTCCGGCGGCACCTTCCGCATCGTCGGCACCGACCGCGAGGTCGAGATCACCGAGATCGCCCGCATCGCCGCGGACCGCGGCACCCCGCTCATGGCCAAGGGCGAGTTCGTCACCGATGGCCCGACCTTCCCCAACGGCTGCCACACCTGCGAGGTCGAGATCGACCCCGAGACCGGCCGCACCACCATCGAACGCTACTCGGCAATCGAGGATATCGGCCGGGTGATCCAGCCGCAGATGGCCGAGGGGCAGATCCACGGCGGCGTGGTCCAGGCGCTTGGCCAGATCTTCCTGGAGGAGATGCGCTACAGCGCCGGTGACGGCCAGCTGCTGACCGGATCGTTCATGGATTACGCCATGCCCCGCGCGGCCGACCTGCCGATGCTGAACTGCGATTTCTACGAGGTGCAGACCGCCAAGAACCCCCTCGGCGTCAAGGGCGTGGGCGAGGCCGGTTCGGTCGGGGGCCTTGCCGCGGGCATGAACGCTGTCTGCGATGCCCTGGCCCAGGCCGGCGTCAGCCAGTTCGCCATGCCCGCCACCCCCGGCCGCGTCTGGGAGGCGCTGAACGCCGCCCGCCGCTGACCCGGGACCGGGGACCCGAGGCCACCGCCCGCCGCAGCCCGATGCGGCGGGGGCGCCGTCTCGGGACTCCCCGCCACCAAGCCGCTTCGCGCCGGCAAACCCCGGCAGGTCCCAAGGGGCCAGCCCCCGCCCGGTCGGATCGCGCAGGCGATCCGATCCCCTCCGGCCAGGCGCAGGACCCGGCCCTCAACCGCTTGGTTCCCCTGCTTCCTCTGGCCGGAAATATCCTCGGGGGTGCGGGGGCAGACAGCCCCCGCGGCGCGACGGCTCAGCCGGCGCATCCCCGGGTCATCCGAGCAGCGCCATGAATTTCGGCCAGGCCCCGGGGTCGTTCACCGTCTTGTCCCGGCACCCCGGGTTGCAGAACCCGATCCGCCGCCCGCCGATCTCCAGCACATCCGTCACCGGCTTGCCGGAATAGGGGCAGGCCGCATTCTCGGCCTCGGTCCCCGCGACCGCCCGCGCCTCCAGCGGCACCGGGCCGGGCCAGGGCGCGACAGGCAGGTCCATCGCATAGGGCACCGGGTCATAGCGCGTCACCAGCCCCTGCGCCCGCCACTGGCGGAACGCCGTCTCCTCCAGCACCTGCGCGACATAGGCCGCCGCCCCGGGGCCGACCGGCAGGCCATAGCCGGCGATCCGCGCCGCCACCGGGGCAAAGAACACATCGGCCAGCGAATAGGCGCCAAAGAGCCAGGGGCCATCCGCCCCGTGACGGTCCCGCGCCAGCGTCCACATCTCCTCGATCCGGGCCAGATCCGCCAGCACCTCGGCCGGGGGCGCAAATCCCTCGTAGCGGTGCAGCAGCTGCATCGGGCAGGCTGCGCGCAGCGCGCCATAGCCGGAATGCATCTCGGCCACCATCCAGCGGGCCAGCGCGCGGGCCGCCGGATCGGCGGGCCAGAGCCCGGCCTGCGGGTGCCGCTCCGCCAGGGTCTCGGCCATGGCCAGCGTGTCGCCCACCACCACGCCGTCGGGCAGGCGCATCACCGGCACCAGCCGGGCCGGGGCAAGCGGGGCGAGATCGGCGGCCATGGTGCCCGCGTAGAGCCCGACCATGTTGACCCGCACCGGAATGCCGAATTTTTCGAACATCAGCCAGCCGCGCAGGGACCAGCTGGAAAACGTCTGGTCGCCGATGAAAAGATCGTAGGTCATGCGGGTCTCCGGTGCCTTGGAACGGGGTTGAGACGGGTTTCGCGCAGGCTACACCGGCCTCTCCCGCCGCCGGAAACGACAAATCGCGCGGTTGCGCATCACGGATCGTGATCCGGCGGGGTGGCGTTCAGGGCAGGTGGTTCACCAGTTCCACGCGCCAGCCCCCCGACGTATGGTCGATCCGGGTCACCGACAGGTTGTCGATCGTCTGCCCGATCACCACGCGGCCCGGCTCGCCGGTCGCCGCGCCGACCCGTGTCAGGATCACGCCGATATGGGCCACCGCCACGATGTCGCGTCCGGGATGGGCGGCCATCAGCCGCTCCACCACCTGGCCGGTCCGGCGGGTGACATCGTCCCAGGATTCCCCGCCCGGCGGGCAGACCGCGCCCGGGTCGGTCCAGAAGGCGCGGCTGAGCGCGGGATGGCTCTGCATGATCTCGGCGCTGGTCTTCAGCTCCCAGTCGCCGAAATGCATCTCGCGCAGGCCCGCATCATGGGGCAGGCGGTCGCGCGCGCCGGCAATCGCATCGGCGGTGGCCACGGCCCGCGACAGGTCCGACGAGATCACAAGCGCGTCTTCGGGCAGGAAGTCGTGCAGCCGGGCGATCTGTGCAGTGTCGTCCAGATGCGCGGGCAGGTCGGACCAGCCGACCATGCCCTTGTAATGCGTCGGCCCGTGGCGGACCCACCAGAACCGGCTCATCCCGCGCCCCCCTTCAGCACCAGCGGCAGCCCGGCCACCACCTGCACCACGCGATCCGCCTGGGCGGCCAGCCGGATGTTCAGCCGGCCCTGCGCCTCGCGGAACCGGCGCGACAGGGCGTGTTCGGGCACGATGCCCTGGCCCACCTCGTTGGTGACCACCACGACCTCGGCGCGGCAAGCGGCCAGTGCTGCCAGGAATTCGTCCTCGGCCCTTGCCGGATCGTCTCCGCGCATCATCTGGTTGGTCAGCCACATTGTGGCGCAGTCCAGCAGGACGGCGCGATCAGGGGGCAAGGCCGCCAGCTCCTCCCCCGGGGTCAGCGGATTTTCGCGCGTCTCCCACCCGATGCCACGCCGGGCCCTGTGAATCGCGATCCGTTCGGTCATTTCGCCGTCTCCGGCCTCGGCCGTGGCGATGTAAACCATTGGAAGACCTGAGTTTATCACCAGATCCTCAGCATAGGCCGACTTGCCCGAGGCCGCGCCGCCGATGACCAGCGTCAAAGGTCCAGACATTTTTTCTTTACCTTCCAGTGAACCCAAACGGGTGTTCATGCGTATGTCTCGGTGGGAGACTAGAGAAGAGGTGTACGAGATGCACCATCCGACAGGGGGTGAAAATGGCACTTGATGCTGCAAACGACATGTCCCTATCGCGTCGCGCGATGAAGGCGGAATTGCTGGATGCCGAAACCGAATTGCGGCTCGCCCATGCCTGGCGAGACGACCGGGACGAGGCCGCGCTGCACAGGCTTGTGACGGCCTATATGCGGCTGGCGATCTCGATGGCCTCGAAATACCGGCGGTACGGCGCCCCGATGAACGACCTGATCCAGGAGGCCGGGCTGGGCCTGATGAAGGCGGCCGACAAGTTCGATCCCGATCGCGGGGTGCGCTTCTCGACCTATGCGGTGTGGTGGATCAAGGCCTCGATCCAGGATTACGTGATGCGCAACTGGTCGATGGTGCGCACCGGTTCGACCTCTTCCCAGAAATCCCTGTTCTTCAACATGCGCCGCGTCCAGGCCCGGCTGGAGCGCGAGGCGATGGGGCGTGGCGAGGAACTGGACGGCCACCAGCTGCGCCAGATGATCGCCACCGAGGTCGGCGTGCCGCTGCGCGATGTCGAGATGATGGAGGGCCGGCTGTCCGGCTCTGATTTCTCGCTCAACGCCACCCAGTCGTCCGAGGACGAGGGCCGCGAGTGGATCGAGGCGCTGGAGGACGACGGGGCGCAGGCGGCCGAGATCGTCGCCGACGATCACGACCGCAGCGCCCTGCGCCACTGGCTGGCCGCGGCGATGGCCGCACTGAACGACCGCGAACGCCTGATCGTGCGCGAGCGCAAGCTGCGCGACGACCCGCGCACGCTGGAAAGCCTGGGGCAGGAGCTTGGCCTGTCCAAGGAGCGTGTCCGCCAGCTGGAGGCCGCCGCCTTCAAGAAGATGCGCCGCCGCCTGTCCGAACAGGGGCCCGAGGCCGAGGCCCTGCTGCACTGAAAGACGCCGCCCCCGGGGCGGCGTTTTCCTGTCGGCCATCCGGTTCCGCCCCGCGCGCCGCGCGGGGGCTGCGGGGTCGGCATGGCCCCCGGCCGGCGCATCACCTGCCATTGCCTGTCCCCCGGGCCTGTCCTAGTGTCGCCCGGGACAAGCTGGACGGATCCGGGATGCTGGCAGACAAACGAATTCTCCTGATCGTCGGCGGCGGTATCGCGGCCTACAAGACGCCCGACCTGATCCGCAAGCTGCGGGCCGCAGGCGCGGCGGTGACCCCGGTGATGACCCGCGCGGCGGGCGAATTCGTGGCCCCGCTGGCCCTGGCCGCCGTGGCGGGGGAAAAGGTGCATGACCAGCTGTTCGATCTGACCTCCGAGGCCGAGATGGGGCATATCCAGCTCTCGCGCTCGGCCGATCTGGTGCTGGTTGCCCCGGCCACCGCGGACCTGATGGCCAAGATGGCGCAGGGGCATGCGGATGACCTGGCCTCGACCCTGCTGCTGGCGACGGACACGCCGGTGATGATCGCGCCGGCCATGAACGTGCGGATGTGGTGGCACCCGGCCACGCAGCGCAACCTTGCGACCCTGCGCGCCGATGGCGTGAGCGTTGTCGGCCCGGACGAGGGCGACATGGCCTGCGGCGAATACGGCGCCGGGCGGATGAGCGAACCCGCCGCTGTCGTCGCGGCGATCGAGGCGCATTTTGCCGATGGCCCGCTCAGGGGGCGGCATGTCGTGGTGACCTCGGGCCCCACGCATGAACCCATCGACCCGGTGCGCTATATCGCCAACCGGTCGTCCGGCGCGCAGGGCACGGCGATCGCCCGGGCGCTGGTGGCGCTTGGGGCCGAGGTGACATTTGTCAGCGGCCCGGCCAGCGTCGCCCCGCCCGCGGGCGTGCGTCTGGTGCAGGTGGAAACCGCGGCCCAGATGATGCAAGCGGTGCAGGCCGCGCTGCCCGCGGATGCGGCGATCTTTGCCGCGGCGGTGGCCGACTGGCGCGTCGCCTCGGCCTCGGGTTCGAAGATCAAGAAAAAGGCCGGTGCCCTGCCGGTGCTGGAATTTGCCGAAAACCCCGACATCCTGGCCACCGTCTCGCAGATGGGCGCGGGGCGGCCCGCCCTCGTGGTGGGCTTTGCCGCCGAGACCGACGATGTGGTCGCCCATGCCACCGCCAAGCGGCAGCGCAAGGGCTGCGACTGGATCCTGGCCAATGACGTCAGCCCCGCCACCGGCATCATGGGCGGAACCGACAACGCGGTGGTCCTGATCTCGGATGCAGGGGCCGAGGAATGGCCGAGGATGGCCAAGGACGCGGTCGCCGAACGGCTTGCGCAAAGGGTGGCCGATGCGCTGGTCTGACGATCTGGCCCTCGGCGGGAGCGTTCTGGCCCGATGAAGGACCCTGTGCGCCTTGCCGTCCTGCGCCTTGACGGGTTCGACCGGGATGTCGCCTTGCCCTCCTATGCCACGGCGGGGGCGGCGGGGGCCGACCTGCGGGCCAATTTCCCCGATGGCGCGGGCGTGACGCTGGACCCCGGCGCGCGCGTGCTGGTGCCGACCGGGCTGGCCCTGGCCGTGCCCGAAGGGTTCGAGGTGCAGATCCGCCCCCGTTCTGGCCTGGCGCTGAAACACGGGATCACCCTGCCCAACAGCCCCGGGACAATCGACAGCGACTATCGCGGCCCGCTTGGCATCATCGTGATGAATGCGGGGCAGGAGCCGTTCCACATCGCGCATGGCGACCGCATCGCCCAGATGGTGCTGGCCCCCGTGGTGCAGGCCCGGATGGACGAGGTCGAAACCCTGGACGAGACCGCGCGCGGCGCGGGCGGTTTCGGCTCCACCGGGCGGGGCTAGGCGATGCTGGCGGTTCTGCTTCTGGCGGCGGTCATCTGGATCGCCGGGCATTTTCTCAAGGTCGACAGGCGCAAGCGCGGCGTGCTGCTGGCGCTGCTCTTCGGCATGGTGCTGCTGACCCATGTGGTGCTGCCCGACGGCCATGCCCTGCGCGAGGCGACCGGCGGATCGCTGGCCGCCTGGGCGTTGCTGGCACTGGCCGTGGCGCTGGTGCTGGCCTACCGCTACGGGCTGGGCCACCTCAAGGAGCGGGCCGATGCCAGGGCCGCCCCGACGGCGGAAGAGACGCCCGCCGGGACCTTCTCGGCCACGGAACTGGAGCGTTACGCCCGCCACATCGTCCTGCGCGAACTGGGCGGGCCGGGGCAGAAAAAGCTCAAACAGGCCAGGGTGCTGGTCATCGGCGCCGGCGGGCTGGGCGCGCCTGCGCTGCTCTACCTCGGCGCGGCGGGGGTGGGGACCATCGGCATCGTCGATGACGACACGGTCGAAAACGCCAACCTGCAGCGGCAGGTGATCCACCGCGACGGCGACATCGGCATGCCCAAGGTGTTTTCCGCCGAACAGGCGATCCTGGCGCAGAACCCGCATGTGACCGTGCGCCCCTATCGGCGGCGGCTGGACGAGGCGGTCGCGGCGGATCTCTTTGCCGATTATGACCTGATCCTCGACGGCACCGACAATTTCGCCACCCGCTATCTGGCCAACCGCACCGCCGTGGCGCAGGGCAAGCCGCTGATTTCGGGCGCCCTGTCGCAGTGGGAGGGGCAGATCAGCGTCTTCGACCCGGCCAATGGCGCGCCCTGCTATCAGTGCATTTTCCCCGAGGCCCCCGCGCCGGGGCTGGCGCCCAGCTGTGCCGAAGCCGGGGTGCTGGGCCCGTTGCCCGGCGTGGTCGGCGCCATGATGGCGGTCGAGGCGGTCAAGCTGATCGCCGGGGCGGGCGCGCCGCTCAGGGGCGAGATGCTGATCTATGACGCGCTCTGGTCCGAGACGCGCAAGATCGGTCTGAAACGGCGCGCCGACTGCCCGGTCTGCGGCGGGCACTGAGCCGCCCGCGCGCCCTGACGCCGCAAGCCTCTGGAAAGCCCCGGCCCCCGGGCATAGGTTCGGTGCAAAGGAGATGCCAATGACCAACCCGCTTCTCGCCGACTGGACCACGCCGCATGGCCTGGCGCCCTTCGACAGGATTTCCGACAGCGATTTCACCCCCGCGCTGGATGCGGCGCTGAACGCCCATGATGCCGAGATCGACGCCATCGCCGGGAACCCCGAGGCCCCGACTTTCGCCAACACGGTCGAGGCGCTGGAAACCTCGGGCAAGGCGCTGGACAAGGTGCTGTCGGTCTTCTTCACCGTGGCGGGCGCCGACTCCAACCCCGAGCGCGAGGCGCTGCAGCGCGACTTCTCGCCCAGGCTGGCGGCCCACTGGTCCGCGATCAGCGCCAACGCCGCGCTCTTTGCCCGCGTGGCGGCACTGTGGGACCGGCGCGACAGCCTGGACCTGACCCCCGCGCAGGAGCGCCTGCTGTTCCTGTCCCATCGCGGGTTCGTCCGCGCCGGTGCCGCGCTGGAGGGCGAGGCGGCAGAGCGGATGAAGGCCGTCAAATCCCGTCTGGCCGTGCTGGGGACCGAGTTCACCCAGAACCTGCTGGCGGATGAGCGCAGCTGGTTCATGCCCCTCACCGAGGCCGATCTGGAGGGCCTGCCGCAATTCGTGATCGACGGCGCCCGCGCAGCCGGAGAGGAAAAGGGGCAGGACGGGCCGGTCATCACCCTGTCACGCTCGCTGATCACGCCGTTCCTGCAGTTCTCGCCCCGCCGGGACCTGCGCGAAACCGCCTGGCGGGCCTGGTCGATGCGTGGCGAAAATGGCGGGCAGACCGACAACACCGCCATCGCCGCCGAGATCCTCAAGCTGCGCGAGGAACGCGCCCACCTGCTGGGCTATGGCAATTTCGCCGAATACAAGCTGGAAACCGAGATGGCCGGCACCCCCGCCCGGGTGCGCGAACTGCTGCACGCGGTGTGGGAGCCCGCCAAGGCCCAGGCCCTGGCCGACCAGGCGGTGCTGGAAGAGATGATGCATGCCGACGGTGTGAACGGCGACCTGGCCCCCTGGGACTGGCGCTACTATGCCGAGAAGCGCCGCAAGGCCGAACATGACCTCGACGAAACCGCGCTGAAACCCTACCTGCGGCTGGAAAAGATGATCGAGGCCGCCTTTGACTGCGCGCACCGGCTGTTCGGGCTGGAGTTCCGGCCGCTCGACCTGCCGCTCTATCACCCCGACTGCCGGGCCTGGGAGGTGACGCGCGGCGGTGAGCATGTCGCGGTCTTCATCGGCGACTATTTCGCCCGCGGGTCCAAGCGCTCCGGCGCCTGGTGCTCTGCCATGCAGAGCCAGGCCCATGCGCCCGAAGAGCAGGCGGCCATCGTGATCAACGTCTGCAACTTCGCCAAGCCGCCCAAGGGGCAGGAGGCGCTGCTGAGCTATGACGACGCGCGCACCCTGTTCCACGAATTCGGCCATGCGCTGCATCAGATGCTGTCGGATGTCGAATACGAACGCTACTCCGGCACCTCGGTCGCACGCGATTTCGTCGAACTGCCCAGCCAGCTCTACGAGCACTGGCTGGAGGTGCCCGAGGTGCTGACCCGGTTCGCCACCCATGCCGAGACCGGCGAGGCCATGCCGCAGGAGATGCTGGACAAGGTGCTGCAGGCCGCGAATTTCGACATGGGGTTCCAGACTGTGGAATATGTCGCCTCGGCGCTGGTGGATCTGGAATTCCACGACGGCGCCGCGCCGGCCGACCCGATGGCCATGCAGGCCGAGGTGCTGGCCGGGCTGGGCATGCCCAAGGCCATCGTGATGCGCCACGCCACGCCGCATTTCGCGCATGTCTTCTCGGGCGACGGCTATTCCTCGGGCTATTACAGCTACATGTGGTCCGAGGTGATGGATGCCGACGCCTTTGCCGCCTTCGAGGAGGCGGGATCGGCCTTCGATGCGGCCACGGCCAGGGCGCTGGAGGAGAACGTCCTGTCCAAGGGCGGGTCCGAGGAGGCCGATGTGCTCTACACCCGCTTCCGCGGCCGCCTGCCGGGGGTCGAGGCGCTGCTCAAGGGCAGGGGGCTCGACGCGGTCGCCTGAGCCGGCCGCCGGGGGAAAGGTCAAAGGGCACCGGCGGGTGTCGGTGCCCTTTTGCATGTGTCGTGGAGCGCGCGCGCGACCGGATGACGCCCTGCGGGCGGGCTGCCGCGCGGGGCGGGCGGTCAGCCGTCTGGCATGCGCTTCATGTCGACCGGGACCTCGATGGTCATCTGCCCGGCATGTTCGAAGGTCAGCGTCATCTCGAAGCTGCTGCCGTCTTGCATCGCCTCGGTCAGGCCCATGAGCATCACGTGATCGCCGCCGCGTTCCAGCAGCGCGGTGCCCCCGGCCGGCACGGCAAAGCCGTCGGGGGCGGGCCGCATGCGCATCACGCCGCCGCCTTCCATCACATGGGTGTGCAACTGGGCGACCTCGGCCATCGGGGTGTTCACACCGATCAGGCGGTCGTCCTCGGACCCGGTGTTGCGGATCACCATATAGGCCGCGCCGGACCGGGCGATGGGGGTGGCGGCGCGGGCATAGCTGTCCTCGATCACGATGTCGCCGGCCTGGGCGGCCAGCGGGGCGAGGGTCAGCAGAAGGGCGGCAAGACATCTGAGAGGCATGGGAGATTCGGCATCCTTGGCGGTCGGGCGCGAACGCGCTGCACAGTCCGGGGGCCGCGATTCGGCGGCAGTCCCCGCAGGCCGGTCCGGCGCGCAGGGATCCGGAATGGGCGCAGGATACATCCCCGCGCCGGGCGGGAAAAGGCCCCTGGCCGTGTCGTCCTGCCGCAGAAATGCAAACACCCGCCGGGGCGATCCGCGGCGGGTGGCATCTGTCAGGTCTGCCACCGGGGCAGGGCCGTCAGGATCAGGCGCTTGCGGCCTGGGCCTTGGCGATCTCTTTCTTGACCTTCAGAGCGCCCTCGGACAGCTCGGAATCCTTGGCTTTTGCCAGGAACTTGTCCAGCCCGCCGCGGTGATCCACCGAGCGCAGGGCCGAGGCCGAGATGCGCAGCTTGATGCCGCGGCCAAGGGTTTCGGACTGCAGGGTCACGTCGTTCAGGTTCGGGAGGAACCGGCGACGAGTCTTGTTGTTGGCGTGGCTGACATTGTTGCCAGTCATCGGGCCTTTTCCGGTCAGTTCGCAGCGGCGCGACATGGGGTCTTCCTCGTCTGGTCTCGGGCGGGTCGCGCCCTTGTCAAAGCAAACGGGCACCGCGGCAGCGGCGCCCCGAAATCTGGTCCCGCGTCTCTATGGGGAAAGCGCGGGGAGGTCAAGCCCGGTTTCGGACGCCTGGCCATGCCGCGCCCGGGGCGCCCCGTTCCCGGCCTCGCCCCCGTCGGAAACGGGCGCCGGTACCGGCGCGGGCGGGCCATTGCGCGACGTTGCCCCTGCTGCGGCGCCCCGCGGGTCCGCCTCCGGCGGGAGTATTTGGAACGAGATGAAGCGGGGGGACGTTCCGGCTTCATCTCGTCCGAAATACTCCGGGGGAGTCGCGCCACAGGCGCGGCGGGGGCAGCGCCCCCCTGCCAGGTTTCGATCTTCGGTGACATTTGGCGTGATGGGGCGACGGATCGGGCGGCGCCGTCTAGACGCGCGGCGGCACGGCAAATACCGCTTGAGCTGGCCCCCTTGCCGATTTGATTTCGGCATCGGACCCCGGTCAGCTTGCCATGCCGGCCGCTTTGGGCCGGCGTCCCGTTCCGGGGGCGCTGCGCACGGCCGGTGAGCCTGGCCCGCCGCCCGGGGCGGTCAGTAGCCGGCGCCGCGGTCGACGAGGTGCAGGTAGGGCTCCCCCGCCTCGCCCCGGCGGACATTCTCGGCGATGACTTCGGAGGCGGTGTCGGCGCGGGTTTCCGAGGCGACATGCGGGCTGACGGTCACGCCGGGATGGGCCCAGAAGGGGTGGTCCCGGGGCAGGGGCTCTTCGCGGAAGACGTCGAGCGTGGCATGGCCGATCTGGCCGCTGTCGAGCGCGCCGATCAGGTCTTCGTCCACGATCAGCGGGCCGCGCCCGGGGTTCACGATCACCGCGCCCCGCGGCAGCAGCGCCAGGGTGCGGGCGTCGAGCAGGTCGCGCGTCGCCCCGGTCAGCGGCAGGAGCAGGACGAGGATCCGCGCCCCGGACAGCGTCTCGGCCAGGCCCGCCTCGCCGTGGCGGGTCGCGATGCCGGGGATCGTCTTGGGGCTGCGGCTCCAGCCCGTGACGGGGAAGCCGAGCGTGGCGAGCGCCCCGGCACAGGCCTTTCCCAGAGCGCCGAGGCCCAGGACGCCCACGGGCCGGTTGCGGGCGAGGGGCGGCACCACCGGCAGCCAGTCGCCCGACTGGCGGGCCAGAACGGCGTCGAGCCCGAGGTGGTGGCGCAGGACCATGCCGGTGACCCATTCGATCATGCCGCGGGTCAGCCCCTCGTCGACCATGCGGGCGAGCGGCACGGTCAGGGTCGGGTTCGGGGCCACGTTCTCGACCCCTGCCCAGAGGTTCAGCACCGCCTTGAGCCGCGGAAAGACCGAAAAGTCCTGCACGCTGCTGTTGGGCGCATAGACGATGTAATCGACCTCCGCCGCCGGGAGGTCGGGCGACAGGCGGTAGCCGGTGACGCCGGCGGCCTCCAGCGCGGCCCTCAGGGGCGCCTCGTAGTCCGACCAGCGGGGTTCGGTGGCGGCGAACAGAATGCCGGGTCCGGTCATGAACGTCCTCTCGGGCGGTGGATATGGGCGCTCTGCACCAGGCCGAAGGCGACCATCAGCACCAGCATCGCCGAGCCGCCGTAAGAGACCAGCGGCAGCGGCACGCCGACCACCGGCGCCAGGCCCATCACCATCGACATGTTCACCGCGAAGAACAGGAAGAAGGTCGTGGCGATGCCCAGCGTCAGCAGCGAGGCATAGCGGCTCTGGTTGGTCAGGGCCGAATGCACGCAGAAGACGATGATCAGCGCATAGAGCGTCAGCAGCGACACCGCGCCGATGAAGCCGAATTCCTCGGCCAGCGTGGTGAAGATGAAGTCGGTGTGCTTTTCGGGCAGGAAGTTCAGCCGCGACTGGGTGCCCTGCATGAAGCCGCGCCCGGCCCATCCGCCCGAGCCGAGGGCGATCTTGGACTGGGTGATGTGATAGCCCGCCCCCAGCGGATCGTTCGACGGGTCGAGGAAGGTGTCGATCCGGCGGAACTGGTAGTCCTTGAGCAGCTGCCAGTCGGTACCGCGCGACTTGAACACCGCCGTGACCAGCCCGACCCCGGCGGCGATCACCGCGGCGAAATAGCCCCAGTGCACGCCCGCCACGAACATCATCGCCCCGCCGCCGATCACCAGAAGCAGCGCGGTGCCCAGGTCGGGCTGCGCCAGCACCAGCCAGGTGGGCAGCAGGATCAGGATGACCGGGATCAGCACGAAGACGGGGTGCGAGACCTTGCGCACCGGCAGCCAGTCGTAATAGGCGGCCAGCATCATCACCATGGTGATCTTGGTCAGCTCGGAGGGTTGCAGGCGAAACACGCCGAGGTCGATCCAGCGCTGCGCGCCCATGCCGATGGCGCCGAAGAATTCCACCGCCAGCAGCAGCAGGATCGAGATGCCATAGGCCACGCCCGACATGTTGCGCCAGAACCAGGCGGGCACCATGGCCACCGCCAGCATCAGGGCAAAGCCGAGGGCAAAGCGTTTCATCTGCGGCTCGGCCCAGGGGGTGAACGACCCGCCCGCAACCGAATAGAGCATCAGGAAACCAACGCTGGCCACCGCGATCAGCAGCAGGGCCAGCGGCCAGTTCAGGTGCAGGATCTTGCGGACGCCGGTGGGCGTCGTCTTGACGGTATATTCAAGATAACTCATGCGCGGCTCTTGCCCTGGGACTCGGCTATCGGGCGCAGCTGGCGCAGTTTCTCCTGCTGCGACTTGATCCGGCCGCGGTCCTTTTCCGGGTAGGTTTCCAGCGGCGGGTCACCCTTGAAGAGCGCCTGCAGCGTGATGTCCCGCGCGATCGGCGCCGCGACAGCCGAGCCGCCGCCGCCATGTTCGACCACGACCGACACCGCGATCTTGGGATTGTCGTAGGGCGCGAAGTCGACAAACAGCGCATGGTCGCGCCGGTTCCACGGCAGCTGGTCGTTGCGGGTCACGCCGCGCGCGCGTTCGCTGGTGGTGATGTTGCGCACCTGGCTGGTGCCGGTCTTGCCGGCCATGCGATAGGCGTCGTCGATGATCCGGTTGGAATAGGCCGTGCCGCGCCGGTTGTTGCTGACCGAAAACATGGCGCGGCGGACCTGGCGCAGGTGGTTTTCGTTCAGGCCCAGGCTCTCGCCCGCGCCAGAGGGCTGTTCCACCGAATCCACGCTCTTGATCAGGCGCGGCGTGACCGAGCGCCCGGTGGCGATCCGGGCCGTCATCACCGCCAGCTGCATCGGCGAGGCCAGCACGAAGCCCTGGCCAATGGCCGAGTTCACGGTGTCGCCGATCAGCCAGTCCTCGCCCCGGACCTCGCGTTTCCAGGCCTTGGTCGGGGCCAGGCCCTGCGCCACGGCGGACATCGGGATATCGTGGCGCACGCCGATGCCCAGCTTTTCGGCCATCGCCGCGATGCGTTCGATCCCGACTTCCAGGCTGAGCTCGTAGTAATAGACGTCGCAGCTTTCGCGCAGCGAGCCTTCGAGGTTCATATGCCCGTGGCCCGAGCCTTTCCAGCAGTGGAAGCGGCGGCCGCTGACCTCCAGGTGGCCGGGGCACCAGTAGGTGTCTTCCGGCGTGATGATCCCGGCTTCGAGCCCTGCCAGTGCCACGACCATCTTGAAGGTCGAGCCGGGCGGATAGATGCCCTGCACGCTTTTCGAGGCAAGCGGGCGGTAGGTGTTGTTCGTCAGGTCCTTGTAGTCGGCCACCGAGATCCCGCGCACGAAGAGGTTGGGATCGAAAGAGGGGGAGGAGGCGATGGCCAGCAGGTCGCCGCTTTCGCAATCCACCACCACGGCGCTGGCGCTTTCCTCGCCCAGGCGGGCCTGGACGTAGTTCTGCAGCATGTGATCGACGGTCAGCTGCAGGTTCGACCCGGCCACGCCCTCGCGCCGGTCGAGCTCGCGCATCACGCGGCCGACGGCGTTCACCTCGACCCGGCGCGCACCGGCCTTGCCGCGCAGCTGGTCCTCCAGCTTGGCCTCCAGCCCGACCTTGCCGATCTGGAACCGGGGGATGCGCAGCAGCTGGTCCGGGTCTTCCATCCGTTCCAGGTCGTAATCGCTGATCGGACCGACATAGCCCACGACATGGGCGAAATCGGCGTTCAGGGGATAGACGCGGCTCAGCCCCACCTCGGGCGTGATGCCGGGCAGGGCGGGGGCGTTCACGGCGACGCGGCTGATGTCTTCCCAGGTCACCCGGTCGGCCAGGGTGATCGGCAGGAAGGGCGCCGAGCGGTTCATCTCGGTCAGGGCGCGGTTCAGCTCGTCCTCGTCCAGTTCGACCAGCGAGGACAGGCGCCGGATCGTGTCGTCCACGTTTCCGGCATCCTCGCGCACGATGACGATCCGATAGGCCGGTTCGTTGCGGGCGATCACCGCGCCGTTGCGGTCGAAAATCTCGCCGCGTGCCGGGGGGATCAGGCGGATGTTCACCCGGTTCTCCTCGGCCAGCAGGCGGAACTTGTCGGCCTGGTCGACCTGCATATAGCGCATGCGCAGCGCCAGCAGACCCATGATGCCGGCCTGCGCGCCGCCCAGGATCAGGCCGCGCCGGGTGATCCGGCGCTGGCTGTCGGCGCTATCGCGGGGCGAGCGCTTCACAGCCGGTGCCCCAGGGTGTCGACCTCGCCCGGCGCGGTCTTGCGCAGCCCGAAGAAGCCCAGCGACAGCAGCACCACCAGCGGGTAGATCACCACCGTGGCCACCAGCTGCATGACGCTGAGCATCAGCGGCGCCTGTTCCACCATGAACAGCGCCAGCACCACGCGATAGCCCGCGAGCACCGCGGCCATCGCCAGCGCGGCGGCCAGCCATTCGGCGGGGAAGGGCAGTTCGCGCATCACCCGGGCCCGCGCCTTGAGCCATTCGCAGGCCAGCACCACCAGCGCGGCCATCAGGCCGGGCGGGCGCTGGAACAGCAGGTCGGCCAGCAGGATCACCATTCCGATCATCAGGGCCGGGGCGAATTCCGGGCGGCGCAGCGTCCAGGCACAGCAGAGCGCCAGCAGCACATCCGGTCCGGCCCACCGGCGCGGCACGGTTTCCAGCGGCATCAGGTTGAACAGGATCAGCGCCAGCGCGATCAGGACAAAGGCCAGCCGCATGGTCCAGCGCCGCGCCGGAGAGGAGGAGGTGGCTTCAGCCATCGGGCTTGTCCTCCTTGGCGACCTCGTCCACTGCGGCGCCGCCGGGCAGCACGCGGGGGGCGATCAGCCCGCCGGGGTCGTTGATCTCTTCGGTGCCCAGATGGCGCAGGACGCGCAGGAACTCCAGCCGTTCGTAATCCGCCGCCAGCCGCACGCGCAGGCGCCCGCCCGGGTCCTGTGCCACCTGGCCGACCAGCAGGCCCGCCGGAAAGACGCCCCCGTCGCCCGAGGACACCACCCGGTCGCCCGGGCGCACCAGATCGGGGTTTTCCAGGAATTCGATCGGCGGCACCGCGGAATTGTCCCCCGCCAGCATCGCGCGCTGGCCCGAGGGCTGGATCGTCACCGGGATGCGGCTGGAGGTGTCGGTCAGCAGGATCACCCGGCTGGTGCTCTTGCCCACGCCGCTGATGCGCCCGACCAGCCCGATCCCGTCCATCGCCGCCCAGCCGTCCACGATGCCGTCGCGGGCGCCGATGTTCAGCAGCACGGACTGCCGGAAGGGCGATCCGCTGTCGGCCATCACCACGCCGGTGACATAGGTCAGCCGCGGGTCCAGCCGCACGTTGTTCAGATCCAGCAGGCGGGCGTTTTCCTGCTCAAGCTGCAGGGCGGCCTCTTTCCAGGCCTTCATCTGCTGCAGTTCGCGGCGCAGCTCCTGGTTCTGTTCGTGGATGCGGCGGTATGACTGGAAATCCCGCAGGATGTTCACGGTGGCCGTCACCGGCGCCATCGCCCAGTCGAAACTGGGCATCAGATCGTCGACCACCTGCGCGCGGAAGCGTTCCACCCGGGGGCTGTCGATCCGCCAGAGCAGAAAGACACCCATCAGGCACAGGACCAGCACCCCCACCAGCAGACGCCGCAGCGGGGTGACAAAATCCTCTTCCTGACCGCGGTTGCGAGCCAATGGACCCCCTTTGCCTCAAGGGCGGGCAGTGCGCCGTTCCGATGCCGGGCGCCTCCGGTGGAATTCCCCGAATCTGGGGAAATCAGCTGTCGTAGTCAATCGCGTGGCGCAGCTGCTTCTCGTACTCCAGAGCCTTGCCGGTTCCGAGGGCGACGCAATTCAAACTTTCGTCAGCGATGGAAACCGCCAGGCCGGTCTGTTCGCGCAGCGCCAGGTCCAGGTCGCCCAGCAGGGCGCCGCCGCCGGTGAGCATGACGCCGCGGTCGACGATGTCGGCGGCGAGGTCGGGGGGCGTCGCCTCGAGCGCGGTCATCACCGCTTCGCAGATCTGCTGCACCGGCTCGGCCAGCGCCTCGGCCACCTGGGCCTGGGTGATCTCGGTTTCCTTGGGCACGCCGTTCAGCAGGTCGCGGCCCCGGATCATCATCGACTGGCCGCGCCCGTCGTCGGGCATGCGCGCCGTGCCGATGGAGGTCTTGATCCGCTCGGCGGTGGATTCGCCCACCAGAAGGTTCTGCTGGCGGCGCAGGTAGGAAATGATCGCCTCGTCCATGCGGTCACCGCCGACGCGGACGGAACGGGCATAGACGATGTCGCCCAGCGACAGGACGGCCACCTCGGTTGTGCCGCCGCCGATGTCGACAACCATGTTGCCGGTCGGGTCGGTGATCGGCATCCCCGCGCCGATGGCGGCGGCAATGGGTTCCGCGATCAGCCCGGCGCGGCGGGCGCCGGCGGACAGGACCGACTGGCGGATCGCGCGTTTCTCGACCGGGGTGGCGCCATGCGGGACGCAGACGATGATCTTGGGCTTCGAGAAGGTCGAGCGCTTGTGCACCTTGCGGATGAAATGCTTGATCATTTCCTCGGCGACGTCGAAGTCGGCGATCACGCCTTCGCGCATCGGGCGGATGGCCTCGATGCTGCCGGGGGTACGGCCCAGCATCAGCTTGGCGTCCTCGCCCACGGCCAGCACCTTCTTGACGCCGTCCTTGACGTGGTAGGCGACCACCGAGGGTTCCGACAATATGACACCCCGGCCTTTCACATAGACCAGCGTGTTAGCAGTTCCGAGGTCGATCGCCATATCGGACGAAAAGAGCCCCGGCATCTTGTCGAAAATTCCCATGAGTGTTTTACCGCCCCGTGCGTGTCCCCAAGAGCCCGCGACTCGCGGCCCCGGACAGATTGCCCTTATAGGCCTGCGTCAGGCGGGGCGAAAGGGGGAAGGCCCGCGCGGATCAGCGCGATCCTGCCGGGTGGGGGCGAAGGCCCAAGAATGTCACTATTCGCAAATTTTTGCCGGTCTGGCAATCTGAAATGCGCGACGAGATGTCATTTTTCGAACCTTTCCGCCCCAACTGCCGCTTGCCGGCGGGTTTGGCGGGGGCTGCGTCATTTCGCGCCGGCGCCGGGCGGAACGGCGGCAGCCCCGCGCGCCGGGATCACTCTGCCAGCAGGCCGTCGACCCATTCGGGCACCGTTTGCGTGGCCGGTCCCGCGATGTGTTCGGCGAAATCCGATGCCACGGCCGAGGCCTCCAGATTGATCTCGACCGTATGCGCCCCGGCCATCATCGCGGCCCGGACGAACCCGGCCGCGGGGTAGACCTGGCCGCTGGTGCCGATGGCGGCGAAGAGGGTGCAGGACAGCAGATGCCCCTCGATCTCGTCCAGGTGATAGGGCATCTCGCCGAACCATACGACATCCGGGCGGGTCGGGCCGCCATCGCAGGCGGGGCAGGGGTCTTCCAGCCGCCAGGCCTCTGCGAACGGCTTGGGCCAGCGGTGGCCGCAGTGGTTGCAGAGCAGGGCGTCGATCACCCCGTGCATGTGCAGCACCTCGGTCGAGCCGCCGCGCTCGTGCAGGCGGTCGACATTCTGGGTGATCAGCACCACCTCGCCGGGATGGTCCGCCTGCAGCCGGGCCAGCGCCTGGTGGGCGGCGTTGGGCTGCACCTCCAGATGGCGGTGGCGGCGCATGTTGTAGAAGTCGTTGACCATCTGCGGGTCGCGGGCAAAGCCCTCGGGCGTGGCGACATCCTGGACCCGGCGGTTTTCCCACAACCCGCCCGCGCCTCGAAAGGTGCCCAGCCCGCTTTCGGCCGAGATTCCGGCGCCGGTCAGGATGACGATCTTTTCGCTGCGTGGCATGGCTTTCCCCGGGCTGCTGGCTCGCCTATCACTGAAACATGAACCAGAGCCCCGAGACCACCCCGCCGCGCATCCTCTTCGTCTGCCTGGGCAATATCTGCCGATCCCCGGCAGCCGAAGGCGTGTTCCGCGCGATGGCGACGGGCAGGGCGGTCGAGATCGACAGCGCCGGCACCGGCGGCTGGCATGTGGGCGAAGCGCCCTATGCCCCGATGCAGCAGGCCGCCCGGGCGCGGGGCTACGATCTGTCCGGCCTCAGGGCGCGGCAGTTCGTGGCGGGGGATTTCCTGCGGTTCGACCTGATCCTGGGCATGGATGGCGAGAATCTGCGCGCAATCGAAGGGTTGCGGCCCCGGGGCAATCAGACCCCGGTGGCCCCGTTCATGCGCTTTGCCCCGGACACCGGCGCGGAGTCCGTGCCGGACCCGTATTACACCCGCGACTTCGACGGCGCGCTCGACCTGGTCGAGGCCGCTTCACGCGGGTTGCTGAGGGCGCTGGATCAGGAGCAGCTGGCCTCGGCCGTTTCGCCGAACTGGCGGTAGCGCGTCCAGAACGAGTTGTGGAAGCCGGATTTCGACATCCGCACATCCTGCGCCTTCTGCGGGTTGCGGAAGAACTGCGCGGCCAGGCGCTGGTCGCGCCCGTCGAGGGTGCGGTCGGCGGCGCGCTGGATGCAGCCGCAGAGCGACGGCGAACGTGCCGAGCGGTCCGACGACATGCAGGCGCGGCTGATCGGCCCCGCCTGAGCAACGGTGGAAATGGAAACAACGGCCACAATGGCCGCAACTGCGATGCGTTTGGTGTTCACTGCCTCGGTCCCGTATCTGTATCCGGCCCGGGATTTTCCCCTGGTGCCGGTCGGTTTGCCTGGGCAGGTTTATGCCGGATTTCCGGTCAATTTTCAATGAAACACATGAAGAACATGGCGCAAATTGCTGAAAATGTTCCCTTTGTGCACTGTCACCC
Source organism: Pseudooceanicola pacificus (assembly GCF_009789075.1). Taxonomy (GTDB): domain Bacteria; phylum Pseudomonadota; class Alphaproteobacteria; order Rhodobacterales; family Rhodobacteraceae; genus Pseudooceanicola; species Pseudooceanicola pacificus. The sequence continues at coordinate 236,033 of NZ_WNXQ01000003.1, forward strand.
CGTCCGAGGGCTTTCGAAGGCCGGGCGCCGCAAGAGCCATCGAAGCGCCACCACATCAGGTTGCAGATCAGCCCCACGCGCCCCACCAGATGTTGCGGGCAGCAAAAGGCCCGAGGCGGTGATCCCGCCCCGGGCCCTGGCCGTCATCCTGGCGTTCAGCCGTACCAGGGGCCCATCTTCACCTCGGTCGCGGCGCCTGCGTCCTTGAGCATCGCGGTAAATTTCTCGGGATCCGAGTCGCGGTAGTGGTAGGGGTAGACCACGCCGGGCTGGAATTCCGCCACGGCCGAGGCCGCCTGCGATTCGTCCATCGTGTAGGGCAGGTTGAACGGCACGAAGGCGACGTCGATCCCCTCCAGCGCGCGCATCTCGGGGATGTCTTCGGTATCCCCGGCGATATAGACGGTCAGCCCGTCGAATTTCAGCACATAGCCGTTGTCGCGCCCCTGGGGATGATACTTCAGCCGATCCTCGGTCAGGTTGTAGGCCGGAATCGCGTCGACGCTCAGCCCCAGGATCTCGGTGCTGTCGCCATTGCCGATCGCGGTCGCCCGCGCCTTGAGCCCGTCGGGCAGCTTGTCGAACACCGCCGGGTTGGTCAGCAGCTGCGTGCTGGGCCCGACCAGCGCGGCCAGGGTGTCGGCGTTGTAATGGTCGCCATGCTCATGCGTGATCAGGATCAGGTCGGGCGCGGGATAATCGCCATAGGCCGAGGCCTCGCCCACCGGGTCGTTGTAGATCGTGCCCACCGGTGTCTCCATGACAAAGGAGGCATGGCTGACCGGGTGAATCGTGACCTCTCCGCCGTTGGTCTTGTAGGTGTCCGCCATATGGGCGGCGGCCATCCCGGCATAGGGCCGGATCAGCGTTGCACCGCCGGCGGCGGCTGCGGTCAGCAGGACTGTTCTGCGGTTCATCATTGTCGCGCTCCCTGTTCGCGGTTCTATCCGCCACATAGATAGAGCGCGCCCGGGATCCGCCCGATCACAATGACGTTTGGTTCCGTTACAGCGCATCGTCCGGAATACCGGCGCCGCAGCCATATGGCATCTTCCGCGCCCCGCGGACCTCTGCTATCTGAGCGTGCCATGACTGACAGATCCCTGATCCGCAACTTCTCCATCGTCGCCCATATCGACCACGGGAAATCCACCCTGGCCGACCGGCTGATCCAGCTCACCGGCACGGTTGCCGAACGTGACATGAAGGAGCAGTTGCTCGACGCGATGGATATCGAACGCGAGCGGGGGATCACCATCAAGGCGAACACCGTCCGCATCGAATATCCGGCCAAGGACGGCAAGACCTATGTCCTGAACCTGATCGACACCCCCGGCCATGTCGACTTTGCCTATGAGGTGTCGCGCTCGATGCAGGCGGTCGAGGGCTCGCTGCTTGTCGTCGACGCCACGCAGGGGGTCGAGGCGCAGACGCTGGCGAACGTCTACCAGGCCATCGACGCGGACCACGAGATCGTGCCGGTGCTGAACAAGATCGACCTGCCGGCCTCGGAACCCGAACGGGTGAAGGAGCAGATCGAGGATGTGATCGGCATCGACGCCTCCGAGGCGGTGCTGATCTCGGCCAAGACGGGCATCGGCATCCCCGATGTGCTGGAGGCCATCGTCACCCGCCTGCCGGCCCCGCCCGTGGGCGATGCCGACGCGCCGCTCAAGGCGATGCTGGTCGATTCGATCTATGACCCCTATCTGGGCGTCGTGGTCATCGTCCGCGTCATCGACGGGGTCCTGAAAAAGGGCCAGCGGATCAAGATGATGAAGACCGGCGGCGTCTACGAGATCGACCGCGTCGGCGTCTACCGCCCGGCGATGCAGAATGTCGCCAGCCTCGGCCCCGGCGAGATCGGCTTCATCACCGCGCAGATCAAGCAGGTGCGCGACACCCGCGTCGGCGACACGATCACGACCGAGAAGAAGGGCTGCGACAAGGCCCTGCCGGGCTTCAAGCCGTCGATCCCGGTGGTGTTCTGCGGTCTCTTCCCGGTCGACAGCTCGGAATTCGAGGATCTGCGCGACGCGATCGAGAAACTGGCGCTGAACGACGCCTCCTTCTCCTTCGAGATGGAGACCTCGGCCGCGCTCGGCTTCGGCTTCCGCTGCGGTTTCCTGGGGCTGCTGCACCTTGAGGTGATCCGCGACCGGATCGAGCGGGAATACGATATCGAGCTGATCACCACCGCGCCCTCGGTGATCTACCACGTGCATATGCGCGACGGGTCCGAGATCGACCTGCACAACCCCGCGGACATGCCCGACCTGACCCATGTCGACCATATCGAGGAACCGCGGATCAAGGCGACGATCCTGGTGCCCGACGAATTCCTGGGCGATGTGCTCAAGCTCTGCCAGGACCGGCGCGGCATTCAGATGGACCTGACCTATGCCGGCGCCCGCGCGATGGTGGTCTACGACCTGCCGCTGAACGAGGTCGTCTTCGATTTCTACGACCGGCTGAAGTCTGTGACCAAGGGCTATGCCTCGTTCGATTACCAGCTTCTGGGGTATCGCGAGGATTCGCTGGTCAAGATGCAGATCCTGGTGAATGACGAGCCTGTCGACGCCCTGTCGATCATGGTCCACCGCGACCGCGCCGAGATGCGCGGCCGGGCGATGTGCGAGAAGCTGAAAGAGCTGATCCCCCGCCACATGTTCAAGATCCCGATCCAGGCGGCCATCGGCGGCAAGGTCATCGCCCGCGAGACCCTGGCCGCCCTGCGCAAGGACGTGACGGCGAAATGCTACGGCGGCGACGCGACCCGGAAGAAGAAGCTGCTGGAGAAGCAGAAGGCCGGGAAGAAGAAGATGCGCCAGTTCGGCAAGGTGGATATCCCGCAGGAAGCCTTCATCAGCGCCCTCAAGATGGACAGCTGAGGCTGTCCGTCTTGCGCGTTGAGGAAGGTCAGTGCGCGAAAGCGAATTGCCGATAGGCAAATCGCGTGCGGCACCCGGTTGGGGTCACCGTTTGTATTCAATATCGATTTGAAAATCTTTTTGTTTCACAGTCATTTTCATCGGGCCTCCGAGAATATTCAGTAGACCAATTAGGCAAGATGCAATTGCAAAAACGTTACTCGTGGTCAGTCTCGGGCCGTTTTGAGGTGTTGCCCTTTTGACCATTTTCCAGAATAGCACTCCAGCTCACCCTTGTTTTGGAGACGGTACAAGGTCTGTCGAAGTGCGGTTTCTGCTCGTCCATGCACAAACTGGGCGAAATTGCCGTTATAGTGTTAATGTGCGGAATGCTCTTGGTCTGGCTACGCTAAGTCGGTGTTAACGGGCGAAGTTGATCATTAGCGTCAGTGTTATCGATGAACTTTCATCAGAAAAATTCGCAAATAACGCAGATAACATTGATTCGCTTCATTGCCTTACTCTACCCGCCCGGCAACGCCGGGCTGCGCCTGCCTGCCCCCCGGCAGGCGCATTCGCGCCCGCCCAGGCAGGCGCAGCCCTCACCTCTGATGCACAACCGACAGGCTGGGTGGCCTGGAACCCGACGGATGGGGCGCGTCAGATGCCCCTGCCGTTCGACGGGCTTGCGCCGCGCCACTGGCGCGACGGTGCCGTCTCACCCCGGCAGGCGCAGCGCTCGGCACAAGGCGCCCCTTGGCAAAATGCCCGATATCCGACGGCGCGCCATCCGGACCCTCTTGCCAACCCGCACCTCTCCCCGCCATCCTGCCGCGACCCCGTTCAACCGCATGCGAGCCAGACCCGATGCCCACCACCTATTCCCGCACCCAGATCGTCCTGCATTGGGCGGTTGTCCTGCTGATCCTTGTCCAGTTCCTGGCTCATGACGGGATGGAACACGCCTGGGACGCCCTGGAGGACACCGGCACCGCCGCCACGACCCCGGGCGCGCTGCTGCACATCGTGGCGGGGCTGGGGGTGCTGGCGCTGGCGCTCTGGCGGCTGGGGCTGCGGGCCACGCGCGGTGCGCCGCCGCCGCCCGAGGGCGACGGGGCCGCGCAGAGACTCGCCGCGGCGGTCACGCATTGGGTGCTCTACGCGCTGATCCTCCTCATCCCGCTCAGCGGGGCGGCGGCCTGGTTCCTGGGGGCAGAGCCCGCGGGCGAGGCGCATGAGGTGCTGACAAGCCTGATCCTGGTGGTGACCGCGCTGCATGTGGCCGCCGCGCTCTACCACCAGTTCGTCAAGCGGGACGGCTTGCTGGCGCGGATGTGGCGGCCGGGCTGATCAGCCCGAAGCGCCGGCCTGCCGTGCCGTCCGCTCGATCGCGGTGCCCGCGTTCTGCAGGTCCTGGCCTGCGCCGCGCACGGTTTCGCATCCTGCCAGTGCGACGAGCAGTCCGGTGATCGCCAGAACTCGTATCATATTGCTTGCCTCCAAGCTGCCAATGCCCCGGGCAATCCGTTCACTGCCCGTCCGTCAACGCCCGATCCCCGGGCCGGGTTCCTTCGCACGGGCTGAACTGCGGGGCGGGCAGACGGTTTTTTTGATCGCGCGCGGCAATTGACGATACGGCGGGCTTGCGCATGGGGCAGGGCATGCGCAAAGTCCGGGGCATTCAAGATCGTCACCTTCACTCTGTTCGATTTCCGGTATGCGATATTCATTTGCCTTCCTCTGCCTCGCCGCCCTGTCAGGCTGCGCGGTCCAGACGACCCAGACCGACCCCACCGGGGGGCGCAGCTTCTGCGCCGGCAGCTCGGATCCGATCTGCCGCTTCCTGAACACCCCGGTGAACCTCGAAGACCGCAGGGTAGAGCTGCCCCGGCGGCCCTATCCCTTCTATCCCACGCGGCGCGCGCTGCAGTTCATCGACGCGACGGACCGGGCCTGGACCGCCCCGGCGGGCACCCTGACCGATGGCGCCTCGGTGCCGCCGATCTTTACCTCGATTGTCGGCAACCCGACATCGCGCGAGTTCATCAATGCCGCCGTGATGCATGATGCCTTCTGCGGGGTCGGCAACGAGGCGCTGCCCACCTTTCACCTGCGGAGCTGGGAACAGACCCACCGGATGTTCTACGAGGCGCTGCGCGTCGGCGGGACCGAAGAGATCCGCGCCAAGGTGATGTTTGCCGCCGTCTATCTGGGCGGGCCCCGCTGGGTGCCCGGGGATCGTGCTTCGGACAGCGGGGAAGATGCCGCGCTGATGACCCTGTCGACCCAGGGGCAGGGCGGCGGCACCGCCAGCCGGGGGCTGGACAACCGGGCGCTGGTGGTGGCCGGGACGGCGCGGATGCGCAACCTGATGCGCCAGGCCAAGGGCTGGATCGAACGGACGAACCCCACGATTGCCCAGATCGAGCTTTACCTGACCGAGCGCGAGTCCGCGCTGGTCCGGGCGGTCAGCACCGACAACCTGCGCGGCGCCGCGCCCGGCGATCCCGGCTATGGCGAGACCGAGACGCCGCAGGCGGATCCCCCGGCCGCCGAAGCGCCCGCCCCGGCCCCCGCAGAGGCCCCGGCGCCGGCGCCTGCCGAGACGCCCGCGGAGACGCCTGCCGAGACACCGGCGGAGACACCCGCCGAAACCCCGGCGGAGACCCCCGCCGAGACTCCGGCCGAGACGCCAGCCGAAACGCCCCAAGAGACGCCCGGATCGGGCGAAACCCCTGCGGAAACCCCTGCGGAAACACCTGCCGGGGAGGAAACCCAGGCAGCGGCGGAAACAAATGCCCCCGGATCCCCCGAGGGCGCGGTGCCCGGAATAAGCGAGTAGGCCCGGCGGCGCGCGGCGCGCCCGGCCTCAGCGCGCCAGCCAGGCGGCGACGGCGGCGATGAAGTCGCGCGGTTTCTCGGCATGGACCCAGTGGCCCGTGCCGGGGATCTTGGCAAAGACCGCCGCCGGGAACAGCGCCTTGATGCGGGTGCGGTGCTCGGGCAGCACATAGTCGGAGTCTCCGCCCGACAGGAACAGGCACGGCCCCTCGTAGACGCCCGGCAGGTCGGGGAAATCGAGGATCGCGGGCATTTCGGCGGCCAGCACGTCGAGGTTCAGCCGCCAGCGCTTGTCCTTCAGGTCCAGCGACTGGGTCAGGAAACTGCGCACCGTCGGGTCGTCCAGCCGCTCGGCCAGCTGGGCCTCGGCCTCGGACCGGCGGGTGACCTTGTCCAGGTCCACGGCGCGCATCGCCTCAAGATTGTGCATCTGGGTGTGGTCATAGGCGACGGGCGCCACATCGACCACGATCAGCCGGTTCACCAGCTCGGGCCGGGTCAGCGCCAGCACCATCGCCGCCTTGCCGCCCATCGAATGGCCCATCACATCCGCCGGGCCGATGCTGTCCAGCACCTCGGCCAGATCGGCGGCCATGTCCGGATAGCCGTGGCTGTCGAACCAGGGGCTGTCGGCATGGTTGCGCATGTCGACCGCGATCACCTGGCGGTCGGCGGACAGGCGTTTGGCGATGGCGCCCCAGTTCCGGCCCGAGCCGAAGAGGCCATGCGCGATAAGCAACGGGGGCAGGTCGGTGGGCGTGCCGTGCAGGATCATGTTCAACATGCCAAATCGGTACTGCGGCCCCGGCCCGGGTGCAAGCGGGCCTGCGCGCAATGGCGCAGCGCGCGGCCGGGTCGAGGCAATTGAGCGGCGGGCGGAATGGCGCTAACCTGCCTGCCGGACGATCCAGCTGTCGGGGGGCAGATGACAGACAAGGGTGACATGTCGCAGCAACTGATGCGGCTGGAGGGCCTGCTGGCCGCCAAACTGGGTATCAGGGGCACCGGGCTGGACAGGGGCCTGCGCAAGGCGGCGCCCCGCCTGCCGCGCGGGCTGCGGCGCGATGGCCGCGTGGTGGCCGAGGCGGCCCGCCTGTCGCAGCATCCGAAACTGGCGCGCCAGATCGACGCCACGCGATTCGAACGCGCCTATGAACGCCTGTCCTCGCACCTGTCGGGCATCGACGTGGCCGACCGCCGCAAGGGGCTGGCCCTATCGGTTCTGGCCGGGCTGGCCTTCAACCTGCTGCTGCTGGGGGGGCTGATCATGGCCTTTGCCGCCTGGCGCGGCTGGCTCTGAGCGCCGTCTGACGCTGTGCCCCCGGGCCGGAGCGGCCCATACGGGCCCGATGCCCCGGCCGGGGGCGGGCGGCGCAGGCCCGGTTTCGTGAACCGGGCCCGACCTTGACTTACATGCCTTCGTAGAGCGGGAAGCGGGCGCAGAGATCCGACACCTTGGCGCGGACGGCGGCCTCGACCTCGGCATTGCCGTCATCGCCATTGGCGGCCAGCCCGTCCACGACCTCGACAATCCAGTCGGCGATCTGGCGGAACTCGGCCTCGGCAAAGCCGCGCGTGGTGCCCGCAGGGGTGCCCAGACGGATGCCCGAGGTGACAAAGGGCTTTTCCGGGTCGAACGGCACGCCGTTCTTGTTGCAGGTGATATGCGCCCGGCCCAGTGCGGCCTCGGCGGCCTTGCCGGTCACCTTCTTGGGCCGCAGGTCGGCCAGCATCAGGTGGTTGTCGGTGCCGCCGGAAACGACGTCGATCCCGCCCTTCATCAGCTGGTCGGCCATCGCGCGGGCGTTGGCCACGACCTGGCAGGCATAGTCCTGGAATTCCGGCTTCAGCGCCTCGCCGAATGCGACGGCCTTGGCGGCGATGACATGCATCAGCGGGCCGCCCTGCAGGCCGGGGAAGACGGCCGAATTCACCTTCTTGGCGATCTCGGCGTCATTGGTCAGGATCATGCCGCCGCGCGGGCCGCGCAGGGATTTGTGCGTGGTGGTGGTGACCACATGGGCATGGGGCAGGGGCGAGGGATGCGCGCCACCGGCCACCAGGCCCGCGATATGGGCCATGTCGACCATCAGATAGGCGCCGACCTCGTCCGCGATCTCGCGGAAGGCGGCCCAGTCCCAGACCCGGCTGTAGGCGGTGCCGCCCGCCAGGATCAGCTTGGGCTTCTGCTCCAGCGCCTTTTCACGGACCGACTCCATGTCCAGCAGCTGGTCCTGGGCGCGCACGCCGTAGGAGACCACGTTGAACCACTTGCCCGACATGTTGACCGGCGAGCCATGCGTCAGGTGCCCGCCCGAGTTCAGGTCGAGCCCCATGAAGGTGTCGCCCGGCTGCAGCAGGGCCAGGAACACCGCCTGGTTCATCTGCGAGCCCGAATTCGGCTGCACATTGGCGAAACCCGCGCCGAAAAGCTGTTTGGCGCGCTCGATGGCCAGGGTTTCGGCCACGTCGACATACTGGCAGCCGCCATAGTAGCGCTTGCCCGGGTAGCCTTCGGCATATTTGTTGGTCATGACCGAGCCCTGCGCCTGAAGCACGGCACGGCTGACGATGTTCTCGGAGGCGATCAGCTCGATCTCTTCACGCTGGCGGCCAAGCTCGTCCGTGATCGAGCTGAAAATCTCGGGATCGCGGTCTGCCAGGTCCTCGGTAAAGAACGTGCTGTCGCGGAAATGGGTGTTCATCGCGGGCCCTCCCCTGCGGGTGATCGGATGGGGCGGGTTCTAGCGGCATTCGGTCAGCGGCAAAAGGGGCGTTTGCGACATAATGATCATGAAAGCGGTCAGCAGCGCCCCCGGCCCCCGGCGCAGCGGGCGGCCCGCCGGGGGCTGGCACTTGCCCCGCAGCTGTGGTTCTGTCGGCCCCATACCCGATTGTCAGCCGGACAGGACAGCCCAGGATGGAACTCAAGATCGCCTTCGCGGCCAGCCGGGGGCCTTCGGCGCAGGCGGCCCGGAGGGTGCTGAGCCAGCGCTACGGCGACACGCCCGAACGGCAGGCCGACGTGATCGTGGCCCTGGGCGGGGACGGGTTCATGCTGCACACGCTGCACCGCACGCAGGATCTGCCCGCGCCGGTCTATGGCATGAACCGCGGCACCGTCGGCTTCCTGATGAACGAATATTCCGAGGACGGCCTGCCCGAGCGCCTGGCCCTGGCCGAGGAAGAGGTGATCAACCCGCTGTTCATGCGGGCCACGCGGTCCGACGGCAAGGTGCACGAGGCGCTGGCGATCAACGAGGTCTCGCTGCTGCGGGCCGGGCCGCAGGCGGCCAAGCTCAGGATCAGCGTCGACGGCAAGGAACGCCTGCCCGAACTGGTCTGCGACGGGGCGCTGGTGGCCACGCCCGCCGGGTCCACCGCCTATAACTACTCGGCCCACGGGCCGATCCTGCCCATCGGGTCGGACGTTCTGGCCCTGACGGCGATGGCGGCCTTTCGCCCCCGGCGCTGGCGCGGGGCGCTGCTGCCAAAAACCGCCGAGGTCTGTTTCGATGTGCTGGAAGCCTCCAAACGCCCGGTCATGGCCGATGCCGACAGCCGCTCGGTGCGCGACGTGGTGCGGGTGGAAATCCGTTCGGAACCGTCGATTTCGCACCGCATCATGTTCGATCCGGGCCACGGTCTGGAAGAGCGGCTGATCTCGGAACAGTTCGTCTAGAAACACTGCATTGTTTCCGCTGGATTGACACGACGGCCATTGTGTTGATTCATTCAATAATGACCGAGTCAACACCCCTCGCAAAGACCGTGGCGGCGACCCGCGCCTTCACCCGGTTCTACACCGGGTTCGCGGGCACCCTGTCCAACCGGCTCTACAAGAGCCGCTATGCCCTGCCGCAAGTGCGCGTGATCCACGAGATCGCGACCGGCCCGGCGGACACCCCGGCCGCCGACATGGCCCGCGCGCTGAAGATGGACGCCGGGCAACTCAGCCGCATCCTGTCGCGGCTGGAACGGGACGGGCTGGTCCGGCGCGAACCGACCGAGACCAACGCCAAGCGGCTGAAGATCGAACTGACCGAGGAAGGGCAGGCCGCCTTTGCCCAGTTCGATCGCGCCGCGCAGGACGAGATGTGCCGCGAACTGGCCCCGCTGAGCGATCATGACCGCACCCGGCTGGTGCGTGCGATGGCGCTGATCGCGGATCTTCTGGGACGCAAACCCCACCCCGCCGCGACCGTGACGCTGCGCGAGCCGCAGCCCGGCGATCTGGGCTGGGTGGTCGAGCGCGAGGCGGCGCTCTATGCCGGGGAATATGGCTGGAACCACGAGTTCGAGGTGCTGGTGCTGGGCATCCTGGCCGATTTCGCCGCCACCCGCGACCCGGCACGCGAACGGGGCTGGATCGCCGAGCTGGAGGGCGAGCGGATCGGCGCCGTCTTCGTGGTGCGCAAGGACGACGAAACGGCAAAACTCCGCCTGCTGCATGTCGAGCGCGCGGCCCGCGGGCACGGTGTCGGACGCCAGCTGGTCGACGCCTGCATCGACTGGTCCCGGCAGGCGGGATATTCCCGTATCGAGTTGTGGACAAACGATAATCTGGTCTCGGCCCGGCGCATCTACATCCACGCGGGGTTCACCAAGGTCTCCGAAGAGCCGCACGTCAGCTTTGGTCACAATCTGGTCGGTCAGGTCTGGGCGCGCGATCTTTAGGACGGAACTCTCCGGCGTTTGCCGGCGTTACCTTTTCGAAGCCGGGCACAAACGCCCGGATGCAGATCGAAAGGAGATCAGCGATGAACTGGGATCGTATCGAAGGCAACTGGAAGCAGATGAAAGGCGAGGCCCTGAAGCAATGGGGCAAGCTGACCAACGATGACGTCGACGTCGCCGCAGGCGGCCGCGAAAAGCTGGTCGGCCGCATCCAGGAGCGCTATGGCATCGCGCGTGAAGAAGCGGAACGCCAGGTCGACGAATTCACCTCGCGTATGTAAGTCAACGCGTTTCGGGCGTTGAACGGGCGGCGGATCTTTCCGCCGCCTTTTTTGTGCCCGCCGCTTTGACCCCGCTCCGCTTTGACGCCGCCCCCTTGTCCCGTCCGGCGCGGCCCGCGTCACGCGGCTATCGCCACAGATGCGCGCGGCTGGCCAGCAGACCCTGCGCCTTGCTCAGCAGGCGGTTCAGCGCGCCGGGATGGGCCACCTCGCCGCGCGACAGGCGCGAGACCACGGTTTCCACCGGGCAGGGCAGGCCGCTCACCGGATCGCGGTAACGCGGGTAGTCGATCAGCGTGGCATGCACCAGCCCGGCCAGCGTCACCCGGGTCCTGCGGCGGGGCGGCACCTCGCCCAGGTCCCGCGTCAGGCCCCATCCGGCATAGAAGGGCGCGCCGGTCACCGTCACCTTGCAGCCCCGCAGCAGCGCCTCGAACCCCATGAGAGAGGTCATCGTCCAGACCTCTTCGACATGGCTCAGCAGGGCCGCGCCATCCGCGCGCGGCAGCACCATGTCGGCCAGCGCGGCCAGTTCGTCCCCCGGCACCGCGCCGGTGCGCAGGCCGGATTCCACGTCGGGATGCGGCTTGTAAAGGATCACCGCGTCGGGATTGGCCTCGCGCGCCGCGCGCAGCAGGTCCAGGTTGGTGCGGATCGCCCCCGCGCCCAGCCGGATCGAGGCGTCGTCCTCGACCTGACCGGGAACCAGGATGCGCCGCCCCGGCGGCAGGTCGAGCACTGCCCCGCCCAGGTTGTACTTCGTCAGCCCGTCACCCAGCAGGCGCCGCATCAGCCGGTCGGCCCGCAGCTGCTGGTCGGGGCGCAGCCTGTCGCGGGCCGCGATGAGCCGCTCCAGCCGGCTTTCGCGGGACGGATCGTAATAGATGCCAAGGTCGTCCAGCACCAGCGACAGCGGCGGCACCAGTTCGGCGCCCAGCCCGCGCGAGCGCAGGAACCCGTCCTCGACCCGCACCAGCTCGGCCTCCTCCGGCGCCTTGCCGGCCCAGCACATCACCCGGCGGCCATCGTCGCGCGGCGGGCCCTCGCGAAAGATCATGCGCCGCTCGCTGCCAAAGAATTTCTGCAGGACGGGCCGTTTCCACAGGCGCATGCCCTGGGCCGTCCAGCCGTGCCGGTCCTCGCGCCAGGCGCGGGCGCGGGCGGCCAGCAGCTCGGCGGCCTCTTCGAATTCGCACAGCCGGTCCCGCGTTGGATCGTACCAGGTGGGGTACAGGATCATCGCGGCGGCAAACATCTGCACCGGGGTCAGGCTGCGGCCGCGGCGGGGCAGGGGCAGGGGGCTGCGGTCGTCGGTCAGGCCCCAGCCGGCATAGAACGGCTGGCCGAAGATGCGCGGACGGTGCCCGGCGAGGATCGCCTCGAACCCCAGTTGCGAGGTCACCGCATAGACGGCCACCGCCCCCTCCATCAGCGCCCAGGGCGACACCGCGTCATCGCAGAGCGTGATCCGGCCCTGGGCGTCGTCGGGGCCGAAATAGCCCGGGCGCAGGCTCTGGCGCGTTTCGGGATGGGTCTTGATGAGGATGCGCGCGCCGGGGTGATCCTCCTGCGCCCAGTACAGCATCTCACGAAAGGTATTCGCATCGGCCCCGCCCCATTTGACCGAGGCATCGCCGCGCGTCTGGTCGATCACCAGCACATAGCCGGGATCGGGCAGCGGGGTTTCGGGGTCGAAATCGGAATATTTGCTCAGATGCGCCTCTTTCAGGCGGGCGATGCCGCCCCGGGCGCGGTTCAGCAGCGCCGAGTCATCCAGCGGGTGCCGCGCCAGCAGGGTCTCTAGGTCCGAGGGCTGGCTGGCGTCGAAATGCACGCCGGTGCGGTCGATGGCCAGCCCGATCGGCGGCTCGCCCTTGCGGCCGGGATGCAGGGACCGCAGGAATGCGTCCTCGATCCGGATCAGCCCGGCGCCGGTGGCCCGCGCGACCGCCTCGCCCCGGCTGGCATAGGGCGAGCGGCCCCAGACCGCGATCTCGTCGCCCTTGCCCGGGCGGCCGATCACCAGGTCATAGCCCGCCAGCTTGAGGATGCGCCGGATGCGCCGCTGCCGCAGAAACCCCGCCGTCACATAGTAAAGCCGCCGGGGAGAGTACCCCCCGGCGGCCCATTTGTCGTCCGGCAGTGCGTCGTCCGGACGTGTCACATCAGTTGCCGGCCAGCTGGTTCACGGCATTCACGGTGCCAAGCGAACCGGTCAGGGCGGAAATCGTCTTGCTCCACTGGGTGAACGGCGCTTCGGTCACGTAGAGCGTATCGCCGTCGCGGATGACGAAATCGCGGGCCATGAACATGCCGTTCGGCTCGGTCAGGTTCAGCACGTAGACCAGGCGCTGATCGCCCACCAGATCGGTGCGGCCCAGCACGGAATTGGCGATCTCGGCCGGTTCGTTGCGGAAGACGAAGACGCCGGTCGGATCGGCCGAATTCGACTGCAGGCCGCCAACGGTGGCAATCGCCTCAAGCCCGCTGATCGTCTGGGATTCGAACTTCACGCGGGACTGGGCCCCGGTGGCGCCAAGCGCGGTGAAGGAGCGGGTGTCCTCTTCGATCAGGATCCGGTCGCCGCCGCGCAGGGCGATGTCCATCTTGGGGTTCTCGTAGAGGTCCTGGAACCAGATCTTGGACCGGTGGCCGCCGCGGATCACGGTGATCTGGGCGATTTCCGGTTCGATGGTGATGCCGCCGGCGCGGGCGATCATGGCCGAGAGCGTGCGCGTCGGGCGCTCGATGGCATAGACACCCTGGCCGCTGACCGACCCGATCAGCGAAACGGTCGACCCGTCACCCGCCAGACGGCGCACCTGGACCTGCGGGTCCGGGGTCTGCTCTTCCAGCTTGTTCGAGATGATCCGGCGGATGGCCTCGGGCGAATTGCCCGCCGCCTTGATGCGGCCGGCATAGGGCACGAAGATGTAGCCCGACCCGTCGACCTGAACCTCGTCCAGCACGGTGGCATTGGTGCCCTCGGCGACCAGCAGGCCGTCATCGACGTTTTCCCAGATCGTCAGGCCCAGCGTGTCGCCCGGCGAGATCGTGTCGGAGCCAAGCTGCCCGGCATTGATGAAGCTGCTGGAAAAGCCGAGAGCGGGCACCACGGCGGTGGCCCGCGTCACACGGTCGTTCACGGACACGATGAATGCATCGCCTTCGCGCTGCACCGATCCGGCAAAGATTTCACGCTTGTTGGGGCCCACGCGCGGCAATCCGCAAGAGGAAACCACGGCCACGATTGCCAATAGGGCGACGGATCTCGCCCACCCGGTTGCCTTGATTTTCACTGCTCGGTCTCCTCGACCTGTTATTGTTCTGCCTCGGAACTTTTCTGAAAACGTAGCGGAAACATGCTTTATTGGCCAGTCCCGCCGTCTGTCCGGGTCAGTTCACAAGCCGCAACTGTTGCCTTGGTGCCGCGGTTCCCGATTTCAAGGCGTCATAGGGATCCTCGGGGGCGAGCATCATGTCCACCACCAGCCGCAGCAGCTGACGCCGCGCGCGGGCCGAATAGAACCCCCCCGCGATCTGGCTGGTTTCCAGCAGGAAGCGCCGGTAATCCTGATAGGCCTTGCGGTCGGGCCGCGCCGCGCCCGAGAAGAATTCGGGCAGCGGCTGAGAGGAGACGAATTCCGGTTTGGCATAGACCGCATTGCCGAACACCTTGAGCGGAATGCCCCGGAACAGCACCTGCTGGGCGGCGGTGGAATTGACCGTCACCGCGCTGCGGGCATCGGAAAGCAGCTGTGCCAGCTTGCCGCCGCGCACGTAATGCACCCGGCCCGTCACATTGTATTCGCGTGCGAGGCGCCGAATTTCGCGGCGCAGCGGGACGCGGCCGTCCTCCAGCGGATGGGCCTTGAACACCAGGTGGTGATGCTGCGGCGCGCCCTCGACAAAGCCGCGGATCACCAGTTCCAGGAATTCCGGCATGGTGTCGAAGGGCGAATGCATCTGGAACGAGCTGTCGTGTTCCAGCTGCAGCAGCGCCAGATGATAGGGAAAGCCGCCATAACGAATGCGCCAGGTCGACAGGTAGCGGTCGATGGCGGTCAGGGGCATCAGCAGCAGGCGCTTGATGTAGAGCTGGAATTCCTTGGTCACCGTCAGCGCCCGGTGCGGGCGGAAGTTGCGGTACTTGCCGTTCCTGAGCAGCACGAACCAGTGATAGAGCGCGCCGTAGAAGATATGGTGCCGCATGTCGCCCCAGCGGGCCGGGGGCAGGGGCGTGTCCATGTCCGAATGTTCCAGCGCCGCGCGCATCTCGTCCACCGACATGGTCATCAGGCGCGAATTGCCGTTCGATCCGCCGCGTTCGTATGTCACCCAGTAGGGGCGCATATAGCCTTCCTCGAAGACATGCACGGTGATGCCGCGCCCCTTGGCGATGGCCACGGCGATGGCATGGATGAACCGGGTGTCGCCATAGAGGACAAGGTCGGTGACCTTCTTGTCGCGCAGGATGGCGGAAAACGCCTCGGGCCAGTCCTCGGACCGGCCACGATAGGGAATGTAGCTGTCGCGGTCGAACCAGAAGGCCTGGTCGCCCGCATTGAAGCCGACGCGCCAGATATCCGCCCCAGCCAGCCGCAGCATGCGGCCCAGGCGGTGGAAGAACGGGCCATGCGGTCCCTGGAGGAACAGAAAGACCCGTTTTTTTCCTGCAACTGCTGACATGACAATACTTTATTCCATTGGGCTTGGCTCTGGAATAGCCTCGCGCGGGGGCAAAAATGTGTCCATTTCCGGGTCATTGTCGACGTCTGCCCCCTGCGTCCGGGCCTTGTCATGCCCTGGGGCAGCGGCTAGGTCGAAAGCTGAAGGAGACCTGCCCATGTTCACCGGAATCATCACCGATGTCGGCACCATCCGCGAGACCGAGCAGCGCGGCGACCTGCGCGCCCGGATCGGCACGGCCTATGACACCGACGGTATCGACCTTGGCGCCTCGATCTGCTGCGACGGTGTCTGCCTGACGGTGATCGAGACCGGCCCCGACTGGTTCGATGTCGAGATCTCGGCCGAGACGCTGAGCAAGACCAACCTCGACAGCTGGGCGCAGGGCCGGCGGGTGAACCTGGAACGCGCGCTCAGGGTCGGGGACGAACTGGGCGGGCATATCGTGTCGGGCCATGTCGACGGCATGGCCGAGCTGATCTCGCTCAGCGACGAGGGCGACAGCACCCGCGCCCTGTTCCGCGCGCCCGAGGATCTGGCGCGGTTCATCGCGCCCAAGGGCTCCATCGCGCTGAACGGCACCTCGCTGACGGTGAACGAGGTGCAGGGCGCGGTCTTTGGCGTGAACATGATCCCGCATACCAAGTCGGTGACGACCTGGGGCGGGGTCAAGGTCGGCGACATGATCAACCTCGAGGTCGACACCATGGCGCGCTACGTCGCCCGCCTGCAGGATTACCAGGGCTGAGCCATGAGCGCCGACCGGGGTGACGCGCCGCCTCTGCCGGGGCCGGGCCACAACCTCGGGCCCTCGATGGACGATGGCCGCGCCTGGCGCGTGCACGCCTGGAGCAAGGCCAGAGCCGCCCGCCCCGAGGCCCGCCTGCCGGTGGAGATCGTGCGCATGCGCAAACGCCGGGCGGCCGAGCTGGGGCTGGATTACCGCACCTATGCCTCGGTCCGCAGCTATTCGGGGCGCGATATCTCGGGCCTGCTGTTCTCGTCCAACGCGCTTGGCCTCTTTGCCACGCACCAGCGCCTGCCCGATGCGGTGGCCGACCGGCTGCGCGCCCTGCACCAGTGCCGCCGCATCGCCCTGCTGCATCCGCCGCTCGACCCCGTCGCCCTGGCGGACCGGCTGGAGTCGCTGGACCGTCTCTACCGCGCGCCGCGCCTGCTGGGCAGCTGGCCCGCCATGCGCGACGCCATGGCCCGGGTGCAGGACGGGCTGCCCGCCGCCGCGCTGGTGCTGATCGGCGCCGCGCCGCTGGAACGGGACTGGGCCGGGGCGGGGCGGTTGGGCGGCTACCTGGACGCGGCGCGCTATTTCGGCGCGCATCCCGGCCTGCTCTCCGGCGCGTAACACATTCAATTTTCGTTTTGCGTTCGCCTGTCGCGGCCCCTAGTCTTGGTCCGACCACGGAGGAGCCAATGCCCAGACCGACCCTCGCCCCGACGCGCCGCGACATCCTGCGCCTTGCTGCCGCCGCGCCCGCCTTTGCCCTGCCGGCGCTGACCCGCCCGGCGCGGGCCGAACTGGGCCCGCCCGCCGCGGCCAATCCCGCGCATTTCCGCTTCACGCTGGGGGAGGCGCGGGTGACAATCGTCTCAGACGGCTATTTCACCGTGCCCGCCGCGGGCCTGGGCGTGAATGCCGACCCGGCCGAGGTGCAGGCCTTTCTCACCCGGCATTTCCTGCCGGCGGATCAGAGCTACAACCACACCAACCACGTGCTGATAGACACCGGCGAGGCGGTGATCCTGGTCGACGTCGGCTCTGGCGCGCGCTTCTTCGACACCGCCGGGCGGCTGCTCGCCAACCTTGAAACCGCCGGATATGCGGCCGGTGACATCACCCATGTGGTGATCACCCATGCCCATCCAGATCACCTCTGGGGCATTCGCGACGATTTCGACGAACCCCTGTTCCCCGAGGCGCGCTATACCATCGGCGGCCGGGAAAAGGACTATTGGGAGCAGCCCGGCCTGGTCGACAGGGTCCCGCCCGAGGCGCAGCAGTTCGTGGCCGGGGCCGTCAACTCGATGGCGATCGAGGGGGTGGACTGGCAGCTTGCGGCCGAGGGGCACCAGCTTGCCCCGGGCGTGACGCTGATCGACACGCCGGGCCATACGCCGGGCCATATGAGCCTGCGGATCGAAAGCGGCGGGCAGGTGCTCTATGCCCTGGGCGATGCGATGACCCATGCCTGGCTGAACTTCGCCCGGCCCGACTGGTACAACGGCGTCGATACCGACGGGCCGCAGACGGTCGCCACCCGCCGCCGCCTGCTGGAAACCGCCGCGGCCGAACGCGCGGCGGTGGTGGGCTACCACTTCCCGTTCCCCGGCGTCGGTCATGTGATGGCCGAGGGCGCGGCCTACCGCTTCGTCCCCGCGCTCTGGCAGTTCGACTGACAGGGCGCGGCGGGACCAGCCCGCTGTCAGCGCACCGGCCAGTCGCAGCCCCGCCCCGGCGCGCGCCCCGATGCCCGCAGCCGCGCACAGCGGCTGTGCCCCGTTTCGCCCCCACATACGTCACGACCTGCCCGCCGGCTCTGGCAAAACGTCCGGCCATGGTCTATCTGCCAGACAAAGGACAAGGGACCCCGCCATGCCGGACACCGCAACCTACGAAACCCCCGGACCCGTCGAACAGGACTGGAGCGACGCGATCTCCTCGGTCGAGGAGATCATCAACGACGCGCGCAACGGCCGGATGTTCATCCTCGTCGACCACGAGGACCGCGAGAACGAGGGCGATCTTGTCATCCCCGCCCAGATGGCGACCCCCGATGCGATCAACTTCATGGCCATGCACGGCCGCGGCCTGATCTGCCTGTCGATGACCGGCACGCGGGTCGACCAGCTGGGCCTGCCGCTGATGGCCTCGCAGAATTCCAGCCGCCACGAGACCGCATTCACCGTCTCGATCGAGGCGCGCGACGGCGTGTCGACCGGCATTTCCGCCCATGACCGCGCGCGCACCGTCTCGGTTGCCATCGACGCGTCCAAGGGCGCGGCGGATATCGCGACCCCGGGCCATGTCTTTCCGCTGCGCGCCCGCGACGGCGGCGTGCTGGTGCGCGCCGGCCATACCGAGGCGGCGGTGGATATCGCGCGCCTCGCGGGGCTGAACCCCTCGGGCGTGATCTGCGAGATCATGAACGAGGACGGCACCATGTCGCGGCTGCCGGAACTGGTGGCCTTTGCCCAGAAACACGGGTTGAAGATCGGCACGATCTCCGACCTGATCTCCTATCGCCGGCGGCACGACAACCTGGTGCGCGTGCGCGCCGAAGAGGTCGTGCAGTCCGAGTTCGGCGGCGAGTGGACCATGCGGGTCTATGCCGACGAGACCCAGGGCGCCGAGCATATCGTGCTGATCAAGGGCGACGTGGCCGGGGACGATCCGGTGCTGGTGCGGATGCACGCGCTCGACCCGCTCAAGGATATCGCGGGCCTCGGGCCCGAGGGGCGCGCCCATGAGTTCGCCGATGCGATGCATGCCATCGCGGCCGAAGGGCGCGGCGTGCTGGTCCTGCTGCGCGACACGCAGATGCGGCTGGCGACCGGGGCCGAGGTCTCGCCCCAGGTGCTCAAGCAATATGGGCTGGGGGCGCAGATCCTGTCGTCGCTGGGCCTGCACAAGCTGGAACTGCTGACCAATTCGCCCCGCCCCTCGGTTGTGGGGCTCGATGCCTACGGGCTGGAAATTGTCGGCACCCGCCGGATCGAAAGGGCAGACTGATGGCCGGGAACGAGCTGCATTACACCATGCCGCGCGGGGGGTTCGACACGCCCGCCAAGGCGCTGATCGTCGTCGCGCCCTATTACCGCGATATCGCGGATGAGCTGATCGCCGGTGCCCGGGCCGAGATCGAGGCCTGGGGCGCAAGCCACGACCTGGTCGAGGTGCCCGGCGCGCTGGAGGTGCCGACCGCCATCGCCATGGCCGGGCGCATGTCGAATTTCGACGCCTATGTCGCGCTTGGCTGCGTCATCCGGGGCGAGACCACGCATTACGAGACCGTCTGCAACGATTCGAGCCGGGGCATCACCCTGCTGGGGCTGCAGGGCTTCTGTATCGGCAACGGCATCCTCACCGTCGAGAACCGCGACCAGGCCCTGGCCCGGGCCCGGGTGGCCGAGCAGAACAAGGGCGGCGGTGCCGCCGCTGCGGCCTTGCATCTTCTCGCGCTCTCGCGCAAATGGGGCGCGCCGCGCAAGGGGGTGGGATTCCGCTCGCCCGCCTCTCTGGGAGAGGATACCGTGATCGCGGCGGCTGATATGGATCCCTGGACCTGATGACCTCTGCCCCCGCGCCCCTTTCCGGCAACCAGAAACGCAAGATGCGCAGCGCCGCGCGTCTTTATGCCGTGCAGGCGCTGTTCCAGATGGAGGCCGCCGGCCAGACTGTCGAGCGCGTGTGCAACGAGTTCGAGGATCACCGTTTCGGTGCCGTATACGATGGCGACGAGATGGCCGAGGGCGACGTGACCCTGTTCCGCAAGATCATGCGGGACGCGGTGAACTGGCAGGCCAAGATCGACCAGATGACCGACCGGGCGCTGGTGGCGAAATGGCCGATCGCCCGGATCGACCCGACCCTGCGCGCGCTGTTCCGCGCCGCCGGGGCCGAGATGGTCGAGGGTGACGCCCCGCCCAAGGTGGTGATCGTCGAATATGTCGATGTGGCCAAGGCCTTCTACCCTGAGGGCAAGGAATCGAAATTCGTCAACGCCGTGCTTGACCACATGGCCCGCGAGGCACGCCCCGAGGCGTTCTGAGCGGTCGCGACGCCGGGCCGTCGCGCCGAAGTTGCCAGCCCCGGGCCAGTGGCTGTGAGGACAAGACCCGCCACCGCTGCCGCCCACGCCCGGAGGTCCCGCACCTGGCGGAGCGGCGACAGCCGCTCCCGCCCACGCCCGGAGGCCCTGCACCTGGCGGGTCGGTGACAGCCACTGCTGCCCACGCCTGGACGCCCTGCACCTGGCGGGTCGGCGAAAGCCACTGCCGCCCGCGCCTGGACGCCCTGCACCTGGCGGATCGGGGACAGCCACTCCCTCCCGCGCCTGGACGCCCTGCACCCGGCGGCTCGGCGACAGCTACTGCCGCCCACGCCCGGAGGTCCCGCGCCTAGCGGATCGGGGACAGCAGCGCCTCTGCCGTGACCAGATCCCGCACGCCGTGGGAATGGGTTTCGTTGAACACGTTGCCCTCAGCCGCCCAGGCGTGCAGCGACGCGATGTCGAGCTTGGCGCAGTTGGGCCGCACGCTCCACGTCACCTGCATGGGAGAGCAGCTGCTGGCGTTGTAGCTGGTGCCCGTGGTCGAGCCGAGGAATTCCACCGGCGTGCCGGTGCCCGAGGGCAGGGTCCTGGGCTGATGCCGCCCCGAGGCTGCCGCCCCCGCATAGTCGAAATCCCGGAAATCCAGCGCCTGCGGATTGTTCACGACCAGGAAGACCTGCGATTCGACCCGCAATTCGGGATTGGCGCAGGTTTCCGACAGGCAGGCGCCCAGCCCTTCGCCCGGGGCGACGGGGCAGGAGGAATAGACCCAATGCACCTCGATCGTGTCGCCGGGGACCACCCCGTGATAGGCATCGTGCCCGCCGTGGGGCATCTCGGCCTCGGCCTCCGTCAGGTCCAGCGTCTCGTTGCAGCGATAGCCGCTGGTGTCGCCGGGCCAGTGGCTGATGGCAAAACCCGGTCCCGCATGTTCGGCATTGGTGTGGGTGTGGATGTTGCACAGGTTCATCTGCGTCGCCGGCGGGGCCTTGGCGAAGGTCACGGGGTTGGACCCCGACACATTCCGGATGTCGCGCGGGGCCTGCGGCCCGAACCCGGTGCAGAGCTCGCCCGAAGGTGCGTGGGTTGCGGCCGAGGTGGTCGCACCGGCCGGAACGGCCAGCGAGAGCACCGCCAGAGCGGCGGCGGCAAGGGGCAGATGCATGACAGAGGGTCCTTTCCAGCAGGCTGTGATCAGCCCCTGTCTGGCAGGAAATCCTTGCCCCCCGGTAAACCGGAGCGGGAAATGTGGCGGGCCCGCACGCGACCGTTTGGTTGACGCATTCCCGAGGACCTGTTCATACAGGTGGGCGCCAGGTAACCGGACCAGGGCCCGGACAGAGCCAGCTCCCTCGGATTTGCTTAAGGCCACCGGAATGTAACCGTTCACGGGAAGGGCAGCACCCGCCACTCTCCGACTTAGGCCCGCGCCGGGCATCGGGCAAGGGGGATGCGCCCGCGGGCTGCAAATTTCCGCGACCGGGTGGCCCGGCAGCCGCTCAGGGCGCGAATGTCAGCCGGTAGCGTTCCAGTTCCTCGGGCAGCAGCAGGTAGATCTCGTCGGGCGGGGTGACGAGGGCATGGGACATGACCATCGGGTCGACGCCCATCTCGTCCAGGTAGCGCATCACCTCGCCCTGGCCGCGCTGGATGCTGGAGACGGCGGTGAAGGCGGGCAGCAGGGTGTTTTCGCCAAAGTAATGCTGGTGCACGCCGACGCGGGCGCCCTCGGCCACATCGCGCGTCACGCCGCCGGCCAGGATGTAGGGGCAGGCCGAAAGGCAGATGTCGCTGGCGCGCATCGCGGTGTCCATGCCCGCCGCGCGGATGCCACGGCCCAGGGCCAGCGCATCGGCGACCGACCCGCCCGAGGAGTTCAGCACAACGCGGTCGGGCCGGTCCTCCAGCCCCGCGATGCGCCCGGCGATGCGTTCCGCGTCGCCCGGGGCGATCGTGCCGGTCAGCACGATGGCATCGCCCGTCACCTCCAGCGTCAGCCGGTCGGGCATCGGGCCCGAGGGCGCGACATCCGGCCCGCCGGGGCGCGTGGCGGGCAGCGCGCCGGGATCGTAGCGGCGGGTCTGGTCGCCGGGCCGGGCCGGCGTGTCGAACCGCGGGACAGAGGTGCCGGGACGGGGCAGCGAGAAATCCCGCCCGATGTCGCCCAGGAACAGCAGCAGAGCCAGCCCCAGCTGGAAGATCAGGATGCCGGTCAGCGCCCGTTTCACCGGATGGCCACGGCGCGGCCTGGCGGAAGGGGCCGGGGCGGGCGCGCTGGCCCGGGCGGTGGCGGTGCGGCGGAACACGGCGGGCCTCACGGCTTGCGGATGGGCATTTCGTGCAGGGTCGGGCGGCTTTCGCCCTCTTCCTGCGGCCTCTCCTCGGGCTCGGGCGGCTGCGGGGCGGGGGGATCGGGCCTGAGGTCGACCTCGCGCGCGGCGGCCAGGGCGGCGCGCAGTTCGGCCACGGTCATCCGGTCCTCGATCGGCACGCCGTCGCGCCCGGCGCGGATCGCGCTCTGGGTGACGGCGAGGATCAGGACCAGCACGGCGGGCAGCAGGTCGATGGCGATGGCCCCGGCCCAGGAGGGCACGAAGTTCCGCGCATAGAGGATCACGGCATCGGCAGCGGAAATCGGCGTGTAGGTGGTGTCGGCGGGGGGCGGCATGGCGATGACCTCTTCGGCCGCCTGGCGCAGCGTCTCGGCCCGCTGGGCCAGCACCTTGAGGACGGAGTCGATGGTCGCCCCCTGCGCCAGGCGCCCCTCGCTGGTCGATCCGTCCAGTTCCGGCAGCACGACCGAGGCCGACAGATCCTGCGCCGCGCGTTGCACCAGCGTGGCGACCGAAAGCTGCCGCAGCCGGGTGATCAGCCCCGCAAGCTCGACCGCCTGTTCCGAGAATTCGACCGAACGCGCCTCGACCGGCCCCGGCTCGACCGTCAGGGCGCGCATGCGCGACAGCAGCGCGTTGCCCTGGGCAAAGGCCTCGGCGATCAGCGGTTCCTGCGCGCCGATTTGGGCCTCCAGCGCCGACAGTTCGGCCGATTTCTGACGCAGCACGCGGAATACGGCGCCACGGCCCGCAAGGCCCGAGAGGGTGCCGGCGGCCTCCTGTTCCGAAAGATCCTCGAACCCCTGCCGGGTGCGGGCGATGTCGCGCTCCAGCCCCTGGGCCGACAGGGCGATCTCATGCGCGCGCTCCAGCGAGGCCTGGTAGTCCTGCACCGTCTCGGCCAGGTGCTGCTCGACCGCTGCCGCGCCGGCCAGGGCCGCCGCGTTCAGCCACGAGGACATGGCGACGATGGCGAGCGAGCCCAGCCCCATGGCCCCCAGCAGCCCGGTGCGCGAGCGCGCGGTGCGCATCGCGGGCAGGAGGCGGAGCATGTAGCTCCAGAACACGAAGATGCCGACCGAGACGGCCACCGAATAGGCGATGGCGGCAAAGGCGGTCATCGCCCCGTCGCCGTCCAGCAGGGACGAGACGCCGAGATAGGTGTAAATCCCCGAGGCCACCGCCAGCACGCCAAGCGCGGCACCGGTGAAGCTGTCGAGAACACTCAGATGCCCTTCGAGTTCGCGGGCTTCCTCGGCCCCGCGGCTGTCGCGTCGCGTCTGCGTCATGGCCGTCCCGTTCCTCCGGTTGTCGTCATCAAGATAGGTGCCTTCGTCACCGGAGTCATGCCCGCGACCTCGCTCTTGCATTTGTTCACGAAATGTTCATGACTTTGCCCATGCCCGATCTTCTGACACCGCCCCCGCCCGCGCCCCAGCCCGGCCAGCTTCTGGCCCGGGGCGTCTGCCGCTTTCTGACCGACAGCCTGGATTTCGCCTGTCTGGAGGAATTCGTGCCCGAACGGGGCAAGCGGGTCGACGTGATGGCCCTGGGGCCGAAGGGCGAGATCTGGGTGATCGAATGCAAGTCCAGCCGGGCCGATTACCTGTCCGATGCCAAATGGGACGGTTACCTGCAATGGTGCGACCGGTTCTTCTGGGCCGTCGACCTGGATTTCCCGACCGAACTGCTGCCGCTGGAAACCGGGCTGATCGTCGCCGATGCCTATGGCGGCGAACTGCTGCGCGACGCGCCCGAGGACGCTTTGCCCGCCGCCCGGCGCAAGGCGATCACGCGCAAATTCGCGCGCGACGCGGCGCGGCGGCTGCAGGGATGGCGTGACCCGAGGGTCTAGGCGGGATCAGCGGCGTTTCTTGCGCGACCCGGCCTTTCGGGCGGCTTCGGCGGCGGCGCGGATTTCCTCGGCGATCTCGATCGCCTCGTCGGGTTCGAAATCCATCGGGATCTCGATGGATCCGGCCTCGATGAACAGGCGCACCATGCCCAGGTCGGTCGGCCCGATCTGCAGGTTCGCCTCGATGTCGCGTTCGGTGTCGATGCCCATGCTCGTTCCCGCCTGATACCCGCGGCCGCGTGCCGGGGTGGCAGGGGGCTACTCCGAAGCCGCTTGATTTGCAAGTCCGGGCGTCACAGGCTCGCCCCCATGAGTGACCCGATCCTGCGCCCCTGGACCCCGGCCGACCGGCAATGGCTGACCGGATTGCACGCCCGCCTCTACCGCGAGGAGGCGGGATTTGACGACAGTTTCGCCACCGCCGTCGACGCGGTGCAGGAGGGCTATGCCGGCCGCGCCTCGCCCCGCGAGATGGCACTGGTGGTCGAGGAGGCCGGCCAGGGCAGGGGCAGCATCTTCTGCACCCGGCTGGACGCCCAGACCGGCCAGGTGCGTCTGTTCCTGCTGGCGCCGCATCTGCGCGGCACCGGGCTGGCCGGGCGGATGCTGGAATCAGTCACCGATTTTGCCCGCCAGACCGGCTGCAGCCGCATGAAACTGTGGACTCACGAGAGCCACGAAGCCGCCTGCAGGCTCTATCGGCGGTGTGGCTGGATACCGGAAGACAGCAGATCGGTCAGGAATTACGGGCAGGATCTGGTGGAATTGACCTGGATCCGGAGTCTTTGATCCCGGACCGGAAACACCATCACCAATATCGCCGTTTGCCTGCCTTGTTTCCGCCACATTTCAAAGCGTAATCCTAGATGTGTGTAAAGAGTGCAGGCCAAGCGTCCAACGAAAAAGGCCTGTTTGTAATGAGTGAGAAATGCCATGTCTTTCCTGCGTCAAAAGACCGGCGACAGAACCCGTGCGTTCATTCGCAACGAAGAGGGTTCGGTAACGCTTGAATTCCTTCTCTGGTTTCCTCTTGTCGTCTTCCTGTTCCTGGCGATCCTGGACTTTGCCTATGCGTTCACCCTGAACGCAAGCATGTGGCAACAGACCCGCGTCGCCGCCCGGGCCATGTCGATGCATGAGTTGTCGAAGGTCGAAGCCGAGCAGTTCATCCGGGACGGGTTGAGCTGGTCTGGCAAGAACTTCGACGTCAATATCAGCGAGACCAAGCGGACCGTGTCGGTCAGCATCAAGACACCGTATGAAAAGGCTGGCATCACCAACACCGCGCTTCGCATGATGAGC
This sequence comes from Pseudooceanicola pacificus, assembly GCF_009789075.1. Lineage (GTDB taxonomy): Bacteria > Pseudomonadota > Alphaproteobacteria > Rhodobacterales > Rhodobacteraceae > Pseudooceanicola > Pseudooceanicola pacificus. Next base: position 261,671 of record NZ_WNXQ01000003.1, read on the forward strand.
GGTGACTGGGAATCGCGTGTCACAATGCTGCGCGAACCGGTGTGATACGATGACCCTCCGTATCACACCACCCGCATTCCTGCCCTCGACCGCCCTGCGTTTCCTGAAACGTTTCGGCCTGCGTGACGAAGGCTCCGTCAGCATCATGATGCTGTATTTCATCGCCTGCATGCTCATCATGGGCGGCGTGCTGGCCGACATCTCCAATCGCAACCGCGTCCACACCATCCTGCAGACGACCGCCGATATGGCCGCCGCCAGCGGCGCGACCCGCCTGTCCGAGCCGCGTTGGGGATCGAGCCCGCGCAGCGTGGCGCGGTGGACCGCGCATTCCAGCCTCGACTCGACACATCTGGACGGCGCCTGGACCTCGCAGAGCTTCGACCTGGGCACCATCGACGAGAACGGTGCCTTCAAGACCTCGGGCGACCAACCCGACGCGGTGCGCGTCACGCTGCGGCGCACCACCGGCAACGGCAATCCCGAACCGACCATGCTGCTGCGCATCATCGGCATCGACCATTGGGACATCGAGGCCGAATCCGTGGCGCGGATCATCCCGCAGGACAGCCTGCCCTGCATCAATCCGCTGCTGTCGCTGAAGACCCGCGTCGACATCGGGGCAACCGACCTTTTTGCCGGCGTCTGCCTCAAGGCCCAGGCCTCGGTCGCCTACGGGGCCGAGCCGGTCTGGCTGACCGCGCAGCTCAAGACGCTGATCGACGGGCTGCTGGCGCAGGCGCTTGGCCTGACCTCGCTGACCGGGGGCATCCTGGGCGATACGCTGGGCGGCGTTGTCGGGGGCACCCTCGACACGCTGGGCGGCGTACTGGGCGGCAGCGATCCCGCGGATCACACCTGGGAGGTGCGCGACCTGGGCTCAGACCTGCGCAATGTCGTCGCCTCGGTCCCCAATATCCTCAACGCGGCCGTCTTTGACACCGCGACGCTGGAAGTGGGGCAGAGCTACCATGTCGAATGCGACGAGAACGAGGTGCTGAACATCGAAGGCCCGGTGACCCTGACGGGTATCGCGATCTTCTCGGACTGCCCGGTGCGGATCGACGGCGACGTGAGCCTGGAACTCTCGGTCATCGTGTCCAACCTGATCAGCCTGCTGGGCGACCCGGAACTGGCGATCGAGCCGAACCTGTCGATCACCCGCGGCGGCAACTGCCAGCCGGGCGACGGGGTCAAGATCTTCGTCTTCCTGGACCTGAACGCCTCGCTCGGCATTCCCGCGATTGTCGATCCGGCCTCGCCCCTGGGCGGCTTCCTTCAGGATGTCGTCGACCTGGGCGGAGAGACCCTGGCCACCGTGCTGAACACGCTGGGCCCGGTGCTGTCGACCCTGACCGAGACGATCTCGACCACCACGGATGTGCTGGGGCTGGCCAAGGTCTGCCTGGGCGCCGACATGATGCTCACTTCGGAAACGGTGCAGCTGCAGTGACGCACGGCTGAACCGTCAAACCGGCGGCGGGCAGTGCCCGCTCGCCGCCGGTAGAGTCCAATTGAACGGGGAAATCGGGGCAAATGCCCCGGTATTATTGTTTCCCCGCCCAATTTTGGACACCTTCTTTGGCCAGCATTGTTCACGAAAAGGGATAAAAGCTTTCAGGGTAGAACCAAATGTCGGGCGGAATTGGCCAATGCGTGCTGCAATCGGGGGCACCCCTGTCTGCACCGCAGGGCAAATTCACCCCGCCGTCCCGCCCCGCAAGCCCTGCACGGATCGCCGCCTTGGTGACATCCGGGCGTCCCGGTCCCGAAACATCCCCGGCCATGCCCCGCCTGGCACGACCGGACGCTTGCAACCCGACGGAGGCGATATGACCCGGCTCTACATCCTGCCGCTGATGGCGGCGTTCCTGATCCTGCAACCCAATCTGGCCGCGGCCTATGTCGGCCCCGGCCTGGGCGCCGGAGTGCTGGCCGCCGTGCTGGGCGTCTTTGCCGCCATCGCCATGGCCGTGGTGGCGCTGGTCTGGTACCCGGTCAAGAAACTGCTGCGCAAGCGCTCGGCCCCGGTGGCCAGGGCGGAGCAGGGACAATGATCGGCTCGCTCATGTCGGTGCTTCTGGGCGCCGCCGTGCTGAGCATCCTGCTGGTCGAGGTGGCGCTGTCGATGCCCTTCCCGACCATGCTGCGGATGATGGCGCAGCTGTCGCGCCGCTCGGTCACGATCCCGCGCCGCCATGCCTCGGACCACTGGAAACAACGGGCACTGCTGCTGTGCTCGCTGCGCATGGTGCGGGTGTCGATTGCCCTGCTGGCCTGCGTGGTCGTGCTGGGCGGGCTTGCTGCCTTCGGCATCATGATCCTGGGCGTGCTGATGCCGGGTTTCCAGACGGCTCTCCTCAGCGGCTTTGGTCTGGTGGCGATCACGCTGATCGCCCTGATGCATCTGGCCCTGCGCCGTCAGCTGGCCCATGTCTGACTACGGCATCCTTGGCCGGGCCCTGCATCGCATGATGCTGGGCTCGACCGCCGTTGCCGAAACCGGCTTTTCCATCGACCAGGCGCTGAGCAAGGCGCGCCAGCCGGCGGATGTGGGGCAGGGGCGCCACGTCTTCGTCTCGGGCCTGGCCCGTGCGGGAACCACCGCGCTGATGCGGCGCATCCACGCGGGCGGCGCCTTCCGCTCGCTGACCTATGCCGACATGCCCTTCGTGCTGGCCCCGAACCTGTGGTCGATGATCCGGGGCGGCAGGGTCAAGCGGATCGAGGCGGGCGAACGCGCTCATGGCGACGGGGTCATCGTCGATGCCGAAAGCCCCGAAAGCCTGGACGAGGTCTTCTGGCGCATCTTCGACGGTGAAAGCTACATCCGCCCCGACCGCCTGCTGCCGCATGATCCCGATACGGCCCTGACCGATCGGTTCACGGCCTATGTCGGCGCGATCCTCGCCTCGTCGGGCGACAGGCGTTACCTGAGCAAGAACAACAACAACGTGCTGCGCCTGCCCGCGCTGGCCCGGACCTTTCCCAATGCGGTGATCCTGGTGCCGTTCCGCGCGCCGCTGGATCACGCCGGATCGCTGCTGTCGCAGCACCGCCGCTTTGGCGAACGCCACGCAAGCGATGCCTTTTCCGCCGATTACATGCGCTGGCTGGTGCATCACGAATTCGGCGGCGATCACCGCCCCTTTGCCACCCATGACCTGTCCGAACACGCGCCCGACACGCTGGCCTATTGGCTGGACCAGTGGATCGGCGTGCACACACATCTGCTGCGTTCGGCCCCCGAGGCCGCGCAATTCGTCTGTTACGAGGATCTGTGCGACGATGCGGCCCTCTGGCCCGCCCTGGCCGCGCGGCTGGGGATCGACGCCGGGGCCGGGTCCGACGCGCCCTTCGTGCGCGCCGCTGCCCGCCCGCCGGGCGATCCGCTGCCCGCCGCGCAGCTGGCCCGGGCCGAGGAGATCTATGCCACCCTGCGCCAACGCGCCCGCGCACCGCTGCGCGCGGCGGCCTGAGCGGAAATTCCCGCCCGCCGGGGCCGTCTCGGTACTTGCAATCGTCAGGCGAGCCGGATAAATCGCCCGTCAGTGCCGCCTTAGCTCAGTTGGTTAGAGCGCTGGATTGTGGATCCAGAGGTCCCCTGTTCAAGCCAGGGAGGCGGTACCATCTTCCCCCGCCGCACATCCGATACCCCGGGTCCGGGCCATTCCGCCGCCCTGTGCCCTGCCGGACGGCGGCTAGTCCACCACCACCGTCTGGCGCAATTGCCCTGTCACCCGGTCGAAGATCAGGATGCGGTTGTCATCGGTCACCACGGCGTACCAGCCCTCGGCCGCCGTGACCGCCACGGCCTGCGCGCCATCCGGCAGGTCGATGCTGTCGGGCAGCACCGGCCCGGCGTCCCGGAAGCGGATGACAATCAGCACGATGATGAGTAAGACGCCTGCCATCATCACAGCCGTGAGCCCCGTCACCAGTCGTCGCAGAAAGCGCAGGTTGGCCGGTTCTTCCGGCCCGTCTTCGGAGTCCGTCATGACCACCACCCTGATGGTGAGGATCTCAGCCGATCCCCCTGGGCGCCTTGATAAGGCGCTTGCGCGCGATGTGCCAGACGCGGCGTCGCTGTCGCGCTCGCGCCTGGCCCGGCTGATCGCCGGAGGCGCCGTGCTGCGCGGTGGAGAGGCGCTGACCGATCCGAAGCTCAAGGTAAAGGAGGGCGACGAGATCGAGATTCGCCTCGACGACCCGGCGCCCACGCATATCGCGCCGGAAACCATCCCGCTGGACATCACCTATGAGGACGACGACCTGATCGTCGTGAACAAGCCCGCCGGCATGGTGGTGCACCCGGCCCCCGGCACGCCCTATGGCACGCTGGTGAACGCCCTGCTGGCCCATTGCGGCGACGATCTGTCGGGCGTCGGCGGCGAGCGGCGGCCCGGCATCGTGCACCGGATCGACAAGGACACCACGGGTCTGCTGGTCGTGGCCAAGAGCGACCGCGCCCATCACGGCCTTGCGGCGCAGTTCGAGGCGCATACCGCCGAACGCGCCTATCTCGCGCTCTGCCACGGGGTGCCGGATGCGGGCGATCCGCGCCTGCGCGGCGTGCCCGGCGTCTCGTTCGAGCCGGGCAATGTGATGAAGATCACCACACAGCTGGCCCGCCACCGCACCGACCGGCAGAAACAGGCGGTCTGTTTCACCGGCGGCCGCCACGCGGTGACCCGGGTGCGGCTGCTGGAGGGCTTTGCCGGGGCCGCCGCGCTGGTCGAATGCCGTCTGGAAACCGGGCGCACGCATCAGATTCGCGTGCACATGGCTCATGCCGGGCACGGGCTGATCGGGGATCAGACCTATGGCGGGCAGCGGAAACTGTCGGAAAAGGCCGTTGGGGCAGGGGCCGTGGAGGCCGCGAAACGCTTTCCCCGGCAGGCGCTGCATGCCGCGATCCTGGGCTTTGAACACCCTGTCAGCGGGGAATTCCTCCGCTTCGAGGCGCCGATGCCGCAGGATATGTCCTTGTTACTGGACAGCTTTTCGCGCTAACGCGCCGACACAACCGCGTGAGGCAGCCGAAACAACCGGCGATTTTCGACGGATCCCCGTTCATCCTGCGTTAGGAATTCAAGTCCATCAGGCTTGAACGCCTGAACCGGGCCGCCTATCTGAATGTTAAGACCCTAAACATCTTGCGCTGAAACAAGGTCAAAGAACGGGGAAGGACAGGACTGTGAGCAACTACGCAAATCTCCCGGCACCGACGCCAGAAGGCGGTTTGAACCGCTACATGCAGGAAATCCGGAAGTTTCCGCTTCTGGAACCTGAAGAGGAATACATGCTCGCCAAGCGGTGGGTGGAAGAGCAGGACACGGCGGCCGCGCACAAGATGGTCACCTCGCACCTGCGCCTGGCGGCCAAGATCGCCATGGGCTATCGCGGATACGGCCTGCCCCAGGCCGAGGTGATCTCGGAGGCGAATGTCGGCCTGATGCAGGCGGTCAAGCGCTTCGATCCCGAAAAGGGCTTTCGCCTGGCGACCTATGCCATGTGGTGGATCCGCGCCTCGATCCAGGAATATATCCTGCGCTCCTGGTCGCTGGTGAAGCTCGGCACCACCTCGGCGCAGAAGAAGCTGTTCTTCAACCTGCGCAAGGCCAAGGCCCGGATCGGCGCGCTGGAAGAGGGCGACCTGCACCCCGACAACGTCAAGCAGATCGCCCATGATCTGGGCGTGACCGAGGCCGAGGTGATTTCGATGAACCGCCGGATGTCCGGGGGCGACGCCTCGCTGAATGCGACGGTAGGTTCGGATGCCGACAGCACCATGCAGTGGCAGGACTGGCTGGAGGACGAAGACGCCAACCAGGCCGCCGATTACGAGGAGCGCGACGAGATGGACGCGCGCCGCGAGATGTTGGTGGAGGCGATGAGCGTGCTGAACGAGCGCGAGCGGGACATCCTGACCCAGCGGCGCCTCAGCGACGAGACGATCACGCTGGAGGACCTTTCGGCCCAGTACGATGTCAGCCGCGAACGCATCCGCCAGATCGAGGTCCGCGCCTTCGAGAAGCTGCAGAAACGGATGCGCGAACTGGCCTCGGAAAAAGGCATGATGGCCACGGCCTGACCCGGCCGGACGCGCAAGAGGCACGCAACGGCGTCGCGAGGGTTCGCGGCGCCGTTTTCATGTCCGGGTGGGCCGCGCCCCGGGCCCGCGATACCGATTGGTCACTGCGCAGTCCGGGGCATCCCTGCGCCGGGGGTGGTCCCCCGGCCTTGCGCCGGGGGCTGCAATCTGCGGCATCCGGGGCTAGAGTGACGGGATCGCGGGGCCGGTGGACCCCGGAGATCGGAGGTGAGACATGGCCGGAGGCTGGGCCCGCGACGGGGCCGTGAACGAACAGATCGAAGCCTCGATCCAGGACGAACTGGCGCGGCTGAAGGCGCGGCCCAAGGTCGGCGAAAGCCTGACCCATTGCGCCGAATGCGAGGAAGAGATCCCCGAGGCGCGGCGCGTGGCGATCCCCGGGGTCAAGCTCTGCATCGACTGCCAGCAGGACCGCGATGCACGGTTTGTGGCCCGGGGCGGGATCAACCGGCGCGGATCGAAGGATTCGCAGCTCAAGTGAGGTGCGGCGGTCCGGCGCTCGGCTGCGCCATCGCCCCGCCCGCCGTCCCGCAGCGCCTCAGAGGCGGGCGAGGAGCTCGGCCTTTTTGGTTTCGTATTCCGCCTGGGTCAGGATGCCCTTGTCGAAAAGACCGGCCAGCCGTTCGATGCGGCTGAAGATCTGGTCGTCGGACATGGCATCGGCGGTCTGGGCCTCGGCGGTCCGGGCCGGGGCGGTGGCCGGGGCCGGGGACGCGGTTGTCTCCGCCGGTGCCTGCGGCACTTCTGGCGCCGGGGCCGCCCGGTTCGGGGCGGGAACCGGTTCCGCGCCGGCGGGGGCGTTGCCGGCGCCATCGACCACGCGCAGGTCGGACAGGTAGACAGTGCCCAGCTGGCTGGTGAAGGTCAGGCTCTGCCCGCCGCTCTGCGCCTGCGAGACGCCGCCGATCTGGTGCTCTCCGGTGTCGTAGATCGTCATCCGCCCGCCCGTGACGATACCCAGGCGGCGGGTCTGCGGGAACCAGGCATAGCGCATGTCGTTCTGGCTGCCCGCCGTGGCCGGCGCGCCGAGTTCTGCCGGCCAGTCGCCCGGCGCGGGCACGAAGAGGCTGATGCCCCCGGGCCCCGGCGATTGCGATTGCGATTGAGAGGAGGCGGGGACCTGAAAGGTGCTGTCGCCGCGCACCAGTTCGGCCAGGTCGGTGCAGAGCGCATCCACCCGGGCCTTGAGCGCAGTGTTGAACATGTCGCCGACCATCGTCATGCCGCCCCGCGACCATTGCCCCATGCCGCCAAGCTCCTGGATGTTGAACTGCGCCTGCGTGCCATGCCCGGCGGCGACCGCCAGCAGCATCTGTTCCGCCGCCTCGGCCGAGACGCCGTGGCGGGCGGCAATGTCGGTCAGGGCCGCGCGGCCTGCGTCGGTCAGTCGGGTCATGCTGGCACTCCTTCTCGCGGGGCCCTGTGTCATGGCCCGGATAGAGCGCATGGGGGCCGGGCACAACCTCGGGTCGTGAAATAACCCCGGGCGGGCCTCAGCGGTGCCGCTCGCGCGGGCGGGCGATGCGGGTGGTGAGGCGTTTCCACCCCGGCCCGAGGTCCAGCGCCAGCAGCGCCACGCCCAGGGGCAGCATCCAGAAACCGAGGATCGGCAGGAAGCCGAGGATCCCGCCGCAGATCAGCAGCAGACCCAGGACCGAGCGGACCCCGGGCGGCAGCGACCGCCGCGCCCGGACCTGGAACCGGCGCAGCCGGGTCCGCAGCCCGTGCGCGGTGGCCATGTCAGTCCTCCATCGCCTCAAGCTCGTCGATCATGCCCGAGATCATCGACAGGCCCTTGTCCCAGAAGGCGGGGTCCGAGGCATCCAGCCCGAAGGGTTCGAGCAGCGCCTTGTGGTGCTTGGAGCCGCCCGCCCTGAGCATGTCGAAGTATTTCTCCTGAAAGCCTTCGGGCTGTTCGGTGTAGACGGCGTAAAGCGCGTTCACCAGCCCGTCGCCAAAGGCATAGGCATAGACGTAGAAGGGCGAGTGGATGAAATGCGGGATATAGGCCCAGAAGGTCTCGTATCCCTCCATGAAATCGAAGGCCGGGCCGAGGCTTTCGGCCTGGATCGACATCCAGATCGCGTTGATGTCCTCGGGCGTCAGCTCGCCATTGCGGCGCGCCGCGTGCAGCTTGCATTCGAAATCGTAAAAGGCGATCTGCCGGACAACCGTGTTGATCATGTCCTCGACCTTGCCGGCCAGCAGGGTCTTGCGTTCGGTCTGGTCCCTGGCGTTGTCGAGCAGCCGGCGGAAGGTCAGCATCTCGCCGAAGACGCTTGCGGTTTCGGCCAGGGTCAGCGGGGTGGAGGAAAGCATTTCGCCCTGGCCGGCGGCCAGCACCTGGTGCACGCCATGCCCCAGCTCATGCGCCAGGGTCATCACGTCGCGCGGCTTGCCCAGGTAGTTGAGCATCACATAGGGATGCACATCCGTCACCGTGGGATGGGCAAAGGCGCCGGGGGCCTTGCCCGGCTTGACGCCCGCGTCGATCCAGCCCTTGTCAAAGAAGGGCTGTGCGATCTCGGCCATGCGGGGATCGAAGGCGGAATAGGCGTTCATCACCGTCTCGCGGGCCTGGGTCCAGTCGATGATGCGGGTTTCCTGCGCGGGCAGGGGTGCGTTGCGGTCCCAGACCTGCATCCGGTCGAGGCCAAGCCACTTGCGCTTCAGCTCGTAATAGCGGTGCGAGAGCTTGGGATAGGCGGCCACCACGGCGTCGCGCAGCGCCTCGACCACCTCGGGTTCGACATCGTTGGACAGGTGCCGCCCGGTCTGGGCCGTGGGCATCTTGCGCCAGCGGTCGACGATCTCTTTCTCCTTGGCCTGGGTATTGTGGACCCGGGCAAAGGTGCGGATATTGGCTTCGAAGACGCGGGCGAGCTCATGCGCCGCCGCCTCGCGCTGGCTGCGGTCCTGTTCGGTCAGCAGGTTCAGCGTGCCCTCGATGTTCAGCTCTTCGTCGTTCACGGTGAAGGTCAGGCCCGCGATGGTCTCGTCGAACAGCTTTTCCCAGGCGTCGCCCACCACGCCGAGGTCGTGCAGGAATTTCTCCAGCTCGTCAGAGAGCTGATAGGGCTTCATCGCGCGGATGCGGTCGAAGACGGGCCTGTAGCGGGCGAGATCGGCATTGGCGGCGAAGAGACCGTCAAGGAAATCGTCGGGCAGGCGGTTCAGTTCGAGCGTGAAGAAGACCAGCGGCGTGGTGAAGGTGGTGATCCTGTCCTGCATGTCGGACATGAACTTGGCCCGCCCGCCATCGGTGGTCATCTGGTAATAGCGCAGGCCCGCGAAGGACATGATGCGCCCGGCGATCGACTGGATCTTCTCGTTCCGGTGCACGCAGGCCAGGAAGCCGGCGGCGTCGAGCGTGCCCAGCTTGCCCTCGTAATCCGCGGCGAAGGCCGCGCATTCGGTTTCCAGCCAGGCGAGGTCGTCCTTGAGCTGCGGCGCCTCCTCGGAAGCGTAGAGATCCGTCAGGTCCCATTCGGGCAGCTTGCCGAGGCCCTTGCCCCCCTCGCTGGCATTGGCGTCGCGGACGGGGAAGGGAAGGGTGAACATGCGGAGGGCCTTTCGCTCGTTGCTTTGCTCAGAGATAGGCCGCGGGGGGGCGGGGGTTCAAGGGCCAGCGGCTGTGTTGCGCGGGGTGCGGTCCGTTGCGCCGGTTGGCGGGGGGCAAATCCGGTTGCTGCGCGATGCCGGCGGTGCGCGGGTTTCCGGTCGCAGGGCATCGGCGATATCTGCGGGCCGGGCCTGTCCGGGGCCATGTCGCGCGGGCTGCGGGGGCGGAGGGGGGCTGTCTGCCCCCCGCCGGCCCTGCCGGGCCGACTCCCCCCGAGGATATTTCCGGCCAGAGGAAGGCCGGGCCGGGATTGCCCCTGCCGGTGGGCGATGTAGGGTCGCTTGGAACGGTTTTGACAGGGAGGACGCGCAATGCGGTTCGTGCGATACGGCGAGATCGGGGCGGAAAAGCCCGGGGTGCTGGACGGGGACGGGAACATCCGCGACCTGTCGGGCCAGGTGGCGGACCTTGCGGGCGACGTGCTGGGCGCGCTGCCCGATGTCGATCCGGCAGGCCTGCCGCTGGTGGAGGGATCGCCCCGGCTGGGCGTGCCGGTGGCGGGCGTGGGCAAGCTGATCGCGATCGGGCTGAACTATTCCGACCATGCGGCCGAGGCCGGTATGGCCGAACCGTCCGAGCCCATCGTCTTCATGAAGGCCACGAGCTGCCTGAGCGGGCCGAACGATCCGGTGGAGTTGCTGCGCGGATCGGAAAAGACAGATTACGAGGTCGAGTTGGGCGTGGTGATCGGGCGGCACGCGAAATACGTGAGCGAGGCCGATGCCCTGAAACATGTGGCGGGCTATTGCATCGTGAACGATCTGAGCGAGCGGCATTTCCAGACCGAGCGCGGCGGCCAGTGGACCAAGGGCAAGAGCTGCGACACCTACGGGCCGGTCGGGCCCTGGCTGGTCACCCCGGACGAGGTGGGCGATCCGCAGGACCTGAACCTGTGGTGCAACGTGAACGGCGAGGTGCGCCAGAACGGGGCGACCTCCTCGATGATCTTCACTGTGGCGCATATCGTCAGCTACCTGAGCCAGATGATGAGCCTCCAGCCGGGCGACATCATCGCCACGGGCACGCCGCCGGGGGTGGGCATGGGGATGAAACCGCCGAGCTTCCTGAAGGTCGGCGACGTGATGGAGCTGGGGGTGGAACGGCTGGGCCGCCAGCGGCAGGAGATCGTTTCGGGCTGATCGCAGACCGGGGGCCCGGGCGGCCCCCGCCGCGGGATCAGGCCGAAACCCTGTCGGCCCGGGTCCCGGCGGCGTTGGCGTCGTAGAAGGCCGTGGCGGTGTCGAAGACATGGGCGCGGGTCTGCGGCCCCTCCATCATCACCTCGTGTTCGCCGCCCTCGACCTCGACCAGGCGGGCGCCGGGCCAGGCGGCGATGCGGGCGCGGATGCGCAGGACATCGACGATACGCTCCTGCGTGCCGACAAATGTGACGCAGGGCACGGCCGGGGAGGGCATGCGCGACAGGGTCAGCATCTCCCCCAGGCTCTTGTAGAGCCAGCGCATGGAGGGGCCGCCAAGGCCCAGCTCCGGATGCGCCAGCGTCTGGCGGCGCATGTAGTCGTACATCTCCGCGTCGGTGGTCAGCTTGTTGTCCTCAAAGGCCTCGGCCAGAACGTAGCTTTCGCGCGCCGTCCCGGGCGAGAGCAGATGCCCCAGGCCCGTAGAGGAGGTGCCGAAGGCCAGCGCCCAGGCGACGGGGCGCAGGGCGCGGGGCAGTTCGATCCCCCACATCGGGCCGGTGAAGCAGGCCGAACGCACCGGCAGCCCCTCGTGCAGGGCGCGCAGGCCGATGCAGCCGCCCATGGAATGCGCCAGCAGGTGCCAGGGTTCGGGCAGGCCCATGTCCCGCGCCACGGCGAGCACGGCGCGCACATCGCGCTGGTAATCCGCGAATTCGCCCACATGGCCCGGCATCGGGTCGTCCATCAGCCGGTCGGCCAGACCCTGGCCGCGCCAGTCGACCGCCAGGGTGGCATAGCCGCGTGCCGCGAGATCGGCGGCGGCGCGGCCGTATTTCTCGACATATTCGGTGCGGCCGGGAAACAGCAGCACCGTGCCCTTCGCCCCGTCCAGCGGCCAGGCGCCCACGCGGATGCGCACCCCGTCGTCGCAGGTCGTCCAGACGGCATGGCCCCCGGCCGGGCCGTCATCGACATCCGAAAAGAAGGGCGCCTGGTCCATGGGTCAGGCCAGCGCCGAGCCGAGCGCCATGGCCTTGCCCATGTCGCCGTCCACCGACAGCTTGCCGGTCATGAAGGCCGATGTCGGGTCCAGATCGCCCGACAGCAGCGCCATGAAGGTGTCGCGGTCGGCGGTCAGGGTCACGTCGGCCTCTTCGTCGGCGACGCGGGCGCCGTCGGAATCGACCATGATCGCGCCTTCGCCTTCGACCACGAACTTGGCGATTCCGTCGAATCCGTCCAGTTTCTCGTTCAGGGCCGCAGCCGCCGCGTTCAAATCTTCGCTCATTCACGCCATCCTTCCTGAAATTGCCCCTTGCGGGGCTTACATGTGTCTCGCTGCACGCTACACTCGAAATGTTATGGGCGCGTCTATGATCAATCTCAAATATGTCGTTGCGGCACTGGCCGCCAGTCTGGCGCTGAGCGGACCCCTGCCTGCGCAGGATGTGGCCGAATCGGAACCCTCCCTATTAGAACAGCTTCGTACGGCCGATCCAGTCGATGCAAAACGCCTCGACCGGCAAATCCGCATGGAATGGTCGCGCTCGGGCTCTCCGACGATGGATCTGCTGCTCAAACGGGGCCGCGACGCGATGGAGGCAGGCAATATCGACATCGCCATCGGCCACCTTTCGGCGCTGACCGATCATGCGCCGGATTTCGCCGAGGGCTGGCACAGCCGCGCGCAGGCGTTCTTCCGGGCCGAGGAATACGGCCTGGCGCTGCACGACCTGGAACAGACGCTTGCCCTGAACCCTGAGCATTTTGCCGCCATGTACGGCCTGGCCGTCGTCTTTGAAACGCTGGACAAGCCGCAGCAGGCCTATGCGCTCTACCAGCGGATCCTCGATATCTATCCCAACCACGCCGAAGCGCGCGAAGGGCTGGAGCGTCTGGAAATCCGCGTGAACGGAACGGAAATCTGAAAGCGGCATGACCTCGCTGGCCTCGCGGGCAGGGATCACCGCGGTCCTTGGCCCCACAAATACCGGCAAGACCCACTACGCGATCGAGCGGATGCTCGGCTATCGGACCGGCGTGATCGGGCTGCCGCTGCGGCTGCTGGCGCGCGAGGTCTATGACCGGATCGTCGCGATCCGCGGCCCCTCGGTGGTGGCGCTGGTCACCGGCGAGGAACGCATCGTTCCGCCGCGCACCCAGTACTGGGTCTGCACCGTCGAGGCGATGCCCGAGGGGATGGGGCCGGATTTCCTGGCCATAGACGAGATCCAGCTCTGCGCCGATCCCGAGCGGGGCCATGTCTTTACCGACCGTCTGCTGCGCGCGCGCGGCACCCACGAAACCCTGTTCCTGGGTTCGGACACCATGCGCCAGACGATCGCGGCGCTGGTGCCCGGGGTGCAGTTCATGCGGCGCGAGCGGATGTCGCATCTCAGCTACGCAGGTTCGAAAAAGATAAGCCGGATGCCCGCACGCAGCGCCATCGTGGGCTTTTCTGTCGAGAATGTATATGCCGTGGCCGAGCTGATCCGCCGCCAGAAGGGCGGCGCGGCGGTGGTGATGGGGGCGTTGTCGCCGCGGACTCGCAACGCGCAGGTGGCGCTCTACCAGAACGGCGATGTGGATTACCTGGTGGCGACCGATGCCATCGGCATGGGGCTGAACCTCGACATCAACCACGTGGCGTTTTCCTCGCTGTCCAAGTTCGACGGGCGGCGCATGCGCAATCTGGCGCCGAACGAACTGGCCCAGATCGCCGGCCGGGCCGGGCGCGGCATGTCCGACGGCAGCTTTGGCGTGACCGGCGAAGCTCCGCCGCTGGATGACGAGGTCGCGCAGGCGATCATGGATCACCGCTTTACCCCGATCCGCAAGTTGCAGTGGCGCAACGCGGCGCTGAACTTCGGCTCTGTTGCCGGGCTGATCGGGTCTCTGGAACAGGGCCCGCAGGACGAACTGCTGATCAGGGCGCGCGAGGCGGATGACCTCATGGCCCTGAAATCGCTGTCGGAAAGCGCCGAGGTCCAGGCCCGCACCGGCACCGCCACGGCGGTCAAACTGCTCTGGGATGTCTGCCGCGTGCCCGATTTCCGCGGCATCAGCCATGCCGAGCACGCGGGCCTGCTGGAGCGGATTTTCGGCTTCCTGCACGAGGGCGGGGCCATCCCGGATGACTGGATCGCCCGCCAGATCCGGCGGATCGACCGGGACGATGGAGATATTGATGCGCTTTCCAAGCGTCTCGCCTATATTCGCACATGGACCTACGTCGCTCAGCGTTCCGGATGGACGCAGGACGAATCCCATTGGCGCGGCGAGACCCGCGCTGTAGAAGACCGCCTGTCGGATGCGCTCCACGCGCGCCTGACGCAGAGATTTGTGGACCGGCGCACCAGCGTGTTGCTGCGCCGGCTCAAGCAGAAGGAGGCCCTCTTGGCCGAAGTGAACGACAAGGGTGAAGTGACGGTCGAGGGCGAATTTGTCGGCCGTCTCGAAGGCTTCCGATTCCGCCGGGACAAGGACGCGCAGGGGCAGGAGGCGAAGACCATCCACCAGGCCAGCGTCCAGGCACTGGTGCCGCATTTCCACCTGCGGGCGGACCGGTTCTACAATGCCCCGGATACCGAGATCGACTTTACCGAACAGGGCGGGCTGATGTGGGGCTCGGACGCCGTGGGCCGCCTGGCCCCCGGATCCGATCCGCTGAAACCGCAGGTCGTGGCCTTCGTCGATGACGAGGCCGGACCCGAGGTCGCCCAGAAGGTCGAGCGGCGCCTGCAGCATTTCATCGACCGCAAGATCGCGGCCCTGTTCGAGCCGCTGCTGAACCTGCAGCGCGACGAGACGCTGTCGGGCATGGCGCGCGGCTTTGCCTTCCGGATGATCGAATCCTTCGGCATCCTGCCCCGGGCCGAGGTCGCCGACGAGGTCAAGTCGCTGGACCAGGAGGCCCGTGGCGCCCTGCGCAAGCACGGGCTGCGGTTCGGCCAGTTCACCATCTTCATGCCGCTGATCCTGAAACCCGCGCCGACGCGCCTGCGGCTGGTGCTGTGGTCGCTGTCCAAGGGCCTGCAGGAATTCCCCGAGGCGCCGCCCCCGGGGCTGGTGACCGTGCCGGTCGCCGCCGGGTCGGTCGACGGCTATCACGCGATGGCTGGCTACCGCGCGGCGGGCGAGCGGGCGATCCGCATCGACATGCTGGAACGCCTGGCCGACATGCTGCGGGTCGAGGACAGCCGCAAGGGATTCGAGGCCAAGGCCGACATGCTGTCGATCACCGGCATGACTCTGGACCAGTTCGCCGACCTGATGCAGGGCCTGGGCTACCGCGCCGAAAAGGACGAACGGGCCAAGGTGAAACCCGCACCCGAGGCGGAAACCGCCAAGGAGTCCAACACCGAAGCGGGCGAAGCTGATGGTGCGGCTGCGGCAGATGCCCAGCCCGCGGCCGTGACGGGCGACGCTGATATGGCGCCCCCGGAGGCCGAGGCCGCCCCGGTGGCCGATGCCCAGCCCGCGCCCGAGGCAACGCCCGAACCCGAGGCATCGCCCGAACCCGTGGTTGTGGCCGCGGCCGAGACCCCGGTGGCCGAGGTGGTGCCCGAAGCCGAGGCTGCGCCCGGGGCACCGGCGCAAGAGGCATCCGCCGACGAGGCGGCCGAGATGGAGGTTTTCTACACCTTCACCTGGGCCCGCCAGCGCCCGGCGGGCCGCCCCCAGCAGGGCGGACGCAAGCGCCCCGAAGGCGGTCAGGCCCCGCGTGGCCGCCAGGGCGGCAAGGGCAAGCCCGGCGGCAAGCCGCGCGGCGAGGGTGGCAAGCGCGACAGCGGTGCCAAATCCTTCGAGTCGCGCCCCCCGCGCAAGGACAAGGACCGGATCGACCCCGACAATCCCTTTGCCGCCGCCCTGATGGGGCTGCGAGACAAGACCTGACGGGGGCCTGAACTTCGTGCCGGAACCAGTTGGCGACAAGGCAAAAATCCGCGTCGACAAATGGCTCTGGCACGCCCGTTTCCTGAAATCCCGCAGCCTGGCCACCGCGCTGGTGGCCGGGGGGCATCTCAGGATCAACGGCACCCGCGCGGCCAAGCCCGCCCATACGGTGGTGCCAGGCGACGTGCTGACCTTTCCCCAGGGCGACCGCATCCGGGTGGTGCGCATCCTTGCCGTCGGCATCCGCCGGGGCCCCGCGCCCGAGGCACAGGCGCTTTACGCCGACCTCGACCAGGGCGAAAAGCCGGCGGAGGATCTCCCCGGTATTGCCCGGATCGAGGGCAATTCTCGTCCCACGAAGAAAGACCGCAGGAAACTCGACCTTGATCGCCTTCGGGCGCTTGAATGATCGCGACCCCCGCGTTAGCTAGCCCGAAGCACGACACGACCGGGGCCGGTACATGACCTATATCGTCAACGACAATTGCATCGCCTGCAAATACACCGACTGCGTGGAAGTCTGTCCGGTGGACTGCTTCTACGAGGGCGAGAACATGCTGGTGATCCACCCGGACGAATGCATCGACTGCGGCGTCTGCGAGCCCGAATGCCCCGCCGACGCCATCCGCCCGGACACCGAACCGGACATGGAAAAGTGGGTCGAGTTCAACCGCAAGTACTCGGAACTCTGGCCGGTGATCATCACCCGCAAGGACCCGCTGCCCGAAGCCGAGGAACGCGACGGCGAGTCGGGGAAACTGGAGAAATATTTCTCCGAATCGCCGGGCGAGGGGGGCTGAGGCCCGATTCGCACCGGCCATCGGCTGGAAATTGCCGAACACCATACAAACGCGACACTGCTGCTGTAAGTTCGCGTCAGGTTTTACAGGCTTTGCAGCCGCAGCACGCGCGACGCACTTCCGCGAAGGCCGGAATTGTGCTATAAGGGTGTGTACAAATGATCAAGACTGCCTGCTCCCCCGTATGCGGACGCTGCTGACCGCGAAACGGACATCCGAACCAGTCACTCATCCGGCGAAGTCGCAAAATGCGTCAGCGCTCGGTATTTGTGTCCGGAATGGGTAGGGACGCACGAGGAAGGACTGCATGACCAAAATGAAAAAGAACGAATTCCGTCCGAACGATTACGTCGTCTATCCCGCGCATGGCGTGGGTCAGATCGTGTCCATCGAAAGCCAGGAGATCGCCGGCATCCCGCTGGAACTCTTCGTGATCTCCTTCGAGAAGGACAAGATGACCCTGCGCGTGCCGACGCACAAGGCGACCGAGATCGGAATGCGTTCGCTGTCGACCCCCGACGTGGTGTCGAAGGCCATGACCACGCTGAAAGGCAAGGCCAAGGTCAAGCGCGCGATGTGGTCGCGCCGCGCCCAGGAATACGAGCAAAAGATCAACTCGGGCGACCTGATCGCGATTGCCGAGGTGGTGCGTGACCTGCACCGCAGCGACGACCAGCGCGAGCAGAGCTATTCCGAGCGTCAGCTTTACGAAGCCGCTCTGGAACGTCTGACCCGCGAAGTCGCCGCCGTCTCGGGCGGGGACGAGATCCTTGCCGCAAAGAAGGTGGATGAGGTTCTGGTCTCGCGCGCCGCATAAGCGACAGGCGAACGACCCCGTTTCTGGCCGCGTCCCCTTGGGGGCGCGGTTTTTTCTGTGCGTCCGGGCGGGGCCGGGTCAGAGGATGTCCAGCACCGCCTCGGGCGGGCGGCCCAGCCGGGCGCCCTTGGCCGTCAGCACCACGGGCCGTTCGATCAGCCTGGGGTGGGCGGCCATCGCGTCCAGCAGCGCGGCGTCCGATGCGCCGGCCAGGCCCAGGTCGCGATATTCGGCCTCGCCCCGCCGGATGAAGCCCGAGGGCGGCAGGTCCAGCGCCCTGGCCGTGGCCTCCAGCTCGGCCCGGGTCGGCGGGTCCTGCAGGTAGAGCCGCACCACCGGCGCGATCCCCCGCTCGGTCAGCAGGGCCAGCGTCTGGCGCGACTTGGTGCAGCGCGGGTTGTGCCAGATGGTGACGCTCACAGCCATTCCTCGCGCTGGCAGCCCACGGCCTGCGAGACATTCTCGAACCCGTCCCGTTCCAGCCGCCGGTCCAGCCCGCGTGCGATCTGCGCGCCCAGCGACAGCCCGTGGTAGACCATCGCGGAATAGAGCTGCACCGCCGAGGCCCCGGCGCAGATCTTGGCATAGGCATCCGCGGCCGAGAAGATGCCCCCCACGCCGATCAACGGCACCTTGCCCCCGGTTTCCAGCGACAGCCGCGCCAGCACGCGGGTCGAGCGGTCAAACAGCGGCGCGCCCGACAGCCCGCCCTGCCGGTCACGGTCGGGCGAGGTCAGCCCCTCGCGCGAAAGGGTGGTGTTGGTCGCGATGATCGCGTCGATCCCCATCTCGACCGCCAGCCCGGCGATATCGGCCAGCTCGCCGTCGGTCAGGTCGGGCGCGATCTTCAGGAACAGCGGCAGGGGCTTGTGCAGCGCGTCGCGCGCGGCAGTCACCAGTTCCAGCAGCGCCGCCAGCGCCTCCTTGCCCTGCAGGTCGCGCAGACGTTCGGTGTTGGGGGACGAAACGTTGACGGTGGCAAAGTCGATATAGGTCGCGCAATAGGTCAGCACCTTTGCGAAATCCGCGCCCCGGTCCTCGCTGTCCTTGTTGGCGCCCAGGTTCAGCCCGATGACGGCCTGCCGGGGCCGTTCCGCCAGCCGGTCGCGCACCGCCTCCATGCCCTCGTTGTTGAAGCCGAAGCGGTTGATCACCGCGCGGTCCTCGGTCAGGCGGAAGAGGCGCGGCCGGGGATTGCCCTCCTGCGGGCGGGGGGTGACGGCGCCGGCCTCGATGAAGCCCAGCCCGGCGCGGGAGAGCGGGGCCAGCACCTCGGCATTCTTGTCGAACCCGGCGGCGACCCCCACGGGGTTGGCCAGATGCAGACCGGCCAGCGTGCAGCGCAACCGGGGCGAGGTGACGAGGCCGGGCAGGGGCACCAGCCCCATCTTCAGCCCCTTGAGCGCCAGCCCGTGGGCGGTTTCGGGATCCAGCCGGCGCAGCAGCGACAGGCCGGCCTGTTCCAGCGACGGGATCACAGCATGCCCCCGGGAAAGACATGCGCCCCGTCCACCAGCGGCAGGTCGCGGCACCACAGCACGTCGGACAGGCTCAGCGCGCGGTAGAGATGCGGGAACAGCGCCCCGCCGCGCGAGGGCTCCCATTGCAGCGCCTCGCCCAAGCTGTCGGCCTCGACGGCCAGCAGAACCAGCCCCTCGGCCCCGGCGAAATGCTTGGCTGCGGTCTCGGCGGCCTGGGCGGCGGTCGAGAAATGAACATAGCCGTCGGCCAGGTCCACCGGAGCCCCGAAGGTGCTTCCGTCGGCCTGCAAGGCGGCCCATTCTTCGGCACGAAAAATCTTGTAGATCAGCATGGCCTCACTTGCCCCGCGCCTGCCCGAGGGTCAAGCGGCTTGTCGTCCAGTTGTGCTTTGACTCCGCACCGGTAACGGGGCAGCATTTCCGCATCAAGTCCAACACGAGGATCCTTCCCGATGCTTCTGCGTCTTCTTTCCGGAGCCGCTGTCCTTGCCCTGACTTCGGGCACGGCAATGGCCGACTTCGACCTGACGGTACTGCACACCAACGACTTCCATTCGCGGTTCGAGCCGATCAGCAAGTACGACAGCGGCTGCTCGGCCGAGGACAACGGCGAGGGCAAGTGCTTTGGCGGCACCGCGCGCCTGGTCACCGCGATCAAGGATGCCCGCGCGCGCGCCGGCAACTCCATTCTCGTGGATGGCGGCGACCAGTTCCAGGGCACGCTGTTCTACACCTATTACAAGGGCAAGCTCGCCGCCGAGATGATGAACAAGCTCGGCTATGACGGGATGACCGTGGGCAACCATGAATTCGACGACGGCCCCGAGGTCCTGCGCGGCTTCATGGATGCCATCGACTTCCCGATCCTGATGTCCAATGCCGATGTCTCGGGCGAGCCGCTGCTGGCCGACGTGCTGATGAAATCCACCGTGATCGAGGTCGGCGGCGAAAAGATCGGCCTGATCGGCCTGACGCCCCAGGACACCGACGAACTGGCCAGCCCCGGCCCCAACGTCATCTTCACCGAGCCGGCGGATGCCGTGCAGGGCGAGGTCGACAAGCTGACCGCCGAGGGCGTGAACAAGATCGTCGTGCTCAGCCACTCGGGCTATAATGTCGACAAGATGGTGGCCGAGAACACCACCGGCGTCGACGTGATCGTGGGCGGCCACACCAACACCCTGCTGGGCGACATGGAAGGGGCCGAAGGGCCTTATCCCACGATGGTCGGCTCCACCGCCATCGTTTCGTCCTATGCCTATGGCAAGTACCTGGGCGAGCTGAACGTGAAATTCGACGACGCGGGCAACGTGATCTCGGCCACCGGCGCGCCGATCCTGATGGACGCCGCGGTGATGGAGGACAGCGGGACCGTCGACCGGATCAAGGAAGCCGCCGCACCGCTGGAAGAGATCCGCAACAAGGTTGTCGCCGAAACCGCCGAGGCGATCGACGGCGAGCGCGGATCCTGCCGGGCGCAGGAATGCACGATGGGCAACCTGGTGGCCGATGCCATGCTCGACCGGGTCAAGGATCAGGGCGTCGAGATCGCCATCGCCAATGGCGGCGGTCTGCGGGCCTCGATCGACGCGGGCGAGGTCACGATGGGCGAGGTCCTGACCGTTCTGCCCTTCCAGAACACGCTGTCGACCTTCCAGACCAAGGGTGCCACCGTCCTCGCGGCGCTGGAAAACGGTGTCAGCCAGGTCGAGGAAGGCGCAGGCCGCTTCCCGCAGGTCGCGGGCCTCAAGTTCACCTTCGACGCCGCGGCCGAGCCGGGCGCGCGTGTGTCGGACGTGATGGTGATGGAAGGCGGCGACTGGGTCCCGCTCGACCCGGAAAAGACCTATGGCGTGGTGACCAACAACTACGTCCGCAACGGCGGGGACGGCTACAAGATGTTCTCGACCGACGCGATGAACGCCTATGACTTCGGCCCCGACCTGGCCGATGTGACGGCGGACTACCTCGCGGCACAGGGCCCCTACACGCCCTATACCGACGGGCGCATCACCAAGAAGTAAGCGCCTGATCCGTCGCGCTGCTGACAGATGCGGGGGCGTCGCCGGGGACCGGCGGCGCCCTCGTCGCGTTTCGGACGGAGGGTGACCTCGTGGCGCGCGCGACGCGCCATGCGGCTTTGCCGTGACGGGTGACCTGCCGCACCCGTGCGGCCGGACAGGGACGGGGCAGGAGGGTTGCCGCCATGCCGGCTGGTCTACGTCACTGCAGGAAGCCACTCCGGGAACTGCTCACAGGCCAGGGCCGCCCGCTGCAACGCGACACCCATTGCGCAGCGCGGCGGACAGTGCCCGGACCGGTTCGACGACGCGATCCTGCCGGTCGCGGCACGGCGCCAGGGGCCTATTCCGCCGCGATCCCGTCGGTGAACTGCAGCCGCGCCAGCCGGGCATAAAGCCCGTCCTGCGCCACCAGCGCGTCATGGCTGCCCTCGGCCACGATGCGGCCGTTCTCCATCACCACGATGCGGTCGGCCTTCTTCACCGTGGCCAGGCGGTGCGCGACGATGATCGTCGTGCGCCCCTCGGCCACGCGTTCCACGGCGGTCTGCACCAGCCGTTCGCTTTCGGCGTCCAGGGCCGAGGTCGCCTCGTCCAGCAGCAGCACCGGCGCATTGCGCAGGATCGCGCGGGCAATGGCGATGCGCTGTTTCTGCCCGCCCGAAAGCATCACGCCGCGTTCGCCCAGCTGGCTGTCGTAGCCCTCGGGCAGGGCGGCGATGAAGCTGTCGGCGGCGGCGGCCTGTGCGGCGGCCTCGACCTCGGCATCGCTCGCGTCGGGGCGGCCAAAGCGGATGTTGTCCCGGGCCGAGGCGGCAAAGATCACCGGATCCTGCGGGACCAGCGCAACCGAGCGGCGGAACGCGCCCCGCTCCAGCGCGGCCAGGTCGATCCCGTCCAGGGTGACGCGCCCGGATTCGGGGTCGTAGAAGCGCAGGATCATCTGGATGATGGTCGATTTCCCGGCGCCCGAGGGGCCGACCAGCGCCACCGTCTCGCCCGCGCGGATGGTCAGGTCGATCCCGTCCAGCGCCGCCACGGCGGGGCGCGAGGGGTAGCGGAAATGCACGTTCTCGAAGGCGATGTCGCCGCGCACCACCGGGGGCAGAGCGGCAGGGCTGGCCGGATCCTGTACCGCGTCCTCGACGCTGAGCAGTTCGACCAGCCGCTCGGTCGCACCGGCGGCGCGCTGCAGCTCGCCCCAGATCTCGCTCAGCGCGGCCACGGCGCCGGCGACCATCACCGAGAAGATCACGAACTGCACCAGCGCCCCGGTGGTCATCGCCCCGTCGCGCACGTCATGGGCGCCGATCCACAGAACGCCGACGACGCCCGAGAAGACGAGGAAGATCACGATCACCGTCATCAGCGCGCGGGTCGTGATGCGCCGCTTGGCGCTGTTGAAGCTCTCTTCGGTCACGCGGTCGAAGGCGGCCCGGCTCAGCGCCTCGTGGGTGAAGGCCTGCACGGTCTGCACCGACAGCAGCGCTTCGGAGGCATTGCCCGAGGAAGCGGCGATCCAGTCCTGGTTCTCGCGGCTCAGCTTGCGCAGGTGGCGGCCCAGGGTCAGGATCGGCACGACGACAAGCGGCACGATCAGCAGCACCAGCCCGGTCAGTTTGGCCGAGGTAAAGAGCATCAGCACCAGCCCGCCGGAAAAGATCAGCGCGTTGCGCAGGGCGATCGAGACCGAAGAGCCGATGACCGACTGGATCAGCGTGGTGTCGGTGGTGATCCGGCTCAGCACCTCGCCGGTCATGGTGCGTTCGTAAAAGGCCGGGCTCATCCCGATCACGCGGCCGAAGACAGCCATGCGGATGTCGGCCACCACGCGCTCGCCCAGCCGGGTGACCAGCGCGTAGCGCAGCCCGGTGCCCAGGGCCAGCAGGGCGGCAATGCAGATCGCCGCGGCGAAGTACTTGTCGAGCAGGCCGACCTCTTCCATGCCGAAGTTGTCGACCACCCGGCGCACCGCCAGCGGCAGCACCAGAGAGACCGAGGCCGTGAGCACCAGCGCCAGGATCGCCAGCGCCAGCTGTCCGCGATAGGGCCGCATGAAGGGCCAGAGCCGTGCCAGCGCGCCGACATGGCGGGACGATGCCCGATCGTCGCTTCCGGTTGGGGTGGGCTGCCGCGCCATGGCTGGTCCTCGTCTTTGCTGCCCGCTACATGACGACCGCGATGCCACGGGTCAAGGCGTCAACCCGCCGCCCCCGTGGAGGCGTCGCGCCGCTCCCCGCGCGCCCCGCCCGATCCCCCCCCGATCCCTGTCGCGGCTGCGGCGTCTTCACCCGCATCGCATGGCCCGAGCGTGCCAGATGCTTCATGCGCGGGCAGGTCCGCCTCCGGCGGGAGTATTTTGGACGAGATGAAGCCTGGTGCCGGTTCCCCGGCTTCCTCTGGCCCGAAATATCCCGGGGGAGGCCGCGCGCAGCGCGGGCGGGGGCAGAGCCCCCTGCGAGGGCGCAACCGGCACAGGGCATCCGGAGCAGGGGAGACGGCAGATACCACCCGGGTCCGAGGGGTCGTGGGAGACGGCGCACGTCCGGCCAGTCGCCCCGGTTCGCCCGGGTTCCCGGCTGTCCCGGGCCTTTGCCGGGGCTCTGACAGGGGCGTGCCGAAGGCGGGACCTTCAGCCCTCGTCCGGGATATCGTGCTCGGGCGCACGGCCGGCGGGCGCGATATAGGGCTTGGTCACGTCCTTGAGCACCGCATCGACCGCCTCGACCCGCAGCCGGATCGCGCCGTCGCCCGCCAGCGTCAGCAGCACCTGGCCCGAGGGCGGTTCCGCATCCGGCCGGAACTCGACCGAAAGCACCGAAAGCACCGTATCCGCATCGTCGCGGTCGATCCCCTGGCTTGCCACGCTCTGGACGCCCGAGAAGACCAGCACCGACTGCACCCGCTCGGCCTCGTGGCGCGCGCGGCCCTCGTCCTCCCAGCGGAAGCGGTTCAGCAGCAGGGCAAAGCGCCGCTCGGCGGGGCGCCAGAGCATCTCGGTCGCCGGAAAGACCGCGTCCTGCACCAGGGCCGAGATCACGCCCAGGTCCTCGCCATCCTGCGCCAGCAGGTTCAGCGGCTTCTCGGCCCCGTCCTCGAATCGTGCGTCCCCGGTCATTGGCCGCTGACCCGCTCGATCCGGGCGCCCACGGCCGAAAGCTTCTGTTCCACCTTCTCGTAGCCGCGATCCAGATGGTAGACGCGGTTCACCACGGTCTCGCCCTCGGCCGCCAGCCCGGCAAGGATCAGCGAGACGCTGGCCCGCAGATCCGTCGCCATCACCGGCGCGCCTTTCAGCCGGTCCACGCCGGTGACCTTTGCCGTGCCGCCATGCACCTCGATCCGGGCGCCCATCCGTTGCAGTTCCGGGGCATGCATGAAGCGGTTCTCGAAGATCTTCTCCTCCAGCACCGAGACCCCGTCGGCGGTGCACAGCAGCGCCATCATCTGCGCCTGCAGGTCGGTGGGGAAGCCGGGGAAGGGCTCGGTCGCCACGTCCACCGCCTTGATGCGTCCGTTGCGGCGGGCGACCTTCAGACCTGCCTCGGTTTCGGTGACTTCGATCCCGGCGGCGTCGAGCTTTTCGCAGAAGGCCCCGACCAGGTCGATCCGGCCGCCCAGCAGTTCCACCTCGCCGCCGCAGATCGCGGGGGCCAGCATGTAGGTGCCCAGCTCGATCCGGTCGGCCACGACCGGGTGGGTCGCTCCGCCCAGGCGGTCGACGCCCTGCACGGTGATCTCGCTTGTGCCCTCGCCCTCGATCTGCGCGCCCATGCGGCGCAGGCAGATGGCCAGGTCGACGATCTCGGGCTCGCGCGCCGCGTTGCGGATGACGGTTGTGCCCTTGGCCAGCGTGGCGGCCATCAGCGCGTTTTCCGTCGCCCCGACCGAGACGATGGGGAAATCGACGATCCCCCCCTTCAGCCCGCCCTTGGCTGTCGCGTGGACATAGCCGTCGCGCAGGTCCAGGTCCGCCCCCATGGCCTCGAAGGCCTTCAGGTGCAGGTCCACGGGCCGCGCGCCGATGGCGCAGCCGCCGGGCAGCGAGACCACGGCATGTCCCTCGCGCGCCAGCATCGGGCCCAGCACCAGGATCGAGGCGCGCATCTTGCGGACGATGTCGTAATCGGCCTTGTGATTGCTGATCGAGTGGCTGGACATGGCCAGCACTTTGCCGCGCTGCATCGAGGTGACCTCGGCCCCCAGCGACTGCAGCAGCGCCGTCATCGTGGCGATGTCCGACAGGCGCGGCGCGTTGGTCAGCGTCAGCGGTTCCTCCGACAGGAGGGTTGCGGGCATGAGCGTCAGGCAGGCGTTCTTGGCGCCGGCGATCGGAATCTGTCCGTTGAGCGGGCCGTTGCCCGTGACGAGGATGCTGTCCATGTGCCTCTCAGCCTTTTTTGGTGTCGGTGTCCCGCTCTGCAGTGCTGCGCGCACGGGCCTGGGCCTTGCGCCGGGCGAGGTTCGCCTTGAGCGCGGCCTTCAGCCGGTCTTCGCGCGCATCGTCCCGGGAACCGGCCCTTGATCCGGTCCCGCCAGCGGAGGTCTTGCGAGGGGGTTTCTGCTCCATGCGCCCTCTTTACTGCGGGGGGGACAAAGCGTCCAGATTGCGCTTGCACGGACCGTCGATTGCGTCTAATCACCCGCCACGGTCGAAACGGCCACCCGGCGCCGCAGTAGCTCAGTGGTAGAGCGCACCCTTGGTAAGGGTGAGGTCGGGAGTTCAATCCTCCCCTGCGGCACCATCCGATCCCCTCGCATCATTCCGGGCCGCAGCGCCCCAACCCGCCACGCTTTCGCGGCATGCGGGGGCGCGCCGGCCCGGTGCCGGGCGCGGGGGCCCGTTCAGCCGCCGGTCAGGTAGTCCGCCGCCACATAGCCCGTGACCGAGGGCGCCTGCGCCAGCGAGACGCGGCACCAGAGCTGGCCGACCTCGGTCACGCAGTCGCGGCGCAGCAGCTCTGTCCCGTTCGGCAGCCCCAGAACGATGCGGAAGCCGAGGCCAGGGCCGGCGCGGAGTTTCAGGAATTCGTCGGATTCGCTGACCCTGACGGTGGTCTTCTGGCCCCCGACCGCGGCGCAACCGCCCAGGAGGATCAGCAGGAGGATGGCTTTCGATGTCGTTCGCATCATGGTCCGTACCCGTTTCTTGATTTGCCCGATTCCGCCCGCGGTCGCGCGGCTGCCGCCTGTCGCGGCGCCAAGGGAAACCGCAGGCCGGAACCCGATGGCTACGCTGCCGGGGCATCGTTTTCCAGCATATTGTGCGTGCGGCCACGGGATGCCCCGTCGCGGTCCGGGGGGCTGCCCGTCCTGCAGGCGGGATGGCCGCACCAGGGGCAGGGCGGCAGGGGGCGACATCGGGCTGCGCGGCGGGGGAGCCGGGTCAGGACCGCGCAGTCCTGGTGGCCCGGGGCCGGTCCGGAGGGGGGCGGGCTTGGTCCAATCTGCCGCCTGCGCAGGGCCCCGGGTGCGCCCCGACAGGGCCCATGAGGGTTGAGCGATTGCCCAAAAGTTGGAATACTTGTGTATGGCTTCGAGGGAAGGGATGCCATGAGCTATTTTTTCGATCAATTTCATCAAGAACTTTCGCGGCTGGGTGGCGGGCATAATGCGCATCTGCATCTCGACCGGGCCCACACGCTGGAGGACGGTTATGTCGATGCCGGGCGCGTCCGGGTGCTCGAATCCTCGTCCATTTCGCTGAAGAGCAAGCATGCCCTGCTGGCCACCGTGCACGAGGGCCGGGCCTTTACCGATGACGACATGCGCGCCCGGCTCGACCGGGTGATACGGGAACTGTTGGCGGCCAACACCCGCTGCGCGGACACGATGGTCGACGTGACCAACGATTGCGTGCAGCTGAGCGCGCTGGACCGGGTGCAGGACGTCGCCAGGGCCTGGGCCGGGCAGATCACCATCCGCGCCGCCGCCTATACGCCGCTGGGATTCCGCCGGGGGGACAATGCGACCTGGGACCTGTTCGAACGCGGTGTGGCCCAGGCGGAATTCATCGGCTCGCTGCCCGAGGCGGACGACCTCGACGACTACCCCGACCATATCGGGTTCGAGGAACATTGCGCCCGGATGCTCGACCTGTCCCGGCGCAGCGGCAAGATGCTGCATGTCCACACCGACCAGCGCAACGAACCCGGCGAACGCGGCACCGAGCGGCTGATCGAGACCATGCGCCGCGACGGCCCCCTGGCCGACGCCGATGGCGCGCCGCTGGTCTGGGCGGTGCATGCCGTTTCGCCCTCGACCTATGACGAAGAGCGGTTCCGCGCCTTCGTCGACGGGCTGCTGGAGTGCAACATCGGCATCATCTGCTGCCCCTCGGCCGCGATCGGGATGCGCCAGCTGCGCCCTGTGCAGACGCCCGCCTACAACTCGATCCCGCGGGTGCTGGAACTGGCCGAGGCCGGCGTGCATCTGCGGCTGGGGTCCGACAACATCGCCGACATCTGCTCGCCCAGCACCACCGCCGACCTGCGGGACGAGGTGCTCGTCCTGTCGGCGGCGGTGCGCTATTTCCAGCCGCGCATCCTGGCCAAGCTGGCCGCCGGGGTTCTGCTGGACCAGGCCGACCGGGCCGAGCTGGCCGAGCACCTGGCCGCCAATGGCAAGGAGATCGCAAAGGTCGTCGGTGCGTCTGTCTAGGCTGTTCGCCCGGCCCCGCCCCGGGCTGGCCGATCCGCTGGACCTGGGGGCAGAGGCCTTTGCCGCCGACCTCGGGCCGCTCTGGGACCGGCTGCATGGCGAACGCCCCGTGGTGCGCTGCGCCGATGGGGCGCTGCTGCTGCTGCGCCACGCGGATGTCACTGCGGCCCTGTCGAACCGGGCGCTTGGCAATGCGCCGTCGCGGTTTTCGCCGCTGAACGCGCGGAACCGGGGGAAATACCCCGCCGCCGACCTGGCCGCGAATATCCTGCCCTTTCAGGACGCGCCCGAGCATCTGGCCCTGCGCCCGGTGGCGAGCCGGGCGTTCCACAGCGCCTTTGCCGCGATGGCCGCGACATTGCCCGACCGCGCCGGAGCGGCGGTGGCGGCAGCGGACTGGCCGGGCGATGCGATTCCTGTGGCGCGCCGCTTTGGCCTGGATGCGATGCGCGCGTTCACCGGCCTGCCCGAAGGGCCGGATTACAAGCGGCTGACCGGGGCCTTCTTTCACCTTTTCGCGCCCCTCAGCGATGCGCAGGTCTTTGCCGGGGTCAACGCCACGCTGACCGAGTTCCGCCAGATGATCGCCGCCGCGATGCCCGACGCCGCGCCCGACAGCCTGCTGGGCGCGCTGCGCGACGCGGGTGCCGGGCCGGGGGTTAGTGTCGATCTCGCGATCCTCTTTTTCGCCGACGGGGTCGAGAATATCGAGGCGGGCCTGGCCAATGTCATCGCCGCGATGGACAGCCCCGGCGACTGGCTGGACCGGCTGGCGCCGGGCGATGTCGCGCCCGATGCGCTGGTCGACGAGGGGCTGCGCCTGCGCAGTCCGGCGCAGCTGATCGCCCGTGTGGCGCGCGAGGCGAGCGAGGTGGCGGGCCAGCCGGTGGCCGAGGGCATGCCGGTCTACCTCGGCCTTGCCGCCGCCAACCGCGATCCCGCGGTCTTTGCCGCGCCGGGGCGGTTCGATCCGGCGCGCGCCGATCCGCCGCTGCTGGTCTTTGGCCGGGGGCGGCACTCCTGCATCGGGGCCGGGCTGGCCCGCGCGCTGATCGGGGCGCTGCTTGTGGCGGTGGCCGCCCGGGGGCTGCGGCCGGGGCTGACGGCGGCCGAGATGCGGTATCATCCCCGCTTTGGCCATCACTGGCCGCTCAGCTATCCGATGGGCTGACAGGCGCGCCGCCCGGCGTCCACACGGCCTGCCGCGCCCAACAGGCCGGTCACGAGATGAAGACGAGCCTGCGCCACGGCCTGCGCCCGGCGTCGGAGGCCCAGAAGAACCCGTCGACCATCACGTCGACCTCCAGGATCAGCGGCATCCGCACCTCGGGCACCGGAACCTCCAGCGCAAAGGCGCCGTCGCCGGGCAGGGGCAGGCTGGCCGCGTGGCTCATCCGGTGGTGGAAATCCAGGTTCTTCCAGCGCGCGCCGATCCGCAGCCCGCCCGACGGCCCGGTCAGCCCGCCAAGCCTGCCCTGCACCGTGACCCGGTCGCCGCCGCGCGCCCGCCGGGGGCCAGAGGCACGGATCCGCAGGCGGGGCGGGGCAGGCGTGCCGATGGGCGGGTCGGCCGGGCGGGGCGGATCGGCCATCAGCTCGTCCATGCGGGCCAGTATCCCGGTCATGGCCGCGTGCCGGAAAAGGTCGAGATGGGGCACCGGCATGCGCAGCCCCTCGGCCCCGCGCGGATAGAGCGCGGGCAGCGCGCCTTCCGGCCGGGCGAAGAGGTTGGCGGCGGAAAACGGGCTGGACTGGCTCCAGACGCAGAGGGCGGGCGCGGCGGTGAAAGGCCTGTCGAAATGCCGGTCGAGCGGGACGAACAAGGCCGGCGGACAGCCCCGGGCCGCCAGCCGTTCCGCCAGGGCCCGGGTCAGCACGGCGCCCTGGCAGAACCCGCCGATGGCATAGCCGCCCGGTTCCAGCAGGTCGGCCAGCTCTGCCGCGTAGTGATCGGCCAGCAGCCCGGTGTTGCGGGCGGATTTCTGCGGCAGCCCGGTGAGGGACTGCACCTCGTAGAGCGGCCGCCCGTGACCTGTGATGTCGAGGATCGTGGCCATTTCCCCCCCGCTCCAGACCAGCGGCGCGCCCGGGGCGGCCCCGGCCCATCGGCTGATCAGCGAGGTCGGCCCCAGCTTCTGCCCCGGGCTGGCGGCCACACGGCGGCGCATGGCGCGAAAGATGCGGCGCGGCAGGGGGCCGTGGTAGGTGGTGCCCTGGAACCCTTCGATGGCCTGTTCCAGCCCCTCCAGCGTCGGCGCGCGGTAGAGCAGGTCCACCGGCAGCTCTCGCCCCAATCGGGTTTCCAGCGCCGTGACAAAGGCGGTGGCGGACAGGCTGTCGCCGCCCATGTCAAAGAAATCGTCCGCCGGCCCGGGCCGGTCCGATTGCAGCACATCCGCCCAGATGGCGGCGATCCGGGCGCCGAGGGCCGAAAGCGGCTGCCGGTTGCCCGGCCGCCCGCCCGTCAGGGCCGCCGCCGCCGCGCGCCGGTCGACCTTGCCGCTGCGCAGGCGGGGCATCTCGTCCAGCACGGCGATCCGATGCGGGATCTTGTAGGGGGCCAGCTGTTCGGCCAGCGCGGCGCGCGCGGCCTGGGGGTCGAACCCCGGATCATCGGCGACCACCACCGCGGCCGGCACCTCGCCCAGGGTCGGATGGGGCTGGGCAAAGACCACCACGTCGCGCAGGCCCGGCAGCGCGGTCAGGGCGCGTTCGACCTCGGTCGGGGCGATCTTTTCGCCGCCCCGGTTGATGATCTCCTTCAACCGCCCCTCAAGGAACAGGAAGCCGTCGCCGTCGAGATGGCCCAGATCCCCGGTGCGCAGCCATCGCCCGTGGAAATGCGCCGCGCGCGGGGCGTTCTCATAGCCCTCGCTCACCTGTGGCCCCGCGATGCAGATTTCGCCCGATGCGCCGGGCGGCAGCGGGTTGCCCAGGGGGTCCATCACCTGCAGCTCGGGGCCTGCCACCCGGCCCACCGATCCGGCCCGCCCCCGGTCCGGCGGAGCGGGATTCGAGGCGATCTGCCCCGCCGCCTCGGTCATGCCGTACATCTGCACCACCGGGGCCGGGGCGAAGTGCTGTTCGAAGCGGGATTGCAGCTCGGGCGCCAGGTCGGCGGAGACCGAGCGGACGAACCGCAGCCGGGCGCCCATCTCGGCGGCCTGCTCGGGCGGGATCCCGGCGATCAACGCATGCATCATCGTCGGCACCGCCTGCAGCCAGGTCGCCCCCTGCTGCAGCACCGCCCGCGCCACGCTGTCGGCGGACATCGGATGGGCCAGGCAGACCGACCCGCCCGCTTTGAGCGGCGCAAGGCAGAGGTCGACCAGCGCGCCGATATGGAACATCGGCAGCATGTGCACGGCCCGGTCCGAGGGGGTGAGGCGCAGGTGTGTCGCGATAGTGCCGGCCGAAAGGTCCAGCGCCTCCAGCCGCAGCGGCACGCGCTTGGGCTGGCTGGTGGTGCCCGAGGTGAAGAGCACCAGCCCCGGGCCGACATGGGCGGGCGGCAGTGCGCCCCCCGTGGCGATGGAGCCTGCCAGCCGGTCGATCCGGTCCAGCCCTCCCGGCTCTGCCGTCGCGGTGGCGGGGGCGAGGCCCTGCACCCCGCGCCCGGCGCCCGGCACGGTCAGGATCACATCGGCCCCGGCGCCGTCCAGCGTGGCGCGCAGTTCGGCATCCGTCAGCTCTGGCGACAGCGGCATGACCTGCGCCTGCCGCATCAGCGCCAGCAGCAGGACCAGCGTGCCGGGACAGTCGGGCAGCAGGGTGACGATCCGCAGGCCGGCCAGACCCTGCGCGCCGATGGCAGCGCCAATGGCGTCGAGCGCCGACGACAGCGCCCCGTGGCTGACCTGCGCGCCGGTAACATCCACCAGTGCGGCGGCGTCCGGCGCAACGGCTGGCGCGGAGATCAGGGACAA
This sequence comes from Pseudooceanicola pacificus, assembly GCF_009789075.1. Taxonomy (GTDB): domain Bacteria; phylum Pseudomonadota; class Alphaproteobacteria; order Rhodobacterales; family Rhodobacteraceae; genus Pseudooceanicola; species Pseudooceanicola pacificus. The sequence goes on from NZ_WNXQ01000003.1 coordinate 293,151, forward strand.
CGGGTCGATTGCCGTCATGGTCCGGCTCTGTCAGGTGGCTCTGTCCTGGCGAGCTTAGCCGCTCGGGGCCGCGCGGAATACCCTTTCAGGGACGCAAACCGCCGCCATTTCCCACGGAACCGGCCCCGGGGCTTGGCCCGCCGGGATTCAGCGCCGGCGCGGAGCGGACTTTTCCGGGCCAAGCCTCAGGCTGTTCGCCGAGGAGGTGGAAATCGCCAGCACCTGCGCATGATCGTCGCTTTCCGAGATGACGATATGTTTCATCCCGCTGTCGAAATAGGTGCTTTCGCCCTTGCCCAGCGAATAGGGTCGGTAATCGGCGAGGTAGACGGTCACGCGCCCGGCGAGGACATAGATGAACTCGTCCCCCTCGTGCGAAATCCAGTCGTCGATCGGTGGCACGTCATGCTGGACGATCTCGGCCACGATCGGGTGCATGGCCTTGTCCAGCAGGTCGGCGGCGTGGATGTCAAAGATGTGATTCGTGGTCTCGTAGCGGATCGCCTCGCCGTCGCGGGTGATGGCGCGCCGCGCCGTGCTGCTGGTGCCCGAGGCCGAGGCCGAGCCCAGGAACTGCAACAGGCTGACAAAGCTGCGCACGCTGGGCGTGACCTTGCAGTTCTCGATCTTCGACAGGGTCGGCACCGAAATCCCTGTGGATTGGCTGACATCCTGCAGGGTCAGGCCCTTCGCGCCGCGAAACGCCAGCAGTGCGGGTCCAATGGTTTCCGGTTGCAGGTCGTCTGAATTCATAGCCACGAAGCCATTACGTCGTTGTCCTTCGCCGGCGCATATGTCGTTCCACGGGTAAACGCCTCGTTACATGATCCACTCGACCGGGTTCGCGACCATACGGTGCAGTTTGTCGTCGGATTTGCAAGCGGCAAGAGGGCGACGACGCGTTTCACGCTTTATCAAGGCGGCGCGGGTACAGTCATTCTGGCAACCAGGCAAAGGTTCGGCATCACGAATGCGGGTTAGGGCGACAGTCGGAACAGGGTGGCGGGCGTTCGCATCGCGGGCGATTCGGATGGCCTGGGCGCGTATCGCGGCGCTGTGGCTGACGGCGCTGTGCCTCGCGGGCTGTGATCTGGGGGTGCCGACCGGCGCCGCGCCGCACCCGCTCGCCCCGCCGCACCCGCCCGCCCCGCCGGTCGGGGCTGATCCTTCTGCATTCACCGGCTTTGCGACGCTGCCGTCCACGGGCGCGGTCGTGCTGCAGGGGCAGGGGATCGCGGCGCCCTATGTGCTGGACGCCAATGGCGCGGTGACGGTCGCGGCCATCCCGCCCTCGGGCGCGGCGCGATTGATCCTCGACCGGGGTGGCGGGCAGACGCGGGCCATGACGCTGGAAACCGGCGGGCTCAGATCGGTGATCGACACGCGCAATGGCGGGCAGATGCTGCGCCAGGGCGGGATGGTGCGGGCCGCCGATGCCTCGGGCACCTCGCTGGCGTTGCTCGCGGACGAGGGGGCAAATGGCTACGGCTACCAGACACATGGCGTCTGGGTGACGGGCTATGGCACCGGGTCGGGGCAGGTCGCCGTCGCAAGCGTCGGGGCTCTTTCACCGGCGGATGCGGCCCGGGCGGTCCTGCCCCTGGGCGGCACGGCCAGCTATGCGGGCCAGTCCACCGGCGTCGCGCGGGACGGGGCGGGCACGCCCTATTTCACCCGCTCCACCGTCACGGTCAGCACGGATTTCCGCAGCCTTGGCCTGACCAGCAGCGGCACCCTGGCCACCAATGCCAATAGCCTTGCCGAGGCGCCGATGCCGCAGCTGGATTTTGTCGCCTCGGCGCAGGTCGCAGGCAGCGGTTTCTCGGGGACGGTGGCGGGGGCCGGGATGACCGGCGCGCTCAACGGTGCGTTTTACGGCGGCATGGCCGAGGAACTGGGCGGCGTCTTCAGCGCCAGCGGGGCGGGGATGGCATATGCCGGGGCCTTTGGCGCCCGCAGGTGAGGGAGGGGGCAGGCGCGACCGGGTTCATCAGGCGGCAGGCCGCACAGGCGGCGACGGGCGCGACCGGCGGGCACCGCGCTTGGGCAGGCGGGGCAAGGTCCTGCCGCGATGCCTGTCACGCGGCGCGCGATGGCCGGGATGCCCGGGCCGATCGCCCGGGCCGGCCCCTCAATGGCGCGCGGGGATGCGCACCGGCAGGGTTTCGTAGCCCTTGACGAAAACCGAATGCGTGCGCGTCGGCTCCTCCATCAGCTCGATGGTGGGGAAGCGTTTCAGGATTTCCTCCCACAGGATGCGCAGCTGAAGCTCTGCCAGCCGGTTGCCAAGGCAGCGATGGATGCCAAAGCCGAAGGACAGATGCCCGCGCGGCCGGTCCCGGTCGATCACATAGTCGTTCGGCCGCTCGAACCGCTTTTCGTCACGATTGCCCGAGACGTACCACATCGCCACGCGGTCACCCGCGCGGATCGTCTGGCCGTGCATCTCGATATCCTCGGTCGCCACGCGCGACATATGCGCCAGCGGGGTCTGCCAGCGGATCGTCTCGGACACCATCGAGGGGATCAGCGACTGATCGGCCTTGAGCTTGGCATATTCGCCGGGGAAGTGGTTCAGCGCATAGACCGAACCGGACAGCGTGTTGCGCGTGGTGTCGTTCCCGCCCACGATCAGCAGGATGACATTGCCGTGGAAAAGCTCGCGCGGCATGTCCCTGGTCGAGGGGCCCTGCGCCAGCATCGTCACCAGGTCGAACCCGCCTTCGCCATGGGCCCGGGCGTCCCAGAGCTCGTTGAAGGCGGCAAAGCATTCCTGCATCTCGGCATGCTTCTGCTCCCAGCTGGTCACCGGGCCAAATCCGGGCGTGTTGGTGATCACGTCGGACCAGTGGGTCAGCTTGCGGCGATGCTCGAAGGGGAAATCGAACAGGGTCGCAAGGGTCATCGCGGTGAATTCCTTGGACACCAGGTCGACCCAGTCGAAGGTCTCGCCGATCGGCAGGCTGTCGAGGATCATCCCCGCGCGTTCGCGCAGCAGGGGCGTCAGCTTCTCCAGCACCGGCGGGGCGACGCCGGGGCTGACGGATTTGCGCTGCGGGCCATGATCGGGCGGGTCCATGGTGATGAAACCCGCGCCGTCGGTCCCCTGCTTCTTGGCGAATTCCTTGGATTCCGGCGTGCGCAGCGTGATCCCCCGGGCCGAGGAAAAGACGCGGTGGTTGGAATCCACCGCCACGATGTCCTCGTACCGGGTGATCGACCAATGCGGCTCGTAGGGGCCGCTGTCGCAGTAATGCACCGGCGCCTCGGCACGCAGGCGGTCGAACCAGGGCCACATGGTATCGTCGGCAAAGCGGTCCGCCTGCGCCACGGTGAAGCGGTCCAGCGGGGTGGCTTGGGCCGCCTCGCGGCTGGCCGCCAGCGGGTCGATGTGTTGATCTTTCATGTCAGGCCTCCCTTCCCGACGCCCCGATGACGGGGCAATGACCCCATGGAACTACTCCGGCAGGAGTCTGGCAACCCCGAAGGCCACAACAGGCAGAAACGTGACGTGGGGTTCCCGGCCGGTCGGGGGCCTCAGGCCCGGGCGCGCGGCCGTTTGCTGTCCGGCACCGGCAGGGTCACGAAGATCATCGGGGCACATCGCCGGACAAGGGCCCGGTCCACGCTTCCCCGGTTGCGGGACGGGCCACAAAATCCTATAATGCAACCAGATAGTTTCAAGTTAGGACAAAGTGGCACGAGTATGGCAGGAAAGCGCCGATATGAAGACGGTTGCGCCTTTGCGCAGTCCCTGGATCTGGTTGGCGAACGCTGGGCACTGCTGGTGGTGCGGGAACTGATCTTTGGCCCCAAGCGGTTCACCGACCTCAAGTCCGACCTGCCGGGCATCGCCACCAACGTGCTGTCGCAGCGCATGGCCGATCTGGAAGAGGCGGCCATCGTGGTCAAGCGCGAGCTGCCGCCGCCGGGGCGGGCGACGGTCTACGAGCTGACCGACTGGGGCCGGGATCTGGCGCCGATCTTCAAGGTGATGGGCCGATGGGCCGCCCGCTCGCCGCATCTGAAACACGACTGGCCGATGTCGGTGAACGCCGCGCTGCTGAGCCTGGGGGCGATGTTCCGCCCCGGCCGCGCCAAGGGCTTCGAGGCGGTGATCGAGATGCACCTGTCCGACCGCCCGTTCACGGTGTCCGTCCTGGGCAAGCAGCTGGCGGTGGAACCCGGCGTCCCGCGCGCCCCAGACGTGACCCTGCGCTGCGACCAGAACCTGCTGCTGAGCGTGCTCCACAGGGGCCACCCGCTGGACGCGGCCGAGGCGGAGGGGATGCAGGTCACCGGCGACCGGTCCGTGCTGGAACAGTTCGCCGGGTTCTTTCCGATGCCGAAACCCGCGCCCGGGCGCGCGGCCTAGCCGTCGTCAGGCGGCCCATTCCCAGGGCCGGGTGAAGGTGCCCAGCAGGGCGCCCACGGCGGCGTCATCCGCGTCCCCGGTGCGTTCCAGCCGGGCGGTCAGGCCGCGTTTCTTGTCGTCCACGACGTCCAGCACCCGGGCGGGCACGCCGGCCTCGGCCAGGGCGGCATCGTAGATCCGCTTGATTGCCATCTTGCGCAGGTCGGGCTTGAAGATCTTGCCCACGGCGGTCTTCGGCAGTTCCGGCATGATCTCGACATGCTTGGGATAGGCCGCGCGTTCGTGGATATGAGAGCGGGCGTGCTCTGTCAGCTCTTCGGCCGTGACCTTGGCGCCTTCGACCAGTTCGACATAGACGCAGGGCACCTCGCCCGCATGGGCGTCGGGCTGGCCGATGGCACCGGCAAAGGCCACCGCCGGGTGGGCCAGCATGGCATCCTCGATCTCGGCCGGGTCGATGTTGTGGCCGCCGCGGATGATCAGGTCCTTGGCGCGCCCGGTGATCCAGAGATAGCCATCGCTGTCGATCCGGCCCAGGTCGCCGGTGCGCAGGTAAAGCCGGTTGGAGTCGGGCCGGGAGTGGTAGAGATCGCGGTTCTTGATTTCTTCGGTATAGGTCGAATTCTCGTTCACCCCGGGGTTCGAGACGCAGATTTCGCCCACCTCGTCAGGCGCACATTCGCGCGGGCCGTCGGGCGTGTGGTCGAAAATGCGCACGTCGGTATAGGGGAAGGGCACCCCGACGGAGCCGATCTTCTTTTCCCCGTCGACCGGGTTGCACGAGACAAGGCAGGTCGCCTCGGTCAGCCCGTAGCCCTCGACAATGGTCACGCCGGTGGCGCGTTCGAAGCGGTGGAACAGCTCTTGCGGCAGGGGCGCCGAGCCCGAGAACGAGGTTTTCACCGTCGAGACATCGGCATCCACCGGCCGCTGCATCAGGGCCGAGATCGCCGTGGGCACGGTGATGATGAAGGTGATCTTCCACCGCTCGCAGAGCTTCCAGAAATTCGCGATCACCCCGTCGCCGCGATAGCCCGCCGGGGTCGGGAAGACCACATGCGCGCCCGAGGCCACCATCGCCATCAGGATCACATGGCAGGCAAAGACATGGAACAGGGGCAGGGGGCAGATGACATTGTCATTCTCGGAAAACAGCAGCTCATGCCCCACCCAGGCATTGTAGATGATGCCGGAATATTTGTGCTGCGCGACCTTGGGCATGCCCGTGGTGCCGCCAGTGTGGAAATAGGCCGCCACCCGGTCGCCGGTGCTGTCGGCAAAGGCGAGCGTCTTGGGCTGGCGCGCGATCTCGGCGTCGAATTCCCGCACATCGGCGTGGTGCTTGACCGTGACCTTGGGCCGGACCAGCGGCACGATCCAGCTTTTCGGCGGGGTGAGGTAGCGGTTCAGGTCGACCTCGAGCACGGTCTTGACACCGGGCGCATGGCGCACCGCCTCGGCCGTCTTCTGGGCCACGTCGGTCTTGGGGAAACCGCGCAGGGTGACGACGACCTTGGCATTGGTCTCGCGCAGGATGGCGCCGATCTGTTCCGGCTCCAGCAGCGGGTTGATCGGGTTGACGATCCCCGCGATGGCCCCGCCCAGCAGGGTCAGCACGGTTTCGGTGGCATTGGGCATGATCATGGCGACCACATCGGTTTCGCCCACGCCCAGGCTGCGGAACAGGTTGGCGGTCTGGCAGACCTTGCCGTGCAGGTCGCCCCAGGTCAGCGTCTCGGCCTTGTCGGTCGCGCCGGACAGCAGTTGAAAGCTGCTGGCGTTATGCGCCGGGAACCGCTCGGCGGTCCGCGACAGGAGTCCGTAGAGCGTGGCGGGCAGGCCCCGATCCTCCCACGACATCTGTTGTTCCAAGGCAAGCGCGTCCTGTCGCCCGGCAAATGTCATGGTTTTTCCTCCCCTTGAACCATGCGGGATCGATGTCCCGGTCCCGGTCAGGATGGGCAGCATGGATCTGAAACGCAAGTGTTACGCGGCGTTGACACCCGGCGGGGCGGCCATAGCATGGCGCCGTGCAGGGGGGAGGGATCCATGTCGGACACAGAGCGGAACAAGGCGCGGGTGATCGCCTTTTACGACATGATGTTCAACGACTGCCGCCCGCGCGAGGCCGTGGCCGCCTATGTCGGGGACAGCTACATCCAGCACAATCCGCATGTCGAAACCGGACCGCAGGGGTTCATCGAGTATTTCGAGCGGATGGCGCGCGACTATCCGGGCAAACGTGTCGAGATCAAGCGCGCGGTGGCCGAGGGCGATCTGGTTGTCCTGCACTGCCACCAGATCTGGCCCGGCAGCGACGATTATGCCGGAATGGATATCTTTCGCCTGGATGAGGCCGGGCGGATCGTCGAACACTGGGATGTGCTGCAGGTCATGCCGGCGGACAGCCGCAATGCCAACGGCATGTTCTGACGCGCGGTCGCGGAGGGGAAAGGGGGGCTCTGGAGCGGGTAGCGGGAATCGAACCCGCACGACTAGCTTGGAAGGCTAGGGCGCTACCATTACACCATACCCGCCCGAGTGCTCAGGGCATATGCGAAGCCCCGGTGGCGGTCAAGTGGATGCCCCGGCTTTCGCGATGTTCAACGCCATGTTCACCGCCAGCGCCATATCCTGCACGCTGACCCATTCCAGCGGCCCGTGGATCTCTTGCATCCCGGTAAAGACATTTGGCGTGGGCACCCCCATCTCGGTCAGGCGCGAGCCGTCGGTGCCGCCGCGGATCGCGACGGAGTTCGGCTCCAGCCCCAGCTCGCGGCAGGCCGAGCGGGCGAGCTCCACCGGGGTCATGTCGTCTTCCAGCCAGTAGCGCATGTTGCGGTACTGGGGCGCGATCGTGCAGTCGATCCGCGCCTGCGGCTCGCCCGCCGCCACGACGGCGCAGACCCGTTCCAGCAGCGCGCCCTTGGCCGCCAGCCCGTCGCGTTCGAAATCGCGCAGGATGAAACGGATCTCGGCCTCGGCGGCGCTGCCGCGCATGTCGGTGACATGGATGAAGCCCTCGCGTCCCTCGGTGGTTTCTGGGGTCAAGGTCTGCTGGGGCAGGGTGTCGATCACCTTGGCGGCCAGATGCAGGGCGTTGACCAGCTTGCCCTTGGCCCAGCCCGGATGGGCCGCGACGCCGGTGATCCTGACCACCGCGCCATCGGCCGAGAAGCTTTCGTATTCGATTTCGCCCGGTTTCGAACCGTCGAAGGTATAGGCGAAGTCGGCGCCGAAATCCTTGGGCAGGCGGGGGTCGACGCCGCGGCCGATTTCCTCGTCCGGGGTAAAGGCGATGCGGATCGGCCCGTGCGGGATGTCGGGATTGGCCAGCAGGTGGCGGGCCGCCGTCATGATGATCGCCACGCCCGCCTTGTCGTCGGCGCCCAGCAGGGTGGTGCCGCTGGCGGTGATGATGTCCTCGCCCAGCTTCTCGCCCAGATAGGGCGAGGTCTCGGGCGACAGTCTCAGCTCGGGCGCGTCGGCAAAGGTGATGTCGCCGCCGTTGTAGCTGCGGTGCACCACCGGCTTGACCCCGGTGGCATTGTAGGCGGGCGCTGTGTCGACATGGGCCAGCATGCCGATGGTCGGGCCCTCGGCGGTGCCGGGCAGGGTGGCCAGCACGACGCCATAGTCGGTGATCCGCACGTCCGAGGCGCCGATCTCGGTCAGTTCGCTTTCCAGCATCCGCAGTAGGTCATACTGGATCTCGGTGCTGGGCGAGGTCGGGCTGTCGGGATCGCTCTGCGTGTCGACGGCGCAATAGCGCACCAGCCGCTGTTCCAATTCGGTGTCGAAATCGCTGCGCATCGGGGCCTCCGTTCGGTTTGACCGGATCTGTCTGCCGCGCGGGCCGGGCTGTCAAGAGCCGGGCAGGGGCCGGGCCGGGCAGGGGCCCTGACATGAACACGGCGCCCCGGGGGGCGCCGTGTCAGAACTCATCGGGTGTGCGGCCCCGTCAGTCCATCATCAGCGAGGGCAGCCAGAGCGACAGGCCCTGATTGTAGATCAACGCCCACATGATGAAGAATTCGCAGACCAGGAACCAGCCGACACCCTTGAAGATCGTGGCCAGGGGCACGGCGTCGCCCACCACGTTCTTCACGATGTACACGTTTAGCCCGACAGGGGGCGTAAGCAGGCCGATCTCGATCATCTTGACCACGATCACGCCGATCCAGATCAGGTTCACGTCCAGCGCCTCGAAGGCGGGCAGGAAAACCGGCAGCGTCAGCAGCATCACGCCCAGCGGGTCCAGGAACATGCCGAGGATCAGGTAGATCACGGCCAGGGCGATCACCAGTTCGATTTCGCCCAGGTTCATGTCCGACACCAGGTTGGCGATATAGGTCGGCACCCCGGCCAGCGCCAGGAACCGGGTCAGCAGCACCGCGCCGATGGCCAGGAAGAACAGCGACGAGGTGGTCCGCAGCGCGTCCATCACCGATTCCTTGATCACCTCGAAGGTGGCGCGCCCCTGTGCCAGCCCGATGACCAGGGCGAAGAGGGCGCCTAGCGCGCCGGCCTCGGTCGGGGTGGCGATACCGGCGTAGATCGACCCGATGACACCAAGGACCAGCAGCGGCAGGGGCCAGACGTCGCGCAGCACAATCATCCGGTCGCGCCAGGTCACGGTCATCTGCACCCGGGGCGCCAGCTCGGGCCAGATCGTGCAGCGGCCGACGATCATGATCGTATAGGCGCCCGCGGTCAGAAGCCCGGGGATCAGGCCCGCCATCAGCAGGCGGCCCACCGATTGTTCGGTGAAGAAGCCGTAGATGACGAAGGCGATCGAGGGCGGGATCAGCGCGCCCAGCGTGCCCGACGCGGCCACCGTGCCCGTGGCCAGCGACTTGTCATAGCCGTATTTCAGCATCTCGGGGATGGCGAGGCGGCCAACCGCGGCCGAGGTCGCGACCGACGACCCCGAGGCCGCGGCAAAGCCCGCCGCGGTGAAGTTCGTCGCCACCGCCAGCCCGCCCGGCAATCCGTTCAGCCAGACCCGCGCCGCGGCGTAGAGGCTGGAGGTCAGCCCGGTCTTGTAGGCGATGGCGCCCATCAGCAGGAACATCGGAATGGCCGACAGTTCCCAGCTGGAGGCGAATTCATGCGGCAGCGAACCGACCATCGCGAAGGCCGCGCGCTCGTTGCGCACGATGATGATCCCGACCAGCGAGACCGAACCGAGCGCAAAGGCGATTGGCACCCGCGCGGCGAGCAGCACGAGGATCGCACCGACGCCCATGAAGCCGATAGTAAGAGAGTCCATCTTGTTTTTCCCTGTCCGTCGGGCGCTCTGGCGAGCGGACCCGCGACTTGTCAGTCTGGTTGTCGGGTCAGTCGGCCGAGCCGCCGCCCCTGCCCACGCCGATGGCCCCGTCATCCGATTTCGGGGATCCCATGGCACGGTCCGCATCCGCGACAACCGTCTCGATCGCCGATTTCAGGCTGCGGTCCGGCAGGATGCGCTCGCCCTTCGACATGAAGACGAAGTTGTCGATGGCGTAGAGCGTCAGGTAGACCGTCGCGAGGAAGGTCCCCAGCGGGAAGAACCAGCGCGCGCCCCAGACCGGGATGTCGAAGGTGGCGGTTTCCCAGACTTCGCCGATCTCGGTCTGATGCAGGGCTTCCTCGAAGCCCTGAAAGCACAGGATCCCGGCATAGACGGCGCCCAGGACACAGCCGAACACCTTGACCCCGGCCAGCTTGCGCGGGGCGAGGTGCTGGGTGAACAGTTCGACCTCAAGGTGTTCGTGATCGCGGGTCACGGCCCCCAGGGGCAGCCAGACCAGGGCGACCATGTAATAGGCCGACACCAGCTCCAGGGTAGAGGGGATGGGTTTGTGAAGGATGTATTTCGCAGCAACGTCCAGCGAGACCTGGGTCATCATCAGCACGATGATGAGCCCCCCGATCATGGCGATGAAGCCGGAAATGCGACTGGCGACGGATTCGATCGCTCGCATGGTCTTTGTCCTGTTCGATGAAGGGACCGGGGGCCGGCCTCGCCTGCGCGGACCGGCCCCCCTGTAAGCATCAGATCTTCGAGAAGATCTCGTCGTTCAGAGCCTTTTCATAGGCTGCCTTGTCGTTGCCCACCTTGGCCACGATGCCCGTCCACTTGTCGACCAGGCCCATGAAAGTGGTCACGACCTCTTCGGCGTCGTCGATGCCGTCGGCCTTGCCGGCCTCGATGGTTTCCTGAACGGTCAGGCTCTGCTGTTCCTTCCATGCGTCCTTGAACGCCTGGTCGGATTCCTCGACCGTGCCGCCGTTTGCGGCCAGCCATTCCATCGCCGTCTCGTTGTCGCTGACATAGGCCCACATGATCTCGGCCACGTTATGCGCCATGTTGTCCCGGAACGCGGCCCGCTCTTCGTCGGTCAGGTCGTTCCAGACGTCCAGGTTGACGGCAAAGTTCATCGTGCCGAAATACGACCCCACCGCGTTGGACCAGACGCCCTTGGCAAAGTCCTTGAGGTTGTAGGTGTTCAGCCAGGCGGTCGCGCCGACGACGCAGTCGATCTGGCCGCGCTGCATGGCCTCGTACATTTCGGCCGTGGTGATCGAAACGGGCGATGCCCCGATGGCCAGCATCGACCGGCCCACGCCCGAGGTGGCGCGGATCTTGCGGCCCTGCAGATCGGCCAGGCCCTTGATCGGTTCCTTGCAGATCACGTGATAGGCGCCGGTGGCCGACCAGGACAGGCCGATCACGTTGTTCCTTTCGCGCTCGGCGATACAGTCGGGGCAATGCAGCAGCTGCATCTCGTTCATGGCGGCGGCCATGACCTTGGGGTCATCCCCAATGGCGATCATCGACGAAAGCAGGGACGACACCGGCAGCGAGGATTTCACGTAGATGTCGACAACGCTGGCGGCATCGAGGATCCCGCTTTTCACGTTGCCCAGCAGTTCCTTGGGCCCGCCCATGGCGCCACCGGTGAAGGTCTCGAAGGTGAGCTCGCCCTTGGTCTGCTCGGTGATGCGTTTCATCGTCGGAACGACGCCGTTCACATAGGTCGTGTGGGTCGGCGAGGTGTAGCTGCCATAGGTCAGTTCGATGGCCGAGGCCCCGGTGGCGGCAAATGCAGTGGTTGTCGCAATGGCAAGTGCCAGCGGCGTGATGCGAGACTTCATCAGTTTCCTCCCTTGGAAGTCGTATGTGGCGAGAGCCCTTTGGCCGCTTCTGTCGGCGGCGCGGTGGCTCCAAGGCTCCATCTCCTTGAAACCTTAACGCCGAGACTATGATTTGACCTGCCGGTAAGCAAGAGATTTCATGAAGCATCCCATGCCTGTGATTCCGGCCTGGCAGGCCAGTGCGGACGGGCGGCAGCGCCCGCCCGCCGGCGCCCTGTCAGAGCTTGTCGAAGATCTCGCGATCCAGCGCCGCCTTGAACGCTTCCTTGTCGTTGCCGATCTCGGCCACGATATCGGTCCATTTGTCGACCAGCCCGTGGAAGGTGTCGATCAGCTCTTCGGCATTGTCGATGCCCTGGTCCTTGCCGGACTGGATGGTGAAGGCGTATTCTTCCTTCCGGGCGGTTTCGACCGCGTCCACAAAGGCCTGATCGGCATGCAGAACCTCGCCGCCAAGCGCCTTCAGATCGCGGATGCCGGTCTCGTGGTCGTCGTCATAGGCAAACAGGGTATCGACCACGGATTGCGAGATATTGCTGCGGATCGCGGCCCGCTGGCTGTCGCTCAGATCGCCCCAGACATCCAGGTTGACCGCAAACAGCATGGTCCCGAAATACGACCCAAGGCTGTCCTCGACGATGTAGCGGGAAAAGTCCTTGAGGTTGTAGGTGGTCAGCCAGGCCGCGGCCCCGGCCACGCAGTCGACCTGTCCGCGCTGCATCGCCTCGTACATCTCGGCGGTGGTGATGGACACGGCCGTGGCCCCCATCGACTGCATTGCCCGGCCCATGCCGGATGTCGCGCGGATCTTCAGGCCCTTGAGCTCGTCCAGCGTGTTGATCGGCTCCTTGCAGATCAGGTGATAGGTCCCTGTCGCCGTCCAGCCCAGGCCGATCACATTGGCCTTGGTGCGGTCTTCCTCGCAGCTGGGACAGTGCAGCAGCTGCATCTCGTTCATCGCCGCCGACATCACCTTGGGGTTCTTGCCCAGGATCAGCATCGAGGACATCAGCGCCGAATGCGGCAGCTGCGCCTTGACGTAGATGTCCACGACGCTGGTGGTGTCGATGATCCCGCTGCCGGCATTGCCCAGCAGTTCCTTAGGCCCGCCCATCGAACCGCCGGTAAAGGCCTCGAAGGTGATTTCCCCGTTGGTGTCGCGCGTGATGCGGTCCAGCAGCGGCCCGGTCCCGGTCCGGAATGTCGTTTGGGTGGGTGAGGTATAGGTGCCGTAGGTCAGTTCCAGCGCCCGGGATGGCCCGGCCGCAACACCCAATAGCGAAAGGGCAGCGCCCAAGAGCGCGGCTGTATGGTATTTCATCTTGTCCTCCTTCGGCTCCCTCCCGGAGCCGACATTGCAGCGCAAAAGGCGCCGCAACTCCCTGAAAACTCCGCTTTGTGCGGATGTTGTCATGAAAGGCTATGACGGCCCCCGGAGTCTGGCAAGCGATTCCACGGAGAAAGGGTATGCCATTTTACATACGGGTCGGAGCGCCCCCGCGCGGCCCTGCTGCACACAGGATGACAAAATGGGTGGTGCAGGCATTTCCCTTCTGGCAAGGTGGATTTCAGGGCATTAAGGTTTTCCTTGATTGATCCATAATATGGCCGGAATTGGCCGCTACCCCTGTCGCGTGAGCAGAGCGACCGAGTGAATGAAAAGACTGAGAAATCACTGGATCGGTGTGGATCAGGGTGAAAACATCCTGTTCTCCGATTTCGAGGATGGCGGCCAGATGTGGACCGGCATTGGCCCGCGTGAGCGGCGCCAACGCGTCAAGTTCTCGGAATCCTTCCGCGCCCCGCCGTCCGTGCATTGCTCGCTGTCGATGTGGGACATGGACAGCGGCACCAATCTGCGTGCCGATGTGACCGCCGAAAAGATCGCCGATGACGGGTTCGACCTGGTGTTCAAGACCTGGGGCGACTCGCGTATCGCGCGTGCCCGCGTCCGGTGGATGGCCATCGGCGAGCTGCGCCACGCCGACGAATGGGATCTCTACTGATCAGCCGTGGGCAGGGGCCAGCCGGGCCGTGCCCGCGCCAGCGCCTCGTCCGGCGGTTCGGGCCAGTCCGGCGTCACGGTCGCGCCGTCCACCCGCACCTCGGCTGCCACATTGTCCAGAACGACAGGCACATCGAACAGCGTCAGCACCGGGCGCGCGCCGAACCGCCCCTGCATCCAGTCCGCCCAGCCACCATCGAACCAGGCCAGCGCATCCTCGCGCGTGGCGAATTCGTAGACCCCGCCGCCGCCCTGTTCGGAATTCAGGTAATACTTGCGCCGCAGCCCCGGAACCGCCCGAAAGAACCGGGCCGACACCAGCGATTGCGCCGCCACCGCGTCATGGTCGCGTTTGGGGCCGGACAGAGGGATCTGCACCAGCGCCAGGATCATCGCTTGAAGTAGCCCTCGTAGATCGGCTCCAGCGTCTCGGTCTCGAACAGGGACGACACCGACGTGCCGTTCCAGATGTTCAGGATCGCCTGGGCGAACATCGGCGCGGTCGGCACGATGCGGATGTTGGTTGCGGCCTTCACCGGATCGGTGGCCTCGATCGAGTCGGTGATCACCAGCGTCTTCATCACCGATTTGGTGATCCGCTCGACCGCCGGGCCCGACAGCACGCCATGCGAGATATAGGAATGCACCTCGGTCGCGCCGTTTTCGATCAGCACCTCGGCCGCCTTGCAGAGCGTGCCGGCTGTGTCGCAGATGTCGTCCACGATGATGCAGGTCTTGCCCGAGACATCGCCGATCACGGTCATCTCGGCCACTTCGCCCGGCTTCTCGCGCCGCTTGTCGACAATCGCGAGCGGCGCGTTGATCCGCTTGGCCAGTTCGCGCGCCCGCGCCACGCCGCCCACGTCGGGCGAGACGATCATCAGGTCGTCCATCCGCTCGGCGAACTGCTCGCGGATATCCAGCGCAAAGATCGGGCTGGCATAGAGGTTGTCCACCGGGATGTCGAAAAAGCCCTGAATCTGCGCCGCGTGCAGATCCATCGTCAGGACCCGGGCGATGCCGGCCTCGACCAGCATGTTGGCCACCAGCTTGGCGCTGATCGGGGTCCGCGCCTTGGTCCGCCGGTCCTGCCGGGCATAGCCGAAATAGGGGATCACCGCCGTGACCCGCTGGGCCGAGGAGCGCCGCAGCCCGTCGGCCATGATCAGCAGCTCCATCAGGTTGTCATTCGCGGGGTTCGAGGTGCTCTGGATGATGAACATGTCCTCGCCGCGGACATTCTCGAACACTTCGACGAAGATTTCCCCGTCGTTGAACCGTTCGACCCGCGCGTCGACCAGCCCGACGTTCATGCCGCGATGCATGGACATCCTGCGCGCAATGGCCGAGGCGAGCGGCAGGTTGGAATTCCCGGCGATAAGCTTGGGTTCGACGATCGTGGCCATGCAGTGGCGCCTCCGACAGTGACGGAATCGTGACGTTGACACCGCTTATCACCCCGATACGGTCTTGCAAACTCGCGAACCCAAGGGAATCCCGGTCATGGCACATATCGACTACTACTTCGTGACGATTTCGCCCTGGGCCTATCTCGCAGGCAACCGGCTGGAGGAGATCGCCGCCCGCCACGGCGCCACCGTGACCTACAAGCCGGTCGATCTGGGCAAGGTCTTTGCCGCGACCGGCGGGCTGCCCCTGAACCAGCGCCCCGAGGCGCGCCGCGCCTACCGCCTGCAGGAGCTGGCCCGCGCCAGGGCCAAGACCGGCCTGCCGCTGACCATCCACCCGGCGCATTTTCCGACCAATCCCGCGCCCTCCGCCTATGCGATCATCGCGGCACAGGCGGCGGGAGGAGAGACCGGCAAGCTGGTGCAATCCTTCCTGGCCGCCTGCTGGGCCGAGGACAGGGACATCGCCGAGGATGCGGTGATCCGCGATTGCCTCGCCGCCGCCGGGTTCGATCCCGCGCTGGCCGACAGCGGCCTGCTGGCCGGGGCCGAAACCTATGCCGCCAATACGGAAGAGGCGATTGCACGCGGCGTCTTCGGCTCGCCCTTCTACGTGGTCGACACCGGCCAGATGTTCTGGGGCCAGGACCGGCTCGACGATCTCGACGCGCACCTGGCCGGAAGGCTCTGATGCCCGAGGACATGGCCGGGGGCCTGCGCTGCTGGTGGTCCGAAACCGGGCAGGGGCCCGAGCGCGCCCTGATGATCCATTGCTCGCTGGCCCATTCCGGCGTCTGGGCGGGCCTGGCGGACCGGCTGGGCGATCTGCTCACCATGCGCGCCTTCGACCTGCCGGGCCATGGCAGGTCGGGCGACTGGGACGGGGTCAGCCACTACCAGACCGTCGCGCGGGACATGGCGCTCGACCTGATGGATGCCGATGCACCGATGCACCTGATCGGCCATTCCTTCGGCGGCACCGTCGCCCTGCGCATCGCGGTGGAACAGCCGCAGCGGGTGAAAAGCCTCGTCCTGATCGAACCGGTCTGCTTCGGCGCCGCCTTCCTGGACGATCCCGATGCCCGGGACCGGGTCGCGGTGCAACGCCCGGAATATACCGCCGCCCTTGCCGCGGGGGATTTCGAAACCGCCGCCCGCTGGTTTGTCGAGGACTGGGGCGTGGGGCGCAAATGGGACGAGCTGCGCCCCGGGCAGCGGGCCGAGATGGTGCGCAAGATGCCGATGATCTCGGGCATCCGCGACGTGAATTACGGCGATGCTGGCGGCATTCTCCGGCCCGGCGCGCTGGACGGCATTTCCGCGCCCGTGCTCCTGATCGAAGGGGCCGGCAGCCCCGCGATCATCGACAAGACCAACGCCGCCCTCGCGCGCCGCATCCCGGCCTGCGACCGCAGCGTCATCCCCGGCGCCAGCCACATGGCCCCGATCACCCATCCCGCCGAAACCGCCGCCGAAATCCGCGCCTTCCTCACCCGGCATGCCCGGGCCTGACCCGGGCCCGCCTCAGCACAGACGCCCGCGACAGGGGCACCGCCCGGCCCCTTCCTCTGGCCTGAAATATCCTCGGGGGGTGAATTGGCCGCAGGCCAAGAGGGGGGCAGACAGCCCCCCTTGCCCCGCCCGCAGCCCGGGCTGCGGGCCCCGTTTCACCCCGGCCCGGCGGCCTCAGCCCCGGGCAATCCCGACAAACCGGTCCACCGCGCTTTCGGGCAGCGACCAGTCGCAGACCATGCGCGACAGCAGCGGCCCGCCCTCGCGCTCCACCTCGCTGTCGGGCACGCCCCAGAGGTGGTATTCGGCGCCTGCGGCAAACAGGCGGCGGTGCATCTCGCGCGGCAGCCGCGCAAAGAGCGCATTGGCCTGCGGGTCATGCAGGAAGCTCACGCCGTCCAGCCCGCGCAGCCCGTCGGCGAGCCGTGCGCAGCGGCTGTTGGCTGTCCGCGCGCAGTCGAGCCACAGCCCGTCCTCCAGATAGGCCTCCATCTGCGCCGACAGGTAGCGGTGTTTCGAAAACAGATGCGCCCCCCGTTTGCGGCGCAGCTCGAACTCCCAGGCCCGGGCCGGGTCGAAGAAGATCACCGCCTCGACCCCCAGGCAGCCGTTCTTGGTCCCGCCCAGCGACAGGGCATCGACCCCCGCGCGCCAGGTCATGTCGGCGGGCGTGCAGTTGAGCGCGGCCAGCGCATTGGCAAAGCGCGCCCCGTCCAGATAGACCGGCAGGCCGTAGGATTTCGCCACCCCGCAGAGCGCCTCGACCTCGGCCACGGTATAGACCCGCCCCAGCTCGGTTGTCTGGGTCAACGCCACCGGGCCGCGCTGCGGCCCGTGTACGCCGCGCATCTCCTCCCCGGCGATCGAGGCCTCCAGCGCCTCGGGCGTCAGCTTGTCGCCGCTGCCCACCAGCGTCAGCTTGGCGCCGCCGGTGTAGAATTCCGGCGCGTTGCATTCGTCCTCGTGGATATGCGCCGCGGGCGCGCAAAAGATCGTCTGGAAGGGCTGCGTCAGCGTGGCCAGCGCCAGCACATTGGCGGCGGTGCCGGTGGCGACCAGGTAGACGGCGGCCTCGGGCGCCTCGAACAACTCGCGCACCGTGGCGGTGACCCGCGCCATCGCCGCATCCGCCCCGTAAGAGCCCTGCCAGCCCTCGTTCTCGCGCGTCACGGCGGCCATCACCTTGGGATGGGCCGGGCCCGCATTGTCGGAATTCATGAACATCAGGTCGGCTCCTCTATGATGTGGTCCTCCCAGTCTTCCTCGTCGATCTCGAACTCGGGCACCGTGCGCAGCTGCATCGACACCCCGGCCTCGTGCACCGACTCGGCGCTGCCCGAGATCAGCGGATGCCAGTCGAACAGCGGCTTGCCCTCCCACAGCAGACGGTAGGCGCAGGTGACCGGCATCCAGTACATGTGCTGGTCCAGGTTGCTGACCCTGAGCGTGATGCATTCCGGCACGAACTGGTGGCGGATCGGATATTGCGCGCAGCGGCAGGTGGTGTCGTCGAACAGGCGGCAGGCGACGCGGGTCAGGGCGACCTCGCCGGTTTCCTCGTCCTCCAGCTTGTTCAGGCAGCATTTTCCGCAGCCGTCGCAGAGGGCTTCCCATTCCTTCTGCGTCATCTTGGCAAGCGGCACGGTGTCCCAGTACCGCGGGCGCAGGCCGGTGCGGTCGATGGGATCGCTCATGCCGCGGCCAGGATCGCGCGGGCGCGCGCGCAATCGGCATCCATCTGCGCGATCAGCCCGTCCAGCCCGTCGAATGTCATCTCGGGGCGCAGATAATCGACCAGCGCCACCGACAGCGGCGTGCCGTAGAGATCGCCGCTGAAATCGAACAGGAAGGTTTCCAGGTTCGGCACCTCGCCGTTGAACTGCGGCCGCATGCCCAGCGAGGCGGCGCCGTGATAGTGGCCCTTGAACTGCCCCTCCAGCACCTCGACCAGCACGGCATAGACGCCGAATTTCGGCTGATGCAGCCCCGCGATCGACATATTGGCCGTGGGAAAGCCCAGATCGCGCCCGCGCTGATCGCCGGTGACCACCGGCCCCTCGATCCGGTGCCAGTGGCCCAGCATGGCGGCGGCATCGCGGGGGCGGCCCTCGGACAGGGCCTCGCGGATCGCGGTGGATGAGACGCGGATGCCGTCCCCCTCCACCAGCCGGGCGACGGTGACGCCGAAGCCCAGTTCGGCGCCAAAGGCCTGCAGCGTGGCGGTGTTTCCGGCGCGGCCCTTGCCGAACTGGAAATCCTCGCCCACCACCACATGGCGCAGGCCCAGCCCGCCGACCAGCACGTCGCGGGCAAAGTCTTCGGGCGTCAGCGCCGCAAGCGCGCGGTTGAAGTTCAGCTCATAGAGCTTTTCGACACCGATCTTCTGCAGCCGGTGCGCCCGGGCGTCCGGCCCGGTCAGGCGGAACGGCGCGGCATCGGGGGCGAAGAGCTGGCGGGGATGCGGTTCGAAGGTCACGGCCCCCAGCGGGGCGCCGATCTCTGCTCCGGCCTTGCGCGCCAGGTCGATCACCGCCTGGTGGCCAAGGTGCACGCCATCGAAATTCCCGATCGCGGCGCTGGCGCCACGGTCGGCCTGAGACACGTATCTGTAATCCCGGATGATCCGCATGGCGAAGGGTTATCGCCGCCCCGCGCCGGGCGCAAGCGGGGAAGGGCCAGCCGCCGCCGGCCAGGGCGCGTGCCGCATCGCAGCAGGCCCGGGAACGCCAGGGACTTCAGCGGCTTGCCGGGCAAAGCTCGGGTTGTGCGGGTTCAGTCGAACTTGCGCGACGGCGCCAGCACGGTGGCCTCGCCGATCATCACCTTCTTGCCGTCGACGGTGCAGCGGCAATCCAGCTGCACGCGGCGTTTGGCGTGGTCGATGCCGATCACCTCGACCTCGGCCGTGACCATGTCGCCGGGGCGCACGGGGGCCAGGAATTTCAGCGTCTGGCCCATGTAGACGGTGCCGTGGCCGGGCAGCTGCTCGCCGATGACGGCCGAGACCAGCCCGGCGGTCAGCATCCCGTGGGCGATGCGCCCCTCGAAGATGGTGTCCTGCGCATAGGCATCGTCCAGATGCACGGGGTTCCGGTCGGTCGAGACCTCGGCGAAGAGTTCGATGTCGCGATCCGTCACCACTTTGCGCAGGTGGCGGGTCATGCCCATCTCGATATCCTCGATGCAGATCGTTCCGCGGGGGAAATTGTCCAACATCCGGTACTCCTGGATCATCTCCGCCCCGGCATCGGGACGGTAATTTTCAAACGCATCAGCGCCCGGGTGGGTAACTTTATTACTTTGCGGGCGCAGAAATGCAACCCCCAATTGGTATTACCTCAATTTGCCGATAGCATGGGTGGGCTGTGTCTTTTCCTTGTCAAGAAAGGCGTTTAGCGCCGTTTCTTCGGGTTGGGTGACGGTGCGTGTTTCCGCCGCAGCCAGCCCGCCGGTGATGAACAGGGAATCGTAATCCTCGCCAACCGCGCCCAGGATATCGGTCGCGATCCCGTCGCCGATGCAAAGGATCCGCTCCTTCGGCACGTCGCGGCCAAGCGCGGCAAGCCGCAGGCGGGCCAGGTCGTAGATCGGCGGATGCGGCTTGCCGAAATACAGGCTCTCGCCCCCCATCTCGGTATAAAGCCGCGCCACCGCGCCGGCGCACCATTCCCGGCTCTCGCCCCGGTCGACCACGATATCGGGATTGGCGCAGAGCAGTTTCAGCCCCTTCTGCTTGGCATACAGCAGTTCCGGCCGCAGCACCGAGGGGTCGGCGAAGGGATCGAAGGGCCCGGTGCAGACGATGCCCTCGGCCTCCTCCAGCGGGACGGCCTCGACGTGCAGGGGGTGTTCCAGCACTTTCAGCGGCTCGAAAAACGCCGTGTCGCGGCTTTCCCCGATGAAGAAGACCTTTTGCCCCACGGCCCCCTGGAACATGGCCGAGCGCGCGCTGTCGCCCGAGGTGGCGATGGTGTCCCAGGCATCTTCGGGCACGCCAAAGATCACCAGCTGCTTTTCCACGCCGCGCCGCGCGCGGGGGGAATTGGTGACCAGCACCACCACGCCGCCCCGGGCGCGATAGGCCTGCAGGGCGGCCACGGCTTCGGGCAGGGCCTTCACCCCGTCGTGCACGCAGCCCCAGAGGTCGACAAACAGGGCGTCGTACTGGGCGGAAATCTCGGAAAGGGCGGTGATGATGCGGGTCATGGGGGCCTGCGCTGTGGCTGCGGTCTGACGCCGGGCACCCGGCGCGGGGCCTTGATGGCGCAATCCGGCGTGGGAGGCCAGCCCGAAGGCGGAAAAGAAAAGGGCGCCCCGCGGCGCCCTTGTGTCGATCCGTATCCGGCAGCGATCAGACCTTGAGCGCCGGGATGATCTGCTTCTTGCGCGACATGACGCCGGGCAGCACAACCGCGTCACCCGACACCGTGGCGCCAAAGCTCTTTTCGGCCACGGTCTTCACCAGGTCGTTGGGCACCAGCAGGGTCGCTTCCTCGTTCAGGATGTCGACGACAAACAGCAGCACCTGATCGCAGCCGTCCTCGGCCGCCACGCTGGTCATCGTCTCCATCAGCGAGGCCTTGCGGTCCAGCACGATCTTGGGCGCGGTGGTTTCCAGCACCGAGACGCGGAACTTGGTGCCGTCGACGGCATATTCCTTGCTGTCCATGCGCAGCAGTTCGGCATCCGAGAATTCGGACACGTCCGATTTCGCCTCGAACATTTCCGAGGCATAGGCCGACAGGTCGATGCCCAGCTCGCCGGCCAGCTTTTCGGCCAGGGTCTTGTCCTGCTCGGTCGTGGTGGGCGAGCGGAATTCCAGCGTGTCGGACAGGATGCACGACAGCATCAGGCCCTTGATCGTGTCGGTCATCTTGGCGTCGTTCGGGCCCATCAGGTTGTGCATGATGGTCGCGGTGCAGGCCAGCGGCTTGATGGTGATGTCGATCGGGCCCTTGGTTTCCAGCCCGCCGGTCAGCTTGTGGTGGTCGATGATCTGGATCACCTCGGCGTCGTTGATCGAGGCGGGCAGCTCGGCCGGGTTGTTGGTGTCCACGATGACGACCTTGTCGTCGGCGGTGACGTCGCTGATGATCTCGGGCATGTCGCAGCCCCATTTCTTCAGCACGAAGGCCGCTTCGGTATTGGGCTGGCCCAGCAGTTTCGCCTCGGCCGGCTGGCCGCGCACCTCGCTCAGATACCAGGCCCAGATCAGCGGAGAGCCGGTGGAGTCGGTGTCGGGGGATTTGTGGCCGAAAACCTTGATCGTCATGTAAACTGTCCGTCGGTTGGAGGTGAGTTCGGCGCTTTATAGAAAGGCCGCCAGCCCTTGTCACCCGCCCGAAAGGGAGGAGAGCGCAATGGCGACAATCAGACCCAGCATAGCGGCACTGCGGGTGCCCCACGCTCTGCCCTGCAGGCCCGGGGAAAGGCGCCGGCGGCGCAAGGGCAGGGATCGCGCCCGCCACGTCCCCGCGCGGGGGCTGTTGCGGTGCCCGGTGCCGGGGTTAGACTGCGCCAAAAGGGTAGAAGGGCAGGGCAGGTGCGCGAAACCGAACTCTACGGGCCGGTCAAGGCATGGCTGCAGGCGCGCGGCTTCGAGGTGAAGGGAGAGGTCGGCGCCGCTGACGTGATGGCCCTGCACCCCGAGGCCCCCGACGAGCCGGTGCTGATCGAGCTCAAGACCGGCTTTACCCTGTCGCTGCTGCATCAGGGCATTGCCCGGCAGGCGGTGACCGACTGGGTCTATCTCGCCGTGCCCCGCCCGGCCCGCAGCCGGCGCGGCACCCCGCCCGAGGTGACGCTCTGCCGCCGCCTGGGGCTGGGGCTGATCCATGTCCGCCTGCGTGACGGCCATGTCGAGGTGCTTTGCGATCCCGGCCCCTATGCGCCGCGCAAGTCCAGGGCGCGCCGCACGCGGCTGCTGCGGGAATGGGCCCGGCGGCGGGGCGATCCGAATGACGGCGGGGCCACGCGGTTCGGCATCGTCACCTCGTACCGGCAGGATGCGGTGGCCTGTGCCCGGGTGCTGGCCGCGCGCGGTGCGCTGCGCGGGGCCGAGGTCGCGCGCGAAACCGGCATTGCCCATGCCACCCGCCTGCTGCGCGACGATCATTACGGCTGGTTCGAAAGGGTCGGGCGCGGGGTCTATGCGCTTACCGCCGCCGGGCGCCAGGGCCTGGCGGACTGGGCCGACGCGCTGGACCCTGAGTGAGGGCGCGCGCGCCTCTCAGGCGGCGGCGGGCAGCGCGTCCAGAGGGGTCTGCTGGTGCTGCACCAGCCGCCAGCCGTCGCCGGTCCGCGCCCAGGTCGAACTGCACATCGCCCGGTAGGGCGCATCGCCATCCCTGAGCGCCGAGGCGGTGTAGCACAGCACCGCCAGGCCGTCGGTGCGGGCCAGGTGGCGGCTGTCCATCGCGACCTGCTGCCAGCGGGGCGCATCCTTCAGGCTGTCGAGGATCGCCTCGCCCTCCAGCACGCCGGTTCCGGGAAAAGACATCAGGCAGGCCGGTGCCAGGCGGTTGCGCAGGGCGTCGGTTCCCCCGGTCCAGAGCAGTTCCTCGATGTCCCATAATTTGGTGTCGTCGGTCATGACAGGGTCCTCCGGTGTCACCTGACAGACGCACAGGCAGGGCGCCGGGTTCCACCGGCGCCGCTCAATCGCGCATGATGCGTGCGTCGCTGCCGGATCTGGCGGGCAGGGGCCGGGCCGGTTCATCGGCCGAGGCCATATGCGCCGCATGCCCGCCGGCATCGGCCATCGCGCCCATGGCCTGCAGGCAGTCGGGCAGGTGCCCGGACAGGACGACGCGCCAGTTCACCTTCATGTCGGGCTGGGTCTGGCGCGCGATGTCCAGCAGGGTCGTGGCGATGGTCTGTGTCAGGCTGCTGTAAAACGCCGGACGCTCGGCCAGTTCCTGCGCGAGATCGACATAGGACATGAATACCTCGCGCCGCTGTTCGTGTGACAGTGTCAGCGTCTGGCTATGCATGGCATCCCCCAGCCGGCTGGACCAGGCACGCAGGATGTCCTGATCGGTCGCCGCGATCAGCACCACCTCGAACTGGCGGAACAGGGCGCCGATGGGGCTGTAGGTCTCATCCGCCTCGCGCCGCACCTGCACCGAAAACACCACGGTGCGGCCATCGTCAAAGCCGAAGCGGACAAGATGCCGGGCGATGTCCGGCCCGTCGGTATCGGCCGAGATCAGCTCGACCGTCGAAAGCGCCGCAAGGTCGTAGCCGTGGCTTTCCCAGCGTTCCATCACCGGTCCGGCGCGGTCGAAGTTGCGGACATTGTCCAGCAGCACCTCGTCGCCATTCACCCGGGCCGTGACGCCATGCGCCACCTCGGGGGCCCAGTCCCGCGCGTCGGACGGCTGGATCGAGCCATACCAGCCCGCCGCCGTCAGCCCCATGATGGCCAGCGCCGACCAGCCCAGCTGGCTGCCGCGGAATTTCAGCACCAGCGCCGAAACCGTCGCGGCGGCCACAACGGCCCAGCAGATGTAAAGCGGCACGCCCTCCTGATGGACCGAAAAGGCGACGGCGCACCATCCGGCCAGGGTTGCGGTCGCCAGGAAAAAGGCGATCTGCCTGGCCCTTCGGCCGAGGCGGGCAAGGCGCGCGGAGGTGTCGCGGCCGCTGTTTTTAATCGAATTCTCTGCAGTCGTGCCGGCCGTCATCGAATGGCCTCCATAATGCTGACTTTGCGAGGGAAAGGATAACCGGGAAATCGGTAACGACAGGCCTGCGCCGAAACATGGCGCAGGGTCGGCGGTCAGACCCTGACCCGGTGCCGCCGCGCCGCGGTGTGGGATCTGACCGGGCCGATCTGGCGGCGAGAGGAGTCCTGCAAGGCAGCATGTGCCGGAGACGCGGCGCGGATCGTGATGTGGCGTGTCATGGTGTCTGTCCTTAACGTGTCGGGGCCTCGCCGCTTTGCGGTCTTAGGCTTCCGTCTACCCATTGTTAGCCTACAAAGGGTTTCGGGCGGCGTTGGGTTCGATTTGTGACGAAACAGGGGGCATATTTTGCGGCAAGGCGAGCGGCATTCTCCCCTGAGTTGCGCGCTGTGCCGCCCGTGCCTGCGATGCGGAATGCGTGGCCGTCTGCCGGCGATGTGCGGAACGCGGTCCCGCCGGTCCGGGGCGGGGCCGGGCCACTGTCCGCCGGTACCGCAAAACCGGCGGAGATTTTTGCCAGGGATCGCTTGACTCGGCTTCGACACCTCCCTAGCTATGCGCCGTTAGCACTCGACACTAACGAGTGATAACGGCCGCCGGCCAGATTAGGTCCCGGGGGCCGTAGGGAGTAACTTTGAGCCAAGGAGCCTCAGAGATGGCATTCAAACCTCTGCATGACCGCGTTCTCGTGCGTCGCGTCGAAAGCGAAGAGAAAACCAAAGGCGGTCTGATCATCCCCGACAGCGCAAAGGAAAAGCCGGCAGAAGGCGAAGTGATCGCCTGCGGTGACGGCGCGCGCAAGGACAGCGGTGAGCTGATCGACATGGCAGTGAAGCCGGGCGACCGGATCCTGTTCGGCAAATGGTCCGGCACCGAAGTCACCGTCGACGGTGAAGAGCTGCTGATCATGAAAGAAAGCGACATCCTGGGCGTCATCACGGATTCGGCAGCCGCCAAGGCCGCCTGAATCCCCCGGATCGTCTGATAGTAACCAATTAGTCAGGAGCTGATCATGGCAAAAGAAGTCAAGTTCAATACCGACGCACGCAATCGCATGCTCAAAGGTGTGAACATCCTCGCCGATGCAGTGAAAGTGACCCTCGGCCCGAAAGGCCGTAACGTGGTCCTCGACAAGTCCTTCGGCGCCCCGCGCATCACCAAGGACGGTGTCTCGGTCGCCAAGGAAATCGAACTGGAAGACAAGTTCGAGAACATGGGCGCCCAGATGGTGAAGGAAGTCGCTTCCCGCACCAACGACGAGGCCGGCGACGGCACCACCACCGCGACGGTTCTGGCCCAGGCCATCGTCAAGGAAGGCATGAAGGCGGTTGCCGCCGGCATGAACCCGATGGATCTGAAGCGCGGCATCGACCTGGCCACCTCCAAGGTCGTCGCAGCGATCAAGGCAGCCGCCCGTGACGTGACCGACAGCGACGAAGTCGCCCAGGTCGGCACCATCTCGGCCAACGGCGAGGCCAACATCGGCCGCATGATCGCCGACGCCATGCAGAAGGTCGGCAACGAGGGTGTCATCACCGTCGAAGAGAACAAGGGCATGGAAACCGAAGTGGATGTCGTCGAAGGCATGCAGTTCGACCGTGGCTACCTGTCGCCCTACTTCGTGACCAACCCCGACAAGATGGTTGCCGAGCTGGAAGACTGCATGATCCTGCTGCACGAGAAGAAACTCTCGTCGCTGCAGCCGATGGTGCCGCTGCTCGAGTCGGTCATCCAGTCGCAGAAGCCGCTGCTGATCATCGCCGAGGACGTCGAGGGCGAAGCCCTGGCAACCCTGGTAGTCAACAAGCTGCGCGGCGGTCTGAAGATCGCAGCCGTCAAGGCACCGGGCTTCGGCGATCGCCGCAAGGCCATGCTGCAGGACATCGCGATCCTGACCGGCGGCCAGGTGATCTCGGAAGACCTGGGCATGAAGCTGGAAAACGTCACCGTCGACATGCTGGGTTCGGCCAAGAAGGTCACCATCACGAAAGACGAGACCACCGTTGTTGACGGTGCTGGCGACAAGGCAGAGATCGAGGCGCGCGTCGCCCAGATCAACACCCAGATCCAGGAAACCACCTCGGATTACGACCGTGAGAAGCTGCAGGAACGCGTTGCCAAACTGGCAGGCGGCGTTGCAGTCATCCGCGTCGGCGGCATGACCGAAACCGAAGTGAAAGAGCGCAAGGACCGTGTCGATGACGCGCTGAACGCGACCCGCGCGGCCGTTCAGGAAGGCATCGTCGTCGGTGGCGGCGTGGCCCTGATCCAGGGTGCCAAGACGCTGGAAGGCCTGACGGGCGTGAACAGCGACCAGAACGCCGGTATCGCCATCGTGCGCCGCGCGCTCGAGGCACCGCTGCGCCAGATCGCCGAGAACGCAGGCGTCGACGGTTCCGTCGTGGCCGGCAAGATCCGCGAATCCGAAGACCTGAAATTCGGCTTCAACGCGCAGACCGAAGAATATGGCGACATGTTCAAATTCGGCGTGATCGACCCCGCCAAAGTGGTGCGGACCGCTCTCGAGGATGCAGCCTCGATCGCCGGCCTGCTGATCACCACCGAAGCCATGGTTGCCGACAAGCCCGAGCCGAAAGGCCAGGGCGGCGGCGGCGGCATGCCCGACATGGGCGGCATGGGCGGCATGATGTAATCTGCCGATCCAATTCGGATCAAAGGAAGGGGGCCCTCGTGGCCCCCTTTCTGCATCCTTGGGGATTATCCCTTGGAACCAAGGCCTTGATTGCGCATTTTCCGTGCAGGCCGGCGCAAATCCGCTGCCGACCGGTGCCGCGCCGCGGCATTTCGCGGGCATGCGGGCCCGGGCTGAGCTAGCTTGCATCCCAGGCCCGGACTGCAAGATCCGGCAGAGCGGGACGGCTGGACATTTGGAATGCTATTGAGATTTGTACTTCCCGAGGATCGCACCGCGATTTCGGAGCTTTTGATCGGCGCTTTTCCCTCGGATGCGGAATCCGTGCTGGTCTGCGATCTGCGCAATTCCGGCGACATGATGGTCGAGCTGGTGGCGGTCGAGGCGAAGGGCATCGTCGGCTATATCGGCTTTGCCCGCCACTATCGCCCGAATGGCTGGTTCTGCCTCTCGCCGCTGGCGGTGGAAAAGAAGCACCGCAACCGGGGCATCGGCTCGGAGCTGGTGCGCTATGGTTTGGATTACGCCCGCCGGGCCAAGGCGCAGGCGATCACCGTGCTGGGCGACACGCGCTATTACCGCCGCTTCGGCTTTACCCACAAGGCGGCCGAGAACCTGACCTCGCCCTTTCCCGAAGAACATACGATGCTCTACCCCATCGCCGCCGGCACCGCCGGGACCAGGGCGCATCTGATCTATCCCGACGCCTTCATGCGGTTCTGAGCCTTCCCCGGCGCGCGCGGGGGCGCTAAGCCGGGGCATGGCACGACTGTTTTCCATCTCTCGCTTTCATGGCCCGGCCCCGGCTGCCGGGCGTTTCCGCCGTCCGGGCGCCGGATGAGCGGGGGGTTCCACATCACCGGCGCCCAGGTCCTGCGCCCCGAGGGGCTGGCCGAGGGCCCGCTGGGCATCGCGGGCGGCCGGATCGTGGACGGGATGCCGGGCCGGGCGCTGGCGCTCGACGGGCTGATGGTCCTGCCCGGTATCGTCGACATCCACGGCGACGGGTTCGAACGCCACCTTGCCCCCCGGCGCGGGGCGGTGCGCGACCTGGGCCGGGGCCTGATCGCGGCCGAGGCCGAGCTGGCGGCAAACGGGATCACCACTGCCGTCCTTGCCCAGTTCTGGAGCTGGGAAGGCGGGATGCGCAGCCCCGATTTCGCGCTTGCGATGCTGGAGGCGCTGGCCGGGGTCCGCCCCCGTGTCGCAACCGCGCTGCTGGCGCAATTGCGGTTCGAAACCCACCTGCTGGGGGATTACGACCGGTTCGCCGGCACGGTCGAACGCCACGGCGTGCCCTATGTCGTCTTCAACGACCACGTGCCCCATGCCGCGCTGGCGGCCGGCAAGCGCCCGCCGCGGCTGACCGGGCAGGCGCTGAAAAGCGGCCGCAGCCCCGAGGCGCATCTGGACCTGCTGCGCGCCCTGCATGCCCGCACGGACGAGGTGCCCGCGGCCCTGGCCACCCTGGCCGGGCGGCTGGCGGGGCAGGGGGTGCTGCTTGGCAGCCATGACGATCCCGACGCGCTGAGCCGCGCCCGTTGGGCGGCGCTTGGCGCGCGGGTCGCGGAATTTCCCACCAGCCTTGCCGCCGCGCGCGCCTCCGAGGGCGCGCCCGTGGTGATGGGGGCACCCAATGTGCTGCGTGGCGGGTCGCATTCCGACGGGGTCGATGCGCGCGAGGTGGTGATGGCCGGGCTCTGCACCGCGCTGGCCTCGGATTACCACTACCCGGCCCCGCGCCTGGCCGCGCTGTCGCTGGCCGCCGGGATCGGGATCGAACGGGCCTGGGCGCTGGTCTCTTCCGGGCCCGCCGGGGTGCTGGGGCTGACCGACCGCGGGCGGCTGGAGCCGGGCGCATGGGCGGACCTGGTGGTGATCGACCCGGCGGACGGACGTGTCGGCCTGACCGTCGCGGGCGGGCGGGTCAGCTACATGTCCGGCCCGGTGGCAGAGGTCGTGCTGGACGGATCGGGCGGGTAGGGGACCCGGCGCAAGGCCGGGTCACCGGGCCGGGTTGTGCGGTTGCAAACTTGGGGTTTTAGATGCCGCGCCGGAGGGAAAGAACGAGGCAAGGCCGGGTCACCGGGCCGGGCGGGGCGGTTGCAGGTTTGGGAATTGAGGTGCCACGCCGGAGGGGAATGGCGGGGCAAGGACCCGGCGCGGGGGCCGGGTCGCCGGACCGGGCGGGTTTCGACCCGGGCGCGCGGACGCAGGGGTCAGCCCTGCCGGGTCTGCACGATGTTCGCATGGCCCATCTTGCGGCCCGGGCGGCTTTCGGCCTTGCCGTAGAGGTGCAGCGCCGTCATCGGGTCGCGGGCAAGGGCGGGGACGCGGTCCATGTCGTCGCCGATCAGGTTCTCCATCACCACGTCGCTGTGCCGGGCGCCGTCGCCCAGGGGCCAGCCGGCCACGGCGCGGACATGCTGTTCGAACTGGTCCACCGTGCAGCCGTTCTGCGTCCAGTGGCCGGAATTATGGACCCGCGGCGCGATCTCGTTCACCACCAGCCCCTGCGGCGTGACGAAGAGCTCGACCCCCAGCACGCCGACATAGTCCAGCGCGTTCAGGATGCGCGAGGCGAGCAGGATCGCATCGGTCCGCAGGCTGGCGGGGACCTGCGCCGGCACGGTGGTGCGGCGCAGGATGCCGCCTTCGTGCAGGTTCTGGCCCGGGTCGAAACAGGCGACCGAGCCATCGGTGCCGCGCGCCGCGATGACCGAGATCTCGCAGCTGAAATCGACAAATCCCTCCAGCACGGCCGGGGCGCCCCGCATGTCGGCCAGCGCGGCCTCGGCATCCGCCGGGGCGTTCAGCCGCGCCTGTCCCTTGCCGTCATAGCCGAAACGCCGGGTCTTGAGGATCGCCGGTGTGCCGATGGCGGCGACGGCGGCCTGCATCGAGGCGGCGTCATCCACCGCGGCATAGGGGGCGGTGGTCAGGCCCAGCGAGGTCAGGAAATCCTTTTCCGTCACCCGGTCCTGGCTGACGCGCAGCGCCTCGCGCCCCGGGCGGATCGGGCGCAGGGTTTCCAGCAGGTCCAGCGCCGAGGTCGGGATGTTCTCGAATTCATAGGTGATCACGTCGACCGAGGCGGCAAAGGCCCTCAGCGCGGTCTCGTCCTCGTAGGGGGCGGTGGTGCAGGCATGGGCCACATCGGCGGCGGGGGCATTGGCGCCCGGCTCGTAGATGTGGCAGCGCAGGCCAAGGCGCGAGGCGGCGGCCGAGAGCATGCGGCCCAGCTGGCCGCCGCCCAGGATGCCGATGGTGCGGATCTCGGTCATGGGCGGGCTCCTTGCGGCAGGCGGTCAGTCATCGCTCGGCGCCTCGGGGATCGAGGCCGAAAGCGCGGCGCGCCAGTCATCCAGCCGTCCGGCCAGGGCCGGATCGGCAATGGCGAGGATCCCGGCGGCCATCAACCCGGCATTGGCCGCGCCCGCGGCGCCGATGGCCATGGTGGCGACCGGGAAGCCCTTGGGCATCTGGACGATGGAATAGAGGCTGTCGACCCCCGACAGCGCCCGGGTCTGGACCGGCACGCCGATCACCGGCACGCGGGTCTTCGAGGCCATCATGCCCGGCAGGTGCGCGGCCCCGCCGGCGCCCGCGATGATCACATGCAGCCCGCGCGCGACGGCGGTCTTGCCGTAGTCCCACAGACGGTCGGGGGTGCGGTGCGCCGAGACGATGCGCGTCTCGTAGGGCACGCCGAGTTCGTCGAGCACCTGGGCCGCCTCCTTCATGGTCGGCCAGTCGGACTGGCTGCCCATGATGATGCCCACCTTGATCTCTGCCATCGCGCCCTCCGGATGCCGCATGAGCCACGGGTTATATTGATTGTGCCGGGCGGTGCAATCGGCTTGGCGGGGCCGGGGGGTGGTCTGCGCTCAGTCCCGGGGCTGCGTGGGGTCGCGCGCCGCCAGGCAGTCCTCGATCGCGGCGCACAGGGTGGCCCGGCTGACCGGCTTTTGCAGGAAGGGCACGGCGTCGAGTTCGGGGAAGCCGCGCCGCGCCCGGCCGGATTCATAGCCCGACATCAGGATCACCGCGATGCCCGGGTAGCGGTTGCGGATTTCCGAGGCGAGCGCATGGCCCTGGATCGCCCCGGGCATGATCAGATCCGACACCACCACATCGGGCAGGGGCCCCGACTTGAGCGCGACCAGCGCGCTTTCGGCATCCTGCGCGACCCTGACCTGATATCCGTCCAGCAGCAGCTGGCGGGCGACCACGCGGGTGACGGCGGCATCGTCGTCGACCAGCATGATTCCGGCGCTGCCCTTTTTCGCGGCAAGGGCGGGGATGTTCAGGGGCTGGTCGGGCGTGTCGGCCAGATCGGCCAGGGGAAAGATCATCGTCACCGTGGTGCCGACGCCCAGCGTGCTGCGCAGCCGCAGGCCCCCGCCGCTCTGGCGGCAGAAGCCCGAGACGACCGGCAGGCCCAACCCGCTGCCCGTGGCCTCGTCCTTGGTGGTAAAGAACGGCTCGTCCGCCCGCGACAGGGTGGCGGCGTCCATCCCGGTGCCGGTGTCGTGGATGCTGATGCAGACATATTCGCCACCCAGCAACCGCTCTGTCCCGCCAAAGCCCGAGACATTGCCCTGTTCGAGGTATTCCAGCGAGGAGGAAACGAAGAGTTCGCCCCCGTCGGGCATGGCGTCCCGCGCGTTGATCAGCAGGTTCAGCAGCGCCTGCTGAAACCCCTTGGCGTCCAGACGCACCACGCAGCGCCCGGCGGCCAGGTCGGTGAGGATCTCGATATTCTGCGGGCAGACGCGGCGGAACATGGCCAGCGTCGCCTCGATTTGGCGGTCGCAGGCGACGGGCTCGGCCTGCAGGCGCGACTTGCGGCCATAGGCCAGTAGCTGGCGGGTCAGCCTGGTGGCCTGGTCGGTGGCGGTGGAGGCCTCGACGATATGCATGGCGATCTGGTCGAGGTCGGACTCATCCCGCATCAGCTCAAGATTGCCCTGGACGACCATCAGCGTGTTGTTGAAATCATGCGCCACACCGGCGACCAGCTCTCCCAGGGCCTGGGTCTTCTGCGCCTGCGCCACGGCCAGCTCCGAGGTGAGGCGCGCCGCTTCGGCCGCTTTCAGCTTGCGGTCGGCCTCGTGCCGTTGCGCCTCGGCCCGGTTGGTGGTGCGGGCAAAGGTCACGGTCGCGACGCCGACCGAGGCGATCATCGCCACGCTCAGCAGCACCGGGTGGAACGCGGGGGACAGCAGGCCCAGCCGGGCGCCGTTGACCAGCAGCAGGCCCAGGACGATCGGGCCCAGCACGATCACCGGCAGCAGGCGCCGCGCCATTCGGCTGCCGGTCTCATCGCCGGTCAGCACCCCGGCCCAGCCCGCATCCGGCCGCTTGAGGACCAGCGCCGCAAAGATCGCCAGCAGCGCAATCGCGGTGTTCAGGCCCATCGAGGTATAGACCTTGTTGGCAAACAGCGCCTCGGTGTCGAAGGCATAGCCCAGCAGGGGGATCAGCAGAACGACAAGGCCCGCAGTTTCGATTGCCGACACCACGGGCGAGGGGGCGGAGTGGCGCACCACCAGGCGCAGGGCCAGCAGGGCACAGGTCATCGCCGAGGCCCCCGACATCGTGTCGAACGGGCTTTCGCCATTGATGTTCAGCGGCTGGAAGTGGGTCAGCGCGACGATCAGCAGGATGGCCAGCCCCGCGGCGGCGGCCAGGGTCGACTGGCCGTCGCGGTAGAGCGCCAGTGTGCCGAGGCAGGCCAGCAGCACGCAGATGGCGGTTTCGGCCACCATCGCGGGATAGCCCGGCAGCACGCGGACAAAGAAGCTGATCCCGCCGCCCCAGCCCAGCACCAGGTCGGCGGTGGCGATGGCCCCGGCCAGCAGGGTCAGCCCGATCCCCCAGCGGCGATAGGCCCGCGCGATCGGATCCGCGCCGGGCGGGGGCGGCTTGGTGTCGATCTGGCCTCGGTCGGACATCGGCGCCGCGTCTCCTGTCGCGTCATGCCTCCGTGCTGTCCGGCCTTCAGGCCCGGCTTGGCGCGGCGGGGATATGCAAGGATGTGCCGCAGCGGGTGCGGGGGTCAATGACTGTGCGGGGGCGTGCCATCGCGGCGGCGCTGGCCCGGATCGGTATGTCAGGCGATGATGTCCGGGGTCAGGCGGTCCTCGATCCGGGCGATCATGTCCTTCAGGCGCAGCTTTTGCTTCTTCATGCGCTGCAGGGTCAGCTGGTTCATCCCGCCGCTCAGCTGAAGCTCGGCGATTTCGGCATCCAGGTCGCGGTGCTGCCGGCGAAAGACCTCCAGTTCGACGCGGAGCACTTCGTCGTTCTTCATCGACAGTTCGTTGGGCGCGTTCATCCCGGGCGATTCCAGCTGCTGAGTTGAAACCCCAATGTAACCCCCCGGCCTCTCTGGTGAAAGCCCCGGGCGGGCGGCATGTCACGGTGGCGTCACATTGCGGGTGCGACCCTTGCGGCACGCGGCGCGAGGGCCCATATTTCCACCGAAGGGGTCGCCGTCAGGGGCCCCGAAATGGACTGTCGCTTGAGACAAGGACGTGTCGATGACCAAGCTCACCATGGGGGCCCACCCCTACATGCTCGGGTTCGAACAGCTGGAACGGCTGCTGGAACGCAACGCCAAGTCAGGCAACGAGGGTTATCCCCCGTTCAACATCGAGCAGACCTCGGACTATTCCTATCGCATCACGCTGGCGGTGGCCGGGTTCTCGGAAGACAATCTGGCGATCACTCTGGAGGACCGGCAACTGGTCATCCGGGGGCTCCAGAACGAGGATACCGAAGGCCGGACCTTCCTGCACCGCGGAATCGCGGCGCGGCAGTTCCAGCGCTCCTTCGTCCTCGCCGAGGGCGTCGAGGTGGGAGAGGCCGTGATGGAAAACGGTCTTTTGCACGTGGATTTGAACCGGGCAGAGCCCGACCGCGTTGTCCAGACGATCCGCATCAGGAAAGGATGAGCCGATGAACGCCGAACATGATGTGACCAAGGGGGCCGAACGGATCGTCTATATCCGTCCCGTGGCCGTGCAGGACCTGCCCGAAGAGGTGCAGGAACAGGCCGAGGGCGCCGAGACGATCTATGCCGTGCATGCCGCCGATGGCGAACGGCTCGCGCTGGTGCGCGACCGCAAGCTGGCCTTCGTGCTGGCCCGCCAGAACGACTATGCGCCGGTGACGGTGCACTGATCCGACGATGCGCGGGGCGCGCCAAGCGCCCTGCCACCCGCGCCCGGGCGGTTGACCCGGGCGTGTGACGATCCTAACCCTTGCCGGTGAACGGACCGGGAGGGGATCATGGCTTCCTACGAATTCGACTGGGTGGATGCCTTTACCACCGTGCCGATGGGGGGAAACCCCTGTGTCGTGGTGCACGGGGCGGCCGATCTGCCCGCCGCCGACCGCATCCGCCTGGTGCGCGAGACGCGCCTGTCGGAATGCGCCTATCTGGTGCCCTCCGAGACGGCGGATTTCGGCGCCCGCTACTACCTCGCAACCGAAGAGATCCCGATGGCGGGCCATCCCACCGTGGCCACCGTCGCCTCGCTGCTGGACCGGGGGCTGGTGACGCTCAGCGGGGGCGAGGCGGAATTCACGCTGGAGGTGGGCGCCGGCATCCTGCCGATCCGCGTGACCCAGTCGGGCGATGCCCCGCCGGTGATCACGATGAAGCAGTTCCAGCCGACATTCGGCGCGGTGCACGACCGGGCCGAGGTGGCCGATATCTTTGGCCTGGGCGCACGGCACCTGCTGGACGATCCGCAGACCGTTTCGACCGGGTCGGCCTTTTGCGTCATGGCGCTGCGCGACCATTCCGTGCTGCGCCGCGCGCGGCTGGATTCCACCGCCCTGGCGCAATGGCTGGAGCGTCCTTCGACCGATTGCCGGATGATCTTTCTGACCGTGCCGCAGGGGGTGACCGAGGCGGGACAGACGTTTTCGCGCCTGCTGATCGCGCCGCCGGGGCCGGCCGAGGATCCCTTCACCGGTTCGGCCACGGGTTGCATGGCGGCCTATTTCTGGAACCGCGGACATCTGGAACAGCCGCGTTTCGTGGCCGAGCAGGGGTACTGGATGGACCGCCCCGGTCAGGCACTGGTCGAGGTGCTGGGCCCGCGCAAGGCGCCGACCGGCGTGCTGGTCGGCGGCTCGGGCTGCGTGCTGATGCGGGGCCAGCTGACGCTCTGATCCGTGCGGAATCGAAAAGGCCCGCGCCATGCCGTCCGGCTGGCGCGGGCCCTGTTGCGTGTTGTTGCCGCGGCGGGCGTGCCAGGCCGCCGCCGCGCCGCGCGCTCAGAAGTGCATCGCGTAGCCCAGGCTCAGCCCGTAGTCGCGCGTGCCGTCGAGGATTTCCCCACCGTCGAAATCGACCTGGAAGGTGCCCGCGCCCATCCGCGCCGTCATGCCCAGCCCCAGACGGGGCGAGGTGTTGCGCGTGGTGGTGCCGAACCCGTCCTCGAACCGGTTGAAATCGACCGCGAGGCTGACATAGGGCCGCACCCCGCCGGAGAGGGCGAAATCGGCCCGCGCGCCCAGCGACCCGGTGAGGGAGCTGACCGTGTGCCCCGGCACCGCCGCCGCATTGATCACGGCGGCCGGGTGATCCTCGGAAAATCCGGCGATGCTGGCGAATGTGGTCACCTCGGCCGCGCCCAGCGTCATGCGGTAGTTCATCCGCAGCGCCCCCGACAGGCGGTCGGCATCGTAGGAGGTCGGACCGAAGGTATATTCGGGCCGGGCCCCCAGGATCTGCGCGTCGATGGTCAGGTTCTCGGCCACGGGGGCCGAGATGTAGGCGCCGTAGCTCAGCGCCTTGGCCTCGACATCGGTGCCCGATGCGGTGACGTCCAGCGTGCCGTAGGACAGAACCCCGCCCAGCACCACGCCATTGCCCAGGGTGGTGTCCACGCCCAGCGTCAGGTCATAGCTCTGCCCGTCGACGGTGCCGTCGTACTTGCGGCCCTTGAACGACAGCCAGGCCTGTACCGGCGCGCCCGAGCGGCCCTGGCTGGACAGGAAGAACCCTTGCGACCCCACGGTGCCCGGCGCACCGCCCCGCCGCGCCGCCAGCGCCGACGCGATGCCCGAGCGCACGGCCCCGGTGGCCCCGGTCGCGGCAAGTGTTGTCACCTGATGCGACAGGACGCGCGCCTGGCGTTCCTTTTCCCGCTGGATCGCGGCGGCGCGTTCGGCGGCGGCTTTCTCGGCCGCGGCGCGTTCTTCCTCGCTCGGCTGGGTGCCAGTGTCGGTTCCGGTGTCGGTGCCCTCATCGGTGGGCGGCGTGCCGTCATCGCCGCCGGTGCCGGGCTCCTCGTCCTCGTCGGGGCCGGTGGTATTGGGGGTACAGGTGGCCTCGATGCCGAAGGTCATGCCCGGAGTCGCCCGGCCGCCCATCTCGATCTGAACTTCAGCCGGCTTGCGCGCGACAAAGCTCGCACCCTGACAACTGGCCGCGTCGTTACATATGAGGAACGACTGCCCGTCGTAGTTCACCCTGATCAGGATGTTGTCCACGGCTTCCGGGTTGATGGTGTCGAAAGCAAACCTTTCGCCGGGATCCATGTCGGAATAGCCGTAGGTGATCGAGTTGCCGTCGCGGAATTTCGGCCCGTACATGGCGCCGTTGCAACTGGCGGCAGTTGCCGCGGCAGGCGCGAGGGCGGCAAGGCCGAAGCCCAGCACCCGTAGGAGTTGTCGTGTCATGCTGTCCCCAGTCCTTGGCCCCCTCCCGGGGCAGTCACCGGGCACCTGGGCCCGGGTGGCGGGCAGTGTGTCGCGGTCCTGTATACAGGACTACCCCCCATTTCAGGGGGTGTGGCCGGCAGGCCGCAGGGCCGGAACGCAAAAGGCCGCACCCTGGGGCGCGGCCTTTCCTTGGGTCTTGGCGGCGCTCAGTGCGCGGCGATCAGGCCCATGCTTTCCAGCTTGAGGATCACCTGGTGGGCGCAGTTGTCCACGTCGGTGCCTTCGGTCTCGACCCGCAGCTCGGGGTGCTCGGGTACGTCATAGGGGTCGGAGATCCCGGTGAATTCCTTGATCTTGCCCTCGCGCGCCAGCTTGTAGAGGCCCTTGCGGTCGCGCTTTTCGCATTCCTCGATCGAGGTCGCCACATGCACCTCGATGAAGGCGCCGAACTGCTCGATATCCTCGCGCACGGCACGGCGGGTGGCCGAATAGGGCGCGATGGGGGCGCAGATCGCGATGCCGCCGTTCTTGGTGATCTCGGAGGCGACATAGCCGATGCGGCGGATGTTCAGGTCGCGGTGCTCTTTCGAGAAGCCGAGTTCGGACGACAGGTTCTTCCGCACGATGTCGCCGTCGAGCAGGGTGACCGGACGGCCGCCCATTTCCATCAGCTTGACCATGACGGCGTTTGCGATGGTCGACTTGCCCGAACCCGAGAAGCCGGTGAAGAACACGGTGAAGCCCTGCTTGGAGCGCGGCGGCCGGGTCTTGCGCAGCTCGGCCACGACCTCGGGGAAGGAGAACCACTCGGGGATTTCCAGCCCTTCGGCCAGACGGCGGCGCAGCTCGGTGCCCGAGATGTTCAGGATCGTGACGTTGTCCTTGTCCTCGATCTCGTCATTGGGCTCGTACTGGGCGCGCTCCTGCACATAGACCATGTGTTTGAAGTCGACCATCTCGATGCCCATCTCTTCCTGGTGCTCGCGGAAGAGGTCCTGCGCATCGTAGGGGCCATAGAAATCGTCACCGGCCGAGTTCTTGCCGGGGCCGGCGTGGTCGCGCCCGACGATGAAGTGCGAGCAACCGTAGTTCTTGCGGATCAGCCCGTGCCAGACGGCCTCGCGCGGGCCGGCCATGCGCATCGCCAGCGGCAGCAGCGACATCGTAGTGGTCGAGCCCGGGTATTTGTCCAGCACCGCCTCGTAGCAGCGCACGCGGGTGAAGTGGTCGACATCGCCCGGCTTGGTCATGCCCACGACGGGGTGGATCAGCAGGTTGGCCTGGGCCTCTTTCGCGGCGCGGAAGGTCAGTTCCTGGTGCGCGCGGTGCAGCGGGTTGCGGGTCTGGAAGGCCACGACGCGGCGCCAGCCCAGCTTGCGGAAATAGGCGCGCAGTTCGTTCGGCGTGTCGCGGCGGGCGCGGAAGTCGTAATGCACGGGCTGCTGGATGCCGGTGACCGGACCGCCCAGATAGACCTTGCCGGCGTGGTGGTGCAGGTAGTTCACCGCCGGATGCGCCAGATCGTCGGCGCCAAAGACCTTTTCGGCCTCTTTCGACTTGTCGGGCGTCCAGCGGTCGGTGACCGTCATGGTGCCGAGGATCACGCCTTCCTGGTCGCGCAGGGCGATGTCCTGGCCGATCTCGATGCTGTCGGCGAACTTCTCGGACACGTCCAGCGTGATCGGCATCGGCCAGAGCGAGCCGTCGCCCAGGCGCATGTTGTCGACGACGCCGTTATAGTCCTCTTCGGACAGGAAGCCCTTGAGCGGGTAAAACCCGCCGTTCATCAGAAGCTCGAGGTCGCAGATCTGGCGCGGGCTGAGGTCCCAGCTTGTCAGCTCGGCGGCCTCCAACTTCATCTTCTGGGCACTTTCGTACGAGACGAAGAGCTCGGGGATCGGAGCGAGTTTGTTGTTCATCAGTAAGGTCCTATCGTTCAGTGTGACCTGGCCGGCGCCCGAGCCGGTCAATTCGGCATGAAGTGCCTGGTATTCCAGGAATTTGCGGGCGAGGAAACGGTCGGTGAGACGGGCTTTCTCGGCCGCGCCGCGGGCGGTAAGGGAATAGGCAAAGCGGTGACGCCGGTCGGGGCCCTCGCGTTCGCTGATCCGGATGAAGCCGGCATCCGCCGCCGACCTGAGCCGGGCATTCAGCCCGCCCAGCGACACCCCGATCGCCGAGGCGATGGCCCGCTGCGAGGCGTCCGGTGCCATGTCCAGATGGCGCAGCAGCCGGAACAGCTCGCCGTCTTCGTCGGAAATGGGTTGGGCTCTCGTGGCGGACAATGCTTCGGACTCAAAGTGTGTTCAGTGATGAACGCATTGCACAGTTTGCTAGTGCAGAAAAGGGTTTTGTTCGAAGCGGGCGGCGGATTGATGCCGGCATGCGGACGGTCAGGGCCACGGCGGGGCACTGTATTTCAGCGTGAAATGAGTGGTTGGCGGCCTGTGGCGGGAATATTCCGCCCCGGGCGAATCGCGGGTCGTTGCACGCGGATCGGCTGACGCTTCACCGCGCTGTCAGCCGGGGCAGGGCCGTCGCAAACGCCGCTCTCGCGGCAGGCCCGGGTTCGCCGGGGGTGGGGTGGCCGCGTCGACGTCCGGGCAAGAGTGGCGTGCCACGGCGGGTTTTCCCGTTCGTGCCGGCAGGGCCTGCCGGGGCATTCCGGGCCAGACGCCGCGCTGCGCCTGCCCGGGCCAGACATGTCTGCCGGCGCCGTTACCTGGCAAGAAAGCCGGTTATGATTGCCAATCGACGGCCGGGCTATTCGCCCGGGGTGACTTCGGCAACCGGGGCCTCGGGCGCCACTTCGGCCGCGCCCTGTTCGGCCAGCCAGCGTTCCGCGTCCAGCGCGGCCATGCAGCCCATGCCGGCCGAGGTCACCGCCTGACGGTATTTGTGGTCGGTCAGGTCGCCCGCGGCAAAGACGCCGGGCACCGAGGTTTCGGTCGAGCCGGGGGTCACCTTGACATAGCCGCCGTGGTGCAGCTCCAGCTGGTCCTTGACCAGCTCGCTGGCCGGGGCATGGCCGATGGCGACAAAGACACCCTTGGCCGGGATCTCGGTGATCTCGCCGGTGTCGACATGTTTCACCTTGATGCCGGTGACGCCCTTGGGGTTGTCCTCGCCCACGACCTCTTCCAGCACGTGATGCCAGAGCGGTTCGATCTTGGGGTTCTTCATCAGCCGGTCGATCAGGATCTTTTCGGCCCGCAGCTCGTCGCGGCGGTGGATCAGGGTCACCTTGCTGGCGAAGTTGGTCAGGAACAGGGCTTCCTCGACCGCGGTGTTGCCGCCGCCGATCACCACGATCTCCTGCCCGCGGTAGAAGAATCCGTCACAGGTCGCGCAGGCCGACACGCCAAAGCCCTTGAAGGCCTCTTCGCTTTCCAGCCCCAGCCATTTGGCGCGTGCCCCTGTGGCCAGGATGACGGCATCGGCCTGGTAGAGCGTGCCGCTGTCGCCCTTGGCGGTGAAAGGGCGCTTGCTCAGATCGAGGTCGGAAATGATGTCGCCGATGATCTCGCAGCCCATCTCGCGCGCGTGGGATTCCATGCGCACCATCAGGTCGGGGCCCTGCACCTCGGTGTCGCCGGGCCAGTTCTCGACCTCGGTGGTGGTGGTCAGCTGGCCACCGGGTTCGATGCCCTGCACCAGGATCGGCTCCAGCATGGCGCGGGCGGCATAGACGCCCGCCGTATAGCCGGCCGGGCCGGACCCGATGATCAGAACCTTGGTCTTGCGCGTCTCGGCCATGGCGGACCCCCATTTGCAGCAGTTGCCTCTACTTAGGACGCGGCCCTGTCCGGCGCAACCGCACCGGATTGCATGGCCGGACTGCATGCGTAATAAGCAGCGCGCGGGCCGAGGCTGCGCATTTTTCCTGCTTGGCGAAACAAAGTTGCGCACTGACAGGCCGGTGATATAACAAACGCAAATCTGGGGAGAGCACGGATGGCGGGATCGCGTCTGGATCCGATCGACAGGAAGATTCTGGCCGAGCTGCAGGCGGACGGCCGGATGACCAATGTCGAACTGGCCAAGCGTGTGGGCATTTCCGCGCCGCCCTGTCTGCGGCGTGTGCGCACGCTGGAAGAGGCGGGATTCATCCGCGGATACCATGCCGATGTCGATACGCGCGAGCTGGGATTCGAGGTCCAGGTCTTTGCTTCGGTCGGGCTGCAGAGCCAGGCCGAGTCGGATCTGTCGGCCTTCGAGCGGCGCTGCAAGGCATGGCCGCTGGTCCGCGAATGCCACATGCTGAACGGCGAGATCGACTTCATCCTGAAATGCGTCGCGCCGGATCTGTCGACCTTTCAGTCCTTCCTGACGCAGGAGCTGACGGCGGCCGACAACGTGGCCAGCGTCAAGACCTCGCTGGTGATCCGCTGCGCCAAGGACGAACCGGGCGTGCCCTTCGATATCCTGGAAGAAAGACTGAACCGCACCGCGTGACGCCGGACCCTGGGTCCTGCGATGCGGTTCAGACCGTGATCATCCGCCGAGGGGACGGATGCGCGGTATTTCAGGCTGCGTGAAGGTCATGCAGCGCCCTGAGCGTCATGCGCGGGTGGACGAGCAGGCCGAAATCCTCCAGCTCGCGGATATGGGGAAAGAGCGACAGGAACAGGGCCAGCATGTTCGGGCCCATCTGTTCCTCCAGGTGGTAGCCCGGGTGATAGGTCTCGACCCCCAGCCCCTCGGCATAGATCGTCGCGTGGCGATCCAGGCAGATGTGGTAGGTCTCGACCGGGGCGGGCGGGGTGATCTGGAACACGCAGTCGCAATCGACAAATTCGTCCAGCGGGGTATAGGTCTCGGCCCCGCTGGTGGCGCGGCGCAGCGCGTCGGGGCGGTGCAGCATGCGCGCGCCGGGGCCGACGGTCAGGTCGATGCCCGGGCGGCCGGGGCCGAACCGGTCCGAGGTCACGCGGGTCAGGCGGCACTGTTCGGGCGTCGCGCCCGGCGCGTTCGGCACCATCGTCATGGAGCCGATCCAGCGCACCTGCATCTGACCGTGTTCGAGGGTCTCCACCCTCATCCCCGGGCGCAGATCCTCGATCGCGCGGGGGCCGCTGTCGGTCATGATCCCGGTGCCGCGGGCGAAGGCGTTGAAGGCGCTTTCGAATTCCGTCGTGGCCGGCGCGATATGCTGGGTCAGCTGATCGCGGCCCTCGGAATCGAGGGTCTGGATCTCGTACCGGCGCATCATCGGCATCCGGCGTTTGGCGGGAACTTGCTTGGCAGCGTCGTGCTCGATGGCACGAGGAGAAAACGTCATGTGCGTGACCCTGGTCTGGTCGTCGCATCCGCGCTGGCCCCCACCAGCAACGTCAGACGGACAAACGTGAATTCGTCTTGTGGTTCGAAATTTGCCGAAAGTTGGGCGATCTGTCAAAGCAGGCGAACAACCGTTGCGCGAACGCCGTTCAATCCCGGGCTGTGACCCGGCATTGTTCCGGCCGACCACCACAACCCGCCACATTCGCGCCACAA
Source organism: Pseudooceanicola pacificus (assembly GCF_009789075.1). GTDB lineage: Bacteria > Pseudomonadota > Alphaproteobacteria > Rhodobacterales > Rhodobacteraceae > Pseudooceanicola > Pseudooceanicola pacificus. Next base: position 335,113 of record NZ_WNXQ01000003.1, read on the forward strand.
TCGCGCCGAATCAGGGGCATGTTCTGTGGTCGCGGGACAACAGTCCGTCGCCGCCCGTCAGGCCGCCTTTCGGAGCGTCACCGCACGTCGCAGGGGCGCTGCCGCCCGCGCAGTCCGTTCGAATGGCAGGACCGGCGTCTGGGCCTTCGAGGCCTCTATCACCGCTTTCATCCAGCGCTTTTGCTTTTTCATTGTGTCGCTCCTCGCATCCCCCGGTCGTTGCCGGGTCTAGAAGGAAAGAATGAAATTGCTTTGCGGCGCATCTGGGACGGAAACGGGATCAATTCTGTCCTGTTTATGGAGGCTTGCCGGATTCTCTTAAAGTCGGATGGCCGACATCAGCCTGCCATAGTCCGCCTCTCCCGCGTGGGTTGTGCGGCGGTACGAGAAGAACCGCTCGGAATCCGAGTAGGTGCAATGCCGGGTCCATTCGGCATGGCCGACCCCGGCCTGGCGCAGGCGGTGCAGGCCAAAGGCGGGCAGGTCGAACTGCAGCCGGTCGCCTTCGCCATTGGCAAAGAAGCGGGCATTGCCGGGATCGTCATCTATGAAGGCGTCCATGAACTCGGGCCCGACCTCATAGGCGCGCTGGCTGATCGAGGGGCCGATGACGGCGGTGATGGATTCGCGCCGCGCGCCGAGGGATTCCATCGCCTCCACCGTGCGTTCCAGCACCCCGTCCAGCGCGCCGCGCCAGCCGGCATGGGCCGCGCCCACGACACCGGCCTGCACATCGGCAAAGAGCACGGGCTGGCAGTCGGCGGTCAGCACGCTCAGCACCAGGCCCGGGCGGTCGGTGACGATGGCGTCGGCCTGCTCGGTCTCGGTGCTGTCGGGATCGGCGATCACGGCGCGCGACGAATGCACCTGGCGCACGGATCTCAGGCACTCCGGCTCGGCCTCCAGGGCCCGGGCGGCGCGCGCGCGGTTGATCGCCACGATTTCCGACTGGTCGGAGCTGCCCGGCCCGCAGTTCAGCCCGGCGAAGATTCCGGACGACGCACCACCGCGGCGGGTGAAGAATCCGTGCCGCAGCGAGGAAAGCGCGTCTGACGTGATGATTTCCAGCGTCATTCCAAGGGCTTCGCAGGTTCCAGGCCGGGAGGCGGTGCGGCGGTAAAGGGATAAAGTGCCATGACTTTGAAGAGCGTCCCCATTTCGTCGGGGTGGGTCAAGCGGCGATGTGCGGCGATATGAGAGCTGAGCGCAACCCCGTCCATGCGGCTGGCCAGCGCCTGCGCCCGGGCGGTGATGCCCAGCCGTTCGAGGAACACGCCCTGCGGTGTCATGACGCTGTGGGCGGATGGCGTGGCCCGGGCGAGCGCCTCGAAATCCACATGCGCCGTCAGGTCGGCATGGCCGGGATCGGCGAGGGGATCGGCCGGGGCATGGCCGCGCAGCGCCTGAAAGGTATCGCCCGAGGATCGCCAGTCGCCGTAATCCACGATCAGCGCCACGCCGCCCCGCGCCGCGATCCGGCCACCGATGGCCGAGACGATGGCCGTGGCGGGGGCGCAGGTCTCGACCACCTCGCCCTCGGCGGTATCGGCCAGCCGGTGCGCCAGCGCATGCAGCGGCGCGGCGGCGCTCAGCCCCGGCGTCAGGCGCCCGTCCTTGAGCCCCACCACCCGCTCGCGCCAGCCGCGCCCCTCGCGCAGGAACTGGCGCACGGGCAGGGCGTCGAAGAACTCGTTCGCGACAAGGAACAGCGGCAGGTCGTCGGGCAGGGCGTCGGCGCTGTCGATCCACCCGGGCGCGGCCTCGCGCAGCGTTTCGGCCTGGCGGGCGCGCAGGGCGGGGGAGGCTTCGACCAGCACGATCCGCGCGGCCTCGGCAAAGCCGGGCACGCCCCGGGTGGCGCGCAGGATATCGGCCATCAGCGTGCCCCGGCCCGGTCCCAGCTCGGCCAGCACGAAGGGTGCGGGCCGCCCCTGGTCCAGCCAGCACTGCGCCAGGCAGAGGCCCAGCATCTCGCCGAACATCTGGCTGATCTCGGGCGCGGTGGTGAAATCGCCCGCAGTCCCCAGCGGATCGCGGGTTGTGTAATAGCCATGCACCGGGTTCAGCAGGCATTCGGCCATGTAGTCGGCCAGGCTCATCGGCCCCTCGGCGGCGATCCGCGCCATCAGGTGGTCGGCAAGGCTCATGCCCGGGGGCGCGACAGGGCATATCCCGCGATCGCGACGCCGGCGACAACCATCGGCAGCGATAGCAGCTGGCCCATGGTGATGCCGATGCTGTCGGTCAGCCGCAGCACATGGCCAAAGGGATTGTCGGGCGTGATGAACTGCTGATCCGCCAGGCGGTAGAATTCGACGATGAACCGCGCGATCCCGTAGCCCGCCAGGAACAGCCCCGTCAGCAGCCAGCGCCGCCGCAGCGCCCCGAACCGCCAGGCGGCGATGACGAGGATCAGACCCAGGACAAGCCCCTCCAGCCCGGCCTCGTAAAGCTGCGAGGGGTGGCGGGCGCAGGGACCGATCACGCCGGGGCAGTCCTGCGCGGCGGTGCCGGGAAAGATCACGCCCCAGGGCACATCGGTCGGACGGCCCCAAAGCTCGTTGTTGATGAAGTTCGCGATCCGCCCCAGCCCCAGCCCGATGGGCGTGCCAAGCGCCAGCATGTCGGCGCAGGAGCCGAGCGGCACCGCATTGCGGCGGCACCAGATCAGCGCCGCGACGACCACGCCCAGCATGCCGCCGTGAAACGCCATGCCGCCCTGCCACAGCAGCGGGATCTCGGCCGGATGGGCCAGGTAATAGGCGGGCTGGTAGAACAGGACAAAACCCAGCCGCCCGCCCAGCACGATGCCCAGCACGATCCACAGCATGAAATCTTCCAGCTGCGACGGAGTCATCGGGGCGGTGCCGTTGGGCCAGAGGGCGGGACGCTTCAGCGCCCTGCGCGCCAGGGCGATGCCCAGGATGATTCCGGCGATATAGGCCAGGGCATACCAGCGCAGGGCGAATTCGATCCCGAGCAGGGTGAACGAAACGATCTCGGGCGAGATGTCGGGAAAGGGGATCGCGGCCAGCATGGCGCCAAATGTGTCGGCCCCGGGGGTGAAGTCAACCTTGCGACCGTGCGTCAAGACGCCCATATAGAGGGCAACCCTGAGATGGAGACCGACATGCAGACCCGCTCGCGATTTTTCGACGACATGTCGCAGCTTATGACCAATGCCATGGGCGTCGCCCAGGGCGCCAAGGACGAGGCGCAGACCGCGTTCAATTCGATGATCGACCGCTGGCTGGCCGACCGCAATCTGGTCACGCGCGAAGAATTCGACGCCGTCCGCGCGATGGCGCAGAAGGCACGCGAGGAGAATGCCGCGCTAGAAGCGCGCATCGCCGCGCTGGAGGCCAAGCAGGGGTAACCCGGTCTTAGCTTTTCCACGTCATCATGAACCAGATCGCCGCCGCGGCTTGTCCCTCGCCGCGTCGGCGGGATGCGGGGCGGGCTCCCCAACGTCCGCCCCGCGCCGATGTTCGCTCCGCGCCGATGTCGGCCGCGCCCGACTCGGATGACCGCATCGGATCCAGCCATCCGGGCCGGATTCGCCGGTATGCGCGGGATGTGAGCGCTCACATCGCAACCGCCACGGCGAACCGGGGCGCAGCCCTGCGGTTGCCCTGCGCCTGTGTATACAATCGCCACAATTGAGCCACGAAACCGTCCAGCCCGGCACATTTCTGCGCCGCAGCATGCGCTGATTCACTGGAAAACAGGCCGATGGCAAGTTTCCGCCTGTCGTGGGCCCGGCCCTTTCCACGCCCTCAAAACCGCAAATTTCACTGCGATTTTCTACAAAAGGCGATGATCCGGAAAGGATGAGGCAGATGGATGCGGTGCTGACGACGATCAACGGTACGGGGCTGATGGCGATGGTCGCGGTCCTCTACGGGCTGGTCCAACGCGTCCATCTACCGCGCTGGCAGCGTCATGCCCTGCTGGGTCTTGCCTTCGGGTTCGGCGCCGCTGCGGGCATGATGGAACCGCTCCAGCTGGCCCCCGGTAACTTCATGGACTGCCGGAACCTCTTCATCGGCTTCGCGGGGGTCTTTGCGGGCCCGATCGGCGCGGGGATCGCCTTTGTCGTCGGGGCCGCCGCCCGTCTGGCCATTGGCGGGCCGGGTGCGATCTACGGGGTCATCTCGATGTATATCGCGGGTCTGCTGGGCCTGATGTGGGTGCTCAAGCGCCTGCGCCCCGATGTGATGAAGTCCTACCATTTCACCATCATCGGCGCACATATCTCGCTCTCCTTCGGGGCCATGTTCTTTCTGCCCACTCAGAGCGGGTTCCAGAACGTGGTCGAGACCCTCCCCGCCTTCATCGTCTTCAACATCGTTGCGGCCACCGTCTTTGGCACGCTGATCAACCGCGAACGCGAGCGGGCCCGCAAGGAACGCCTGTTGACGGAAAAGGCGGATACCGATTTCCTGACCGGCAGCCTGAACCGCCAGGGGCTGGAACGGCGCTACTCCGCGACCCGCGCGCTGGGGACACCCAAGGGGGCCGCGCTGCTGCTGTTCGACCTGGATCACTTCAAGCAGGTCAACGACAACTACGGCCACGGCGTCGGCGACGACGTGCTGGCCGACACGGTCCAGACCATCCGCTCGCGCCTGCGCCCCGGCGACATCTTCGCCCGTGTCGGCGGCGAGGAATTCCTGATCCTGCTGCAGGACGTCACCCGCGATACGGCGCATCGCAAGGCCGACAAGCTGCGCCAGGCGGTCTGCGAGAACGTGATCATCGTCGACGCGCCCGAGCGCGAGGTGACGATCAGCGTGGGTGTCGCGCATTACCGCACCGACCTGCCGGACCTGTCCGAGGCGATGAAGGCCGCCGATGCGCTGCTCTATGTCGCCAAGGACACGGGCCGCAACCGGGTGGTCGCGGCGACCATTCCCTATCCCGTGCGGGGTAGCAGACCCGCCAGCGGCGCGATGCCCGGCCCCTATCTGGTGAGCGAGACGCCATCGGGCTGACGCGGCCCCCCGGGGCAGCACAGGCAAGACCATGACCGGAGGGGCGCGGGAATCGCGCCCTTTTTCGCGTCTGCGCCGCCGGTCCGGGGCAACTGCGCCAAAAGCGGGCGCAAGACGCAATGGTTTGTGTCCCTTCCGTGAAATCCACAACTTATTGCGGTTACCCACAACAAATCGCTTTACAGCTTCTATCGGCCGCCGCACCATATCTGGTAAGGAACAAGGGAAATCGCCCCTGTTCCTTGAGCAGGCACCTAGCGCTGGGGGCGCTGATGCTCCTCCGCGCTACACAACGAAAGAGGTGGCGCCATGAGCTTGTCCGAGCAGTTCCTTCAGGAAGACCTTCACCCTATCGACATCGTCGAACACCTGGCCGAGAGCAACGACTGGGATTTCGACCGTATCGGCGACGACCAGATCGCCATGGCGGTGGAGGGCCAGTGGCGGACCTATTCCATCACCCTGGCCTGGTCGGGCTATGACGAGACCCTGCGCATGGTCTGCACCTTCGAGATGGAGCCGCCCGAGGAAAGCCTGCCGGGCCTCTACGAACTGCTGAACGACGTGAACGATCAGTGCTGGGGCGGCTCCTTCACCTATTGGCGCGAGCACAAGCTGATGGTCTTTCGCTACGGGCTGGTGCTCACCGGCGGGCAGGTCGCCAGCCCCGACCAGATCGACACGCTGATCCATGCGGCTGTCGCCGGGTCGGAACGCTACTACCCCGCGTTCCAGCTGCAGGCCTGGGGCGGCAAGTCCCCCCGCGACGCGCTGCAGGTCGCCATTGCAGAGGCCTACGGGCGCGCGTAAACCTTGCCCCCGACGCAGGCGCCGGGGGTAACAGATGAATTTCGACGATATTTCCGGCCGCGGCCTTGTGCTTCTGGGCTGCGGCAAGATGGGATCGGCGATGCTGGCCGGCTGGCTGGCGGGCGGGCTCGACCCGGCTTCGGTCCATGTGATCGACCCGAACCCCTCGGACTGGCTGCAGGGCACCGGGGTCGCGATCAACGGGGCGGTGCCGGCCTCTCCGGCGATTGCCCTGGTTGCGGTCAAGCCGCAGATGATGGGTGACGCGCTGCCCGCCCTGCGGGCCATGGGCGGGGGGCAGACCCTGTTCGTTTCGGTGGCCGCGGGGACACCCATCGCGCGGTTCGAAGGCGCGTTCGGCGCGGCCTCGCCCATCGTGCGGGCCATGCCCAACACGCCCGCCGCCATCGCGCGCGGGATCACCGCCATCGTCGGCAATGCCAGCACCACCCCCGCCCATCTGGACATGGCCGAGGCGCTGCTGCGCGCCGTGGGCCAGGTCGTCCGGCTGCAGGACGAGGCCCAGATCGACGCGGTCACCGGGGTTTCCGGGTCGGGTCCGGCCTATGTCTTCCACCTGATCGAGACGCTGGCCGCCGCCGGAGCCGCCCAGGGCCTGCCCGAGGATCTGGCGATGCAGCTGGCCAAGGCTACCGTGGCCGGGGCAGGGGCGCTGGCCGAACAGGCCGCCGAGGATCCGGCGCAGCTGCGCGTGAACGTCACCAGCCCGAACGGCACCACCCAGGCCGCGCTGGAGGTGCTGATGGACGGCGAAACCGGCTTCCCCGCGCTGCTGGAGCGCGCCGTCGCCGCCGCCACCGCCCGTGCCAGGGAGCTGTCCGATGGCTGAGATCACCTTTGACGATTTCCTGGCCGTCGACATCCGCGCCGGCCGCGTGATCCGGGCCGAGCCCTTCCCCGAGGCGCGCAAGCCCGCGATCAAGATGTGGATCGATTTCGGCCCCGAGATCGGGGAAAGGAAAACCTCGGCCCAGGTGACGGTGCATTACACGCCCGAAAGCCTGGTCGGAAAGACGGTGATGGGGGTGGTGAACTTTCCCCCCCGCCAGATCGGCCGGTTCATGTCCGAGGTGCTGGTGCTGGGGGTCGCGGATGCCGAGGGCGCCATCGTGCTCTTGTCGCCGGATACCGAGGTGCCCCCAGGGGAGCGGATGCAATGACGCGCATCCTGATCACCCGCCCGCTGCCCAGGCGGGTGCTGGCCGAGGCCGAGAAGCATTTCGAGATCGAGGTCCGCGACACCAACACGCCGATGAAACGCTCGCAGCTGCGGGCGGGGCTGGTGCTGCATGACGGCATCCTCGCCACGCTGGGCGACGTCTTCGACGCCCGCGTCTTTGCCGATTTCGAGGCGCCGCGCTGCAAGATCATCGCCAATTTCGGCGTGGGCTTCAATCACATCGACGCCGCTGCCGCGCGCGGGGCCGGGATCACCGTGACCAATACGCCCGGCGCCGTCACCGATGCCACTGCCGATACCGCCATGACGCTGATCCTGATGACCGCCCGCCGCGCGGGCGAGGGCGAGCGCATGGTCCGGGCCGGCCGGTGGGAGGGCTGGCACCCGACCCAGATGCTGGGCCTGCACGTGACCGGCAAGACCGTGGGCATCATCGGCATGGGGCGGATCGGCCAGGCGATCGCGCGGCGCTGCCATTTCGGGTTCGGGATGGAGGTGCTCTATCACAACCGCTCGCCGAAACGGGTGGAGTTCCCGGCGCGCCAGGTCTCTCTCGCCGAGCTGGCGACGCGGGCCGATATCGTGGTGGTGGCCGTGCCCGGCGCGGCCGAGACGCATCACCTGATCGGGGCGGAGCTGTTTGCCGCGATGAGGCGGACGGCGATCTTCGTCAATATCGCCCGGGGCGATGTGGTGGACGAGGCGGCGCTGATCGCTGCCCTGCAGCAGGGCCGGATCGCCGGCGCGGGGCTGGACGTCTACGAGTTCGAACCCGCCGTGCCGCTGGCGCTGCGCGGGATGGAGACCGTGACCCTGCTGCCGCATCTGGGCACCGCCGCGCTGGAAGTGCGCGAGGACATGGGGCTGATGGCGGTGGAGAACCTGCGCGCCTTCTTTGCCGGGGAAGAGGTGCCGAACGCGGTCAACTGACGGCGGGGGCGCATGATGGCCGGGCGCCGCGGGCGCCTCGGCAGGGGAAGGGGGGCTGTCTGCCCCCCTCTTGCGCCCTTGGCGCAATTCACCCCCCGAGGATATTTCCGGCCAGAGGAAGCGGGCGGGGGGCGCCAGGTCCGGCGATGATGTGCCCGGGGGCCGGGTGGTCAGACGGCATGCCAGGTGGCGATGAGCTGGCGGATGGCCTCGATGACGTTGTCGGTGGCCACGGCGGCGAGGATTATGCCCATGACCCGGCTGACGATCGCGGCGCCCGAACGGCGGATGGTGCGCAGGATCGGCCCGGCGGCCAGCATGAAGAGGAAGGCGAAGGCGATCACCGCCAGCATCACCGCCGCCGTCGCGGCCTGTTCCGGCACCGAGAAGCGGTTGTTGTCGGTCAGCAGCACGATGGCCAGCATCGCGCCCGGCGAGGCGAGGGAGGGCACCGCCAGGGGGAAGATCGCCGGATAGTCGCCCTCGCGCAGGCCCATGCCGCCGTCGTGGGTGCCGAAGATCATCGTCAGCGCGAAGAGGAAGAGCACCAGCCCCCCGGCGATCTGGAAGGCGGGCAGCGAGATTCCGAGCGCGTCGATCAGGAACTGCCCCAGCACCAGGAAGAAGCCAAGCACCAGCGCCGCGATCAGTGCCGCCTCGGCGGCGATCTTGCGGTGTTCGGCTGCCGGACGCCCGGCGGTGACGGCGACGAAGACGGGGATCGTGCCGATCGGGTCGATCACGACCCAGAGGATGACGAATTGCTCGAACAGCTCGCTGGTCATCTGCGGGCGGGCCTTTGGGTCCGGAGGTGGGCTGGGGCGGAGCGGGGCGGCTCCGGCCCCTCAAAACCACGTTTGGCGCGTCGGGACAACGGCACTGGCGCGCCGCAGGGGCGATCTGCGGCAGAATGCGGCGGGACCTGTCGAAAAGCGCCTCTGCGCGGGCTTGCGGCAGGGTCGGGCGGTGACATATAGAAGCCGTCAAATCGGAACTCAGCCGGAGAGAGATCCATGGCAGGCCATTCCAAATGGGCGAATATCCAGCACCGCAAGGGGCGGCAGGACGCGGCGCGCTCCAAGCTGTTCTCGAAGCTGTCCAAAGAGATCACCGTCGCCGCCAAGATGGGCGATCCCGACCCCGACAAGAACCCGCGCCTGCGCCTGGCGGTGAAGGAAGCCAAGTCGAATTCGGTCCCCAAGGATGTGATCGACCGGGCGATCAAGAAATCCGTCGCGGGCGAAGGCGACGAATACGAGGAAATCCGCTACGAGGGCTATGGCCCCAACGGCGTGGCGGTGATCGTCGAGGCGATGACCGACAACCGCAACCGGACCGCGTCGAACGTGCGTTCGACCTTTTCCAAGAACGGCGGCAACCTGGGCGAGACCGGGTCGGTCGGTTTCATGTTCGAGCGCAAGGGCGAGGTGGCTTATCCCGCCGCGGCGGGTGACGCGGATACGGTGATGATGGCCGCGATCGAGGCCGGGGCCGAGGATGTGGAAAGCTCGGACGAGGGGCATATCATCTATTGCGCCGATACCGACCTGAACGAGGTCGCCACCGCGCTGGAGGCCGAGCTGGGCGAGAGCGACTCGACCAAGCTGATCTGGAAGCCCACGACCACCACCGAGATGGACCTGGAGGGCATGCAGAAGCTGATGAAGCTGCTGGATGCGCTGGAAGACGACGATGACGTGCAGCGCGTCACCGCGAATTTCGAGGCCTCGGACGAGGTGATGGACCAGCTCTGAACCTGCTGCCCCCCGGGTCCGGCCGGGGCGGATTGAACGGGGCCCGGCGCCGACATGCGCCGGGCCTTTGCCTGTCCGGGGGGCGGGCCGGGGAGCTACGGCCCGGGGAGCTACGGCTCGGGGGGCCGGGGATCGCGCCGGGGGTCAGGCGGGGCCGGCCGGGTCCGACCGGGGCGGCTGGCGCAGCATCCGTTGCGCAGTGGCACGGATCGCGCGGGTGACCGGGCGCAGGGTGTCGGACAGGTGGCGCGGCGTCATCCAGTAGAGCGGCACGTCCAGCGGCGTGTCGGGCAGCAGCGGGCGGAGGCGTCCGCTCTCCAGCGCCGCGCCGATCAGCATTTCGGGGTTCATGCCCCAGCCCAGCCCGGCCTCGGCCCCGTGGATGAAGGCATGGGTCGAGGGCAGGTAGTGCTGCGGCGGCGCGCGGCCGGGGCCAAAGGTCCTGTCCAGCCACATCAGCTGCAGCCGGTCCTTTTCGTCATAGGTCATCGCCGGGGCGCGGCGCATCACGGCGCCTGTCACGCCATCCGGGCAGTGGCGGGCGATCCAGCCGGGGCTGGCGGAGGCGATGTAGCGCATCACGCCCAGGGGATGGGCCTCGCAGCCATGCGGCGGGCGCGCGGTGCCGGTGACCGCCGCCGAAACCTCGCCCCGCCGCAGCCAGTCGGCGGAATGGTCCTGATCGTCGACGGCCAGGTCGAAGAGCAGACCCGGCACCGCCTCCTGCGCCGCCGCGAGGGCGGGCACGATCCAGCTGGCCAGGCTGTCGGCATTCACCGCGATGCGCAGGAACCTCGGCCCGGCCTCGGGGCCGGGGCCCAGGGCGGCGGTCAGCTGCGCCTCCATCAGGCCGACCTCTTCGGCGTGGCGGGCGAGGCGCTGACCGGCGGGGGTGGCGGTGCAGGGCTGGCCGCGCAGGACGAGGGGCTGGCCCAGGCGATCCTCCAGCGCGCGCAGGCGCTGCGACACCGCGGGCTGGGTGATGCCAAGCGCGGCGGCGGCCCCGTCGAAAGAGCCGACACGGATGATCGCCGCCAGCGCGGCCAGCTGGTTGTAGTCGAACATGGGATAAGTCTGGATTATGCCTGATCAGATCAATTCATTTTCCTTATCACGCGCCACCCCCTAGGACCACTCGGCAACCAGGGAGGGACAGGGGCATGACACAGGCATGGATGGCGGGCTTTGGCCTGGGGCTGTCGCTGATCGTGGCCATCGGGGCGCAGAATGCCTTTGTCCTGCGCCAGGGGCTGCGGCGGGACCATGTGCTGGCGGTGGTGCTGACCTGCGCGCTGTCGGATGCGGTGCTGATCGCGGCGGGGGTCGCAGGGTTCGGCGTGCTGACGCAACGGGCGCCCTGGCTGGGGCCGATGATGCTCTGGGGCGGCGCGGCCTTCCTGCTGGTCTATGGCGCCATCGCCTTCCGCTCGGCCCTGCGGGGCGGGGCCGCGCTGCGGGCGCGCGAGGGGGCGGCGCCGGTGTCGCTGCGCAGGACGCTGGCGGTCTGCCTCGCGCTGACCTGGGGCAATCCGCATGTCTACCTCGACACGCTGGTGCTGATGGGCGCGGTGTCGGCCCGGTGGGAGGACCGGACCGCCTTTGCCCTGGGCGGCATGGCGGCATCGGCGGTGTTCTTTGCCGCGCTTGGCTATGGCGCGCGGCTGCTGCGGCCGCTCTTTGCCCGGCCCGCGGCCTGGCGCTGGCTGGACGCGGGGATCGGCTGCGTGATGTGGTGGATCGCGGCGGGGCTGCTCGCAGGGGTATGAGCGCAAAGGCATCATTGCCAGCCGGCAGGTTGGAAGCGCCTTGTGGTGTCCGCCGCTTCGTGCCACGGATGGATGCATGACGATCGCATCCAATAGTGCCGCTTCCGCACGCCCTGTTGCCGGCATCCTGTGGATGTTGTTCGCCGGGATCCTGTTCATCGCCGTGAATGCCGGCGTCAAATACGTGGGTCCCGTGGTGCCCGCAGCCGAGGCGGCATTCCTGCGCTATTCGCTTGGGCTGATCCTGCTGATCCCGATGATCCGCCCGGTGATCAACGCCAGGATCACACCCCGCCAGTGGCGGATGATCGCGGGCCGCGGCCTGTTGCATTCGATGGGCGTGGGGACGTGGTTCTACGCGATGGCGGTGATCCCGATCGCCGATGTCACGGCGATCAATTTCCTCTCGCCCGTTTTCGTGACCATCGGGGCGGCGATCTTTCTGGGCGAACGGCTGGCGATGCGGCGCATCATGGCCGTTGTCGTGGCGCTGGTCGGGGCCATTGTCATCCTGCGCCCCGGCGTGCGCGAGGTGCTGCCGGGTCATTTCGCGATGATGGGCACGGCGCTGGTCTTTGCCGCCAGCTACATGATCGCCAAACAGCTGTCCGACGAACTGCCGCCGATGGTGGTGGTGACGATGCTGTCGCTGTCGGTCTCGATCGGGCTGGCCCCGGCGGCCGCGCTGGTCTGGGTCACGCCCGACTGGACCACCGTGGCAGTCCTGTTCGGGGTCGCGGTGGTGGCGACGGCCGGGCACTACGTGATGACCCTGGCGCTGCGGGCCGCGCCGATCACGGTGACCCAGCCGGTGACCTTCCTGCAACTGGTCTGGGCGGTGGCCCTGGGAGTCTTCGCCTTTGGCGAGGCGGTCGATCCCTATGTCATCCTGGGGGGCGGCATGATCATCGCCGCCGTGTCTTTCATCACCTGGCGCGAGGAGATGGTGCGGCGCAAGAGCATCACGCCCCCACCGGGCGCGACCAAGGGCTGAGGGACTGGCAAATCGCCCCGGCCCGGCTTAGGTACGCGGCATGGATGATCTTTCCCTCGATACCCGCAAGGGCCTGCCCGAGCATCTGCGCGTGCTGGCCGACCTCTACCCGCGCGAGATCTGGACCGGGCACCCGAATTTCGGCGGGCTGACGGCCTTCTGGCTGGAGCGGCACCTGAATTTTCGCCAGGTGCTCGACACGCTGATCGACGGGTCCGAACGCCACCTCGACCGGCACGATCCGCGCTACGGGCACGAGATGCAGCGCTATACCTCGTTCTTCCTGAACCAGCTGCATCATCACCACATGATCGAGGATCAGCATTATTTCCCGCAGTTCCTGCCGCTGGACAGCCGGCTGGAACAGGCCTTCGAGCTTCTCGACCGCGATCACCATGCGCTCGACGGGCATATCCACGGGCTGGCCGAGGCCTCGAACGCGGTGCTGAAGCGGCTGGCGGCGGGCGAGGACGAAAAGGTCGCGGCAGACCTGCTGCTGCGCCATCAGCGCGACTTCAAGGTCTTCCTGAACCGCCATCTGGAGGATGAGGAAGAGATCATCGTGCCCGTCATCCTGGAATACGGCGCCGACACCGAGTGAGGCGGCGCGGAGGCTGACGCCTGCACGGCGGGGCCCCGGCGCGTTGGCCGGGGCGCGGTGCGCAGGTGGCCGGGGCGCGGTGTGCATGGGGGCAGGGCGCGGTGTGCTTGGGCCAGAGGGGTCCCGGCGCGGTGGCCGGGGCACGGAGCGCAGGTGGCGGGCAGGGGCGCGCGGATCAGGCGTCGATCGAGCTGCCGATGGCCGCGTTGACCAGGCCGCCGTCAACCGTCAGCGTGTGGCCCACCACGTAATTGCCCGAGCGCGCCGCGAGGTAGAGAGCGGCGGCCGAGATGTCCTCCTCGGTGCCGATCCGGCCCGAGGGGATGCGCTGGCCGACCTCGTCCGCGTGATCGCGCGCCGCGCGGTTCATGTCCGAGGCAAAGGCCCCCGGCGCGATGGCATTGACCACCACATTGTCCTTGATCAGCCGCGCCGCGACCCGGCGGGTCAGGTAGATCAGCCCGGACTTCGAGGCGTGGTAGGAATAGGTTTCCCAGGGGTTCAGCCGCTGCCCGTCGATCGAGGCGATGTTGATCACCTTGGACGGATCCCCGGGCGTGGCCCTGGCCGTCAGCATGCCGTGCAGCTTCTGCGTCAGGAAGAAGGGCGCCTTGAGGTTGACGTCCATCGTCTTGTCCCAGCCCTTTTCGGGGAAATCGAGGTAATCCTCGCCCCAGGCCACACCTGCGTTGTTGACCAGGATGTCGAGGTGATCCTCCTTCTCCTTGATCGCGGCGACCAGGGCGTCGATGCCCGCCATGTCGGCCACGTCGCCGGGCAGGGCGATGCAGCCCTCGCCGATCTCTTCCGCAGTGGCAAAGCAGTTCTCGGCCTTGCGGGACGAGATGTAGACCTTGGCCCCCGAGGCGACAAAGGCCCTGGCAAAGCTCTTGCCCAGCCCGCGCGAGCCGCCGGTGATCAGGGCGACCTTGCCCTTGAGCGAAAACAGCGTGGCGATGTCCATGAACCTTCCTCCTCCGTTGGTCTGACGGCCAAGATGTCATGGAGGACGGGCCGGGCGTCAAGCGCGGGCCGCGATATTGCGGAAATTATTTTCGCACGACGATCAGCCCGCGTTGGTCACCGCGCCCACCACGTCATCCGCCAGCGAGAAGCCCAGCCCCGGCGCATCGGGCAGGTCGAGCCAGCCGTTCACCGGCGCCAGCCCGGGCGCGGCGACGATGTTGTCACGCGCCAGCTGCCACATGATCTGGTTGCCGTCGTCGAGGTTCGGGATCATCCGGGCAATCTGGTGCTCGGCGCAGGTGGTGATGCCGGTGGTAAAGCTCGAATGGATGCAGATCGACAGGCCCGCCGCCTCGGCCACCGCGGCGGCCTTGAGCATGGGCTGGATGCCACCCACCTCGCGCGGGCCGATGCAGATCATGTCGGCGGCGCGCATGCGGCAGATTTCGTAAACGTCGTAGAGGGTAAAGGCCGCCTGATCCGCGACGATGGGGATACCGACCGACTCGCGCACATGGCGCAGCGCCTCCAGCGACCAGGAGGGGGTCGGCTGTTCGATGAAGTCGATGTCGTATTTCTCCAGCAGGCGGCACATGCGCACGGCGCGGTAGGGGTCCCAGCCCTCATTCGCATCCAGCCGCAGGCGGGCATCGCCGATCTCGGCCCGGACGGCCCTGACGATATCCAGATCGGCCTTTTCGTTCACCCGCCCGACCTTGAGGTAGAACACACGCTCGCCCGCGGCGACGCCTTCGGCCGCGTGGTTTGCCAGCTCTTCGGGCGTGTCGCCCTGCAGGAAGAAGAAATACCCCACCTTGCGCCGGTGCGCCCCGCCCAGAAGCGCCGTCACCGGCCGCCCGGCCAACTTGCCCTGCGCGTCCCAGAGGGCGAAGTCGATGCCCGCCAGCATCTGGTTCGCGGCGCGGTTCGTGTTCGCGCCAAAGGCCATGTAGCTTTCCCTGAGGATCCGGTCGCGGATCGGCGCGGCGTCGAACACGCTTTCGCCCACCAGCTTTTCGGCCAGCCTCTGCAGGATCAGGACCGAGGCCTGCTGATCCGGGGCGACGGTGGCCTCGCCGATGCCGATGGTGCCGTCTTCAAGCTCAAGCTCGATCAGGTTCACCGAGAAGGATCTGCGGATGCCCTGCGTCCAGTGATAGGGCTGGGCCAGCGGCAGGGTAAGGGGGCGGGTGCGGAGCGCGGTGATTTTCATGATGCGGGCAGGATTCTCCGGGACCGTGCCGGTTGCACGCCGGATCGCGACATTTCCGGTCGGAAAAATACCGGGCGCGTGCGGCGGTCGCGCATGGCGCTTGATCCGCGTCAAGGCGGGGCGGCCCGGGGCGGGACAGACTGCGGGCATCCACAGGACCGGAAGGATCGACACCATGTCCAACACCCCGCACGAGTTGCACGAGGACTTTCCCGACTTCGCCGCCGCGATCACCGCGCTCAAGACCTCGGACGCGCATTTTGCCCGGCTGGCCGGGGACTACCACGCGATCAACGGCCGGATTCACCGCGCCGAAACCAATGTCGAACCGATGGACGACCTGACGGTCATCACGCTGCGCAAGGAGCGTGCCGCGCTGAAGGATGCGATCTTTGCCGCGCTGAAGGCGGCTCAGCCGACCTCGTAGGGCAGGACGCCGCGGGCGTTCGGGTCGATGGCCAGGCGCCGCTCCAGCGGGGGCACCGAACGCTGGTGGCAATCGGTGCGCTCGCAGATCCGGCACGAGATGCCGATGGGTTCGAAGGCGCGGGGTTTCGACAGGTCCAGGTCGTCGGCATAGACCAGCTGCGGCGCGTGGGCGACCTCGCAGCCAAGCGCGATGGCATAGCGGCGCACCGGGGCCCCGAAGGCGCCGCCGGATTTGCTGACATCGCGGGCCAGGTTGACATAGCGCACCCCGTCCGGCGTCTCGGCCAGCTGGCGCAGGAAGCGGCCCGGCGTCTCGAAGGCGCGGTGCACGTTCCACAAGGGGCAGGCGCCGCCGAAGCGGGCGAACTGCAGCCGGGTGGCCGAATGGCGTTTGGTGATAGTGCCCGCCTGGTCGACCCGGACAAAGAAGAAGGGCACCCCCTTGGCGCCGGGGCGTTGCAGCGTCGAGAGCCGGTGCGCGACCTGTTCGATCGAGGCGCCATAGCGCATCGCCAGAACTTCCAGGTCGTGGCGCACCTCCTGCGCGGCGTTCAGGAACGAGGTATAGGGCATCAGCGCGGCCCCGGCGAAATAGTTCGCCAGCCCGATCTTGGCGATGGAGCGGGCGGTGTCGGACTGGAAGCGGGCGAAATCCAGCGTCGCCTCCAGCAGCTTGTCCTGTTCCAGCAGCGCGACCTGCAGCAGCAGCTGAAAGGTCTGGGTTTCCGGCGCGGCGCGCAGGCTGATCTCCAGCTGGCCGGTGTCGGGGTCGAAATGGCGCAGGCGGGCGCTGTCGGTGAACGACACCTCGATGCCCCGGTGGCCAAGCGCGCTCACCGCCTTGACCCGGATGTTGCCGGCCCCGCCGACCGGCTGGGCAAAGCGTTCGGCGGCGCGGTCGACCGCGTCGATATAGTTGTCGCAATAATGAAAGAAGTCCCGCACCTCGTCCCAGGGAGAAGGCTGGGTGCGGGCATCCTCGCGCCCCAGTGCCTCGTCCAGCGAGGCGAGGCGTTCATGCGTCTGGCGATAGGCGCGATGCAGGTGCAGGAAGGCGCGCGCCAGGGCGGGGGCGTTCGACGCGGTCAGCCGCAGGTCCGCCAGCGGCGGGGCGATATCGGCCAGCACCGGGTCGGCCATCGCCTCGCGCATGTCGCTGATCAGGCGCTCGCTGTCCCCGGTCGACAGCTCTGTCACGTCGAAACCGAACTGCTGGGCAAGCGAGAGCACCACCGAGGTCGAGACCGGGCGGTTGTTGTTCTCCATCTGGTTCAGATAGGGCAGCGAGACGCCCAGCTTGCCGGCAAAGTCCTTTTGCGTCAGGCCCAGTTTCTGCCGCGTCTCGCGCAGCTTGGCCCCGACATAGAGCTTGTGTGCGGCCATCGCGGCCTCCGATTTGCAAAGTTGCAGTTGGCAATGCTAACTTTGCAAATCCGGGTTAACAAGTGGTGTCGCTGTCAGCGCCCGTCGAGGCTGATGCCGATCTGGCGTTCCCGCCAGATAACCAGCATGATCGAACAGACGCCCGCGATGGCGGTGGCGAACATCAGCCAGATCAGGGGATATTCCCCGCGCCCCGGCTGCAGCACAAGCCCGGCCAGGACCGACAGGCCGGCCCCGCCGCCGATCATGATCGCCCCGCCCAGGCCCGCCGCCGTGCCCGCCAGATGCGGCCGGACCGAAAGCATCCCCGAATTGGCCGAGGGGATCGTCATGCCATTGCCCACGCCGACCAGGAACATCGAGCCGAAGAACACCGCCGGCCCGCCCAGCCCGGCATAGGACAGGGCAAGCGCCGCGATCATGCCTGCGGCCACAGTTGCCGATCCGCACATGATCATCCGGTTGACCCCGATGCGGGTGGCCACCAGCCCGGTGACAAAATTGCCGGCAAAATATCCGATCCCCGGAATCCCGGTCCACAGCCCGAAGGCCGCGGGGCTGAGCCCGAAGACATTGCTGGCCACGAAAGGCGCTCCGCCCAGATAGGCAAAGAAGGCGCCCGAGGAAAACGCGGCCGCCAGGCAATAGCCCCAGAAGCGCGGCGAGGTCAGAAGTTCCGGGTATTCCCCGAACTGCTGCATCAGGCTGTTGCCGCTCTTGCTGCCGGTTTCGCCCAGATCGGCCCAGGTCAGCGCAAGGATCGCCAGACCCGACGCCAGCATCAGCCAGAACGACCCGCGCCAGCCGAAGATGCTGTCGAGCATGCCGCCAACCGCCGGGGCCAGCATCGGGACAAGCGCCATGCCCATCGTCACATAGCCCATCATCGAGGCCGCCCGGTCCGGCGCGTTCATGTCGCGCACCACGGCCCGGGACAAGGCCATGCAGACCGCGACCGAGGCCTGGATCATGCGGAACAGCAGGAAGGTTCCGATGTCGCGCGCCAAGAGGCAGCCCAGGGTCGCGAGGCAAAAGATCGCCAGCCCCGCCAGGATCACCGGCCGGCGCCCGAATTTGTCCGCCACCGGGCCGATGAAAACCTGCAAGACGGCATTGGCCGCAAGGAAACCGGCCACCGACAGCTGCACCAGATGATAGGGCGCGTCGAACCAGACAACCATGTTCGGCAGCGAGGGCAGGAACACGTTCATCGACATTGCCGCCAGACCCGTGATCAGGATCAGCGTCGAAAGATGCGGCGGCGACAGCCTGTCGAGATACCGGACCGGGGGGTGATTTTCCATTCCGGATGCCGTATGCGGGGGAGGCGTGAAAGTCCATGCTGGTTACATGCAGTTTGCAGTTTTGCAGTTTGCAAAATCGCATCTGCCAATTGTTTGCAAATTTGCCATGTTCCGCTTTGTTTGCGCGCGCAGAATGTCTATGGTCGCGCCAATTCGGAAAGGCCTGGCCAACAAGGGGATGACGCGATGAAAGACATTCTTCAGGAACTGGACGACCGGCGCAGAACGGCCCGGCTTGGCGGGGGCGAAAAGCGCATCGAGGCGCAGCACGCCAAGGGCAAGCTGACGGCCCGCGAGCGGATCGAGCTGCTGCTCGACGCGGACAGTTTCGAGGAATTCGACATGTTCGTCAGCCACCGCTGCACCGATTTCGGCATGCAGGAGCAGCGCCCCTATGGCGACGGCGTGGTGACCGGCTGGGGCACGATCAACGGCCGCATGGTCTATGTCTTCAGCCAGGATTTCACTGTCTTCGGCGGCTCGCTCTCGGAAACCCACGCGCAGAAGATCTGCAAGATCATGGACATGGCGGTGCAGAACGGCGCCCCGGTGATCGGGCTGAACGATTCCGGCGGCGCGCGCATCCAGGAAGGCGTCGCCTCGCTTGCCGGCTATGCCGACGTGTTCCAGCGCAATGTCATGGCTTCGGGCGTTGTCCCGCAGATCAGCGTCATCATGGGCCCCTGCGCGGGCGGCGCGGTCTATAGCCCGGCGATGACCGATTTCATCTTCATGGTGAAGGACAGCAGCTACATGTTCGTCACCGGCCCCGACGTGGTGAAGACCGTCACCAACGAGGTGGTCACGGCCGAGGAGCTGGGCGGCGCCTCGACACACACGCGGAAATCCAGCGTCGCCGACGGCGCCTTCGAGAACGATGTCGAAGCCCTGGCCGAGGTGCGCCGCCTGGTCGATTTCCTGCCGCTCAACAACCGCGAGAAGCCGCCCGTGCGGCCCTTCTTCGACGAGCCGGGGCGGATCGAAACCAGCCTCGACACCCTGATCCCCGACAATGCCAACACCCCCTACGACATGAAGGAGCTGATCCTGAAGGTCGCGGACGAAGGCGATTTCTACGAGATCCAGGAAAACTACGCCAAGAACATCATCACCGGCTTCATCCGGCTTGAGGGACAGACCGTGGGCGTGGTGGCGAACCAGCCGATGGTGCTGGCCGGCTGCCTCGACATCGACAGCTCGCGCAAGGCGGCGCGGTTCGTGCGGTTCTGCGACTGCTTCGAAATCCCGATCCTGACCTTCGTGGATGTGCCCGGCTTCCTGCCCGGGACGGGGCAGGAATACGGCGGGGTCATCAAGCACGGGGCCAAGCTGCTGTTCGCCTATGGCGAGGCGACGGTGCCCAAGGTGACGGTGATCACCCGCAAGGCCTATGGCGGCGCCTATGACGTGATGGCCTCGAAACACCTGCGCGGCGATTTCAACTATGCCTGGCCGACCGCCGAGATCGCGGTGATGGGCGCCAAGGGCGCGACCGAGATCATCCATCGCGGCGACCTGGGCAATGCCGAAAAGATCGCCCAGCACACCCGGGATTACGAGGACCGCTTTGCCAATCCCTTCGTCGCGGCCGAACGCGGCTTCATCGACGAGGTGATCCAGCCGCGCTCCACCCGCCGCCGGGTCAGCCGGGCCTTCGCGAGCCTTCGCAACAAGAAGCTCGAGAATCCCTGGAAGAAACACGACAACATCCCGCTCTGAGGCACAGCCGATGGCCCGCCGGGGATGGCATATCCTGCGCGAGGAGGGGGCGCTGGTGCTGACGCGCCGGCTGCCGCCCCGCCTTGACGTCAGCGCCGAGACGCTGCTGCCCGACGGGCGCAAGGCGGCGCTCGCCCATCAGGTGCGCCAGGACCTGTGGCGCGCGCTGCGGGATCTGCGGGGCTTTTCCCCCGTGGTGCGGGTCGAAGCGGTGGGCACGGGCCTGCGGGTGATCGCAGGCGGGCGCGTGGCGGGGCCGGTGCCGGACGGAACGGGCGCGCGGATCGCCGCGCTGCTGGAGAGCCCGGCGCATCGCGCCCGCTGGGTGGCGCAGGCACGGAGACGGGCAGATGCCTAAGGTGACGACAGGTTTAGCCGCAGTGGGAGGGGTCCTCTTGGGGATGGCGGCCACGGCGTGGGGGCAGGAGGAGTCCCCGCCCGTGCCCTCCGGATTGTCGCTGCGATTGCAGGAGGTGCTGGTGGAAGAGCAGTTCGACGGAACCCGTTGGGCGCGATTCCGCTACGTCGCCGACGATCTGGCCGGGCACGACTTTGCCGATGTGGAGGCGGATTTTCCCGCGCTCTGCGCCGAGCAGGTCGTGCCCTGGTCGCGAACCGCCGAGCCCGCGGTGGACAAGGCGGTGATCTCGCTGGCCTCGGCGGCGCTGGATTTCGGCGAGTCGGACCCGGAGGTGACGCAGTTCTTCGAGGTCTATGCGATCCGGGACGGAAGCTGCATCTGGGAAGGATTGTGACAATGCCACAATATCTTGCGGGTCGAAATTCATGCGCCATCGGCGTTGAGGCTTTCGAGTCACAGCGCCCCGGGGCCGGGTTTGCCGCGTATATCCGGGGCCCTATTTCCTGTACTCTGAGCGCAGGCCGCACAAAAGCGGCCGGTGCCAGGCAGGTCGGACAGGGGGGCTCCTCGGAGCTCCGTTCGGGCTGTCAGAGAGACAGGAGAAGCAGATGTCGAAAACCCTTACGAGCATCCTCGCCCTGGCCGTCGTTGCCGCAACCACTGCGGCCTGTGCCAAGCAAGAGGAAGAATATGTCGTGGTCGCGCCCGAACCGATTTCGGTCGAGCCCGTCTACACCGGCAAGTTCAAGTAAGTGTCCTGACGGACTGACACGGGGTCCGGCCGTCAGGCCGGACCCCCTTTCATGCGCGCGCCCCGGGCGGCAGGGGGTGGCGTCATGCTGAAACACCGTGGATTTCCATCGCGCCTGCCGGGCACCGATTTCCAGTTCACCATCCGCCGCGGCAATCCGCGCGGCGTGACGCCGCTGCAGCGCCGGGAACGCTATGCCGACCGGCGCCCGCCCGACCGCCGGGCCGACGAGGCCTTTCTGCGCGCCCTGTGGGAGCATTTCGGCGAAGAGCCCTTCGAACGCGGCAACCTCGACGCCGGCCGGCTGAGCTGGTTGTTCGGGCGCGAGGTGATTCCGGCCGAGGATCCCTTTGACCCCGCCAGCTACGACGCGCTGCTGATGATCGACACGCGGGCCGTCCGCGCGGCCTTTCCGGGGCTGATGGACGAGGATTCGGCATGAATTTGCCGCGCCTTCCGGAGCTTTGGCGATCTTTGGCCGATTTCCCGCCCCGCGCGCGGTTTCGCTTGGCGAGTCGCGCCCGGCGCGAGAGCATGACCCTTGCTGCCACATCGCCGCATTCGTGCGCCGTGGCAGCGTGTCTATACCGTTACCCTTCCCCTTCAGGGCGGCCCGATCTCCCCAACGATCGGCCGCCCGTCTTTTTGCGCGCGCGCCGTGCCATGCTGCGGCGACTTCTCGCGCAACGGTATGATTTTTCGGCGAAAAATCGCACTGCCCGAACGGTCTGCTTGTGGGAACCGAACCTGCCGCTACACGTTGCTTTCAAAGGCGGCGCAGCGGTCAGAGGACAGGCGACATGGGGTTCAGGAAATTGCTCTTGCTGGGCGGGATTTGCGCGGGGCTTTCGGCCTGCGGCGACACCTTCGGCAACCAGGCGCTGGTCGGCGCCGGCGCGGGTGCGGTCGGCGGCGCGGTCCTGGGCGAGGGGACCCGTGGCCTGGCCGCCGGCGCCGTCATCGGCGCTACGGCCAATGTCGCCTATTGCCGGCAATTCCCGCATCGCTGCGGCTGATGCAGCTGCGGCCCGCGGGCCGCTTTCCAGACGACATTCCACCACCGTGGCCCTGCGCCGCGGTGGTTTTTCTTTGGCCGGCGCGGCAGCGCGGCGCATGACACATGGGACAGCGGGGGCCGAGACCCCCGGACAACGGGAAAGGGACCGGAGATGTTCAACAAGATCCTGATCGCCAACCGGGGCGAGATTGCCTGCCGGGTGATCAAGACCGCCCGCAAGATGGGGATCGCGACGGTGGCGATCTATTCCGACGCCGACCGCAACGCCCTGCATGTCGCGATGGCGGACGAGGCGGTGCATATCGGCCCGCCGCCGGCCAACCAGTCCTATATCGTGATCGACAAGGTCATGGCCGCCGTCACGCAGACCGGCGCCCAGGCAGTGCATCCCGGCTATGGTTTCCTCTCCGAGAACCCGAAATTCGCCCAGGCGCTGGAAACCGCGGGCGTCGCCTTCATCGGCCCGCCGGTCAAGGCGATCGAGGCCATGGGCGACAAGATCACCTCGAAGAAGATCGCGCAGGAGGCCGGTGTCAGCACCGTGCCCGGGTACATGGGTCTGATCGAGGATGCCGAGGAAGCGGTGAAGATCTCGGGCGAGATCGGATATCCGGTGATGATCAAGGCCTCGGCCGGCGGTGGCGGCAAGGGCATGCGTATCGCCTGGAACGACACCGAGGCGCGCGAGGGCTTCCAGTCCTCCAAGAACGAGGCCGCGAGTTCCTTTGGCGACGACCGGATCTTCATCGAGAAGTTCGTCACCCAGCCCCGCCATATCGAGATCCAGGTGCTCTGCGACACTCATGGCAACGGCATCTACCTGCATGAGCGCGAATGCTCGATCCAGCGCCGGAACCAGAAGGTGGTGGAGGAGGCGCCCAGCCCCTTCCTGGACGAGGCCACCCGCAAGGCCATGGGCGAGCAGGCCGTCGCGCTGGCCAAGGCCGTGGGCTATGCCAGTGCCGGGACGGTGGAATTCATCGTCGACGGCAACAAGAACTTCTATTTCCTGGAAATGAACACCCGCCTGCAGGTGGAACATCCGGTGACCGAGCTGATCACCGGGGTCGACCTGGTGGAGCAGATGATCCGCGTCGCCAATGGCGAGGCGCTGACGATCACCCAGGACGACCTCAGGATCAACGGCTGGGCCATCGAGAACCGGCTTTATGCCGAGGATCCGTACCGCAACTTCCTGCCCTCCATCGGGCGGCTGACGCGCTATCGCCCGCCCGCCGAGGTGGCCGAGGTCACCCATGTGGTGCGCAACGACACCGGCGTCTACGAGGGCGGCGAGATCAGCATGTATTACGACCCGATGATCGCCAAGCTCTGCACCTGGGCGCCGACCCGGGGCGAGGCGATCGAAGCGATGCGCGTGGCGCTCGACACCTTCGAGGTCGAGGGGATCGGGCACAACCTGCCGTTCCTGGCCGCGGTGATGGATCATCCGAAATTCGTCAGCGGCGAGATGACCACCGCCTTCATCGCCGAGGAATGGCCCGAGGGATTCGAAGGGGTCGCGCTGCCCGGCGCCGACCTGCGCCGCATCGCCGCCGCCTGTGCCGCGATGAACAAGGTCAGCGAAATCCGCCGCACCCGCATTTCGGGCCGGATGGACAATCACGAGCGCAAGGTCGGCGACAAATGGGTCGTGAGCCTGCAGGGCGAAAGCTTCTCGACCGATGTGAAGAGCGATCCCAAGGGCGCCACGGTGCAGTTCGAGGACGGCACCACCCTGCGGGTCGAAGGCGACTGGACCCCGGGCAAGACCCTGGCCGAGATGACCGTCGGCGGCGCCCCGCTGGTGCTGAAGGTCGGCAAGATCTCGGGCGGGTTCCGCATCCGGTCGCGCGGGGCCGATCTGAAGGTCCATGTGCGCAACCCGCGCCAGGCCGCCCTGGCCGAGCTGATGCCCGAAAAGCTGCCGCCCGACACGTCGAAGCTGCTGCTCTGCCCGATGCCGGGCCTGGTGGTGAAGATCGACGTCGAGGTCGGGCAGGAGGTCCAGGAGGGCCAGCCGCTCTGCACCATCGAGGCGATGAAGATGGAAAACATCCTGCGCGCCGAGAAAAAGGCCATCGTCAGCCAGATCAACGCCGAACCGGGGCAGAGCCTTGCGGTGGACGAAGTGATCATGGAGTTCGAATAGGCCATGACCGAAGCGCAGCCCTATAGCCTCTGGGCGGGTGCGGGCCTTCTGGCCCTCGCCGCGCTTGGGGTTGCGCTTTTTGCCGGGCCGGATGCGGGCACCTCGCGCCGGATCCTGGTGCAGTTCCTGTTCCGCATCGCCTTGCCGATCTGCATCATCCTGGGCCTGCCGCTGGTGCTGATCGCGCGCACCATCGACCTGGAGGACCGCCTGTGGCAGGCGCTGATCGCCGGGCTGGTCATCGCTATGGGCTGGCTGACCACGGCCATGTTCACCGAGATTGGCCGCTCGCGCCAGCGGGCGGAACGGCTGCGGGATTACCACAAGGCGATCTATGCCGAGATCGGCAACAACCTGAACACGCTCTGGTCGGCCGAGGCGATCGACGGCTACGCGGAGCGGCTGATCGGGCGGATGCAGGGCGATCCGGATTTCGTGCCCTTCATCCCGAAGGAGCACAACGATCACGTCTACGACGCGATCATCGACCGCATCGACGTTCTGCCCCGGCAGACCATCGACGCCATCGTGGCCTATTACAGCCAGGTCAAGGCGATCTCGGCCCTGGCCGAGGACATGCGGGGGGATGCGTTCAAGACGCTGTCGCAGGATCGCCGGATCGCGATGTACAGCGACTATGTCGAGATGAAGAAACAGGCGCTCGCCTTCGGCACCTATGCGACCAGCCTGATCCGCGCCTTTGCGGAAGGCGGCGCACCGGCGGCGGATGCGCTGATCCGGTCGGTCAGTAGCCGGGCTGCGGCCCGGTCCGGCCAGTCACCGGGATCGGAGTGAACGGAATGTTGGGATCGCGTTCCATGACCGTCTCCTTTCCTTGGCTTCGCATGGGGCAGGATGCCCCGCGTATCCTCAATATAGGGTATCCGCCCCGGATCCGCAACGCGAACCGCTATTGCCCGGCATTGCGCAGGGCGCGGCGTTCGCGGATTTCGTCCTGCCTGAGCGGCGTCTTGTCGATGGAATGCGAGATCTCGCGCACGTCCCAGGGTTGCGGCTTGCGCAGCTTGATCTGCCCGTCCTTGCCCACCAGCACCAGCATGAAGCCGCGCGGACGCAGCTTTTGCCGCAACGGGCTTTCGCCGGCGGGATCGGTGTCGGTGATGACCACCACGTCGCGTTCGGCCAGCTCGCCCGGGCGGGCGTGCAGCGATTCCATCTGGCGGATGAACCGCGGGTCCGAGGCGCTGTCGGCAAAGATCACCAGCGGGCGCTTTTCCCAGATGAACTGCTCCAGCGTCTGCTCGCCGGATTCCGAAAATATCTCGTCAAAGCTGGGTTCGGTGGCGGCATCGGCAATGGCGGCTGCGCTCAGCGACAGCACGCCGGCAAAGACGACGGGCAACATGCGGGCCAAGGATCTGAATGCGGGCATCGTCTCTCCTGTCCGCTTGGATATAGGCGCGGCTCAGCCGAATACTACTCAAATGCCCGGCAAATGTGCAGAAAAACCGAGGGTTAATCCCGTGGTGACGGAGGGGGCGCGATGATGCGGCGCATCAAGGCCTCTCCGGCGCCACGACCGGCGGGGTATCTTTCCCCGACGGAGGCGCGGACCCTTGGACATCACTTTGCATATCGGGGCGCATCGCACCGCCACGACCACCTTCCAGACCTATCTGCAGGACAATACCGACCATCTGGCCCGGAACGGGATCGCCTGGTGGGGGCCGAAACGCACGCGCAACGGGCTGCTGTCGGGCATCGTGCCGCTGCCGGGCCTGCTGCCGCCGGAGCGGCAGTTCGCCCGGGCGGCGGGGCGGATCGGGCTGCACCTGGACCGCGCGGCCCAGCAGGGCATGCGGCAGCTGATCGTGACCGAAGAGAACATGCTGGGCGCCCCGCGCGCCAACCTGCGGGCCGGGACGCTCTACCCCCATGCGGGTATGCGCATCGGGCGCTACCTGGCGGCCTTTGGCGGGCGCACGGGGCGGATCGCGCTGTCGATCCGCTCGCCGGATTACTACTGGGCCTCCTGCATGGCCTTTGCGCTGGCGCGGGGCCACGGGGTGCCGGGGCCCGAGCAGCTGGCCAGGCTGGTTGCGGCCGACCGCAGCTGGCGCGACGTGATCTCGGATATCGCCTGTGCCGCGCCGGGCGTGCCGATCCTGGTGATGACGCACGAGGCACATGGCGCGCAGCCCGAACAGCGGCTGTGGCACATGACCGGGGGCAGCCTGCTGGCGCCCATGACCCACGCGCGCAACTGGCTGAACCGGGCACCCGACCTGGCCCGCTTGCGCGGGATCCTGCGCGACAGGGGCCGCGACCCGCAGGCCCTGCCGGCGGGCGAGGGGCGGTGGATGCCCTTCGATGCGGGCCAGCAGGCGCGGATGCGGGAAAGTTACATGGACGATCTGTTCTGGCTGCGCGCGGGCGCGGACGGGATGGCCGTCCTGGCAGAGGATGACGCGGACGGACAGTGGTCCGACGCATGGACAGGGACCGGCGCGGCAGCGGCACAGCTGCCCCCCGGCGAACTACGGAGAGGACAAGATGGCATCGAAAAAGGACGAATGGTCGGCAATCGCTGAGAAAGAGCTGAAGGGCCGCGCGGCCGAGACGCTCAACTGGCAGACGCTGGAGGGGATCGAGGTCAAGCCGCTCTATACCGAGGAAGACACGGCGGGCCTGCCGCATATGGGCTCACTGCCCGGGATGGCGCCCTTTACCCGCGGGGTGAAGGCCACGATGTACGCCGGGCGGCCCTGGACCATCCGGCAATACGCCGGGTTCTCGACGGCCGAGGAATCCAACGCCTTCTACCGCCGCAACCTGGCCGCCGGGCAGCAGGGTGTTTCGGTCGCCTTCGACCTGGCGACGCACCGGGGCTATGACAGCGATCACCCGCGCGTGGTGGGCGATGTGGGCAAGGCCGGCGTGGCCATCGATTCGGTCGAGGACATGAAGATCCTCTTCGACGGCATCCCGCTGGAGAAGGTCTCGGTCTCGATGACGATGAACGGCGCGGTGATCCCGATCCTGGCCAGCTTCATCGTCGCGGGTGAGGAGCAGGGCGTCGACAGGGCGCAGCTGTCGGGGACCATCCAGAACGACATCCTCAAGGAGTTCATGGTCCGCAACACCTATATCTATCCGCCCGAACCCTCGATGCGGATCATCTCGGACATCATCGAATACACCAGCAACGAGATGCCCAAGTTCAACTCGATCTCGATTTCCGGCTACCACATGCAGGAGGCCGGGGCGAACCTGGTGCAGGAGCTGGCCTATACCCTCGCCGACGGCAAGGAATACGTGAAGGCGGCGATGGATGCCGGCATGGATGTCGACAAGTTCGCCGGGCGGCTGTCGTTCTTCTTTGCCATCGGCATGAACTTCTTCATGGAGGCCGCCAAGCTGCGCGCCGCCCGCCTGCTGTGGTACCGCATCATGGACGAGGTCGGCGCCAAGCAGGAACGCTCGAAGATGCTGCGCACGCATTGCCAGACCTCGGGCGTGTCGCTGCAGGAGCAGGACCCCTACAACAACGTCATCCGCACCGCCTATGAGGCGATGTCGGCGGTGCTGGGCGGCACGCAGTCGCTGCACACCAACGCCCTGGACGAGGCGATTGCCCTGCCCACGGATTTCTCGGCCCGGATCGCGCGCAACACCCAGCTGATCCTGCAGGAGGAAACCCAGGTGACCCGCGTGGTCGACCCGCTGGCGGGCAGCTATTACGTCGAGACCCTGACCCACCAGCTGGCCGAGGAGGCCTGGAAGCTGATCGAGGAGGTCGACGGCATGGGCGGCATGACCAAGGCCGTGGCCAGCGGCATGCCCAAGCTCAGGATCGAGGAATCGGCGGCCACCCGGCAGGCGATGATCGACCGCGGGACCGAGGTCATCGTGGGCGTGAACAAGTACCGCAAGGACAAGGAAGACCCGATCGACATCCTGGATGTCGACAACGTGAAGGTGCGCGAGAGCCAGGTGGCGCGGCTGGAGACGATCCGCGCCAGCCGGGACGAGGCCGCCTGCACCGCCGCGCTGGAGGAGCTGAGCCGGCGCGCGGCGGAGGGTGGCAACCTGTTGGAAGGCGCGGTCGAGGCCGCGCGTGCAAGGGCCAGCGTGGGAGAGATCAGCATGGCGATGGAGAAGGTGTTCGGCCGCCATCGGGCCGAGGTGAAGACTCTGGCGGGGGTCTACGGCGCGGCCTACGAGGGCGACGAGGGCTTTGCCGCGATCCAGAAATCGGTCGAGGATTTTGCCGAGCTGGAGGGCCGGCGGCCGCGCATGCTGGTGGTCAAGATGGGCCAGGACGGCCATGACCGCGGCGCCAAGGTGATCGCGACGGCCTTTGCCGATATCGGCTTTGACGTGGACGTGGGCCCGCTGTTCCAGACCCCGGACGAGGCGGCGCAGGACGCGGTGGACAACGATGTGCATGTGGTGGGGATCTCGTCCCAGGCGGCGGGGCACAAGACCCTGGCGCCGCAGCTGATCGAGGCGCTGAAGGCCAAGGATGCGGGCGATATCATCGTGATCTGCGGCGGGGTGATCCCGCAGCAGGATTACGATTTCCTGAAGAACGCGGGGGTCAAGGCGATCTTTGGCCCCGGCACCAACATCCCGACGGCGGCGCAGGACATCCTGAAACTGATCCGCGAGGCGCGCGCGGCCTGAGGGCGGCAGGCCCCGGCGCGGGGCCGGGGCGCGGCGGTCCTTTCGGGGTCCTGACGAGAGTTGCCCGCAGCCGCTGTGCTGGCTGCGGGCGGGGGAGGGGGGCTGTCTGCCCCCCTCTTGCGCCCTTGGCGCAATTCACCCCCCGAGGATATTTCCGGCCAGAGGAAGCGGGCGGGCTAGGGCTTTTGTCTGGTGGTTCGGGCCGGGGGGTGACGTGGTGATCCGGGTGGTTTTCCGGGCGATGCGGCGGTCACTTTTGCGTCAGGGACGAAGAGGATGGCCTGTGTCGCGGCGCGTCGGGATACGCGGTTGGTGTGGCCGTGCCTGGCGGTGCGGTGGTGAGATTTGCGCGCTTTGAGCGGGCCTCGACCACCCGCTGCCATGCGGATGCGAGGAAATGCGGTGTCATCCCCGGCCTGGACAGGCGTGGGCCGGGGCCAGGGCCTCTCCTGCCGCGGGCGGTCGAGGGGGTGCGGGGCCATGAAGGCCGGGATCGGCGGCGACATGCCGGGCGGCCATGGCGTTTCATGGCGCCATCGGCTAGGTCGGGGCCGGGCGTCTGCCCCGGGCGGGGCGCGCGCCGGGGCGGGGGATGGACCCCGTCCTGACGCAGAAGTTGCTTTGATTCCGCGCCGCAGCGTTTAGGCTGGAGCCATGTCGATCTGGACCCGCATCGCCGAAGCCATTGCCGCCCTGGCCAAGGGCGAGGGGCTGTCGGCCGTCTTTGACCGTTTGCGCGGCCCGCGCGAGAAATCCGTGGGGTTCGCCATCGCCGTGATCGCCCTGGGCGCCAAGATGGCCAAGGCCGACGGGCAGGTCACCCGGCTGGAGGTGCGCGCCTTTCGCGAGGTGTTCCAGATTGCGCCCGAGGACGAGAAGGAGGCGGCCCGCGTCTTCAACCTGGCCCGGCAGGATGTGGCGGGCTACGAGGATTATGCCCGGGCCATCGGGCGCATGTTCCGCGATGACGAGGGGATGCTCTGCAATCTGATGGAGGGGCTGTTCCATATCGCCATGGCGGACGGCGGCTATCACCCGGCGGAGGATGCCTTTCTGGCGACGGTGGCCGGGATCTTCGGGCTGGACGATGTGCGCTTTCGCCACCTGCGGGCGCGCTTTGTCCCGGATGCCGAACGCGATCCCTATGAGGTGCTGGGCATCTCGCCCGGGGCCGAGCTGGGCGATGTGCGCCGGGCCTGGCGCAGCGCCGTGCGCGAGAGTCATCCCGACCGGCTGGTGTCGCAGGGCGTGCCCGAGGAGGCGGTGAAGCTGGCCGAGAAGCGCCTGATCGCGATCAACCGCGCCTGGGAGGAGATTCAGGCCGAGCGCGGGGAAAGCGTGGGCGCCTGATGCGCCTGGCGACCTGGAATATCGAGTGGTTCAACGCGCTGTTCGACGCGCAGGACATGCTGCTGATGGATGACGCCCCCTCGGCCCGTCACGGCATCAGCCGGGCGCGGCAGGGCGAGGCGATTGCCACGGTGCTGACTGCCCTGGACGCCGATGCGGTGATGGTGATCGAGGCGCCGGACACCGGGACCCACAGGTCGACCGTGGTGGCGCTGGAACGCTTTGCCGCGAGCTTTGACATCCGCGCGCGCAAGGCGATCATCGGCTTTGCCAACGAGACGCAGCAGGAGATCGCGCTGCTCTACGACCCGGATGCGCTGAGCCCGCGGCACGACCCGGTGGGCGCACCGACCGGCAAGAAGGGTTCGGGCCAGGCGCCCCGGTTCGACGGGGTGTTCCGGATCGACCTGGACGTGGATGCGACCGAGGATTTGGTGCGGTTTTCCAAGCCGCCGCTGGAGTTGGAGGCGCAAAGCGCCGCGGGCCAGCGGTTCCGCATCATCGGCGCGCATCTGAAATCCAAGGCCCCGCACGGGGCGCATGGGCGGGACGCGGTGATGCGGCTGTCGATCGCCAACCGGCGCAAGCAGCTGGCCCAGGCGGTCTGGCTGCGGGAGCGCATCGCGGCGCATCTGGAGGCCGGCGATCCGCTGATCGTGATGGGCGACCTGAACGACGGGCCGGGGCTGGATGTCTACGAGGACCTCTTTGGCCGCTCCTCGGTCGAGATCATCATGGGCGGCGAGGGCGAGCCGCAAATGTACGACCCCCATGCCGCCCGCGCCCTGCGCAGCAAGCTGAGCGCCTCGCCCACCACGGCGCGGTTCTGGATCCAGCCGGACAGGCGCTACCTGCAGGCGCTGCTGGATTACATCATGCTGTCGCCCGACCTGCTGTCGCGGGGGCCGCGCTGGCGCATCTGGCACCCGTTCGACGATCCGGACTGCTGGGCGCTGCCCGAGCTGCGCGATGCGCTGATTGCCGCCAGCGATCACTTCCCCGTCACGCTCGACATCGAACTGTGATTTGGGCGCGGGGGCGTTTCGGGCTATCCTGACGCCCATGAAACGCCTTGCCCTAGCCCTGCCGCTGGCCCTTGCGGCCCCTGTCCATGCCGAGGAACCCGGCGGACGCACGATGATGGAACGTGGCGCGCAGCTCTTCTTCGAGGGGCTGATGTCCGAGATGCGGCCCGCGCTGGAGGATCTGCGCGGCCTGGCCGAGGAGGTGGAGCCGCAGCTGCGCGATTTCGCCCGCGAGATGGGACCGGCCTTTGCCCAGCTGATGCGCGAGATCAAGGATTTCAGCGCCTATCACCCGCCCGAGATCCTGCCGAACGGCGATATCATCCTGCGCAAGAAACAGCCGCCCGAACTGACCGATCCCTACGAGGAGGTCGCGCCGGGCGGCGAGATCGAGATCTAGCCGCGCAGGACGATGTCGGTTTCGGCCTGAAGCGAGCTGGCGAGCGACTGGAACCGGGCGGCCGCGACTTCGCCGAAGAGGGGCCAGGCGGCCTCGGTCAGGCGCAGCTCCAGCTTCTTCTTCTTGGGAAACCAGCGCATTTCGCCCAGGGGTGCGTCGCGTTCCAGCCAGAGCATCGCGCCGAAGCGCATGGCCTTGCCCAGGATTTCGGCCTGAAGCTGCTCTTCGGGCGGGATCAGGTCGTACATCTCTTCGAAATGCGTGCCTTCGCGCTTGTTGCGATAGCGGTGCAGCAGGGCCAGGCCCAGGAACACGCGTTCGGAATGTTTCAGACCGCCCAGATTGGCGCGGGTGGCATTGTCGAAACAGACCTCGGCCCGGTAATCGGGATGCGCGCGCCAGGTCACGTCATGCAGCAGGCAGGCGGCCTTCACCAGGCGCTTGATTTCCGGCCGGCTGGATTTGAACAGCGGCATGATGAAATCGTACAGCGTCTTGCCGAACCCGGGCAGGCGGGCGTCCTTCGCCTCGGCAAAGCGGCAGGCCTCGATCAGCGGGTCCCGGTCGCGCAGGGCCTGGGGCATCTGCTGATAGAGCATCCCCTCGCGGATCCCGTAGGAGGAGACGGCGATATCGCGCGGATGAAAGGTGCGCACCACCTCGCTCAACACCTCCGAGGCGAGGGGCACCAGCGACATCCGCTCCTTGGAGATGCTGCAGCGCGCGCGCAGCTCTTCGAGGTCAGAGGCGGCGATGAACTCGGCGGTGGCGCGGATGGCCTTGGCGCTCATCCGGTATTCATGCAGCACATGCAGGGGATAGCCGCGCCGTTCCATGTCGATCCGGGCAATCGCGCGCCATGACCCGCCGACCAGGAACAGGCGGTTGGGC
Organism: Pseudooceanicola pacificus; assembly: GCF_009789075.1. Lineage (GTDB taxonomy): Bacteria > Pseudomonadota > Alphaproteobacteria > Rhodobacterales > Rhodobacteraceae > Pseudooceanicola > Pseudooceanicola pacificus. Next base: position 367,772 of record NZ_WNXQ01000003.1, read on the forward strand.
TGGTCGCCCATCTCGGATTTCAGCTTTCCGACCTCGGCCTTGATATAGGCGCGCCGGCCCTTCTTGCCGCCCTTGACGTCGGCCAGCTTCAGCGGACCCAGGGGCGAGGTCATGCGGCGGCCGACCTCGCCGCCCGCGATCTCGGCCAGTTCCATCGAGGATCCGCCGATATCGCAGACCAGCCCGTAAGAGCCGGGCCAGCCCAGCAGAACGCCCTGGGCCGACAGCCGCGCCTCTTCCCTCCCGTCGATCACCCAGACCTTCAGCCCGGTGACCCGTTCGACATCCTCGATGAAGGCGGCGCCGTCGCTGGCCTCGCGTACGGCGGCGGTGGCGACGGCGGTCAGGGGCGTTGCCCCCATGCCCTGGGCCAGCAGCTGGAATCGGTGGATCGCCGCCAGGGCGCGCTTGCGCCCCTCGGGGTTCAGGTGGCCGGTGTCGGACAGGCCCGCGCCGAGGGCGCACATGATCTTTTCGTTGTAGAAATAGGCGGGTGAGCGGGCCGCGCCATCGAAGACGACCAGACGCACCGAGTTGGACCCGACATCGACGACACCCACCCGGCTGAGCGCCCGGGCCTCGGGGTCGTTGAACAGGGGGCGTCCGAAGGGCCCCCACTCGGGGGTTGCGCTTTCGTTGGTGGCGTCCATGGTCCCCGTCCCTGCGAACTTGCCCCCTTATGTGATGCCGGGCGGGCGGGGGTCAACCGGGTCGGCGCCACGGGGGCCGGTGCCGCAAAGGAACTTGCTATTTGCAACCGAATTCGCCAGCCTGCGCGCGGATGCTGAATGGTTCGGGAGGTCACCCATGCAACCTGTCCCCTATCTCTTTTTCAACGGAACCTGCGCCGCGGCGATGACGCATTACGCCGAGGTCTTCGGCACGGCCGACAGGCTGGTGCTGATGACGCTGGACGCGGCCCCGGACGAGGTCCGCGCCCAGTTGCCGGGTGTTTCGGGCGTGATGCATGCCGCCCTGCCGGTGGGCAGCGGCTGGATCTACGCCAGCGACGACCTTGGGACCGAACCCTCGCCCGCGATGGCCGGCTGCAACATCGCGGTGGACCTGCCCGACGATGCCGAGACGCGCCGCGTCTTCGACCGCCTCGCGGAGGGGGGCGAGGTGCGCATGCCGCTGGAACCGACTTTCTTTGCCCCGCTCTTCGGTACGCTGACCGACCGTTTCGGGACGCGCTGGATGGTGATGACCGCCTCGCCCATGCCGGGCTGACATCGCCGGCGAGGGCCCGGGTCAGGCCCGGGCCACCGCGCGGATCGTGGCGGGCAGGGCGGGCCTCAGCCCGCGTCGTGGGTCAGCTCGGGCACGTCCTTGGCCCCGGCGGAGCCCCGGCCCGAGAGCGAGGGGTTTTCCATGAAGAACCGATGGCAGTTGAACGGCGTGCCCTCGGCGGGCGGCGCGGCGCGCAGGAAGCGGCCGTCGGGCTGCATCACCCAGCTCTGCGCCGTGTCGGCCAGGTTCGCGGCAATGATCTGCCGCACGATCTGCGCCTTCACCGTGGGGTTCACCGTCTCGATCATGGTTTCCACACGGCGGTTGAGGTTCCGGCTCATCCAGTCGGCGGAGGAGATGAAGACCCGCGCCTTGTCATGCGGCAGACCGTGGCCGTTGCCGAAACAGACGATGCGCGAATGTTCCAGGAACCGCCCGACGATGGATTTCACCCGGATGTTTTCCGACAGCCCCGCGATCCCCGGCCTCAGCCCGCAGATGCCCCGGATGATCAGGTCGATCCGCACCCCGGCCTGGCTGGCGGCATAAAGCGCGTCGATCACCTGCGGTTCGATCAGCGAATTCATCTTGGCCCAGATCCGCGCCGGGCGGCCCGCGCGGGCATGATCCGCCTCGGCCCCGATCATCTCGATCAGGCGGGCCTTCATCCAGTGGGGCGAGATCGTCAGGTTCTCCAGCCCCTCGGGCAGGGCATAGCCCGAGAGGTAGTTGAACACCTTGGTCGCGTCGCGCCCCAGTTCCGGCGCGCAGGTAAAGAACGACAGGTCGGTGTAGATGCGCGCGGTGATCGGGTGGTAATTGCCGGTGCCGTAATGGGTATAGGTCACCAGGTTGTCGCCCTCGCGGCGGACCACGGTGCTGATCTTGGCATGGGTCTTCCAGTCGACGAAGCCATAGACCACATGCGCGCCCGACCGTTCCAGCCGGCGCGACTGGCGGATGTTGGCGGCCTCGTCGAACCGGGCCTTCAGCTCGACCAGCGCGGTGACCGATTTGCCGTCCTCGGCCGCCTCGCAGAGCGCCTCGACGATGGGAGAGTTCTTGGACGTGCGGTAGAGCGTCTGCTTGATCGCCACCACGTCCGGGTCATTGGCGGCCTGCTGCAGGAAGCGGACCACCATGTCAAAGGTCTCGTAAGGGTGGTGCAGCAGCATGTCCTTCTGCCGGATCGCGGCGAACATGTCGCCGTCGTGATCCTGCACCCGCTCGGGCACGCGCGGGGTGAAGGCGGGCCACAGCAGGTCGGTGCGGCTGTCCAGCACCAGCTCCTTCAGATCGGCCACGCCGATCATGCCGTCGACCTCGATCACCTCGTCCTCGCCCACATGCAGCTCGCGCATGATGACGGATTTCAGCGCCTCGGGCGCGCCGGCGGAGATCTTCATCCGCACCACCTCGCCCCGGCGGCGGCGCTTGAGGGCGGTCTCGAACTCGCGCACCAGGTCCTCGGCCTCTTCCTCGACCTCCAGGTCGCTGTCGCGCAGCACGCGGAAGGTGCAGCTGCCAAGCGCGCGGTAGCCGGGGAACAGCCGGTCGACATGCACCAGCAGCAGTTCTTCCAGCGGCAGGACCCGCTGGGTGCCGTCCGAAGAGGGCACCGGCACGAAGCGGGCGATCTGATGCGGGATCGGCAGCAGCGCCTGCAGCGTGCGCCGGTCGCGCTTGCGCTCCAGCATCAGGGCCAGAGAGAAGCCGAGGTTGGGGATGAAGGGAAAGGGATGCGCCGGGTCGATGGCCAGCGGCGAAAGCACGGGAAAGACCTTGTGCAGGAACACGTCGCTCAGGTGATCCAGCTCGGCCTCGCCCAGATCGGCCCGGCCCAGGATCGAGATGCCGGCGGCCTGCATTTCCTCGCGCAGTCCGCGGAACACGGTCTGCTGACGTTCCATCAGGCGGCGGGCGTCCTCGTTGATCAGCACCAGCTGCTGCGCCGGTGTCAGCCCGTCGACAGCGGGGGTGGTGTTGCCCGCCTTGGCCAGCTCGCGCAGGCCGGCCACGCGGACGGTATAGAATTCGTCGAGGTTGGTGGCGCTGATCGACAGGAATCGCAGGCGTTCCAGCAGAGGCACGCGCAGGTTCTCGGCCTCTTCCAGCACCCGCCAGTTGAAGCCGAGCCACGACAGTTCACGGTTGAAGAACCGCGCCGGCCCCGTCAGGTCCAACTCGGGCATGGCCACCGGCGCAGGCAGGGGCGCGTGCAGGAAATCCGCATCTCTCATGCGGTCCTTCTGCCCCCGGCGCGTATCGGTTTCGTGACGATCCTTCATGGGCTCAACATAGGCACCGCGCGATCAAGGTTCCAGCGAATCCAGAACCCGCGCGGCCAGCGGACGTGTGACCGCGCGCCCCTCAGCCAGGGACTGGGCATCCAGCGCGTCGACGGCGGCCCGGGCCGAGGCAAAGGACCGGTCGATCCGGCGCACCAGATAGGGGATCACATCCGGCCCCGGCACGATCTGGCGGTCGGCGAAGAGTTTCGCCAGCACAGCAACCAGCAGGGCGTCGTCCGGCGGCTCCAGCGTGGCGGCCTGGGCACCGGCGGCGCGGCTGAGCAGGTCGGGCAGGGTCAGCGGCCAGCGGGCCGGGGGGCGGTCGGCGGTCATCAGCAGGGAATGCCCCTCGGCCAGCACCAGGTTGTGCAGGTGGAACAGCGCCTGTTCCGCCGCCGCGTCGCCGCCGATGTCGGGCACGTCCTCGACCGCGACCGGGGCGGTGACCAGCGCGGGGATATCCTCGTGCCGCAGCGCGCTGGCAGCGATCACCCGCGCCCCGGCGCGTTCGGCCCAGACATGGGCCAGATGCGTCTTGCCCGAGGCGGGCGGCCCGATCAGCAGCAGCTTGGAGCCGGGCCAGCCGGGCCAGGCGTCGATCATCGCCAGCGCCAGCGCATTGGCCGGGGCGACGAAGAAATCCTCGCGCTCCAGGGCCTTGCGCACGGGGAGGTCGAAGCTCAGCTGGCGGGCCATGTCAGGAGGCGTCCCGCTCCGTCGCTTCGCCCGCCTGACGGGCGGCGGGATCGACCGGCATGTCCGAGGCGGGGATCGGCGCGGCGCTGTCCTCGCCCGAGACGCCGCGGTAGAGCAGGCTGCTTTTGTATTTCTGCAGCACGAAGCGGGCCAGAACCCCGATCGCCGCGGCCACCGGCACCGCGACCAGCATCCCGACAAAGCCGAAGAGCGAGCCAAAGACCGACAGGGCAAAGATCAGCCAGACCGGGTGCAGCCCGACCGAGGACCCGACCAGCTTGGGCGTCAGCACGTTGCCCTCGATCACCTGGCCCAGCACGAAGATGCCGGCGACCAGCCCGATCGACACCCAGTCCCCCCAGAACTGGAACAGCGCCAGCCCGATCGCCAGCGCCCCGCCGAACACCGCGCCCACATAGGGGATAAATGTCACCAGCCCCGCGATGGCGCCCACCACCAGCCCGAATTGCAGCCCCACGATCATCAGCGCAACGGCGTAATAGGCGCCCAGCAACAGGCAGACCGTGCCCATGCCCCGGATGAAGCTGGCCAGCGTCCGGTCGATTTCCCCGGCGAGGTAGCGGATGGTCGGCGCATGGTCGCGCGGCAGCAGGTCGTCGATCCGGGCGACCATGTTGTCCCAGTCGTAGAGCAGGTAGAAGGCGACGACCGGCACGATGACAAACAGCATCACGATGTTGATCAGCGTCGCCGCCGAGGACAGCGCCGTGTTCAGCAACTCGCCGCCCTTGGACTGGATGGTCTCGCCCAGGGCGGTCAGCGACTGGCGCACCGTCGATCCCTCGTCCAGCAGTTCGGGGAAGCGCTCGGTCAGGAATGCCTGCAGGTCCTGGAACAGCTTGGGCGCGGTGTCGAACAGCGCCACCGCCTGGTTGATCAGGGTCGGCACCACCAGCAGCGCCAGCACGGCAAAGATCAGCACCGCCGACAGGGTGATGATCGCCGTCGCCGTCGCCCGGCTGGCCCCTGCGCGTTCGATCCGGTCGGCCACGGGGTCGAGGAAATAGGCCACCGCACCGCCCAGGACGAAGGGCAGGATCACGTCGCCCATCCACCACAGGGCGACAAAGAAGATCACCGTGGCGATCCCCCAGTATTTCAGTTGCTCCCGTACCGGCAGGGCCATGCGCGCATCCTTCTGTCCCCCTCCTTGATGGTGGGCTTCGTCCGCCGATTCAAGAGGCAAGGCCGGGGGGCTGGGCGACTTTCAGCGCGGCGCCGGCCCGTCGAGCCGGTCCCCGGCGGATGCCCCTGCCAGCCGGGGGGGCCGCCTGCCCGCACGGCGGCCCGTGTCCGCGCCCGCCGCGCGGGGGCCGGGACAGGCGATTTCCATGTTGTACCGGCGCATCCGCTCTTCTAAACCCGGCTGCACGATGGAGTGATGCCAGAAAGGGCCCGCGATGCGTCTATCCCGCTACTTCCTGCCGGTGCTCAAGGAGACCCCCGCCGAGGCCCAGATCGTCAGCCACCGGCTGATGCTGCGCACCGGGATGATCAAGCAGGCCAGCGCCGGGATCTATTCGTGGCTGCCGATGGGCTACAAGGTCCTGAAACGGGTCGAGCAGATCGTGCACGAGGAACAGCAGCGCGCCGGGCATATCCCGCTGCTGATGCCCACGCTGCAATCCACCGAGCTGTGGGAGGAATCCGGCCGCATCAACGCCTATGGCCCGGAACTCCTGCGTCTGCGGGACCGGCACGACCGGCCGATGCTCTACGGCCCGACCAACGAGGAGATGATCACCGACATCTTCCGCTCCTACGTGCGCTCCTACAAGGACCTGCCGCTGACGCTCTATCACATCCAGTGGAAGTTCCGTGACGAGGTTCGCCCCCGCTTCGGCGTGATGCGCGGGCGCGAGTTCCTGATGAAGGACGGCTATACCTTCGACCTCACGAAAGAGGACGCGCTGCACGCCTATAACCGCCACCTCGTCAGCTACCTGCGCAGCTACGAGCGCATGGGCCTGCAGGCGATCCCGATGCGCGCCGACAGCGGGCCCATCGGGGGCGACGACACCCATGAATTCCTGGTGCTGGCCGAAACCGGCGAGAGCGAAGTCTTTTACGACAGCGAGATCACCGACCTGAAATTCGGCGACCGCGACATCGACTATGACAGCCACGACCAGTGCCGCGCCGTGCTCGAGGAGTTCACCTCGCGCTACGCCCGCACCGACGAGACCCATGACGCGGCGCTGTTCGACGAGGTTCCCGAACATCGCCGCCGCGTCGCCCGCGGGATCGAGGTCGGCCAGATCTTCTACTTCGGCACCAAGTATTCCGAACCGATGGGCGCCACGGTCCAGACGGCGGATGGCGGCAAGGTGCCGGTGCACATGGGCTCGCACGGCATCGGCGTCAGCCGCCTGCTGGGCGCGATCATCGAGGCCAACCATGACGACAAGGGCATCATCTGGCCCGAGGGCGTCACGCCCTTCCACGTCGGCATCGTGAACCTGCGCCAGGGCGATGCGGACTGCGACGCCGCCTGCGATGCGCTGCACGACAGCTTCACCGCCCTCGGCCTCGACCCGCTCTATGACGACACGACAGAGCGGGCAGGGGCCAAATTCGCGACGATGGACCTGATCGGCCTGCCGTGGCGCATCACCGTCGGCCCGCGCGGGCTCAAGAACGGCGTGGTCGAACTGACCTCGCGCCGCACCGGCGAAAGCGAGGAGATGCCGCCCGAACAGGCCGTCGCCCGCATCGCCGAAATCTACCAGGGCCTCTGACCGCAGGCGAGGGGGGCAGGGCACCGACCCGGCCCCTTCCTCTTGCCGAAAATATGCCCGCCGGAGGCACCGCGAAGGCCCGCAGGGCCTTCGCAAAACATCGTGTGCGCCGCAGGCGCTCCGGTTTGCACTGCGTCGGTCCGCACTCAGTTGCACGGGTTTTACGCCTTGTGGCGATGTCCCCTCAGGCTGTCCCCGTCTCCTGCGGGCAGGACACACCCCCGGCAGGGGCAATCCGCCGCCACGGGCACAGGCCGGCGGCGCCTGGCCTTCCGGCTCAGTCGGCGGGCGCCACGGGCGTTTCGCTGGCGCCTTCCAGCGCCGGGCGGGTACCGGCATCGTCCTCGTCACTCACCGGCGTGCCGTTGTCCCATTCGCCCGAGATCCGCTCGCCCGAGGCATAGCGCATGGTGCCGTTGCCCTGGCGCCGCCCGTCGAGGAAATCACCCTCGTAGACATCGCCGTTGGAATAGGTCGCCACGCCCTGGCCCGAGATCTCTCCGGCCTTCCACTCGCCCTCGTAGAGGAAACCGTCGGGCATGCGGATCGTGCCGGTGCCGTCGCGCTGGCCGTTCCTGAACGTGCCCTCGTAGACCGTGCCGTCGGGATAGGTGGCCTTGCCCTCGCCCTCGCGCTGGCCGGCCACCCAGTTGCCTTCGTAGCGGTAGCCGTCGGGATAGGTCATCACGCCGAAGCCGTCGTTCTTGGCATCCTTGAAACTGCCCTCGTAGGTCAGCCCGTTGGGATAGGTGGCGACGCCTTCGCCCTCGATCACGCCGGCCTTCCAGGCGCCCTCGTAGGTGGCGCCGTCGGGATAGGTGATCTTGCCGGTGCCGTCGGCCAGGTCGGCGCGGAACTGGCCCTCGTAGACCGAGCCGTCGGGATAGGTGACCTTGCCCTCGCCCTCGATCCGCCCGGCGACCCAGGTGCCGGTGTAGGTATAGCCGTCCACGCCCGTAAAGGTGCCCAGCCCGTGGCGCTGGTCGTCGTGGAATTCGCCCTCGTAGATATCGCCATTGGCATAGGTGACCTTGCCCTGGCCCTCGCGGCGGCCGGACACCAGCTCGCCCTCGTAGACATCGCCATTGGGCTGGGTCAGCTTGCCCTCGCCGTTGATCTGGCCGTCCTTCCAGGTGCCGGTATAGGTCAGCCCGTCGGGCATGGTCAGCGTGCCCTGGCCCTCGCGCGCGCCGCGCACGATGTCGCCCTCGTAGACCGCGCCGTCGGGATAGGTGATCGTGCCGCGCCCTTCCTTGACGCCGTTCACCCAGTCGCCTTCGTAGACATAGCCGCCCGGGCTTTCCATCCGGCCGCGGCCGTGGTGCATCGCGTTGCGGAACCCGCCCTCGTAGCGCACGCCGTTGGCATAGGTGGCCACGCCCCGGCCCATGATCTTGCCCTCGGACCACTCGCCTTCGTAGGTGCCGCCGTCGGAAAAGACGATCTTGCCGAACCCGTCCGGCTTGCCCTTGGCGAATTCGCCCTCGTAGACCGATCCGTTGGGAAAGCGCGCGACGCCCTTGCCCTTGATCTCGCCCTCGACCCATTCGCCGGAATATTCATAGCCGTTCGGCAGGCGGTAGCTGCCGGTGCCATGCTGCAATCCGTTGAGGAACGTGCCCTCGTATACGCCGCCGTCCTCGTATTGCTTGGTCTGCACGTCGCCGGACTGCGCCAGCGCCACGTCCATCCCGAACACAAGCACCAGGCCGCACAGGAGGGCCGCCTTCAGCGTCGATTGCCTGTCCTTCATCGCTGCTCCCCCGGGGCACCTGAGTCACGGCCCGGCCCGGATCTTTGCATCCCGGCGGGCAGGTGCCGAAAACCTAAATGACGGGAACGGCCCTTACAACGTCTTTCGGGCAAACCGGCTTTCCCTTCCGCGTCATGGCCGCTAATCAGGCGGGGACAGGCAGAAGGGCAGATCGCATGGCCGACAGGTTCCGCATCACGCTGGCGCAGCTGAACCCGACAGTGGGTGACATTCCCGGCAACGTCGCCAAGGCCCGCGCGGCCTGGGAGGCCGGGCGCGACGCCGGGGCCGACCTCGTCGCCTGCACCGAGATGTTCGTGACCGGCTACAACACCCAGGATCTGGTGGAAAAGCCCGCCTTTCACCAGCATGCCATCGCCGCGATCGAGGATCTGGCCGCCGCCTGTGCCGATGGTCCCGCGCTGGCCGTGGGCGGGCCGTGGATCGAGGGCGCGCAGCTTTACAACGCCTATCACATCTGCCGGGGCGGCAAGGTCGTCAGCCGGGTGCTGAAACACAACCTGCCGAACGAAACGGTGTTCGACGAGGTGCGCATATTCGACAGCGGCCCCCTGGGCGGGCCCTATTCCGTGGGCAATACCCGTGTCGGATCGCCGATCTGCGAGGACGCCTGGCACCCCGAGGTGCCCGAGACCCTGGCTGAAACGGGGGCGGAATTCCTGCTGGTGCCCAATGGCTCGCCCTATTACCGGGACAAGATGGACACCCGGTTCAACCATATGGTTGCCCGCGTGGTCGAAACCGGGCTGCCGCTGATCTATCTGAACATGGTCGGCGGGCAGGACGATCAGGTGTTCGACGGTGGCTCCTTCGGGCTGAACCCCGGCGGAGGGCTGGCGTTCCACATGCCGGTCTTTGACGAGCAGATCACCCATATCGACCTGGTCCGCGGCGCCGAGGGCTGGCGCATCGAACAGGGCGAGATGGCCCATATTCCCGACGAGTGGGAACAGGATTACCGCGCGATGGTCGAATCCCTGCGCGATTACTGCGGCAAATGCGGGTTCGGCAAGGTTCTGCTGGGCCTGTCGGGCGGGATCGACAGCGCCATCGTGGCAACCATCGCCAGCGATGCGCTTGGCCCGCAGAACGTGCGCTGCGTGATGCTGCCGTCGGAATACACCTCGGAGCATTCGCTGGAGGATGCCAAGGCGGTGGCCGAGGCCCTGGGCTGCCATTACGATTTCGTGCCGATCTCGGGCCCCCGCGCCGCGGTGACCGAGGCGCTGGCGCCGATGTTCGAGGGGCTCAAGCCCGACCTGACCGAGGAAAACATCCAGTCCCGCCTGCGCGGCCTGCTGCTGATGGCCCTGTCCAACAAGTTCGGCGAGATGCTGCTGACCACCGGCAACAAGTCCGAGGTCGCGGTCGGCTATGCCACGATCTACGGCGACATGGCGGGCGGCTACAACCCGATCAAGGATCTCTACAAGACCCGCGTCTTTGAACAGTGCCGCTGGCGCAATGCCAATCACCGGCCCTGGATGATGGGCCCCGAAGGCGCCGTGATTCCCGAACGGGTCATCACCAAGCCCCCTTCGGCCGAGCTGCGCGAGGATCAGAAGGACAGCGATTCGCTGCCCGATTACCCTGTGCTGGACGCGATCCTGACCATCTTGATCGACCTGGACGGTTCGGTGTCGGACTGTGTCGCGGCGGGCTACGCCCACGAGGATGCCAAACGGGTCGAACGGCTGATCTACCTCAGCGAATACAAGCGGTTCCAGTCCGCGCCCGGCACGCGGCTGACCAAGCGCGCCTTCTGGCTGGACCGGCGCTATCCCATCGTGAACGGCTGGCGCGACAGGTAGGGGCCTTGCGGGCCCAGGATCACCGGGTCCTGACCCCGGACCTGCCGGTTGCGCTGCCGTAACTGGCATCGCCCCCGGGCCTCAATCCTCCAGCGCGTCCTCGCGCTTGGCCTCGATCAGTTCCAGCTCCTGCGCCTTGCGGGTCTGGAACCGCGCGCCGAAACTCTCGTTCTTTTCGGCGCCGATCACTTTCCTGGCGCGGGCGAAAACCTCGTTTTCCTCTTCTTCCATGTGATGTTCGTAATCGTGCTTGAGCGTGCGGAAGCGCTGGATCCAGCCGGGCGAGGACATGTCCATCCCGCGCAGCTCTTCCATGATCTCGTCCATCTCGGCGTGCTCATGCACCGAATGGCGCGCCGCATCCTGGCCCCAGGTCTGCTGCATCAGCTTGGAATAAAAGGTTTCTTCCTCGGCGGCCGAATGGCTTTTGACGTCCTGGTAGAAGGCCCGCCAGGCTGTCTTGCGCTCGGCGCTGTCGCCGCTGGTGTCGTCGATGCGCTCCAGCAGCTCGCGGTGGCGGTCATGGTCCGCGCGAATCGCGTCGTAGATCGATGTCATGGGACTGTCCTTTCCGATGGTCTCGGGAGTCGAACCATCGGGAAGGGCGGCGGGTTCCCCGGCGCGGGGCGCACCGGGGCAGGCCGGCAGGGTCAGGTCGTGGCAAGCCCTGCGACGGCCAGGACAAATACGGCAATGCCCGTCAGGAAAATCACCCAGTCGATGCCCGGGATGGGAAATCCCCGGGCCCGGCCCGTGGATTGCGCGCTGTCGCTCATGCGGTCTGCTCCGTTTCTGCCTCGTTACCTCACGGGTGCGGTTGTGCCGGGGCATTGCGGCACCAATTGGGAAAACCTGCGCTGCACCTCGGGCAAGGGGCCGGATGGGCAGAATCCTGCCAGCCGGATGGGCCTTTCGCCCGGCGGCCAAGGTGCTAGTCTCCGCCAGCGCACAAGCCGAAAGGAGGCAGCGATGTCCCAGGACCGCCCGGTCGGAGCCATTGTCGAGAACTGGACCCCGCCGCCCGCACCCGGTGCGCTGCGGCTGGACGGGCGCTATGGCGAACTCGTCCCGCTCAGCGCCGCCGATCACGCCGCCCCGCTGTGGGAGGCGTTCCAGGGCCATGACTGGCTGTGGGATTACATGTTCGCGGGCCCATTCGACTCGTTTGAAGGCTTTCGCGACTGGATCGCCAGCTGCGAAGCGGGCAGCGATCCGCTGTTCCTGGCCATCCGCGACAAGGAAACCGGGCAATGGGGCGGCATGGCCTCTTACCTGCGCATCGCCCCGGAGGCGGGGTCCATCGAGGTCGGCAACATCAACTTCGCCCCCTGCCTGCAGCGCACCCGCGCCGCGACCGAGGCCATGGCCCTGATGATGGGCTGGGCCTTCGAGGCGGGGTATCGGCGCTACGAATGGAAGTGCAACGCGCTGAACGCCCCGTCGCGCCGGGCCGCGCAGCGCTATGGGTTTTCCTACGAGGGGATCTTTCGCCAGGCTCTGGTGGTGAAGGGGCGCAACCGCGATACCGCCTGGCTGGCCGTGATCGACAGCGAATGGCCCGAGCTGAAGGCGGGATTCGAGGCCTGGCTGGACCCGTCGAATTTCGACGGCGAGGGCCGGCAGAAACGCAGCCTGTCCGACTGGACCGCGCCGGTGCTCAAGATGATCGACCCGTCGCTCTGAGCTGCCGGGGCGCCGCGCCTGCGGGGCGAGTTCCCGGACAGCGCCCCCCTCTGATCATGCCGAAGGGGCGGCAGCCCGCCCCGCCAGGGCCCGTGCGCCGGGGTCAGAGGGGCGAGCCGGCCGCCCAGTCCCAGTAAAGGTCGCGCACCCGGCGGGTCACCGGCCCGACCTGGTATTGCACATCGTCAAAGGCGGTGACGGGCGTGACCTTCATCAAGTTGCCCGACAGGAAGACCTCGTCGGCGGCTTCGAAATCGGCGAAGGACAGCACGCTTTCATGCACCTTCACCCCGTCGGCGCGCAGGTTGGCCATGTGGCGCGCGCGGGTGATCCCGGCCAGGAAGGTGCCGTTGGCGATCGGGGTGAAGACCTCGCCATCCTTGACCATGAAGACATTGGCGGTGGCGGTTTCTGCCACATTGCCCATGGCATCGGCGACCAGGGCATTGCCGAACCCCTTCCGGCGCGCCTCGACCAGCATCCGGGCGTTGTTGGGATAGAGGCAGCCGGCCTTGGCATTTGTCACCGCGCAGTCCAGCGTCGGGCGGCGGAACCGGGTGCGGGTGAGGGTGGTCGCGGCCTCGGGCGGGGCCATCGGGATCTCTTCGAGCGAGACGCAGAAACCGGTCTCGCCGCCCTCCTTGGGGGCCACGCCCATGTCGCCGCCCTCCAGCGCCCAGTACATCGGGCGGATATAGACCGGGGCACCGGCGGGATAGCGTGACAGCCCGTCGCGGATGATGGCGATCATCTGCTCGGTCGCCACCGAGGGGGTGATCATCAACGCCTCGGCAGAGCGGTTGACGCGGGCGCAATGGGCGTCGAGGTCGGGCACCAGCCCGTTCACCATCCGCGCCCCGTCGAACACCGTGGTGCCCAGCCATGACCCGTGATCGGCGGCCTTCATCACCGGCACGTCGCCCTCGTGCCATGTGCCCTGGAAATATGTGCGCAGGTTGGTGCCGGTGGCCATGATCGCTCCCCTCGTCTCGTGTCGCGCAACCTTATGGCAGACGTGAACCGACTTGCCCAGCGGGGGGACAGGTAAAGTGCCCCCGGCCGCGGGGGGCCGGGGGCGTCACCAAAAAACAGGTCATGGAAAAGGGTCTTGGGGGGGAAATTCCGGAAAGGTCAGTGGATTGGGCCTGCACCGCCGCAGGTGAGGAAAAGTGCGAGGGCCAGGGCGCTCCTCGGGCGGGCGAGGCAAAAGGCGCCGTGGCCTGGCGCGCAATCGCCCGGCCCGGCAGTGCCGCGGGCCGGGTCCAGCGTCACGGCACCCGGGGCGGGGAGCTGGTATGCGATGGTTGGCAGTGGCCGGCGGGTCATCTCTTGGCTCTCGCAGAGGGACGGTGATTTGCGCCGGACCCTATGGAGCCTGTGAAACGCCCGTGTGACAGCCGCGCGACATTTTCCCGAAGGCGGCGCGCGGGGTCCCGGCGGGGTCCCGGGGCAGGCCCGGGACGCGGTTGGGGTCAGGCGGCGGGGGCCTCGGCCAGCAGGGCGTCGAGGTCGAGCGGCGTGTTGACCATCTTCAGCTCGCCCTTGGCATTGCGGGGCCAGTCGGCCTCGGCCCGGTCGCGGTAGAGCTCCACCCCGTTGCCGTCGGGGTCGCGCAGGTAGATCGCCTCGCTCACCCCGTGATCGGCGGCGCCGTCGATGGGGATGCCGGCCTGCACCACCCGGCGCAGGGCGTCGGCAAGCTGGGCGCGGTCGGGGTAGAGGAAGGCAGTATGGTAGAGCCCGGTGTGCCCGTGCGGGGCCGGGGAACCGCCCTTGCTCTCCCAGGTGTTGAGGCCGATGTGGTGGTGATAGCCGCCGGCCGACAGAAAGGCGGCCTGGGGGCCGTATCTCTGCTGCAGCTCGAAGCCGAGGACGCCCGAATAGAAGCCGATGGCGCGGTCGAGGTCGGCGACCTTCAGGTGGATATGGCCGATGCGGGTTTGCGGGTGGACTGGCTGTGTCATGATGCTGTTCCCTTGCTTTGCACCAATCTAGGCACGGCGTAGCGGCGGGCAAAGGATCATGGGCGCAGGCCATCTGTGCATGGCTGAGCGGATTGCCGGGCGCGGATCAGGGATCGGCGGGGCCCCGGCGCAAGGCCGGGGCGTGGCAGCGTGCGGTGCGGCGGTGTGCCTGGCGGATTGCCGGGCGCGGGCCAGGGATCGGCGGGGCCCCGGCGCAAGGCCGGGGCAGCATACGGTGCGGCGGTGTGCGGTGCGGCCCCCGCCATCCGGTGTCCCGGGCCTGCCCCGGGACCCCGCCGGTCAGCGTCCCGACGTTTCGGCCCGCCGGCCGCGCCCCGTCGCCCCTCGACCCGCCGTGCCCCTTTGGCCCCGACTCACCGCGGCCTCAGCTGCGGACCATCCCCACGATCTCGTAGGTCTTTTCCAGGATCGGCGCGGCGATGGCGCGGGCGTCGGCGGCGCCGCGGCCCAGGATCGCGTCGATTTCCTCGGGCGCCTGCATCAGGCGGGCCATTTCGGTGGAGATCGGCGCCAGCTTGGCCACCGCAAGCTCGGCCAGCATCGGCTTGAATTCCGAGAACTGCTTGCCGCCGACATCCGCCAGAACCTCGGCCATCGTCATGTCCGAAAGCGCCGCATAGATGCTGACCAGGTTGCGCGCCTCGGGCCGGTCCTTCAGCCCGTCGGTCTCGGAGGGCAGGGCATCGGCATCGGTGCGCGCCTTGCGGATCTTCTGCGAGATCGTGTCGGCATCGTCGGTCATGTTGATCCGGCTCATGTCCGAGGGATCGCTTTTCGACATCTTCCGGGACCCGTCGCGCAGGGACATGACGCGGGTCGCCGTGCCCTCGATCACCGGCTCGGTCATGGGGAAGAAATCGACCTTGTAATCATGGTTGAACTTGGCCGCGATATCGCGCGTCAGCTCGACATGCTGTTTCTGGTCCTCGCCCACGGGCACATGGGTGGCGTGGTAGATCAGGATGTCGGCGGCCATCAGCGCCGGATAGGCAAAGAGGCCAAGCGAGGCGTTCTGCGAATTCTTGCCCGCCTTGTCCTTCCACTGGGTCATCCGCTGCATCCAGCCCATCCGGGCGACGCAGTTGAAGATCCAGGCCAGCTGCGCATGTTCGGGCACCTGGCTCTGGTTGAACAGGATCGACCTGGCCGGGTCGAGGCCCGCGGCGATGTAGCCCGCCGCCAGCTCGCGCGTCTGGCGGCGCAGCGCGGCCGGATCCTGCCAGACGGTGATCGCATGCAGGTCGACCATGCAATAGATCGTCTGGATGCCCTCGTTCTGCATGTCGACAAAGCGGCGGATGGCGCCCAGGTAGTTGCCCAGTGTCAGCCCGCCCGAGGGCTGGATCCCCGAAAACACCCGCGGGGTGAACGTCGTCGCCGTCTGGCTGGCCTGATCTTCTGACATGCGTCGCTCCGCTCACTGGAATTCCGGACGGACCTCGCTTACCCATGCGGCATGAGGGCGTCAAGCGACGCGCCCCCGCGGCCCGGCCGCGCGGCACAGGAAAGGCAGCAGCAATGGCACTACCCGACGGCGAACCCCCGCGCTTTGAAAGCGCGGTGAACCCGCTGCCCCCGGCGGTCTGGCTGCTGTTCCTGGCGATCATCGGGGTCGAGGCGGCCCTGACCCTTGGCGCCAACGGCATTGTCGGCGGCCCCGGTGCCGTGGGCTGGCGCCTGCAGGCGATCCGCGATTACGGCTTTTCGGCGCAGGTCTTCCAGTGGATGCTGGAGCAGCATTTCTGGCCGCGCGAGCATTTGCTGCGCTTCGTCACCTATCCCTTCATCCACCCGGTCTTTACCTCGACGCTGTTTTCCTGCGCGATGCTGCTGGCGCTCGGGAAATGGGTGGGCGAGATCATGGGCTCGCTTGCGGTGCTGGTGATCTTCTTTGCCGCCGCGATCCTGGGTGCCCTGCTCTACGGCCTGCTCGCGACCGAGGACTTTCCCCTGATTGGGGCCTTCCCGCCGGTCTACGGGCTGATCGGGGCCTTCACCTGGGCGCTCTGGGTGCGGCTCAGGGCCTATGGGCAGCAGCAGCTGCGGGCCTTTACCCTGATCGGCGTGCTGATGGGGCTGCAGCTGCTGTTCGGGCTGATCTTTGGCGCCACGCAGGGCTGGATCGCGGATATCGGCGGCTTCATCGCCGGTTTCGTGCTGGCGCCGGTGCTGGTGCCCGGCGGGTTCAGGGCCCTGGTCGCGCGGCTGCGGCGCGAAGGCTAGGGGCAGCCCTGCGGCTCCGTCTCGGCCGCGGGGCGGGGCGCCTCGGCCAGCTCGGTGCGCACCTCCGAGGCCATCTCCAGAGTGCGGTGCACCGGGCAGCGGTCGGCGATCTCGCGCAGGCGGGCCCGCTGGTCGGGGGACAGGGGCCCCTCCAGCCGGATCACCCGGCGGAAGACGTCGACCTTGGTGTCGGCGGTGGTCCCGGCATCCTGGGCATGGACCTTGTCGTGGCTCACGTCGACCTGCACATGCTCCAGCGGCCAGCCCTTGCGGCGGGCATACATGCGGATCGTCATCGAGGTGCAGGCCCCCAGCCCGGCGGCCAGAAAGCCATAGGGCGACATGCCCCGGTTGGTGCCGCCATAGGCCTCGGGCTCATCTGCCAGCAGGTGGTGAAAGGGGCCGTCGTTCACATCCTGCAGGAACCCGTCCGGGTCGGCCTCGGCCACGCGCACGATGCCTTCGGGTGCGCCGGGCGGCGGGGCGGGCGGGGTCAGCGGGATGTAGCGCCCGGCCCAGGCGGCGATGACCTCGGCCGCGTATTCCGCATCGGCGGCATTGCTGACCAGGTGATCCGCATCGTCCAGGGTGACAAAGCTCTTGGGATGTTTGGCCGCCTCGAAAATCCGCTGGGCATTGTCGATGCCGACCACCGCGTCGCGCGGCGCATGCAGGATCAGCAGGGCGCGGCGCAGCCCGGCAATCGCCTCGCCCAGCGAGGCGGCGCGGATGTCGTCGACAAAGGACCGCCGGATGACAAAGCTGCGCTCGCCAAGGGGCACGAGGGCCTCTCCCTCCGTCTCGATCCGGTCCAGCGCGTCGCCGAAATTATGCGTCACATGCGCGGGATCGAAGGGCGCGGCGATGCTGACCACGGCCCGCGCCGAGGGGATCGCCTGCGCCGCCCTGAGGATCGCCGCCCCGCCCAGCGAATGGCCGATCAGCAGGGTCGGGGCCATGCCCTCGTCGCGCAGCCAGTCGGCGGCACGTTCCAGATCGCCCACGTTGGAGGAAAACGTCGTATTGGCGAATTCCCCGCCGGAATGGCCCAGCCCGGTGAAATCGAACCGCAGGACCGCGATGCCCATGGCCGCCAGCCGTTGCGAGATCCGGCGCGCGGCGGCGATGTCCTTGGAACAGGTGAAGCAATGGGCAAACAGCGCGGTCGCCAGCTGCGGCCCCTCGGGCCGGTCCAGCCGGGCTGCCAGGGGGTGGCCGTCATGGCCGGGGAACTGGATCTTCGAGCTGGGCATCGGCTGGGCTCCTTTTTCCAAGATCAGTGGCCTTCGGGCGCGCATGGGGCAAGGGGGCAGGGTGCAACGTCACGGCAAGGTGACGGACTGCGATGTGCCCGCGGATCGGGCAGGGGGCCCGGCGCCGCGCCCCGGCGATGGACAGCGCCGCGCTTTGACGGCAATCCTGACGCATGACCGAGATCCTGCAGAACGCCATCCCTTATGCCGCCCATGACCACCGCCGCCTGCCGGGCATCCAGCCGCTGGACCCGGCGGAGTGGCTGCTGGTCGACGAGGCCTATGCCATCCAGATGGCCGAACGCGCCCGCCTGCTGGCCGAGCGGCGCGACGCCGTGCTGCGCCTGGCGCCCGAGGCCATGCCGGCGGCGCGCGAACTGCTGGCGGCGGTGCTGGATTTCCTGCGCGGCGCCAGCGGCTTTGCCGTGGGGGCGGGACAGGTGACGCGGCCCGATGGCCGGACGGTGGCGGTGGATCCGGAGGATCCGCTGGGCACCCTGGCCCTGCTGGTGCAGGAGGATTTCTGCCTGTTGCAAAAGCGGGGCGCGGAACATGTGCTGACCGGCGCGGTGCTGTGTTTCCCCTCGGCCTGGACGCTGGAGCAGAAGTTCATGATGCCGCTGATCCGCATCCACCGGCCCGTCGCGGTCTATGACGCGGATGTCGCCAAACGGGTGCAGCGCCTGTTCGACGGCATCCGCGCGGGCAAGCCGCTGTGGCGCTACAACTACCTGCCCTATGCCAACCCCGCGCTGTTCCAGCCCCGGCGCGAGGAGGACCCCCGCGATCCGGCCCGCGCGGGGCGGGAAAAGATGAAGTTCCTCAGAAGCGAAAGGCAGACGCTGTGGCGCCTGCCTGAAACGGATGCGGTTGTGTTCGGCATCCATACCTTTGTCACCCGCGCGCCCGAGGAGAGCACCGGGGAGTGAGCGATCAGAACGCCAGGGCGGCCAGGGTGCTGGCCATCGTCTGGTGCACGCCCAGCCCGATGGAGGCGGTGACCAGCGTCAGCGTGTGCATCGAGACGCGGAAGTTCTCGCCCCGCAGCAGGTTGTAGACCAGCAGGGCGGCGCCCACGGGCGGCGAGAAGACGGCAACCGAGGCATTGACGGTCCAGGTGGCCAGACGTGCCTCGATCGGGGTGCGCTTGCCGTTTTCGTCATCGAAGATCACCGGCTCGGTGCGGAAGACGGCGGCCAGGCTGCGCAGGTCGCTGGTGGCCTTGTCCTCGACATCGGGGGTTTCGGCTGCGGTATCCTCGTAGCGGACCCATGCGCCGGCGGCGATGGTGGTGGCATCGGTTTCGCCAGCCTTGACCGGCCCGGCGAAGGGCGACGCGACAAAGGGGGTGGTGCGGCGCGCAGGCGCCGTGGCCGGGCGGACGCGGCGCGGGGTGGCGACGGTGCCTTCGGCCTGCAGGGCGGCCAGGCGGTTGCATTCGGCCTTGCGCATGCGGATCGGCTGGAAGGCGTTGATGAAACGGTCGGCCCGCAGGATGGTGTCGCGGTTCAGCCACTGGACGAAGGGCGCGCCGGTCACCTCGACATAGTGGTGGATGATTTCGGCCAGCATCGCCTGGGCGGTGCCGCGGGGCATGTCGTCGCTGTCGGACAGGGCACGCACGGTCACATGCACCCAGGAGGTCGGCGCGGACACGGCCTGACGCGTCGCATCGTCCACCAGGGGATTGTCCCGGCTGCATTCGGTCAGCATCTTCAGCATGTCGGGATCGGCATCGGGCGCGTCGAAAATCTGCGCCTCGACCGCAAAGCTGCGGCCGATCATCACCACCCGGTCAAAGCTCACATCGGCTTCGGCCCGCACCGTCTCGCCAAAAGTATCGAGCGCCACCTGGATCGGGCCGGTGAGAAGTTCGATGGTCACGTCGGTCTCGTCGGTGAAGATGAGGCCTGCCTGAAAGTCCTGAGCTGCGGTGGTCATGTGCACGGTTCCGGTGTTCTGTCCCATGCTGCGACCGTGCCACCGAAATGCGGACAAACTGTGCTGCCCAAGCAATTTTCTCGCAGGCATTCGGGTCATTTCGGGGCAGCCCCGCGCAATTTCGCCGCAATTCGGACCCGTAGGTCACAATTCGGCCGGATCCCGCAAAAACAGCCCCGTTTTGCAGGAAAATTTCCCGTTTCAGGCGCTGTCCCGGGCCAGAGACTGTGGCGACGCGGCGCGAAATGACCCGGAGAATCTCCCCTCACCGTTGACGGCCGGGCGACCCTGGGCGGGGGCGGGCGGGATTGTTCACGCGCTGCCCAAATGAAAGGGGCGCCCCGAAAGGCGCCCCGATTGGTCTGTCGCGATGCTCCGGCGGGGCCGGAACGCCGGGATCAGCAGCTGTAGTACATCGCGTATTCGACCGGGTGCGGCGTGTGCTCGTACATCTCGATCTCGTCCATTTTCAGGGCGATGTAGCCTTCGATCTGGTCCTTGGTGAACACGTCGCCGGCCAGCAGGAAGTCCATGTCCTTCTGCAGCTCGTCCAGGGCCTCGCGCAGCGAGCCGCAGACGGTCGGGATGTCGGCCAGCTCCTCGGGGGGCAGGTCGTACAGGTTCTTGTCCATGGCAGGGCCCGGATCGATCTTGTTCTTGATGCCGTCGACACCGGCCATCATGAGGGCCGCAAACGCCAGGTAGGGGTTTGCCGAGGGATCGGGGAAACGCGCTTCGACGCGCTTGGCCTTGGGCGATTCCGACCACGGAATACGCACGCAGCCCGACCGGTTCCGTGCCGAATAGGCGCGCAGGACCGGGGCTTCGAAGCCGGGGATCAGGCGCTTGTACGAGTTGGTTCCGGGGTTGGTGAAGGCGTTGAGCGCCTTGGCGTGCTTCAGGATGCCGCCGATGTACCACAGCGCCTCGTCCGACAGATCGGCATATTTGTCACCTGCGAAGAGCGGCTTGCCGTCCTTCCAGATCGACATGTTCACATGCATGCCGGTGCCGTTGTCGCCCTTGATCGGCTTCGGCATGAAGGTCGCCGACTTGCCATAGGCCTGGGCCACGTTGTGGATCACGTACTTGTACTTCTGGATCTCGTCGGCCTGCTTGGTCAGCGTGCCGAAGATCAGGCCCAGCTCGTGCTGGCACGAGGCTACTTCGTGGTGGTGCTTGTCGACCTTCATGCCCATGCGCTTCATGGTGGAGAGCATTTCCGAACGCAGGTCCTGCGCATCGTCCACGGGGTTGACCGGGAAATAGCCGCCCTTGACGCCGGGACGGTGGCCGGTGTTGCCCATCTCGTAGTCGGTGTCGGTGTTCCACGCGCCGTCCAGCGCGTCGACCTCGTAGGAGACCTTGTTCATCGAGACGGCGTATTTGACGTTGTCGAAGATGAAGAATTCGGCTTCCGGACCCATGAACGCGCTGTCGCCCACACCCGAAGAGATCAGGTAGGCTTCGGCCTTCTGGGCGGTGCCGCGCGGGTCACGCTCGTAGGGTTCGCCGGTGTCGGGTTCCACGACCGAGCAATGGATGCAGATCGTCTTTTCAGCGTAGAACGGGTCGACATAGGCGCTTTCGGTGTCGGGCATCAGTTTCATGTCCGATGCCTCGATCGACTTCCAGCCCTCGATCGACGAGCCGTCGAACATGAAGCCTTCCTCAAGGAAGTCAGCGTCGACCTGGTCGGACATCACGGTGACGTGCTGCAGCTTGCCGCGCGGGTCGGTGAAGCGGATGTCGACGTATTCGGCACCCTCGTCCTTGATAAGCTTCAAGAGCTTCTCTGTGCTCATTCCCTTTTCCCTTCCTTTAGGAACGTTCAATCAAAGTGCATCCGAACCGGACTCGCCGGTACGGATGCGAATGGCCTGTTCAACCGGGCTGACAAAAATCTTGCCGTCGCCGATCTTCTCGGTCTTGGCGGCGTCGATGATCGCCTCGATCGCACCATCCACCTGGTCGTCGTCGAGAACCACCTCGATTTTCACCTTGGGCAGGAAATCGACAACATATTCGGCGCCGCGGTACAGTTCGGTGTGCCCCTTCTGGCGACCGAAGCCCTTGACCTCGATCACTGACAGGCCTTGCACGCCCACGTCCTGAAGCGCCTCTTTGACTTCATCAAGCTTGAAAGGCTTGATGATTGCTTCGATTTTTTTCATGTCGGAACTCCTCGCCAGACCTGTCGGCAGTCGTGAGACCACTTTCGCATATCCGCCACAATTGGCTATCGTCAGGCATACGGCAAGTGTCTTGAGGCCCGCCGGGGTGCGGTGAAACTTTCCGCATCATGCCCGTTATTTGGGCGGAATGTGAAAACGGGGCGGAAATGACCGAATTGATGACCGCGGCGCAGATGCGGGCCACCGAAGAGGCGGCAATCGCCGCCGGCCGGACCACAGGCCTGGCGCTGATGGAACGTGCCGGCCGGGCGGTCGTGGCGGCGGTATTCCAACGCTGGCCCGCCCTGTCCGAAGGGGCCCATGCGGCGCTGGTCCTCTGCGGGCCGGGCAACAATGGGGGCGACGGTTTTGTCATCGCGCGCCGGCTGCGCGACCTGGGCTGGGCGGTCACGGTGCAGATCTTCGGTGACGCCGCGCGCCTGCCGCCGGATGCGCGGCGGATGCATGACCTCTGGGCCGCCTCCGGTCCGGTCGCGCCGCTCGGGCCCTGCGAGGGCGGGGTCGACCTGGTGGTCGATGCGCTGTTCGGCACCGGGCTGACCCGCCCCCTGCCGCAGGCGGTGGCCGAGGCGGTAGCGCGCCCGTCCCGGGGCGGCGACCAGGTGCAACGCGTGGCGGTCGATGCGCCAAGCGGGCTGAACCTCGACACCGGGGCGATCCCGGGCGGGCAGGGCGTGTTCCTGGCGGATCTGACCGTGACCTTTCACACTGCGAAACCCGGGCACTACCTGGGCGCCGGGCCGGCGGTCTGCGGGCAGCTTGTCTGCGCCGATATCGGGCTGGGCGGATCGGGGGGCAATCTGGCCGGATCGCCCCCGGCGGCGGGATCGCTGCGTCTGGCCGAACCTGTGACGGCGGACACCGGCCCCGGGCTGCGGGTCTTTCCCGGCGCTGCGATCGCCAAGCTGGCCGCCACGGGGCACAAATACGATTTCGGTCACGCGGTTGTGCTGGCAGGCGGTGTCGGGCGCGGCGGGGCCGGTCGGCTGGCCGCGCGCGCCGCGCTCAGGGCCGGGGCGGGGCTGGTCACCATGCTTTGCCCGCCCGCCGCCCTGCAGGAAAACGCCGCCCGGATGGATGCGGTGATGCTGCGCGCCTGCCGCGACGCCGAGGCGTTCGAGGCGCTGGTGGATGACCGGGTGACGGCGCTCTGCCTTGGCCCCGGGCTTGGGGTGGGCGAGCGGACCCGCAGCCTTGTCGCTGCGGTCTGCGCCAGACGGGCGGGCGCGCGGGCGGGCCGGGATCCGGCGGTGGTGCTGGACGCCGATGCGCTGACCAGCTTTGCCCCGGCTCCGGACGCGCTGTTTGCGCTGCTGCACCCGCGCTGCATCCTGACGCCGCATGAAGGAGAGTTCGGGCGGCTTTTCCCGGACCTTGCCCTGTCGGCGCGCGCGGGGATGTCCAAGGTCGAGGCGGTGCGCCATGCGGCGGCCCGGGCCGGCTGCGTGGTGCTGTTGAAGGGGGCCGACACCGTGATCGCCCGGCCCGATGGCGCGGCGAGCCTGCATGCGGCGGTCTATGACCGGGCGGTGCCCTGGCTGGCCACGGCGGGGGCGGGGGATGTGCTGGCGGGGCTGATCGCGGGGCTTGCCGCGCCCGCCAGCGCGCCCGAGCTGATCTGCGTGGCCGAGGCCGCCGCCTGGCTGCATGTGGAGGCCGCCCGCGCCTTTGGCCCCGGTCTGATCGCCGAGGACCTGCCCGACATGCTCCCCGAGGTGTTCCGCCGGGTCGCGGGCTGAGGCGGCATCCCGCGCGGTCCCGGTGCAGGCCCGCCCGGTCTTGCGCGCCCTGGGCGCCGCCGGGGATCCGGGCAGGGCGTTGCGTGTCTTGGACTGCCGTCGGGGATCCGGGCCGGGCGCTGCGCGCCTTGACGCGTCGCCGGGGCTTGGCCCAAGGCGTTGCGTGTCCTGGGCCGCCGCAGGGGGCGCTGTCGAAGGGGTGCGCGCCGTGGAGCGCCGCCGGGTATCCGGGCCGGGCGCTGCGCGCCGTGGAGTGCCGCCGGGTATCCGCGTCAGGCATTGCGATCTGCCCGCAATGGAAAAGGCCGCCCCGAAGGACGGCCCTGGTTCAGAATTCCGTGGGTATGCGGGTCAGGCGGGAGCGCTTGCGGGGGCAGGAGCGGCCAGTTCCATGCCACCGGCATAGATCACGTGGTCGCGGTCGAAGCGAAGCTCGAAGACCCTCATCTCGACTTCGCCGATGTGCCGCACGAACTGGCCGTCTGCCAGACGCGATACCGGCACCATCGCCTGCTGTTGACCGAAAAGCGCCTGTGCGCGCCAGTCGCGGACCAGCACCTGCTGGCCTGCGGGAAGAACCATGTCGGCCTCGGGACGATCGTGGCCCAGCGAGCTGGCCGCGATGGCAACGGCGGCGACCTTGACGGTGCGCACGCGGATGTCCCGGAGGACGGCCATTCCGCTGTCGCGGGTGATCACGCGATCGCCTGCGTTCAGGAATTCGACGGGCAGCTCGCCGTCAAGGGTCAGGACCTTGGTCCCTGCCGCGATCCCCTGGATCTTGGCGCCTTTGACATCTGCCGCTGCGCGGGTGGCCGTATTCGGTTTCATTGACTGCATCCCATGTCTGAACTGCCTCTTTTTTTCCCTCAGACTAAGGCAGAATTGGGGCCTGATCCAGATTTTACCGGGGCATTCGCGCGAAGACCGGTTCGTAAGTGCCTTATTTCCCGGGGTATTGTGGCCCATCGGCCTCGGTTGGGTGCCAGAATAGGGCGGAATTCTGTAAGAAACGGTGAAGATGCGGGAACCCGATCCGACATCTTTGCACGCGCCCGCGGGCATGGCCTGCACCCCGCGACCGGCGCGGCACCGGTTTTTCCGCTCGCATGCGCCCGCGCGCTTTGCTAGATAGCGCCGCACCTGCGCTGGCCAGCCGGTGCAGGATGCGGGTGTGGCGGAATTGGTAGACGCACCAGATTTAGGTTCTGGCGCCGCAAGGCGTGGGGGTTCAAGTCCCTTCACCCGCACCAGACACCTTTCGCAAGGCGAAAGGTGGCACTCCTTCGAGCTATGGGATGACGCGGCCGTGGGTCCGGTGACCGCCCGGCCTCCTGCCAAGCGCAGAACGTGCGTTTCATCTATCTGCAAGCGGCACCGCGCCGACGCGGCCGCGCTGTGCGGCGAGGGCCCTTACCTGCTGCCCCCCGGGGTCAGATGACCATGTCGAACGGGTCGGCAATCGGGGGGATGTTGTCGTCCGTCCGGCCCTCGGCCAGTCCGAACTGTATATAGTGCAGGGTCGCCGCCGCCTGGTCGCTGCCGAAACCGGCCTGCAGATCCGCGTAATTCGCAAGGTATTGCAAAGCGTCAAAGCTGTCGCGGCTGCGTCCCTCGCCCAGGCCCGCGACGATGAAATGCAGCGCCCCGGCCTCGGCATCGGCCCCGAGCGCCATCACGAGGTCGTCATGCGAGGCGATGTATTGCAGCGGGTCGAAAGTGGTCTGCCGCCCCTCGGCGCGCCCGGCGTCGATGAAATGCCGGGTGCCCCCGTTCTCGTTGCCGCCTATGGCAAAGATCAGATCGTCGTGGGATGCGATGTAATTCAGCCCGTCAAAGCCGATGCCCCGCCCCTCGGCCGCCCCGGCGTTGAGGAAATGCTGCAACCCGGCCCCGGCATCCGTGCCGAAGGACGCCGAAAGATCGGCATAGGTGGCGATATAGGCGAGCGCGTCGAACGAGGTCTGCCGCCCCTCGCCATAGCCCTGGGTGATGTAATGCGTCACGGCCCCGGTGCCCGCGGGTCCGAAGGCGGCGATCAGGTCCGGATTGGCGGCGATGTATTGCAGCGTGTCGAAGCTGATCATCCGCCCCTCGACAATGCCCTGGGCCAGATAATGCGCCACCCCGGCGGCCGCGTTCGGGCCGAACCCCGCGATCAGGTCGGGGTAGGAGGCGATGTAGCGCAGCCCGTCGATCCCGCGCCCGTCGTCGATATAGACCGGGGCCGAGGTCGCGGCGAAATTCTGGGTCACCAGCACCGCGTCGGGCGCACCGCCAAAGGGCGCCTCGACAATGCCGATGCCGATGTAGCGGAATTCGGGGGTGAGGATATTGGCCCGGTGCCCCGGGCTGTTCATCAGCGCCACATGCAGGTCGGTCACGTCGTCCGAGATGCCCGGCGCACCGCGTTCGGACTGCCAGGCGATATTCTCGGCCGAGGACCAGTTCCCCGCAAAGGTGAAGCCCGCCGCCTGCATCCGCTGGGTGGCAGAGGACCCGCCCGCGCCGGTGTGCGAGAAGATGCCCGAGGCCTGCATCCATGCGCTGTGATCCTCGGAGGAGTCGTTGAGCCTGAGCTCCAGGCTCAGCGGGACCAGTCCGCGCGACTGGCGCTCCTGGTTGATGAGCGACAGCATCTGCTGTTCGAATGTGCTGGCCAGGGACATGCGGGCCTCCTCCGCTGGGGATTGTGCCTTGCAGTATACAGTGGTCCCGGCGGGCTGGGGAGTATGGGATTCCGGATATTCGCGTCACCGGTCTGTCAGGCCCCGGCGACGAGGCTGTCGAGATAGGCATCGGCGAAATCGCTTTCGATCTCGACCCACATCGGCAGGTGATCCGACATCTGATGCGTGCGCCAGGCCCGGTAATCGGCATAGCTGCGCCCGACCTCGGCCATGCGGGCGCGGAAATAGGCCTCGTCTGCGCCGCCGGGATCCTCGTCGCCCTGGCGGTAGACATGGCGGAAGACGTCGAAGATTCCGGCATCGGCCACCTCAAGCCGGGCATAGCTGTCCGCGCCATAGCCGCCATCGCCCTGCCAGAAGGCGATCTGATCGTAATACTTGTCCCGCGCCACATTCGATCCGGCGGGGATTTCGCGGATCCTCTCGGGCACCTCGAAACCGTTGGCGCGCAGGGCCGACATGGTCTCGTGCTCGGGGCTCTTGATGTTGAAATCGCCCAGGGCGGCAAAGAAGCTGTTGGCGTCGCTGTCGTTCTTTTCACGCGCCTTGCGGGACAGGGCGGCGGTCAGCGCCGCGATCTCGGCCCGCCGGCGGGCCAGCTGGGGAGAGCCCTCGCTGTTGGAGCCAAAGAAGATATGCACGGTGCAGAGCGCGATCTTGACCCAGGCGGCCTGGAAATAGACGATGAAGGGCGTGCGCGCGAATTGCTGCGAGGCAAGTTCGACCTGCCCGGATGGCCAGCGCAGGCGGACGGGGTCGGAAAAGGCGCGGGAGCTGCCGTCCTGCAGATCCAGCCGCTTGTTCGCGATGCGGTTGTTCACCACGTCAAAGCCGAACTCAGCCGGCCTGTCCTTGAAGGCGAGCTGCGTTCCCGCGGGCAGCACCAGCCGCGTGCCCTCGGGCAGGTCGACCAGCGCGGCGGGGTCGATCCGGTAATCGCCATCTCCGACCTTGTCCGAGGGGATGCGGTCGGGCTGATCCAGCGTGGTGCCGTCGGGCAGTTCGATCCGGATGCCGCCGGGCAGGGCCAGGTCGACGCTGTCGGGGAGCATCAGGCAGTTGTCCCCGCTCAGGTTCAGCTCTCCGGCCGTGCCCTGGAACCGGACGCGGGTGGTGTCGAAGACAAAGACCATGCGCTCGTTATGGGCGGCCGGGCCCTCGTCGGCATCGGTCATGATCGAGTCCCAGTCCGGGCCCAGCAGACGCATCAGCCGCCGCAGCGCCCTGAGATCGCCGCGCACCTCCTGCAGGGCGACGAGGTCGAAGGCCGAGATCACCTCGGCCAGGTAAAAGAACGCCTCGGGCAGGCGGTAGCCATAGCTGCCGCTGTCGAATTCGCGCAGGTTCCATGTGGCGATGCGCAGGCGGCCCTGGTCGCGCCCCGGCGCGCGCGAGGTGTCACCGGGCGCGGGCGCGGCGTTCAGCGCGGCGCGCAGGCGCTGCAGGTCATGGGTGGTGCGGGTCTTCCAGCGGCGGGTGGCGGTGTCGTCCTCGGGCTGGATGCGCAGATCGCCGTAGAGCATGGGGCCGGTCCTCCGGTTGAGTCCGGGACCAGCCTAGCACGTCTGGCGCGATATTACCCCGACATGCCGGTCCTTGGTCCGCCGCCGGTGTCGCGGTTGCGCTTGCGCAGGTTCCACGGCGTCTGGATTTCGGTCTGTATGCGCGACAGGGCATCGGCCAGGGCGGCGCTTTCCCGGCTGGTGCGATCCGGCGCGGGATATTCCGTTTCCCCGCGCGACAGGGCGGCCGCGCTGTCGATCAGCCGCAGGAACGGGCGGAAGATGAAGTTGAAATGCAGCAGCAGCGCGGCCACCACCGTCAGCGCCGCAACCCCGAGGATCACCCAGATCGAGCGTTCCAGGTTCGGCATGGCGCCGCCGTAATCGCCGCGGTCCATCTCGGTCACCAGGGTCCAGTCGGTGCCGGGCAGGGTGTCGCCCACAAAGCCCGACTGCACGGCATAGAGCGCCTGGGTGGCATTGCCTTCGCCCGCGACCTGCAGCTGCTGGCCACCCGCCCGGGCGCCATCCATCAGCCGCCGGACCACGGGGGGCAGGTCGGACATCTCGGGGTTGCTGGACACGACGACGCTGCCATCCGCGTTCAGCACGTGGAAATCCGCGCCCATGCGCTCGGCCGTTTCGGTCAGGTAATCCCGCATCCAGCCGACCTTCAGGCTGTAGACCATGACCCCCTTGGTCAGGCCGGTGCCGGTGCGGACCGGGACGGACAGGTTGATCACGCCGCCTTCCTCGTTCGGGGCGCGCACGCGCAGGGCGTCCTGATCGGCCACGGCAGCCGCCACCGGGGCCAGCATGCCGTCCCGGAACCAGCGCCGCGAGGCGACGTTCTCGCCCTCGCGTTCCCGCTCGGTGCCCGCGATGATCCGCCCGGTGCTGTCGGCGAACCCGGCCCAGCGGATGCGGTTGCTGGCGCGGCCCACGGCGTCGAGGAAGCTGCGCGCCTCGTCCAGGTCGGCCTGGGCCATGCGGCCCGCCACGGCGTTCAGGCTTTCCCATTCCCGCGACAGCGCGCGTTCGAAGCTGAGCTTGGCCGCCTCGGCGCTGCGGGTCACGAGTTCCTGCCTCAGGCGGAACTCGAAGGCGTTGGCGCTGGATTTCACGGCGGGGACCACCGCCATCATCGCCAGCAGGAGCGCCAGTACGAGCACGCCGAAATACGACGTGCTGATCGACGGAAATCGCGAAAAACCATTGGGTGTCTTGGTCACGGCCTGTCCTCGGAGCCTCTGTCCCCCGGTGCGCAATCCGGAGTTGTGGTTGGTATTGTTTCTTATCTCTCAGGTAATACTAAAAGGGTCCGTGCAACTACGCCATAGGTTGTTGACGCAATTTACAGAAATCTACGCATTTTCAGGTATGCGACAAACGTCGGATGTGCGTCAGGCTGCGATGGTCGTCAGGAAATTTGGTATTCTCGGGTATTCCGATTTCCGCAACACTCCCCGGACCGGTGAGGTGCTTCGCACCTCGCCGAATTCAGGGAGGAAAATGCAATGAGACGAACCATGACCGGGTCTGCCCGGTTCGCCGCGCTGATGCTGGGCGCGGCTGTGCTGGCCACCAGCACGGCCTTTGCCAATGAAATGCACAAGGGCGGCACGCTGACTTTTGCCATCTCGAACGACATCCGCGGCTTTGACAGCGTCAAGGGCGGCGTTCTGGGGCAGGCGGGCGAGACCGTCATGCGCACGATGCAGGAGCCGCTGCTGAACTGGAACCCCGAGACCGGCCAGGCCGAGCCGCTGCTGGCCACCGAGTGGAGCGCCAGCGACGACCAGCTTGTCTGGACCTTCAAGCTGCGCGAGGGCGTGAAATTCCACGATGGCAGCGATTTCGACGCCGGGGACGTGGCCGCGCATTACAACCGCATCCTCGATCCCGAGATGAAGTCCCGCTCGCGCGCCTTCATCGAGCCGGTCGAGAAAGTCGTGGCGGTGGATCCCCTGACGGTGGAATTCCACCTCAAGCATGTCTGGCAGGGCCTGCTGCCGATGATCGCGACCACCTCGATGTCCGGGCCGATCCCGGCAAAGGAGAATGTCGAGGCCGACGCGCAGCAGCGCCACCCCGTGGGCACCGGGCCGTTCCGCTTTGTCGACTGGATGTCCGGCGACCGCATCGTGGTCGAGCGCAACCCCGATTACTGGGCCGCGGACGAGATCAACCTCGACACGATCGTGTTCCGGGTCCTGCCCGACAACCAGACGCGCTTTGCCTCGCTGAAATCGGGCGAGGTCGACATGCTCTGGACCGACCGGGGCAATACGATCAACGAGGCCAAGAAGGTCCCCGGCATCGTGACGCTGGTCACCGACGGGGCAGGGGCCGCGACGGTGATGCTGAACGCCAAGCGTGAACCGCTGAGCGACCCGCGCCTGCGCGCCGCCCTGGCCCATGCCTGGAACCAGGAGGCGGTGAACAAGATCAGCTGGCAGAACACCCGGCCCAACGTCACCCACCCGCTGGGCCCGGATTACGACTGCGGCGACGCCGGCTACCGCCATTTCGATCTGAAGGAGGCCAAGCGCCTGGTGGACGAGTACAAGGCCGACAAGGGGGTCGACACGGTCAAGGTCGTGATGGTCAACACCGCCACGCCGCGGGGCCGCGAACTGGGCGAGATCTACCAGCAGACCGCCGCAGCCGCCGGGATCGAGATGGAACTGGTGCCTTATGACTCGGTCGTGAAGCCCGTGTTCGCCGGGGACTGGGACGTCTCGGGCTGGCGCATTGCCGACGGTCCGGACATGGGGCCGCAGCTTTACGGCTATGTCCACACCGGCAGTTCGTACAACCTGACCGGCTTCAACGATCCCGCGCTGGACGCGCTGTCCGAGAAGATGCGCGTGGCGCCCACCCGCGAGGAGCGGCTGAAGCTGCAATGCGACATCGTCGAGGCGATGAACCGCGACGGCTCGATCCTCTATCGTGGTGGCGGGCGCTACCATGTCTTCACCAGGGACTCCGTGAAGAACGTGCCGCCGCCCTACAAGGGTGTGGCCGACGTGACCCGCGCCTGGCTGGAAGACTAGGCGAATCTCCTTTTCCGGCGACCCCGTGTCGCCGGAAAATAATTCCGCAGCGGGCAGATTTCCCACTTTCAAATATACGGTATGGTCGCCGTCGGATTTGATGCTCTGCGCATGTTTGCTGCGTTGCGGCGCGAACCAAATGTTCCGCAAAGTGGAATTGCGTCACCCGGCGAAGGGGTTTTTGGCAAGATCTGACGCAAACCAGCGTGATTTTCGCCCAAATGGCGGGCAAATCCGGTAGAATTTCCCGAACGGCAGACGATTGCCGCCGCGCGATCGCGGGGGCCGCGAAACCCGACTGACGAGTCAAACCTTCGAATATTGGGTATTCACAACTGAGGGATTTCGCGCCACACTCGCATCACCCGCAGGGAGAGCGGGCCGCGAGAACTTTCAGGGAGGAATAACCATGCGGACACCAGGTCTGCCATTTTCGAATGTCACCCGGCGCGCCGGGTTGCTGGCAGGGGTTGCGATCACCGCTGCCGTCATGCTGGCGCCCTTCGCGCAGGCGCAGGAAGTCAAGAAGGGCGGCACGCTGACCGTTGCGGTTGAAACCGACGTCCGCGGTTTCGACACGGTCAAGGGTGGTGTGCTTGGGCAGACCGGTGAGATCGTGCTGCGCTCGATGCAGGAGCCGCTGCTTGGCTTCAACAAGGAGACCAACCAGCCCGAGCCGCTGCTGGCGACGGAATGGTCGTCGAACGAGGACGGGACCGTCTGGACCTTCAAGCTGCGCGAAGGCGTCAAGTATCATGACGGCAGCGAATTCGATGCCGAGGACGTGGCCGCGCATTACAACCGCATTCTCGACCCCGAGATGAAATCGGCCTCGCGCTCGTTCATCGCCTCGATCGACAAGGTGGTGGCCGTCGACAAGTACACGGTGGAGTTCCACCTGAAACACGTCTGGATGGCGCTGCTGCCCTACCTCGCCACCACCTCGATGTCGGGGCCGATCCCGGCGAAAGAGGCGGTCGAGGCCGACACCCAGAACCGTCATCCGATCGGGACCGGGCCCTTCCGCTTTGTCGAATGGGCCTCGGGCGACCGGATCGTGGTCGAGAGGAACCCGGATTACTGGAACGCCGACGAGATCAACCTGGACAAGATCGTCTTTCGCATCCTGCCCGACACCCAGACCCGCTATGCCTCGCTGCAATCGGGCGAGGTCGACGTGATCTGGACCGACCGTGGCCCGACCATCGTCGAGGCCGAGAAGAACGACAACCTCGTCACCCTGACAACCGAAGGGGCCGGCGCGGCGGTCAACCTGCTGAACGGGCGCAAGGAACCGCTGTCCAACCCGCTGCTGCGCAAGGCGCTGGCGCATGCCTGGAACCAGGACGCGCTGGTCAAGATTTCCTGGCAGAACACCCGCCCCGCGGTCACCCATCCGCTGGGTCAGGCCAAGGATTGCGGCGAGGCGAACTATCGTCATTTCGACATCGCCAAGGCCAAGGAATTCGTGGCCGAATACCTGAAGGAGACGGGCAAGTCCGAAGTGCCGCCAATCGTGATGATCCACACCACCACCCCGCGCGGGCGTGAGCTGGGCGAGATCTATCAGCAGACCGCCAAGGCCGCAGGCATCAACCTGACGCTGGAGCCGGTCGACCAGTCGACGCTGGTGGCGCGGACCTTCAAGGGCGATTTCGACATCACCGGCTGGCGGATCGCCGACGGTGCCGACATGGGCCCGCAGCTCTACGCCTATGTGACCGAGGGGTCTTCGTACAACCTGACCGGGTTCAACAACCCCGAGCTGGACGCGCTGGCCAAGAAGATGCGTGTCGCCCCCACCATGGAAGAGCGCCTGGACATGCAGTGCGAGATGGTTGGCATGATGAACGACGACGGCTCCATCCTGTACCGTGGCGGCGGGCGTTACTACGCCTTCACCACCAAGCGGGTGAAAGGTGTGCCGCCGCCCTATCGCGGTGCGGTCGACGTGACCCGCGCCTGGATCGACGGCTGATCCGGCAGGTCTGACCCAAGCGGCCCCCGGGGGCACACCCCCGGGGGCCAGCCGCCGCCGCCCGGGCTGAACGGACCCGGCGGATGGCCGCCACAGGGTGTTTCCCCTCTGCTTTCGGTGGGTGGATTTCCCATGTTTATCAGACCTTTGTCCGAAGTTTTGGGCACATTCACGTAGGTGCGATATCGGAGAGGCGGTTTGATGGATGCTCGGGAATATGCCAAGTTTTTGACACTCAAAGACCCCGCTTGGGAGGGCGGGGACACGAGGAAACAGGGAGGAACCATCATGAGAACGGAGACATTCCGCTTCAAGGGATTCGGTCGGCTGTCCGCCGGTCTGGTCCTGGCGCTTGGGCTTGCGACCGGCCCGGCCGCGCTGGCCCAGGAGGCCAAGAAGGGCGGCACGCTGACAGTGGCCATCGAAACCGACATGGAAGGGTTCGACGCGGTCGAATCGGGGGCTGCAGGGATCACGGACCAGACCGTCATGAAGACGGTGATGGAACCGCTGATGACCTGGAACCACGAGACCAACGAACCCGGCCCGCTGCTGGCGACCGAATGGTCGCCGAACGAGGACCAGACGGTCTGGACAGTGAAATTGCGTGACGACGTCAAGTTCCACGACGGCAGCCCCTTCACCGCGACCGATGTGGCGCATCACTACAACCGGGTGCTGGACCCGGCGAACAAGTCGCGCTCGCGCAGCTATATCTCGGTGATCGAGCATGTGGATGCGATCGACGACACCACGGTGGAATTCCACCTCAAGCATCCCTGGGCGGCGCTTCTGCCCTACCTCGCCTCGACCGGCTATTCCGGCATGATCCCGTCGCACAAGCAGGTGGAGGCCGGCAAGCAGCAGCGCGAGCCGATCGGCACCGGCCCCTATCGCCTGGTGGAATGGCGTTCGGGCGACCGGCTGGTGATGGAGAAGAACCAGGACTATTGGGCCAAGGACGAGATCAACGTCGACAAGATCGTCTTTCGCCAGCTGCCGGACACGCAGACGCGGTTCGCATCGCTGCAGTCCGGTCAGGTCGACGTGATCTGGACCGACCGTGGCCCGACCATCCTTGAGGCGCAGACGGATCCGAACATCGTGACCCTGATCGCCGAAGGCGGCGGCGCCGCGACGGTCATGCTGAACGGCAAGGAGGGCATGGTCCTCGCCAATGACAACCTGCGCTTTGCCCTGGCCCATGCCTGGAACCAGGCGGCGGTGACCAAGATCAGCTGGCAGGACACCCGTCCCAATGTCGAGCATCCGCTGGGCAACGTGGATTGCAGCGCCTTCGACATGCATTACCGCGCCTTCGACATCGACAAGGCCAAGGACTATCTGGCCAAGTACAAGGAAGAGACCGGCAAGGACAACGTCACCCTGACGATGATCCACACCGCCACCGCGCGGGGCCGGGAACTTGGCGAGATCTACCAGCAGACCGCCCGCGCCGCGGGGATCGAGCTGGAACTGGTGCCCGTCGACCAGACGACCCTGGTGAAACGCACCTACGGCAGCGATTTCGACATCACCGGCTGGCGCATTTCGGACGGGGCGGACCTTGGCCCGCAGCTGTTCAGCTACACCCAGCCCGGCAGCTCGTACAACCTGACCGGCTTCGACGATCCCGAG
Organism: Pseudooceanicola pacificus; assembly: GCF_009789075.1. Taxonomy (GTDB): domain Bacteria; phylum Pseudomonadota; class Alphaproteobacteria; order Rhodobacterales; family Rhodobacteraceae; genus Pseudooceanicola; species Pseudooceanicola pacificus. The sequence goes on from NZ_WNXQ01000003.1 coordinate 402,216, forward strand.
CTGACCCAGTTGGGTGAAGAGATGCGCGTCGCCACCTCGCTGCGCGAACGCCACGACCTGCAGTGCAAGATGGCCGCCCGGATGAACGAACGGGCGCGGATCCTCTATCGCGGCGGCGGGCGTTACTACGCCTTCACCCGCCCGAACATCAAGAACGTGCCCGAGCCTTTCAGCGGCGTGACCGACGTCACCCGCGCCTGGATCGAATAGGCCACCGCAGGCAACACCTCCGGCGGCGGACGGTCCGCCGCCGGATACCCACAGCCAACGCATGCCCCGGGGAGGAAAGATGCGATACCTGTTACAGAGGTTCCAACGGCTTCTGATCGTGCTGGCGGCGGTGACATTTGTCACCTTCCTGCTGGTCAACGTTCTGCCGGGGGATGTCGCTTACGAGATCGCGGGCATGGATTCCTCGGAGGAGGAAGTACAGCAAATCCGGGAGGATCTGGGCCTGAACCGGCCGATTCTGGTGCGGTACGGCGAATGGGTCGGCGGCATCTTCACCGGGGACTGGGGCCGCAGCTACCTCAGCGACGAGGACGTATGGGAATCGATCACCGACCGCTTCCCCGTCTCGTTCGAACTGATGATCCTGGCGCAGATCCTTGCGCTGACGATGGCCATTCCGGCGGGCATCGTGTCGGCCTTCCGGCCCAACGGGCGGGGGGACAGGCTGATCGGCTCCGTCGCCTTTGCCAGCGTGTCGATGCCGTCCTTCATGACGGCGATCCTGCTGATCTATTTCTTCGCGCTCTACCTCGGCTGGCTGCCGGCCACCGGCTATGAACCCATATCCTCGGGGCTGTGGGAGAACCTGCGCCCGATGATCCTGCCCGCGCTTTCGCTGGCGCTGGTCGAATGGACGGTGCTGATGCGCACGCTCCGGGTCGAGATGATCTCGGTCCTGCAAGAGAACTACATCGCGCTGGCCCGGGCCAAGGGGATGCCGAACTATCGCATCCTGCTGGTGCATGCGCTGCGCCCGTCGTCCTTTTCCATGATCACCCTTCTGGGGTTGCAGGTCGCGCGCCTGCTGGGCGGGACGATCATCATCGAACAGATCTTCGGCATCCCCGGGGTGGGGCGGCTGCTGATCCACGCGGTCTATACCCGCGACTTCATCGTCATCCAGGGCTGTGTGACCTTCTTCGCGCTGGCCTTCGTGACGGCAAACTTCATCGTGGACATCGCCTATGCCTGGCTCGATCCGCGGGTGAGAACCGGAGGCGCACATGGCTGATATTTCGCAGGAGAGCGGCACCAAGAGCTACGCCGCCACCCCCGACGACAAGGCGGCCAAGCACGCCGAGGCCATCGCTCATTTCAAGAAGCGCAACAAGTTCGGCCTGTATTTCTGGATCCCGATGGTCTGGCTGCTGTTCGTGCTGTTCTGCGCCGTCTTCGCCCCGCTCTTCGGCCTGCCGCCCGCGGACGAAATCGACTGGATGTACATCAAGGAAGGCCCGAACGAGGTGCACTGGCTGGGCACCGACAGCCTGGGCCGCGACATGCTGAGCCGGATCATCTATGGCGGGCGCGTCTCGCTGACCGTCGGGTTCGCCGCGCCCTTCATCGGCGTGGGGCTGGGCCTGATTCTGGGCATGATCGCCGGCTATTACCGGGGCTGGGCGGACGAGATCATCGGCATCGCCATCGACACCTGGCTGGCGATCCCGGGTCTGGTGATCCTGCTGCTCTTCTCGGTCGTCTTCGGCGGCTCGCTCTTCATGGTCTGCTTCTCGCTCGGGCTGCTTTTCATCCCGACCGCGGCGCGGATCACCCGGGCGGCCACGCTGAACTACGCCGGGCGCGAATTCGTGCTGGCGGCCAAGGCGCTTGGCGCGTCGGATTTCCGGATCCTCACCAAGGAGGTCTTTCCGAACATCATCTGGCCGCTGATCGCCTTCATCCTGATCGACATCCCGATCGCCATCGTGATCGAGGGTTCGCTGTCCTTCCTCGGCCTTTCGGTCAAGGCGCCGACGCCCTCCTGGGGCGGCATCATCGCCGAGGGCCGCGAGGTGCTGTCGACCAGCCCGCATATCGCCATGTACCCGACGCTGGTGATGTTCCTGACGGTGCTGAGTTTCAACCTGGTGGGTGATGCGATCCGCCGCCGTCTCGCGGATGTCCGCGAAGGCGCGATCTGAGGGAGGTCCAGATGGGAGAGATCATTCTCGACGTGCAGAACCAGCGTACGGCCTTTGCCACGGGGCGGGGCCTGCTGCAGGCGGTGGAGGGTGTCAGCTTCACCCTCGAACGCGGCAAGACGCTGGGTGTGGTGGGCGAATCCGGCTCGGGCAAATCGGTGCTGTCGCGCTCGATCATGCGCCTGCTGCCGGGCACCGCGATCACCGGCCCCGGCAGCCGTGTCCTGCTGAACGGCAAGGACCTGACCGGCATGACCGAGCACGAGCTGCGCCGCCTGCGCGGGCCCGAGGTCGCCATCGTGTTCCAGGACCCGATGACCTCGCTCAACCCGGTGCTGACCATCGGCAAGCAGATCGCCGAGGTGCTGGTGTTCCACATGGGCATGTCCAAACGCGCCGCCCGGGCGAAATCCATCGAGCTGCTCAGGGCCGTCGGCCTGCCGCAGCCCGACGTCCGGGTGGACCAGTATCCGCACCAGCTCTCGGGTGGCATGCGCCAGCGCGTGGCCATCGCCATCGCCATCGCCTGCGAGCCCGACCTGCTGATCGCGGACGAGCCGACAACCGCACTCGACGTGACCGTGCAGGCCGAGATCCTCGACCTGCTGGGCCGCATGGTGCGCGAGCGGAACATGGCGATGATCCTGATCACCCATGACATGGGCGTGGTGGCCGGCCGCTGCGACGATGTGGCGGTGATGTATGCGGGCCGGATCGTGGAAAAGGCCCCGGTGCGCGAACTCTTCGGCAACACGCGCATGCCCTATACGGCGGCGCTGCTGGCCTCGATCCCGCGGGTGACCGATCCGCCGCATCGCAAGCTCGACGCCATCGAGGGGCGGCCGCCGGATCTGATCAACCCGCCGCCCGGCTGCCCCTTCGCCCCGCGCTGCCGCTTTGCCTCGGCCGAATGCCAGCAGCAGGTGCCGGCGCTGGAAGGGCAGGGCGCGCATCAATATGCCTGCATCAAGCCGCTCAACACGGGAGTAGCCGCATGAACGCCCATTCCGGCGAGATCGACACCTTCCTCTCCATCGACAACCTGACGGTGGAATACCCGCTGGGCGGCGGCAAGAGGGTCTATGCGGTGACCAACTTCACCGCCCATGTGAAACGGGGCGAGACCCTGGGCCTCGTGGGCGAGTCCGGCTGCGGCAAGTCCTCGGCGGCGCGCGCGGTGATGCAGCTGCCGCGCCCGACCGGGGGCAAGGTCACGCTGGACGGGCAGGAGCTGACCGGCCTGCGCGGCAAGGCCCTGCAGGCGGCGCGGCGGCGGTTCCAGATGATCTTCCAGGACCCGATCGCCTCGCTCAACCCGCGCCAGACGATCCGCGACATCGTCGCCGCGCCGCTGGAAATCGCCGGCATCGGCACCAGGGAAGAGCAGACCAGGCGCGTGGCCGAGATGCTCGACCTCGTCGGCATCAACTCCGAACAGGCGCTGGAGCGCCGCCCGCATGAATTCTCGGGCGGGCAGTGCCAGCGGATCTCGATCGCCCGGGCGCTGATCCTCGAACCCGATCTGCTGGTCTGCGACGAGGCGGTCTCGGCGCTCGACGTCTCGGTCCAGGCCCAGGTGCTGAACCTGCTGGAAAAGCTCAAGACCGAACTCGGCCTGACCATGCTCTTCATCAGCCATGACCTGGCGGTGGTGAAACATGTCAGCGACCGCGTGGCGGTGATGTATCTCGGCAAGCTCTGCGAACTGGCGGATGCCGAAACCATCTACCGCCACCCGGTGCATCCCTACACCCGCACGCTGCTCTCGGCCGTGCCGGAACCGGACCCGGATGCGGACCGCGCGGTGATGGAGCTGATCCCGGGCGAACTGCCCAGCCCGGTCAACCCGCCCTCCGGCTGCCGGTTCCGCACCCGCTGCCCCTATGCGACAGAGCTCTGCGCCAGGGAGGTTCCGCAGGAACGCGAGATCGCCAAGGGCCATATCGTCGCCTGCCACCACCCCCTGATCAACTGACGGGGGGGGGGCGGCGGCACCCGTTCCAACAGAGCGCCGCCGCGCAATCCGGTAACTGACATCGGCCCCGCGACTCCCGTCCCGGGCCGGTGCACAGGTCCCCATCTTCCTCTTGCTCCAAATATGCCCGCCGGAGGCTTTGCGCGCGCAGGTCACCCCGCAGGGGTGGAATGCGCGCGCAAACCCTCGCGCGACGCCAAAGGCGGCGCAACCCCGCCCCTGCGTCCCGGCCCGTCCGGTATCGCCCTCTTTGCCTGCGCGCGCAGACCCGGGCGGCCTCAGCCCCCGTGGTATTCCGCCTCCATCCCCGCCACGATCTCGGCCACCGACGGCGCCCCGACGATGCCCGAAACCGAATGCCCCGCCGCCCAGATGTCCTTCCACCGCTTCGGCCGCTCCAGCCCGCCCGAGCCGTAATGCGTCTGCGCCCGGGCCTGGGTCATCGTCTCGTCCAGGTCGTCCATGCTCAGCCCGGCCTTCAGGATCGAGGGCCGCATGAAGTTCGCGATCAGCCCGGTGAAGGTCTTGGTCTGCTGGATATCGTCCAGCGAACACTCCGCCAGCATCTGCTTGTAGCCCGGCTCGGCCATGCTCTCGGCCGTGGCGATGAACCGGGTCCCCATATAGCCCAGATCGGCGCCAAGCACCCGCGCCGCCCTCAGCGCGACCCCGTCGCTCAAGCCGCCGGACAGGATCACCGGCCCGTCAAAGAACTCCCGCACCGCGCGCACAAAGCTGAAGGGATTGGCCCAGCCGGTCTGGCCGCCCGCGCCCGCGGACAGCAGCACCAGCCCGTCCGCCCCGGCCTCCACCGCGCGGCGCGCGTGATGCAGGGTCGAGATATCGGCAAAGACCGTCGCCCCGATCTCCTTGAGCGCCGGCAGCACCGGCGCGGGGGAGCCGACCGCGGTGATCACCAGCTCCACCCGGTGCCGCACCAGAACCTCCACATCCTCCATCAGCCGCGGGTTGCGCATGATCAGGTTCGCAGCCCAGGGCGCGGCGCCGTCGGCCCGCCCGCCCTCGATCGCGGTGATCCAGTCGTCCAGCTGCTCGACCGAGCGGGCGTTCACCGTGGGAAAGGAGCCCACGATCCCCGCATTGCAGCAGGCGGTCACCAGTTCCACGCCCGAGACGCGCAGCATCGGCGCGGCCACCAGCGGCAGGCGCAGGCGCCCGGCGATATGTGCGGGCAGGCGGCTTGGCAGATCGTCGAACATCTTCAAACTCCCAGGTGAAAGCCGCCGGAGACGGAATAGGTCTGCCCGGTGATCCATTCCGAAGCGTCCGAGGCCAGGAACAGCGCCATATTGGCGATATCCGTCGGCTGGCCCGGGCGGCGGATGATGTAGCGCTGCATCATCTTCTTGAACCGCGCCGCGTCGGCCATGACCCGGGCAGAGACCTGCGGCGTGGCGGTAAAGGCGATGGCGATGCAGTTCGCCGTGATCCCGTGCCGCCCCAGCGTGCGCGCCGTGGCCCGCATGAACCCCGCCGCCCCCGCCTTGGCCCCGGCATAGGCTTCCAGCCCGGAATCGCCAAAATGCGCGGCCTCGGAAATGATGGTGATGATCCGCCCCGGCGCGTCGCGGGCGATCATCCCGGGGATCACCGCGGCGGTGGCGTTCATCACGCCATAGAAGTTCACCCCGATGTAGCTGTCCCAGTCCTTCGGCGTGGTCTCCCAGAAGGGTTTGCGCGCATCCTCGGTCGGTTCGGCCCCGGCATTGCCCGCATTGTTCACCAGGATGCCCACGGGGCCAAAGGCCTCGGCCGCCCGGGCATTCATCTCTTTCACCGCGTCGAAATCCGTCACGTCGCACTGGATCGGCAGGGCGGTGCCGCCCAGGGCGCGGACCTCCTCGGCCACGGCCTCGGCCCGGTCCATGTGGTAGTCGTTCACCACCACGCCCGGGCAACCATGCGCGGCCAGGTGCAGCGCGATCTGCCGCCCCACGCCTTGCCCGGCGCCGGTGATCAGCGCGGGGCGGTCCCCGAGGTTCAGGATATCGCTCATGCCGTTGTCTTCCTAATGTCGTTCCAGCGGGCCGGGATGGTCCCGCGCCGGCATTCTACCGGCAATGCCCGGCGGCGGGCCAATTCCCGTGCAATGTCGCAAGGATGCAAAAACATACCGTCGGGTCAATGAATATTCCCGAAAGTCACATCAGGATGCCGCGGGGCAGAAATACCTTGCATTCCGGGTCGCATTCACGGACGAAAACATCCGGTCCCGGTCTGCGTGCCGGCACGACGACGAAGGAGAGCCCCATGAGCACCGCCAATCGCGCGCCCGCAGGCGACGACCACAATCGCGCGCCCGCAGGCGACGACCAGCTGACCCCGATCCTGGATGTCGAACGTGTCGAGGACAATTTCTTCCTCGGCATCGCCACGCCCGAGGGGCGGGGCCGCAGCTTTGGCGGGCAGGTGATCGCGCAGGCACTGGCCGCGGCGGTGCGCACGGTGGATGCAGACCGGCCGCCGCATTCGCTGCATGCCTATTTCATGCGACCCGGCGATGCGACCAAGCCGGTGCTTTACCGGATCGAGCGTGACCGCGACGGCGGCAGTTTCGCCACCCGCCGCGTCGTCGCGATCCAGCACGGCCAGCCGATCCTGAACATGGCCGCCTCGTTCCATGTCGAGGAAGCGGGCCTGCATCACCAGAGCGACATGCCCGACGTGCCCGGCCCCGACGGGCTGAGGAACGAACAGGAGCTGGCCGAGGCCTTCGAGGACAAGGTGCCCCGCGCCTACCGCAACTTCCTGAAGATGAAGCGCCCGATCGAGGTCCGCCCCTGCGAGGAGCGCCCGCCCTATTTCGACACCGGCCCGATGGAACGCCAGGCCGTCTGGATCCGCACCCGGACCGCAATGCCCGATGACACGCTGCTGCACCGCGTGGCGCTGGCCTATGCGTCGGATCTGGGGCTGCTGGGGGCCTCGCTCACCCGGCATGGCATTAGCTTTGCCACCCGCGACATGATGATCGCAAGCCTGGATCACGCGATCTGGCTGCACGGCGATTTTCGCATGGACGAATGGCTGCTCTACGATATGGACAGCACCTGGACGGGCGGCGCGCGCGGGTTCTGCCGTGGCCGGATCTTCACCCGCGAGGGGCGGCTGGTCGCCAATGTGGCGCAGGAAGGGCTGATCCGTCAGACCACCCCGAAAGAGAGCTGAGCAAGACGGCTGACCGGCCCGAAACCGGGTTGAGTGTCGCTCAGAACCACAGGTCGCGCACGCAGCGCCCGTCGCGCGGCAGGTCGTCGAATGTCGCAAGTCCGTCGAAGTGATCGACGGGCAGGGCGGCGACGGCTTCGGGCTCGGCCAGGCGCAGGTTGACGGCCAGCTGCACGCGCCCCTCGTCGTCCTGCCGCAGCCCGCGCCGGGCGCAGGGGCAGCCGCAGGTCGGGCAGAACAGGAACTCCAGCGCCTTGCCCCGGCGATAGGCGCTGACCTTCCCGGACAGGTGCACATCGGCCCCGTCCCAGCCATAGCCCCAGAGCGCGCCATAGCGCCGGCAGGCCGTGCAGTTGCAGGCGGTGGCCGATCCGGGCGTCTTGTCCATGCGCCAGGTGATCGCCCCGCACAGGCAGGATCCGTTCAGCATCGTGACACCTCATGCGCTGTCGGGGTCAGGGCCCCCTGGCGCACCGCCGGGGGCGCGCCAGGGGGGCGGCACGGCGTGCGCCCCCCGCCGGGCTCAGGCCTTCAGCGTCGCAAGCTCCATCGCGTCGATGATCCGGTCGAAGATCTGCGGCGGCAGGTTGTGGCCCATGCCGTCGATCTCGACCAGTTCGCAGCCGGGGATATTGGCGGCGGTGTCGCGCCCGCCCTCGACCGGCACCAGCGGATCCTGCACGCCGTGGATCGCCACGCAGGGCAGTTTCAGCTTTTGCAGGAAGGGGCGGCGGTCGTAGGTCGCCAGGATCGCGGCATATTGCCGGGGGAAGCCGGTCGGGTGGTACGACCGCTCGTAGTCGCTGAGGATATTGGCGGCCAGGACATCGTCGGGAATGGGCCATGCGGGGCTGCCGATGACCTTGGCGCTGGCGACACCGTGGGCGACGAAGGCATCGAGATCCGCGTTGGCATCGGGGCGCGGGGTGGTCAGGGCGGCCATCGCCTCGGGCGTGGCCTTGGGCAGGTCGGGATTGGCGGTGTTCGACATGATCGAGGCCATCGACAGCACCTTGTCGGGATGTTCGATCGCCATCAGCTGCACGATCATGCCGCCCATCGAAAAGCCCGCCACATGCGCCTTGTCGATCCCCAGGTGATCCAGCAGCGCAGCACCATCGGCGGCGAAATCCGACAGCTGATAGGCCAGGTCGGCCTGCCGGCCCTCGGCCTTGGCGGCCATCGCCTCCTTGAAGTCGGGCAGGCCGTGGTCGGTGAACTTCTGGCTCAGCCCGATGTCGCGGTTGTCCATCCGGATCACCCGGTATCCGCGCGCAACCAGCTTGTCGACAAAGGGTTTGGGGAATCGGGTCATCTGCGTGCCGACGCCGGTGATCAGAAGAATCGGTTTGCCGTCATCGGGGCCTTCGACCTCGTAATAGATCGTGATTCCGTTGACCTGTGCCTCGGGCATGATGCGTCCTCCTCCGCAAGTTTGGGCGTGAATCGCCTGATAACATCAACTTATGCCCATGTTTTGCGGTTGGAAACATGTCTCGGCGGATTCGGCCCGATACCTGCGAAATATTATTTCACGGTTCCCAGGTGCCCGCGCAACGTGTAGAAGGAGAGAGGTTTTCGAAAGGCGGGTATGGAGCATGATGCAGGCTGACTTGGACGTTGTCGTCATCGGGGCGGGGCTTTCCGGTATCGGGGTGGCCCGCTATCTCAAGGTGAACTGCCCGGGCAAGCGCTTTGCCATCCTGGAAAGCAAGCCGCGCATCGGCGGCACCTGGGACCTGTTTCGGTATCCGGGTATCCGCTCGGACAGCGACATGCATACGATGGGCTATGCCTTCAAGCCGTGGAAGAACGCCAAGGCGATCTCGGACGGCGAGTCGATCCGCGACTACGTCCAGGAATGCGCCGACGAGAACGGCCTGACCCCGCTGATCCGGTTCGAGCACAGGGTGATCCGCGCCGAATACGTCTCGCGCGATTGCCTGTGGACGCTGACCTGCGCCACGCCCGAGGGCGAAAAGGTCATCACCTGCAATTTCCTGTTCTCGGCTGCCGGGTATTACAAGCATGACGAGGGCTATCTGCCCGACTTCGCCGGCTATGACGATTTCAGGGGCACGATCATCCACCCGCAGTTCTGGCCCGAAGGGTTCGATCATGCCGGCAAGACGATTGCCATCATCGGCTCGGGGGCCACGGCGGTGACGCTGACCCCGACGCTGGCCGAGACGGCGAAACACGTCTACCAGATCCAGCGCTCGCCGACCTATGTCCGCGCGCGCCCGATGAAGGACAAGGTGGGCAATATCCTCAAGACGATCTTTCCGGGGCAGTTGGGCTATTCCCTCACCCGGTGGAAAATCATCTGGGAGGGCCGGATGCGCCGCCGCCGCTTTGCCGGTGACATCGAGGGCCTGAAGGCCGAGATGATCGGCGAGGTCGCCAAGGCGCTTGGCGACACGGTCGACTGGAAGACCCATTTCACCCCCAGCTACTGGCCCGGCCAGCAGCGGATCTGCGCGATCCCCGACGGCGACATGTTCGACGTCCTGAAAGAGGGGCGCGCCACGATGGTCACCGGCCATATCGACCGCTTCACCGAAACCGGGATCCTGATGCAGGACGGCAGCCATATCGAGGCCGATGTGATCGTCACCGCCACCGGGCTGGTGCTGGATTATTTCGGCGGCATGGAAATGACCGTCGACAGCCAGAAGGTCGACCCCGGCAAGCCGCTGATCTTCAAGGGCTTCATGTATTCCAACGTGCCGAACATGATCTATTTCCGCGGCTACACCAATGCCTCGTGGACGCTGAAGGTGGACCTGGTGGCGGAATATGCCTGCCGGCTGCTGAACCACATGGACCGGAACGGGTATACCCAGGTGGTGCCGGTCGCGGGATCGGGGGATTTTGCCACGATCAACACGGCAAGCCTGTTCACCTCGGGTTATTTCGTCCGGGTGGCGCATCGCCTGCCCAAGCACGGGACCAGCTTTCCCTGGATCCACAAGCAGGAGTATTTCTGGGACCGCAAGACGCTGAAACGCGGCCGGGTCGACGACGGCACGCTGACCTTCTCGACCGGGGAGGGGATCGTCTTTCCGCCGGAACAGCTGGCCGGGACTGGCGGCACCGGCCGCGATATCGCCGCCGAGTGACGGCGAGGGGCCCGGCGGTGTCCTCCGCCGTCGGGTCCGTTTTTTTCAGGATCAGAGCGGCGTGAACAGACCGAAGGCCAGCGGATGCGCATAGAGTTCGATGGCCCGTTGCCGGGTCGGCAGCTGATCGGCCCAGTGCCGCATGTCATAGGCCGAGTTGATGATGCCGGTGACGCACTGGCTGGCGATCAGCGGATCCACCGCGCGGATCGAACCTTCGGCGATGCCGTCGCTGATGATGCCGGCAAAGCGGATGGCCATGCGGTCGGACCGGGCCAGCACCTGCAGGCGCAGCTCTGTCGGCAGGGCCTGCAGCGCGGTGATGCGCAGCAGCGGGTAGGTCTTACCGAACTGCACATCCAGCAGCTCGGCCATGCAGGCGGTCAACCGGTCGAGATGGCTGCCCGGCAGCTCGATACAGCGGCGCTGCGACTGGCTGAACCGGCCATAGCTGCGCTGGAAGCATTCCAGCACCAGATCGTCCTTGCCGTCGATATGGTGGTAGAAGCTGCCCTTGGAGACGTTCAGCTCGGCCGCGATCCGTTCGACCGAGGCGCCGCGATAGCCGCGGTCGTTGATCAGGCGGGTGGCCACGCGCAGATAGGTCTCGCGGCTGATCTCGGCCGTGGCGGCGGTGTCGGGGGCAGGCGGCGGCGGGCTGGCGGTCCAGGGCGTGCCCTCGGGGATGAAGCCCCGGGTGAGCAGGTCCATCGTGCGCAGGCCGATCCGCTCGTAATCGCCGACGGAATATTTCGGCAGCCAGGCCCGCATCCAGAACAGCGTGTCGAGCAGGACATGTGCCCGCGCCCGGTTCAGCATCGGCCCTTCCGGCCCCGGCCCGGGGTCGAAGAGCCGCGCGGTGGGGCCCGAGATCCGCTCGACAAAGGTGTCCATCAGGCGGCCGCGGATCACGTTTTCGGTGGCGCGCAGGTCCGACAGCAGGGTCATCGGGCGTTCGCGGCCCAGCCGGGTGTTGGCCATGTGCTCGATATAGAGACGGACCAGCACGCGCACCCGGTCGCGGGGCGTGGCCTCTTGCGCGGCGCGCTGCAGCATGCCGGCCAGCTGGTCCATCGACCGGTCCAGCGCGGCGGCGGCCAGCAGCTCCTTGCGCTTGAAGTAATAGGTGACCGAGGTGGTGTTCAGCCCGACCTCGTCGGCCACCGCGACAAAGGTCAGCGCCTTCAGCCCGCGTTCGTTGATGATGCGGGCGGCGGCGTCCAGGATGCGGTCGCGCTTTTCGCGGAACCGGTCCGAGGGTTCCGCGATGGTGGCCGTATCCGGTTCGCTGGTCGCGCTGCTGTCTGTCATCGTGACTGCTTAGCAAGCCAGGCGGGCGCTGTCATCAACAAGGCCGGTCCGTCGCATCCTGGCGGGGCGCGGGGCGGCGCAGGAATTTCAATGGGAGGAAGACCATGACGGGAATTGCAATCGACCTGACGGGGAAAGGCGCCATCGTCACCGGCGCCGCATCCGGTATCGGGCGGGCCAGCGCGCGGATGCTGGCGCAGGCGGGGGCGCAGGTGCTGTGCTGCGACAAGGCCGAGGCGGTGGCGGCGGTGGCCGAAGGCATCGTCGCCGATGGCGGCCAGGCGCAGGCGATGGAGATGGATGCCGGTGACGAGGCCGACGTGATCCGCGCGGTTGCGCTGGCCGAGCAATCCTTTGGCGGGCTCGACATCTATTTTGCCAATGCCGGGATCACCGGCGGGGTGCGCAGCCTGTTCGACGCGACCCCCGAGATCTGGGCCGAGGTGCTGCGGGTGAACCTGATCGGGCCCTTCCTGGCGGTGAAACACGGCTCGGCCGCCATGCGCAAACGCGGGGGCGGGTCGATCGTGATGACCGCCTCGGTCGCCGGGATGCGCGCCAATGCAGGACCGGCGCAATATTCCGCCTCGAAGGCCGGGGTGATCAACCTGGCGCAGACGGCGAGCTACGATCTGGCCGGATCGGGGGTGCGGGTGAACGCCATCTGCCCGGGCCTGATCGAGACCGAGATGACGCGCGTGCTCTACGATTATGCCAAGGCCACCGGCGGGGAGAGCTGGATCGGCGCCCGCAATGCGATGAGGCGGGGCGGCGAGCCGGACGAGATCGCGGCGATGGTGCTGTTCCTGTCCTCGCCGCTCGCCTCTTACGTGAACGGCCAGGCGCTGCCGGTCTGCGGCGGGCTGTCTGCGTCCCATCCCTATGGGCCGCGGCCGGATCCGGACGAGGTGCAGCGCGCGATTGCCGAGATGAAGGCGCGCGAGGCGGCGGCGGGCTGAGGTCGCCGTAGATTTGGCCGGGCGCCTCGGGCGCCCCGGCCGGGGGGAGATTTGGCCGGGCGCGGGGCGCCACGGCCGGGGAAGGGGGGCTGTCTGCCCCCCTCTTGCGCCTGCGGCGCAATTCACCCCCCGAGGATATTTTTGGCCAGAGGAAGCGGGCGGGTCAGCCCTGCAGCGGGTAGCGGTCGAGCAGGTGGAAGCGGCCGGTGGCGTCTTCGCCGGCGAGGCAGAGGCTGGTGATCACGAAGGGTTCCGGCAGCAGGGGGGCGAGGATCGGGGCCAGGGCGGCCCGGGTCGCTTCGGCCTCGGGGGCGGGCAGGCGACCGGTCAGGGTGATGTGAAAGCGGAACTCCTCCATCACATAAGGGTAGCCCCATTGCAGCAGGTTGGCCTCTTGCCGTGCGCTCAGGCCGGATGTGCGGCGGCGGGCGAGTTCCTCGGGCGGGGCGGGGGCGCGGAAGCGGTCGAGCCCCTCGACACAGGCTGCCGCAAGCGCCTCCAGCGGGGCGGGATCGCCGGTGGCCTTGAGCGCGAGGAAGCCGCCGAGGGCAGCGAGTTCCAGCCCCTGCATCCGGATCGGGGCGAGGCGGGCGCAGAGGGCGCGGGCCTCGGCCTCCAGCATCGCGGCATCGCTGCCTGTCGCCAGGCGGAAGGGCGGCTTGATCGTGCCGTGCAGGCCGTATTTGCGGGGCGTGGCGGTGAGCTCTGCGACCGGGCGGGGCAGGCCGGGGATCCGGGGGTGGGGCGCCTCGGTTCCGGCGGCGGTGTCCCAGCCCAGCCAGGCGGCGCCGAAGCTGGCCAGCGGCCCGGGCTCGGGCGCGTAATAGATGGCGTAACGGGCGAATTGCTGCATCGGGCACCTCCGGCATTTGCGATGGCATAGCGCGCGGGGCATGACAAGGCGGTGACGGGCCGGGCGGAAAGGGCGAGAGGCCGCGGCGCGCCGGGGGCTATTCGACGGTCGAGAAGCCGGCGATCAGCTGGCGCAGGCCAAGCGCGGCCCCGGCGAGGATGGCGGCGAAGGTGACCGGCGCCGAGAAGGCCAGCACCGAAAAGGCCGAGACGCCCTGACCGATGGTGCAGCCCGCCGCCACCACCGCGCCCGCGCCCATCAGGGCGGCCCCGGCGATCTGGCGGCGCAGCTCGCGCGGATCCTCGCAGGCCTCCCAGCGGAAATGGCCCTTGATCAGCGACCCGGCAAAGGCGCCGAGGATCACGCCGGCGACCGAGCCGACGCCGAAGCCCGGCGCGCCGGAACTGCCGAGCATCGCGTAGAGCAGCGTCTCGCCCACCGGGGCGGCGAAGCTGTGGCTGGTGACCTGTGCCGCCGCAAAGCCGTGATCGGCGATGTATTGGGTGCCGGCCCAGGCGCTAAGGACGGCCAGCGCGACCACACCGCCCCAGACAATCGCCCCGGGCCGGGCCAGCATCTCGCGCGAGGCCAGCGCCGCAAGGGTGATCGCGAGGCCGATGGCGAGACCGGGCAGGGCGGGGGGCAGGCCGGTCAGCCCGCCCGCCCAGGCGGCGATGCCGGGGGGCATGTCGCCGGGCAGCAGCGCCTCTTGCGGGAAGATCAGGACGCGCAGGTGGGCGAAGGGCCCCGAGAGGCAGAGGAAGGCCGAGATGCCCATCACCAGCACGATGACGAAGGCGCGCAGGTCCCCCCCGCCCAGCCGTGCGATGGCGCCGTAGCCGCAATTGCCCGCCAGCGCCATCCCGTAGCCGAAGGCGAGCCCGCCAAGGATCGAGGCCAGCGGCACCCAGCGGGTGGAGAGGTAGAAGCTGGCCGCGGGGTCGAACAGCCCGGCCAGCTGCATCCCGTGCACGCCCAGCACCGACAGCCCGATGGCCAGCACCCACATGCGCATCCGCAGGCTGGAGCCGCCGTAGAGCATGTCTTCGATCGCGCCCATGGTGCAGAAGCGGCCGAGGCGCGCGGCCAGGCCCAGCAGGATGCCGCCGGCCAGGCCGACAAGCAGCAGGGACCAGCCCTCTCCGATGGCGTCGATCATGGCGGGGCTCCTCCTCTCCGACATGCCGCGCAGGCCGCCGAGGCGGCGCTTGCGTTACTTTTCGCAGAACAGCTCGTAAACCAGTTCCAGCATCCGGCGCGGCTTGTCGTCGGCCAGCCGGTAGTAGATCGCCTTGCCCTCGCGCCGGGGCACGACCAGCCCCTCAAGCCGCAGGCGCGACAGCTGCTGCGAAACGGCGGCCTGGCGGGCGGAGAGTAGCTCTTCCAGCTCGGTCACCGATTTCTCGCCCGAGACCAGGTGGCACAGGATCATCAGCCGGCCCTCGTGGCTGACCGCCTTGAGGAAATTCGAGGCCCGCGTCGCGTTGTCCACGAAACGGTCCATATCCTCGTCGCTCAGATTCTTGTCGAGTACCGGTATGCTCATATGTCCGTCGATTGCGTCGCCCGGGTCCAGTTTTCGAAGTTCAGTCATATTTCCCGACTTTCCGCCGCGACGCAATTCCAACGCGGCCGGTTGCATGTTCCTGTGGCCTAGCTGCCGCCTGAAAGGGCGCCGCGTTCGGCCAGCATCTTTTCCAGCAGGCCCCAGAAGAAGTCCTCTCCCGGGTAGCCCTCGATCCGCCCGACCTCGCGGCCAGCGTCGATCAGCAGGAAGGTGGGGGTGAACAGGACCGGGCGGGCATAGGTCACGCCCTCGGGCGGATCGGCGCGCAGGTCGACACGGTGCAGGGGCGCGGCGGCGCCGGCCTCGGTCTTGGGGTAGATCGGGGCGATCGCCCTGTCCCAGGCGGCGCAGTAGACGCAGCCGTCCTGTTCCACCATCAGCAGTTCCAGCGCGCGGGTGGGCAGGGCCCAGAGGCCCGTCATTGCAGCCAGCGCCAGAAGTGTCATTCGCATGCGAGACCCGGTTGACCTTTGTTCAACGCTCAACATAATTTGAATGTGTGAATTCTTCAAGGGAGGGGAGCGGTGCTTGAGATAACCTATCTCGGGGCCGTCGTCGCGGGGGTGCTGTCGTTCTTCACCCCCTGCATTCTGCCGATGGTGCCCTTCTACCTGTGCTACATGGCCGGGCTGTCGATGTCGGAACTGCGCGACGAGGGGGCGGCCATCGCCCCGGGGGCGCAGCGGCGGCTGGTGCTGTCCTCGGTCTTCTTCGCGCTTGGGGTGACCACGATCTTTGTCCTGCTCGGCATGGGGGCCACGGCGCTTGGCCAGACCTTCGCCCAGTGGAAACAGCCGCTGAGCTGGGTCGCGGCGGCGGTCCTGCTGCTCTTTGGCCTGCATTTCCTGGGCGTTGTGCGGATCCCGATCCTTTACCGCGAGGCGCGGATCGAGGCACCGGGCCGGCCGACCACCGCCGCCGGGGCCTATGTCATGGGGCTGGCCTTCGGCTTTGGCTGGACGCCCTGCGTGGGCCCGGCGCTGGCCTCGATCCTGATGGTGGCCAGCGGCATGGGCGACATCGCCCGCGGCGGGCTGCTGCTGCTGGCCTATGGCCTGGGGATGACCGCGCCCTTCGTGGTGGCGGCCCTGTTCGCCCGGCCGTTCCTGGGCTGGATGGCGCGCAACCGGGGGCTGATGAAACATGTGGAAAAAGTGATGGGTGCCATGCTCATCCTCTTTGCCGTACTGATTGCAACCAACAGCGTGAACCTGATCGCCGATGCGCTGATCCGCTGGTTCCCCGCGTTCACAAACCTTGGCTGAGGCCGGAAAGGATGCTGCCATGAAACCCCTCCGTTATCTTGCCGCCGCCCTGATGCTGGCGGGGACCGGTGCCGGTGCCGTCACGATGGGTGACGACGGGCTGCACAAGGCGCCCTGGATGCGCAACACCTTCAAGGACCTGCGCGAGGACCTGGCCGAGGCCACCGCCGACGGCCGCCGCCTGATGGTGATCGTCGAGCAGCGCGGCTGCATCTACTGCACCAAGATGCACGAGGAGGTGTTTCCCGCCCCGGCCATCGACTCGCTGCTGCGCGAGAAGTATTTCGTTGTTCAGATCAACATGTTCGGCGATGTCGAGGTGACCGATTTCGACGGCGAGACGCTGTCCGAGAAGCAGGCGGTGCGCAAGTGGGGCCTGCTTTTCACCCCGACGATGATGTTCTTCCCCGAGGAGGTCCCCGACGAGGTGCCCGCCAGCCGCGCCGCCGTGGCGATCATGCCCGGCGCGTTCGAGAAGGGGACGACGCAGGATCTGCTGACCTGGGTGCTGGAAAAGGGCTATGATCTGGAAGAGCCGTTCCAGAAATACCACGCCCGCAAGCTGGAAGAGCGCCGCTCTCAGTAACGCGCTGGCCGCGGGATCGGGGAGCGCAGCGGCGGGGCCGGACAAAGGCGGGACCGGATGATTTGCATCCGTCCTGCGGGTATCGTAACGCCAAGGCAGGGCGTCCTGCCGTTCCGCAGCCCGGAGCCGGCGGAAATTGCTGCAGTGCAGATAAATTCACGTTAATGAATTTGATGTTGCGTTGCGGTGTGCGACTGGATACCAATTGAGGGAAACCGGGGTCCGCGCCCGGGGACAGGGAGGAAAGATGAGGATCACAGCTATCACGCTTGGCATCACGGCGCTGGCCGCCGGTGCGGCGCTGGCCGACCCGGTCGAGCCGATGAGCGTCAAGTACGACGACTATGGCGCGATCGAAACGTCGCTCTCGGGGATGCCCGGCGATGCCGTCGAGGGCAAGAAGGTGATGTCGAGCCGTGGCCTGGGCAACTGCGTGGCCTGTCACGAGGTCTCGGCCCTGGCCGACGTGCCCTTCCAGGGCGAAATCGGCCCCTCGCTGGACGGCGCGGGCGATCGCTGGAACGAGGCCGAACTGCGCGGCATCGTGGCCGATGCCAAGAAGACCTACGATGGCACCATGATGCCGTCGTTCTACAAGACCAGCGGCTATATCCGCCCCGGCAACGCCTTCACCGGCAAGGCGGGAACCGAGCCTTTGCCGCCGCTGCTTACAGCACAGCAGATCGAGGACGTGGTGGCCTTCCTGCTCACCCTGAAGGATTGAGCGGGCGCGGCCCCTGACAAGGAGACGAGAATGGATTTCACACGACGCGATACACTGGCCCTGGGCCTTGGCGCCGCGGCTATGACCGTCCTGCCGTTCCGCGTGAACGCGGCGGCCACCGATGATCTGATCGCCGAATTCACCGGCGGGGCCGAGATGGGCGCGGGCGGGCTGACCCTGACCGCCCCGGAAATCGCCGAGAACGGCAACACGGTTCCGATCTCGGTCGATGCCGAGGGCGCGACCGCGATCATGGTGCTGGCGACCGGCAACCCGACGCCGCCGGTGGCCACCTTCAACTTCGGTGAACTGGCCGGCAGCCAGTCCGCCTCCACCCGTATCCGGCTCGCCGGGACGCAAGAGCTGATCGCCATCGCCAGGATGAGCGACGGCAGTTTCCAGCGCGACAGCAAGACCGTGAAGGTCACCATCGGCGGCTGCGGCGGCTGATCGGCGAGAGAGAGGAACAGGACCATGGCAGACAATGTCAAACCCCGGGTGAAGGCACCCAAATCCGCTTCCGCCGGCGAGGTCGTCACCATCAAGACGCTCATCAGCCACCAGATGGAAAGCGGCCAGCGCAAGGACAAGGACGGCAACAAGATCCCGCGCTCGATCATCAATCGCTTCACCGCCGAGTATAACGGCCAGATGGTGATCGACGTGACGATGGAGCCCGCGATCTCGACCAATCCGTACTTCGAGTTCGACGCCACCATCCCGGAAGCGGGCGAATTCAAGTTCACCTGGTATGACGATGACGGCTCCGTCTACGAGGACAGCAAGGCCGTGTCGGTCGCCTGACGGCCGCACATCCAGGGAGGAGTAACCAAGGTGAACAAAACAACAGCAAGCCGGCTCGCACTGACCCTCGTCCTGTCCTTCGGGGCGGGGGCCGCGCTGGCCGATGAGAACGCCGACCTCGTGGTCAACGAAGAGATCGAAATGACTGTCCGGGCCCCGGCCCCCGCCTATCTGGACGGCCACCTGCCCGAGATCCTGTCGGGCTGGCTTTTCCGGTCGGACGAGACGCAGGACCTGCAGCGCGACGATTTCGACAATCCCGGCATGATCTTCGTCGACCAGGCGTTGGACCAGTGGGCGATGGTCGATGGCTCCGAGGGCAAGAGCTGCGCCTCGTGCCATGACGATCCCGCCGACAGCATGGCCGGTGTCCGCGCGGTCTATCCCAAGTGGAACGCCGATGCCGGCGAGGTGCGCACCCTGGCGATGCAGATCAACGACTGCCGCGAGACCCAGATGGGCGCCAAGAAATGGGGCTATACCAGCGGCGACATGACCGCGATGGAGGCCCTGATCTCGGTCCAGTCGCGCGGCATGCCGGTGAATGTCGCCATCGACGGTCCCGTCGCCGCGACATGGGAGCAGGGCAAGGAGATGTACTATACCCGGTACGGTCAGCTCGAACTCTCCTGCGCGAATTGCCACGAGGACAATTACGGCAACCACATCCGCGCCGACCACCTGTCCCAGGGCCAGATCAACGGCTTCCCGGTCTACCGGCTGAAGAACACCAAGCTCAACGCGGCGCATGACCGCTTCAAGGGCTGTGTGCGCGACACCCGGGCGGAAACCTTTGACCCCGGTTCGCCGGAATTCGTGGCGCTTGAGCTTTACGTCGCCAGCCGCGGCAACGGTCTCTCGGTCGAGGCGCCTTCGGTCCGGAACTGATCGCGGGGCCTGAACTTCGCTTCGCAACCAATTGAGAACAGGCTGAAAAGCCGATCCCCTTCCGCCCCGTGCGGGAGGGGGCGCAGACCCCGCTTGCCCAGGAGCATGCCAGATGATCTCCCGCCGCGATTTCCTCCAGGTCTCGATGGCCGCCGCGTCTCTCTACGGCGCCTCGGGCTTTGGCCACTGGTCCCGCCTTGCCGCGCAGCAGGCGCTGACGCAGGACGACCTGCTGCGGTTCGACACCTATGGCAATGTCTCGCTGATCCACATCACCGACATCCACGCACAGCTGAAACCGATCTATTTCCGCGAACCCGAGGTCAACATCGGCGTCGGCGCCAACAAGGGCCAGGTGCCGCATCTGACCGGCGCCGATTTCCGCAAGTTCTATGGTATCGCTGATGGAAGTCCGTCCCATTACGCGCTGACCTACAACGATTTTTCCGCGCTGGCCAAGGGCTATGGCAAGATGGGCGGGCTGGATCGCATGGCCACGGTGATCGACGCCATCCGCGCCGACCGCCCCGATGCGCTGCTGCTGGACGGGGGCGACACCTGGCACGGCTCGATGACCTGCTACAAGACCGCCGGGCAGGACATGGTCAACGTGATGAACGCGCTCAAGCCCGACGCGATGACCTTCCACTGGGAATTCACCCTCGGCTCCGACCGGGTGGCCGAGATCGTCGAGGGCCTGCCCTTTGCCGCGCTCGGGCAGAACATATTCGACGCCGAATGGGACGAGCCGGCCGAACTCTTCAAGCCCTACGAATGGTACGAATCCGGCGGGGTCAAGATCGCCGTGATCGGCCAGGCCTTCCCCTATATGCCGATTGCCAACCCCGGCTGGATGTTCCCCGAATATACTTTCGGCATCCGCGACGAGCACATGCAGGAGGTGGTCGACGAGGTCCGCGCCCAGGGGGCCGAGCTGGTTGTCTGCCTCAGCCACAACGGGTTCGACGTCGACAAGCGCATGGCGGGCATCGTCAAGGGCATCGACGTGATCCTGTCGGGTCACACCCATGACGCGCTGCCCGAACCGGTGCTGGTGGGCGAGACGGTGATCGTGGCCTCCGGCTCCAACGGCAAGTTCGTCAGCCGCGTGGACCTTGATGTGCGCGACGGGCGGATGATGGGCTTCCGCCACAAGCTGATCCCCGTCTTCTCGGATGTGATCGCGCCCAAGGCCGAGGTCACGGCCCTGATCGACGCACAGCGCGCGCCCTACGAGGGCGAGTTGAGCGAGGTGATCGGCCAGACCGAAAGCCTGCTTTACCGCCGCGGCAATTTCAACGGGTCCTGGGATGACCTGATCTGCGACGCCCTGCTGTCCGAACGCGAGGCCGAGATCGCGCTGTCGCCCGGCGTCCGCTGGGGCCCGTCGCTGATCCCCGGGCAGGACATCACGCGCGAGGATATCTGGAACGTCACCTCGATGAGCTATGGCGAGGCGTATCGCACGGAAATGACGGGTGAATTCCTGAAGGTGGTGATGGAAGACGTGGCCGACAACATCTTCAACCCCGACCCCTATTACCAGCAGGGCGGCGACATGGTCCGCGTTGGCGGGCTGGGCTACCGCATCGACGTCAGCAAGAAACAGGGCGAGCGGATCACCGACATGGTGCTGCTGAAGACCGGAGAGCCGATCGACCCCGCCCGCAATTACGTCGTGGCCGGCTGGGCCAGCGTGAACGAGGGCACCGAAGGGCCGCAGATCTGGGATGTGGTCGAAAGCCACATCCGCAAGCTGGGCACCGTCCGGCTGGACGACAACACCAGCGTGACCGTCACCGGGACCTGACCCGGGGCGGCTTTTTTTGCCATATCCATTCACACCTGTGAATGCGGTGATCTGAAAGGAGGCGAAATCCAATGAGCGACCACAAGGCAGAGAGCCCGACGCGGCGCGCCTTCCTGCAGGGCGCGGCGGGCGGGGCGGCGATGCTTGCGGCCGGGCCGGGCCGGGCCGAAGGGGGCGATCCCCTGATCACCGAGGTCCAGCCCTGGGCCAACGGCTTTGGCGATGGTGTCGACGCCACGCCCTATGGCCTGCCCATCGAGTACGAGGCCGACGTGATCCGCCGCAACGTGCCCTGGCTGACGGCCGATCCGATATCCTCGATCAACTTCACCCCGATCCATGCGCTGGACGGCACGATCACCCCGCAGGGCTGCGCCTTCGAGCGTCACCATTCCGGCGCGATCGAGTTGCGGAAAGAGGATTATCGTTTGATGATCAATGGCCTGGTGGACACTCCTCTGGTGTTTACCTACGCCGATCTGGAACGGTTCCCGCGCCAGAACCACGTCTATTTCTGCGAATGCGCGGCGAATACGGGCATGGAATGGGCCGGTGCCCAGCTGAACGGCGCCCAGTTCACCCACGGCATGATCCACAACATGGAATATACCGGCGTTCCCCTGCGCACCCTGCTTGAAGAAGCTGGCGTAAGTCCCGAAGGAAAATGGATTTATGTCGAAGGCGCCGATGCGTCGTCCAACGGGCGCTCGATCCCGATGGACAAGGCGATGGACGATGTCCTGGTGGCCTTCAAGGCCAATGGCGAGGCGCTGCGCAAGGAACATGGCTATCCGGTGCGCCTTGTCGTGCCCGGCTGGGAAGGCAACATGTGGGTCAAGTGGCTGCGCCGGATCGAGGTCGGGGACCAGCCCTGGGAAAGCCGCGAAGAGACGTCGAAATATACCGACACCCTCGCCGACGGCACCAGCCGCCGGTTCACCTGGGTGATGGATGCGAAATCCGTGATCACCTCGCCCTCGCCGCAGGCGCCGATCACGCATGGGCATGGTCCGCTGGTGATCACCGGGCTGGCCTGGTCGGGCCACGGGGCGATCAAGCGGGTCGACGTGTCCAAGGACGGCGGCAAGACCTGGGAGACGGCGCGCCTGGCGAAACCCGGTGAAACCAAGGCCCTGGCGCGCTTCTACCTGGATACCGAGTGGAACGGCGAAGAGATGCTGCTGCAATCCCGCGCGATGGACGAGACCGGCTATGTCCAGCCGACCAAGGCCATGCTGCGTGCAGTGCGGGGCGAGAATTCGGTCTATCACAACAACTGCATCCAGACCTGGTGGGTCAAGGACAACGGGGAGGCCGAGAATGTCGAAGTCTCTTAAACTTTTCGCCGCTGCGGGCGCGGGCACGGCTGTCGTGCTGGGCGCCGCGGTCTTCATGGCCGACGGCCATATCGTGCATCCACCCGCCGCCAGCGTGAAAACCGCTGTGCAAGCATTTGATAAAGTGGAGCAATCCACAGAAGGTCAGGCTGCCGCCGTCGCCACGCAACAACCGGCCGCAGAGGCCGAACCCTCTGGCCTTGTCGCCGCCGCCCATGCCGAAGAGATGCCGGTGCGCAAGCTGGGCTTGGGCCGGCCTGCGCTGCCCGAGGAAATCGCGGCCTGGGACCTCGACGTGCGCCCCGATGGCCAGGGTCTGCCCGAAGGGTCCGGCGATGTCTGGACCGGGGACGAGATATTTTCGGAACGGTGCGCCTCGTGCCACGGCGATTTCGCCGAGGGGCGTGGCAACTGGCCCAAGCTGGCCGGGGGCATGGACACGCTCGCCGACAAGGACCCGCTCAAGACCGTGGGCAGCTACTGGCCCTACCTCACCACGACCTGGGATTATGTCCACCGTTCGATGCCCTTTGGCGACGCGCAGACGCTCAGCCCCGACGAGGTCTATGCCGTGGTGGCCTATATCCTCTATTCCAACGATATCGTGGACGAGGATTTCACCCTGTCGAACGAGAACCTGCTCGACATCGCGATGCCCAATGCCGATGGCTTCATCCTCGACGACCGACCGCAGACGGAATATCCGCAATGGACCGGCGAACCCTGCATGGACAACTGCAAGGACAATGTCGCGATCACCATGCGCGCCGCCGTGCTGGACGTGACGCCGGATGACGGCACCGACGCGGCGGTGGAGGAGGCCAGCGCCGAGGCGGCCGAGTCACCTGCCGAGGCACCAGCGGCCGCGCCGCAGGACACCGGCGCCGAGGCCCCCGCCGGCGATGCAGCGGCGATCGACATGGCGCTGGCGGGCGAGGGCGAGAAGGTGTTCCGCAAGTGCAAGGCCTGCCACCAGGTGGGCGAGGGCGCGCAGAACCGCACCGGGCCCGAGTTGAACGGCATTGTCGGACGCACTGCCGGGGCCATCGACGGGTTCCGCTATTCGCCGGCGATGCAGAAGCTCGCCGATGGCGGCGCGGTCTGGGATGTCGAGGCGCTGCACGGGTTCCTGGCCGATCCCAAGGGCTATCTGCCCGGGACCAAGATGTCCTTCACCGGCCTCAGGAAGCAGGGCGACCTGGACGCGGTGATCGAATACCTCAAGACCTTCGGCGGCTGACCCCGGCCGCCGCGGGGCACAGGCCATTGCGAATGGGCCCCTCTCGCCTTTGTGTCATCGGCAGAGACAGAAGGCCCTGCGCGGGGCCATTATGTCCGACCCGCTCTTGCAGCCCCTCTCGGGCGTGACTAAGACTCTCTTAGGAACTGATCGCTAGGGATCAGAAGTGCACAAGCAGGCAGGTCGGACATGAAAGATCCAGCAGAATTCTACATGAACACGCTTGTTCCGATGGTGGTCGAACAGACCAGCCGGGGCGAGCGCGCATATGACATCTTTTCGCGCCTGCTGAAGGAGCGGATCATCTTCGTGTCCGGGCCGGTGCATGACGGCATGTCCAGCCTCATCGTGGCGCAGCTGCTCCACCTGGAGGCAGAGAACCCGTCCAAGGAAATCTCGATGTATATCAACTCGCCCGGCGGCGTGGTGACCTCGGGTCTGTCGATCTACGACACGATGCAATACATCAAGCCCAAGGTCGCGACGCTGGTGATCGGGCAGGCGGCCTCGATGGGCTCGCTCCTGCTGACGGCGGGCGAAAAGGGCATGCGCTCCTCGCTGCCGAACAGCCGGATCATGGTGCACCAGCCCTCGGGCGGCTACCAGGGCCAGGCGACGGACATCATGATCCACGCCGAAGAGACGCTGAAGCTCAAGCGCCGGCTGAATGAGATTTACGTGAAACACACCGGTCAGGATCTGGAAACGGTCGAGCGCGCGCTGGAGCGCGACAACTTCATGTCGCCGGAAGACGCCAAGGAATGGGGACTGATCGACGAAATCGTCGAAAGCCGTTCCAAGGTCGAAGGCGACTCGTGATCGGATTGCTTCACAAGTGACTTTGTGAAGCAATTTTGACATTGTGGACTGTGGGGGGCTGCCCTAGTCTGCTTGGAAATACGGGTCTGGGTGGGCCTACCGAAGACCGGGAAAGCCCATCCAGGGCGAAAGGTACAAGATGGCGAACAATTCGGGTAGCGACAGCAAAAATACGCTCTACTGCAGTTTCTGCGGCAAGAGCCAGCACGAAGTACGCAAGCTGATCGCGGGTCCCACGGTGTTCATCTGCGACGAATGCGTCGAACTCTGCATGGACATCATCCGCGAGGAAACGAAGTCCACCGGGCTGAAAAGCTCGGACGGGGTGCCGACGCCGCAGGACATCTGCAACGTGCTCGACGATTACGTCATCGGGCAGAAGATCGCCAAGCGGGTGCTCTCGGTCGCGGTGCACAACCATTACAAGCGCCTGAACCACTCGCAGAAATCGGGCGAAATCGAACTCGCCAAATCCAACATCCTGCTGATCGGGCCGACGGGCTGCGGCAAGACGCTGCTGGCCCAGACGCTGGCGCGCATCCTCGACGTGCCGTTCACCATGGCCGATGCCACCACGCTGACCGAAGCGGGCTATGTGGGCGAGGATGTGGAAAACATCATCCTCAAGCTGCTCCAGGCCTCGGAATACAATGTCGAGCGGGCGCAGCGCGGCATCGTCTATATCGACGAGGTCGACAAGATCACCCGCAAGTCGGAAAACCCCTCGATCACCCGCGACGTGTCGGGCGAGGGCGTGCAGCAAGCCCTGCTGAAGCTGATGGAAGGCACTGTCGCCTCTGTCCCGCCGCAGGGCGGGCGCAAGCATCCGCAGCAGGAATTCCTGCAGGTCGACACCACGAACATCCTGTTCATCTGCGGCGGGGCCTTTGCCGGCCTCGACCGGATCATCGCGCAGCGCGGCAAGGGCTCGGCCATGGGCTTTGGCGCCGATGTGCGCGACAATGACGAACGCGGTGTGGGCGAAATCTTCAAGGATCTCGAACCCGAGGATCTGCTGAAATTCGGCCTGATCCCGGAATTTGTCGGCCGTCTGCCGGTTCTGGCAACGCTGGAAGACCTGGACGAAGACGCCCTGGTCACCATCCTGACCGAACCCAAGAACGCCCTGGTCAAGCAGTACCAGCGCCTGTTCGAACTGGAAGGCGCGCAGCTGACCTTTACCGACGACGCGCTCAAGGCGATCGCCAAGCGGGCCATCGCCCGCAAGACCGGCGCCCGCGGCCTGCGCTCGATCCTGGAGGACATCCTGCTCGACACCATGTTCGACCTGCCCAGCATGTCGAACGTCGAAGAGGTGGTCGTGAACGAAGAGGCCGTGACCTCGGAAGCCGCGCCGCTGATGATCTATGCCGACAGCAAGAAAGAGGGCGCCTCGGCCGGCTGACCGGCTCGACGCTGCGACCCGCGCCACAAACCGCCCGTGCATCGCTGCACGGGCGGTTTCGCATTCTGCGCGCCCCTGTCGCACGGCGGCGCTGGACGGGCAGGGGCACCGGCCCGATAGTGGCGCCATCAGTGCAACAGGCGGAGGCGGCAATGGCGCATCGCAGGATTTCGTCCGGGGGGCCCTACGAGGCCAGGATCGGCTATTGCCGCGCGGTTGTGACCGGCGACGGCTGGGTGCATGTGGCGGGATCGACCGGCGCGGACCCGCAGACCGGCGAGGTGCCCGATGACGTGGTCGCCCAGTGCCGCAACACCCTGGCCAAGATCGCCGCCGCGCTGGACGAGGCCGGGGCCACATGGGCCGATGTCGTCCGCGTCCACTACATCCTGCCCAGGGCCGCCGATTTCGAACCCTGCTGGCCCTTGCTGGCCGAAATCTTCGGCCCCAATCCGCCCGCCGCCACGATGATCGAGGCGGGGCTGCTCGACCCGGTTTTCCGCATCGAGATCGAGGTGACGGCAAAGATCGGTTGAGGCCACGCGCCGCGGGCCTATCCACTGGACCTTGCCGCAGCGATCGGTCATATCAGGGGTGGAATTTCTCGGAGGCGTCCATGGGCATTCTCAACACCCTTCTGCGCGCGGTCACCTGGTGGAACGGCTCCACCATCAACACCGCGCTCTACACCCGCCGCTTCGGCAAGAAGGTGGGCGAGGACGATCAGGGCAACGTCTTTTACGAGACGGCCGACGGCAAGCGCCGTTGGGTGATCTTCAACGGCGAGGCCGAGGCAAGCCGCGTGAGCCCCGACTGGCACGGCTGGCTGCACCACACCTTTGACGAAACGCCCAGCCAGGCGCCGCTGACCCACAAGGCCTGGGAAAAGCCGCACCAGGAAAACCTAACCGGCACCCCGCAGGCCTATGCGCCGATTGGCTCCATCCGTCGCCCCGATCCGGCCCCGCGCCGCGATTACGAGGCGTGGAGCCCGGAATAATCCCGCATGGCCAGTGAAACCACCGAGATCGTCGTCGGCGGGGCCGTGCTGGCCCTTGCCATCGGGTTCGGCGTCTATGCCAGCCAGGCCGCAGGGTTTTCGACCAGCACGGCGGGCTACACGCTCAACGCCTCGTTCCGTTCGGCCGAGGGGGTGCAGGTCGGCACCGATGTCCGGCTGGCCGGGGTCAAGATCGGCACCGTCACCGGGATCGAGCTGAACCCCAAGACCTTCCGCGCGGTGACCTCCTTCTCGATCGCCAACGGCATCGAGATCCCCGACGACAGCGCCGTCCTCGTCAGCTCCGAAGGGCTGCTTGGCGGCAATTTCATCGAGATCAGCCCCGGCGGGTCACCGATGAACTACACCGCGGGCGCCGAGATCGAGGACACACAGGGCGCCGTCAGCCTGATTTCGCTGCTGCTGAAATTTGTCGGCGGGAGCGGGGGGAGCTCGTCGGAATGATCCGTGCCGCCGCCCTTGCCCTGGCCCTGCTGGCCGGGCCCGCCGCCGCCGTCACCTCGGTGCTTGAGGAAGATGCCAGTTTGGGCCTGGGCGCCGAACTCAAGGCGCTGGACAAGATCAACGGGCAGGTTTCGTCCTTCGAGATGCTGGCGGGCGGATCGGTGCAGATCGGCAAGCTGGTGATCCGGCTCAAGGAATGCCGCTACCCCCGGGACAACCCGGATGGCGACGCCTTTGCCTTTCTCACGATCAGCGAACCGGCGAAATCGGAAACCCCGATCTTCGAGGGCTGGATGATCGCCTCGTCGCCCGCGCTGAACGCGCTGGATCATTTCCGCTACGACGTCTGGGTCCTGCGCTGCAAGACGCTCTGAGGGTCGCGCGGGATCGTCGGCGCGGTGAAATCCGCGCTGACCTGCAACGCCTCGGCCAGCCGTGATCTGTACTCTGCCCGGCTGATTTCCTGCGCGCCCAGCGAGGCGAGGTGAGGGGTCACGAACTGGGTGTCGAACAGGGTGAACCCCGCGCTGTTCAACCGCTCCACCAGCCAGGCGAGCGCGATCTTGGACGCGTCCCGCTGGCGCGAGAACATGCTTTCGCCAAAGAACGCGCCGCCGATGGCCACGCCGTAGACCCCGCCGATCAGGGTGCCGTCGCGGGTCACTTCCAGCGAATGGGCGTGCCCCATGTCATGCAGGTCCTGATAGAGCCGGGCGATGGTCGTGTTGATCCAGGTCTCGGGCCGGTCGGCGCAGGCATCCACCACGCCCGCGAAATCGCGGTTCACCGTGACGCGGTAATCCATCCGGCGGATCGTGCGCGCCAGCGAGCGCGAGATGCGGAACCCGTCCAGCGGAAAGACGCCGCGCCGCCGGGGATCGACCCAGAAGATATCGGGATCGTCGCGGTGTTCGGACATGGGAAAGACGCCCACGGCATAGGCATGCAGCAGCAGTTCCGGTGTCAGGCCGTCGTGATCTTTCATCCGCGTCGCAGTCTCCTTGCCGGGAATCTGCCACGGAGACATCGGAAATGCGAGAGGGCCCTGTGCCGCGGCGCTCAGGCGCGCGGCACGTCCCGTCAGCTTTCGAAGGTGCGTTCCAGCCAGCCTTCCAGCCAGTGGATGTTGTAGGTGCCGGACAGGATGTCGGGCTCCTGCAGCAGCGCGTGGAACAGCGGCACGGTGTTCTCGACCCCGTCGACGATCAGCTCGCCCAGGGCGCGGGACAGCCGGGCCAGCGCCTCGGGCCGGTCGCGGCCATGCACGATCAGCTTGCCGATCAGGCTGTCGTAATAGGGCGGGATCGAATAGCCGTCATAGAGTGCCGAATCCATCCGCACACCCAGCCCGCCGGGGGCGTGGTAATGGGTGATCCGCCCCGGGCGCGGCGCGAAATCGGGCAGGCGCTCGGCGTTGATGCGCACCTCGATGGCATGGCCGTTGATCGTCAGGTCGTCCTGGCTGAACGACAGGGGATAGCCCTCGGCCACGCGGATCTGCTCGCGCACCAGGTCGACGCCGAATATCGCCTCGGTCACCGGGTGTTCCACCTGAAGACGGGTGTTCATCTCGATGAAGTAGAATTCGCCGTTCTCGTACAGGAATTCGATGGTGCCCGCGCCGGAATAGCCGATCTCGGCCACGGCCTTGGCGCAGATGGCGCCGATCTCGGCCCGCAGCTCGGGGGTGATGACGGGGCCGGGGGCCTCTTCGAACACCTTCTGGTGGCGCCGCTGGAGCGAGCAGTCCCGCTCGCCCAGATGCACCGCATGGCCCTTGCCGTCGCCAAAGACCTGGATCTCGATATGGCGCGGTGTGGTCAGGTATTTTTCGATATAGACTTCGTCATTGCCAAAGGCCGCCTTGGCCTCGGCCCGGGCCGAGTGAAAGGCGCGTTCGATATCTGCCGCGGTCTTGGCGACCTTCATGCCGCGCCCGCCGCCGCCGGCGGTGGCCTTGATGATGACGGGATAGCCGATCTCGGCCCCGATGCGCTTGGCATCCTCCAGCGTGGGCACGCCGCCGTCCGATCCGGGCACGCAGGGCACGCCCAGGGCCTTCATCGTGTCCTTGGCGGTGATCTTGTCGCCCATGATGCGGATATGTTCCGCGCGCGGGCCGATGAAGGTCAGGCCGTGATCCTCGACGATCTGCACAAAGCCCGCGTTTTCCGACAGGAAGCCATAGCCCGGATGGATCGCCTGCGCGCCCGTGACCTCGCAGGCCGCGATGATCGAGGGGATGTGCAGGTAGCTGGCCGAGCTGGGCGGCGGGCCGATGCAGACGCTTTCGTCTGCCATGCGGACATGCATCGCATCGGCGTCGGCGGTGGAATGGACCGCAACGCTGCGGATGCCCATTTCCCGTGCCGCGCGGATGACGCGAAGGGCGATTTCGCCGCGGTTGGCGATGAGGATCTTCTCGAACATGCGAGCGGCCTTATTCGATGATCATCAGCGGGGCGCCGAATTCGACGGCGGCGCGGTCCTCGATCAGGATCCGCTTGACCGTCCCGCTGCGCGGCGCGGGGATGTGGTTCATCGTCTTCATGGCTTCGACGATCAGCAGGGTGTCGCCTTCGGACACCGTGTCGCCCACCTTGACGAAGGCATCCGCGCCGGGTTCCGGCTGCAGATAGACCGTGCCCACCATCGGAGAGGTGACAGCGCCGGGATGGCTGGCCGGATCCTCGCCCGCGGCCTTGGCGGCGGGGGCCGCCGCAGGGGCGGGCGCGGCGGCGGCGGCCGGGGCGGCGGCCTGGACGGTGGTGACCACCTGCGTCTGGCGGCTGACCCGCACGTTCAGACTGTCGTCTTCTCCGTAATCGCGCTTGACCTGCAGTTCGGTCAGGTCGTTGTCGCGCAGCAGTTCAGCAAGCGCCCGGATAAAGGCGACGTCGTCGTCATGCGTCTTGTTGGTCATGCAGTCCTCAATCGGCAACCCCGGCCCTTCGTTTCGGGGCCTCTCGTGAATTGGCTGTCTTATAGGGGATGCGAGAGGGGGAGGAAAGCGGCCAGATCCCGCGATCAGGGCCGATTCGGCCATTCCCGGCAAAAGAGCCGCCCCGCGCGTTGGCGGAGCGGCCCTATTGTGCACTGTCCTGGCCCGGGGTCAGGAACGGCCCAGCGTCACCGGCTCGTCCGCCTCGACGGCGGTGGCCAGCTCGGCATCATACGCGGCCATGCTCTTGAGCTGTTCTTCCGAATAGCCAAAGGCGGTCACGGTCTCGCCTTGCCAGCCCAGTTCGGTGATCGGCAGCGCGACTTCGTGCTCGCCTATTCCGAGGAAGCCGCCGACGCCGATCACGGCCATGACCTCGTCGTTGATGCGCACGACGCGGTCGATCTCGCCAATCGGCTCGCCCGAGGACGAGGCGACATTGGCGCCGACCAGGCTGCCCGCGGTCATCGTGCCACCGGCCGTGGCTGCGGCATCGCCGGCCATCCTGTCCTCGCTGTCGGCAATGGCGGTTGCCGCGCTGTCGGTACCCTCGGCCACGGCTTCGGCCCCGGCCTCGGCGGTGTCGGATGCGGCATCCACGGTGGCCGTGGCGGCGTTGCCGATGGCCTCGCCGGTCTTTTCGAGCGCCTGGCCCGCCGCGTCGACAGCCTCACGCGCCTTGTCGCGCAGGGTTTCGGTGTCGCCCGATGCCTCTGCCTGGGCCGAGATCTCGCCGTCGCCAAGCCGCGAGCTGGTCGCGGCGTCGGAGTCGGCGGTCTGGGCGGACAGCGGGGCTGCCAGCAACGCGATGGCTGCGGCGCCGGACATCAGGGTGGCCTTGATGGTGGTCATGTTCGGTCTCCTGTCGTGGTTGCGATGGTTCACCGTGGCAACCGGCGGGGGGCCGAGTCGGTTCCCGGGGCGTCCCGTCGCGGCAGGTTTCCGCCGCAGGGGCCGGGCAGGCGGGCCGGGCGGGGGGCCGGGCAGGGACCGGAACGGAAAACCCCCGGCGCTTGTGCGGCACCGGGGGGCGGGGTTCAGGATATGCGGGGCCGGGTCAGGCCTTGTTCATCCTGTTCTCGATCAGATCGTCCACCACCGAAGGATCCGCCAGGGTCGAGGTGTCGCCAAGCGCGCCATAGTCGTTTTCGGCAATCTTGCGCAGGATCCGGCGCATGATCTTGCCCGAGCGCGTCTTGGGCAGGCCCGGGGCCCACTGGATCAGGTCGGGCTTGGCGATCGGCCCGATCTCGGTCCGCACCCAGGTCTCCAGCTCCTTGCGCAGCGCGTCCGAAGGCTCCTCGCCACTCATCAGCGTGACATAGGCATAGATGCCCTGGCCCTTGACCTCATGCGGGTAGCCGACCACCGCGGCCTCGGCCACCTTGGCATGGGCCACCAGTGCCGACTCGACCTCGGCCGTGCCCATGCGGTGGCCCGAGACGTTGATCACATCGTCCACGCGGCCGGTGATCCAGTAATACCCGTCCGCATCGCGGCGGCAGCCGTCACCGGCGAAGTAATAGCCCTTGTAGTCACCGAAATAGGTCTTTTCGAACCGGTCGTGATCGCCCCAGACGGTGCGCATCTGGCCGGGCCAGCTTTCGGCGATGGCCAGCACGCCCTCGCACTGGGTGTCCTCGATCACGGTGCCGCTGGTCGGGTCCAGCACGACGGGCTGCACGCCAAAGAAGGGCAGGGTGGCCGACCCCGGCTTGGTCGCCACGGCGCCGGGCAGGGGGGTGATCATGTGGCCGCCGGTCTCGGTCTGCCACCAGGTGTCGACGATGGGCAGTTTCCCTTTGCCGATATTGTCGTTGTACCAGTTCCAGGCCTCGGGGTTGATCGGCTCGCCCACGGTGCCCAGCACCTTGAGCGAGGACAGGTCATGCCCTTCGACAAAGCCGGTGCCCTGGCCCATCAGCGCGCGGATCGCGGTCGGCGCGGTGTAGAACTGGTTGACCTTGTGCTTTTCGATCACCTGCCAGAAACGGCTGGCGTCGGGCCAGGTGGGCACGCCTTCGAACATCAGCGTCGTCGCGCCGTTCGCCAGCGGACCGTAGAGGATATAGGTGTGCCCGGTGACCCAGCCGACATCGGCGCCGCACCAGAAGACATCGCCGTCGTGATAGTCGAAGGTGAATTTCTGCGTCATCGCCCCGTAGAGCAGGTAGCCGGCCGAGGTATGTACGACGCCCTTGGGTTTCCCGGTGGAGCCCGAGGTGTAGAGGATGAACAGCGGATCCTCGGCCCCCATGGGCCGGACCGGGCAATCGGGCGCGACCTCGTCCATCATCGCCTTCACATCGACATCGCGGTCTTCGATCCAGGTGGTCTGGTCGCCGGTGTGCTTGACGACAAGGCAGCGCACCTTGTCGGAACAATGCAGCAGCGCCGCGTCGGTGTTCGATTTCAGCGCGGTGCGGCGGCCGCCGCGCGGGGCGGTGTCGGCGGTGATGACGACCTTGGCCTCGCAGTCGTTGATCCGGTTGGCCAGCGCATCGGGGCTGAAACCGGCAAAGACAACCGAATGGATCGCCCCGATACGGGCACAGGCCAGCATGGCATAGGCGGCTTCGGGGATCATCGGCAGGTAGATCACCACCCGGTCGCCGCGCATCACGCCCTGGGCCAGCAGGACATTGGCAAAGCGGCAGACCTTTTCGTGCAGCTGCCGGTAGGTGATGTGCTGTGCCGGGGTTTCGGGATCGTCGGGTTCGAAGATGATCGCCGTCTGATCGCCGCGCGTATCCAGGTGCCGGTCGATGCAGTTATGGGCAACGTTCAGCACACCGTCCTCGAACCACTTGATCGAGACCTTACCCAGGGTGAAATCCGTCTCCTTCACCTTGGTGAAGGGTTCGATCCAGTCCAGCCGCTCGCGCGCCTGCTCGGCCCAGAAGCCCTCGGGGTCGCTGACAGAGGCCTTGTACATCGCCGCGTAACGCTCGGCATCCACATGCGCATGGGCGGCAAAATCGGCGGAGGGGGGGTATGTCTTGATATCGCTCATCTTGGTGCTCCTCATCCCGTGGACGGTTGGGGCCATTCATGAACCCCCGCCAAGGCGGTCGCAACCAGTCCTTTTGGCGGAGATGGTCCGTGTCAGATCGCCAGGTATTCCGCCCGCAGGTCGTCATTGCCCAGCACCTCGGCTGCGGTGCCGTCAAAAACCACCGATCCGGTGTCCAGGATCACGGCCCGGTCCGCCAGTTCCAGCGCGCGCACGGCGTTCTGTTCCACCAGGATCGTGGTGATGCCCTGTTCCTTGATGATGCGCAGGGTCTTTTCGATCTCGTCCACGATCACTGGGGCCAGCCCTTCGTAGGGTTCGTCCAGCAGCAGCACCTTGATGTCCCGGCTCAGCGCGCGGGCGATGGCCAGCATCTGCTGCTCGCCGCCCGAAAGGGTCACGCCCTCCTGCTTGCGGCGTTCCCCAAGGCGGGGGAAGAGTTCGTAGAGCCGCTCCAGCGACCAGCCCACCGGCGGGGCAATCTGGGCCAGCTGGATGTTCTCCTCGACCGTCAGGCCGGCGATGATGCGCCGGTCCTCGGGGACCAGCGCCAGCCCGGCCTGCGCCGCCTGGTGCGAGGCCATGTTGTGCAGCGGCTGGTGATCCAGCCAGATCTCGCCATGCGTCACCAGGGGGGACCCGATGCGCGCGATCGAACGCAGGGTCGAGGTCTTGCCCGCCCCGTTGCGCCCCAGCAGGGCGAGGATCTCGCCCTCGTGCACGTTGAAGCTGACGTTCTGGACGATGTAGCTCTCGCCGTAATAGGCCTCCATGTTCCAGACGGAGAGGAAGGCGGGGGCGGTTTCGGCGTAGTTCTTGCCCTTCGAGAAATCGGGTTTGACGTTCATGTCGCTCGCTCCTTACGCCGCTGCGCTTTCGCCCAGATAGGCCTCGCGCACCTTGGGGTGGCCCTTGATCTTGGCCGGCACGTCCTCGACCAGGGGGGTGCCCTGCGCCAGCACGGTGATCCGTTCCGCCAGGCTGAAGACGACGTGCATGTCGTGTTCGATGATGGCGATGGTGATGTCGCGTTCGGCCTTGATCTGTTTCAGCAGGTCGATCGTGTTGTTGGTGTCGGCCCGCGCCATGCCGGCGGTCGGTTCGTCCAGCAGCAGCAGCCGGGGCTCCTGCGCCAGGCACATGCCGATTTCCAGCCGCCGCTTGTCGCCGCGCGACATCGAGGCCGAGTGCATGTGGCGCTTGTCGATCATGTTCATGTCGATCAGCATCTGCTCGGCCTTTTCGCGGATGTCGACCTGCTTGCTGACGCCGGTCAGGGCGTTCAGCTCGAAGGACCCGTCGCGCCTGGCGAAGCAGGGGATCATCATGTTCTCCATCACCGTCAGGTCGCCGAAGATTTCCGGCGTCTGGAACACGCGCGAGATGCCCATCTGGTTGATCTCGTAGGGCGTGCGGCCCAGCACCGACTGGCCGTCGAACATGACCGATCCGGTGTCGGGGATCAGCTTGCCCACCAGCACGTTCAGCAGGGTCGACTTGCCTGCGCCGTTCGGCCCGATGATCGCATGGACCGAATTTTCCGCGACGCTGAGGTTGACCTCGCTCAGGGCCTTGAGGCCGCCGAAGCGCTTGTTGACGTTCTTGACTTCAAGGATGCCCATCGG
The DNA here is from genome assembly GCF_009789075.1 of Pseudooceanicola pacificus. GTDB lineage: Bacteria > Pseudomonadota > Alphaproteobacteria > Rhodobacterales > Rhodobacteraceae > Pseudooceanicola > Pseudooceanicola pacificus. The sequence goes on from NZ_WNXQ01000003.1 coordinate 437,267, forward strand.
CCTGTCTCCTCATTCCGCGGGGTGGGACTTGGCGGCGCGCTGTTCGGCGCCGTCATCGGCCTTGCGGCGCCGGAACAGCTTGATGATCCGCTGTCCGCCCTCCACCAGCCCGCCGGGCAGGAAGGTGACGACCAGCATGAAGAGCAGACCCAGGGTCAGGCTCCAGCCGCCGCCGACAAAATGTTCGGCCACCCAGACGGCCCCGTTCTCGACGCTTTCGGGCAGGAAGCTGAACCAGCTGTGCAGCACGCTCTCGTTGATCTTGGAAAAGATGTTCTCGAAGTACTTGATGAAGCCCGCGCCCAGCACCGGCCCGATCAGGGTGCCCGCGCCGCCGAGGATGGTCATCAGAACCACCTCGCCCGAGGCGGTCCACTGCATCCGCTCGGCCCCGGCCAGCGGGTCCATCGAGGCCAGCAGCCCGCCCGCCAGCCCGGCATACATGCCCGAGATGACAAAGGCCGCCAGGGCATAGGGCTTGGTGTTCAGCCCGGTGTAGTTCATCCGCGTCTTGTTCGACTTGATCGCGCGCAGCATCAGCCCGAAGGGCGAGCGGAAGATGCGCACCGAGATGTAGAACGAGATCAGCATGATGATGGCGCAGAGGTAGTACCCGGCCGAGAACTGGAACGACCAGTCGCCGAAGTAGAGCGTTTCCGAGCCGCGCATTTCGATCCCGAAGAGGTTGGTGACCGGGATGCCGCCGCTTTCGGTGGCGGTCTGGCCCAGGATGCGGGGATCCTCCAGCGTCAGCTGCAGCCCGGTCTCGCCGTTGGTGATCGGGGTGAGGACGGAATAGGCCAGGTTGAACGACATCTGCGCAAAGGCCAGCGTCAGGATCGAGAAGTAGATGCCCGTGCGCCGCAGCGAGATGAAGCCGATGACCAGCGCGAACAGCCCCGCGACGATGACCGAAAGCAGGATCGCCGGGATCACGTTCATGCTCAGCAGCTTGAACATCCAGACGGCCGAGTAGGATCCCACCCCCAGAAAGGCCGCGTGACCGAAGGAGAGGTAGCCGGTCAGCCCGAACAGGATGTTGAAGCCGATGGCGAAGATCCCGAAGATCACGAACCGCTGCATCAGGTCGGGATAGCCCGCGTTGAACTGCGCCATGGCGCTGTTGGCGGGGAAGGGGTTCAGGATGAACGGTGCCAGCAGCACCAGGGCGGCGACCACCAGCAGCGTGGTCATATCTTTCTTGTCGAGACCGAGCATGGATTATTCCTCCATCACGCCCCGGCGGCCCATCAGGCCCCGCGGACGGGTCAGCAGAATGACGATGGCGACGACGTAGATGATGATCTGGTCGATGCCGGGGATCAGCCCCTTGATCTCGTTCATCGAGGCAAAGCTTTCCAGGATGCCGAGCAGGAAGCCCGCGGCGACGGCGCCGGGCAGCGAGCCCATGCCGCCCACCACGACAACCACGAAGGACAGCACCAGGAAGTCCATTCCCATGTGGTAGTTGGGCGAGTTGATCGGCGCGTACATCACGCCCGCCAGCCCCGCCACGGCGGCGGCCAGCCCGAACATGATGGTGAAACGCTTGTCGATGTTGATGCCCAGCAGGCCCACCGTCTCACGGTCCGCCATGCCGGCGCGCACGACCATGCCGAAGGTGGTGAACTGCAGGAAGGCGAAGACCCCGCCGATGATCACGGCGGCAAAGGCGAAATAGACCAGGCGCCAGTAGGGGTAGATGATCACGTTGGGATCGAACCCCAGCAGCGTGCCGAAATCGAAGGAGCCGCGGAACACCTCGGGTGCCGGGGTCTGGATCGGGTTGGCGCCGTAGTAATGCTTGACCAGCTCCTGCAGCACGATGGCCAGGCCGAAGGTCACGAGGATCTGGTCGGCATGGGGGCGCTTGTAGAAATGCTTGATCAGCCCCCGCTCCATGATGAAGCCCACGGCGATCATGATCGGGATGGCAAAGAGGATGGCGAGCGGAACGGCCCAGTCGATCAGCACGGCCCCGGTGTCCGGGCCGAACCATTGTTCGACATAGGGCGTCTTGATCTTCAGCGGGTTGCCCAGGAAGTCCTTGCGGGTCGGGTCCAGCGTCTCGAAGCTGAGGGTGAACAGCTTGCTGAGGGTCACGGCGCAGAACGAGCCGATCATGAACAGCGCCCCGTGGGCGAAATTCACCACGCCAAGCGTGCCGAAGATGAGCGTCAGGCCCAGGGCGATCAGCGCATAGGCCGAACCCTTGTCGAGGCCGTTCAGGAATTGGAGGATGATCGCGTCCATGGTCCCTCTCGCATGGATAAGCCGTTGGGGTGCGTGTGGATACGCACCCCCGCGGCGAAGCCGGTCCCGCCCCGGAGGCGGAAAGGGTGGGATGCGCGGGTCGGCGCATCCCGGTTCTGTCGCTTATGCGCCCGGGTTGCAGGAGCCCAGGTTGCCGCCGGCGAACATCGGGTGGTCAGGTGCATAGGTGACCTGGCCGACCGGCGTGACTTCGACGATTTCCACCAGGTGGAATTCGTCCTGCGGGTTTTCGGCGCCACGCACCACCAGCACGTCCTTGAAGCACTGGTGATCTGCGGCACGGTAGCTGGTCGGGCCGTTGCCCAGCCCGTCGAATTCGAACCCTTCCAGGGCCGCGCCGACGTCGCAGGGGTTGAACGAACCGGCACGCTCCACAGCATCGGCATAGAGCAGGGTCTGGGCATAGCAGGTCTGCGCGGCCTGGCTCGGCGGGAAGCCGTACTTTTCGCCGAAGGCCTTGACGAAGGCCTTGGTGCCGTCGTCCTCAAGCTTCCAGTCCCAGTTCTGCGACCCGACGATGCCCGCGATGTTCTTGCCGGCACCTTTCGCCATCAGCTCGGAGTAGAGCGGCACGACGATTTCGAAGTTCTTGCCGTTCACCTGCTTGTCACGCAGGCCGAACTGCACGGCGTTGGTCAGCGAGTTGACCATGTTTCCGCCGTAGTGGTTCAGCACCAGCACGTCGGCGCCCGAGTTCAGGACCGGCGCGATATACGAGCTGAAGTCGGTCTGCGCCAGCGGGGTCAGAACGTTGCGGACGGTTTCCCAGCCCACGGCTTCGGTCGCGGCGGCGATCGATTCCTGCTGCGTCCAGCCCCAGGTGTAATCCGCCGTCAGGTGATAGGCGCGGCGGTCCTTGCCGTAGAGCTTTTCCAGCACCGGCGCCAGCGCGGCGGCCGACATGTAGGCGTTGAAGAAGTGGCGGAACCCGTTGGCCTTCTTGTCCTTGCCGGTGGTGTCGTTGGAATGGGTCAGGCCGGCCATGAAGATGACGCCGGCTTCCTGGCACAGGCCCTGGACGGCCACGGCCACGCCCGAGGAGGAGCCGCCCGAGATCATCACCGCGCCGTCTTTTTCGATCATCGACTTGGCGGATGCGCGTGCGGCGTCGGATTTGGTCTGGGTGTCGCCGGTGACATATTCCACCTTCTTGCCCATGATGCCGTTGCCCTTCAGCGCCTTGGACGAGAAGGTGTTCATCATCCCGCCGTCGCCGCCGCCGTTCAGATGCTCGACCGCCAGTTCAAAGGCGCGCAGTTCATCCGCGCCTTCGTCCGCATAGGGGCCGGTCTGGGGCACGTTGAAGCCCAGCGTGACCGAGGAGCCGGTCGGTTCGTTGGTGAATGCGCTGGCGCGGCTGGCAAAGATCGTCGGCAGTGCGAGGCCCGCGCCGACGCCCGCACCTGTCTTGATCACGCCGCGGCGTGTGAATTTGCTGTTGGACATGTAATCCTCCCGTTGAGTGTACCGTGGCGGCATCTCCTCTCGCCGCACGGGACGCACATTCGTGCAAAGATGTTATCGCAGAGTTGATGAAAAATGCGCAACAACTCGCTTATTCGAAATGATTTTTTTGTAAACAAATCCACTGCGAAGGGGTAGAAGTTGTAAACTTATTCTCTGCGTGGCGCAGAAACCCGTTGGAAAGTCAGGAAAAACTCAATGGCCAGATCGCCGCTAACCGGCAGCCGGATCCGCGAAAGGCGGACCATCCTGGGGATGCGTCAGGCGGAACTGGCGCGGCGCGCGGGAATTTCCGCCAGCTATCTGAATCTGATCGAACACAACCGCCGCAGAATCGGCGGCAAATTGCTGCTGGACATCGCCGCCGCGCTGGAGGTCGAACCCGCATTGCTGAGCGAGGGGGCCGAGGCCGCCCTGATCGCCACCCTGCGCGAGGCCGCCGCCGACCTGCCCGATGCGGGCGCCGAGGTCGGCCGGGTCGAGGATTTTGCCGGACGGTTCCCGGGCTGGGCGGCGCTGCTGGCCGCCAGCTATCGCCGTGTCGCGGGGCTGGAACAGACTGTCGAGGCCCTGACCGACCGGCTGGAGCACGACCCGCACCTGGCGGCCTCGCTGCACGAGGTGCTTTCGACCGTGACCGCGATCCATTCCACCGCCTCGATCCTGGTCGAGACCAGGCAACTGGAGCCGGAATGGCGCGAACGCTTTCACCGCAACATCAACGAGGATGCCAAGCGCCTGGCCGAGGGCGCGCAACGGCTGGTGGGCGATCTGGATGCCGGGCGGCAGGCCGACAGCACGCTGAATTCGCCCCAGGACGAGGTCGAAAGCTTCCTGGCCGCGCGCGATTTCCATTTCCCCGAACTGGAACGCGGGGGCGAGGGCACGGCCGAGTCGGTGCTGGCCGCCGGGGCGGGGGCGCTGACCTCGCAGACCGCGCGGGTGATGGCCCGGGCGATCCTTGCGCGCTATGGCGAGGATGCCGCGATCCTGCCGCATGACCCGGTGCTGGACGCGCTGGAGCAGGCCGGCCCCGCCAGCGATCCGGCCCGGCTGGCTGCGCGGTTCGGGGTCGATCCCGGGCGGATGATGCGCCGGATCGCCACCCTGTCGCCCGCCGCGGCGGCGGCGCTTGGCGGGCCGGTGGGGCTGGTGATCTGCGATGCCAGCGGCACGCTGACCTTCCGCCGCCCGCTGCCGGGCTTTCCGCTGCCGCGGTTCGGCACCGCCTGTCCGCTCTGGCCGCTGTTCCAGTCGCTGTCGCGCCCGATGATCCCGCTGCGTCAGACCCTGCGCCTGGCCAGCCGCAGCGAGGGGCGGTTTGTCACCCATGCCGTGGCGCAGCCGGTCGGCCCGCTCACGTCGGATCGCGAACCCGTGTTCGAGGCGCATATGCTGATCCTGACCGATCCGGGCGAGGCCGCGGGCGAGGGCCGGCGCGTCGGCGTGACCTGCCGGATCTGCCCACGCGACGACTGCCGCGCCCGGCGAGAGCCCTCTATCATGGCCGAAAACGCCTGATCCGGCGTGCGGATCGCCGGGAAATTTTCTGCGATGCGGATAATAATCTGCGCCGCGATGCTTTCGCCGCTTGCATGGTCGGCCTGCGGACCCATAAGAAAAAAGGGATATTGGCTCGGCTGGGAGGGGAGGACCGGATGGGCAGGAATATTCTCGTGATCGAGGATGAGCCGAACATCAGCGAGGCCATCGGCTTCATCCTGTCCCGCGACGGCTGGCGGGTCGCGACCCATGCCAATGGTGTCGATGCCGCCGATGCGGTGCGCAGCCGCCGCCCGGACCTGGTGATCCTGGATGTCATGCTGCCCGGGCGCTCGGGCTACGATATCCTCAAGGAGCTGCGCGCCGATGCCGGTACGGCCGATCTGCCGGTGCTGATGCTGACCGCGCGCGGGCAGGCCAAGGACCGCGAGATGGCGGCCACCGCCGGGGCCAGCCGCTTCATGACCAAGCCGTTTTCCAATGCCGAAGTGCTGGAGGCGGTGCGGGACCTCGTGAGGGAATAGCGCAGTGGCCGAGACCAAGGGCACCGTCTTTCTGGAACGCCGCAGCTACCGGCAGCGCCGACTGGCGGATCTGGCGCGCGCCCTGCCGGTGGTTGGCCTTCTGCTGATGCTGATCCCGCTGCTCTGGACCCAGGGGGCCGAGGACGGCACCCGGACCTCGCGCGCGATCTACTGGATCTTCGGCGTCTGGGCGGTGCTGGTCTGTGCCTCGGGCCTGCTGGCGCGCGGCGCCGAGCGGGACGAGGCCGCCGGCCCCCAGCCGACGCGGCGCGAGTCGGGAGGGCCGCCGGGCCGTCCGGGGCCGTGATGGCCTCTCTCAACCTGCTGATCGGCGTCTGCCTGGTTTATGTGGCCGTGCTCTTTGCCGTGGCCTTTGCCGCCGAACGGCTGGCGGTGCGGGGCAACAGCCACTGGCTGGGCTCGCCCCTCATCTACACCCTGTCGCTGTCGATCTACTGCACCGCCTGGACCTTTTACGGCGCGGTCGGCTATGCGGCGCGCTCGGGGCTGGAGTATCTGACGATCTACATCGGCCCCTCGCTGGTCATGGTCGGCTGGCTCTGGGGCGTGCGCAAGATGGTGCGGATCGGGCGCAGCCAGCGCATCACCTCGATCGCCGACCTGCTGTCCTCGCGCTATGGCAAGTCGAACCTGCTGGCCATCTTCGTCACCGTGCTGGCGGTGATCGGAACCACGCCCTATATCGCGCTGCAGCTGCAGTCCGTCACCCTGTCCTTTGCCGCCTTTGCCGCCACCGATCCCAGTGTGGCGATGCCCGACGACAGCAATCTGACCGCGCTCTGGGTCGCTGCGGGGCTGGCGTTCTTCACCGTTCTCTTCGGCACCCGCAACCTGGATGCCAACGAACGTCACCACGGCGTCGTCACCGCCATCGCGCTGGAGGCGGTGGTCAAGCTGGTGGCCCTGCTGGCCGTGGGCATCTTTGTCGTCTGGGGCGTCGGCGGCGGCGTGGCCGAGACAATGGCCCGCATCGACGCCTCGTCCCTGGGGCACTGGGAAATGGCCAGCGGCCGCTGGTCCGGCCTGATCTTCCTGTCGGCGGCGGCCTTCCTCTGCCTGCCCCGCATGTTCCAGGTCCTGGTGGTCGAGAACGACGACGAAAGCCACCTGCGCACGGCGGTCTGGGCCTTTCCGGGCTATCTGATGCTGATGTCGCTGTTCGTGATGCCGATTGCGGTCACCGGGCTGGCGATGCTGCCGGAGGGGTCCAATCCCGACCTCTTCGTGCTGACCGTGCCGCTGGCCGAGGGGCGGACAGGTCTGGCGATGCTCTCCTTCCTCGGCGGGTTTTCCTCGGCCACCTCGATGGTCATCGTCGCCTCCATCGCGCTGTCGACGATGGTGTCCAACCATGTGGTCATGCCGATCTGGCTGCGGATCAACGGCACCGGGGCGATGGTGTCGGGTGACGTGCGGCACGTGGTGATGCTGGCGCGGCGGCTGTCCATCGTCGGGGTGCTGCTGCTCGGCTACCTCTATTACCGCGTTTCGGGCGGGGGCACGGCGCTGGCGGCGATCGGGCTGATCTCGTTCTCGGGGGTGGCGCAGATCCTGCCGGCCCTGCTGGGCGGGCTCTTCTGGCGCGGGGCGACCCGGCTGGGCGCGCTCTGCGGGCTGGCCGTGGGCTTTGCGCTGTGGCTGTGGTGCCTGTTCCTGCCCAGTTTCGGCGCCGATGTGATCGTGCCGGCCCGGGTCCTGGCCGAGGGGCCATTCGGCCTGGCCGGGCTGCGCCCGCAGGCGCTGTTCGGGATCGAGGGGATCGACCCGCTGGTCCACGGGGTGCTGTGGTCCATGCTGTTCAACGCCTGCACCTTCTTTGCCGTGTCGACCTTCACCTTCCCCTCGCCGATGGAGCGGCTGCAGGGCGCGCAGTTCGTCAATGTCTTTGCCCATTCCAACACCCCGCGCGGCTGGCAGGGCGGCGTGGCGCAGAGCGAGGACCTGATGATCATGTCGCAGCGCATCCTCGGCGCCGGGCAGGCGCAGGCGCTGTTCCGCAACGCGGCGCAGCAGCAGGGGCTGCCGGGCTATCTGCCGGAGCCCACGGCGGAATTCCTGCAGCTGCTGGAGCGCGAGATGTCGGGCTCGGTCGGTGCGGCGACGGCCCATGCGATGGTCAGCCAGATCGTCGGCGGGGCCAGTGTCTCGGTCGAGGATCTGATGGCGGTGGCCGACGAGACGGCGCAGATGATGGAATATTCCAGCCAGCTGGAGGCCAAGTCGGACGAGCTGATCCGCACCGCCCGCCAGCTGCGCGCCGCGAACGAGAAGCTGACCCAGCTGTCGGTGCAAAAGGATGCCTTCCTGTCCCAGATCAGCCACGAGCTGCGCACGCCGATGACCTCGATCCGGGCCTTTTCCGAGATCCTGCGCGATACCGACGGGCTGACTGTCGAGGAGCGCGGGCGCTATTCCTCGATCATTCATGACGAGGCGATCCGCCTGACCCGCCTGCTGGACGATCTGCTGGACCTCTCGGTGCTGGAAAACGGACAGGTCAGCCTGAACATCCGTCAGGGCCGGCTGGACGAAGTGCTGGACCGGGCCGTTGCGGCGGTTCTGCAGGGTGGCGGCATCGCGCTCAGGCGCGACCGCGCGGCCGAGGCGATCCTGCTGGAGACCGATATCGACCGGTTGAGCCAGGTTTTCATCAACCTGATCGCCAATGCCCGGAAATACTGCGACGCCGCACAGCCCAGCCTGACCATTGCGGTGCGCCAGCGCGACCGGGTGGTCACCGTGGATTTCATCGACAATGGCAGCGGCATCGCCTCTGACGCGCAAGAAGTGATCTTCGAGAAATTCTCGCGCATTGGCGAGGGCAAGGCGGGCGGGGCCGGGCTGGGTCTGGCGATCTGCCGCGAGATCATGACCCGGCTTTACGGCACCGTGGCCTATCTGCCGGGGCAGGGCGGGGCGGCGTTCCGCGTCACGCTGCCGGCCCGGGCGCTGATGGCGGCGCAGTAACTTGCATCGCCGCGGCTAAGCGATTGGTAACCATCGGTCGCTTACTGTGCCCCAAGGCCCGCGACAGGCGATGGCGGAGGGGATGGATACAAGACGCGCCAATGCAGTTCTGCGACGCAAGGCGAGCGTCGCGCGTGAGGTCTGGCAGGCCCGCGCGATGTCGCCTGCCAAGGCATTGAAGCTGGCCCTGGCCCGCGCCGCGGACGATGTGCTGGACCTGCCGCTGGCCGTCGCATCGGTCGCGGAGGAGGAGGTCGCCCGCGACGACCTTGTCCAGGCGATGACGGATGGCGACCTGCTGATCCTGCTGGATGGCCCCGACGGGGCGACAGGCGCGCTGAGCATGGCCTTTCCGGTGATGTCCGGCGTGGTCGAGATGCAGACCATGGGCCGTGTCGGCCCGCGCCCGGCCGAGCCTCGCCCCGCGACCCGCACCGATTCCGCCATCGCCGCCCCTCTGGTGGACGCGATGCTGGAGCGTCTGGAAGAAACCATGCAGGGGCAGGAGGGGGCGGCGCATTTCCGGGGCTACCGGTTCGGCGTGATGCTCGACAACCTGCGCATGCTGACCATGGCGCTGGAGGGCGCCGATTTCCGGCGCTACGCGATGCAGGTCGACCTGGCCGGCCAGCGGCAGGGGGCGATGGTGCTCTGCCTGCCGATCTGCGACCCGGCCCCCGACAGGGCCGAAGGGGCGGCCGAGGAAGGGGATATTCGCGGCCTGGGCGCCGTGGTGATGGAGGCCGAGGCGCGCCTTGACGCCGTGCTCTGGCGCATCCGCATGCCGCTGGCCGAGGCCGGGCGCCTGCAACCGGGCGACCTGCTGGAAATTCCGCGCAGCGCGCTGGCGGATACGGCGCTTGTCTCGGGGCAGAAGGGACGGGTGGCCGAGGGACGGCTGGGCCAGATCAACGGCTTCCGCGCGGTGCGGCTGACGGAGGGCGGCTCACGCGGCGGCCCGGTCGATCCCGCCGCCAGGGCTGGGGCAGAGGAGGCCGGGCCTGTGCCACCGGGCCTGCCGCCCGACCCGCCCGCCTACCCGCTGCCCGATCCGATGCCCCGCATGGCCGATGCGGTTGAGGACGACCCGATGGACGACCTGCCCGATCTGGACGATCTGCCCGGGCTGGGCGGGTTCGACCTGTCGGAGGAAGAGGGGATGGAGGACCTGCCGCCGCTGCCCGACCTGTCGGACCTCCCCGACCTCGAAGGCTGATGGGCCTGCTCCCGGGCAATCGGCCCGCGATGCCCGGGCGCGGCTCATCGGCGGCAGGGCCTGCGACCACGTGCCGGAACCGCGCTCCCGGCGCGGTGCGAGCTGTCCGGGTGCGACGGGCCTCTCCGCCAGCCGGACGGGCGGCATCCCGGGCCATGACGCCCCGTGCCCCGGTGCTCAACAAGAAAGGGCCGCAGCGCTGCGGCCCTTGTCCAAATCCGTCACCGGTGCGGGCTCAGCCGCCAAGCGCATCCAGGCGCGGGCGCAGCTGGCCCAGGTCGTAGCCGGCCTTTGCCGTGGCGGCGAGGATCTCGTCGCTGCTCTTGCCATCGGTGGCCTGGCCAAGCGCCCAGATCACCGAACAGCGGGTGCCCGAGGCGCAATAGGCCAGAACCGGCCCATCGGCATCCCCGGCCGCGGATTTCTGCAGCGCGATGTTTTCGGGCGTCATGGTCTGGTGCGTCAGCGGCAGGACGACGAAGTCCAGCCCGGCGGCCTCGACCACTTCGCGGATCGCCCCGGCCTGCAGTTCGGCGGGGTTCTCCTCGTCCGGACGATTGCAGATGACGCGGACGAAACCCGCCGCCTTGATCGCCGCGACATCCTCGGGCGTGATCTGCGGCGTGACGGAATAGCGGGGGGTAATCTGGCGAATATCCATGCCCGGATCCTTATTCCGCCGGAACCGCGCTGTCCAGCCGTGCCCTTATGCCCGGCGCCAGCAGCATGCCGCCCAGCATGGCCAGCAGGAAAACAACGCCCGAAAAACCGCCATATCCCAGCGAGGCGACGGCGGGACCGGGGCAGAGCCCGACCAGCCCCCAGCCCATGCCGAACAGCACCGAGCCGATCACCAGCTTGCGGTCGATCTCGGGGCGGGGCGGGGGCGGAAAGCTGCCGCCGACCAGCGGGCGGGTCACCCGTGTCAGCCGCCAGGCCACGGCCATCGGAATGATCGCGCCGCCCATGACAAAGGCCAGCGTCGGATCCCAGGCGCCAAAGACGTCGAGCCAGCCCTGCACCTTGACGGTGTCGGTCATGCCCGAGATCTGCAGCCCGGCGCCGAACAGGCCACCGGCGAGCAATGCAAAGAGCAGGCGCATCAGATCACCCCCAGAACGTGGCGGAAGGCGGCGATCGTCAGGCCCCCGGCAAGGATGTAAAAGACGGTGGCCACGATGCCGCGCAGCGACAGCCGCGAGATGCCGCAGACCCCGTGCCCCGAGGTGCAGCCATTGGCGATCCGGGTGCCGATGCCCACCAGAAGGCCGGCGGCGATCAGCACGGCGACATTGCCCGTGGCATGGGTGTCGGGCGCGCCGACCGCCAGCGCGATGACCGCGGGCACCAGGAACAGCCCGGCGAGGAAGGCGAGGCGCTCGCCCCGGTTGTCGCGCCCCGAGCCGTCGATCAGCCCGCCGATCAGCCCGCTGGCGCCCATGATCCGGCCATTGGCCAGCAGGAAGACGGCCCCCGCAAGGCCGATCATCAGGCCCCCGATCAGGCCCATGATCCAGTCGTGTTGCATGTGTTCAGTCCTTGCGACGCGGTCAGAGCTTGTTGACCGGAACCTTGAGATAGACGTTGCCCTGTTCATCCGCCGGCGGCATCCGGCCCGCGCGCATGTTCACCTGCAGCGAGGGGATGATCAGCTTGGGCATGGCGAGGGTCGCATCGCGCGCATCGCGCATGGCGATGAATTCCTCGGCCGACTTGCCGGCGCCGATATGCACGTTGAGCGCCTTCTGTTCGCCGACGGTGGTTTCCCAGGCATAGTCCTCGCGGCCCGGGGCCTTGTAGTCGTGGCCGACGAAGATCCGGGTCTCCTCCGGCAGGGCCAGGATTTTCTGGATCGAATTGTACAGCGTCTCCGAGGACCCGCCGGGGAAGTCGCAGCGCGCGGTGCCGAAATCGGGCATGAACAGCGTGTCGCCGACAAAGGCCGCATCGCCCACCACATAGGTCAGGCAGGCCGGCGTGTGGCCCGGCGTGTGCAGCACGTCGCCGCGCAGCTGGCCGATGTGAAAGCTGTCGCCCTCGACAAAGAGCCTGTCGAACTGCGAGCCGTCGCGCTGGAACTCGGTCCCTTCGTTGAACACCTTGCCAAAGGTGTCCTGCACCACGCGGATATTGTCGCCGATGCCGATCTTGCCGCCCAGCTCCTGCTGGATATAGGGCGCGGCGGACAGGTGGTCGGCGTGGACATGGGTTTCCAGCAGCCACTGGACCTCCCACCCCTTGTCACGGACAAAGGCGATGATTGCATCGGCGGACCGGGTGTCGGTGCGGCCCGAGGCATAGTCGAAATCCAGAACGGAATCGACAACGGCACAGGCGCTCCCCGCCGGATCGCGCAGGACATAGGAAATGGTGTTGGTGGCTTCGTCGAAGAATGCCGTGATGTCAGGTTGCATGATGCGACTCCTTCTTTGAGAGCTTCATATATCAATTTTTGAATGTGATGCAAGGGCCGTGCCGTCTTTCCTTGCACTCTGGTGCGCTGCAAGCTGTCTTGCGAAAGCAATGTCGGCAATTTTAAGCATAATCGTCTGAAAATCCGCAGTGCGGAACAAAGAAGCATTGCCCGCGGGCAACTCGCGTTCTATCTTTGCGGTGGCGCTCGCGCCACGGAGGAGAACCGGCAGCGTCACACCACCTGACGCCGCCATATCACAAGTCAGCCGCGGGCTCTTGCCCGCCTTTTCAGGAGCGGGCCGCCGGCCCGGGAGGAGATGCCATGTCCCTGACGGAACTCGAAGCCAGAACTGCCGAGGTCACAGGTGCCATTTCTTCCGCCAAGCCGGGCGTGCGGCATCTGCATCTGGACGCCCTGCACGGTCTGGTCAGCGAATATGCCCTGACCGGCAACGGAATCCCCGCCCGCCTGCGCCAGTTGCAGGAAGAGCTGACGAACGAGGCGATAGAGGCCCGGTTCGACAATCTGCCGATCTGACCCCGCGCGGCCCGGCGCCGATCGCGCCACCGCGACAATCCGATGACACATTGAGGCTTTTGCACCTTCCCGGGTGTCGCGGGACTTGTGCACAGGCAGTGCCGGGGTAAACTTTTTTCCAATGGGAACAAGCGGGTCCGGTCGCATGGACGGGTCCGGAAGAGGGGCCGAGGTGTCTGGCAAGGTGCATGTCCGTCAGCGGGGAGCGGTGCTCTGGCTGACGGTGGCGAACCCGAACAGCAACGAGCTGACGGCCGACATCCGGCTCCAGCTGATGCAGGCATTGGATGCGGCCGCCGAAGACGGGGCCATCCGCGCCGTCGTGCTCGGCGCGGAACGCGCGCGGTTTCCGCATCAGGTGCCCTTTGGCGAATTCGACACCGGTCTGGCCGATCCCACACCGATGGACCTGGCCGGGCGGATCGAGTCGATGCCCGTGCCCGTCGTGGCCAGGCTGCAGGGGCAGGTGCAGGGCGCCTGGGCCGAGCTGGCCCTGGCCGCGCATGTCCGGGTGGCCGCGCTGAACGTCAAGATGGGCTTTCCCAATGTCGCCCTCGGCCTGCCGCCGATGGCCGGTGCCTCGCAGCGGCTGCCCCGGATCACCGGCGCGCGGCAGGCCCTGGCCCTGTTGCTGAGCGGGCGGGCCTATCCGGCCACGGCCGACCTGTTTTCCGGCGCGATCGACAAGGTCGTGCCGCTGCCCGAACTGGCGGATACGGCACAGGCCCTGGCCCTGGCCGCCGCCGAGACGGGCAGCTGGATGCGCAGCCTCGACAGGGCCGACGGGCTGCTGGACCCGGCGGCCTATCAGGAAGAGATCAACCGCCGCAGGCTGGCGGTGCAGCGTGCCGGACGCGCCGCCGAGGATGCGATTGTCGAGATGGTCGAGGCGGCGCTGCTTCTGCCCGTGGACACCGCCCTGGTCCTGGAACGCGCGCTGTTCGAGGAACTGCTGGTGTCCGAGGAGTCGCGCGGGCTGCGGCACGCGATGGAGTCGCGGATCCGGGTGGCGAACCTGCCCCCGGGCCAGCCGGTTGCGCTGGTGGGCATGCTGCGCAGCGGGGCGGGCGCGGTGCGTCTGGCCGCCGATCTGGCCGCGCAGGGTGTCGGCATCGTGATGGCGCATGAGGACAAGGCCGAACGCCACAGCTTTCGCAACGCCGTGGCCGCCAATCTGGAGGCCCGCCTGAAACGCGGTGCGATGAAGGCCCCGGCGGTCCGGCGGGCGGTCGAATCCGTCAAGACGACGGCCAATCCGGCGCATCTGGGCCAGGTCGAGGTGGTGATCGACTCCGCCCCCGATACGAAGGCGGCCAAATCCGCGGCCCTGCAGGACATCGCCGCGGTGGCCGGGCCCGATGCGGTGGTGCTGAGCACGACGCGCCATCTGGACCTCGCCGCGCTGGCCCCGCAGGCGATCCGCCCCCGCGTTGTCGGCCTGCATCTGCCGCAGCGGCCCTATCCGGCCCGGCTGGCCGAGCTGGTGATCGGCGACAGCGCGGCGCGGGCCACGGTGGCGCGGGCCGGGCGTCTGATGCATCAGGTCGGGCGGCTGCCCGCCCGGGTCCGCCCCGCAGACGGGCTGGCCGGCGGAGCGATGATGGGGGCCCTGCTGGATGCCGCCGACTGCCTTGTGCGCCACGGCGAGGACCCGATGGAGATGGACCACGAGATGCGGGCCCTGGGCTTTGCCCGGGGGCCCTATGGCATGCTCAGCGACATCGACATGGACGCCTACCTTGCCCGGCAGGAGCGGCGCGGGCTGACCCGGGGCCTATCCGTGCTGATGGCGCAGGCCGGGCTGCGGCTGAACACGGGCAGCGACCCGGAGTCCGAACGTGCCGCGCTCGACAGTCTGGTGAGCGAGGCGCGGCGCGGCGAGGCGCCCGAACCCCTGGGGCTGGGCGGGCAGGGGCAGTGGTTCGCCCTGCTGGGCGCGATGGTCAACGAAGGCGCCCGCCTGCTGGATCAGCGGGTCGCGCACAAGCCCATGCTGTTGGACATGGTGATGGTGCAGGGCTACGGGTTTCCCCGGCGGTTGGGCGGGCCGATGCATGCCGCCGATACCATCGGGCTTTTCCGGCTGATCCGCATCATGCGGGCCTGCGCGCCCTTCGGCCCCCGGATCTGGGATCCGCATCCATTGCTGGTCGACATGCAGCGCAACAGCCGGACCTTTGCCGCGCTCAACCGCTGAACAGGGTTGCGGACGGGGCAGGGGGCAGGCCCAGGGGCAAGGCGGTCAGCCCAGGAAGATCCCCAGGATCACCAGCATCAGCCCGATCACCGACAGGAAAAGCGCGCCCAGGTTCAGGGGCAGGACCTTCTGCACCGCCGCGCGCAGCGCCTCGTCGTCCAGCCCGGCCTTGCGGGCCCGGTTCACCCGGACGATGGACCAGACCAGCCCGACCAGGCCGATCAGCGACACCGCGGCGCCACCCCAGACCAGAAGTTCCATGCCGCCGCTCCCCGTTGGTTTCCGCGCAATCCGTGCGCGGGTACGCCAATCGCCCCCACGATGCAAGCCCGCCTCTTGCGGCGCACCCGGCGGGGCGGTAGGGGAAGGGTTCGCACGACAGTCCAGCCGGAGACAGAGACCCATGAACGACGACGTCATCGACAGCGGAGCCGATGCCAATTACCGCGTGACGGCCAACGAACTGCGCCAGTTCATCGAGCGGGTGGAGCGTCTGGAGGCCGAGAAGAAGGACATCGGCGAGCAGGTCAAGGAAGTCATGGCCGAGGCCAAGGGGCGCGGCTACGACACCAAGGTGATGCGCAAGGTCATCGCCCTGCGCAAACGCGACAAGGACGACATCGCCGAGGAAGAGGCGGTGCTGGAGATGTACAAGGAAGCGCTCGGCATGAGCTGAGCGCCCGGCGGCGCCCGGTCAGGGCGCCGCGCCATGCGCGATGCGGTGGGGCAGGGCATTTATTGCCCGGACCGCGCCAATCCAGTCGGGCGCTGCCGCCCTGGCGAAGGGCCGTGGGCCGTGCCGGGGCCGGACGGCCCGACAGATTGTCCGACGATTGCTGTGTGATCGACGCTGCCGGGTCAGGGCGCGGGGGCCTTCGCCCGTCGTACCTCCAGCGGGACGTTCCGGCAGGCAGGCTTGCCTGACAGGGCACCACAGGAACGATGCTGCCGGTTCAGGGGGCGGGGTCCCCGTAACGTCCCCGGCCGCACACTTCCGTCAGGCGCCTGCGCCCGTCAGGGCACGATGACCTGTACGCCCGGGATACGCTCGATCACGACGAGGTCTTCCTCGTAGGTCGCGGTCAGCGCGTCGACATAGTCCTCGTCCCAGCCGGGCAGGTCCAGCTCTTCCTCGATCGCCTCTTCCACCGCGAACTTGTCGAGGAAGGCGGCGATGACCCGGCGCTTCTGCCGTTCGGTCATCACCGGATGCGAATGCAGGTAGGAGCGGAACCGGTGCATGCCCTCGCGGTTCATGATTTCGGTCAGCAGGTCGAACCCGCCCGAGATCCGCGCCGTGGGGTTCAGCCCGGCCAGTTCGCGCACGATCTGCGACCAGATCAGCGGCGTGTCCTCGTTGCACCAGACCAGGATCTCGATATCCGGATGGGCGTCGCGGATGCGGTGGATCAGCTCCGACCAGCGCACCGTCTGCGGATCGACCCCGCCCATGAAGGACAGGAAATCCTGATCCTCGACCTGGGCAAAGATCGCGGGCAGGAAGGTCGCCGGGTTGCGGATCCCCAGGCAGAGCGTCACCTCGTCCTCCTCGAAGAGGGTCCGGAACTCGTCCAGCCGCTGTTCGGCCCGGGGGTAGAGCACGCCGTGACCCACGGCCAGCCGGGGCACGCAGAAGAAGTTGTCGTTGGACAGCAGGACCCGTTCGGCCCCGTCCTGTTCCAGGATGCTGTCCAGCAGCACCTCGCGCCCGTCCCCGGCCATCGGGCCGCGGGCGAGGGCCTGCATCGAGTCGCGCAGCAGGCGGCGGTAGCGGGAGGGCCCGGGCACCGCGACACCCTGCTGGATGAAGCGGTCCTTGTTGCGCAACAGGCATTTCACCAGCCTGTCGTCATCGGTGCAATGAACGCCTGCGTGCAGTACGATTTCCATGGCTGGGCCGTTCCCCTTCCGCTCGTTGTGATCGTCTATAGCGCGCCGTGGCTGGACAGTAAAAGCGGTTTGGGGCATGGGCGTGGCATGGTTGAAACTGCGTCACACCCGCTGCGTGACACCCGCGGCCCCTCGGGCTGGTCGCTGGGCGCCGCCGCCATCGCGCTGATCGTCGTCGCGCCCATTGCGGCGGTGGTCTGGATCGCCTTTCTGCCGCTGATCACGGGAGGCGAAAACATCTGGCCGCACCTGATTTCGACCACGCTGCCACGCTACCTGCGCAACACCCTGGTGCTGATGATCGGAGTCGGCGCCCTGGCCGGGGCGGTCGGCACCGGGGCGGGCTGGCTGATCACGCGCTACCGGTTTCCGCTGTCGGGCTTGCTGGAATGGCTGCTGCTGCTGCCGCTGGCGATCCCGGCCTATGTCGGGGCCTATGCGCTGGTCGATTTCCTGGAATATGCCGGCCCGGTGCAGAGCCTGCTGCGCGAGGTCATGGGCTGGCAGAGCGCGCGCGACTACTGGTTCCCCGAGATCCGCTCGCGCGGGGCGGCGGTGCTGGTCCTGGCCGCCGCGCTCTATCCTTACGTCTACCTGCTGACCCGCGCCGCCTTTCGCGAACAGGCCGGCGGGGGCGAAGAGGTCGCCCGCTCCCTCGGCGCCGGCCCCTTCGGACGGTTTCGCCGGGTCGGCCTGCCGCTGGCACGGCCCGCCATCGCGGCCGGTGTGGCCGTGGTGATGATGGAGACGGTGAACGATTTCGGCACGGTCGACTATTTCGCCGTGCAGACCCTGACGGCGGGTATCTTCTCGACCTGGCTGGAAAGCAACAATGCCGGCGGGGCGGCACAGATCGCCTGCGTGATCCTGACGCTGGTCGTGGCGCTGGTGCTGGTCGAAAAGGTCTCGCGCCGCCGCTCGCGGTTCTACAACACCGCGCGGGGGCATCGCCCGGTCACCCGCGTCGCGCTGCGCGGCGTTGCGGGCTGGGCCGCCTGCCTGCTCTGCGTGGTGCCGATCGCCTTCGGCTTCGTCCTGCCCGCCGGGGTGATCCTGGGCCATGCGCTGGACCATGCAGGCGCCTGGAGCGACCCGGCCCTGCTGCGCGCCCTGGGCCACACGCTGACCGTCGGCGGCATCGCGGCGCTGGCAACCGTGGCGGCGGCGGTGTTCCTGGTCTATGGCGTCAGGCTTTCGGGCCGCGCCCTGCCGCGCATGCTGATGCCGGCCACCACCATCGGCTATGCCGCCCCCGGGGCGGTGCTGGGTGTGGGCATCCTGATTCCCCTGGCCCGGCTCGACAACGGCCTGGCGGATTCGGTGTTTGTCCTGACCGGCCACGACATCGGGCTGATCCTCACCGGGTCCTCCTTTGCGCTGATCCTGGCCTATTGCGTGCGGTTCTTTGCCATCGCCCAGGGGGCGACGGATGCCGCAATGGGGCGCATCTCACCCTCGCTGCCGCTGGCGGCCCGCTCGCTGGGGCGGACCCGGGCGCAGGTGCTGCGCGCGGTGCATTTCCCGCTGATCCGGGGCACGCTGGCCTCGGCCCTGCTGCTGGTCTTTGTCGACTGCGTGAAGGAGCTGCCGGCGACCCTGCTGCTGCGCCCGTTCAACTACGACACCCTGGCCACCCGCGTGCACGAACAGGCCAGCCTCGAGAACCTTGGCAATGCGGCCCCGGCGGCGATCCTGGTCATCCTGGTGGGCCTTGCCGCCGTGGCGCTGCTGGCCCGGGCGAACCGATGAACCCACTTGATCGCAGGGCGCCATCCGCGTAAACGGACCGCCGAAGCCCCTATAGCTCAGCTGGTAGAGCAACTGATTTGTAATCAGTGGGTCGGGAGTTCGAGTCTCTCTGGGGGCACCAGGCACTTTCCGTTCGGCGGAAAGTGGCATTCCTTCAAGTTATGGGATGACGCGGCAGAGGACCCTGAGGGTCCGCGAGAACGTCCGGCGGTCGAGATTTCTCCTGACTGGGGCACCATTTTCCATGCGAAGCATCGGAAAAACAAGGAAAAACCGAGGCGGGATTATCTCCGCCCCCAGGTGGTCCCCAGGCTGACGATGTAGTCGAGCACTTCCTGCGCCTTCGCGAAGCTCATTGTTCGGCGTCGGTAGAGCTGGATATGGCCCGCTTCGGCCCAGCGATGGAGGGTCGCGCGTCTTACGCCGATGATCACTTTCGCCTCGCAGGGCCGCAAGGTGAACGGGGCGATCAAGGTGCCGCTCAGGCCGCACCGGTTCGATGCGCTGGTTTCGTTCGACCTTAACGCCGGGGGCATATTCCGCGCGCTGCTGACCAAGGCCATCAACTCGGGCGACCTCTCCGGCGACGGGGTCAGGGGTTGGCTTGAACCCAAGTCGATCATCGATCGGCGGGAGGACGAACAGGCGCTGTTCCGGACCGGGAACTACGACGCCAACGGCGACAAGATCGCAATCTGGCGGGTCGACGAAAACGGCCGCCTGCGCGGGATCGAGCGCACGATCACCGGCCGGAAGTTGCGCGCACTGATGGCCCACGCCGGAAGCAGGCGGAAGGTTGCCACGGACCGTCCCGGTGGGCTGGCGGCATTTTTCGCGGCGCTTGCGAATTGCCTCCGTTTCAATCCGGCATGATCGGAGAAGCCCCATGTCCGATATTCTCGCTGCGGCCGAGCCGCTGATCACTGACCATCTGGTCGCCGTCCTCGTTGCCGTCGTCGGCATCGTCGGCAATGCCGCGCGCTGCCGGCAGCTCCGATCCGACCAGCGATGCCGTGGTCTGTGCCAAGGAATCGATCCCTGACGCCCTGCGCAAGATCGGCGCCAGCGACAGGGCGCTCCGACGCCTCGCAGAGGCCAAGGTGCAGGAGATGGCGGCCCGGGCTCTGACATGATCCGCTGGGGCCTCTGGCTGGCGCTCATGGCCGGTCTGGTGGTCGTGGCGCTGGTTGTGTCACCGGCCGACCGTCCATACCCATGAAGCCTCGATCTAGGCATGTCTAAAAAAGTAGGTGGTGCCGGAAATCTTTTATCATCCGAATTGTCTTAGTAAGTCGCTTAACATTTGCTCGACATCTTTATGGTGCACTACAAGTGTGCCTAAATTGGCCAGGATTGCAGTCGATCCTACAATAACTGTTGATGATGTCTCAAGAAAGAAATCGCGACGAACACTCTTCGGCCCAGTGTCAATGCCGTCGCGGAGCTTGACCAACTTCTTTTTGACCTGCTCAGCGTGTTCTATAATAAGGGTGGCGTCATCCATGTTAATCTGCGATAGGGCGTCTGCTACCCGATCAATTTGGTCGTTGACAAGGGCGACGCCTCCGTCGAGCGCCTGCATTCTCCTTTCTGAAAGTGGCTCGTTCGCCCACTTTTCGTAATGGTCATGAATATAGGCTACTTCTTTCAGAGCGGCATGAAGTTCGGCCATTCTTTGCGAGACTTGATCTTTGCCATTCTTGGCGCGCCACAGTTCCTTGAGCAAGGTCTTGAAGTTTTCATTCCAGTCGTCAAGGATTGGTGCTATCTTCTTTCCAATTTCTTGCCATTTCTCGACCTCCGCTACTCTTGCGCTATGTTGCCATTTTGCGCGAAAGCAAAGGTAAAGAGTTATGATTAGCAGGAGAATTGCCGCGACAACCTTCGGGACAGTCAGCGCGTTGTCAATGATCAGAGGCTTGATCGTTGTTTGGTTGCCGGCACTAAATGTTACGAACAGAGAAACAAAAGCCCAGATAAATATCAGGTTTCGTGTGCCGTTGAATTGCTTGTCGTCCAATTTCCGATGTCCTCGATTCAATCCAATTCGTTAGTTTCCAGACAAACCTATCCAGGTGTGGTTATGGGCTTCTATTTCCTGCAGGTGATAATCCCTCACGCCACCATCGTCTTCAACCGCCGTGCCAGGGCACCGAACGCCGCGTCGAACTGATCCAGCCGCGTTGCATGGTCCGCCTTGAACAGTCGGTCGACCTGGTTGCGGGGCCATCCGAGGGCGCGCATCAGGTCGGCGCGGCTCCATCCCTTCTCCCGCATCGCCCACAACAACTGCAGTTTGATCCCGAGGAGCGAGGACACGGCCGCCATATGCTGGCCTTCGACGGGATGTGGAATCTCGCCGAACGCGGTCAGACGGGCGGCCAGGGCCTCCTCGATCGCGCCGCTGCCGTTTGCCACGGCGTCCTCGACACTCTCACCAAACGACGTAACCTCGGGCAGTTCGGGGCAGGTAACAAGGTAGGTATCGTTGTCGTCAGGCGTCAGCTCTACGCGGTACATCAACATGGTTCTCTCCTTTGTGGGTGACCCCGGCCTCACTTGAGGCCGAGGTCTTTCCTGATCTTGTTCACCAGCCCGGTTTCGGGTTCCTTCCGTCCCCCGTGAACAGGCAACTGGCTGGTCTTGTCCCCCAAACGAACCGTGATGTGCCCGCTGCCGCCCTTGTGCGTTTCGAAGGTGCATCCGTGACGCTTGAGGAGCCTTTTGAGTTCTGCGTTTTTGGTGAAGACAAAGAGCTCCACACTAGTGTGTAAATCAACGGAAATGTGGAGTGCTGCGACCGGGATTGCATAGCCTGGCAAGCGCGATATCTGCCCGGGCATGCAGTTCGACTGGATCCACAGCCAATGTGGGCACCAGACCGAACAGGAGCGGGCGATGCTTGAGGTGATGCAGTTTTATGTGTCGAGTTTCTGGGTATGGCTCGGCCTCACGGTCGGCCTGTGGATGCTCACTGCGGAGGGTCTCATGATGGTGGCCGCAGTGTCTGTCAGAGGCTGATGCGCTGAACGTCACCTGCGCCAACTGCCTCAAGAACGTTTCGCTACCCCACCAGCTCCCGCCGCGCGGCCGACGCCAGGAACGACGACCGCGTCATCCCGCGGCTCTTCGCAAACTGGTCGATGGACCGGAGCAACCCGCGCTCGATCGACACATTCACGCGCTCCGTGGCCGCGTCGGTGGATAAGCAGCCTGGCCCCCAGCGAACCGGGGGCCAGTCTTCAGTTCATCTTGCGCCAGACAAGCAGCAGAACCACCAGGTTCGCAACTCCGAGCGCAATCTGGATTGCCTCAATCATCAATCTTCCTCCAGGGCGGAAGCCCGTAGCTGAGCGCAGCGCAGGCGAGCGCGATGTATCCAGGGGCACCGGTCTGCCGATAGCGAACAACGGTGTTCTTCGATACATCCAGCCGTCTCGCGGCCTCTCGGCCGGAAATGCCTTCCTTGGCAAGCCATGCGTTGAAGTCTTCTGCGGTCATTGAAAACGCTCCGGGCTTCCGCTATAGTTACCGGTGGAGGCCGGGCTTTCGCCCGACCTCCGTGCCTTCACTTCCTCCGGCTGGCGATGATAAGCATTGCTACGCTAACCACCAGTTGGAGGACTTGAAGGGCCAGTCCGATGGAATCCATCTTCTTGGCCGCCGGGGTCCGATCACCTTGCCCTGACCGGGTGGGCTGGTCGGCATCATTGCCTTCTGTGTACCCAATATGGGGCGTTTGGCTATGCCACGCAAGGAAATTCGTACGCATTTTGGTACGAGCGTGGAGCGATACGTATCCATAATGCAAACTTGCATCTACTGCGGACACAGAGTCAGCAAGCCCGTGCCCGACTGAGGCCGATGCCCGGGTGTGTCCTCACACCGGGGCGACCTGATCGGGACCACGTCCGCGGCCTGCGCCCCGGTGACAAACCTCGCCCAGGCCTCCATCACCGGTCTCCTGCGGTCGAGCAGATCGGAGCGGGCGGAGCTGCGCCCTACAGTGCCGCCCACGGCGTGCCAGAGGACCGTCTTGGCGACCTCGTAGCCATAAGCGTCGGTCGTTGCGCCGACGACGAAGCATGTCGAGCACGCGATCGCTCGCGGCGCGGCCGGCAACCCGCCTGGAGTAGAGGTGAACATCGGTCCTGACCCCGGTGGTCAAGCCGCGGGATGGCGGATCACCACCTTTCCGAAATGTCCGCGCCCTTCGAAATAGCTGAAAGCCTCAGGGGCCTGTGCAAAGTCGAAAACCCTGTCGATCACCGGGTGCAGGTCCTGCGCCGCAATTGCCCGGTTCATCGCCTCGAACTGCTGGCGACTGCCAACCGTCGCCCGGTTGATCGTGACGATGGCGCTGCTGATGACACCGGGATCAAAGCCTTCGGCCTCTGACAACACGCCGATCAGATTGATCTGCGCCCCCAAGGCGGCGGATTTGATCGACCGTTCCAGCGTGCCGACACCGCCGACCTCGATTATGTGGTCCACGCCATGCCCGTGCGTGGCCGCGCGAACGGCAAGATGCCAATCGGGGTCTTCGCGGTAGTTGACCGTGACATCGGCACCCATAGCAGAAAGCCGGGCGGCCTTCTCAGCGCTTGATGTCGTGGCGATCACGCGCGCGCCCATGGTCTTGGCGAACTGCAGCGCAAAGATCGAAACCCCGCCGGAGCCTTGCGTCAGCACCGTCTCCCCCGGCAGGACCGGGCGGAAGGCCGTCAGCGCCGACCAGGCCGTCACGGCCGCGCAGGGCAAGGTCGCCGCCTCTTCAAACGACAGCTGATCGGGAATGCGCACGCAGGCACTTTCGTCAGCCAGGCGAAGCTCGGTCAGCCAGCCGTCTTCCGTGAGGTTGGGCTGAACGCTGACCGCCTCGGCCGAAATCGGACCCGCGATCCATTTGGGCATGAACGTGCCCGCGACGCGGTCGCCGATCTTGAACCGCGTCACCCTGGGCCCGACAGCAATCACCTCGCCCGCGCCATCGGAGACGGGCACACGCCCGGCGCCGGGACCGTTTCGGCCATATGTCCCTTTGAGGATCAGCAGATCGCGATAGTTGAGAGAGCTTGCCCTGACGCGGATGAGCACATCCCGGTCGCCCGGGGTCGGAGCGTCGTGATCCTTGAGGACAAGCGGGATCGGCGAGACTGACCTGTCGATATGGTAGCTGCGCATCGGAAATCTCCTTTCAGTTGGACTGAAAAGATATCGACGGAGACGATCATATCTATCGCTAGAATGCCAATTCTATATACTGATCGTCCAGATCCTCTGAGGGCTTGGACATGGACACCTTGACGGACATCCTTAGGACAATCCGGCTGCGCGGCGCGATACAGGCGCGGTTGGTGGCGCGGGGACGATGGGGGATCGACTTCGCCGCGTCCACGAGACTGCGCTTTGCGCTGGTGACGGACGGGGCCTGCAGCCTAGTTGCGGACACCTCGGCCGAGGCAACCCGGCTGCGACGTGGCGATTGTTTTCTGCTGGTCGGCCCCGATCCCTTTTCGCTGCGCGATCAGCCGCACTCCCCGACGCGACCCTGCGCCGAGATCCTTGATCAGTTCACGACAAGGAGACTGGCAGAAATCGGTCACGGCGAAGAAAGCGCGCAGCTTCTGCTGGGCTGGTTCACATTCGAGCGCGGCAGCCTGGATATTCTCGCGTCGCTCTTGCCGCCCGTGACCTGCTTCAGCTTGTCCCAGTCCCGCTTTCGCACGACCGAGGCGGCGCTTGAGCTCCTCGAGCTAGAGGCAACCAGCACCGCACCCGGGGCAGATCTGATCGTGGGCCGCCTGGGCGATATTCTTTTGGTCGAAGCCATTCGCGCCAATCTCGCAGCCGCCGGGTCGCATCGGCCGGGCTTGCTGGCCCTGCTTGCCGATCCCAGACTGGCGCGCACGCTGCACGCGATCCACGGCGACGCAAGTCACCCCTGGACCCTGGGCGAGATGGCAAAGCTGGCCGGGATGTCGCGCTCGGCCTTCGCGGCCCGGTTCCGCAGCACGGCAGGACAGCCGGCGATGGATTATGTCCTGTCATGGCGCATGAGACTGGCCACCCTAAAGCTCCAAGACGCCAATATGCCCCTCTCGCAGGTTGCCCGGTCAGTCGGATACGAGGCCGACAGCGCCTTCGGTCGTGCCTTCAAGCGGGTGATCGGCCTGTCGCCCGGTGCCTATCGCCAGACTGTTCTGGATGGCACCGCCAGACCGTGGGATCAAACACATTGACGTAAGATTTGCGCGGCCTCGCCTTGGCGCGATCTACGGACAGGCTTCGCAGAAGATCACGATGTCGGACCGGCCAAGGCGGTCAGGATACCGGGCGCACCAAGACTGGGGTGAAACTCGGTGATCGAAACGGTCGCGAGGCCGAGCGTGACAAACGGGTCAGACATGGCCCGTTCCCTGACGGCCTCGATCGAGTCGCCCGAGGCCAGGATCACGCCGCCGGTTCGCGGGTTCTTGCGACCGGAGGCCAGAAATGCACCGTCGGCATACCCTCGATTCAGGTAGTCGAGATGGGCAGGTATCGCCTTGTCGATCTCTGAGAGCGGTCGATCATAGGTCAAGTCGAGTATGAACAGTTTCGTTTCAGTACCGTTCATTTCGGATATCCTTTCACTGTTGAGAGTTCAGCCGGTGTGACGCGGCTTGCAACACCGCGAGGGCTGCGTTCCGTGCATCCTGGTCCAGGCGGAATGTCGGGCCGGACACACCAAGGGCGCCGCGAATGCCCCCGGTCGGGTCGAGCACCGGAACGGCCAAAGCGGTCACATTGGGGGTGCGCTCGCCTTCGGAGATGGCGAAGCCCGCGGTGCGGATCGCGTCGTCCTCTGGCCTTGCGTCGTCGGAGAAAGCGCGCAGGACATGCGCGCCGGCTCCGCGGTCCATGGTCAGCCGGGCGCCTTCGTCGAGGTCGAATCGCAATGAATGCGGAGAGGTTTCGCGGAACAAGCAGACCCGGTCGTCCCCCTCCCGGACATAGAATGTCGCCGTTTCCTTGGTCTTCTCGACAATCTCGCGCAACACGGGCCGGATGACTTCGGCCTGCTCGAATCCCTTGCTGTAGAGCGATCCCAGCCGCCAGAGACTGGGCCCGACCCGGAACTCACCGGTCGGTCGCCTGACGATGTAGCCATAGCGTTCCAGTGACCCGCAGAGCCGCAGGATCGTGCTCATGTAAAGTCCTGTCAGCTCACTGATTTCCGTCAGCGTCAGTTCCCGGTCCGCCGCCGAGAAGCACTCGATGATGGATAGGGCTCGCTCCACGGCTTCAACCCGTTGCTCTTTCACGAAGCGTCCTCCGGCTGGTTTCGGGCACCAAGATAATCCGGCTTTCGGGAACTGGCAAAGGAATTTCTGTCTGGCAGAAGTGAGTTTCTATTTTATTGATCGACCTGTCCGGCACGGCATAACGTCGCCCCCAAGACGACAAGGGAGGGTCGGACAATGGATCAGTCGAACGATGTCGCGTCGTGGTGGAGAACTTCCATCATCGACATGGAGCCGGGCCGGATCGGCCTCCGCGGCTACGACATCGCCGATGTCATCGACCATGCCGGGTTCGTTCAGATGATCTGGCTCATGACCCGCGGTGACCTGCCCAGCCCCGAACAGGCACGGCTGCTGGAGCGGGCGCTTGTCGCCTCGGTGGACCACGGGCCCCAGGCCCCCTCGATCGCGGTGGCGCGGATGGCCGTGACCTGCGGGGTCGGACTGAACGGGGCCATCGCCTCGGCGGTCAATCTTCTGGATGATGTGCATGGCGGTGCCGGCGAACAGGCTGTCGAGCTTCTGACCAGGGTGGTCGACCTGATCCGCGACTTCGCGTCGCCGGAAGAGGCGGCGAACCGGGCGCTGGACGGCTGGACCGCCGCGCATGGCCCTATTGTCCCCGGCCTTGGGCACCGGTTCCACAAGGACGGCGACCCGCGGTCGCCCGCGCTTCTTGCCGCCGTTGACGCGGCCCGTGACGCGGGCGTGGTCTCGGGCGATTTCGCCCTGGCGGCCCGCGCGGTCGAAGCGGTCCTGTCGCACCGCAAGGGGCGCAGGATCCCGATCAACATAGATGGCGCGACCGCCGTGATCTTCGCGGAGCTCGGCTTCGCCGGACCCCTGGCGCGCGGTCTGTTCTGCCTGTCGCGATCGGTCGGCATCCTCGCCCACGCCTGGGAACAGATGCAGCAGGGCGGTCGGAACAAGGGGCCGACACCGCCAGCCTATCGCTGGCTCTACGACGGCGCGGCGCCGCGCCGGATCGCAATCGACAACTGACGGACAGATGATGACCACTTACGATCTTTATATCGGCGGGCGCGATGTGCCGCCGGGCAGCGGACAGTATTTCGACACGGTCGAACCCTTTTCCGGCAATGCATGGGCGCGGATTGCCCGGGGCACGGCCCAGGATGCCGACACGGCCGTGCGCGCGGCCCATGCCGCCTTTGAACACAAGGACTGGCGCGATATCACGGCCACCCGTCGCGGGGCGATCCTGCGCAGGTTCGCGGATCTTATCGTGGCGCATGCGGACAGGCTGGGGCAGATCGAACAGCGCGACAACGGCAAGCTGATCGCAGAGGTCAGCGGTCAGGTGCGCGGCGTGGCGGAATGGTTCCATTATTACGCGGGCCTTGCCGACAAGGACGGCGGACGGGTCATCCCGATCAACAAACCCGGGGTCTTCAACTACATCCGGCACGAACCGCTTGGCGTTGTCGTCGCGATCACGCCGTGGAACTCGCCGCTGGCGCTGACCGCGTGGAAGCTGGCCCCGGCGCTGGCTGCGGGCAATACAGTGGTCGTCAAACCGTCGGAATTCACCTCGGCCTCGCTGATCGAACTGGCGCGTCTGGGGACCGAGGCAGGGTTGCCCGCAGGGGTCCTGAACGTCGTGACCGGGTTCGGGGCGGAAATCGGCGATGCGCTGGTGCGCCATCCGCTGACCCGCAAGGTCGCCTTCACCGGCGGCGAGGCCGGGGGCAGGGCGGTGAACATCGCGGCGGCCGAAGGGTTCAAATCGGTGACGCTGGAGCTGGGCGGGAAGTCCCCGAACATCATCCTCGCCGATGCGGATCTGGATCAGGCCATCAAGGGCGCGGTCTCGGGCATATTCGGGGCTTCGGGGCAGACCTGCATGGCCGGGTCCCGTCTTCTGGTGCATGACAGCTGCCATGACGCCGTTGTCGCTGGCCTGGTCGAGGTGCTGAAGTCCGCAAGGATCGGCGACCCGTCGGACTTTGAGACGCAGATCGGCCCGATCGCGACGCGCCCCCAGTGGGAAAAGATCCTCGGCTATGTCGAGATCGCCAAGGCCGAAGGGGCCGTGCTGGAATATGGCGGATACGCGCCGGAAGGGCCCCAATACGGCTGCGGGCAGTTCGTCGTCCCGGCCATCTTCACCGGCGTGTCCAATGACATGCGGATCGCGCAGGAGGAGGTCTTTGGTCCCGTCCTGTCGGTCATCCGCTTCTCTGACGACGAAGAGGCGCTGCGGATCGCCAACGACACCCGTTTCGGGCTGGCGGCGGCGGTCTGGACCCGAAGTCTGGAGCGCGCGATGCACTTCGTGGACCGGCTTCAGGCTGGAACGGTCTGGGTGAACAACTACCGCTCGACCAGCTTCACCACGACGTTCGGCGGCTACAAGGACAGCGGCCTGGGTCGCGAAGGCGGACCGGATGCCATGCGGGAATTCCAGCAGGACAAGAGCGTCTGGATCACCGGCAGCCCCAATCGCGCCAACCCTTTCGTGCTGGGTTGACACATGAGCCGCAACACTCCTCCGCCCCTGTCCGGCATGCGCGTCCTGGATTTCGGTCACACCGTCATGGGCCCCTGCTGCGGCGCGATCCTCGCCGATATGGGGGCCGACGTGATCAAGATCGAACCCGTGGGGCAGGGTGATCCGACCCGCCATCTGGGCGGGTTCGGAAGCGGCTATTTCGGGTTCTTTGCGCGGAACAAGAAAAGCGTCGCGATCGACCTGAAGACCCGGACGGGCAGGGACCTGGCCAAACGGCTGATCGCCGGGGCCGATGTGCTGGTCGAGAACTTCGCGCCGGGCACGATGGAGCGGCTTGGCCTCGACTACGAAACCTTGCACGCCGAAAACCCCCGGCTCATCTTTGCCAGCCTCAAGGGCTTCATGCCCGGGCCTTACGAAGACCGTCTGGCGCTGGACGAGGTTGTCCAGATGATGGGCGGGCTGGCTTTCATGACCGGGCCCTCGGGGCGCCCGCTGCGCGCCGGGACCTCTGTCGTCGATATCGCCGGCGGCATGTTCGCGGTGATCGGCATCATGGCCGCCCTGCGCGACCGCGATGTTACGGGGCAGGGGCAGAAGGTCGAAACGGCCCTCTACGAATCCCTCGTCTACCTGATGGGCCAGCACCTGTGTTACGCCGAGCGGTCCGAAACGCCGATCCCGCCGATGCCTGAACGTGTTTCGGCCTGGGCGATCTACCAGATATTCCAGACCGCCGATCACAAGCCCGTCTTCCTGGGGCTGACCACGGACAACCACTGGCAGCGCTTCTGCGCAATCCTGGGATGGCAGGACTTCTTGGATGACCCCGATCTGTCCACCAACAACCTGCGCGTTGCCGCCAACGGCCGGATTGCCGACCGGATCACGGCCCTTTTTGCGGGCATGCCGCAGGTCGAGGTTCTGGCCCTTCTGGAACGGGCCAAAGTGCCTTTCGCCCCCGTTCGCCGGCCGGAAGATCTTTTCGACGACCCGCATCTGGGCGCGACCGGCGGGTTGATCGCCACCGAGTTGCCCGACGGCACGGTGACCCGGTTGCCCCGCCTGCCGATCCGCCTGTCCGACAGCGCGCTCGCAGAGGTCACCAGCCCGCCACAGCTGGGCCACGACACTATCGCCCTGCTGCGGGAGGCGGGCGTCAATGAAGCAACGATTGAGAAGGCGATCGCCGAAGCCGCGATACAGGCCGAAGCGAACACGAAGGGAGAGGTGTGATGGAAGAGGAAACAACAGATGTCCTGGTCGTCGGCTGCGGCATTGCCGGGCTCTGTGCGGCGGTCACTGCGCTGCAGCAAGGGGCCAGGGTCACCGTGCTGGAACGGGCGCCGAAAGAAGACTTCGGCGGCAACACCCGTTGGACCGAAGCCTACATGCGGATGAAGAACGATGCCGAGATCGCGGACGATTTCGCCGAGCATTTCATGCAGAACCCCGGTGCCAACCTCGATCCGAATGTCGAGCGCGCGGTGACCGGGGAGTCCACCAGCTGGCCCGCCTATGTCCGCGCCCATCCCATGCCCGATCCCGAGGTGATCTTCACCTTCGCCGATCAGGTTCCTTCGACCATTTCGTGGCTCAAGGAGTTCGGGCTGAAATTCGGCCCGCAGCCGATCTACCTGCTGACGCAGAACACCCACAGGATCGCCGCGCAGGGTGGCGGGCTGGCCCTGATTGAGCGGCTGAATGCGGAAGTCGAAAAGCTGGGCGGAGAGATCCTTTACGAGACCGCCGCGCACGACCTGATCCGGTCCGAGGACGGGACCGTGTGCGGCGGTCTTTGCAAGGCCGCGGACGGCACGGCGCTTCGTATCAGGGCAAAGTCGACCGTGCTGGCCTCGGGCGGGTTCCAGGGCAATCCCGAGATGATGGCGCGCTACATCGGCCCGCGCGCGTCCTACATGCGGCCCGTCGCGCGCGGCGGCTATTACAACCGCGGCGAAGGCATCCGCATGGCGCTGGAGGCAGGCGCCGCCCCCGCCGGGGAGTTCAGTTCCTACCACGCCGAACCGGTCGACCCGCGGTCGCAGGAAGCCGAGGCGGTGGTATTCATCTACCCGTACGGCATCCTGGTGAACAATCGCGGGCGGCGCTTCATTGACGAAGCTCCCGGCACCGTCGACGCCCATTATGACAACATTTCGCGCAGCTTCGCTCATCAGCCCGACGGGATCGCCTGGGTGATCTTTGACGATCAGGTCGATGATATCCCGCGCTGGCAGAGCTCGATCCGGTCGGACATTCCGCCGGTCGAGGCGCCCACGATTGCCGCACTGGCCGAGAAACTGGGCCTGCCGGTCGAGAACCTGACGACGACGGTGGATGACTTCAACGCCGCCTGCCCGGAGATCGCAGATTTCACGCCGTTCGAGATCGACAATGCAGCGACGCGGGGGATCGAGCCGCCGAAATCGAACTGGTCGAGACCGCTGACCAGGGCACCGTTCCGTGCCTACCCGTTGATCTCCAGCGTCTGCTTCACCTTCGGCGGGCTGAAAGTGAACAACCGCGCCGAAGTTGTCGACACGGAAGGCCGGACCATACCCGGGCTGCTCGCCGCCGGCGAAACCATGGGAATTTACCATCAGGTCTACACCGGATCGACCTCGGTCCTGCGCGGGGCCGTGTTCGGCCGGATCGCAGGCATGACCGCTACTGACTCACAAAAGTGAAACCCTGAGGGAGGGGAACATGAAGCCAATCGGGAAAACTTGCCAGGTCGCGGTGCTGACCTCTGCGCTGTTCGCGGCACCGCTTGCCGCGCAGGAGGCCGTGAACCTCAAGGTGGTCGGCACCTGGGGCTACCTCAACACGTGGAACCAGGTCGAAAAACCGTTCTGGACCGAAGAGCTCAAGGCCGCGTCGAACGGCAAGATCACGGTCGAGGCCCTGCCCATGACCGAGGTGGGCCTCAAGGGGTTCGAGGTGATGCGGATGCTGCAACTGGGGGTCTTTGACGGAGCCCACGGCATCATCTCCTATCTCGGGGATGATCCCGTTGCCGAAGGTGCGGATCTTGCGGGTGTGGTCCAGACATGGGACGAGGCCAAGGCCGCCGTCGCCGCGTATGAACCGGTTCTGGCCGAAAGCTTCGACAAGACCTACGACGCCAAATTGCTGGGGGTCTATCCTTTCCCGAGCCAGCTGCTTTACTGCAATGCTCCGATTTCCGGCCTTGCGGACCTGAAGGGCAAGAAGATCCGCTCTTACTCCAAGTCGATGAGCGATCTGTTCACGGGGCTCGGCGCAACTCCGGTCACGATTGCCTTTGGTGAGGTCGTGCCGGCCCTTCAACTGGGCACCGTCGACTGCGCCGTATCCGGCACATTGCCGTCCTACACATCAGGCTGGGGCGAGGCGACCACCCATCTGGTCCGGCTTTCCACCGGATACGCCTTCAGCTTTGCGGCCGTCAGCAAGGTGTCCTGGGACCGCATGGACGAAGAGACCCGGGACATCATCGCCTCCAACGCCGGCGCCATGATCGACCGCGCGTGGGAGATCGGGCAGAAAGACGACGAAATGGGCATCGCCTGCCTGACCGACGGCCCCTGCGAGGTTGGTGACCCGGCCGGACTTGTCGATGTCGCGCTCTCCGACGCGGACCGCGCGCAGCTGGCGGACGTGTTGCAGGCGACGGTTCTCGAATCCTTCGGCGCGCGGTGCGGGGCCGCGTGTTCCGCGACCTGGAACGAGACCATCGGCAGGGCGGTCCATCTGACCATCGCCGAGTGATCAACCGTGTGACGACCGCCGGTCGGCATGTCCGGCGGTCGTACGGAGGAGGAAATGATGAACACCTGGGACCGCTTCAGCAGCCGGATGAACAAAGCCCTGACCGTGACCGGGGCCTGCCTGATCCTTGCGATTGCCATCGGGATCACGGCCGAGATCCTGTTGCGCAAGATTTTCAACGAAACGCTTGGCGGCATGGACGAACTGGCCTCTTACGGGTTTGCGATATTCACCGCACTGGCCTTCAGCGTGGCCGCCCTGGCACGCGCCAATATCCGAATTGACGTCCTGCGGTCCTGGTGTCCCAGGCCCGCCCGGGTGGCGCTGGATCTGCTGGCGCAGATCGCCCTGATCGCCTTTGCCGGCTTCCTGACGTGGCGCGCGACGCTGCTGGTCGGCGCATCCTGGGCAAAGGGCACAACCGCCATCACGCCGCTGGCAACGCCCGTCGCCTGGCCGCAATCCGTCTGGCTTGCCGCGCTTTGGGTCTTTGTCACCATTCTATGCGTCATGTTCGGCCTGTCCGTCCGGGCCCTGCTGCGCGGGGACGATGCGGCTTTGGCCACGCTGGCCGCCCCTGTCGGCGAACTGGATGAGCTTGCCCCGCAACAGCACACGATCACCGAGGCTCTGACCACCGGGGCAAAGGAGGCCTGAATGCTCGCGACATCCCTATTCCTGCTGTTCGGACTTGTCCTTCTCAGCATCTCGGTCGCGGCCTCTCTGGGCCTTCTGGGACTGATCCTGGGCGCTATCTATTCCCCCATGCCGCTGTATCGCGGCCTTGCAGACATCGTCTGGGTGAACGCGATCGAATTTCTTCTGCTGGCGATCCCGTTGTTCGTCTTCATGGGCGAAGTCCTGCTGAGATCAGGCATCGCCGCGCGCATGTACGAGGCGCTGACCAAATGGCTGGCCTGGCTGCCGGGCGGGCTGATGCACACCAACGTGGGGGCGAGCGCGCTGTTCGCGGCGACCTCCGGTTCCAGCGTTGCAACGGCGGCCACCATCGGGACGGTCGCCCTGCCAGAGGCCGAAAGCCGCGGCTACAACGAACGGCTGTTTCTGGGATCGCTGACGTCGGGCGGCACTTTGGGGATCCTTATTCCGCCCTCCATCAACCTGATCATCTTCGGCCTTCTGACCAACACCTCGGTGCCCGATCTCTATATGGCTGGGCTGGTGCCCGGGCTCTTGATGGCGTCGATCTTTACCATGACAGTGCTTGTCGCCTGCCTGATGCGGCCCGGCTGGGGCGGCGCGCGCATCACCTGCACCTGGGCCGAACGCTTGCGTGCTCTTCCCGAATTGATCCCGCCAGTCCTTATCTTCCTGCTGGTCGTCGGTTCGATCTACGGCGGTCTGGCAACCCCGACCGAGGCTGCCGGGCTTGGCGTCGTCGGCGCGCTTGTGCTGGCCGGCGCACGCAAAGCCCTGTCCTGGCCTATGCTCCTGTCCGCCGCCGAGGCGACAATGCGGACCACAGCCATGGTCATGCTGATCGTGCTGGCGGCCATGTTCCTGAACTTCGTTCTAGGCGTCATCGGGCTGACCCAGGCGCTTGCGAGTTTCGTGGCGCAGTTGGGGTGGAGCCCGACCGCCATGATGTTCGCCATCGTGGTCTTTTACCTGATCCTGGGCTGTTTTCTGGAAACCCTCTCGATGCTCATCACGACGGCACCGCTCATCACCCCCATTGTCATCGGCCTTGGGTTCGACCCCGTCTGGTTCGGGGTCCTGATGATGGTGCTGCTGGAAATGGCGCTGCTGACGCCACCGATCGGGATCAACCTCTACGTGGTTCAGTCCGTGCGCCGCAAGGGCACCCTGACGGATGTCGTGATCGGAACGCTGCCGTTTCTGGCTGCCATGATGGTGATGGTTGTCCTGCTGATCGCCTTTCCGGGCATCGCACTCTGGCTGCCGAAGGCGCTCGGATGAGCGTCCCGGGTGTTCGCGCCGGACCGTGGTGACAGGTTCGGCGAAATTTTCCGGTTGGTCCATCGGGGCCAAATGGCCGGTTTGCAACCCTGCATGGCGTGCAGCCGAGGATCAGCGACGGGGCTGGTCCCTGGCTCGCACCCTGCCGGTCATACCGGAATGTTGATCAAGAGCGCGCCCACCGCCCCGAGACCGATTAACATGAGGTGGGTGATCTGCATGCCCTCCTGCCGGATGTAATAGGCGAACCACGCACCGCCGAGCAGCATCACGAACCCCAACGCCAGGACACCGCTGAGCGCCAGATTGGCGCGCAAAATGGCCTGCGCGACATCCAGCGCGCCCAGGATCGCCAGGGCGAAGCTGAACGCCGCACGGGCAAGCAGGATTGCGACCGCCAGTTCCAGGGCCACGACCGCGCTGTAGACAAGCCTGTGCCAGCCGGGCGACAGGACGCGGCGTTTCAGCAACGGACTGTCGATGGCCGGGTCCTGATCGAACATCCGCATGCTCATCAACGCGCCGACCGAGGCCGCACCGCCCCGGAATGCGGTCATATTGTTGAGCGAGACCACGGCAAGCCACAGCGCCAGTCCGCAGATGAAAACGAGTTTGACAAGAAGCAGCGATGCGAGGGGGGTCATGATTGAGGCTCCAATTCCAGGGGGTTGCAGTCAGCGCGGTGTCATCCCGGGCCGGGCAGCCCGGCGCGCGGCCGGTATGCAGAGGGCCGGTGCCAGCGCGAACAGGCCGAACAGCCAGAGAGCCGCGTTCGAGGCCCCCGCGACACCGCCCGGTTGCGTGATGCCCGAAAGGTTCGCCACCATTCCCGCGGTCGCCGCCCCAAGGGCCGTTGCAAAGAGCTGCACGGTGGTGATGGCCCCAGCGGCAATGGCCTGCTCGTCCGGGGACGCCCGTTGAAAGACCATCGTCACGACATGTGGCCAGGCCAGGCCGATGCTGGCGCCCACCAGACCAAGCGACCCGCAGACCGGTGCGAGACCGATCCAGCTGCCGCTGCCGACGACCGGCATGAACACGGCCAGCACGGTGAGTCCGATCAGGCCAAGCACCGGGCTGATGGTGATCGCCCCTGGCGCGCTGCGGCTGTTCAGGTTCGCACTGAAAAGCGATGCCAGCGTCCAGCCGATGGCCATCAGGGCCGCCAGGTAACCGGCGATCAATGGCGACTGCCCATGCAGAACCTGAAGCAGGTAGGGCACATAAATCTCGGGTTGCATGCCGATCACCAGAAGCGCGATGACGGCGTAGAGCGCCCCAAGCGGCCCTGTCACCTTCAGCGCGCCGCGCGGCAACAGGCGCGTGCCGGATCGCGCTTCCACCGCCATCAGCAGACCTGCCAGCACAAGCGTCATGCCGATCCCGATGAGGTTCCAGTACAGCGCCTCGCCCAGGCTGCCGGCAGAGAGCGCGATGACCGTCGCCGTCAGAAGGACGAGCTGGGCAAGCGGCAGCCGCGATGGCTTTTCGTCGCTGTCCGCTTTGCCGGGCAGGGTCGCATGGGCCAGGATCGCGAAGACCAGGATGAAAGGGATCAGCGACCAGAACGCCGCGCGCCAGGCACCGAGTTCGGCGAAGATGCCGCCAATTGCAGGCCCGGTCAGCGTGGCGATGCCCCACATCGCCGAAATCAGGCCGATTGCCCGGGCCCAGTGGTGGTCCGCAAAGACGAGGCGGATCACGCCATAGGCAAGTGCATATAGGAAACCGCCGCCGAACCCCTGCACGAACCGACCCGCAAGAAGAACCGGCATGTTGGGGGCAAGGGCGCAGAGGATGGTGCCCGTCCCGAAGAGAAGCGCCGCCACTCCATAGGCCCCCCGCGCGCCGACCCGCTGCAGCAATCGTGCCGATAGCGCCGAGCCGAGGATCGAGGCCACAACGAAGACCGTCGTGCTCCAGGCATAATAGTCGAGCCCGCCGATATCGGCGACAACCGAGGGCATGATGGTGATGGCGATGTAGATGTTGAGCGCATGCAGCGCCACGCTGCCGCCAAGCGCCAGCGAAAATATCGCGTTCCTGCCCCGAAACAGCTCGGCCCATGTGGGCGCGGTCACGGCTTCGGATTTGGGCATGTCTGTGGAAATACCTTGCTCAGGCATTGTTGAACCTCGTGAGTTTTGGGTTGCGCGGGCAGTGGCCCCTGGCCGGTCGGCCGCTGAGCTGAGGCTAGTGGATGGCGCCCTTGCGGATCTCGGTCAGCTTGTCGGGATTGCGCATGATGAAGACGTCGCGCACCCTGCCAGCCGCGTCGTAGTCGAACGTGACGATGCCCACGGTTGTCTGATCGCGTGTCAGGACAAAGCCCCGCGCGCCGTTGATATCGGCGCGCTCCCACTGGTAGTCGGCCCACCACTCGCGCAGCCTGTCGG
Organism: Pseudooceanicola pacificus; assembly: GCF_009789075.1. GTDB lineage: Bacteria > Pseudomonadota > Alphaproteobacteria > Rhodobacterales > Rhodobacteraceae > Pseudooceanicola > Pseudooceanicola pacificus. The sequence goes on from NZ_WNXQ01000003.1 coordinate 473,874, forward strand.
TCAGGAAGGCAAGCACCTCGGTCCGCCCCGTCAGGGTGCCCAGGACGGACGGAACCTTGCCGCCGCTGTCCGCACTGAGCCGGATATCTTCGGACATCAGTTGGACCAGGCGGGTCGGCGTTCCGCTGGTAATCGCCGTCTGGAACGCGGCCAGCAGTTCCTCCTGGCGGGCGAGCGGCGTCACATGCCTGACGGCGGCGTTTTCGATGTCGGTCCTGGCGCGCGAAACCAGCTTGCGACAGGCGTCTTGCCGGATGTCGAGGGTCGCGGCGACATCGGGATAGGACACATCGAAGATATCGTGCAGCAGATAGGCCGCGCGGGCCTTTGGCGTCAGACGTTCGAGCATCAGGAGGAAGGCGGTCGTCAGCGACGAGGCGAGGTCCAGCTTGTCCTCGGTGTCATCCTCGATCGGTGTATGGATCGGCTCAGGCAGCCACGCACCGACATAGTCGACCCGTGCGCGGTGTGCCGCCCGCAGCAGGTCGAGACAGCGCCTAGTGCAGACGGTCGTCAACCATGCGCCGGGATTGTCGATCGCGGCACGATCGGCATGCTGCCACTTCAGAAAGGCATCCTGCACCGCATCCTCGGCATCGGCGCGCGAGCCAAGAATGCGATAGGCCAGTCCCATGAGGTTGGGGCGGGCCGCCTCGAACACGCTGACGAAATCTCGATCGGGCACGGCTAGGGCCTCACCGTCAGGACAGTCGCCGGAGCGTTCGCGGCTGCCGTTTCGCCGGTGGTCTCAAGACAGGCGGCGCGCGGCGCGCGACGGTCGGTTCTGGCATCGGTCATCGTCTCTCCCTTCGTAAAACGTCGGCCTATACACTGCTGACGATCCTGCGCCTGCTCGTGTGACATCTGACGTTTCGAGGTCCGCCGAGAACATGGATCAAACATGAACCCGACAGCGGAAGGCAAGCGGCCGACACTGTGGCCGAAGCCGACCAGAGGCCCGATGTGCCCAACCAGGGCCGGGGCCGGACCTTCGGCAGCGGCATACTGACGGATGGCGGCCGTTTCCGGCTTCTGGCGGTGGCCGAGGATTACAGCCGGGCGTACATGGCGCTGGTGACGGACATCTGGCGCCCGGCTGACGGTCTGGCCGCGCGCAGGGTTCGGCCTGAGCTGCTGTCCGAATGTCCGTCGTCCGGGCAGAACATCAGGCCGCGGATTGCATCGACCGGGTGCCGAACGCGCGGTTCTCCGCCCGGATCGCGTGAACCTCCGCCGAGCCCTCCTCGAGGCGCCGTGACATTGCGGCGTTGGTCTCGTGCGTCTGGTTCAGCACTGTGCACTGCTCTTCCCGGACAGCTGCCAATGGCGGGTTTCGGTGGAAGACTCAGGCGCGTGCCAACGCCAGCTCCAGGTGCAGCCGCTCTGCAGAAGGCAAGGGGTGGTCGCCAGAATGCGCCCTCCCGGTCTGGAGACGAGCGATCCGCATTTCAGGAATCCGTGCCACAGTGCTGTGTGACACTCTACTGGCCAAATTCAGCCCATGCCTTGATTATCAAGGGATTGGATGAGGATTTTGGCTCCGGCGGTAGGGATCGAACCTACGACCAATTGATTAACAGTTAGGGAAAACACTTCTTTCCGATACCTTCCGATAGTTGCACAAAGCATCATAAGTAGCTGTTAATAAATGAAAATAGTCTATTGTCCTTGCGCTTCTTCTGCCCCATATTTGTCGGTAATATCCCCAGTTTTGCCTATTAATTTCCTACTAGCTCGGGGCACCGATGCCGAAGCTGACCGCCCAATATGTTCGAGACCTTCCGCTGTCCGATGCGGGGCAGGTGTTGGTGGTCGACGACACACTTCCTGGCTTTGGCGTCAGGGTCGGGGCGACATCCAAGTCCTATTTCGCCGAGGGTCGGGTGAAGGGGCGAACCCGGCGCGTGACCCTTGGGCGGGCGGATACACTCACCCTGAACGCAGCCCGGAAACTGGCCATTAAGGCGCTTGCCGAAATGGCAGATGGCAAGGACCGCAACGCCGAACTCAAGCTGCAACGGGCGAAACTGATGACGCTCGCGCAGGCGGTTCAGGGGTGGCTTGCGGAACGGCCTCTGCGCGCAAGCACAGCAGCGACCTACCTCGCCACCATGCAGCGCGAGTTCGGCGACTGGTTCGATATGGAGTTGCGTCGGATCACTCCGAAGGTCTTTCAGGCCCGGTTCAGCGAAATTCTTGGCCGCACGCCTGCCGGGGCCGCGCTGGCGGTGCGCACGTTCAAATCCTGCTGGAGTTGGGCGCGGGCCGATGTGACCGACCGCGATGGTATGCCCGTCCTGCCGGAGTGCCCCGCGAATATCGTCAAAGCCAAGAAGATGATGCCGAAGGCCAAACGCAAGCAGAGCTTCGTGTCAGATTGGGCCGCGTTTTTCGCGGCGCTCGACCATGTGGAAACGCACTCCAACCGACATCCCGATGCTGGCGACATGTTCCGGGCCTACGCAGAACTGCTGGCGCGAACCGGAATGCGGCTTGCCGAGGCTGCGCATCTGCGCTGGTCCGATGTTGACATGGATGCCAAGACCTTCACGATCCCCGCAGAGCGCGCCAAAAACGGTGAGGCCCTGACGCTGCCGATGTCTTCGCAGACCTTCGCCCTGTTCGAGGGTCTGAAAGAACGTACCGAGGGCCAGCTCTACATCTGGGGCTCAAGACCCTACGGCGATCCGCGCAAGACGCTGATCGCATTCCGCGAAGTTTTGGGCTGGCCCGTCCAGTTCCATGATTTGCGCCGGTCATTCGCCACCATCGCCACCGATCTGGACGTTCAGCAGTCCAAGATTATGCGGCTTCTCAATCACTCGACCGCCGGGAATGTCACGCTGGGCTATCAGGTTTCGAAGAACCCCGAGACGCTGCGGCAGTCGGTTCAGATGATTTCGGACTATATCGACGCGCAACGAGCGGACTTGAAAACGTAGCGCAGCAGCGGTATCTTTTGGCCAGCGTAGAGCAAGGAGGCTTGCGCCCATTTCGATCTGGCCCGAAGGCCAAATTGGGGTGGGCAGCGCGAAGCGAACCTAACAGGCGTGCCGTAGAAGGGTGGCACGCAGCTTCGTCTCTGGAGTTACGCCATGAACATCCCGATGAAATCCCCCGTCCGTGCTGTATCCGAAATGCTGACGGCAGATCAGGCCGCCGAACTGCTGGGCGTGACCCGCCGTTGGCTTGATAAGGACCGCCACATCGCCCGCCTGAACGGCACGCCCCCGGCGGTCCCCTACAGCGCTCTTGGGCACCGCACCATCCGCTATCGCCGCGAGGACGTTCTGGCATTCCTCGATGCCCGTCGCATCGGCTGAGGGGGCGTCAACATGGGTATTGAGAAACACACCTCCGTTGGCCAATGGCGGCCGACATGAGCCATCAACTTCCTTCTTCCCATTGGCTGATTGGTAGCACACACGCGGCGCGAGCGGTGCTACGAGCCGACATGATCGTCGAAGGCGAGATCACGCCGCCAAATGCCGTGAAGCCCTGGCTGCTGCCGATCCCTCCGACGGGCCAAGTATTCACCTCTGGTTTCGCCGACTACCTATCAGCCCGAAAGCAACCCCTTAAGGCACGGAACGACTTGCCTCCATCAGGGCAAGCGCTCTACGACATCGTTGCAGCGGAGCTTTCAGCGAACCCCGTTGATGCCGAAGGTCGCCAGTGGGCGAACTTGTCCGCCCGTCACTTGGCCGATGAGCTTGGGCGGTCTGTCCGTCAAGTGCAGAGGCTCTACAGCGGCGACCCATTTCGTCACGTCGTGAAACGGATAGGCGGCAAGAACACAACGCTGATCCGCATTGGCCATCCGGCTGACCTTTCCCCCGAAGACCAAGCGAGGATGATGGTCAAGTTTTGGCGCCGTGCTACGGGGCGCAAGGAAACCCCAGAGGAATTCGGATGTCTCGTTGGAATAGCGAAGGATTGCCCTACAGGTCTAGGCTTCGACGTGTTCCGTACGATTGTGCGAAACTGGTCGCCCTTCATGGCCTGCGCAAAGGTAGCGCAATACCTCGCTATGCATGATGGCGGCGACGAGTTCGATCCTGACCCGGAAAAGTTCTATGCGCGCTACTATGCCTTCCCGTCAATCAAGGTGATCCGTCGCTTTCTCTACGTCGCGTCAGACTTCTATGACGACAGAGTTCAAAACCTGGCGTCAGAGCCGAAGTGTCCGGATGTTTGTTCCCACATACTGAAAGTACTTAAAGGTATTGGAATACAATCATCATCTAAGTCAGTGGGCACAAAGAAGGAGACATGATGATTGTGCTCCACTCGCTGCGCTTGTGGCGCACATCTCACGGGGAAGATAGAAATGAGTTCTCGGGCAGAAGACATCAGGCGTTTTTATGAAATCCTGAAAATGCTGGAGGGCAGACTGGGCGCTACCCGAACTCTTGCTAAAAGCGCCAGTCGGGACTGCCCGCAGCGCGGCGTGTATTTCTTCTTCGAGCCGGGAGAGCAGCGCAGCGGTTCGGGTGATGGTGCCCGCGTTGTGCGTGTCGGAACCCATGCGCTGAAACCCGGCTCCAATACCAAGCTCTGGACCCGCCTGTCTCAGCACCGTGGGGCGCTCAGGAGCGGCGGGGGCAATCATCGGGGGTCAATCTTCCGGTTGCTGGTAGGAAGCGCTCTGATCGCCCGTGACGGGCTTTCCTGCCCGACTTGGGACACCCAGCGCAGCAACGCGCCAAGCCCTGTCCGCGCGGCAGAGGTCGAGATGGAGCGTCTGGTCAGCCGATCTATCGGGGCGATGCCTGTCCTATGGCTTTCCGTTGATGATGATCCGGGGGCCGAAAGTGAGCGTGGGGTCATCGAACGGGGGGCCATCGCGTTGCTTAGTGGGTGGGGGCAGGCTGGTATTGATCCGCCCTCGGTCAACTGGTTGGGACATGCCTGCACACGCGACAAGGTCCGCCGCTCTGGCCTATGGAACAACAACCATGTTGATGAAGCCTATGACCCTAGGTTCCTTGACGTGATGGAGCGGCGCGTCCTCGAAACCCCTTGCGCTTAAGGCTGTTGTCGTCCCTGCCATCGGTACTGTTTAGGTCGCAAGCAGGCTCTGGCCAAGCCGGACGCGGGACAAAACCCGGAACTGGCCGACTAGTTGTAAGCGCCTGATCCTAAGGGCTTTAGCTGGGCTTCGCCGTGGAAACGCAGGGGGACATTTCCGACAGGGACATTTCCATGTGTCTCTGTCAAACCCCCTCCACAGACCGGGGTTGAGACCCGGTTTTCTTGCTTTCAGGGCGCTATTTTCTTCCCCTAGGTGCTCTATCCAATAAGCTACTACATGGGTTCCAAGTCATTGATCCCCCTTCCAAATATGAAGGAGTGACCGAATGACCAAACCAGACCCACTTGCCCGTTTTTCCACCGATCTTGTCCGCCGCCTCGCGGCCCGCGATCATGTCCCCGAGGGACAGCCGATGACACTCTCGCCCTGGCTGGCGATGTCATTGCTGCAAAAGGCAGTTCGCCGGGGTCGCAGCGACCTTGCGCTCCGTGCTGCGGCGACCCTGTTGCGGGATGCCCCGGATCGGCTGTGGCGGCGGCTCGGGGTGATCGCCTTCGAGGATGTGGGGCTGGGGAGCCTGCCCACGCTCGGCCTGACGGTCGCGGCCTTGCGGGGTAAGCGTTTCCGTCTGGCGATTGGCGGCGACTGGCCTGTGGCCTCCCTCATTGTCACCGAACTCTGCGCCGCCCGGAAGAGCCGCGCTGCCGACGAATTGCTGATGGGGATCGAAACCCTGTCGCATCTCGCGGAGCAGCGCCGCGACCTCGCATGTATGACCAATGCCTGCCTTCGCCTGCTCGCGCTGACAACCACCGATCTGCATCAACGTGCGCTCGCCCTGACCTATATTCTCGGCACGGACAGGCCAGGTCATCCGCTGCCCGCTCACAGGGGCGAAGCGGCGCTGGCGGTCGATCTGCTGGACGAGCTGGGGGTGGCTCCGACCACGTTGGCGATCTGCCGCGAGTGCGTAAAGAAAACGGGCGAGGCGTTGCCCCTGCTGGTCGCCTTGCTGGCGCTGGAAAATGGCCTGCGGGCCGACCCTACCGACGATCCGATGCCACCCGAGGTGCTGATTGGTGATCTTCCCGGCTGGGCGCTCGATCAGTTCACGCGCGAAGGCAAGGCGGCATTGACCCGGTTGGCGGCCACGACCTCAGGGGTTGCCGCGATGACTGCCGCGCTGGTTCCCAAGCCCGAGCGGGTACGTTTACTGGGACGGTTGCTGTTCCGGGTGGAGGGGAGCTTGCTCACCAACCGGGTTGGCGGAGACCTATCCGACCGACTGCACGCGCAGCAGACTTTCGAGACGCTGGGCGTTGACCCCCGCCACGCCGCGCAGGCGCTGGACTTGATGCGGGAGGATTTGCCGCTTCTCAACTGTATCCGCGCCGCCGTCCTGAAGGAGGCTAATCATGGGTAAGCCGTTTCTAATCTCGGATAATTCCCAATTATCACGGACCAACCGAAGCGATTTGGTAGGGACGCAAGAGGGCCGATTTGCAATCAATTGCAAATGTGATGCAACTGCAATTGACGAACGCGAGGCGCTGACACAGGAGGCCGCCGACCTTCTGCGTCACAGCCTGTCTCCGGCGACTGAGCGGGCCTTGCGGGGTGATCTCGCTCACTTCAAGTCTTGGGGCGGGTCACTGCCCGCACCCCCGGCCATGGTCTGCGCCTACATCGGAGACCACGCGGGGCAACATGCTGTGGCGACTATCCAGCGGCGTCTCGCCTCGATCTCCAAAGCGCATGAGGTGGCGGGTCTGCCGAACCCCTGCCGCGCCGAAATCGTCAAAGCGACGCTGCGCGGCCTGCGCCGCAAGCACGGCACCGCCCAGCGACAGGCCAAGCCCTTGATGCGGGATGACCTGCTGTTGGTGTTGGATCGGATGGGGGAAACTCTGCGCGATCACCGCGACCGAGCGCTGTTGCTGCTGGGCTTTGCCGGGGGCTTCCGCCGCTCCGAACTGGTGGCGCTGGAAAGGGCCGACATCGAGGTCGCGCGCCAAGGGCTGATCGTGACCATCCGCCGATCCAAGACCGATCAGGAAGGTGCAGGCCGCCGCATCGGCATCCCCCACGGTCGCACCCGCCATTGCCCCGTCGCTGCGGTCGAGGCGTGGCTGTCAGCATCCGCAATCGACACCGGCCCGCTGTTCTGCCCGATCACCCGGCACGGCCATCTGGCCGAGAACTCCCTGACCGGGGACGCTGTGTCGGTCCTGCTGCGGGAACGGCTGGCAGCAGCGGGGATCGACCCCGAGGGATACTCTGGCCACAGCCTGCGGGCGGGCTTTGCCACTTCAGCAGCACAGGCGGGGGTCTCCACCCTGAAAATCCGGGCCCAGACTGGCCACGCCTCCGACGCCATGCTGGCCCGCTACGTCCGCGAGGGTGAACTGTTCAACGGCAACGCGGCGGGAGCGCTGTTGTAGTTGATCTACGTTGCTTTTTGAGCGCGTTCCCCGCAGAAATGATCCGATGGATCAGCGCAATAGCAACTTCGACTTCCTTGATCGTTTAGACTGTGAGCTTGCTAACCTTGGCAGGCTCGCAGAAAGCTATTTTCAGGACGATCCAAGCACAAGCCTGATTAAGTTGCGGCAATTCGCTGAGAGATTGACCCGGCGACATGCAGCTCTGGTCGGAAGTGATGTGCAGGATGGTGAAACCCAAGCGGATGTATTGCGCCGCCTGCAATACGAACGGTCAGCGCCGGATCGGGTTCTTGATGTTTTGCACCACATTCGGAAGTTGGGTAATGCCGCAGTCCACGATGGCGTGGGCAATCACCGGGAAGCGCTGGCTTGTCTGAAAATGGCTGTCCAACTTGGAGTTTGGCATGTCCGGACAAGTACCGCTGAAAAAGACTTTTCAGCAGGGCCGTTCCTGCCGCCTTCGTCGCCGCAAAACCCGAACGTAGAACTTCAACAAGAACTTGAGCGCCTTCGCGTCGAGCGGAACGAGGCATTGAGCGCAGCTCAAAAGGCAGAGGAAGCGCATCGGGAAGCACGCTTGGCTGCGGAAACCGCTGAAGCGCGGCATCTAAGGGAGCAAGAGGAGAGGAAAACTTGGGAAGCCCTTGCGCAGGATGCGGATCGTCAACTGCGCGAATTCGTGGAGCAAGCACAACGGCAAGCGCCTGCCGCCAAGATGTCCTTCGTGACAGCCGCCAACGAAGCGGCTGGTGTAATCGACCTGGACGAACAGGCCACCCGCGCCCTTATTGACCAGCAACTGCGAGATCGGGGCTGGGAAGCCCACAGTGTTGATTTGCGCTATGGCAAAAGTACGAGGCCCACAAAAGGTCGCCACATGGCGATTGCGGAATGGCCTACACAGTCCGGCCCAGCTGACTACGCGCTCTTCGTCGGAGAAACTTGCGTCGGCATGGTTGAGGCCAAGCGGTATCGGAAAAACGTGTCTGCGGCAGTCGATCAGGCTGAGCGCTATTCGAAGGGTTTTTCGTGGCCAGCTAACTCAGAGCTTTGGGGTGACGGCTTTGTTGTTCCCTTTGTCTTTGCCACTAATGGACGCCCTTATCTGAAACAGGTGGAGACCGAGAGCGGCATCTGGTTCCGAGACGTGCGGCTGCCCAATAATCTGCGTCGCGCCCTGACAGGGTGGTTCCGGCCCGAAGAACTTATCTCCATGCTCGAAGTGGAGAAGGAAAAGGCACAAGCGGCATTGCAAGCCCGATCCTTTGACTTCGGGTTCGACCTCCGTCCCTATCAGGAAGCGGCGATCCGTGAGGTCGAGAAGACACTCGCCACCGAAAAGCGCGAAATGCTTGTGGCGATGGCCACAGGAACGGGCAAGACCAAGCTGGCCATCGCGATGCTGTATCGCCTACTCGCCACCAAGCGTTTCCGGCGCATTTGCTTCGTGGTTGACCGTTCCGCCCTGGGGACACAAACCACCGACGAATTCATGAGCACAGCCATCGAAGGGCCAAAAACCTTTGGCCAGTTGTTCGGCATTAAAGGGCTTGAGGACATCAAGCCAGACCCTGAGACCCGCGTTCACATCTGCACGATCCAAGGGCTTGTGAAGCGGGTGCTCTACAACGCTGAACCTTCAGATGTCCCGCCCATCGGTCAGTATGACTTGATGGTGATCGACGAATGTCACCGTGGCTATTTGCTGGACCGCGAGATGTCGGACGCTGAGCTGAGCTTCCGGGGGCAGGAGGATTACGTCTCAAAATATCGCCGTGTTCTGGAGCACTTCGACGCGGTGAAAATCGGGCTGACAGCCACACCCGCACTGCACACTGCCCAGATTTTCGGCGACCCCATCTATACCTACACCTACCGCGAGGCTGTGGTTGACGGTTGGCTGATCGACCACGAACCCCCGATCCGCTTCCAGACTGCGCTTGCCAAGGCCGGTATCTCATTTGAGGCGGGTGAAGACGTTGAGCTTCTGGATAGCCAAACGGGCGAGGTGCAAAACGCCACGGCTCCAGATGAACTGAGCTTTCGGGTCGAAGCTTTCAACCGCAAGGTCATCACCCAACCCTTCAATCAGGTCATCGCGGAGGAATTGGCCAAGCACATCGACCCCAGCCTTGAAGGGAAGACCCTCGTTTTTGCCGCGACGGATGCGCATGCCGACATCGTCGTGAACGAACTGAAAAAGGCTTTCGCCGCGCAATATGGCTCGATTGAAGATGCCGCCATCCGCAAGATCACCGGCAGCGTGGACAAGGTCGGCACCCTGATCCGGTCCTTCCGTAATGATGCCTTTCCGCAGATCGCGGTGACGGTGGACCTGCTAACCACCGGCATCGACGTGCCGAAGATCACCAACCTCGTATTCATCCGCCGCGTGAATAGCCGCATTCTCTATGAACAGATGCTGGGCCGGGCCACCCGCCGCTGCGATGACATCGGCAAGGAGGTCTTCCGCATCTTCGACGCGGTGGACCTCTACGCCACCCTTCAAGACCTCACCCAGATGAAGCCGGTTGCCAGCAATCCGAAGCTGACCTTCGAACAGCTTTTCGATGAACTGGCCACCGTGACCGAGGAAGACCAGCGCGAACTCGTCCGCGATCAGGTTCTGGCCAAACTGCACCGTAAGCTGCGCAAACTGCCCAGCAAAGTCGCCCAGATGGTCGAAGACCTGACCGGCGAAACGGTCGAACAACTCCGTGACCGGCTGCGCCAAGGATCACCGAGCGACGCCGCCGCCCATGCAAAGAAATACGCGGGCCTTGGCAAGATCCTCGACTGGAAGCCGGACGGCTCGGGGCCGAACCTGATCCCGATCTCGCACCACGAAGACAGCATGCACGCCGTCACCACGGGCTATGGCCAATATGAAAAGCCCGAAGACTTCCTCGACACCTTCCGGTCCTTCGTAAAGAACAACCAAAACCAGATCGCCGCGCTGACAGTCGTCGTGCAACGCCCACGCGATCTGACGCGGGCCGAACTGCGGTCTTTGCGGCTCGAACTCGACAAGATGGGCTTTTCGGAAACCAGCCTGCGCCGCGCGTGGAACGACGCCTCGAACGAGGACATCGCCGCCTCCATCATCGGCTTTGTCCGTCAGGCGGCGCTTGGCGATCCGTTGATCCCCTTTGAAACCCGCGTCCAGCAGGCCACCAAAGCTATCCTCGCCAAGGCTAAATGGACCGATCCACAGAAGCAATGGCTGCGCCGGATCGCGGAACAGATCACCAAGGAGATCGTGCTTGACCGTGACAGCATCGACCATGGCAACTTCGCGGCCCATGGCGGCTTCAATCGGCTGAACAAGGTGTTTAATGGTCAGCTGGAGACCATCCTGCACGACTTCAACGAAGAACTCTGGAAAGTGAGCGCATGAACCCGAATACCGCTGAGATCGTTGCCAAACTCTGGCGAGAGGCCAAGACGCTGCAAGGCGGCGGCGTCTCGATCCTGCACTATGTCAACGAACTCACCTACCTGCTGTTTCTCAAGATGCTGGAGGAAACTGGCCAGACTGCGCTGATACCGCCCGCCTATAGCTGGAGCGACCTGTCCAAGGCCGAAGGGGGCGACCAACTGCGCTACTATCGCAAGCTGCTGCTTGACCTCGGTGATCCGAAGATCGTCCAGAACCCAATGGTCCTTGCCATCTTCACCGACGCACAGACCGCGATAAGCAAGCCGGTTGATCTTAAGAGGCTGACCACGAACATCGACAAGATCGACTGGTTCACCGCGAAGGAAGACGGCTTGGGCGACATGTACGAAGGCCTTATGCAAAAGGTCATGTCGGACACCAAGTCCAAGGCGGGTCAGTACTTCACCCCACGCGCCCTGATTGACAGCATTATCCGCCTGATCAAGCCGCAACCGGGTGAGGTGATCCAAGACCCTGCAACCGGCACAGGCGGCTTCCTGATCGCAGCCGACCGCTACATCAAGGACGCAACCGACGACCTGTTCAAACTGATCGATGGCCAAGACCGGTTTCACAGCCCGGAGGAGCAAGGCAACTTTCAGCGACGCTTGGCATTCCGGGGCCATGAGTTCGTAAAGGACACACGCCGCCTTTGCGTCATGAACATGCTACTCCACGGCATCGAAAGCCTCGTTGGCTGTGAAGACAGCTGCGCGCCAGAGGGTGAAACGCTGGGTAAAGCAGACCTGATCCTGACAAACCCGCCGTTCAACAAGATGCCTGGCACTGTCAACAGACCCGACTTCACCCTAACGGCAGGTGAACGCGTCGGACCGATGCCCTTCCTCGAACATGCCGTTCGCATGCTGAAACCGGGTGGGCGTTGTGCAATCGTTGTCCCAGACGGAATTCTTTACCACGAAGGTACTTCGGAAGAATTGCGCCGCTTCCTGATGGTGAACTGCAATCTGCACACCATTCTGCGCCTGCCCACTGGCATCTTTTATGCCCAAGGTGTGAAAACGAACGTGCTGTTCTTCACCCGTGTGACCGACAAGGTCTATCCCGCGAACCACAAGGTTCAGGCGACCGACGCCGTCTGGTTCTATGACCTCCGCACCAATATGCCGTCTTTCGGCAAGACCAACGCGCTGACCGCTGAGCACTTTGCGGATTTCGAGCGGCTGTTCGGCCCAGACCCCAAGGGCGGATGGGAACGCGAAGAGGGAGATGAGGAAAGCCGGTGGCGGAAGCTGACCCGCGGCCAAATCGCGATGCGGGGTGACAACCTCGATTGGAAATGGCTCCGTGATGAAAGCGGCGACCCCGAAGACGAGATGACCGAACCCGACGAAATCGCGGCCGCGATCATTGGCCACCTTCGCACTGCACTCGAAGAGATCGAAGGGCTGACCGAGGAGTTGGACGCTGCGCCGATGGCGGAGGCCGCAGAATGACGGGGCTGCCGCAAGGCTGGGCTCAAACTACCTTAAGTGAAGCTTCGAAAGACATCTCGTATGGCTTCACGACTTCGGCAACGTCCCAGCAGGGGCGTCCGAAGTTCCTACGAATTACAGATGTTCAAGACTATTCAGTCAATTGGGCCAGTGTCCCGTACTGCCAAGACGAACCACCAGAGAAATTCAATCTCGCTTCGGGTGACATCGTCATCGCGAGGACAGGTGCCACTACAGGGAAAAGCTACCTCATTTCACAAGTGCCGGAACGAACAGTATTCGCATCCTATCTCATTCGCGTCCGCGCCAATGTCTGTATTGATCCGCCCTTTCTTTCCCGTTTCATGCAGTCGCCTGCCTATTGGGAGCAAATAACGACTGTTTCAAAGGGAACTGCACAACCGGGGGCAAACGCTTCAATCCTAGGGGCACTGGAAATCCCCCTTCCGCCACTCCCCGAGCAGCGGCGGATTGTGCGCAAGCTAGACACCCTCAGCGCCCGCAGCTCCACAGCACGCACACAACTCACCGCCCTAGAAAAGTTGGTCCCACGCTACAAGCTGGCCGTGCTGAGATCAGCTTTCGCAGGAGAGTTGACCGCCAAGTTCCGCGCTGAGAGAGCGCTTGAGGCGGTATCAACCCTGTTGAAGCGGGTCCCCCCGCTTCAGCAAGGCCGGGGTGGGCGCCAACCGACTACCGAAGTAATCGCGGGGCGAGGTGGCATTTCAGTAAACGTGCCCGACGTTGATTTGCCCGAAGGTTGGGATTGGGTGCCTTTGTTGCGCGTTGCACGGCAAGAGACGGGCCATACTCCGAGCCGTTCGCGCCCGGATTGGTGGGATGGTGACGTGTGCTGGATGAGCATTCCAGACGCGAACGTACACCACGGGCGGGTCATCTACGACACGCTCCAGAAGACGAACGAGGAAGGCTTGGCCAATTCGTCTGCCCGTCTTCTTCCGGCGGGAACAGTTGTCCTGTCTCGAACCGCCTCGGTTGGCTACATCTGTATCCTGGGCAAGGACATGGCGACCAGTCAGGACTTTGCGACATGGACCTGCACCGACGCGCTTTTGCCTGAATACCTCATGTATGCGCTGCTGTCCGAAGGCGAGGACATCAAGAAGTTCGGGGAAGGTTCGACCCACACGACTATCTACTTCCCCGAGATCAGGGCGTTTCACATCAAGCTCGCGCCAATCGAAGAGCAGCACGAAATCGTCCGAAGGATCAAAGCAGCTTTCGCCAAAATCGACCGCCTCGCCGCCGAGGCCACAAAGGCCCTGAAACTGCTGGGCCACCTCGATCAACGCATTCTGGCCAAAGCCTTCGCGGGCGACCTGGTCCCCCAAGACCCCAATGACGAGCCCGCCGAAACCCTCTTAGCCCGCATCGTTGAGGCCCGCGCCACCGCGCCTAAAGCTAAGCGGGGGAGGAAGGCGAAGGCATGACGCCCGATTTCGGCAACCCGCTGACCCGGCCACGGGGAGAATACTCGCTCAAGGTCGAGCAGGTTTCGGGTGACGATCAGGTCTGGGTCGTCTGGCTGCTGCCGTCGAATGAACAGCTGAAATCGCGCGGGTTCGCCTTGGATGAGAGCAATGCCAGCCCCTGCGTAATCATGACACTGGACGCCCGCAATGCGCGGTTCATGATCCATCCCTTCTATACCGCGCCGGAGCAAGATGGCAGTTATACGAACAAGTATTCCTGGCTGACCGGCATCAGCTTCGATTGGGAAGACCCGACCACGCCACCCGACGAGCACTCCGTCCATGAGCTGATTGAGGGCCAGCCTAGCGAGTTCATCATCTCGCTCGATTATGGGCTAGGCATCAAGCAGGGTTTTCGCGCCGTCATTCGGGCGCTGCGAGACCTGACCGATGCAAAGGTGATCTACATCGGTGACAAGGACGCAATCGGGGGCGAGTTCAAGGTGGATCGGCAGAGGTTTAGCCAAATCTGCGCCGAGGTGAAGCGGATCGACAGCCGGGCCAAGAAAGCCGAGAACGAGGTCAAGGACACGACTGTTTTCAACGCACTGGCAGAAAGCGCCGGAAAGAATGCGCGGCCCTTCCGTCTCGGGCGCAACGAAATCCGCCAACTCATTCAAGATTTCGCAGCCGATCCAGACTATCGCGACCCAAAGGCGCAGAAGGTGCTTGTCACCGAGATTGGCAAGGCGGCGCGCAGCATCGCGACGCAAGCGCCTGAGGCGACCGACAAGCTTGTCTCGGATTTGCAGCTTTCGCGCTTGGAGGTGGCTGTTGATGAATTTCGCCATCGGCTTGGCCAGAACCAGAGCGAGACCGAGTGGCAGAAGTTTTTCGAAGCCGATCCCTTTATGCTGTCCTTTGCCTTTGGCTATCCGATCAGTTTTGTGAACGGGCAGACCTATGTGGGCGGGCGAAGGATCGACGGCAAAGGTGAGAAGATAAGCGATTTTCTGGTCAAAAACAGTATCAGCAGCAATGCTGCGCTGATCGAAATCAAGAAGCCCGCAACGCCGCTGCTGAAACCAAGCCCCTATCGAGATCGCGTATTTGCGCCGCATGACGAGCTGTCGGGTGGGATCACGCAGGTTCTCGATCAGCGCTATCACTTCGTGGGTAACTTCGCTCAGCATTTGAAGGACAACGAATGGTGGGGCGAGAACGCTCTGGCAGACTTCGACGTAGATTGTGTCCTGATCGCGGGAACTATGCCCGAAAACAAAGACCAACGACGCTCATTTCAGCTATTTCGAAAGAACTCCCACGGGGTTCGAATTTTCACTTTTGATGAAGTTTTTCGACAGCTTGAGCAGATACTTGGGTATCTGAAAGCGGGCAGCGAATGACGTGTTATGAGGATGTGCAATTATGCCGCGAAGAAGCATCACGGATGAAGAAATCGGCCTGATCAAGGCCATGCTGCGCCGTGGAATGCGGAACCGGGACATCCAGTTTTATTTCAACCGCCAAGACCGCCCGGTGAACTCTGGACGGATTACCGGGATAAATGCGGGTACCTATGGCCCAGAGGTCGCAGAGGCGACGGATGCTGCCTTGGACGTCTTCCTTGCTGGCTTCGCGCCCGCAGAGGTGGGTGTCGTTGTCGAAGCCGGGGCAGCGCGTGAACCGACGCTAGCTGAAAAGGCGGTTGCCCGCTTCGTTCAACGTGAAGGCGGCTGGTTTCTCGCGAATGGGGAGACCTCGGATCAGGAGTGTAAGGCCGAATTTAACCCACGCCGCATGGAGCCAATCGTTCGTGCGATTGCCGCTCTGGCCAACAACCGGGGCGGTTTTGTTTTCATTGGCGTCCAAAATGCCGACTGTCGGGCAGTTGGAATGCCGAACACGTCCTTTCAAGATACGGACATTGTTCGCATCACTGACAAGGTGAAGACCCTTCTGACCCCGACGCCGGTGTTCGCAAAGGAGGTCATCAGCCTGGGGGGACTACCGGTCGGCGTTGTTCATGTCGAAAAGTATGCGACCCCGCCCGTGATCGTTTGCAAGGATGCAGAAGGGCTGGAAGACGGGTCTATCCTGTTTCGGTATCCTGGGCAGTCCGGAAAGATCAAGTTCGGCGATCTGCTCGCGATGCTGCGTGAACGCGACCGGGCGGCGACCCAAACTCTGCTGGCAAGTGCAACCCGCCTAAGTGAAATCGGCGCGGACCGGGCGTTGATTGTGGATACCCAAAAAGGCGAGTTAGACGCTGGGTCAAAGCGTATTGTGATCGACCGCACCTTGGCCGATCAACTCGATTTCATTCGCGAAGGGGAGTTTGAAGAACTCGCTGGGGCACCTGCGTTGCGGCTTGTCGGCGATGTTCACGCAGTAGACCCAGACGGACAGGTGGTTGAACGGATCGAAGGGCGAGCACTCGACGCCGACGCCGTTTTGTTTGCTTACCTCGGCCATGAAGTTGTTCGCGAACCGGTCGAATACATCTGCTTGTCCGCAAAGGTGCAGAGGCAATGGCTCCCCGTCTTCTACTTTGTTCGGCTTGCGGGCGGCGACATCGACGCTGCGATTGAGGCGTTAGATGCAACGAATGCGGTCTACCGCGTCTCAAAGCAAAACGCTCTTGAACGACTGAAGGGACAGCGATCCGCCTTCGAACGACCCGGCGGAGCGATCCTTGAAGTGGTGGCAGCTTTGCAGGCTGGCCAGTTCGGCGAACTCCGTCAGAGGTTCAACGACTGGCAGATCGTGCGCGGCATTCGTGGCCTGCCTGACGGGTTTGAGCCTGCCGATCCGCTTTTCGACCTATTGCGAGACATCTATCGGGATGCAGACGGGAACGCCAACGTCCGCAGCGGCGTCTTCAGTGCTGCTGCTCGCCTTGATGAACTTGAGCATGCGATGCAATCAGGTTGACGAAAAGTATCTTCGACGACGTCATGGGACTGCCCTGAAACCGGCTCGTGCCGTCAAGGAGGCCTACCTTCTGTCCGAACAATCCATAAATTCTGGGATTGGCTTGTTTCGGCCCGGCAACGGAGGTGCCTACATGCCGAAATTTAGTAGGGTTTTTTGCCGGTTTTCATGGGGCGCGGGATGGCTGTCGGCGTGGTACGGGTGACGGCGGGTGGCAGCGGCATCGTAGGCCCTCGGGAAGGGCCGCTAAGCTGGGTCATTGATGCAGCGCCCTATCTCCCCAAAGGGACTACTCAAGCCTCTCCTTGGGCGTCTTGATGCGTCTCTTGAAGGCTTGGATGCCCCAATCTCAAATGCTCCTCACAGGCGACAGCGAACTGCCGAGGCGTTTCGCCTTGAGGACCTGTTGAAGAACTCGGGGATTTCAGGGTGAACCGACCGACCCGCAAGCCATCGCCTGCACTGCCGCACAGGCGTGGGTTCCAGAGAACAGGGGAGTGTTGCCTACTATTTGCCTATTAGTGCCAAAATCTCCCAAGAGCCAACCTTGCGGTTTGGCAAGCAACGCATTGCTAATCTTAGGGATTTTTGGCTCCGGCGGTAGGGATCGAACCTACGACCAATTGATTAACAGTCAACTGCTCTACCGCTGAGCTACGCCGGAACACCGGGGGCCGTATAGCAACAGGATTCTGCCCCGGCAAGGGCCAAACCGACATCAATTCGTGATTTTCCGCTCGTGTCAGGACAGCCTGCGGAAAACCGTTGCCGCGGTCAGGTCTCCTTCGGGGGCGACGCGGTTTTTCCCCATCAGATCAATCAGATGCGCCAACACGTTGCGGGTGGCGGCGGGCAGCATGGCGGCGGGGATGTCGGTGTAGATGCGCGCGGCCAGGTCGGCAGAAGCGGCGGGGCCGGCGGCGAGGGCCTCGAGGATGGCGGCCTCGCGGGTGCGGCGATGGGCCAGCAGCCAGTCGATGCGCTCGCCCGGCTGCTCGATCGGGGCGCCGTGGCCGGGCAGCAGGCGGCGGGGCGCCCGGGCGCGCAGGCGCTCGCAGGAGGCCATGAAATCCGTCAGGTCTCCGTCGGGCGGCGAGACGATGGAGGTCGCCCAGCCCATCACCAGGTCGCCGCAGAACACCGTGCCGCGCAGGTCGAACACCATGTGGTTGCCGAAATGTCCCGGCGTCCAGATCGCGGTCATGTGCCAGCCCTCGCCGGATACGGTCGCGCCGTCGGGCAGGCTCACATCGGGAACGAAGTCCGAATCCGCGCCTTCGCCGCCGCCGATCTCGCCCGATTGCGCCAGGCGCCGCATCACCTCGGACTGCCCGGCCAGCGCGCCGCCATAGGCCAGGACCGGGGCGCCCGTCTCACGCGACAGGGCCCGGGCAAGGGGGGAATGGTCGCGATGCGCATGGGTGACGAGGATCTGGGTGATGCGTTCGCCGGCGCGGGGGGCCGAGAGGATGGCAGCGAGATGCGCGGCGTCGTCGGGGCCGGGGTCGATCACCGCCAGGTCTCCCGAACCGACGAGATAGGTGTTCGTGCCCCGGTAGGTGAAGGCGGACGGATTGCCGCAGAGGATGCGGCGGACACCGGGGGCGACCTGCTCGGCCCGGCCCACGGGCGGATTGAAATCGTCGGGCGCCTGCATCGTGTCTTCCTTCCTCCCGTGCTGCGCCATAGGCTTAGCCCATGACGTTCGGATGGCTCAAACGATATGTTCCGCGCTCGCTCTATGGCCGGGCGCTGCTGATCCTCGTGCTGCCGGTGGTGACACTGCAGCTGGTGGTCTCGATCGTCTTCATCCAGCGCCATTTCGAGGGCGTGACAGTGCAGATGACCCGCAATGTCAGCCGCGAGATCGCGCTGCTGCTGGATTCGGCGGGGCGCGCGCCCCTGGGCCCGCTGGCGATGCCGCTGAACATCGCGGTCGAGTCGGTGACCGAGGCCGAGGTGCCGGCGGAAAACGAACGCCGCTGGTTCGACCTGTCGGGCGCTGTGGTGATCCGCACGATCTTTCAGCTGAGGCCCGAGACCCGGGCGGTGCTGCTGCCGGACGACAGCGTGGTGCAGATTTTCTCGGACAGCGCCATCGGGCCGCTCAGGATCACCTTCGACCGGCGGCGGGTTTCGGCGTCCAACCCGCATCAGCTGCTGGTGAACATGGTCTTCTTCGGCATCCTGATGACCGCCATCGCCTATATCTACCTGCGCAACCAGCTGCGGCCGATCACCCGGCTGGCGGCGGCGGCCGAGGCTTTTGGCCGGGGCAGGGTCGAATCCTACTGGCCGGGCGGCGCGAACGAGGTGCGCGCGGCGGGGCATGCCTTTGTCGACATGCGCAACCGGATCGAACGGCATATCGAGCAGCGGACCCTAATGCTCTCGGGTGTCAGTCACGACCTGCGCACCCCGCTGACCCGGCTGAAGCTGGGCCTGTCGATGCTGGACGATGACGAGGCCCGCGCGATGGAGCACGATGTCGACGACATGCAGCGGATGCTGGACGAGTTCCTGGCCTTTGCCCGTGGCGCGGCCGAAGACGAGGTCGAGTCGGTCAATGTCATCGAACTGGTGCGCGCCGTGGTCGCAGACGCCGTGCGCGGCGGGACCAATGTCACGCTGGGGCCGATGCTCGGCGCTGGCAAGGTCAGGATGCGGCCGGTGGCGATCCGGCGGGCGCTTGGCAACCTGATCGCCAATGCGGGGCGCTACGGGACGCGGGCCGAGGTGTCGGTGCTGCTGACCGGCAAGAGCCTGCGCATCCGGGTCGAGGACGACGGCCCCGGCATCCCCCAGGACCGGATCGACGAGGCTCTGCGCCCCTTTACCCGGCTGGAACCCGCGCGCAACCAGAACCGTGGCACCGGCGTGGGGCTGGGCCTGTCGATCGCGGCGGATATCGCCCGCGCGCATGGCGGCGTGCTGCGCTTGGGCCGCAGCGAGGCCCTGGGCGGCTTGCAGGCCGACCTGGTGATCGGCAGCTGAGGCCGGGCCGCCACGGCACATATCTGCGGTCTTTGGGCGACGGGTGCTGCGATCCGACGGGGCAGGGGAGTGGTAGGCCCGGCAGGATTTGAACCCGCAACCAAAGCGTTATGAGCGCTCTGCTCTAACCGTTGAGCTACAGGCCCGCCGCGTCCTGATTAGGCAAGCCCCGCGGGCCGGTCAAGTCGCGAGGCTTGCCAGCCGGGCCGCGGGCTGGTTCTGTGGCCGCCGAGACGGCGACGGCGCACCCGCGCAGGCGCTCAAGCGGAGGACACGTCATGACACACAGCAGCACACGCTCGGTCGGCGGGATCGAGGTCATCGCCCTGCGGGACGGGGCCATGACGGCGCCAAACGGGCTCTTTCCCCTGCATGACATGGACCGCGCCGTGGCGGCCGCGAAACAGGCGGGGGACGAGTATGACGGAACCTCGGTCACGGTGCCGGTCAATGCCTTTGCCATCCGCACCGGCGGGCGGGTGCTGCTGGTCGACGCCGGTGCCCCGGACGGCTATTCCGGGTCCACCGGCCATTTCGGCGAGGCCCTCGCGGGCGCAGGGATCGCGGCGGCTGAGGTCGACACGCTGGCGATGACCCATCTGCATATCGACCATGTCGGGCAGCTGACGGGGCCGGACGGGGCCGCGCGGTTCCCCAATGCGGAACTGGTCTCGGGCGCCGGGGACTGGGCGCATTTCCATTCCGACGAGGTCTATGCCCGCGCCAACACCCGCGCGCGCGGCAGCATCGACGTCTCGCGCCGGATTCTGGCGCCCTATGCAGAGCGCCGCCGCGACGCGCAGGGCGAGACGCCTCTGGCGCCGGGCGTCACCATGATCCCGCTGCCGGGCCACACGCCGGGTCACAGCGGCATCCTGATCGAGGACGGAGGCGAGCAGCTGCTGATCTGGGGTGACATCATCCATTCCGAGACCTTCCAGCTGGCCGAACCGGACTGGAGCGTGCTGTTCGACATCGACCAGGACCAGGCGCGCGAGACCCGCAAGGCGCTGTTCGACCGGGCCGCGAGCGACCGGCTGATGATCACCGGGCCTCATGTCCGGTTTCCGGGTTTTGCCCGGGTGGAGCGCATGACCCGGGGCTACAGGCTGGTGCACGAGGGCTGATCGGCGCGCGGGCCCGGGCAGGGCGTGGACTCCGGACGCGTCCTGCACTATCGGAGGCGCGATACCACCGGAGGCGGGCGATGAGCGGGACAGACGGCACCAGCGGCAAGAACGGGATCACCTATGCGGATGCGGGCGTCGATATCGACGCGGGCAATGCGCTTGTCGACCGGATCAAGCCGGCGGCGAAACGCACCGCGCGCCCCGGCACCATGTCGGGCCTGGGCGGGTTTGGCGCGCTCTTCGACCTGAAGGCGGCAGGCTACAGCGACCCGGTGCTGGTCGCGGCCACCGATGGGGTGGGCACCAAGCTGCGCATCGCCATCGACACCGGGCTGGTGGACGGCGTGGGCATCGACCTTGTCGCCATGTGCGTGAACGACCTGGTGTGCCAGGGGGCCGAGCCGCTGTTCTTTCTCGACTATTTCGCCACCGGCAAGCTGTCGGTCGACAGCGCGGCGCGGGTGATCGAAGGCATCGCCGAGGGCTGCGCGCGGTCCGGCTGCGCCCTGATCGGCGGCGAGACGGCCGAGATGCCGGGCATGTATCCGGCGGGCGATTTCGACCTGGCGGGCTTTGCCGTCGGCGCGATGGAGCGCGGCAGCGAATTGCCCGCCGGTGTGGCCGAGGGCGACGTGCTTCTGGGCCTGGCCAGCGACGGGGTGCATTCCAACGGCTATTCGCTGGTCCGCCGGCTGGTCGAGGTCTCGGGCCTGGGCTGGGACGCGGCCTGCCCCTGGGGCGAGGGCACGCTGGGCGAGGCGCTGCTGACGCCCACCCGGCTTTACGTCACCTCGGCCCTGGCGGCGGTGCGGGCGGGGGGCGTGCATGCGCTGGCCCATATCACCGGCGGCGGGCTGACCGAGAACCTGCCCCGCGTGATCGAGGGCTTTGGCGCCGAGATCGACCTGGGCGCCTGGTCGCTGCCCCCGGTCTTCCGCTGGATGCAGCGCACCGGGGGAACCGACCTGTCGGATTTCCTCAAGACCTTCAACTGCGGCATCGGCATGGTCGCCGTGGTCGACCCGGCCCGCGCCGATGCGCTGGCCGAGGTGCTGCAGGCCGGGGGCGAGACGGTCTATCGCCTGGGCCATGTGACCGCCGGATCGGGCGTGCGCTACACCGGCACCCCGGCATGAGCCTGCGGGTCGCGATCCTGCTGTCCGGCGGCGGGTCGAACATGGTCAAGCTGGTCGAGAGCATGACCGGCGATCATCCCGCCCGCCCGGTGCTGGTGATGTCGAACGACCCCGCCGCGGGCGGGCTGGACCGGGCCCGCGCCCTGGGCGTGCCGGTGGCGGCGGTGGATCACAAGCCCTTTCGCGGCGACCGCCCGGCCTTCGAAGAGGCGCTGAACGGGCCGCTGGCCGAGGCCGCGCCGGACATCGTCTGCCTGGCCGGGTTCATGCGGGTGCTGACGGCGGGCTTCGTCTCGCGCTGGCAGGGGCGCATGCTGAACATCCACCCCTCGCTGCTGCCCAAGTACCGCGGCCTGCACACCCATGCCCGCGCCATCGAAGCCGGCGAGACCGAGGCAGGCTGCACCGTGCACGAGGTCACCCCGGAGCTGGACGAGGGCCCGATCCTGGGACAGGCCCGCGTGCCCGTGCTGGCGGGCGACACGCCCGACGTGCTCGCCGCGCGTGTGCTGGCGCGCGAACACGAACTTTATCCGGCGGTGCTGGAGCGTTTTGCGCGCGGAAATCGCGCGCCACTGCATCTGCCCTAAAAACTTCCCCTAGGGCAGCTTTGCATTCTGCGGGGATTGAACTATACCCCCGTCCACCCCGTGTCCCAATAAATGATCCGAAAAACGGCGCGCATGCAGACCATAACCACCACCGAAGCCCTGGCCGAGTTCTGTTCCAAGGCCGCCGAATTCGATTATGTCACGGTGGATACCGAATTCCTGAGGGAACGGACCTATTACTCGCAGCTCTGCCTTGTGCAGCTGGCGATGCCGGGGGATGACGACAGCTCTGCCGTGCTGGTCGATCCGCTGGCCGAAGGCATATCGCTGGAACCGCTCTACACGCTGTTTCGCGACACCTCGGTGGTCAAGGTCTTTCACGCGGCGCGCCAGGATCTGGAAATCTTTCAGGTCGATGCCGGGCTGATCCCCGAACCGCTGTTCGACACCCAGGTTGCCGCGATGGTCTGCGGCTTTGGCGAGCAGGTGGGATACGAGACGCTGGTCAAGAAGATCGCGCGCCACCAGCTCGACAAATCCTCGCGCTTCACCGACTGGTCGCGCCGCCCGCTGACCGATGCGCAAAAGACCTATGCCATCGCCGATGTGACCCATCTGCGGGTGATCTACGAATATCTCTCGCGCGAGCTGAAGAAGGCGGACCGCGAGAAATGGGTGGCTGAGGAGATGCGCATCCTCACCAATCCCGAAACCTATATCGTGCGCCCCGAGGATGCCTGGCAACGGGTGCGCACGCGCACCTCGTCGGGCCGCTTCCTTGCGGTGCTGCGCGAACTGGCCCGGTTCCGCGAGGCCTATGCGCAAGAGCGCAACGTGCCGCGCAGCCGGGTGTTCAAGGACGACGCGCTGGTCGAGCTTGCCTCGACCAAGCCGCAGTCGATGAACGATCTGGGCCGCTCGCGCCTGCTGCTGCGCGAGGCGCGCAAGGGCGACATCGCCGAGGGGATCCTGTCGGCGGTGAAGACCGGCGTGGAGTGCCCCACCGAAGATCTGCCCAAGGTCGACACCAGCCGCGAGAAGATGCAGGTGAACCCGGCCCTGGCCGATCTGCTGCGCGTGCTGCTCAAGGCCAAGAGCGAGGCGGCGGGCGTGGCCTCGCGCCTGATCGCCCCGACCTCTGATCTCGACGCGATCGCGGCGGGCATGCGCGACCTGCCGGCCCTGTCGGGCTGGCGGCTGGACGTCTTCGGGCGCGATGCGCTCAGGCTCTGCGAGGGCAAGATCGGCCTGGCCGCCAGGGGCGCCCAGGTCGAGGTCATCGAACTCTGATACCTGCGGCCCGCTGCCGGGCCGGTTCAGCCGGGCCGGTTCTGTCGGGCCAGTACAGCCGGACCAGTGCAGCCGGACCGTTTTGCGGACCGGTTCAGACCGGACTGCGCAGTCCGGCGGGCAAGGTGCGGCTCAGCGCCGGGTGGTCATGCTGTTGCGGGCGCCCGAGACGCGGACCGTGCGGACCTGTGCCAGCGTCTGATCGTTCACGAACCGGGCGGCGGTGATCCGGCGCGAGGCCTCGGTGCCGACCGCGGCGCGTTCGGGCAGCTGGGCCATCAGCGTGTAGGACAGCACGCCATCGGTGACCACATCCTTGCCGCTTGCCTCGACATCGGGGATCAGGCGCACCTTGTAGGCGCCCTGAATGGCCGAGACGCCCTCGACCCGGATGATGGCGCCGCCGGGCAGCCGCTCGATCGTCAGGCCGGTGATCGTGTCGACGGGCTGGCCGGTATAGGGCGCGTTGCGGCGCATCATCGACTGGCCCGCCCGTTCCGGGATCAGCGGGTTGGTTTCGCCGCTGGCGGTCACCGGCGCGGATTGCGCCCGGCCGAACCAGTTGAACGGGTTCAGCCGCGTTCCGCAGCCCCCCACCACGAGGGTCGCGATCAGCGTCAGGGCGAGGGTCTTGCGCATGGTCTGGCCTTCGGTCTGTTGTCCCATCCGGTTATCGCATCGGCCCTGACTTGAAAAGGTGCAAGCGGGCGGGGCTGGACCTTTGGCCCCGCCTTGCCTAGGTGAAGTCCGGTACAGGAGGGCCCGGCATGGCACAGGACGCATTCGAGGACATCGTGGCGGATTTCGAGTTCCTGGAGGACTGGGAAGACCGCTATCGCCACGTGATCGAACTGGGCAGGGGCATGGACCCGCTGGACGATGCGCTGAAGGTGCCCGCGACCAAGGTCGACGGCTGCGCCAGCCAGGTCTGGCTGCATCCGGTGATCGAGGGCGGACGGTTCCGTTTCGACGGGGACAGCGATGCGATGATCGTGCGCGGGCTGATCGCGGTGCTGCGCGCGCTCTACAACGGCCTGCCGGTGGGCGAGGTCGCCCGTGTCGATGCGGGCGCAGAGCTGGCCCGGCTGGGGCTGCAGGAGCATCTTTCGGCGCAGCGCTCCAACGGGCTGCGGGCGATGATCGAACGGGTGCGCGGCGTGGCGGCGGCGGCGTGATCGCCCTGTGACGGGGCTGGCCGGGCGCGGGGCGCCACGGCCGGGGAAGGGGGGCTGTCTGCCCCCCTCTTGCGCCTGCGGCGCAATTCACCCCCCGAGGATATTTCCGGCCAGAGGAAGCAGGCGGGGCGCGCCCGGTGCGGGCCGTGGCGGTCTGCGCGATCAGTGACCGGGGGCGGGGATGTAGCGGCGCAGGCCGGCGATGAAGGCGTCGATGGCGGCGGCCTGCGGCGATGCGGGGAAGGCGGCGAGGCCTTCGGTGTCGAAGCCCCGGGGGGAGAGGTCGTGAGCCAGGCGGGCGCGCTGCGCCTCGTCCCCGGGGGAAAGCGGCAGGCGGGCGGCGGCGGCGAGCAGGACGCGGCGGTCGTGCAGGGCGCGCATCGCGGCGAAGGCGTCGATCATCGGGCGCATCAGCTTCGGGTCGTCCTGCCAGCTGCGGCCGCCGAAGAGATCCTGAACCACGCGCTGGCCCGCGCCGTGGCAGTCGTAGCGGCGGCAGCCGGCAAAGCCCTCGTCCTCCAGCCGGTCATGGATCGTGCAGCTGTGACGGTCGAGCTTGGGGCAGGGCGTGGCGGCGGGCTTGTCGATGGCGAACTCGTCGCCCTTGTCGAAGTAGAAGGCCACGCAGCACAGGGCGGCGCAGCTGGCGCAGTCGGCTTGCAGGTCGGGTTCGATCACGGGGCGGCGCGCGCCTCCAGCTCGCGGGCAAGGTCGCCATAGCCGGTGAACCGGCGTTCGAAGGCGAGCCCGAGGCGGGCGGCGGCCTCCTCGGCGCGGGCAGTCAGGAGCGGGTCGTCGGTCTGGGCCTGGTAGACCAGCCGGTCGTAATGGCCGAAATACATGTCGCGCAGTTCCGGGTGCCGGTCGAGGCCGAGCGGGCGCCAGACGCAGGCATCGAACTGGCGGGTCAGGAAATCGGTCAGGTAGAAGGCGGTGATCTCGTCGCGCCCGGCGAAGACGGCATTGCCCTCGAAGAAGCTGTAGCAATGCGGGCCCTGCATCATGGCGACGCCCAGCCGTTCGCAGGTGGCCTGCAGGATGCCGCCGGTGCCGCAATCGGCATAGACCACGAAGACCTCGTCATAGCCGGCGCGCCGCTCGGTCACCGCGCGTTCCACCGCGTCGGCGATACGGTCGGGGCGGTTGTGCAGCTTGGCGGGCAGGCAGTGCAGGTCGACATGGCTCCAGCCGTTCAGGCGGATCAGGTCGAGGATCTCGCGCGCGAGCGCCCCGCAGGCCAGCAGCAGCAGCCGGCCGGTGCCGGAGGCGGGCAGGCCGGCCTCTGTCAGGGTGCCGTCGTCGGGCAGGGCGGGGATCTGTGCGGGCGCGGTCATGTCAGGCAGATGGCAAGGCGCGGGCGCCGGGTCAAGGCCGGGCGGGACCGATGGCCCGCCCGTGCCGGGGCATCAGCCGGTGACGCCCTGGTTGTGCTTGCGCGCGACGAACTTCTTGGCCGTCTCGACCGCCACGGCGGCGTCGCGGCAATAGGCGTCGGCGCCGATGGCCTTGCCGAATTCCTCGTTCAGGGGGGCGCCGCCGACCAGCACGATGTAATCGTCGCGGATGCCCATTTCCTTCATCGTGTCGATCACCACCTTCATGTAGGGCATGGTGGTGGTCAGCAGGGCGGACATGCCCAGGATGTCGGGCTGTTCGGTTTTCAGCGCCTCGACGTATTTCTCGACCGAGTTGTTGATGCCCAGGTCGGTGACCTCGAACCCGGCGCCTTCCATCATCATCGCGACGAGGTTCTTGCCGATGTCGTGGATGTCGCCCTTGACCGTGCCGATCACCATGCGGCCCACGCGGGGGGCGCCGGTTTCCACCAGCAGCGGTTTCAGGATGGCCATGCCGCCCTTCATCGCATTGGCGGCCAGCAGCACCTCGGGGACGAAGAGGATGCCGTCGCGGAAGTCGTTGCCGACGATGGTCATGCCGCCGACAAGCGCCTTGGTCAGGATGTCGTAGGGCGACCATCCGCGTTCCAGCAGGATGTTGACGCCTTCTTCGATCTCTTCCTTGAGACCGTCGTAAAGGTCATCGAACATCTGCTGGACGAGTTCGTCGTCATCGAGTTCCGAGAGGATGATGTCGTCGTCTTCTTCCGACATGGGGCGCGTTTCCTTGGCTGACGGAGCGTTGTGTCCGGTCGATCTTCTTCCACCCTTCAGGCTTTTGCCGAGTCGGGACTCGGCAAATTGCGACATCGGGCGCGTGTCTTCCGACCTATAGCCGGTTTCTTGCGCGAAGGGTGCCCCAAAATCCTCATGCAGATTGTGAGGCTTATTGCATTTGTTCTTTATTTGTTCCAAATCTTGCCCATGCCGCACCGGATTCCGCCTTTCGACACGCCAGTTTCCCCGCCCCCCGGCGAGGCCGGCGGGCTGTCGGATTTCGCGGTCGCGCGCGACCAGCGCCGGGGCCGCGCGGCCGCCAGCAACCGCGCCGGCCGGTTCGAGCGGACCGAGCGGGTGCGCGAAGCCGACGGCTGGGAGATCGAGGAGGACCTGCCCGTGCTGCGCACCGAGGTCAGCGCCGAGGTGCCGCGCAAGTTCATCACCTACAACCGCTCGCCCGATCTGCCCTTCGACCGGTCGATCAACCCCTATCGCGGCTGCGAACACGGCTGCATCTACTGCTTTGCCCGGCCAACCCATGCCTGGCTGGGCCTCTCTGCCGGGCTGGATTTCGAAACCAAGCTGGTCGCCCGTCCCGAGGCGCCCGAGGTGCTGGGGCGCGAGCTGCGGGCGAAATCCTATACCGTGGCGCCGATCGCCATCGGCACCAATACCGACCCCTACCAGCCTGTGGAAAAGACCTGGGGCGTGACCCGGGCTTGCCTGGAGGTGCTGCGCGAGGCGCGCCACCCGGTGGCCATCGTGACCAAGGGCACGCTGGTGCTGCGCGACCTGGATATCCTGTCGGACATGGCGGCGCAGGGGCTGGTGCGGGTTGGCATCTCGCTGACCACGCTGGACCCGGCCCTGTCGCGCAAGATGGAGCCGCGCGCCCCCGCGCCGGCCAAACGGCTGCAGGTGATCCGGGCGCTGGCCGATGCGGGGGTGCCGGTCAGGGTCATGACGTCTCCGCTGATCCCGGCGCTGACGGATCATGAGCTGGAGGCGATGCTGGAGGCGGCGGCCGGGGCCGGGGCCGGGGCGGCGAGCTGGATCATGCTGCGCCTGCCGCTGGAGGTCTCGCCCCTGTTTCGCGACTGGCTGGCAGAGCACGTGCCCGACCGCGCCGCCCGGATCATGGCCCGGGTCCGCGAGATGCATGGCGGGCAGGAGTACGATGCGCGTTGGGGGCACCGGATGCGGGGGGAAGGGCCCTATGCCCGCATCATCGGGCGCCGGTTCGAAGTCGCCGCGAAACGTCTGGGGTTGGACCGGCCGCAGCCGAAGCTGCGCTGCGACCTGTTCAGACCGCCGGCACCGGGTGGTCAGATGGCGCTCGATCTCTGAGCCTGTCGGACAGGCGGATCGGGTCCTGCCGGGCCAGCATGTCGGCCAGCAGGCGGTCTTCCTCGGTGCACAGCACGTCGATGCCGCGGAAATATTCCATGTCGCGCAGGGAATCGCGCGAGGCGAGGGCGGCGCTGCCCCGGGTCATCTTGACCCGGCGAAAGTAGTCCTCGCTCTGGATTATGTAGTGATTGATGCGCAGGCGTTCGTTGTCCGACACCGTGCGGCGCGAGTTGATGCCGCGCACCTTGTGGATGCCGATCTGCGAGGTGCGGTGCAGGCTGCTGGTGCGCAGGATCCACTTGGTGCTGTCATGCGGGCCCAGACCCGGCCGGCGCAGGGTCAGCGACCGGCGGATGCTGTCTGGATGCCCCCTCAGGCCGGAGCTGCCAAAGATCGACCAGTTGGTGTAGATCAGATCGAACTTGTCGAAATCGGCCAGCAGGTCGGGCAGGGTGCCGCCATCGGGTCGAAACCAGAATTCATCGAGATCGGCCAGCATCAGCCAGCGGCATTGCGCGCGGATGGAGAAATTGCGGATCGCCTTGCGGTAATGGTGCCATTGGCCATGCGGTTCGGGGCAGGAGATGCAGGAGACCCGGCCCGAGGCCAGCCAGGGCGCCAGCACCTGGGCGGTGTCGTCGGTGCTGCCATTGTCGATCAGGTAGATGCGGTCGACCCCCTGCCACAGGTGGTGCCGGATCCATTCGTCGAGGTTCATCGCCTCGTTCTTCATGATTGCCAGCAGGCCGAGGTCGTGGGGATAGCAGCGCGTCCTGCGCTGCATCCTGTTCTTGATCCGGACACGCAGCATATCCGCCTTGCGGCGGAGTGCGCGATATCCGTCTGAACCAGTCATGGGCGTCATCATACGCCAGCCGATGCCAGATAGTCGTTAAAATAATGTGACAATCTTCGGCGTCTCGGCGTCTCGGCGTCTGTGATGGCGCTGTCCCGGGGACGGCGCCATCCGGCATGTCGAACCTGTCCGGGCCTCAGCCCCGGCGGCGGGTGCGCCGGCGCGCCGGCTCCTCGTCCCCGGTGCCATCGGTGGCCGAGGAAAAGCCGCCGAGTTTCTCGGCGATCTCGTCCAGCGTGGGGCGGGGGCCGCGGGGCCGGGTGGACAGCGCCTCGTGCATCTTTTCCAGGTGTTCGGGCATGGTGCCACAGCAGCCGCCGATGAAGGTCGCGCCGCAATCCCTTGCCAGGACGGCATATTCGCCCATCAGCTCGGGCGTGCCGTCATAGTGGATATGCCCCTCGACATATTTCGGGATCCCAGCGTTGCCCTTCGAGATGATCGGCCGCTCGGTGCCCTGGGCGGCAAAGCCCAGCACCGTGCGCAGCAGGTCCGAGGCGCCGACGCCGCAGTTGGCGCCATAGGCGATCGGCGGGTTGGGCAGCTTTTCGACCATCTTGACCATATCGGCCGAGGTCATGCCCATCATTGTGCGCCCGGCGGTGTCAAAGCTCATCGTGCCGCACCAGGGCATCCCGGCCAGGGCAAAGGCTTCGGCCGCCGCGCGATATTCCTCGGGGGCCGAAATCGTTTCGAGCCACAGGACATCCGCGCCGCCTTCCTTCAGGCCCTCGGCCTGTTCGTGGAACATCTCGACGGCGCTTTCATGGGTCAGCGAGCCCATCGGCACCATGATGTCGCCTGTCGGCCCGACAGAGCCGGCCACGATCACGGTCCGCCCCGAGGCGTCGGCGACCTCGCGCCCCAGCTCGGCGGCGACGCGGTTCAGCTCGCGCACGCGGTGCTGGGCATCGTGCAGTTTCAGCCGCGAGGCATTGCCGCCGAAGGAGTTCGTCAGGAACAGGTCGCTGCCCGCATTGACCGCATAGGAATAGAGCGTGCGGATCTTGTCGGGCTCGTCCACGTTCCACAGCTCGGGCGGGTCGCCCGCGCCGAGGCCCATGTTGAACAGGTTCGTGCCGGTGGCGCCATCGGCCATCAGCCAGTCGCGGTCGGCAAGCAGCCTGGTCAGGGCATCGGTCATCTGGATATCCTTCGGGTGGTGTCTAGACCATGTGGTGATGTCATGTCCGCCGTTCCAGTGCAATGGCACGCTCCTCATGATCATCCTGAGCCAGGCTCATCCTCTGGCGCATATGCACCGCCCGGGCCATGTCGGCCAGGCCCAGGGCAAGGGCCGCACGGTTGGGCGCGGCGGCATAAAGCGGCGCGCGGCGCGGGGCAAAGCTGGTCTTGAACCGGGGCAGGCCCGCGCCGCCGCCCCGCAGGGCCGCCTGGCGCCGGATCGCGGCGGTCAGCCTGTCCTCGCGCGCAGGCAGGGCGGGCATGGCGGCGAGGGACAGGCGCGCGATCCCCTCGGCGCGGGCGTCGGCCAGGGCGGTGACGACAAGGGCATGCATCGTGCCGTCCGGCAGGCCGGGCAGGTGGCGCATCAGGTCAAGGCACAGCTCGTGCGGGCCTTCGTGGAAGGTGACGAAGGCGACCGGTCGGCCCGCCACCTCGGCCAGGTAGAGCCGCTGCCGCGCTACGTGATCGGGCGCCCAGGTGCCCACGGTCAGCCCGCGCGCGCTGCCATGTGCCGCCTGCCAGGCCGCGTCGATGGCGGCGAGGGCGGGCAGGGGCGGCGTGTCGGTGCGCCGGATGGTGACGCCGGCCTTGGCCGCGTGGCGCAGCTTGCGCCGGAGCTGCCGGTGCG
>NZ_WNXQ01000004.1 GCF_009789075.1 Pseudooceanicola pacificus
GCAAAGCCGGCCAGGGCTGCGATATCTGAGGTCTCCGCCCTGTCAGGCTTTGCTCCCCTCTGTGCCCAGGTGGGACATTTCTACTTTGCAGACCGGGTGACATTTCTACTTGGTTGCAACAGCGGCAGCCACCCGGGTGCGCGCCACACTCGACTGCGACTTTTGAAACGTAACAGGCTGTTAAGAACGGACAGGACATGGTTCGCTCGGATCGGTCGGCAGGTGGTCAGCGGTGCTCATTCGGCATCATCCGGAGTGACGGAAAACTCGATATCCAGAGAAAAATCGCGTTGGATCTGCCCGCTCCAAGGCATCAGTCCGGCCAGCAGCGTCTCCCGCGGAAGCCGGTCGTGACTGACAGGTTCGATGCAGAACAGGTCAGGTCTGAGCACCGGATTGCGATGAAACTGGATAAAGGGCAACTGATCGCGGCTCTGGGTCAACGTCAGGCGCGCCGTCTGTCCCGCCGCAGCGCGGCAAAGGGAAATCGTGGCGCTCTCGCCCGGGAGAGGTTCGACAAAGGTCGCGCCGGGCAGCGCGCCGATGTCGTCGCGGCGGCGCTCACCTTGGGTGACCGTCAGCCCCGGCCCGACAAAGGTTGAGCCAAGATTGATGTGGTAGAGCGCGAATATCGCGGCCGCCCTGCCCTCAGACGTCAGCGTGACGCGGTCGCGCAACCGCAGCCGGTTCGCATGCAATGGCATCTCGATACGCCGTTCAAGGCGATAGACCGCCCGTTCGTCGCTCCTGTCCAGCACTTCGGCCGTACCGATCAGCGCCGGCGCGCCGTCCAGGCCGGTGCCGGTTTCCAGCGTCACCGATTTGGCCGGGCGAAGGGCCATGTTTCCATGCAGCGGATAGGCACGCCCGTCAGGGCCGGACCAGGGCTGGCGGATATGGTCGAACCCGCAGGTGCACAACAGCCCGCCAAGGGCGGTTTCCATCTCTCCGGCACCGGCGGGACCTATGCCGTTTGTCCCGATCCAGCCGAATGGAACCCCGTGCAGCGTGACCTGCCCCAGGTCCAGACAGCGTTCCGGCACCAGTTCGACCCGGAGTCCCGTGCGGTTGGACAGGTCCAGCACTTCGGTGTGACGGCCCGGCAGGTCGCCCGCCGGCCGCCGCACGGCCGGATCGCGGGCCTCAGACATTGCTCAGGCAGTCGCCACTTTCGGAATCGAAGGCGTGCCAATGGTCGGCCATGACCGCCGCGTGAAGATTTCCACCCTTGGACAGCCGATCCGACAGGCCCGGATCGCTGCGCAGGTCGATACGGATCGTCAATTGCCCGATTTCGCTGCCGCCCGTGACGAACGCATCCTGCCCGGTAAATTCGACGGCAACGATATCGACCGGCACGGCACCGTCGAACGGGGTTTCAGAGACGCTGAAATGCTCTGGGCGCACGCCGATTTCCACGCTCCGCCCGGCCTGGATCGCCTCGCGCAGCTTCGGCCGGGCCGCGCCTGCCGGAAGGGCAAGCTGACCCGCGGCGAAGGCGTCGCCCGCAAGGGCCGGGGGCTGGGTCAGCATGTTGATTTCGGGCGATCCGATGAAACCTGCCACGAAGCGGTTCAGCGGGCGATGATAGATATCCTGCGGTGTGCCGATCTGCTGAATCCGGCCGTGGTCAAGCAGGACGATCCGGTCGGCCATGGTCATGGCCTCGATCTGGTCATGTGTGACGAAGATCGACGTCGCGCCCAGCCTGTCGTGCAACTGGCGCAATTCCAGCCTGGTCTTTGCGCGCAGTTTCGCGTCGAGGTTGGACAGGGGTTCGTCGAACAGGAACACGGCAGGTTGGCGCACGATGGCCCGGCCCATGGCCACGCGCTGGCGCTGCCCGCCGGACAGCTGGCCGGGCTTACGATCCTCCAGGCCCTCCAGCGCAAGGATGCGCACTGCCTCTGCGACCCGCCGGGCAATCTCGGCCGCATCGACCTTGGCCATTCGCAATGCGAACGACATGTTTTCGGCCACCGTCATGTGGGGGTAAAGCGCGTAGGACTGGAACACCATCGCCATGTCGCGTTCACCGGGGTCGTTTTCGGTGACATCGGTTCCGTCGACCGTGATCGTGCCGCCATTGATGTCGCCCAGGCCCGCGATCACCCGCAGCAGCGTTGATTTGCCACTGCCGGACGGTCCGACCAGCGCGATCAACTCGCCCGACTGGATTTCGAGGTTCAGTGGCGGGATGACCTCGGTTTTGCCGTAGCTTTTCCTGACGTCCCGAAGTGTGACCTGGGCCATTGGAGGTTTCCTTGTTCAGAATTCTGCGGTCATTTGACGGCGCCAGCCAGCAGGCCGCGCACAATGAATTTCTGGCCGACCAATATCAGCGTGATCGCAGGCACAATGGTCAGAAGCGTTGCCGCCGCCATTTCACCATATCGGATCTCGAATTCCTGCGCGTAGGTCGAGATCGCCACCGGCGCGGTCATGGTGTCGCTGTTGGACAATGTCAGCGCAATTGCGAAATCGCTCCACGAGAATATGAACACCAGCGCGGTGGTGGCAATCATGCCGCCGCGTACCAACGGGAAGGCGATCTTCCAGAACACCTGATCATAGGCGCAGCCATCCATTCTTGCCGCTTGGATAAGTTCCGGCGGCAAGCTGGCCATGAAGCTCATCATCAGGAACAGCGCAATGGGCAACAGATTGACGATCTGGGTCGTGATCAGCGCGAAATAGGTGCCGGTCAGGTCGGCGCTTGCGAACATCAGGTACCACGACCCGACAAAGGTAAGCGTCGGCAACATGTTGAACAGCAACGCCCAACCCAGGATCGACCAGCGCACCCAGTTGGGCACGCGCATCACCGTCATGGTAAAGGCGGCCATGGTGGCCATGATGATGATGACGATTGTCGCGGTGCCCGACACGATTGCACTGTTGGCGAGCGCAGACGCAAAGTTGGACTGGCGCGAGAACAGCAAGGCCTCGAAATTGGACCAGGTGATCGGCGCAAAGACCGTGCCGGTGATGATATCGATCTTGTACTTGAACGCATTGGTCATCACCCAGACCATCGGCACCAGAATGATTGCGGCATACAGCCAGATCGTCAGGGTCGAGACTGCGCGGCCGAGGCTCCGGGATTTCATTGTTCCAGTTTCCGTTCGTCATTCTTGCGTTTACGGACGAGAAGCCCCCGCCCCACGATAATGGCCAGGGTCATGCCGAACAGCGTGATGACAGCCATTGCCGATCCATAGCCGACGCGATCCTGATTGAAGAAAACCCGATAGATGGAAAAGTTGACCACCTCGGTCGCAGTGCCCGGCCCCCCCGAGGTCAGAAGATAGACTTCGTCAAAGACCTTGAACGACAGGATGATGCGGAACATCAGGGTGATGACGATTGTCGGCAGCATCATCGGCACGATGACGTGGCGGATTTCCTGCCAGCTGCTGCGCACGTCCATACGGGCGGCTTCAAGCACCTCTTCGTCGATCGCTTCCAGGCCGGCCAGCATCAGGATGAACACGAAAGGGGTCCAGTGCCACACGTCGACGAAGATCACGGACGCCAGGGCAATATCCGGGTTGCCCAGCCAGTCGACGGGCGGAATGCCGAACAGCCCGAGAAACCCGTTGGCGAGGCCGAATTCACGCCCCAGCACAAGCCGCCAGACCGACCCGATCACGATGGGCGGCACGACGATGGGCAACAGGAATATCCCGGTCAAGAGCGTCCGGCCCATGGCTCCGGCCCGCTTCACGGCCAGCGCCATGGAAAACCCGAGTATCATCTGTGCAGTGACCGCGCAGACGGCAAAGATCAGCGTGTTGCGCAGACCCGCCCAGTAGATGACTTCGGTTGAGAAAAGCTGACGATAGTTTTCAAGCCCGATGAAATGGTAAGTTGAATCGCCGCCAGACCAGCGCACGTCGTAGAGGCTGGTCCCGATCAGGTTGAACACCGGGAACACCGACAGCACCACGAAGAACAGAACCACCGGCAGCAGAGAAAAGATCATCCAGCGGCGATTGCGGCGCGCCTTGCG
This sequence comes from Pseudooceanicola pacificus, assembly GCF_009789075.1. Taxonomy (GTDB): domain Bacteria; phylum Pseudomonadota; class Alphaproteobacteria; order Rhodobacterales; family Rhodobacteraceae; genus Pseudooceanicola; species Pseudooceanicola pacificus. The sequence continues at coordinate 4,013 of NZ_WNXQ01000004.1, forward strand.
CGGTGCGCCGCCGCGACCCGTCGGCGGTATGCCCGCCGACGGTTTGCCCGCTGTCCTAGAGTGCAGGGAGGCGGCTGACATCATAACCCTCACGCTCAAAGATCTCGGCGATGGCGTCGGCGGCATCGTTCAGCGCGGCTGCGGGCTCCAGCTCTCCGATGACCGCCTGGTTCAGCCGAAGCGCAAGCGCGTCCGACACCTCGTTGGCCTGCGGGAAGGGCAGCGCCATGACGGCATTTGCAGCGTTCTCGGAATAGGCTTCGATGAAACGGAACTCCTCGGACTGGCCCAGGTCGGTCTTGCCAAGATCCCCGCGCACCGGCACACCGCCCGCGCGGACATAGGCCGTTTGAACGTCGAGTCCCTGGAACCAGTCAAGGAAATCCAGCGCCGCGTCCTGGCGTTCCGGCGATACGTTGCCGGCGATGCCCGCGACCCAGTGGCCGGCGCTGGACGCGCGTGTGCCGGTTGGTCCGGCCGGAATCAACGTCGCCTCGATCTTGCCGGCGACCCGCGACTCGTTGGGGTTTTCGAACGACCCCCATGCGGCGATCACGCCGATTGTCTGTGCGCCCCGCCCCGTGGACATCAACTGGATCATCTCACCCTGGGCAATGGCGCCGGGATTGGGCGGCCCTGCCTCGTTTGCCAGGGTCAGGTAGACTTCCAGGGCCTTCAGAACTTCGGGGCTGTTGATGGACACCTCAACGCTCTTGTCCCCTTTCACGGTGACGTATGCGCCGTTCTGCGTATAGGCGTAGGGCGTGAAGTTGTAGACGATCGACCCGCGCGCGGCACGCGGCACAAAACCGTAGGCGTCGCCCTCGGCCTGAATCGCCTTGGCGTTGGCAATCAGCCCGTCCCAGTCCTGCGGAACCTCAAGGTTCAGCCGGTCATAGATTTCACTGTTGTAGTACAGAACCTGCACATTGCCGTTCAATGGCACGCCGAGAAGCTGACCATCCTCAGAGAATGTCCCGGTTGTGCTGTCCCAATAGGTTGTGCCGCCATAAGACAGCGTGCCGTCGCCCAGCTTGTACCCTTCGCGGATTTCTGCCAGTGGCTTCAGGTATCCGGCCGAATAGATTTCGGGCAGCCACAGCGCGTTGACGTTGACGATGTCATAGTCGCCGTCGGCCGCACGCAGGGAATTGCGGATCTTTTCCAGAAGCCCGGTGAACGGCACGACGTCGAGTTCGACGGTGTTGCCGGTTTCGCTTTCGTAGAGATCGACCATCTCGATGAAGGAATCCAGCCAAGGCGACTGGTTGATGGCGATACGCACGGTATCCGCGGCATTGGCCGCAGCGGCAAAGGTGGCGACCGCCGCTATCGCAGTCGATCCGGCGAGCAGTCTTGCAGTGATCGTTTTCATGTCTCTCTCCCTAGGTTGATTGGATCTTTCGCCGGGTTGCAGTTTTGAGATTCATCCAATCGTAGTATTCCGGCGGTGTATCGTGGCGGTCTAGAATGTCGTTGATCTGCTGTGCCAGACGATGTTCCAAGGCATCGTCCGAGAGCGGATACAACTGGCAGGGGTCGTCGTGGTTGTTGTAAATCGCAGACACGAAAGCCTCGAACTTTCGCCCGTCGAGACCTGGCGGGCGGCGGGCATCGCTGAGCGCGTCCAGACGCATCACCGGCATGCCCTTGGTGAAATCGAACCCGTTTGACAGGGTCATCGTCTTGAGCTCGCGCGGCTCAAAGAACCCGACCAGATGTGTGGGCATCAGGGTGTATTCGCCCAGCCCTTCGGATGCGATGTTTTCGGGATACCTGAAATAGGAATACTGACCGTCGGTTATGCCGATGGGCCCGCCAAACATCCCAAAGGCCACGGCGTCGCGCGCGACCCTGCCATCGGCCAGATCGAAGATATCCTCGCCGGTGACTTCGTCAGGACGCGCGACATCGTGCAAACCCAGGATCGTCGGCATCAGGTCGGGCGTCTGGGTCAGGGCATTCGTGCGCATGCCGGCGTCTTGCGGACGTGCGGGATGATGCACGATCAGCGGAATATGCGAGATTTCCTCGTAATAGGGCGTCAGGTTCTTGCCCCACCAATCGTGTTCCGACAGCAGGAACCCGTGATCGGTGGTCAGTATCAGGCAGGTGTCCTTCCACAGGTCGTACTGGTCGAAATAGTCCAGCAGCTTGCCGAAATAATCGTCGCACATGGCGACCAGCGCGGCATAGTTGGCGCGGATCGTGGCGATTTCCTCGGGGCGTTCCGCCACAGGCGCATAGTGTGGCCAATCGAGTATCGGGCCATCACGGTCGGTCTTGAACGCGTCGTGAAACCGCTTCGGGGCATGGAACGGTTCGTGCGGGTCGAAACACTCCAGTTGCAGGAACCAGTCATCCGCACTGCGGTTCTGGTCGAGGAAGTGAAACGCCCGCTCGAAACACTGAGGGCCGGGGAAATCCTGCTCCTCGCGGATGAATTCGCGATTGATCTGGTTTTGCAGCCGCTTGGCGTTTTGCGGCACGTCATAGTGACGCGTGTCGTATTGCGCGCGGAAGCGTTCAATCGGTGGTTCCACCATGGCGACCCACGGGTCGTTTTCCTGCCCCCGCACGAATTCCCATGTCTTGAAGCGCGAATGATAGGTGGCGCCGCCATCCTCGAAATAATGGAAATGGTCGCTGATCAGATGCGAGTGAACGCCGGACAGGCGCAGCATTTCGGGCATCGAGTTGTCGAACGGTTCCAGCGGCCCCCACGAGCGGTGCATGAAGTTCAACCGCCCCGTATGCATGTCACGCCGCGCGGGCATGCAGGGCAAAGAGCCAACGTAATGGTTGTCAAACGACATCGCACGCCGGGCGAACCTGTCGAAATTCGGAGTGGCCAGCTGCGTGCCGCCGTAACAGCCCATGGCCGTACGGTTGAGCGAATCGAAAAGTACAAAAACTGTGCGCATATTGCCTCCCCTGTCATCAAGAGTAGACAAGCCCGAAGCGCCTCGCTAATACATTTTTTGATAAGGGGTATGTGGAAAGTTGATAATGCACGGTATTGGCCGGCTCGATCATTTTCTTGCCGTAGTGACGGCCGGCAGCGTCCAGGCCGCCGCACGCACGCTGAACATCAGTCAGCCGGCCCTGTCGCGGTCGATCCGGCTCCTCGAGCAGTCGTTGGACACGATCCTGTTCGAACGCTCGACCAAGGGCATCACGCTGACGTCGGCGGGCACTGCGTTTCTGGCCAAAAGCCGTGAGATTGCGCAGACCTGGGACGAATCCCTGATCGAACTCAACGCGATCACATCGGGCGCGGCCGGCAGTCTGCGTATAGGCATGGGCCCCACCTATGCCCTGCTCGTCGCGCCCCAGGTCGTGGAGGGGCTGACACGGCGTTTCCCGAACATGGTCGTGAGCTTTGAAATCGGTGTGGCGAGCCAGTTGCTGTCACAGGTCGAGAGCGGCCAGCTGGCACTCTATCTCGGCGCGATCGACGAAATCCCGATGCAGAACGTCGACCATGTGGTTCAAGTCGAGCTTTCGGCGCATCGAAACGTCCTGGTTGCATCGCGCGATCTGGTTCTGCCCGAGGACAGGCTAGACCGGCTGAAACTGTTGGGACAGATGCGCTGGATCGGGCTGACCTATGACCAGAGGTTGCGCGATGCGGTCAGGCAGCTGTTCGTCGGCGCTGATCTGCCGGTGCCGTCGTTCTCGATCAACACCCATTCCTTGCGCATGGCGCTGGACCTTGCCGCGCAGCCGGGATTTGTCACCGGCATTCCCGAACCGATCCTGCGCCATCACGACACCGGCCGCATCCGGCAGCTTGAGGTTGCGGGCTATGACTGGAAGGTCCGCACAGGCATCACCTATCGCCGGTCACTTGAGCGGCTGGAACCGTTCCGCTGGCTGAAGTCGGCCCTGATGGCCTGAAGCCGCCATTTCGGGCCCCTCGCCCCTGCCCGGCCCAGCCATGCAATGCGCCGTCCTGTCTTGTCCGACACAATGTCTGGCACAGCCAGCCACGGCGCGGCAGGAGGTGATCGGCAAAGCGCCGACGAAAGAAACCCCGGAACCGAGGCTTGGGCAGGCCCGCGATTGCCCCGATCACGGGATCTGGTCCGCTTCGCGTTCGGGGTTCTCTTCCTGAATGCGGCCCCTCATCCAGTCCAGGAACTTGATCAGGGTCCGCGAGGGGGCAGAGTTCTTGGGCCAGGTCAGGAAATACCCTTCGCCGCTATAACAGGCCAGATCGCCAAACGGAGCGACAAGATTGCCGTTCTGCAGCTGGCGCTGGACAAAAATCTTGACCGCCAGTGCGACCCCACTGTCCATCGACGCCGCCTCGTAGGCCAAGGCCGAGCTTTCGAACCGGATGCCCGGCTCCGGGTCGACATCGGCCCCGACGCGCTTGATCCATGCGGCCCAATCCGTCGGCCGGGCCATGGAATGCAGCAGGCGCACGCGCGACAGGTCGTCGGGCTCTGAAATGTCATGTTGTTTCTGGTACTCAGGCGTGCAGATCGGGATGAGTTCCACCTCAACCAGTTTTTCCGAATGCAGCGCTGGCCAATCGCCCTTGCCCGCGCGGATCGCGGCATCGAGGTTCTGGCTTTCGAAATCGACCGGGGCAATCGAAGAGCTCAGGCGCACCTCGATCCGGGGGTGCTTGTCGTGAAAATTCGTCAGGCGCGGAATGAGCCAGCGTTGGGAAAATGTCGTGTAGGATTGAATCGCCAGGATGTCGCGCCGCCCGCGCCGCGAGACCCGCCGCGACGCCGTGGCGATATCCTGGAAAGCATGAGTGATGCCTTCATGCAGTTGACGCCCCTCGTCAGTCAGCTCGACACCCCGATGCAAACGCCGGAACAAGGCCACGCCAAGGTAGTCTTCCAGCGTCTTGACCTGGCGGCTGACGGCAACCTGACTGACATTCAGTTCTTCAGCGGCCAGCGTAAGGCTGCACAGCCGTGCGGCGACCTCGAAGGTCCGCAGTGGGTTGAGAGGTGGAATAGGGCTCGTCATGTTCCGTTGCGCCGATAACGATGCCTCACGCCGTGGTTTGATGCGGCGTCAAGAGTCAGCAAAAGAGTCCCTGGCCCGCGCACGCCTTCCATTCGCCTGAACAGATGTCTACACCGTGCCGGGGTCAAAAATCTATAGCCGTTCCAGCGCGATCGCTATGCCCTGGCCGACCCCAATGCACATTGTCGACAGCGATCTTTCGCCCGGTTGCAGGTCCAGCATCGCGGTGCCGGTGATCCGGGCTCCCGACATTCCCAGCGGATGTCCCAGTGCAATCGCCCCGCCATTGCGGTTGACGCGCGGGTCATCGTCGTCGATGCCGAGGTCGCGCAGCGTCGCCAGCCCTTGCGAGGCAAAAGCCTCGTTCAGCTCGATCACGGCAAAATCCTTCTGCGACAGCCCGAGCCGCGCCATCAGCTTCTTCGAAGCGGGCGCGGGACCGAAACCCATGATGCGCGGCGCGACCCCGGCGGTGGCCCCGCCGAGAACCTTGGCAATCCGGGTCAGGCCATACCGCTCTGCGGCCGTCTTTGTGGCAAGGATCAGCGCCGCCGCGCCATCGTTGACACCCGACGCATTTCCCGCCGTGACGGTCCCGTCGGCCTTGACGAAGGTCTTCAACGCCTCAAGGTCCGCCAGCGTGGTTGCGGGACGCGGATGCTCGTCGCGGGTCACCACCACCGGGTCGCCCCTGCGCTGGTGGATGGTGACCGGGGTGATTTCCTGCGCAAGCCGTCCGCTATCCACAGCCGCCCGGGCCTTTTGCTGCGAGCGCAGGGCAAAGGCATCCTGGTCGGCGCGGCTGATGTTGAAATCCTCGGCCACGTTCTCTGCCGTCTCGGGCATGGATTCCACCCCGTATTGCGCCTTCATCAGCTTGTTGACGAAGCGCCAGCCAATCGTGGTGTCATGCAGCTCGCCGGCACGAGAGAAGGCTGCGGCGGCCTTGGGCATGACAAATGGCGCCCGGCTCATGCCCTCGACACCGCCAGCGATCATGACCTCGGCCTCGCCCGCCCTGATGGCACGGGCGGCGGTGATCACAGCATCCATTCCCGACCCGCAGAGGCGGTTCATGGTGGTGCCGGGCACGCTCTCAGGGAAACCGGCCAGCAGCAGGGACATGCGGGCAACGTTGCGGTTGTCTTCGCCCGCCTGGTTCGCGCAGCCAAGGATCACCTCGTCCACCGCGGCCAGGTCCAGCCCGGCATTGCGCTCGATTAGGGCCCGAAGCGGAACGGCACCAAGGTCGTCGACCCGGACCGAGGAAAGCGCGCCGCCGTAGCGGCCGATGGGAGTGCGGATGTAGTCGCAGATGAATACGTCGTTCACGGGAAATGTCCTCGCAGAGGGGACCCGGCGCCGATGAGGACGCCGCCGGGAGAGTCGGGAAGATTGGGATCAATCCAGAACGATCAGGCTGTCACCCGCCCGCGTGCCCTGCCCTTCGGGAAGAACGAAGACCGGGTTGATTTCGGCCTCGCACAGACGGTCGCCCAGCGTTTCCGCCATCGAAGAAAAGGCGATCATCGTGTCGATCAGCGCCTCGATGTCGGCCTTGGGGCTGCCGCGGAAACCTTTCAGCAGCGCACCCGCCTTGATCTCGTCGATCATGTCGCGCGCGCTGGCGCGATCGAGCGGCAGCAGCCGGATCGCCGCATCCTTGTACAGCTCCGTGGTCACCCCGCCCGCACCCAGCAGGGCATAGGCACCGAGCTGGGGATCGCGGTTGAAGCCCAGGATCATCTCGACCCCGCCCGTGACCATCTCCTGGACCAGAAAGCCGTCGACCCTGGCAGTGGTGGCGGCGCGGACCCGCGCCAGCATCGCCTCGCATTCCGCGCCGACGTCCGGGGGGGCGACGTTCAGCGCGACGCCACCGATCTCGGACTTGTGCAGAATTTCGCTCGACAGGATCTTGATGACCACCGGTCCGCCAAGCGCCGTGGCCTTTTCGGCAGCCTCTTCGGGCGTTGTCGCGGTGACTTCGCGGGTGACGGTCACACCGAAGCGCGCAAAGAGCTTTTTGGCCTCGGCCTCGTTCAGGGAACCCGGCGCGATGTCGCTGCAATCCATATCCCTGGCGTTCGAGGCCCCGTCCTGCCTGGAGCTGGTCCGCGGGGCGAGAGATTGCAGCGCCGAGGCGCAGCTTTCGGGCGCAGCGAAGGCGGGAATGCCACGTCCATTGAGGGTGCGCACGATACCCGGTGCATCCGGGCTGACATAGGCGAGGATGGGCTTGTCAGTCAGGGCCAGCGAGTCAAGCACCGGCTGGGCGACCAGATCGGGCTGCGCGATGGAGGAGGACCCGACCACGACGACGATGGCGTCGTAGCTGGGGCTTTCCACCAGGATCTTCAGGATCGACCGGAACAGGTCGGGGCGCAGCCCGGCCAGCGTCACGTCGATCGGGTTGCGGTCAAGTTCGGCCTCCTTGAGGTCCAGCGCCTGCAGCTTGGTCCCGGTGTCCTTGTCCGGCGCGGGCATGTCCAGGCCGCCGAGCCCGACATTGTCCGCGACCACGGTGGCCGCGCCGCCGGTGGAGGTGACGATGGCCACACGGCTGCCTTTCATCGGGCGACCCTGAGCCAGGGCTGCGGGGATATCGAGCAGGTCGGCAAAGGTTGTGGCGCGAATGATGCCAAGCTGCTTGAACAGGGCGTCATACACCTCGTCCGCCCCGGCCAGAGCACCCGTGTGCGACACCGCAGAGCGTGCGCCGGATTCCGAGCGGCCGACCTTGTAGGCAACAATGGATTTGCCTGCGGCAATCGCCTTGGCCGCCGCGCTGCGGAACCGGGTCACGTTGCGGATGGTTTCAAGATAGAGCGCCACGACATGGGTGGAGTCATCCTCGGCCAGCGCTTCGAGAAAGTCGGAAACCTCAAGGTCGGCTTCGTTGCCGGTCGCCACCAGCTTGGAAAAGCCGATACCCCGCGCCACGCCACGCGACAGGAGCGATCCGAGGATGCCGCCCGATTGCGACAGCAGCGCGATCTTGCCCGCCGGGATATCGTCGACCTCCATCGCGCCCGAGGCGGTCAGCGGGATGCCGTCGGTCAGGTTCACCAGGCCGATGGTGTTTGGCCCGAGGATGCGCATGTCGCCGGCGGCCTCGCGCAGCTGCTCCTGCCGCTTGCGGCCTTCTTCGCCCGCTTCGCCGAAACCGGAGGCAAGGACAACCGCCATCTTCGTGCCGCGTGCGGCCAGGTCTCGCACGGCGTCGATCACCCGATGAGCGCCGACCAGCACGAGTCCCAGATCGGGCGCTTCGGGCAGATCCGCGATGTCGGCATAGCTTTTCAGCCCGGCGATCTCCTCATAACGGGGATTGATCGGATAGATCCTGCCCGCAAAGCCCCGCTTCTGCAGAAAGGCTATGGGCCGCCCGGTCAGCTTGGCCGGATCGTTCGAGGCCCCGACAACGGCAACGCTGGCGGGATTAAGGATGGCTTGCATGGTCGACATTGCTGCGTCCCTTATTTCGTCAGCTTGTTCAGGAAATCCTCGACCGACTTGCGGTGCTCGGCCGTTGTGTAACAGACCGCCTGCGCTTCGCGACCCAAGGCAAAGATTTCGTCGTCGGAGCGCTCGAAGGTCTTGTCGATGATTTCCTTGGTGAGGGCGATTGCCGTGGCAGACCCCACGGTCAGCTCCTTGGCCCAGGCGTGGGCCTGCGCCAGCAGCTCCTCAGGGGCGGCGACACGGTCGATCATGCCGATGGCCAGCGCCTCGTCGGTCTCGACGATCCTGGCCGAAAAGATCAGTTCCTTGGCCTTGGACAGACCGACCCGGCGCGGCAGGAAGTACATGCCGCCGCCATCGGAGACGAGGCCGCGCTTGACGAAGCTCATCGACATCTGGGAGCCTTGGGCCGCGATGATGAAGTCGCAGGCCAGAGCCATGTCGAGGCCCAGCCCGAAGGCCGCGCCGTTCAACGCCGCGATCACCGGCTTGGTGACGCCGTGAATGGCGGCGACGCCGCGATGCGTGCTTTTCTGCCGCTTCCAGCCGTTGAACGCCACCTCGCCGGTCGGAGCGTCGAGCCGCGCCATCATGCCGCCGATATCGCCGCCCGAGCAAAAGCCCCGGCCTGCGCCGGTCAGGATGATGGCGCGCACCTCTTTGTCCGCATCGGCCGCGGCAAAGGCCGCAATCAGTTCGGCCCGCATCTGGTCGTTGATCGCGTTGCGCTTGTCGGGGCGGTTCAGCGTGATGGTCGCGATCCCGTCGTCAAGCGACACGGTGATGAACTCTGGCAGGGAAACTGCGGTGTCCATGGGTATTCCTTCTCGTCTGTCCGCAGCCGCAGCCGCGATTTCACGTGTTATGCCTTGACCCTTCTGGTGACGGCATCGGGCAGGTCGGTGCCGTCGAAGATGGTCTTGCGCAGGCGTTCAAGTTCCGAAGCGGTCAGGATCGGCGCGACCAACTCCTCGTACTTGGCCTCCAGATCGGTGCGAGAGATCGGGTTGTCCGGATCGCCCCGCCGCGAGGGCTGAAAATGGGTCCATGACCGCCCGTCCTTCAGCGTGACGTGCAGGCGCGCCATGCGTTTGCGGGGATATTCGGCGGCCAGATCCTCGGCACGGTCGACGGTGATGCGGGCCATCAGCGCGCGAATGTCGGGATTGCGCAGGGCCTCGGGCTCGAAGGCGGCCAACCGGACACCGCCCAGCACCATCTGCGCCGAGAGACAGTATTGCGCGCTGAACCGGGCCTCCTGTGCGACCTGCGGATCGGGCCGGTCGCAGATGTCCTTGGTCGGCCCGTAGCCTTCGATGCGGATCGCCTCGATATCCCCGGGGCCAAAGCCGTGCGTGCGGCGCAGGATGTCCAGTGCGTCGAGTGACGGAAAGATGTGCCCGCAGCAGCCATGAATCTTGACCGTCATGCGGGTGATCGGGGTCCACTCGCCCGCCCCGTCAAAGGCCGCGCCCCAGTTGCCGGTCCCGTCGCTGGTCGCCGCGGCATAGCCCCTGGGGCCGTCGAGACTGTCCCGGGCGCCGGTCGCACCGGCAGCAGCGGCATAGGCCGCAAGGATGCCCGCGTCGGCAGCATGGCCGGGATGCATGGCCTTGACCATGCTTTCGCCTTGCAGGTTCTGCTGCACGCCCCCGGCAAAGCTGGTCGCGATGGCGATTGCATTTGCGATCCCGGCGCGGTCGCAGCCCAACAGCATCGCGGCGGCGGCGGCTGATCCGAACGTCCCGACCGTGCCGGTGATGTGCCAGTTCACATAATGGCTGGGTTGCAGCGCCATCGCCACTCGGCAGCCGACCTCGTACCCGCCGATGACCGCACGGTCGAACGCGTCGCGGGACGCCTCCAGGTCCTGCGCAACGGCAAGCGCGGCGGCCAGGGTGGGGGATCCGGGGTGATAGCCGCCGTCACGAAAGATATCGTCGAATTCCACCGTGTGGCTGGCCGAACCGTTGATGAAGGCGGCGCTGCGCGGATCGATCCTGCGTTCGCCTGTATAGCACCACGCCTTGCCGCCGGACCGGCCAAGCCCGCTGGCGGCCAGCAGCGTCGCGGGCCGTTGCATCGTTCCGGGCAAAGTCGTCGCGAACCAGTCCAATGTCGCGCAATGCACCGCGTCGCGGACCTCGGCGGTGACGGGGGCGTCGATCCAATTTGCTGCAAGATCCGCCAGTCGGTCGATTGCGCGCGTCATTGTCCCGCCATGTCCCCGGCATCCGGATGCGGGGCCTGAAGCGCCAGGCCGGCCAGACACAGCGCTTCGATCTCGTCGTCGCCCAGTCCGATGGAGCGCAGGATGTCGGACGTCTGCGCGCCGACCGGCTGCGGCGGCAGGCTGACCCCGGTTTCGGACTGCGACATTCGAAAGGCCACCGAAGGCACCCGCAGCCCCTCCAGGCGACCGCTCGGGTCGGCGAGCTGCAGGAACTGCGCGCGTGCCTCGGCCTGGGGGTCGGCAAGGGCCTCTTCAAGGCGGCGGATGCGGGACGCGGGGACGCGGCGTTCGTTGAAGAACTCTTCCCAATAGGCGGCGGGCATGGTTTCGATGATGGAGGCCAGCACCTCGTGCTCGGTCTTGTAGTCGTCGATCCGGGCAAGGTTGTCTGTCTTGACCAGATCCTCGCGCCCCAGACCGACCCAGAGCCGCCGCTGCTGACGCAGGTTCGATGCGGCGATCATCAGCGGCCCGTCGGCGGCGTGGTACATGCCCAGCGTGGCAAAGGCGTAGGCGTTGCCCTTTGCCTGCGGATGCTTGCCAGTCCACAGGAAGTCCGTCGCCGGGGCGGTCATCAGCGTCATCGCAACATCCAGCATCGACACCTCGATGTGCTGACCTGTCCCCGAGCGTTCACGCTGGTACAGAGCCGCGGATATCGCAAAGGCCGCGGTCAGGCCGGTGGCATAGTCGACAACGGGCGCGCCGCATTTCAACGGGCGCTCGTCACCGTGCCCGGTCATGTCCATGATCCCTGAAAACGCCTGGATCACGTTGTCATAGCCGGTCTGATACCGGCGGGGCCCGGTGGCGCCAAAGGCCGAGACCGAGCAATAGATCAGGCGCGGATTGGACGCGGACAGGTCTTCGTAGCCCAGACCAAGGTCCGTAAACGCACCGGGGCGATAGTTTTCGACAAAGACATCGGCCGTCTCCACCAGACGCAGCAGGGCCTCGCGCCCGGGCCGGGATTTCAGATCCAGGGCCAGAGCCTTCTTTCCGGCACCCTGTGCCAAGAAAGCCGTACCCATCGCCGCACGCACGAGATCGCGGTCGGTGCCGTTGAAGCGCGCCTGATCGGGGTCGTTGGGCGCTTCGAGCTTGATCACCTCGGCGCCCAGTAGCGCCATCTGATAGCTTGCATAGGGTCCGGCCAGAACATGGGTCGTATCGATGACCCTGAGGCCGCTGAACGCGCCAGACATTTCGTCGTCCTGTTTGATGCAGATTGGCCCCCGCCCGGGAAAGCCGGGCGGGGTTGTGCGTGACTCAGTTCGAGATGAGGCCCGCGGCCGTGAGCTGCTGTTCAGCCAGCGTGGTCAGGTTCTTGACGAACTCCGAATATTCGACCGGACCGAAATCGCTGTCTTCCACACCCGATGCGCGGGCATAGGTCTGGTAGCTCTCGGTTGCCATCGCCTTGTGGATGGCATCGGCGATCTGCTGTTGCAGCTCAAGCGGCATGCCCTTGGGGCCGAATACGCCGCGGACTTGCAGCCAGTTGGTGTCGACGTCGTAGCCCTGTTCGCCAAAGGTCTGCATGTCCGGCAGCGTGCCAAGGCGCTTTTCGCCAAGAACGCCGAGTCCCTTCAGGCGGTCGGCCTCGAAGAACTCCAGAGCCGGCCCGAGGTTGGACACGCCGATATCCACATGCCCGCCCAGGACCGACGCAATGATATCCGGGGTGGATTCAAAGGCGACCCAGTTGAACTTCACACCGGCGGCCTCTTCCAGCATGGTCATACCGATATTCTGCATCGATCCGACCGGACCGAAGCCGCCGATGTTGACTTCGCCGCCATTGGCCTTGGCCAGGTCGACCAGATCGGTGATCGAATTCAGCTCTGAATCCTTGGCCACAAAGAACAGGATCGGATCGATTTGCGAAAGGGCAATCCATTCGAAATCATCGGGCGAGAACGTGCCGCGCAGGTTGGTGAGCATCCCGGTGAAATGCGTGACCGTGTTGACGCCCAGGGTCAGGCCGTCCGGCTTGGCCGCGCGCACCTTGGCCATCTGCGTGGCGCCCCCGCCGCCGGGTGCGTTCACGACAACGACCTTCTGGCCGATGAGCGGCTCCAGCTCCTTGGCAAGGGTGCGGGTGTACACATCGACGCCGCCGCCGGGTTTCGTGTGCAGGACGAATTCGACGGGCCCGTCCGGCGCCCAGTCTTCGGCTGCGGCGCCTTGGGCCAGCCCCAGGGCCAGAGTCGCGGCGCAGGACACGCTCAGCATCAGTTTCTTGAGGTTCGAGATTGTCATGTTTTCCTCCCATAGCAGTCTTAAGATTTGTGGCGCTTTCGCACTGGTTCAGTTTCCGTTTTCCCGTTGCCCGCGTGAACTGAGGGTTTGTCAGGCAACGGGGACTCGAAACTTGGTCAAAGGGCCGCGGCCTTTGCGCGGCGCGCGCGCAGTTGCGACAGGCCGGGCAGAGCAAAGGCCAGAATGGCAATCAGGATCAGGATCACGGTCATCGGCGAGGTGTAGAAGATGTCCCATTCGCCCTTGTTCGAGATCAAGGCGCGGCGGAAGTTGGTTTCCATCATCTCGCCCAGAACCAGCGCCAGGATGATCGGGGCCAGCGGAATTTCCAGCTTGCGCAGGATGTAGCCAAGCACCCCGAATGCCGTCATCACGTGGACCGGGAACATCGTGGTATGCGATGCATATGCGCCGACGTAGCAGATGCCCGCAACGATCGCCGCGATTGCGGGTCGCGGGATATTGGCAACGCGCGCCCAGATCCTTGCACCGGCCAGACCGATCAGCACCATGATCGGCACGCCGATCCAGAGCGAGACAAACACAGTGTATGGGATTTCGGGCGACTTGGTGAACAGCAGCGGCCCGGGCTGGATGCCCTGAACCATCAGCGCACCGATCATGATGGCCGTCGTCGGCGACCCGGGAATACCAAGCGCCAGCAACGGGGCCAGCGCGCCGGCCACGGCAGAATTGTTTGCCGCCTCTGAAGAGGCCACGCCTTCCAGGGATCCCTTGCCGAATTTTTCGGGCGTCTTGGACAAGCGCTTGGACACCGCGTAGGACACGAAGGACGCGATGGAAGCGCCTGCGCCCGGGATCACGCCAATTGCATACCCCAGCACCGAGCTGCGGAGGATCGCGGTCTTCAGCCCCAGGATGGCCTTGACCGGAAGGGCCAGAAGACCGCCAATCGGCGTGCTCTTCAGTTTTTCCGAGGGGCCGTCCTCGATCATGAACAGGACTTCCGACAAGGCGTAGAGGCCGAGCAATACCGGCACCAGCGGAAGCCCTTCGAAGAATTCCGGGTTGCCCATGGTAAAGCGCGGTGTGCCGGTCTGCACATCCAGCCCGATTGTCGCCAGGGCCAGGCCGATACCCATCGCGACCGTCCCCTTGAGTGGCGAGCCATCCGACAGGCCGGCAACCAGGCTCAGGCCGACGAGCGCCAATGCGAAATATTCACCCGGCCCGAAACGCAGGGCGAATTCCGACAGCGGCACTGCGGTAATGACAAGCAGGAGGGTCGAGACGAATATGCCCGCGCCCGAGGACAGGATCGAGACGGTCAGCGCCTCGCCCGCGCGGCCCTGCTGGGTCAGCGGGTAGCCGTCCCAGGACGTCGCCACGGCTGCGGCCGTACCCGGCGAGTTGATCAGGATCGCCGTGATCGCCCCGCCATATTCGGCTGCCGCGTAAAGCGCGACGAGGCCGACGATAGAGACCACCGGATCCATTCCGTAGGTGAACGGGATCAGCAGGGCAACGCCGAGGCTGGGACCGAGACCGGGGATGGCCCCGATCAGGTAGCCCGCCAAGGCGCCGAAAACGAGGGCGAACCACACCATCGGGTCGCCGAACGCGGAAAAGCCGATTGCAAGACTCTCAAACATGTTTGTTCCTCAAGGCAGGTTGACCGCAAGCGCCAGGTTGAAGACGACGTAGATGAAGGCGCCCAGGGCAAAGGGCACGCCGATCAGGTGCAACGGCCGCCGCTCGCCGCAGGCCAGCATGGTCAGGAAGGCAAACATCAGAACGCTCGGCAGCGTGCCCAGCTGTTCGAAATATATCGACTGGAGAACGAGCAGCCCCACCGTCGCCAGGACGTACAGGGGCCGGCGGACCGAAACCCATGTGACGGGCACCGGATCGAGAACGCGCACGACAGCGGAAACGGCCACGGCGACAATCGCGATCAGCGTCGCGACCGCCAGCAGCGTTGGAAAGCCCCCGGCGCCGATGTCGATCTGGTTCAGCGGCGCCGGCAGCGCTCTAGCCTGAGCGTAATATTGCCAGAAGACGGCCAGCAGGGCGGCGCAGCCTATCAGGTCCAGCACCGGCAGGGAGCCGCGCACCACATCCCAACGCAGCCGCCATCCAAGGGCTTTCTTGTAGTCTTCCATTCGATCCTCCCTCATCAACGCCCGGACAGGACGTTGACTGAACTCCTTGCCGCCAGTTTCTCAAATCGGCATCCGGGTCGTGAACTGAGTATTTGTTTGCCTTGCTGTCACTTCGCTTTGGCCTTGGTGCGAGCCGAACCGGCGCATGGCTGCCGTCAGCCTGGTGTGCCCGCCATGTACATCGGTCCGCCCCGGTGGCGCGGAAAGCCGTAGCCGGTGATCATCACCACATCGATGTCGCCGGGCGTTTCGGCGATCCCCTCGTCCAGGACCGCCTGCCCCGCGCGCTGCATCGTCGACAGGATGCGCTCCATGATCTCCTGTTTGGTGAATGCCTTGCGCGTGCGGCCTGCCCTTGCGCTTTCCTCTTCGAGGATCCGCGTGACCTCCGGGTCGATTTCGGCCTTGCCCGAGCTGTAGTCATACCAGCCCTTTCCCGCCTTGCGCCCCAGTCGCCCGGCTGCGCAGAGGCGGTCGGCGATATGGGCATAGCGCTCGGAGGGATCGCGATGCGCGGCGCGGGCCCGGCGCCAAGCCCATGCGATGTCCAGTCCGCTCATGTCCTGAACGGCGTGAATCCCCATAGCAAAGCCGAACGCCTGCATTGCCGCGTCGATCTCGTGCGGCAGGGCACCCTCTTCCAACATGAACTCGCAGTCGCGCCGGTAGGACGCCATGATCCGGTTGCCGATGAACCCGTCGCACACCCCGGCGACCACCGGGATCTTGCCCAGAAGCCTGGCCAGGGCACCGCCCGTCGCCAGAGCACGCGCGCCGGTTGCCTCGCCACGCACCACTTCAAGCAGCTTCATGACATGAGCGGGCGAGAAGAAATGCAGCCCCAGAATGCGCGCAGGATCCCGTGTCGTCCGGGCCAGCTCGTCCACGTCCAGATAGGAGGTATTGGTGGCAAGGACCGCTTCCGCTGGCATCACGGCGTCCAGCTTCGCGAAGACCTCGCGCTTGATGTCCATGTCCTCGAACACCGCCTCGATCACCAGCGGACAGTCCGTCAGCGCCGCATAGTCCGTGCCGGTCCGCAGCAGGGCAAGAGCGGACTCCCCCCCGGATGCTGCGACCGCGCCACGCCTGACACTGGCGGCAATGGTTTCGGCCACGCGGGCCCTGGCGGCAGCGGCGGCCGTGGCGTCGCGCTCGATCAGGCGGACCTGCGCACCCGCCAGCAGCAGTGCCGTGGCGATACCCGCCCCCATCGTGCCGCCGCCAATCACGCCCACGGACGACAGGTCGGCCGCCGCCGCATCCGCCTGTTTCAGGGCCCGCCCCGCCGCGCGCTCGGCAAAGAAGACATGTCTGAGGGCCGCGGCCTCGTCCGACGCGGCCAGCCGCAGAAAGCGGTCCCGCTCTCCTGCAAGCGCCAGGTCGACCGGCTCCTGTGCCGCGCATCTGAGGGAGGCGAGCGCTTCGAGTGGCGCCTGCGCACCACGGCTGCGCCTGCGCAGCTGTGCCTCCTGCGCGGACCAGTCGATGGCTTCGCCCGCCACCAGGTCGCGCAGAAGCGCCGGATCGGGTCGCCCCGTTGCGGCCAGTTCATTCGCCATGGCGGCGGCCTCGGCCAGAAGGTCGCCCGTGGCCAGACGGTCGATCAACCCGGTCTCAAGGGCCTCTTGCGCGCCAATCGGCTTTCCACCGGTGGCCAGTTTGATTGCGGTTGCCATCGGGACCAGACGCGGCAGGCGCACCGTTCCACCCGAACCGGGAATGATCCCGATATTGACCTCGGGCAGGCCGAGCTTGGTGTCGGGCGAGGCGATCCGGGCGTGGCAGGCCATCGCCACCTCCAGCCCGCCGCCAAGCGCCAGACCGTTCATGGCGGCCACCCAGGGCACGGTTGAATCGGAGATCGCCGCCAGCACATCGGGCAGGAACGGCGCAACCGGCGGCTGGCCAAGCTCGCGAATGTCGGCCCCGGCCACAAAGCCGCGACCGGCGCCGCTCAACACCACCGCCCGGACGCCGGCGTCCCGCAGGTGCAAGACGGCGTCCTGCAATCCCTGACGGACGGCACGACCCAGGGCATTCACCGGAGGATTGTCGATCGTGACCCAACCAAGCCTGTCCCTGATGTTCACAGCCACGTCAGCCATGCACTGCCCCTCCTGCGCAAACGCCACCACCCGGCGGATTGTGCGTGTATACTGTGCAGCCGGTTTGCCGTGACCAAACCATTGGTTGGGTTCAGGCCAGCCCTGGATGAACTATGCTGTGAGCATGTTGCGCACCGCCGGAACACACCGCAGGACGGTTCCTGGCTCTGCAAGAGGACACAGCACCATGGGTGGTTCAGACCAACCGCAAACCGGCGACCCGGCCCTTCGCACCATCGCGATGTCGACTGGCCCCGACCCTGCCGGCAGGCCCGGTCCTGTCCCGAACGCGCCGAATACGGTTTAGCGCGGCCACCGACCTGCCACCCCATCCGGGCCGCCCTGAACCGGTGGCTTCGAACGGCTGTGCACCTGAAACACCCCCAAGACTCCCAAGGACTTCGCTGTGTCGCCGCGCATCAAGACCCTGCTTTCCCTTTCCGCACTTTACCTGGCAGCCGCTTGCGCCGGGTGGGTCTTCGCCTGGCTGGGCATCCCCCTGCCCTGGATGATCGGACCGCTTGTCCTGTCGGCAACGTTGTCGATCTCGGGCTTTCTCAAGGTCATGGTTCCGGTCAAGACGCGTCCGTTCGGTCAGATGGTCATTGCCGCGCAGGTGGGTCTTGCATTCACGCCGGCCGCGCTGGCCGCATTGCTGAACCTCGCTCCGGTCATGATCGGGACTGCACTTGCGTCGGCGGTTTGTGCCGGCATGATTGCCGTCCTCGTGGCGCGCACCACGCGGATCCGTCTGTCGCAGGCGTTCCTGTCGACATTTCCGACAAGCCCGGTCGAAGCCGCGATCATGGCCGAACGTCACGGGTGCGACCCCGCGCCGGTCATCCTTGCACAGACCACGCGCATCGCGGCGGTGGTGATCCTCGTGCCGATCGCGGTGTTTGCATTGGACGGCTGGCCTGACCGTTCCGGCGCGGTAAGCGGCGGCAGCTTCGATCCGATTGGCAACGGGTTCCTGGCGCTGCTGGCCCTCACGGGTGCGTTGCTCTTCAAGCGTGTCGGACTGTCCAACCCCTATTTCCTGGGGCCGCTGACATTCTCGGCGGCGGCCAGTGCCATCGGTCTGCACCCCGCGGCCTTCCCGACGGAACTCCTGTCCCTCGCGCAGATCGTCCTGGGAACCTGGCTGGGCAGCACCTTTCGGCACGACCTGTTCCTCAATCAAAAGCGCCAGTTGTTTGCGATCATTGCAAGCACGCTGGTGTTGCTGGGTCTGGTTTCCGGGATTGCGGTCGCGATTGCCCTGTTGGCCAGTCAGCCGTGGGAGGTCCTCGTTCTGGGGGCCGCGCCCGGCGGTGTCACCGAAATGGCGCTGACGGCCAAGTTCCTGGGGATCGACCTCGCCCTTGTGACGGCCTTTCAGCTGACCAGGATCTTTCTGTTCATGTCGAACATACCGTGGATCATCCGCATGATCGACGCCTACGAGCAGCGGAGGGAGGCGCGCAGGTAGACCCGGGAGGATCTCAGTCGCGGCGTGCGCGCATGCCGCCATCTCCGCCGATTTCCGTACCGGTGACAGAACCGGCTTCTTCCAGCCCCGGTTCCCGCCACCGCACACGGTGCTTGACGGTGCGGTCCGCCCGGCGACCTAGCGCAGGTCCACCCCGTCCAGGTCACCCGGTGTCAGCCGGTAGCGGATGACATTGCCTTCATGCAGACCCGCGATCTGCTCGCGGACATAAGCGACAACATCCGCCCGATCCGCATCGGGTATGCCAGCGGCCAGGGCCATCGCGTCAACCGCATCGTTTCGGAAGGCCTTGAATTCGAGAACGCAACGCCGGACCGCGGCACGGACAAAGTCCCGATAGGCAAGGGCTGCCTTTTCCGGGCTCTCGACCTCGGCGCGGAGAATTCGGTACTTTTCGGCGGACGCCAGGTACGCGTCTACGTAGACCTCGCGCAGCAGCGCCACGTTGTTCAGTTCATAGACCCCGATCAGCCCGTCGACATAATCGCCGTCGTCCATCGTCGTGAAGGACATCGGCGCAAGATCCGACTTCAGCAGCGGGATGTTCGAAGCCACGCGCGAGGTGCGCTTGTTCACGTCGGCAAAGGCCTGCAGATACGGGATGTGCACCAGGAGGAAGAACGACTGTTCGAACGGATCGGCGATCCGGGCCGCCTTGTGCAGCAGGATGTCGAATTCCTCTGCGATCGTGACCGCATCGTCGAGCGGCCGATAGCTGGAGTGCGAGATCGCGACCGGCATCGCCCGCAATCGGCCCGACATCGCCGGATCCGCCAGCAGACCGTCTGAAAGCAGCGCATGAATCGCGAACAGATCGGCACGCCGCAGCGCGATCGCATCGAGATTGTCGACCACATGCTGGATGGCGTCCTTGTGGTTGAGGATCATCAGGGCTTCTTTCCGATCCTTTCCCGCAGCTTCTTCGCCAAACCTGATCAGTCGCTCGGTCTGCAGAATATCGTAGGTGTTGCCCTCCATCCTGGACGACGCCCAGCTGAGATCGACCAGAAGCTGTTCGAGGATCCGGCGCGCATATGTTCCGGCCGGAAGCGCGCCACCCTGCGGACGGCCAGCCTCCAGCAGTCTGTCGCGGTCCGGTGCGGACAGATACCAGGTCTTTCCCGGGACATATGCGTCCAGAAATTCCGGTCGATAGGACACCGGCGCGCGCCTGTTGTAGGGCGTCGACAAATGCGCCCGGACGACCGCACCACCGGCAAGCCTGTATCCCGTCGCCCTGCCCTTGCCGGATACCTCGAGGCGACCGTCCTCCACCATGCGCCGCAGGAGACGCCATATGGTGGTTTCGCTCACATCCTGCGCGACACCCTTCCGGATGGCATTGCGTCCGGCGCCCGGGTTCTCTCGGACAAAGTCGAGGATGTCTTGATCCGACAAGGCCATGAAACGATATCCCGCAAGTATGAGACGATTATAGCATTGATACACCTACATTTTTCATGGGCGCAAGGTTTCGTTTCACGGATTTTGCAACGATACGGACGGCAGGATGCAGAAGCGGCCATCACCGGAAGGGTGAAACGACTATCATATTGAAATTATGTGTTTTTCCTGACCTTCGGCTGAATCGTTGCACAGCGCATGAAACGATAGCCCGGGACCGCATGGCGGGCTCCGTTGCATCGACGTGTCCGGCGCGCACCACGGGCCGCCCCCTCGCCCGTTTCAGGCAGCTTGCGGAAAGGGTTTGGCCACGCAGTCGACCTGATGGGCAACCCCGCTCCCGCAGGTCCCGAACTGGCGCTTTCGGATCCTGCGGAAGGGCGTCTGCCGTCATGCCGCGCTCGGCCAGCATATCCATGTGCGACACCAAATGGCGACAGCACCGGCGAAGGGCCATCCGGACGATCTCTTGCCGACACCGATGCCGTTTGACCAGGACACTGCGCCACGCCATCGGCCCCTTCATCTTCACAAGCAAGCAGAGACGGCGATTTCCGCCGAGATCATGCAACGGACCCTTTAGTTGGCGGAGGCGTGGATCTCGGTGATCGAGCCATAGATCATGTTGCGCAGGATCCCGCGGAGGCCGGCGCTCTTCCTGGGCGCCTGAAGCATCCAGATGACAAACATGTCCTCCGCCGGGTCGCCCATCATGTAAGTCCCCGCCGAACCGCCCCAGAAGAAGTCGCCGGGATTGCCGTTCAGAACGCCGCCGCCCGCCTCGCGACGCACCGCGACGCCCAGGCCAAAGCCGTAGTCGCGACCGGGAATGTCGAACTGGCCCTTGGCAATATCGCCAAGCTGGTCGGTCAGCATGTACTTGACCGTCGCGGGTGACAGCAGCTGCACCCCGTCGAAGGATCCGCCGTTCATCAGCATGGCCATGAACCTGGCATAGTCCTGCGCCGTGGAGACCAGCCCGCCGCCGCCGGTTTCAAAGGGCCGCGTTTCCCGGGGATCGAAAACGGCGATGTTGCCGATCATGCGGTCGTCGTCGAACGGCTCGGCGATCAGGGCCTGGTCCGCGGGATCGTCGATGCTGAACCCCGTGCGCGTCATGCCGAGCGGGTCGAACACCCGGGCCTTCATCACCTCGCTCAGTTTTGCGCCCTCGATTACCTCGATCACGGCCCCCAGCACATCGGTGGCGCGGCTGTATTCCCAGACCGTTCCGGGCTGATGCTCCAGCGGCAGGCTGCCGAGCACCTCCGCCACCTCGCGGTTGGTCTTCTCGCCATTGCCGGGGTTCTCGGCCTTCAGGGCGGCGCGGGCCGGGCCGGTTCCGAAGAAGCCGTAGGTGAGGCCGGCCGTGTGCCGCATCAGGTCCAGCACGGTGATCTTCCGTCTGGCGGGTTCGGTCCGGACGCTCCCGTCGGCGGCGGTGGTGGCGACGGTCATCTCCGCGAATTCGGGAAGGTATTTCGACAGCGGTGCCGCCAGATCCAGCTTGCCTTCCTCGACCAGCATCAGCGCCACGACCGAGGTCACCGGCTTTGTCATCGAATAGATGCGAAAGATGCTGTCCGTGGTCATCGCCTCCCCCTCCGGGCTGCGCTTCCCGAGGGCCGAGAGATGGGCGATCCTGCCGTCCCGGGCGACCAGAACCACCGCGCCGGGAAAGGCTCCGGCGGCAATCTTGTCTTCCAGCAGGGCGTCGATGCGGCCGAGTTTTTCGGCAGACATGCCGACCTCTGCCGGTTCCGCCATCGGCAGGTCCGCGGCCAGCGTGGCGGTCGCGATGGCAAACACCGCTCCCGCGGCCGCAAATCTGATTGCAGCTTTCATGGTAATTCCTCCATCTGGTTGTCCGCCGCTGCCTCCCGCAGGGCGGTGTCGTGCAGCCGTCAGTCGGCTGTTCTGCCACCGGCCTCTGCCGGATGTCTGCGCCGCCAGGCGAATGCGGCCGGAAAGCACGCGAGGATCAGGCCGAAGATCGACACCTGCGTCGTGCTGAGGCCCATCACCCCGCCGAAGGGGGCTGCGACAAGCAGGCCCGCCAGGGCGAGCACGACCCGCATCGCAATGGCGACCGCACCGGACCCGAGCGTGCCGACGAAGGCCAGGTAGCCCTGCATCCCGGCCGCGATGAGCCAGACGCCGAAGAACGCGCTGATGATCGCGGGGACGACCTCTGCTGCGGGCCCCTGCCCGATCAGCGCCGGGTTCAGGACGAAGAAGAACGGGATCACGTAGATCACCACGCCAAGCCGCGTCGCCTGCCACGCCGCCGCCATCGGGTTGGCCCCGGCAAGGGTGGCGGCGGAAAACGCGCCAAGCGCCACGGGCGGGGTGATGAAACTGACCATCCCCCAGTAGAGGATGAACAGGTGCACGGCGAGTTCGTTGAGCCCCGCCTGAACCAGCGCGGGCGCCAGAACCACGGCCAGGAAGATGTAACAGGCGGTGACCGTCATCCCCATGCCGAAGATGAAGGACGTCAGCGCGCCCATCAGCAGCAGCATCGCGGTCGAACTGCCGGCGGCATGAACCAGCTCGTTCGCCAGCGGTCCGGTGAGGCCGGTCGCCTGGAACGCCCCCATGATCATGCCGATGCCGAGGAGGATCGAGACGATTTCGGCCAGGGTTCTGCCGACGGAGACGATCATGTCCACGAGCCCGCCCGCCGTGAACCTGTCCCGCCGGCTGACCTGATTGAACAGCAGCAGCAGGGCAACGGAATAGAACGGCGCGGTCGTTTCCCACCTGTAGGCCGTCATCAGGAAGATGAGCAGCGCGAAGACCAGAAGGTAGGGCCAGCCGTCCCGCATCACGCCGCCCAGCTTCGGCAGGTCCGCCCGCGACAGGCCGGTCAGGCTGCGGCGCGCCGAATAGGCGTCGATCTGGACGAAAAGCCCGAAGTAATAGAGCGCGGAGGGGATCGCCGCGGCGATCATGATGTCGACATAGGGCATCCCCAGCCACGAGGACATGACGAAGGCCGTGGCCCCCATGATCGGCGGCATCAGCACGCCCCCGGTGGAGGCGCAGGCTTCGGTCGCGGCGGCGAAACGCGCGGTGAAGCCGCTGGATTTCATCGCAGGGATGGACACGGCGCCCGTGGTCAGCACGTTCGATATGACCGAACCCGACATCGACCCCATGAAGCCCGACGCGAAGATCGACACCTTGCCCGCCCCGCCCCGGTACTGGCCGACCAGTCCCAGGGCGAGATCGTTGAAGAACCGTCCGCCCCCGGTGAACTGAAGCACCGCGCCGAAAAGGATGAAGCCGATCACCAGCGTCCCGAAGGCCTGCATCGGGATGCCAAAGGAGGCCTCTGCCGAGATCATGAAATAGGGGACCACGTCCGTGAAGGGCTGGGTGAAGCCGCTCAGCGGATCGGGCACGCTGCTTGCGAAGGTCGGGTAGAGCGAGAAGACCAGCACCACGGCAAAGAGGATCAGGCCCCCGGCCCGGCGTGTGCCTTCTAGGATCAGAAGGTAAAAGACGATGGACATCCACATCGCCGTGTCCGGCGCGGCATATTCCCATCCGTTCTGCTGGCTGGTGTCCGAGTTGGCGGCGAAATAGCCGCCGACGATCAGCGTCAGGATGGCCAGGATCCAGTCGTACCACGGAATATCGGCGGACCGGCGCCCCGTGATCCGGAACCCGAGGAAGGTGACGGACAGGAAGATGCCCGCAAGAAGGTAAAGGTACGTCCCCTCAAGGAACACGAAACCGAACCGCAGGTTGAACAGCTGCTTGATGGCCAGCAGGATCGCGGCAGTCGTGACGATGCCGATGTACCACCGGGCGGGGCCGGTGAAGGTCAGCCTTTCGCTGACGAGCTCCTCTTCAAGAACTCTTGCCGTACGGTCGGTAACCGCGCTGTCGCCCATTGTCGCAATCCTGCCCGTGGAGTCTGGCCGATGTCAGGCCCGGGCGGGGATCTGCCCCGCCCGCCTGCTCAGAAGGCGACCTGAAAGCCGCCGGCCTTCAGCGCTTCGCGCCGCTTTTCGGGCCAGGCCGCGTCCCAGTCGGCGGGGCCGGCGGCCTTGAGCTCTTCCCAGGCGGCGGCAAGGGTGTCCTGGCGGGCGATCAGCATGTCGTTGTGCGCCTGCGCCGCGTCGGTCCAGGCTCCGGCTTCCTTGTAGTAGCGGATCGCGCCGGCGTGGTAGGGAATGACCCATTCGAATTGCTGGAACTTCATCGCCCAGCCCTCGATCCCCGGTGTCTTGCCGGAAAAGGCGGGAAGCAGTTCGAAGATGGCCTTGGTCATGTTGTAGACGAGGTCTTCGTCGGTATCGTCAAGGCCGATGAGGATCGGATAGGGAAAGGCGGCCATGTCCCGGCCATCGGTTCCGTCGATATTGGCGCCGACCGTCCCGCGCGACTTGATGTAGTAGGGCGCAACCTCTGTCAGCCGGGCGAATGCGGCGTCGTCGGACGGATCGAAGGGCGGCCAGTAGAGCCCGCGCGGGCTTGCCGCCGCCTCGTAGGTCACGCCGGAATTGGTGGAGGAAAAGGCGACATCGACGGTCCCGTCGACCATGCCCTTCCACGCCGCACCAAAGCCGCCGAATTCCACGATGTCCACATCGCCCCAGCCCAGCCCGCCATAGGCCAGCCAGGATGTGGTGTTGGTGTTCAGCGCCGGCGCGCCCTTGATCTGCGCGACGCGGAGCCCCTTGATATCGGCATAGGTGAACCCCTCGCAATCGGGCTTGCCGACCTTGTCGCAGGCCTCTCTCGCGACACCGACCGACATGGCGACGCCGCCGCCCGAGTTGGTGCCAAGCACGCGGATCTTCTGCGGCCCCCAGTTCTCCGAGCCAAAGTCCAGCACGCCCTCCTGGGCAAGGTAGACCCCGATCCCGTTCAACGAGAACTGGACCTTGCCCTGACGCAGCGGCTCCATACGGGATACGTCATTGCCGGCAGGCAGGATCCGCAGGTTGATTCCGGCCTCGTCCTGAAGCGCGGCGCCCATGGCCACGGCTTCGTTATACCCGGCGGATCCGGTTCCGTAGGCTGTCCAGGCGACCTGGCCGGGCAGTTTGAAATCAGCGGCATGCGCGCCGGTTGCGGCCAAGCACAGCGTGGCAGCCTGGAATAACTTTTTCATGATGTCCTCCCTTGGTGTCCAGCGTGTCAAGACGCCGGTTCCAAGGCCGAGCCTTGCACATTGCCAACCGAGCTTCAAACCAAATTTCTATTTATTAGTTCGTTGTCTTGTATCGTTCCAATTATTGGAACAAGTATCGTGAGTACAATGGTCCGCTGGCCCTGACAGGCCGCAACGTCGCACCGAAATGTCGGGGGGTGTCAGCTCAGCGGTGTCGCCAGTTTGAAGACGCCGGAAAGACGCATGGACGCCGCCGCCTCGGCCAGCCTGGGGCCAAAGTCGTTTTCGAAATATTCCGCAACCGCGCGATAGCGTGGGACGGCGCAGGCGATGGCGACATACAGGCCGTCTTCTGTCCGCCCGATCGGTGCGCCGGCTGCAACCAGTTCCGGCCGCCAGTCGCCATAGGACACGCAGAAGCCTTCCGCCCGGCACCGGGCGACGGCTGCTTCCATGACCGGACGGGACTCGTCGAGGTCCTGTCCGTGGATCGCGCGGATCTCCTCGATCTTGGCGCTGTAGTCCGTGTCCGACAGCATCGACAGGATGGACCAGCCTAGCGCGGAATGGTGCAGCGGCCCGGATTGCCCGATATCGGGAACATGCGGCCAGCCGGGCGGGAGACCGGCGGTCTGGACATGCACGAAGGAATCCCCGGACATCACGCCGATGGAGGCATTGCCAGAGCACATCTCGGCCATCTCGCGCATGGGCCCCACGACATTGTGGCGCCAGGGCATCGTCGCCAGGACGGGATAGTTGAGAGAAAGCAGACGGGGCGCGAGGCGGAAGGCGCCTTTCTGTGTCTTCCGCAGATAACCGAGATGCAGAAGCGTCTTGCACAGGCGCGATACCGTGGGGCGTTTCAGACCCATCCGCCGCGCGATCTCGGCATTGGACAATTCCTGGTCGGAGGCAGAGAAGCACTGAAGGATTTCGATCCCGCGCATCAGCGTCGATGACATGGATGCGTCGAGCTCGGCGTCCTGCTCCGTCGCCTGATCCTTCGACCTGTCCTGTCCTCTTGCCGCGTTCATATGATCCCTTTTTCCTTCAACTGTTCGATACGAGAGTCATCGAGACCAAGAAGGTCTTTGTAAACATATTCGTTGTCCGCCGCGATACCCTTGGCGGCCCAGCGAATCTTGCCCGGGTTGTTGCGGAAGCGCGGGACAAGACCCTGCATGCGGACCTCTCCGAAGTCCTCGTCCGCGACCCGGGCGATGGTGCCGCGCGCGATGAAATGCGGGTCGGCGAAGATCTGGTCGATGGAATAGATCGGCGCAAGCGTACCGCCCGTCGCGCGAAAGGCCGCCACCACTTCGTCCTGGGTGTGGGACGCGATCCAGCCGCCGAAGATGCGGTCCAGTTCCGCGACATTGGCCACGCGTGAGGTGTTGTCGGCAAAGCGCGGGTCGTCGATCAGGTCGGGGCGACCGATGGCCCGGGCGTTGTTGGCAAAGGTGCGCGCGGTGCTGCCCGCCACGGTCACGTAACGCTTGTCCGAGGTCAGGTAGACGTCGGAGGGGGCGGAATAGGCATTCCGGTTGCCTGCCCTTTCGCGGATCGCGCCAAGCTGGTCGTATTCGATGGCCAGCACCTCGATGATGCGCAGCAGCGCCTCGGTCAGGGACAGGTCGATTTCCTCACCCTGCTGGTCGCCCTGCGCCACCCGCCAGAGCGCGGCCATGATCGCGAAGGCGCCGAACAGCCCGCCGATCGGGTCGCCGATGGGGTAGCCCGTGTGCATCGGCGCGCGGTCGGCATCGCCGGAGATGGCGGTCAGCCCGCCCATGGCTTCGAAGATCCGGGCAAGGCCGGACATCTGCCGGTAGGGGCCGTCCTGCCCGAAACCGCTGAGGCGCAGGATCACCAGCTTGGGATTTGCCTGCCAGAGCGTTTCGACATCCAGCCCCCATTTTTCAAGCGTCCCGGGGCGGAAGTTCTCGACCAGCACGTCGGTCTTCGCGACGAGGTCCAGGAACAGCTCCTTGCCCTCTTCGCGGCGCAAATCGAGCGTGCCGAAGTATTTGCCCCGGTTGGTGACCTTCCACCAGAGCGACTTGCCCTCCTTCAGCGGCGGGAATCCACGCAGCCCGTCGCCCACGCCCGGCAGTTCCAGCTTCACCACCTCCGCCCCGAAATCCGCCATCATCGTGGCCGCCATCGGCCCGGCGATGATCGTTGCGATATCCAGCACGCGCAGCCCGGCAAGCGGCCCCTGTCCCTTGGTCTCCGACACGGTCAGTCTCCTCAATTGCTAAAATCCGCATAACATTTCATTCTATTAATTCAAATGAATTTATGTCTTGATCTACTATGTGGTCATTCTCTCGGGGGAAAGGCATCGCGTCACGCAGGAGGGGGCCGTGAAGAACCGTTCCAGAACAAAGGCGTCCTGATCTCCGGGACCAGCCTCGGGATCGGTCGGCCGATCGCGCTGACCGCTGCCGATCAGGGTGCAGCCCTGCCGGTCGCCCCCGACGGCCCCGGGACGCGGAACGCGATTGGCCCGGACGTCCAGGCCGGGTTGCAAGGGCGGATGCTGAACGCCGCGCCCGATGCGGGGATATGAGCCGTCGTCCTGACCGGCGCCGGCGGAGTCTTCCCTTCCGGCGGCGATGTCATGGTGCTGAAAGCCAGCGGCGCGGCCGGGCGACTTCTTGTGTCCGTCTAGGCCTCTCGTGCGGCCGGCGGGGCAGCTTGCAGGCGGGCCATGTCAGGCGCGATGGACCGCAGGTCGCTTGAGCCGGCGATGACCGACTCCAGCGCGGCGCCAACCGAAAGGACGCCCAGATCGTCGTATCGTCGACCCACGATCTGCAAGCCGAAGGGCATCCCGTTGGCGTCCCGCCCGCAGGGGATGGTGAGCGACGGACAACCCGCCAGCGTCGAGGCATAGGCCAGTGCGAGCCAGTGGTAGTAGGATTTTGTCGGCACTCCGTCGATTTCGACCGGATACAATTCATGCCAGTCGCGCGGCCCGATGCAGACTGCCGGGCTGAGGATGTAGTCAGCCGTTTCGAAATGCGCCAGCCAGCGCAGGGCATAGCGTTGTTGCGCGATGAAGGCGGCGGTCACCTCTTCGGGTTTCAGCGCCAGCCCCTCCTCAACGTTGGCCGTGACGTTCGGCCCGATTTCTCCGGGATGCCTGTTAACGAGATCGCGGTTCTGGCCGAGGAACAACAGGCCGCGCAGGGTCGAAAAGATCCGGTCGGCATCGTGGCTGTCGGGTGTGCCGGGGTCGAGCATCGGCAGGTCGGCGGCAAGCGCTGTCACGATCCTTGCAAAGCAGTCCCGGATCATCGACTCGGTCGGCGCGAAACCGAAATCGGGGGTGAAGGTGAAGCGAAGTCGGGACAAATCTGCAACCGGCAAGGCTGCGAAGCTGGCCGAGTCCCAGGCCGTGCGGCCACCGGCCACGGCAGTAAAGGGATCCCCGGCATCGGCGCGGGCCTGCACCGACAGCAACAGTGCAGCGTCTTCGACCGTGCGGGCCATCGGCCCGATGGTCGAAAGTGGGATCAACCCCACCGCCCGGCTGGCCGCGGGCACGACACCGGGGCTTGGGCGAAAGCCCACCACCCCGCAAAATGCCGCCGGGTTGCGCAGGGACCCGCCGGTATCCGATCCGGTCGCCAGCGGCGCCATCCTCGCGGCGAGAGCGGCCGCCGAACCGCCTGATGATCCGGCCGAGCTGCGCGTCAGGTCGTAGGGGTTCTGCGTCACACCATAGACCCGGTTGCGCGTATTGGCCCCGGCGCTGAATTCGGGGCAGTTGGTCTTGCCGAACGGGATCGCCCCGGCCGCCCGCAACGCGCTGACCATGACGTCATCGTTTTCGGGGATGTTGTCGCGGAACAGAGTTGATCCGAATGTTGTCGGCAGCCCTGCCACGTCGACCATGTCCTTGACCAGCAACGGCAGGCCCGCCAGAGGTCCCTCGTCCCCCCGGATATGTCGGGCCGCGTTGCGGGCGCGCGGCACGTCCATCGCCACGATCGCATTGACGGCCGGGTTTGTTGCATCGATCTGCTCCAGGCAGTCGTCCAGCAGTTCCAGGGCGGACAAGTCGCGGCGCTGCAGAAGACGGCGCGCTTCCATCGCGGTCAGCTCTCTGGGCTTCATTGCGGCACTCCCGCGGCTTGGGTATCCCCCGCCGGGGCCAGCGCTTTCAGCCCCGCGATGAGAACCTCGACATAGAAGTCGAACCCGCCATCCAGTGGCGCCGTCGCGCCGTTTTCCCACCGCAGAATGAACGACCGGTTCACCATCAGGTCTTTGTGCGCGGTCAGCACCGGATGGTCGTCCGGGTCGATCCTCGCCACGATCCCGGACATGCGCTGCATCCAGTCTTCGACATCGTTGTCGAGCACCATCGCGAATTCCTGCGTCACGAACCCGACCATCGTCCCGATCACCGAATTGTAGGCGGACACCAGCGGTTCGCCGGAATACCCCGCCTCCGACAGCTTCTTCAGCACGCCCTCGACCATCGTCAGGTCAACGCTGGCGTTGGACAACAGCTGCACGCCGATCAGCGGCGCGACGTTGGGATGGCGCCGGATCACCGTACGGTAGCTGGTGATGAAACTGCGCAGCCAGGGCTCCCACGGCAGGTCCCTCGGCGGCACGACCTCGGACAGCACATGGCCGATCACTTCGACCACCAGCGCGTTCCGGTTCGGCACGTGCCAGTAGAGCGCGGTCGGATAAACGCCCAGTGCCTTGGCCACGGCACGCAGGCTGAAAACGTCCAGCCCCTTCTCGTCGATCAACTGCAGGGCGGTTGCCACGATCCGCTCACGCGACAGCGCGGGTTCCTCGTCATTCCGGGCGCGCTTTTTCCGGCGGGCGCCAGAGGGCTGATAGACATCCATGTCGAAAATCCTGCGTCGTGACACCCGCGCCGGACTGCCGGTCGACAGGGTTTCGCACCATTAGTGACCGCTTGGCAGACCAAATACAAGGCATCGATGTACAACGTTCATGTACGCCGTACAATTTTATTGAACGCTGTACATGAAAGGGCTAGCGTCCGGTCAGCCAATCACGCGCACGGAGGTCGGGGCACGACATGACCGCAAGGGGAATCCACGACGCCGGGCGTGCCTTGAGCCGCCTTTCAGGCCACCGGAGCGGAGGCGTGCGATGATCCTGCTGCTGGCCATTGCCGCGTTGCTGCTGGCTGGCGGCGTGGCGCTGTCCTACGTGATCGGGGCGACGGCGGTGCTGAGCTTCGTGGCGGCAGATCGCACGATGTTCCTGGCCGCGATCCCGCAGAAGATCGTCGCCCACATAGATAACTTCACCCTGATGAGCATGCCGCTCTTTATCCTGGCGGGCGAGATCATGAACCGCAGCGGCGTGACCCAGGCGCTGCTGCGCCTTGCCATGCTGATGTTCGGCGGGCTTCGGGGCGGGCTCGGCCATGTCAATGTAGCGACCAGCGTGTTCTTCGCCGGGATCTCGGGATCGGCGGTGGCGGATGCCGCGTCGCTGTCGAACATGCTGGTGCCGCAGATGCGCAAGGAAGGCTATCGCGACACCTATGCGGCGGCCATCACGGCGGCCTCCTCGGTCATCGGGCCGATCATCCCGCCGTCGATCGTGATGATCTTCTACGGCGCGCTCATGGGCACCTCGGTCGCGGGTCTCTTTGTTGCGGGCTTCCTTCCGGGGCTGCTGCTGGCGGCGGCGCTGATGCTCTTGAACGCCGTCTATTCCCGCCGCGAAGGCTATGCCAGCCAGTCCACACCCATGTCTGACAAACGCGCCGTGATCCGCGATGCGCTGCCCGCGCTGCTGATCCCGGTCATCATCATCGGTGGCATCGTATTCGGCATCGTCACCCCGACCGAGGCCGCCACACTGTCGGTTTTCTGCGCGCTGATCGTCGGGAGGCTCTACGGGCCGTTTGACCGGGCGGGGCTTTTTGCCGCCTTCCGCCGCACGGCGGTCCTGTCCGGCTCGATATTCCTCATCCTCTCCGCCGTTGCCGCCTTCGGCTATCTGGCCGGTCTGCAACAGCTTCCGACCCGGATGGCGGAATGGCTGATCGGGCTGGGGTTCGACGGCTGGACATACCTGCTGTTGCTGAACGTGGTGTTCCTGATCGCGGGCATGTTCCTTGAGGTCCCCGTGGCGCTCGCGCTGTTGGTGCCGTTGCTCGCCCCGACAGCCGTGACGATGGGCGTGGACCCGGTGCACCTCGGAATCGTCATCTGCCTCAACCTGACCATCGGCATGGCCTCCCCGCCCTTCGGCGCCTGCCTGATCATTGTCTCGACCGTCACCGGAGTCGGCTACTGGCGGCTCTGCCGGGCGGTCATCCCCTTCGTGCTCGTCGAGATCGTGATCCTGCTGATCGTCACCTATGTGCCCGGCATCTCGATGGTCCTGCCGCGCCTGTTCGGGTACGCGGGATGAGCGCGCTGCTGACACTGTCCCGCCGCCTGAAACGGTGCGACGACGCGCTGAACGCGGCCGTCACGGTCGCCTGCGTTGCCTGTTTCGTCATAATGCTGCTCACCGTCGCGCTGCAGATCCTGTCGCGCTATGTGCTGGCTTCGCCGCCGTTCTGGACCGAGGAACTGGCGCGATGGAGTATGGTCTGGGGCGGTCTCCTCGGCGCGACGGTGGCATTCCACGAAGGCGCCGATCCCAAACTCTACCAGCCGCCGCTGCGCCGGCCCTGGGTCCGGGTCGCGCAAGCGGTCGCGCGGCTTGCCGGGGCATGGATCTTTCTGGGCACGGTGCTGTGGTTTTCTGTCCCGTTCCTTGCGCGTCAGGCCCAGCAAGTCTCTGAGGGTCTCGGCATTTCGCCCGTCTGGGTGGCGCTCGCCGTGCCGGTCTCGGCGGTGGTGATCTGCCTTCACGCCCTGGCCCTGGCGCTGACCGCTCCGTTTCTGCCGCCCCCCATCAACCACGATCCGGAACAGGATCTTCACTGACCACAGGAGAGGTATCAATGCATTTCAACCGAACTCTGACCGCCGCGCTCGCTGTCTCTGCCGCGCTGTTGACCGGCGCCGCCCCCGCGGCCGCGCAGTCGGTCAGCCTGGCCTACGACACGCCGCCATCCTATGACGTGCAGCCGTCCTACCGCTGGGCCAAGAACTTCACCGACAAGCTGGCCGAAGCCGGGTTCGAGGTCGAGACCTTCGCCAACAACTCAATCGGCGGCGAGGCCGAGCGGTTCGACCAGATGCGGTCGGGTCTGCTGAATGTCGACATGGGCGGCTATGCCTTCGGCATCCAGCTGGTGCCCGAAATGGAGGTCATCCGCCTGCCCTTCGTGTTCGACAGCATGGAGCACCTGAGCAACTACCTGAAGACCTCGGGCTTCATCGACGAGATGAACGAGAAGATGAAAGGCTCGGGCGTGCACGTGCTGGCGATCATCCCGCTGACCGGGTTCGCCGGCTTCTTCAACAACAAGAAGCCGATCGCCACCTTGGCCGATTTCGACGGCATCCGGATGCGGGCCCTGGACGCGTCTCAGTTGAAGCTGATCGAGGCCATCGGGGCCAACGGCGTCGTCATCCCCTTCAGCGAGGTTCCGGCCGCCTTGCAGACCGGCGTGGCCGACGGCTACATCAACCCGGTCAACGTGCCGCTGACCTTCGGTCACGGTGACCTGCTGAAGTACTACACCGATTCCGGCATGTTCGTCTCGGTCCGGCTGGCCATGGCCTCGGAGTCGTGGTGGGATGGCCTGTCGGACCAGGACAAGGCCAAGGTCGACGCCGCCGTCGCCTATGCCGATAACGATCTCATGACCTGGACCACCGGCGCGGTCGAAGTCGAGAAGCAGAAACTGCGCGATGCGGGATTCGAGGTTACCGAACTCAGCCCCGACGCCCGCGCAGAATTCGTTGCGGCCACCGCCTCGGTCGTGGACCAACTCGATATTCCGAACAAGGACGTCTATCTGCAGGCGATCGAAGCCGCCAAACCCTGATCGACCGCGCCGGCTGCGGCGGCTCCTGCCGCCGCACATCCCGCGCATGCCAGACCTCACGACCGGAGACCGTACCGTGCAAGCCCAGGAACTTCCCCCCGCCCTTGCAACCGCGCTGGCCGGGGCCGAGGCGGCCTATGCCCGCAGATGCGCCGGCAGCGCCGCCGCCAATGCCCGCGCCGCCCGTGTCATGCCTGGCGGCAACACCCGCACCTCTCTGTGGAACGATCCGTTCCCGTTGTGCGTCGCATCTGGCGAAGGCTGCCGGATCACCGATGTGGACGGGCACACCTATGTCGATCTCCTGGGCGAATTCACCGCGGGCATTTACGGCCACACACCGCCCGAACTGGCCGCCGCCGTCGCCGCCGCGCAGGCGGACGGCATCAACCTGTCCTCCCACAACACGCTCGAATCCAGGCTGGCCGAACTGCTGGTCGCCCGGTTCCCGTCGTTCGACCTCGTCCGCTTTGCCAACTCCGGGACCGAAGCGAACCTGATGGCGCTCGCCACCGCCAAGATCGTCACCGGGCGCGACCGGATCGTGGTCTTCGAAGGCGGCTATCATGGCGGCGTCCTGACCTTCGGCGACGGCGGATCCCCGGTGAACGTGCCGCACGATTTCGCCGTTCTGCCCTATGACGACAGTGACGCCGCGACGGCGTATTTCGCTTCCCACGGCACCAGCATCGCCGCCGTGCTGGTCGAACCGATGCTGGGCGCGGGCGGCTGCCGCCCGGCCTCTGCCGCGTTCCTGGCCTCGCTCCGGCGTTTGACGAAAGACACCGGCGCGATCCTGATCTTTGACGAGATCCAGACCTCGCGCATGGCCTACGGCGGCTACCAGGGCCGGTTCGGCCCCTGCCCCGACATGACGACCATCGGGAAATTCTTCGGCGGCGGGCTGGCCTTCGGTGCCTTCGGCGGGCGGCACGACATCATGTCCCGGCTCGACCCCCGGCGGCCTGACGCCATCGGACACGCCGGAACGTTCAACAACAACACGCTGACAATGGCCGCCGGGATCGCCGCCATTGAAACCTACCTGACAGCCGATGCCCTGGACGCGCTCTTCGACCGGGGCGAGACGGTCCGGGCACGCCTCTCGACCCTCTTCCGCGACCGGCAGGCCCCCTATTCGGTCAGCGGCCTGGGTTCGATCATGAATATCCATGGCCACGGCGACCGCGCCACCGACACCGCGCTGCGCCGGTTGATGCAGTTCGACCTGCTCGAGGCCGGGTATTATATCGCCGCGCGTGGCCTCATCGCACTCAGCCTGCCTCTGGGCGAGGGCGAAATCTCGGGTTTCGTCGACTGCGTCGCGGCATTTCTCGACAGGCGCAGCGACGCGCTGGCCGCGGCACATCTGCGGACTTGACGGACCGACCCATGATCGTCTTCGCCTGAGACGCCGCCTTGTCTCGGTTCCTGCCCTCGCTCGAACCCGACGGGGGCAGCATTGCGTTTCAAGCGGGCTTGCGCAATTGCAGGTGCCGCCCAGCCAGCGGGATCAGCCCGCCTTGCGCGCGATGTCGGAAATGGCTGCAATCTCGGTATCGCTGCTCGAAAACGAGGTCACGAAACGCACGAGAACCTCATGATCCAGGTCGACCCGGTCCGGCAGAACCGCATCGTCGTACCATTCGGCAAAGCCAATTCCCGCATCGGCCAATTGCGCGCCTGTCTGGCGGGGCAGCACCGCAAAGACCTCGTTCGCCTGCGGTGGCAGGGCAATGCGCACCCCGCCTATAGACAGCAAGGCCGTGGCCAGCTCCTGTGCCCGCGCGTTGGCATGACCCGCCAGCGCCAGCCAGTGATCATCTTGCAGCCATGCCCCGAATTGGGCGCCCAGAAAGCGGCCCTTGGACACCAGATGGCCACTGCGTTTCATCCGTTCGGGAAAGCCCCGCGCGAGTGTCTTGTCAAAAAAGATGACGGCCTCGGCGGCGACAGCCCCGTTCTTGGTGGCCCCCAGACACAGCACATCCACCCCCGCCCCGACAGAGATGTCGGCCGGGTGACATCCCAGATGGACCACCGCATTGGCAAAACGCGCACCGTCCATATGAACACGCAGCCCCGCATCACGCGCCACGTCGCACAATGCGCGCACCTCGTCCGGCGCGTAGACCTGACCGTTTTCGCTGGCCTGTGCGACAGACAGGACCTGGGGGCGGATATTGTGCGGTCCGTCGTCCGGCATGGCGCGGATGTGCGCGGCAAGGCCCTGTGCCTTCAACCGCACATCAAAGGGCGCCACCGGCATCAGACGCATACCACCTGTCAGAAACTCGGGCGCTGTTGATTCATCGCGCAGGACATGCGCCTGATGATGGCACAGGATCGCCCCCCAGGGATCGCCAAGCGCAGATAGCGCCAGGCAGTTTGCCGCCGTCCCCGAGGTGACGAAATAGGCGACAAGATCGCAATCAAACACGTCGCGCAGCTTGTTTTCCGCATGTTTTGTGGCTTCATCGGTGCCATATGACGCGCCATTCTGGCTGAACTCGCGGATCAGTGCATCCAGCACAGCGGGCGATGCGCCAGATCGGTTGTCGCTGCCAAAATTCATGACGGTCTGCTGCCTCCCTGCAGGTGCGCTGCGTCACGAATATACTAAATGAATAGCGTTGACAATTTGTATAGGACGCATAGATTGAGACCATGCGAATAATCTTCCAAAACTATGTCCCCGTCGCCGACAGCCTTGCGGCCCTGCTCAGCCCCCACGCCGAGGTGGTTCTGCATGATCTGGAAACCGACACGGTGGCCTATATCGTCAATCCGATCTCGGGGCGTAAGGTTGGTGACCCATCCGAGACCGCGATGGACGAGAATATCTCGCTTGATCTGGATGTGATGGGCCCCTACCCCAAGATCAGCCGCGACCTGCACCGGATGAAGTCGACGACAGCCGTGCTGCGCGACGAAAACGGCGCGGCAACCGGGCTGTTCTGCGTCAACCTCGATGTCTCGCGCTTTGATGCTGCGGCCGAGATGCTGCAATCCCTGATCGGGATTCCTGAACAGGCCGATCAGCCATCGGTTCTGTTCGAAACCGACTGGCGTGAACAGATCAACACGCGCATCTACGAGTTCCTGCGCGAACGGCGCACGTCGCTCGAAGCGATGACCCGTGACCAGCGCACCGAGATGATCCAGGATCTGGATGCCGACGGAGCCTTCAGCATCCGCAACTCGCCGACCTATGTGTCACAACTGCTGGGGATTTCGCGGGCAACGCTGTACAAGGCGATGCGCCCGGCCCGTGACAAGTCCAACGATCTGGGAAGCGGGCTGTGACACCGCGTCTGGTCTGGTCCGGCGCCCAAAACGATGCAGCGCAACAGGCCGCGCGCATTCTGCGCAACACTCACGGGCGCGCGGCCGACCTGCTGCCGGACGACCTGCGGAACTCGACCACCATCACCGCCACGATCAACGGCGCAGGTCCACTCTTGCTGAAACTGGAAAACCTGCTGCCAACCGGATCGTTCAAGGTGCGCGGTGCCATGACGACTGTCCAGGGCATCCCCGCTGTTCTGCCTGCGGTACAGGGCGAGGTTTTCACCGCCTCGTCCGGCAATCACGGGCTGGCGGTCGCCTATGCGGCGGCGCGCAACGGGCTGGCCGCGACCGTGGTGCTGCCAGAGGACGTGTCGCTGGCCAAATACGAAGTGGTGCGCCAGATCGCGACGCGCACCATCATCTACGGCGCGGATTGTCTGAGCGCCGAGCGTCACGCCGCAAGCCTCGCCGCGCGCAACGGTGCCACGTATATTTCCCCCTACAACCACCTTGGCGTCCTGCTGGGCCATGCGACGATCGCCGCGGAAATCGTTCGCGATTACCCCGATGTGACGGATGTGTTCGTCTCGGTCGGCGGCGGCGGGTTGTTTTCCGCCCTGGCCGTCGTGTTGCAGCATCTGCGGCCCGATATCCGGCTGCACGCCTGCTTTCCCCAGAACTCGGCGCCGCTCTACTGGCGCAAGGTGCCCGCCGCCCTGCGCAGCCATGAGCCGACCCTGGCCAGTGCCGTGGCGGGCGATATCGACCCCGGCAGCATCACGATACCGCTGTCGCTGGACCGTCTGACCAGTTCCGTCACCTGCACCGAGCCCCAGATCGCGGCGGCGATGAAACGTCTGATGACCGATTGCGGGCAACGCGTCGAAGGGGCCGCCGCCCTAGCCGTCGCCGGGTGGCAAAAGCTGTCGCAGACCCGGGACATGCCGCGCCCGCTGGCCGTGATGTGCGGCGGAAACATCACCGAAAGCCGCCACGCGAAAGCGTTGGAACAGATCGCCACGCCCTAGCTGCGCATGCCCCCTCAGGAGAGCCGAATGGAAACCGCGAACTTTATTGACGGCAGCTTTGTCCCCGGAGGTGGCGACGGGATCGAGCTGATCAATCCGCGCACCGGTACGGGCATCGTGACCGTGCCGTCCGCCAGCGCCGAGCAGATCGATGCGGCTGTCATGGCGGCGCGGCGCGCCTTTCCGGCATG
Organism: Pseudooceanicola pacificus; assembly: GCF_009789075.1. Taxonomy (GTDB): domain Bacteria; phylum Pseudomonadota; class Alphaproteobacteria; order Rhodobacterales; family Rhodobacteraceae; genus Pseudooceanicola; species Pseudooceanicola pacificus. The sequence goes on from NZ_WNXQ01000004.1 coordinate 41,693, forward strand.
GTCGCAAACCACCCCGTCCGAGCGCGCCACCCTGCTGCTGCAGATCGCCGACCGGATCGAGGCGGATGGCGACAGGCTGGCCGGGCTGGAGGCACTGAACTGTGGCAAGCCGTTGCATTGCGTGCGTGACGATGAAATCCCCGCCACCGCCGACTGCTTTCGCTTTTTCGCAGGCGCGATCCGGTCGATGAGCGGCCCGTTGGCCGGTGAATATCTCGCTGGCCACACATCCTTTGTGCGCCGCGATCCGGTCGGCGTGGTGGCCGCGATTGCCCCCTGGAACTATCCGCTGATGATGCTGGCGTGGAAGCTGGCCCCCAGCCTTGCGGCGGGCAATACCGTGGTGCTGAAACCGGCCGAACACACACCGCTGACCGCGCTGCGATTTGCCTCGCTGGTGGCTGACATTCTGCCCAAGGGCGTGTTGAGCATCCTGACCGGCGACGGCCCCCACGTGGGGGCCGCGCTGATCGGGCACCCGCAGGTCGACATGATTTCGCTGACCGGCGACGTGGGCACCGGCAAGGCCGTGCTGAACGCCGCCGCGACCACGATCAAACGCACGCACCTTGAACTGGGCGGCAAGGCCCCCGTGCTGGTCTTTGACGACGCGGATATGGATGCGGCGGTCGACGCGATCCGCAATTTCGGCTTTTACAACGCCGGTCAGGATTGCACCGCCGCCTGTCGCATCTATGTGCAAAGCGCGGTTCACGATGCCTTTGCACAAAAGCTGGCGGATGCGGTCAAGACCCTGCGATATGACTGCCCCGACGATGCCGACAACGAAATTCCCCCGCTGATCACGGCAAGACAACGCTACCGCGTTGACGGCTTTGTCCAGCGTGCCCGCGCGCGCGACGGGGTGACCGTGCTGTGCGGCGGTTCAGTGGCCGATGGCAAGGGCCACTATTACCAGCCGACGGTGATCAGCAATGTCACCCAAGACGACGAGATCGTGCGCAAGGAGGTGTTCGGCCCCGTGGTGACGGTCGTGCGCTTTGACGACGAAGCGCAGGCGATGGACTGGGCCAACGACACCGATTACGGCCTGGCCTCGTCGGTCTGGACCCGCGACGTGTCACGGGCGATGCGGGTGTCGAAAGGGCTGCGGTTCGGCTGCACCTGGGTGAACACCCATTTCATGCTGGTGAACGAGATGCCTCATGGCGGGCTCAAGGCATCGGGCTATGGGCGGGATATGTCCCTGCATGCGCTTGAGGATTACACGGCGATCCGGCACATCATGATAGCGCATTAGGATGTCCCGACGCGATCCGTTGCTGCCGGTCTGGTCCCATGCCTTGCCTGGCTGGCTTGACCCGCAACGCGAGGAACAACCGCAAGAGATTCCTGACACGCCCGCCGCCAGCCTGCTTGCCCTGAAGGCCAGATCGGGCGGTTCAGGGCCGCAGGTCGATGCAACCACATTGCCCGCTGCCGAAGGCCGGGCGCTGGTCGCCAGGCGCGCGCGGGTCTGGAATACGGATCTGCCGCCGATGCAGCGCTGCGAATATGTTCTGCCCCCCGCCCGGGCCAATGCCGCCCCATGTCGCGTGGTGGTGCTGACGCCGGATAGTCCTGCGCCGGGCGCGACCCTGATGATCCCCGGCGGTGGCTTTGCCTTTGGTGCGCCTGAAACCGATGAACACGCCGGGCGCAGCCTGGCGCAAGCCGCCGGCATGTCCGTTGTCCTGCCCGACTACCGCAAAGCGCCCGAGCACCCCTTTCCCGCAGGGCTGCTTGATGTGGCCAGCGTCTGTGTGACCCTTGCCAAGCAGCCTGAAACCATCGGCTGCACCGCAGGTCCGGTGCTGGTGGGCGGCGATTCCGCCGGGGCCAATCTGGCCATCGCAACCCTGCTGCTGGAACGGCAGATACCCGCCGCGGGATTGCTGCTTTACTACGGCATGTTCGCGCCGGGGCAGCAACGTGCCTCGCACCTGCGCTTTGCCGATTACCCCGGCTTCACCGCGGGCAAGCTGCAGCGGTACACCGAATGGTATCTGCCCGATCCCGCCCGGCGCAGCGACCCGCTGGCCGCGCCGCTTCACGCCAGCGATACCGCTTTGACGACCCTGCCGCCGGTGCACATCTTGGCGGCCGAATTGGACCCGCTGTTGTCTGACAGTCTGGCCCTGTGGCGCAGGCTTCTGGCCCTGGGACATTCCGTGCGGCTGGATGTGGCACAGGGGATGCCGCACGGCTTTTTGCAGATGTCGCAACATCTGCAAGATGCGCGACAGGCCCTGACCCTGTGCGGGCATGTCGCGCGGGACTTTGCCTCAGGTCTGTGACACCTGCCGCGCCAGTGCGGTCCAATAGGCGATGCCGTGCGGGATGGCCTCGTCGTTGAAATCATAGGTCGGCGCGTGCAGCGCATCGCCGCCCGCGCCTTTTTCAACGCCATTGCCGATCAACATGAACGAGCTGGGCACCGCCTGCGTCAGATCCGAAAAATCCTCGGCCCCTGTGGTCATCGGCGCTTCGTCCAGATCGCGACCCAGGGTTCGGACAGCCGCGCGGGCAATCTCGGTGGCCTCGGGATCGGTGACCAGCGGGCGCGCTTCCCATTGCGCGTCCAGCTTGACATCACAGCCATTGACCAGCGCGACCCGCTCGGCGAGGGCGCTCAGCGCGGTGTCGATCAGGTCGCAATTGTCCTGGGTAAAGCAACGCATGGTGCCGGTCGCCTTGACCCGCGCGGGCATCACGTTGGACGCGTTTTCGTTCCCCCCTTGCACCGATCCAAGTGTGAGAACGATCGGATCGAGCGGTGCGAAACCGCGCCGGATCACGGTTTGCAGGCCGATGGTGAATTCCGCCAGCGCAAGTGTCAGATCGGCTGCCAGATGCGGCCTGCCGCCGCCATGCCCGCCGGTTCCGGTGAAAACGACCGAGAAGATGCCCGCGGCCGCCATCATCGGGCCGGTGCGGGTTGCGAATGTGCCCACAGGCAGGCCCGGCGCATTGTGCAGGCCAAAGGCCATGCCACAGGGAAACCGCGTCAGCAGCCCGTCGTCGATCATGCGCTGCGCGCCGCAATAGCGCTCTTCGGCGGGCTGGAACACGAAATGAATGTCGCGCGTGACCGCCGGATCGTCCGCCAGCGCCCGCGCCGCCCCCAGCAGCATCGCCGTGTGACCGTCATGGCCACAGGCATGCATGACCCCGGCAGTGCGCGACGCATGGGCCACGCCCGAGGCTTCCTCGATGGCCAGCGCATCCATATCCGCGCGGAACATGATGGCCGGCTGATTTCCCCCGCGCCGCAAGGTGCCCACGACCCCGTGGCCGCCAATGCCGCGCGTCACATCCAGCCCGCTTTCTTGCAGATGACGGGCGACGACATCGGCTGTGCGTACCTCGTCCAGCGACAGTTCAGGGTGGGCATGCAGATCGCGGCGAACCTCTGTCATGGCGGCGCACAGCGCGTCGATGTCGGGCAACATTGTCATGTCGGTTCCTCTTGATGAAGCTTCCACGCCACAAGATAGACAATTTGTATAGTATTGACAATTGATAAAGCCTCATGCACCTTCTGCTCATGCCGGGCTTTGCAGACGGCACAAGGTCATCAGGTTCCGAAAGAGGAATGAATGCTCGAATCTCTGACATTGTTCGGTTTCGGACCCGACAGTTGGGGCCCGGCCATGCTGCGCGCCGCGGCAAACACCGTGGCCGTCGCCGCGGCGGGATTTGCTCTGGGCGGCAGTCTGGGCGTTCTTGTCGCCTGGGCCAAAATTGCCGGAAACGCGCCTGTGCGGTGGCTGGCCGCGGGCTACACGACCGTGCTGCGCGGCATCCCCGATCTGCTGGTGATCTATCTGTTCTACTTCGGGTCGGGCCTGTTGCTGACGCCGATTGCGCAAATGTTCGGGGCCGAGGGCTTTGTGTCGCTTCCGGGATTTCTGGCAGGCATGGGTGCCATCGGCGTTGTCTCGGGCGCCTATCACGCCGAGGTCATTCGCGGCGCCTTCTATTCGGTCAAGACCGGAGAGCTTGAGGCCGCAACCGCGATAGGCATGCCGCGCCTTTTGAAATTCCGCCGCATCACCCTGCCACTGGTCGCGCGTCATGCGCTGCCGGGTCTGGGCAACGTCTGGCAGATGGTGCTCAAGGAATCCGCGCTGATTTCGGTGACCGGACTGGTTGAAATCATGCGGCAGGCCCAAATCGGGTCCAGTTTCACCCGCCAGCCTTTCACCTTCTACTTCGCGGCCGGTGTGCTGTTTCTGACCATCACGATCCTCAGCGGGCTGATCTTCAACCGGCTCGAACACCGCTATTCGAGAGGAAGGGCCTGAGCCATGGATTTTGAGTTTCTCAGCCAGACCTTTGTCGCCCTGCTGCCCGGCATTCCCGTCACCCTCGAACTTGCCACGCTGTCGCTGATGCTGGGGGCCGGTCTGGCACTTGCCTTTGCGGTGGTCCGCGTGCGCCGGCTCAGACCGCTGAACTGGCTGGTGATCGGCTATGTCTATGTGTTTCGCGGCACGCCGCTGCTGGTGCAACTGTTCATTATCTACTACGGGCTGGCACAATTCCCGGAAATCCGCAGCAGCTTTGCCTGGACCTATCTGCGCGAGCCTTATTGGTGCGCGCTTCTGGCCCTGGCGCTGAACACCGCCGCCTATGGCTCTGAGATCCTGCGCGGCGCCTTGCTGTCGGTGCCACGCGGTCAGATCATGGCGGCACAGGCCTGCGGCATGTCAGGCTTCCTGCTGTTCCGGCGCATCGTTTTTCCGATCGCCCTGCGCCAGGCCCTGCCCGCCTATGGCAACGAATTCATCCTGATGATCAAGGCGACCTCGCTGGCGTCGCTGGTCACGCTGGCCGATGTCACCGGCATCGCCGCCCGGATCATCGCCGAGACCTATCGCCCCGTCGAAGTCTTTGTCGCCGCCGGCACGATCTATCTGGCGATCTCCTACGGCCTGATCCTGCTGGTCCGTGTGGCCGAAACCCGCCTGAACCCCGATCGACGCGATCCAGCCCCGGTGGCAGGCGTCGGCGCGGCCCGAAAGGAAGTGACCCCGTGAACCAGATGACCCCGCCTGCGCAACCCGATCCCGCCCTGCCCCCCGCCGTTTCCGTGCGCGGCCTGCGCAAACGCTATGGCAAGCTCGAAGTGCTCAAGGGCATCAACTTCGACGCGCATCGCGGCGAGGTGGTGTCGATCCTCGGGTCGTCCGGTTCCGGCAAGTCCACATTGCTGCGCTGCATCAACATGCTGGAGATTCCCGAAGCCGGCACCGTCACCGTCGACGGCACCGAAATCGCTCTGGTGACCAGGCGCGATGGCGGGCGGCGGCCTGCGGACCCGCGTGCCATGGACCAGCTGCGCGCGCGGATCGGCATGGTCTTTCAGGATTTCAACCTGTGGTCCCACAAGACGGTTCTGGGCAATGTGATCGAGGCCCCCACCCATGTCCAGAAACGCCCGCGTGCCGAATGTATCGCCGAGGCGCGCGCACTGCTGGACAAGGTGGGCATCGCGGACAAGGCCGACCAGTATCCGTCGCGCCTGTCCGGCGGCCAGCAACAGCGCGCGGCCATCGCCCGCGCCCTTGCGATGAACCCGGCCGTCATGCTGTTCGACGAACCCACCTCGGCGCTTGATCCCGAGCTGGTCGGCGAAGTGCTGCGGGTGATCCGCGCGCTGGCCGAGGAGGGGCGGACCATGCTGATCGTCACCCATGAAGTCAGCTTTGCCCGCGACATCTCGGACACGGTCGTCTTCATGAACGACGGCGTCATCGAGGAATCCGGCCCCCCCGAAGAGGTTTTTGCGGCCGGCAACAACACCCGCCTTGCGCGGTTCGTCGAGGGGTGAAGGCCCCCAAAACCGGCCCCGTCGAAGGGCCAACCCAACACCGGAGGAAGACCACCATGAAAGTCACGCGTCTGACGCAGGGCACGGCTGCGGCTTTGATCGCACTTTGCGCACATACGTTCCTGCCCGCTCAACTGCAGGCACAGGAGAAATCCTGGGACACCATCCGCATCGCGACCGAAGGGGCCTTCCCTCCGTTCAACCTGACCAGACAGGACGGAACGCTGGACGGGTACGATGTCGATCTGTCCAACGCCCTGTGCGAACGGATGAAGGCCAAATGCACCATCATCGCCCAGCCCTGGGACGGGATCATCCCGGCGTTGAACGCCGGCAAATACGACGCGATTGTCGCCGCCATGTCGGCCAATCCCGAACGCGCCAAGGTCGTATCGTTCACCATTCCCTATGCCGCAGGCGGTGTGACCTTTCTGACCAGCAAGGACAACAGCCTGGCCGATGTCCCCTATGTCGACACGCTGATCCGGCTGCAGGACCCCAAGGACGCAGACAAGCTAAAGGCAGCATTGGCCGAATTGAACACCGCTTTTGCGGGCAAGGTGGCCGGGCTGCAGGCCTCGACCATCGCGACCGAGTTCTTTCACAAATATCTGCCGGACGTGAAAATCCGCGAATACAAGGGCAACGAGGCCGAGCTGGACCTGGCCGCCGGACGGGTCGACATGATCATGGCGTCGCTGATGTACCTCAGCGATTTGGTCAAGCAGGACGGCAGGGAAAACCTCGTGCTGTTCGGGCCCCGCTTTGGCGGCGGCCTGCTGGGTCAGGGAGCCGCCATCGCTGTGCGGCAGGACGACGACGCTCTGCGTGAAAAGCTGGATGCCGCATTGGAAGAGCTGAAAGCCGATGGCACCATGAAAGAGATTTCCATGAAATGGTTCGGCTTTGATGTGACGCCCTGAACCTTCGGCGCAAGATCGCCGCGCCCGCATAGGACGCGGCATGTGCAAAGCAGGACGTCCCGGGCCGAAACCGCCCGCCCCCTGCGGCCCGCAACATGTCACGCGGCGCGTCGAAAGCCGCGCAAGGGGGCTGGCGCAAGGTCCGGGGGCGGGTCACCAGAGACGGGCCCGTTGCAGTAGCGTCTTTGCCTCACACCAAGGGCCGCTCCGCGCTCCTTTCAGGCTGCCCCGGGTCCCGGGACGGCCGTTGCTCCCGCCGATGACCTTGGCATGGCTGTGCGCTTTGTCCGTGACGATCGTCAGCGGATGATACGGGCGGATCGCCTCTCGCGCTTGTTTCAGACAAGCCCTTGCCGCCCGCGCCATCGACCCCTCCGTCATCACAACTTAGCGGAAACAGCGACCCTGCCGCGTTGATGCAGCGGGCCCCTAGTCCAGCGGCACGGTCATCTTCTTTATGATCTGGCCGGTTTCGGGACGAACCCCGCGCCACCAGTGGAATGCTTCTGCAGCCTGCTCGACCAACATTCCCAGGCCATCGGCGATGTGGGCGGCCCGGGACAATCGCGCGAACGAAAGGAACGGGGTCAGGCCTTTGCCGTAGACCAGATCATAGGCCAGGCAGTCCTTGCCAAAAACCTCGGGCGGGATGTCGGGCAACTCTCCGAAAAGGCTCGCAGCCGTGGCGTTGACCACCAGGTCAAAGCTCTCCTCCCCCAGATCCGCCAGCGCGCAGGTTTCGATCCGGCCGCGCCATGCTTCGGTCGCCCCAAGCGCGCTTGCCTCTTCCAGCGTCCGGTTCGACACCACAAGCCGCGCCGGCCCCGCGTCCAGGAACGGCTGGATGGCGCCCCGGGCCGCCCCACCCGCGCCCAGCAGGAGCACGGATTTCCCCGCCAGCGGAACGCCGAGGTTGACCTCGATATCCCGCGTCAGTCCGACACCGTCGAAATTGTCCGCGATAATCCTGCCACCCTCGAACTTCAGGCAGTTTGCCGCCCCCGCCAGCGCAGCGCGGTCCCGGCAGTCATCTGCCAAGGCGCACGCGTCGAGCTTGAACGGAGCCGTCACATTGGCGCCCGCCCCGCCCTCCTGCATAAAGCCGAAGATCGCGTCCTGAAACGCACCCGGCTGCGCCTCGATGGCGCGATAGGTCAGGGTCTCTCCGGTCTGTCGTGCGAAGGTTTCATGTAACCAGGGCGACTTGCTATGCGCCACCGGATTGCCAAAAACTGCGTAGGCGTCAGGCATGGCTCTGCTCCTTCTGTTCAGACGTCGAATGGATCGAAGAGGCCGGTCGCGCCCTTCAGCATCCCGCGCGCCATGACGGCGCGGTGGATCTCGGACGCGCCGTCAAAGATGCGGTACACGCGGGCGTCGCGGTAATATCGTTCTATCGGCAGGCCCTTCGCATAGCCCAGCCCGCCGAAAATCTGCATCGTGCGGTCGACGACGCGCCCAAGGGCCTCGGAGGCCTGGACCTTGACCGCAGAAATCCGTTCGCGCGGATCGAGGCCGCGGTCGATCTCGGCCGCAGCCTGCCACAGCGCAAGCCGGGCCGCGTTGATCTCCATCGCGCTGTCCGCAAGCATCTGCTGCACCATCTGGAAGTCGCCGAGCCGCTGGCCGAACTGCTTGCGTTCCCGGGCATGATCCAGAGCCATCCGCAGGATATGCGTCGCCTTGCCCACGGCCCGCGCCCCGACCTGTGCCAGCCGGACCCGTCCCAGGACGGACAGGGCCAGCTTCAGCCCCGCCCCTTCCTGCCCGAGCAGATGCTCCGGCCCGAGCGCCACATCGTCAAACGCCAGCTCAAGGTGGCTTGTGCCGCGCAGCCCCATCATCGGCTGGTCGGCGCCGGGGCGAAATCCGGGCATGCCCTTGTCGACCAGAAACAGGGAAATCCCCTTTGCGCCCGCCTGCGGATCGGTGACGGCAGAGACGATGAAGAAATCCGAATGCGCGCCATCCGAAATGAAATGCTTGGAACCGGAAAGCCGCCACCCGCTGCCGTCCCGCACGGCCCTTGTCTGGATGCCCGCCGCGTCCGATCCGGCGCCCGTTTCTGTGAACGCGATCGAGCAGGTGCGCGCTCCGGTAACGCAGGGCTTCAGCCAGCGGTCGATCTGCGCGCCCTCGCAGGACAGAAGCACCTCGTAGACATTGCCGAAGGCCCGGCGCACAAGGATATCGGTCGTATGCCCGAATTGCTCCTCGACCAGCATGGTCTCGAAGGCAGACAGACCGCCCCCGCCGAACTCCTGAGGGATATTGGTTGCATAGAGCCCCAGGGCGCGAGACGCCTCATAGATCCTGCGCGCATCAGCAGGGTCGAGCGCGCCGCGATCCTCGACGTCCTGTTCCAGAGGGCGCAGCTCACGGGCGATGAAGTCGCGCACCGTCTTCACCAGGAGACTTTGTTCGTGGGTCAGTGCAAGGTCCATTGGTGTTCCCGATCACTTGCTTGAGACATCCGCCGCGAGGGGCGGACTGTCAGCGTTGCGGCATGCCCTTCGGCCTCAGCAGCTGCTTTTGCGCCGCGGTCCGGAATGGGGCGTTGGGTGCGCCATAGCCGTCATACGCCCCGACCCGCTGCACGATCTCGAAGAACAACCCGCTGGCGAAGGGCCGGCTGTAGAACTGGTAGAACGCCCCTTGCGCGGTTTCGTCATAGAGGATGTTGAGCGATTTCATCTCGTCCAGGCGCCCGGGCTCCAGGCTGAAACGGGCCCGGAGATCGCCATAGTAGTTCTCGGTCAGAACAAGCGGGTCGAAGCCCGAGTCCCGCATCCGACGGGCCGTCGAAAAGATGTCACCGGTGGCAAAGGCGACATGCTGAATTGCGCCCCCGAAGCTGTCGGCCAGAAAGTTGCCGACCAGCGTGCGATGCGTGTCGGCACCGTTCAGGGTGATCCGCACCGCACCGTTGGCTGACTTCATCGCAACGCTGCGCACCAGACCGTCGGGATCCACCACATCGACGATCTCCGAACGCGACATGTCGAAGATCGAGGTGTGGAACAAGGCCCAGCTCAGCATGTCCTCGTAATGCATGGTCTCGGCCAGGTGATCGATGCGCGACAATCCGGCGTCGGGTGTTGCGGCGACGACGGGGCGCCGGAACTCGACCGACCAGACATCCGCCAGATCGCTCGTGTCATCAATGAAATGCATCACACTGCCACCGACGCTGCGGATGGCGGGGATGTCCATTTCGCCGGGCCCGACGCTCTGATTGAAGGGCGTGGCACCCAGGGCGCGCGCACGTTCTGTGGTGGCCCCGGCATCGTCAACCCGCAGGCCCACGTCGCAAATGGTGGTGCCGTGCATGTTATAGGCCGAACTGGCGAACCCGGTTGTCTCCTGGTTGAGGATCAACCGAATATCGCCCTGTTGCCAGAGCGTGACCGCCTTGGACACGTGATCGCCCAGATGAGAAAACCCCATGCTGCGGAGCATGCCGGCCAGTTGCCCGGCCTCTTCTGCACGTGTCGCAAATTCCACGAACTCGACCCCGCCCACCCTGGTACGCGCGGGCATCGGCGGGATGTCGACAAGCACGTCCGGCTCGGACCGCCGCACATCGTCCATCAGCACGTGCAGGGCCCGGTAGCCGTCCCGCGCGATCCCCTCGGGCTGGGCGCCCCTGAACTGATCGTTGAAGATTTCAAGGCTGACAGTGCCGTCATACCCGGTGGCCGCGACCGCGCGCATGAAGTCCTGCACGCGCAGATCGCCCTCTCCCGGCATGTTGCGAAAATGGCGGGACCAGTAGAACAGGTCCATGCTGATCTGCGGCGCGTCGGCCAGTTGCACGAAGAAGATCTTGTCGCGCGGGATGCGGCGTATCGAGTCCGGGTCGATCTTGCGGGCGAGCGTGTGAAAGCTGTCGAGGATGAGGCCGATATTCGGGTGATCGGCGCGCCGCACGATTTCCCAGGCGTCCCGGTGATCGTTGACGTGCCGCCCCCAGGCCAGGGCCTCGTACCCCACACGCATGCCGAACGTGGCGGCAAGCTCGCCCAGCTCAGCGAAATCCTGGGCGGCCCTGTCTATTCCGCCCAGAGCGTTTGGATGAAGTGACGAGCAGACCAGCATGAGGTCGGCCCCCAGCTTGCGCATGGTCTCGAACTTGTAGCGTGCGCGGTCAAAGGCCTTCCTGCGTTGGTCCCCGACCAGCCCTTCGAAATCCCGAAACGGCTGGAACAGCAGGATCTCCAGCCCGTGATCCCGGATCATGGTGCCGATGTCGCGCGGCGAGCCTGCATCCGCGATGAAATCCTGCTCGAAGATCTCGATCCCGTCGAACCCGGCCCTGGCGATGGCGGCGAGCTTTTCTTTCAGGGTCCCGGACACCGATACCGTCGCTATTGCTGATTTCATGACCGGGTTACCCGAGGTTGTTGCGTTGCAGTGAATGCGAAAGCTGTCCTGGCCGCCCGTGGCGGCCTAGGCGTCGACGCGTCGCGGCGAGAACAGTGCCCCCTGTGCCTCCATCGCCTCGATCTCACGCTCCGAGAAGCCCAGTTCCGCGGCGATCTCGGCGTTGTGCTGCCCGAGATCCGGCGCGATCGAGGGCGTGGCCTTCTCGCAGGCCGAAAAGTTGAACGGCAGGTTCGGCAGGCGGATCCTGCCCAGTTCGGGGTGATCCTGTTCGAGGATCATGCCACGCGCGGCGATCTGCGGATCTGCCATCACCTGATCTATGGTCTGCACCTGCGCGGCGGGCACACCGGCGGCCTCCAGCGCGGCCATGCAGGCGGCCACCGAGGGCTGCGCCCCGGTCCAGGCCCGCACAAGCCCGGTCACCTCTGCGCGGTGCGCGTTGCGCCCGGATGCGCTGTGGAAGCGGCTGTCGGCGGCCAGGGCCTCGCCGCCAACGAGCCGGGCGAGTTTTGCCCAGATCTCGTCGACCTGCGCGGCGATCACCAGGTAGCCATCCGGCGCGGGAAAGGCACCGTAAACGGTGGAGTCCGGCTGATCGGAGCCGGCCCGGACCGGCATCACCTCGCCGCCCGACAGGCTGTAGGCCTGCACCGCGAAATCATGCATCGAAACCATGCAGTCATAGAGCGCGAGGTCGAGGTGCTGGCCCTCGCCGCTGCGTTCCCGCCCGAACAGGGCAGCGCAGATCGCGGCAACGCCGTGGGCGCCGGTGTACATGTCGGCCAGCGGCATCCGGAACAGCGGCGGCGCCTCGCCCGGCGTGCCGACCATGGCCATCGCGCCGCTCTTGGCCTCGGCGATCAGGCCGAAGCCCGCACGCTCGGCATCCGGCCCGGTCTGGCCATAGGCGGAGACCGAGCAGTAGACGAGGCGCGGGTTTATCCTGCTGAGGTCGTCATAGCCCAGCCCGAATTTCTTCAGCGCGCCGGGGCGGTAGTTCTCGACGAACACATCGGACGTCTTCACCAGCCGCTGCATCAGTTCGCGGCCCTGCGCCTGCCGCAGATCGAGGCACAGCCCCTTCTTGCCCATGTTCTGTTGCAGGAAATAGCCGCTGTGATCGCCTGCGAAATAGGGGTGGCGGCGACCGGCGTCGCCCAGTTCGGGGCGCTCGACCTTGATCACCTCGGCCCCCATCGAGGCCAGCGCGCGCGACATGAAGGGGCCGGCGAGGTAGTGCGAATAATCGACGACACGGATGCCGGTGAGCGGGAGCGGTTGTTGTTTCATCGGTCTGTCCTCAGATCATGCGGCGGCGGTTGATTTCATCGGGATCATCAGCTTGTGGACGCCGGTCTGAACGACCTCGCCACGCTGGTTCACCAGTTCGGAGGCGATGCGCAGGATGCCCCAGCCGCCTTTGCTGGTTTCGCGTTTGCTCTCGACGGTGAAGCGGCAGAACAGCTCGTCGCCAATCGCAATGGGCAGCTTGAAATCCCATTCCCAGCCCAGCGACATGCCGGGCACGAAGCGCAGATCGGCCTGTGTCTTCAGCCCGTCGGTCAGCGACAGGCCAAGCAGCCCGTGCGCCACGCGCTGGCCAAAGGAGGACTGGCGGGCAAATTCCTCGTCCGTGTGCACAGGCGTGTGGTCGCCGGTGAGGTCGGCGTAGCTCATGATCATCTCGCTGGTCATCGTGACCTTGGGCGAGGTGCCGGTGGCGCCGGTCTCGACCTCGTCGAAATAGAGTTCGGGGATGGTCTCAGCCATGGTGGCCTCCGTTGTGATGCGGTGCTCCAGCCCTTTCACCGCGGCCACGAGGGTCGCGTTGACGGGGGTCGCAATGTCATGTTGCGCGCCGTACCGGACGACGGCGCCGTGGATGAAGTCGATCTCGGTGCGCCGCCCGCGTTCGAGGCTTTGCAGCATCGAGGCCTTGAACCCCGATGGCAGCCCATCTGCGGCCATTGCCCAGGGCTGGCCCGGATCGGTGAAGTCGAGCCGCGCCCCGGCGGCGCGGGCGACGGCGATGCCCTCGGCGACCGCTGCGCGCGCGCATTCCTCGACCTCGGGCACCGCATAGAGCGGGCCGTAAGAGAGGCCGGTCAGCGCACTCAGCCCACTGGTGGAGATGTTCACCAGCAGCTTGTTCCAGGCGAGATCCCTGATGCGGGCGCTGGCCTCGCAGGCCAGCCCGGCCCCGGTGAAGGCATCCGCCACGGCGCGCATCCGCCCGGTCACCTCGCCCTCGGCGGGGCCGATGAAGGTTTGCCGGCCCGCCGTACCGCCAATCACGACGCCCGGCTCTGTCATGGTGCCGCCAACGTATGTCTTGCCGAGGAGCACCCGGTCGGGCGTGGCGAAGGGGGCCATCAGCTCTTCATGGCCCATGCCGTTCTGCAAGGAGAGCAGCAGGGTGTCCGGCCCGATTGCGGAGCGGGCGCCGGAGAGGGCGGCGGCGGTGTCGAAGCTCTTGACCAGCACGATCAGCAGATCGACCGGCGCATCGGGGGCGCAAGTCGTATCGGCCCGCACCCCGATCACCCGCCGCCCGGCCTGGCCCAGATCAAGCGTGAGGCCATTGGCGTTCAGCCGGTCGACCAACGCGCGGTTGCGGTTGACCAGCAGCACCTCGTGCCCGGCCTCTGCCAGCAGCCCGCCAAAGACGCAGCCCAGCGACCCCGCACCCAGAATGGCAATGCGCATTGCTCAGGCCTCTTCCATGTGGCCGCCGAGGAAGAGCTGGCCCACCCGCGGATCGGCAAGCAGCGCGTCGGCTCGGTCGTGCATCCGGGTCTGGCCCAGTTCCAGAACAATGCCGAAATCCGACATCGCCAGCGCGGCCTTGGCGTTCTGCTCGACCATCAGGATCGTCACGCCGTCGTCGCGCAGCGCCTGAAGCGTGCGAAAGACCTCGGCCACGAGGTTGGGCGACAGCCCGATGGAGGGCTCGTCAATCAGGATCAGCTTAGGGTCCAGCAATAGGGCGCGGGCCACCTCAAGCTGCTTCTGCTGCCCACCCGACAGCTCGATCGCCTTGCGGTCGCGGAACTCGCGCAGCATCGGGAACTGGTCCATCACCTTTTCGATCCGCGCCCGCACCGCCGACTGGTCGCGCGCGGTGATCCCGCCCAGTTCGAGGTTGTGATAGACCGAAAGCTGCGGCACCACGTTGCGCCCCTGCGGCACGTAGGTGACGCCCTCGCCGATCATCTGTTTCGGCGTCCTGCCGGTCACGTCGCGGCCTTCCAGCAGGATCTGGCCGGAATGGACGTTGAGCAGCCCGAAGATCGCCTTGAAGACGGTGGATTTCCCGGCCCCGTTCGGCCCGATGACGGTGGTGATCGTGCCTTTCGGGATCTCGAACTCCACCCCGTTCAGGATGGTGATCTTGCCGTAGCCGCCGTAGAGGTTTTTCAACTGCAACATGGCTCAGCTCCCCAGATAGGCGTCGATGACGGTCTGGTTGGCGCGGATCTCCTCGGGCGTGCCCTCGGCGATGATCGCGCCTTCGGCCAGCACCACGATCCGGGTGCAGAGCGACATGACGAATTCCATGTTGTGCTCGATCACCACAAAGGTCGTTTCGTGCTCGCGGTTGTAGGTCTTCAGCCGCTCCTTGAGATGGCCGAGCATGGTCAGGTTGACCCCGCCCGCCGGCTCGTCGAGCAGCACCAGCGCCGGGTTGGCCATGAAGGCCATCGCCGCATCCACCAGCTTCTGCTGTCCGTAGGACAGGCTGCCCGCCAGCTCGTCGCGCAGGTGGCCAAGCCGGAAGAACGAGATCATCCGGTCGGCCTCTTCCGTCAGCCCCGCGTCGGAGGGGCCGAAGAGGCGGCTGAACATGCTGCCCCTGTGCTCCTGCCCGGCAAGGATCAGGTTGTCGAGCACGCTCATCTCGGGGAAGACCGAGAGCTGCTGAAATGTGCGCCCTACACCCAGCTTGGACAGCTCGCAGGCGCGCTTGCCCGCCACGTCCTGGCCGGTCACGGTGACCCCGCCCGCATCGGGCTTGAGCTGGCCGAGCACGCAGTTGAACAGGGTGGACTTGCCCGAACCGTTCGGCCCGATCAGCCCCAGCACCTCGCCCTTGTAGACATCGAAGCTCACGTCGCGCACGGCGTGGATGCCGCCGAAGCTCTTGGAGATGTTGCGGATCGAAAGGACGGTCTCGGTCACAGCTGGGCTCCTTCCTTCAGATCGCCGCGTTCGGCCGGTTCGCGCGAACGGATCGCAGCGATCCCGCGCGAGAGCAGGCCAAGCAGTCCGCTCGGGCAGACCACCATCAGGAAGACCACCAGCGCGGCATAGATCATCAGATAATAGGCTTCGGCGAAGCGCAGGAATTCGGGCAGCATGATCACCAGCCCGGCCCCGAGGAACGGCCCGAAGAAGTAGCCCGAGCCGCCCACCACGACCATCAGCAGGATCTTGAGCGAGATGATGAGCGTGAAGGACATCGGGTCGATGTACTGGACCAGCGGCGCCATCAGCGCGCCCGACAGCCCGCCGTAGGCCGCGCCGATGGCGAAGGCGAGCAGCGTCACCAGCCGGGTGTCGACCCCGAGCGAATTGGCGCGGATCGGGTTTTCGCGCAGCCCCTTGAAGGCCCGGCCCCAGGGCGAGTTGACCAGCCACCAGAAGCTGAGCGAGGCCAGGATGAAAACGCCGAGCGTGAAGAAGTAGTAGCGGGTGCCGTCCATCAGGCTCAGACCCGCCACCGAGGGGCGCGGCACACCGACGAGGCCATAGATGCCGCCGGTCAGCCACTCCTCGTTGCGCATCACGAGAAAGGCGAGCGTGGTGAAGGCCAGGGTGACGAAGGCCAGGAAGTGGTTCTGCACCCGGAGCGCCGGGTAACCCAGGATGAGGCCGACCACGAAGCACAGCCCCATGCCGACCACGACCGAGGCGATCCAGGGCAGGCCCGCCATCGTCATGAGCGCGGTCGAGTAGGCACCGATCCCCATGAAGGCGGCCTGCGCAAGGCTGATCTGCCCGGCATAGCCCAGGGTCAGGTTCAGCCCCATCGCGGCCACGGTGAACACCAGCCAGGACGACAGAACGTAGGTTCCATAGGTCGCCTGGGTGAAGGGGGCGATGATCAGGCCGGCCAGAATGGCGACCAGCCCCAGGATCTTGAGCTGTTTCATACCGTGCGGCCCTCCGAGGTGCCGAGCAGCCCCTGCGGGCGCAGCAGGATGATGACGATGAGAAGGATCATCGGGCCGGCGATCCGGTACTCCGACGAGAGGTAGGCGGCCGAAAGGTTGTCGATCACCCCGATCAGCAGGCCGCCGACCAGCGCGCCGCGCACCTGGTTGAAGCCGCCGACGATGGCCGCGAGAAAGGCGACGAGGCCGATCGGTTCGCCGTTGGAAAACTTGGCGAGGTAGATCGGCGAGATCAGCACCGAGGCCAGCGTGGCGAGGGCGGCGTTGATCATGAAGGTATACAGCACCATGCGCTGCACGTTGACGCCCAGGATCTCGGCCACGCCGGGGTTCTGCGCCGTGGCCTGCATCGAGCGCCCGGTACGGGTGCGGCCCAGAAACAGCTGGAGCGCGATGATCGCGACGGCAGAGACGGCGAGGTTGCCGATGTCCTGATGCGAGATGACTGCGCCGAAGACATCGAAGGTCTGTTCCGAGAACAGCGCCGGAAAGGTCTGGGCCTCGGCCGAGTAGAACTCCTTGACCAGCTCGCGCATCAGGATGGCCAGCGCGATGGTGGCCATGACGATGGGCAGATGCCCGTGCGGCAGCATCGGCTGGATGACAAGGCGCTTGAAGACGAAGCCAAGCGTGAACACCGCCACCGCCAGCCCGAAGCCGATGGCGATGGGAAACGGAAGGCCAAGCACCCGGGAGCCGATGAGGATGAAGAAGGCCGGAACCATGACGAACTCGCCCTGGGCGAAATTGATGGTCTGCGAAGCCTGCCAGAGAAGCGTGAAGCCGATTGCGGCAAGCGCATAGATCGAGCCGGTCGACAGGCCCGAAATGATGAGCTGCAAGAAGTCGGACATGGGGATGACCTTTTCTACGAGTAATCCTGGCACAGGGGGGCTGGATGCCGGCCGCCATGTGGCGACCGGCAGGCGCGCACCCCAACTGCGGGAGGGTCAGTTTGCGGGGAGCATGTCCTTCACGATGGTCTCGTCGCCCTGCACTTCCACGAGGAAGCTTTCGCGCGACACCTCGCCGGTTTCATCCCAGCTCACGTTCAGCAGGATGTTGGGCACGTCCTCGACCGTGATGGTCATGTTGTGCAGGGTGTCGGCCACCTTCTGACGGTCGAGTTCACCGGCGCGTTCGATGGCGGTCGCGGCGGTGTAGATCGCCACGTAGCCCTTCATCGCGTTGTGATCGGCCTTGTAGCCATAGCGATCCGAGAACCGTTTTGCGAAAGCCTGGATCTCGGGGTTGGGAGCATCGACCGTCAGGCCGACATGGCCCATGATGCCGTCGGCCGCACCCTCGGACAGCTCGATCACCTTCTGGTTCAGCAGAGTGGTTTCGCCGATGATCGGAGCCTCGACATTCTGCTTGCGCAGCTCCTTGAGCAGCCGGGCGCTCTCTTCTTCGTGCAGGTAGACAAAGATCGCATCCGCATTGGCGGACTTGAGCTGCGTCACGTCGGAGGCAAAGTCCGCCTGGCCGACTTCGCTGGAGACATCGGCCACCACCTCGATGCCGCGGGCCTCCATCTCGGCGACGAAGGCGTCGTGCCCACCCTTGCCGAACTCGTTGTTGACCCAGCTCACGGCAACCGACTTGGCGCCGAGACCCTCGTCGAGATAGGCCGCGATCTTGGGCATCGACTTCTGCGCGCCGAAGCTGGAGCGGAAGACGTAAGGGTTGCCCTTCTGGGTGATCGAGGGCGACTCCGACCCGACGATCTGCGGAATGCCCTGCTGCATCGTCACCAGCATGTTCACGATGGTCGAGGACGAATAGACCGTGCCCAGGATCAGGAAGGCACCGTCGTCGATGGCCTTTTGCACCAGCGCGCGCGAGGTCTGCGCGTCTGTCTGGGTGTCGTAGGTGTCGATCTCGAGCTGCATGCCCAGCACGCCGCCGGCCGCGTTGATCTCGTCGACGCCCATGTTGATGGCGTCGGTCCAGGCATTGCCGACCGTGGCGCCGGGGCCCGACAGCTCGGCCACATTGCCAAGCTTGAGGGTTTCGGCGCTGGCCGCGCCTATGATGCCGAAGGTGGCGAGCGCCGTGGCAAGGGTGATTGTCTTGAACATGGTCTTCCTCCCATATCTGCGCCGGGCCGCCGCGAACCTCGATCCGCGGTTATCGTCCCGGCCCTCCCCGCAGATTGCTCTGCGTTGTGTCTCGACACCGATTGGCGGCACCGATTGACATCCAGATAGACAGACAGGACCGGCCTGTCGGAATAGAGCGAAGCGCGCTTCGATGCATCAACGCCAAAAAATTACATCAGAACTTGCGGAAACGACGAGTTGATGCATCAAATCGCGCCTCTCCTGCGCAGAGGCCATCACGCCAAATGGCGCGGCGGCTCAGCCGTGCTCTGAAAGAATCATCTCTCTGGAGCCGCGGATGTCGCGCACGTTTTCCTTCATGATGATCTCGGACGGGGCCCGCTCCGGCTCGATTGGCAGGCCGGCATGGAAGTTGCCGATCGCACGCATCGCCATGTCACTGATGCGCATCATGTTCTGATGCACAACGGCATCCACCGTACCGGCAAGCAGCGCGTTGCGCGTCAGGGGTGTCAGGTTGAAAGCGACATAGGCCATGTCCTGTGCCCGGTTTTTCTCAAGGAGCGCGCGTTCGATTCCCCGGTTGCCAGCGCCCAGATTGCAGATCGAGGTGAGGTCGGGATGGCGTTCGAGCAGGTCCAGCGCCCGGCCATAGAAGGCGGCAGGATTGTCGCCCATGGTGATGACATCCAGCACCGTGATGTCAGGAAATTCCTGCCGGAGCAGCGTGCGCACCCCGCTCTCCCGCTCCTCGTGGCTGCGATAGAGCGTATCGCTCATGAAGATCGCCGCCTTCCCGACGCGCCGTGATATATGCCCCATCAGCGCCCCGGCGGTTCGGCCGGCGGCGCGATTATCCATTCCGGCGTAAAACACCACGTCGGCATCCGGCAGAGGGGTCAGGATCGAGACCACCGGAATCTTCCGTGCCGCCAGGTCGTTGACCTTGTCGCGGATGAGCGGGTGCTCGATGGGCTCCATGATCACGCCGTTGGTCCCATCCGCCAACGCCTCGTCAAGGGCGGCGGCCAGTTCCGGCACCTTTGCCTTTTGCGCGTGGCGCATGCGCAGGGTCACGCCCAGGTTGCGCGCGGTGCGCCGCAGTCCTGTGATGAGCATGTCCTTGGCAAAGCCTGGTTGCCCCCCCAGCATGACGTCCAGGGTGAACCCGGTCAGTTCCGGCGCCATCACCTGGGGCCGCCCGCCACTCTGGCTGAGCCATTGCGCCGCCTCGAGCACCTTTCGGGCGGTCTTTTCCCGCACGCCGGGCCGCTGGTTGAGAACGCGATCGACCGTCGCCGTGCTGACACCAGCATGCAGGGCGATGTCGATGATGCGGGCTTTGTGATCGGTCACGCCGGTCTCCTGATGCATCATTGCAGAACTTGAACCATCATTTCTGACTTTTCCGACAATTCCAAGCCGCCTGCGATGCTTCACACGGTGACACCACCACGGGGCTTTCGCATCTTTCGGCGGATCGCCACGCGAACGTCGGCGCCCGACAGTTGGAGGAACAGAATGCCCGAAACGATCGCAACCGATGCCATCGAACATTTCGCGGACCAACTCGCACAAGCCTGGGTCGATCGCAGACCCATCGTGGATGCCCCGCCCGTGCTTCTGACAGACCGCCAGGACGGCTATCGCGTGCAAGACATGATGGCGCGCCGCATTGGCGAACCCGTGGTCGGCTGGAAGGCGGGCGCCACCAGCGAGGGGATGCGCCGGCGTGACGGGCATGACGGGATCGTCCCGGGCAGGGTGTTTTCCAGCGGGCTCTTCGTGGGCGCCGCGCACAGGCTGGATGCCGCCAGCTATCCCGGGGGCATGCTGGAGCCGGAGTTTGCCTATCGCTTCCTCGAAAGCCCGGGGCTGCGCACGGACTGGACAGCAGAGGATCTTGGCCCCCTCGTCGCGGCGCATGTCGCCATCGAGATCATCGGCAGCAGGATGGCCCCTGCCCTGCCCCCCGAATGCCGCGGGACGGCGATGACGATTGCCGACAACGGCAACGGCTTCGCGCTCGTCATCGGGCCAGAGATCGCGACCGACGCGGAATATGATCCGCTGCGGCATCCGGTCGATCTGCGCATCGACGGCGGCCCCCCCGCCAGAAACTCACCGCCGGACATCCGGGCCGACCCGCTTGCCGCCCTGGCCGATACCGTGAACCTTCTGGCCGCACGAGGGATCAGCCTGGACTCCGGAAACTTCGTGACCACCGGTTCGGCCACCGAGACGCTCCCGGTGCAGAAAGGAAGCACCGTCACCGCCGACTTCGGCGGCCTGGGGACCATCCGTCTGACATTCAACTGAGCGGAGCCCGCCATGAACAACCATATCTCAACCGAACGGCGCGGCCGTGCGCTCTGGATCACGATCGAACGCCCCGAGGTGCGCAACGCCCTGAATCCGCCAGCCCATCGGGAGCTTGCGGCGGCCTTCGATGCCTATGCGGCGGATGACGCGCTTTGGGTGGCGGTGCTGACCGGCCGCGGAGACAGGGCCTTTTGCGTCGGTTCCGACCTGAAGCACCGCGTCGAGGCCGGCTCGAACGAGACGCCTGACACAGGCTTCGCGGGTCTTTGCGAGCGTTACGATCTGGACAAGCCGGTCATCGCGGCGATCAACGGCGATGCGCTCGGCGGCGGGCTGGAGACTGTCCTTGCCTGCGATCTGGCTGTCGCCGTCGACACCGCGCGCCTCGGCCTGCCAGAGCCGCGCGTGGGCCTCTGTGCGCACGGCGGCCTACATCGCCTGATCCGTCACCTGCCGGGAAAGACCGCCTCGCGCCTTGCGCTCACCGGCAAACTGTTCAGCGCTGCGGAGGGCAAGGCCATGCATCTCGTGAACGAGGTGGTGCCCCGGGACGCATTCGAGGCCTGCGTGGAGGCGCTGGTGGAAGAGGTCACCGCCTGCGCGCCGCTGGCCCTTCGCGCCACCAAGCAGATGATGCAGCGCGGCCTGTCCGCGCCCGACGTCAAGGCCGCCTTTGCGGGTGACTATCCGGCCTATCGCCATATGCTCGCCTCCGAGGACGCCCGCGAGGGGCCGCTCGCCTTTTCGCAGAAGCGCCCGCCGGTCTGGACGGGCCGGTGATCCGGTGCGCGACCGGGCAAGTGGAGGAGCAAGACGATGACGATCATCGAGAACCAGGCCGCCGTCACGCCCGCCGTCCTGGAGGTGATGCGCCGCACCGGGGATCCCCGCCTGCGGGAGATCATGGAAAGCCTGGTGACGCATCTGCATGCCTTCGTCCGCGAGGTGCGGCTCAGCGAGGCAGAGTTTCAGCAGGCCACGCGGCTGCTCAACACCATGGGCCAGCAGACCACCGAGAGCCATAACGAATTCGTCCTGATGGCGGGCTCGCTCGGGGTGTCGTCGCTGGTGTGCCTTCTGAACAATGGCGACGGGGGGACCACGGAAACCACGCAATCGCTGCTCGGGCCGTTCTGGCGGATGCACCAGCCGGTCACCGCGCAGGGCGGCTCCATCGTGCGCTCCGATACGCCCGGGCCGCGCCTCTATGCCGAGTTCAGCTTTGTCGACCCGGAAGGCGCGCCGGTGGAGGGCCTGGAGGTGGACATCTGGCACGCCTCCCCCACCGGGCTTTACGAGAACCAGGACGAAAGCCAGGCCGACCACAACCTGCGCGGCAAGTTCCTGACCGGGCCGGACGGCACCGTGCGGTTCCGCTCGGTGCGCCCCATCGGCTATCCGATCCCGACGCAGACCACCGTGGGCAAGCTGCTCGCGGCGCAGAACCGCCACCCCTACCGGCCGGCGCATGTGCATGTGCTGGCCTTCAAGGAAGGCTACAAGACACTGATCAACCAAACCTACGTGGACGAGACGGAGTATCTGACTTCGGATGTGCAATTCGGCGTCACCCCGGCGCTGGTCGGCCACCTCGAACGCCACAGCGAGCCGCACCCGGAAGATGGCGAAATCGGCGCGTGGTACACCCTAGCTCACAGGCTACACCTGGAGCACGGAGAGGCCCGACTGCCGATCCCGCCGATCAGGTAGGGCAACCCACCGTCAGCGCGCCGCGATATGGACCGGCCCGGCGTGGTCAAGAGCGTTTGGCCCGTTTCACCGGCCCTGCGCCGGTCTGCGATGCGGCGCCGGCAGCCGGGCGATGACTGCCGGGACGGGATTGTGGACCCCGCCGATGCACCTGGCGACTGCGTTCGCAGCCCTCCGCCGTGAGGTCCGGCGCCACGAGATGGGGGCGCCCCAACTCATCCCCATGACTGGCGCTCTTGATATTCAATAACATTATCACTGTCGGGTTCGGACATCATGGTGGAACGGGATGCCGGATCCTCTCAGCGGCCCTTCACGACTGCGCAAGGTTACCTGCGCGCCACGCCAACTGTCAGACGCCTGTCGCCCGCTCCAGCGTGTCGCGGAACCTGTACCAGCCTGTGACAGCCGGCAGGAACCACGGTGTCTCGCGGTAGAAGGGCACGGTCGGAAAGTCGAGGTCCCAGAAGGCCGATCGCTCTTTCCCGGCCATGCCGCGTCCGGCCATATGGCCTAGGTAGCTCTGCATCGCGACGCCGGAGCCATTGCAGCCGAGCGCGTGGACAATGCCCTCATGCGCGCCCAGATGCGGCAGGAGGTCGAAGGTGAATGCAATCCGCCCGGACCAGGCATAGCGGATGGGAATGCCCTTTGTCTGCGGAAAGACCTCGTGCAGCCGTGCGGCCAGTTCCCTGGCCACCAGCGCGGCGTCGCGCGGACGCAGGCTGGCGCGCCCGCCAAAGAGGATACGGCGGCGGTCGGGGGTCGGACGGAAATAGCTGAGCAGCCGGCGACTGTCGACGGCGGTGCGGCCTTCGGGCAGCAGCTCGTCGATCAAGCCTGCGGGCAGTTCGTCGGTGACGATGATGTAGCTCGCGGCCGGGATGACCCGCCGCCGGACCCAGGGGCGCAGCCCGTCGGAATAGCCGTTTGTGGCGATAAAGACCTGTTCGCAATCAATCGTGGCATCGCCGGCCCTGACGCGGAAGCCGCCCGCGCGACGCTCCACGGCGCTCACCCGGCGGTCGCTGCACAGATGCGCGCCTTCGGCTTGGGCCAGATCGACCAACCCCTGGACATAATGGCCCGGATGCAGCTGCCCCGCACGGTCGATGGTCATCACGCCGTGGTAGAGATCGGTGCCGATGGCCTGCCGCTGCTCCGTCCGTTCCAGAAGCCGCGCGCCATCGCGGCCAAGCTTCTGCGACTTTGTCCTGAAGGTCCTGAAATGACCGGGGAGCGAGGCGCAGACGACGCGACCGGAGCGCCGGTACCGGGCGTCGCGCGCCAGCTCTCCGACCCGGTGTTCGACAAAATCGAAGGCGGCGGCGGCCTCGTCCCTCAGGCGGTCAAAGACGCCTGCGGGCAGGCGGCTTTCCAGCGGGGAACGGACCTTGGACGTCGCGGCCGACTTGCCCAGGTTCACCCCGCTTGAGACATGGCCGGCATTGCGGCTGCTGGCGCCGTGGCCAAAGGCCTCGGCCTCGATCACGGTGACATCGACTCCTGCGCGGCGCAGGGCGATGGCGGCATTCAGGCCGGTGAAGCCACCGCCGACGATCACCACGTCCGACCGGGCAGGCGGATCGTTCGGCAGGCTGCGCGGCGGGGCCTCTTCCCACCAGAAGGGGGTCTTGATCAACTCGGTCATCAGTCACGCTCCACGAAGAACTGGATGCCGATCACCCGGTCTAGGATGAAGACCATCGCCGAGGTGAAAAGGACAAGGGTGGCGGAGACGGCGGCGATCACCGGGCTGGCGCTTTCCAGCACTTCGGAGAAGACCTGCACCGGAAGGGTCATCACGAAGGGTCCGACAAGGAAGAGCGTCACCGTCACCTCGTCGAAGGAGATGATGAAGCTGAAGAGAAGCGAGGTCACCAGACCCGGTCGCACCGCGGGCAGCGACACCAGCCAGAAGGTGCGCCACGGCCTGGCGCCGAGGCTTGCCGCCGCCTCCTCCAGCGCCGGGTCGGCTTTGCGCAGGGCGGCCGCGACGGGGCGGTAGGCGTAGGGCACCGTGAGGATGCAATGCACCAGAACCAGCCCGGCAAAGGTTCCCAGCCAGCCGAGACCTGCCAGCGTGACGATCATGATCACACCGATGGCCGCGTGGGGAAAGATCAATGGCGTCAGCAGCAGGGTTTCCCAGGCCGTGCCAAAGCGGATGCGATGGCGCACGACCGCCCAGGCCGCGGCCAGCGACGCGGCCGTGCTGACCAAGGCGCCGATCAGGGCAAGGAGGGCCGAGGTGCCCATGACGCTCAACCAGTTGGCGGAGCCCAGGAACTCCGCGTACCAGCGCAGTGACAGGCCCTTGATCGGAAACGAGAGATAGCCCGCCGAGGTGAAGGAGGAGAGCACCACGATCACGATGGGAAGCGGCAGGAACATCAGGACGAGGATGGCGATGGCACGGGTCATCAGAGGTCACCTCCGTCCGAAAGGCGCCGTGTCAGATGACGTTCGAGGATCTGCAGCGGCAGGACCACTGCCAGCGCCGTGGCCAGCAGGACCGTCGCCAGGGCGGCGGCCTTGGGATAGTCGAAAAAGTGCATGACCTCCTGAAAAATCTCGGTGCCGATCATGGTATTGCCAAGGCCGCCCAGAAGCAGCGGCGTCACGATCGCGCCGGTCGACATGAGGTAGACCAGCGTGATCCCGGTCAGCACGCCCGGCAGCGCCAG
Organism: Pseudooceanicola pacificus; assembly: GCF_009789075.1. Classification (GTDB taxonomy): domain Bacteria; phylum Pseudomonadota; class Alphaproteobacteria; order Rhodobacterales; family Rhodobacteraceae; genus Pseudooceanicola; species Pseudooceanicola pacificus. The sequence continues at coordinate 66,794 of NZ_WNXQ01000004.1, forward strand.
CGGCAGCACGACGGTGCGGAAACTGTAGGCGGGACGACCGCCGAGGCTCATCGAGGCCTCCTCCAGCGAACGCGGGATCTGCAGCAGCACCGACAGGATGGCAATGATCATGAAGGGCAGCAGCACATGCACCAGCCCGAGGATGACGCCGAAGTCGTTGTACATTAGCTTGAGCGGACGGTCCGCCAGCCCGGTCGCGGTGACGATCCCGTTGACCAGCCCCCGCGGCCCGAGGATCACGACCCAGCCATAGCTGCGCACCACGATGGAGACGAGCCAGGGAAAGATGATGAGCAGCAGCAGGAAGTTCCGGTTGCCGCGATAGCGCGCCACGAAATACGCGGTCGGAAAGCCGATCAACACCGAGACGAGCGTGGTCAGCGCCGCGATGCGCAGGGTCCGCCCCAGCATCGCGACATAGTCGGCGCGGTGGAGAATGTCGGAGTAGAGCGACAGGTCGATCTGGCCGTCGATCACCATGGAGGAGGCGATCAGGCGGACCAGCCCGACGGCGAAGACGCCCATCAGCAGGGCCGACGGTGCCAGCAGCAGCGCGATGCGGAAAGGTCTTGGCAAGGAATATCCCCCGAGGCAGGAGCCTGTCCGGCCCGGTCGGGTGCCGGGCCGGACCGGATCAGAGACTGGCGAGCATCTGGTCGATTGCGGCGACCGTGTCCTTCTGGTGCTCTGCGATGTAGCCCCAGTCGGGCTGGTAGAGCCGCGCCTTGAGCGCCGCATAGTCCATGCCCAGCTTTGCCTTGATGTCCTCGGGCGCGACGGCGTCGTTGTTCGCCGGGATATAGCCCGAGATCGCCATCCCCCGCTCCTGCGGGGCGGCGCCGGCGATGTAGTTCAGCCAGTTCGCCACCTTTTCGCGATCCGCCACGCCCTTGGGGGCGACGACGACATAGGGCAGCAGCAGCGCGCCCTCTTCGGGGATGACGATCCTGACGTAGTCGACGCCCGCCTCGTTCAGCGACCAGACGCGGACGGAATAGAAGGGCATGGCCGCGACTTCCCCGCGCTCCAGCATGGTGTTCTGCTGCGCGAGAGAGGTCGCCACGTTCAGCACGTTGCGCGCCATGCCCTCAAGCAGCTTCATTCCGCCTGCGGTGTCGTATTCATCCCCGCCCGCGGCCTTAGACAGGATCGTAAGGTCGTAGGTCGACAGATAGATCGGCCGTGTCATGCCAAGCCGCCCGGCCCATTTCGCGTCCTCCAGGTTCTTCCACGAGCTGAAGTCATCGACGGAGGCCTCGTTGGTGTTCACGGCGATGCCGTAATAGGCGAAATAGGGCGTGATGCCGGCAAGGCGGCCGTCCTCGGTCTTGAGCCAGTATTTCTCGTCGATGTTCCGCATGTTCGGGAGTTCGTCGATGCTGAAGGTCTCCAGCACGCCGTCGCGCATCATGTTCACGCCCTGAACGAAAGTGCCGATCCCGCTGTGGTACTGCGGGTTGCCGGCCTGGGCGCGGAACTGGGCTTCGGGGTTGGGAACCTCGACGATGCGCACGCCGATCCCGGTTTCCTTGGTGTAGGGGGCCGCGAAGGCGCCGGTCCAGGTGTCGCCGACCCCGCCGCCCCAGGAGGCATGCAGCAGTTCCCCGGATTGTGCCATCAGCCGGGACGGGAGGGAGAGCACGGCCGCCGCTCCGGCGGCCCCGAAGAGGGTCTGGCGTCGAGTAAAGGTCATGTCGTGTCCTCCTTGTGGGTTTGAATGCCCCGGTCAGGCCGGGATCAAAGTGATTGCGTCGTCCTGCCAGCCCGCCGACACGGCCATGCCGGGTGCAAGCGGATGTCCCTTTCCGGGCTGGAACGGCACCTGGGCCAGCAGCGGCCCGGCCCGGGAGTCCAGTTCATAGGTGATCGTGGACCCCGAGAAGCTGTGAGACCGGATCGTGGCCGGCACCATCAGTTCGTCCACCGCGCCAAGCCGGACATGTTCGGGCCGGATCGACACCGCCAGTCGGGTGCCGCAATGTCGCGCTTCGGCCCCGGCGGGGATGGCAATCCGCGTGTCCGTCCCGTCAAGGTCCAGCGCCGCCCGATCGCCCGACACGACAGACACCGACCCGCGCAGGAAATTCGTCTCGCCGACGAACCGCGCCACGAATTCCGTCCTGGGCCGGTGGTAGACTTCGACGGCACTGCCGTATTGCTCGACCCGGCCCGCGTTCATCACGGCGATCCGGTCGGACATCGACAGCGCCTCTTCCTGGTCGTGGGTGACGAAGATGAAGGTGATCCCGGTCTCGCGCTGGATGCGCTTGAGCTCGCCCTGAAGCTGGCGGCGCAGTTTCAGGTCGAGCGCGGAAAGCGGTTCATCCAGCAGCAGCAAATCCGGCGCGGTGACAAGCGACCGCGCCAGCGCGACCCGCTGCCGCTGCCCGCCGGAAATCTGTCCGGTCCGGCGATCCTCGAACCCTTCAAGCCCGACCATCGCGATCATCTCGCGCGTGCGGCGGTCGAGGTCCCGGGTCCGTTTGCGGGCCCGCAGACCGAAGGCCACATTGTCGTAGACGTTCATATGCGGAAACAGCGCAAGGTTCTGAAACACCATGCCGATTTCCCGCGCATAGGCCGGATCGCGCGACATGTCCCGGCCCCGCATCAGGATACGGCCCGAGGTCGGCGTCTCGAACCCGGCGATCATGCGCAGCAGGGTCGATTTCCCGCAGCCCGACGGACCCAGAAGCGTGACGAATTCGCCCTGTTTCACCTCGAGGTTGACCCGGTCGACGGCATGGGTGCCGTCGAATGCCTTGATGACATCATCGATCTGCAGGATGGCTTGGTCGTGTCCGGCGTCAGGCAAGGTCGGGCTCCGTTCCTCTCGACCGCCGTGGCGACCGGGTGTCGTGTGGGCCCAGTTTGCGGGGCGAAACCCCCGCCAAGTCAAATATCAAGTCGGGATGACATCATTCCCGTTTGGAATATTGAACCGCCTTAAATCCGGCCAGTTCAACCCAATGCTTTTTATGAGGTTTTCCAGAATTGAAATCCATAACTGGCGGTAATGTTTTTCTCGTCATTAGCAATTTGTCCTGGTGCCGGGCATCTGGCTACCAAGGTTTGAGACAGCGCAATCCGCGTGCCCCAAGCCAAGGTACAGGACCAGAAGATCCCGATGACGACCGTGCCGATTACACGTCCCGACCAATCCGCCGCCGAACGCCGCGTCGCCATCGAGTCCACAGATCTGCCCCGCACGGTCCCGCACCTTCTGGACATGGCCGCAGCGGAGTCCGCTGACAAAATTCTGTGGGAGTTCTTCGACGAAGGTACGGAGGCCTCTTATCGCCGGGTCCGCGACGACAGCCTGAGGTATGGCGCGCTGTTCGCCGCCTTGGGCATCTGGCGCGGGGACCGTGTCGCCGTCATGTTGCCGAACGTGCCGGAGATGCCGCTGACATGGCTCGGCCTGGGCCGGATCGGGGCCGTGATGGTGCCGGTCAACACCCGCTATTCGGCAAGGGAGCTCGCCTATGTCGTGGAAGACTCCGGTGCGCGGCTGCTGCTCATCCACGAAGACCTGACCGATGTCCTCGCCGATGGCGATCTGGCCGCAGAGGTCGTCATCGTCGGCGGGGCGGAGTGGGAAAAGCGGCTGACGACGGCCAATCCTGCCGCCTGTCCGTCGCCTGCGCTCGACCGGGACGACCTGCTCAATATCCAGTACACCTCAGGCACGACGGGCCTGCCCAAGGGATGCCTGCTGTCGCATCGCTACTGGCTGACGACCGGGCTTGTGAACGCTTGGCGCGACGGTCGGCGCTTCGGCCGGATCCTGGCCACAACGCCCTTCAGCTACATGGATCCGCAGTGGCTTCTGCTGATGGCGATGTATCAGCGCGGCACCCTCGTGGTCGGCCGGAGGCAGAGCGCGACGAAATTCTCGCGCTGGCTGTCGGAACACCGGATCGAATTCTGCCTCTTCCCCGAGGCTGCCAGCAAGCAGCCCCCCGCGCCGCACGATGCCGACAACCCGGTGATCCGCGCCAATATCTACGGTGTCCGTCCCTCGGCCCATGCCGAAATCGAGGCGCGTTATGACCTGACCGCGCGGGAAGCCTTTGGGATGACGGAAATCGGCTCCGGCCTCTACATGCCGATGGAAGCGGAGGACATGATCGGGTCGGGCAGCTGCGGCATCGCCTCGCCGTTCCGGGAAACGCGCATCGTGGACGAGGCGGGCCGCGACCTGCCGGACGGCGAAATCGGCGAACTGCTGATCCGCGGCCCCGGCATGTTTCAGGGCTATTACCGGAACGACGAGGCGACGGCGGCCGCGCTTAGGGACGGCTGGTTTCACACCGGCGATCTGTTCCGCCGCGACGCGCGCGGGTTCCATTTCATCGTGGGACGCAAGAAGGACATGATCCGCCGCTCCGGCGAGAACATCGCCTGCCGCGAGGTCGAGGCGGTGCTGCGCGACATGGACCAGATCGAGGAAGTGGCCCTGATCGCCGTTCCCGACGACATGCGCGGCGAGGAGGCCAAGGCCTATCTTACCCTGCAGAACGGCCACGTGCCGGATGCGGATCTGATCGACCGGATCGTCGCCTATGCCGACGGCCGCCTCGCCGCGTTCAAGATCCCCCGATACTTCGAATTCATCGACACGATGCCGCGCACCACCTCGTTCAAGGTGGCCAAGGCCGATCTGGTCAAGGCGCGGACCGACCACAGGGTCGGCGCCTTCGACCGCGTCGACCGGGTCTGGCGCTGAAAGGATACTCATGATCATCGACTATGGCGCGACGCCCCCGATCAAGACACTCTCGCTTGGCGATGGCAGCCATCTCACCAATTACCGGCGGGTCTACGCCTCGTCCGAAAAGGCCGCCGCGCGGGGCGAGGTCGACCTGGATGAATGGTTCGCCGAATGCGACAGTGCCGGGATTGGACTGACCGTGATCAAGGCCCGCGACGTGGAAACGACCTTTGGCGGGCGTGTGACAAACGAAGCGGTGGCCGAAGCGGTCGCCGCCCATCCCGGGCGGTTCATCGGTTTTGCGGGCGTCGATCCCAACAAGGGCATGACCGCCGTTCGCGAGCTTGAGCATGCGGTGACACATCTCGGCCTGCGGGGCCTCAACCTGCAGTGCTTCGAAAACCGCCTCGCGATCGACGACCGCCGGATGTATCCGCTCTATGCCAAGTGTATCGAGCTCGACATCCCGGTGAACATCCATGTGGGCGTGAACTTCTCGCTCAAATCCTCGCCGGATTTCGGCCGGCCCGAGATGCTTGACCGGGTGCTCTGCGACTTTCCCGAACTGCGCGTCTGCGCCGCCCCGCCCGGCTGGCCCTGGGTGCAGGAGCTTCTGTCGGTCGCCTGGCGCCACCCCAACCTGTGGATCGGCCTGGTCGCGATGCGGCCCAAGCTGCTGAACGTCGACCATTCCGGCTACGGCCCCCTGCTGCAGTACGGGCGCACCGTGCTCAAGGATCGCATGATCGCGGGCACGGCCTGGCCGATGCAGCCCATGCAGCGCGTGATCGAGGAGATCCGCGCGCTGCCCGTCGAACCCGAGATCGCGGATCGCTGGCTGGGCGGCAATGCCAGGGCTTTTCTGCGGCTCTGAACGGCTGGCGTCCGCAAGACCAAGCGCTAGGGTGACCTGATATGGGGAGGACCAAGAATGACCGATGATGAACTCTGCCGGATGACGGCAACCGATCTGCTGCCCGCGCTCCGCGCGGGCGAGGTCAAGGCGGCCCGGCTGATGCGCGCCGTGCTCGACCGGATCGAACGGCTGGACACACAGACCAATGGCATCGCCCATGTCGATCCGGAGGCCGCGATGGCCGAGGCGGAGGCCCGGGATGCCGCACTGGCCGGGGGCGGAACGCCCGGCGCGCTGCAGGGCATACCGGTCACGGCCAAGGACCTGCTGAAGATGAAGGGCCTGCCGGTGGAAATGGGGTCCTTTGCCTACAAGGGCGTGATCGCCGACGCGGATGCAGAAGCGATCGCCCGGCTGCGCCGGGCCGGGGCCATCCCCTTTGCCAAGACCGCCACCCCGGAATTCGGCCACAAGGTGCTGGCGGACAGTCCGACCAACGGCGTCAGCCGCAATCCCTGGGACCTCAGCCGCAGCTGCGGCGGGTCTTCGGGCGGGTCGGGGATCGGGGCCTCCATGGGCTTCGGCCCGCTGCATGTTTCCTCCGACGGGGCCGGATCGGGGCGCATTCCCGCCTCGGCCTGCGGTGTGACCGGGATCAAGGCCACATGGGGTGCGATTCCGCATGAGACGACGACGGATGTCTTCGGCTCCTTCACCTGCATCGGCGTGATGGCGCGCTGCGTCTCGGACCTGGCACTGGGCCTGAACGCGATGAAGGGACCGGACCGCCGCGATCCCTGGACCTTCGGTGGCACGGCGGATCCGATCTCGCTGCCCGGGGATCCCGTTGCGGCGCTCAGGGGGCTGAAAATCCGCGTCGTCATGCGCACCGTGAACGACTGGGTCGATCCCGAGATCGAAGCCGCCGTCCGGGCCGCGGTCGACGCCCTCGTCGACGCCGGGGCGCAGGATGTGGGCGTGATCGAGGACCCGGTCTACGACAACACAAGCGCATTGGTCTACATGCGCGCCTATCAGTACGCCCGCTTCGGCCACCTTCTGGACAAGCACGGCGACCGGATGGACCGGACCGCGCGGATGTCCCTGACGCCCGGCCCGCAGCACACCTACGATATCCTCGCCCGCGCGATGAAGGCGCGGACCGACATCTTCCACGAGGTGGAGCGTCAGTTCGACGGCGCGGATATCTACGTCACGCCAACCATCGCGACACCGTCGCTTCCGGCCGATCAGAAACAGGACGAGCCGCTGATCGTCGACGGGGTGGAACGTGGTCCGCTGCGCGAGGCATGGTATCCCTATACCGTACCGCAGAATGCCAGCGGTCACCCGGCGATGTCGGTCCCGGTGGGCATGTCCAGCGGCGGCATCCCGATCGGAATGCAGATCGTCGGCCCGTGGCACAGCGAGGCCCGGCTTCTGGCGGTCGCCGCCGCGGTGGAACGCCTGATGCCCTGGGCCGACAGATGGCCGCCCGCCGCGCGCTGAACCGGTTGCGCACCAGTCCGGCCCGGGTCTTGGCCCAGGTCGGGAAAATCTTTGTATCTCAGCGGTCTGCCGTTACAATCGGATGACGGAGAGCGGACAAGATGCGGATCACACACAGACAGCTGGAAGCCTTCATCCAGTTCATGGAAACCGGCACGGTCACGGCGGCGGCAGAGCGGATGTTTGTGACCCAGCCCGCCATGAGCAAGATGCTGGCCGGGCTTGAAATCGACCTCGACCTGACGCTCTTTCACCGCGAGAAACGCCGCCTGATCCCGACGGACGAGGCGCGGCTGCTGTACAAGGAGGTGCGGCGGCTCTTTGCCTCGCTGGCCGACGTGGAACGCTTTGCCGAGGACCTGCGCACGTTCCGGACCGGTGAGTTGCGGATCATCACTGCCTCGACCATCGGGCTGACGCTGGTCGCGGATGCGCTGGCGGAGTTCTCGAAAGAGAACCCGGATGTCGACGTGCTCATGGACATGTCCTCCAACGTGGGCCCGGATGTGCTGGCCGCGAATGTGGACATCGGGTTTTCCGTCACCCAGTTGCAGCACCCGGCCCTGAAGATCGAACCGTTGTTGCATGCGAATTCGGTCTGCATCGTGTCAAAGGATCACCGTCTGGCCGGGCGCAGCCGCGTCGGGCCGAAGGATTTCGAGAACGAGGAGTTCATTTCCTTCACCCGTGACAGCCGCATGCGGCACATCACCGACGGCGTTTTCGAACAGTACAGGGTGATCCGGAAGATGCGGATCGAGGTTTTCGCTTCTGCCGAGGCCAACGCGCTCGTCTCGCGCGGGGTCGGCGTCGCGATTGTGGAACCGCTCGGCGTGCGGCAGCGGTTCTGGCCGGATGTGGTGGCCATTCCCTTCGATCCGGCGATCGAATTCACGTTTTCCGCCTTTCGACCCCGCGACCGCATCGCCTCGCCCCTGGCGAACCGGTTCATGCAAATGCTGCGTCGGCAGATCGTCGACATGCATGCGGGCACGTCCTATCTGCCCGACTGGATGGAGGTGCGGCTTCCCGGCCAGGCGCGGATCGCCGAGACGCAGAACAGATCCGGTTGAGCTAGGCGCCCCCTGCCCGCGCGGCGCGCAGTGCGGCATCGACATCTTCCACAGTCGTGTCGAAGGCGGTGACAAGACGTGCCCGCACCATGCCATCGCCGTCCGGACGCGCCGAATAGCGCACGCCGGCGGCCCTCATTGCGGCATCCACGGTCCGGCCGAATCGGGCGAAGACCATGTTCCCATCAACACGGTTGAGGACGGCGACCTCCGGGAGCGCGGCCAGACCCTCGGCCAGCCGCGTCGCGGTCGCATTGGCCCGCGCCGCCAGGCGCAGCCACAGCCCGTCGCCGAACATGGCCTCGATCTGGGCAGAGACGACGCGCGTCTTTGACAGCAGGTGACCGCCCCGCTTTCGCCGGTAGCCAAAGTCCCGCGCCAGTTGAGGATCGAAAAAGATCACCGCCTCTGCCCCCAGGCCGCCGTTCTTGGTCGCGCCAAGGGACAGGACGTCCACACCGGCGCGCCAGCTTGCATCTGCCGGGGTGCAACCGAGATAGGCAACGGCATTGGCAAATCGCGCCCCGTCCATATGCACGCGCAGGCCCGCCCAATGGGCAACTGCGCTGAGTGCGGCGACCTCTGCCGGCGAATAGGCCGCACCGAGTTCGCTGATCTGAGCGATGGAAAGTGCGGCGGGCTGGACCGCATGGACATCCCCCGCGCGGCCGCCGGTCAATGCCCGGTCCAGCGTCCCCGGATCGACCAGCCCGTCGGCATGATCCAAAAGACGCAGTGTCGCGCCGCCGGTAAAGAACCCCGGCGCGCCGCATTCGTCCACGTCCAGATGGGCCGATCGCGCGGCATAGACCGACCCCCAGGGCGGACAGATCGTTGCCAGCGCCAGCGCATTCGCCGCTGTGCCGGTCGCAACGAAAAAGACCTCTGCCTCGGGTGCCTCGAAGAGTTGGCGGATCACCTCGACCGCCCGGGCCGTGACCGCGTCATGGCCATAGCTCCGGTCCCGGCCCTTCTGCGCGGCGATCATGGCTGTCAGCACCTCGGGCGCGGCCCCGGCGCAATTGTCGGACATGAAATCCGGGGTCGGCGCTGTCACCGCTTGCCCGCCCGGGTGCGGTCCTCCTGCCCCAGCACCCGCGGCATCAGCGCCAGAAGCTCTGCCGTATAGGGATGCTGCGGCGCCTCGAACAGCTGCTCGGCGGGCGCAAGTTCGACCAGTTCGCCCGCTTTCATCACCCCGATCCGGTCGCACATCTGGCGGATCACGGGCAGGTCGTGGCTGATGAACAGAAGCGTCAGGCCCAGCTCGTCCTGAAGGTTCTTGAGCAGGTTGAGGATCTGCGCCTGGATCGACACGTCCAGAGCCGAGGTCGGTTCGTCACAGATCAGGAAGCGCGGGCGCGTGGCCAGGGCGCGCGCGATGGAGATCCGTTGACGCTGCCCGCCTGAGAACTCGTGCGGATAGCGGTTCGCCGCCTCGGCGCCGAGGCCGACATGATCCAGTAGGTCCGCGACAATGCCGTCCGCCTCGGCTTGGCCAGAGGCAAGGCGATGGTGGCGTATCGGTTCACTGACAATGTCGCTGACGCGCTTGCGACGATTCAGAGACGAAAAAGGATCCTGAAAGATCATCTGGATCTGCTGACGCATCGCGGGCGAGATCGGGCGCGCCTCCGGTCCCGCGATCTCTGTCCCGTCGTAGCGGATGCGCCCGTAGCTTGGATCGTAAAGCCCGGCGATCATCCGGGCCACGGTCGATTTCCCCGACCCGCTTTCCCCGACCAGGCCAAAGGTCTCCCCCCGCCGGATGTCGAAACTGACATCGCGCACGGCCGTGAAACTGCGCCGCCACGCGGGAATTATGGACCGGTTCTGAGCAAAACGCATGGTCAGGTGGTCGACCTGCACCAGCGCCTGGCCTGTCGTGTCGCCCGCGCCGGACCGACGGCCCAGCCAGTGCGTGCCAAGGTCGATGACCGTCCGGTCCGCGCGGTCCGCCCCGGCCTCGTGGTAATCGAGCTGGGGAAACCGGTCCAGCCGGACATCGGCGCGCGGCACCGCTCCCAGCAGGCTCTTGCTGTAGGCGTGGCCCGGATGGCCCAGCACATCACCCGTCCGTCCGGTTTCCACCACCCGGCCCCGGTACATGACCGCCACCCGGTCCGTGACTTCTGAGATGACGCCCATGTCATGGGTGATGAAGATCGCACCCAGGTTCCGGTCACGGCAGAGCCTGCGCAACAGCGAGAGGATCTGCGCCTGCACAGACACGTCGAGCGCCGTCGTCGGTTCGTCGCAGATCAGCAGGTCGGGATCGGCACAGAGCGCAAGGGTGATCACCACCCGCTGGCGCATCCCGCCAGAGAACTGGTGGGGGTATGCGTTCAGACGGCCCTCCGGGTCAGGAATGCCGACCTCTCGCAGCAGCTCGACCGCGCGGGTCATGGCCTGCGTATGGGACATGTCGCTGTGACGGCAGATGGTTTCGGCGATCTGGTCGCCGATGGTCAGCAGCGGGTTCAGGCTGGTCATCGGGTCCTGAAAGATCATGCCGATCCTTCGGCCTCTGATGCGGCGCATCTCCGGCTCGGACAGCTGGTCGATGCGCTGGCCGTCGAACCAGACTTCCCCGCCGGCAATGCGTCCGGGCGGTTCAAGCAGGCCAATGACGGCATTGCCGATGGTGGACTTTCCTGCGCCGGATTCCCCGACGACGCCAAGGATCTCTCCACGCTCCACGCTCAGGTCGATGCCGCGCACCGCCTCGACCGTACCCCGGCGGGTATCGAAGTGGATTTTCAGGTCTTTGAGGTCAAGAAGGCTCATCAGGTCATCCCAGTGTCGGGTTCAGCGCGTCGCGCATCCAGTCGCCCACGAGGTTCACCGTCAGGACGAGAAGGGCGAGGGCCACGCCCGGAAAGATCGTGATCCACCAGGCGCCGGAGAACAGGTAATTGGTGCCGTCGTTGATCAGCGTCCCGAGGGACGGCTGCGTCGCCGGAACACCCACGCCGAGGAAACTGAGCGTCGCCTCGGTCAGGATCGCGCCGGACAGGTTGAGCGTGGCGATGACGAGGATCGGGCCCATCACATTGGGCAGGATGTGCCGGAACATAATCGCCAGCTGGCCGATGCCGATCAGCCGGGCGGCCAGAACGTATTCTTGCCCCCGCTCCACCATTGTGGAGGCGCGCACGGCCCGCGCGAACTGCACCCAGTTGGACAGGCCGATCGACAGGATCAGGACCAGGATCGCCACCTTGTCCATCGTCGAAGGCGGCGCGACCGCGCGCAGGATTCCGTTGATCAGCAGCGCGACAAGGATCGTCGGCAGGGACAGCTGGACCTCGGCGATCCGCATGATGATCGCGTCGATCAGCCCGCCCCGGTAGCCGGCGATCAGTCCGAGCGTGACACCGATCAGAAGCGACAGGGCCACGCTGACGACGCCGATGAAGATGGACATGCGGCTGCCGTAGAGGATCGTCGACAGGATGCCGCGGCCGATGGCGTCGGTGCCCAGCAGGAATCGGGTGTCGCCCCCTTCCTCCCACGAGGGGGGAAGCATCGAGTCGAAGATGTCGATCGACCCCATGTCATAGGGATTGTGCGGCGCGACGAGGGATGCTCCGACCGAGGCGAGGATCATCAGCAGCGCCACCACGGCGGCGGCCACGGTCACCGGCGAGGACAGGAAGCTGATCGCCAGGTCGCTGTGCCGGATGCGATGCCAGCGCGACGGGACGGGCTTGGACAGGGTCTCAGGCATGGGCGGTCCCCTTCAGGGCGTTCGACCGCAGCCGGGGGTCGATCGCGTAATAGGCCAGATCGGTGATCAGGTTGATGACCACGAAGAAGAACGCGATCATGATGAGGTAGGCGGACATGACCGGGATATCGACCTGCTGGATCGCCTGCAGGAACAGCCGTCCCATGCCGGGCCACTGAAAGACGCTTTCGGTGATGATGGCGAAGGCGATGACATTGCCAAGCTGCAGGCCGATCACCGTGACCACCGGCATCAGCGTGTTCTTCAGCGCGTGGCGGAAATTGATGGCCTGGGTTCCCAGCCCCCGGGCGCGGGCGAACTTGATATAGTCGGTGCGCATCACATCCAGCATCTCGGCCCGAACCAGCCGCATGATCATCGTCGTCTGGAACAGGGCCAGCGTGATTGACGGCAGGATCAGCGACTGCAGGCCCGAGGTCGTAAGGAACCCGGTGCGCCAGAAGCCGCCCAGCACGGTCACCGTCTCGCCCCGTCCGAAGGACGGCAGCCAGCCAAGGATCACCGAGAAAAGGTAGATCAGCATGATTCCGATCAGGAAGGTGGGGATGGAGATCCCGACAAGCGACAACGCCATCAGCGCCCGCGCCCCGCGCCCGAACCGGTGGAGCCCGGTGTAGACGCCAAGGGGAATGCCGATCAGGATCGACAGCAGCACCGAAAGCCCGGCCAGTTCGAAGGTCGCTGGCAGGCGTTCGGCGATCAGCGCGCCGACGGGCCGCTTGTGGAAATAGGACACCCCGAAATCGCCGTGCACGGCGCCGCTGATGTAGCGCCAGAACTGCACGGTGACGGGATCATTCAGGCCCATGACCTCTCTCAGCCTCTCGATCTCGGCCTGCGAGGCATCCTCGGTGATCATCTGGCGGATCGGATCGCCGACAAAACCGAAGAGGGAAAAGGCAACCGCTGCCACGAGGAACATTACCAGTAGGGATTGGGCCAACCGGCCCGAGACATATCGGATCATGCCCGCCTCATTTGCCTGAAGGGGGCCGGAGCACCTGAGCGGCGCTCCGGCAGCGGGCGGCGCGGGAGGCGCGCCGCCGGACGGGGATCAGCGGGTGATCCTTGCCGTCTTGAATTCGAAGTCATCGTCGGGTCGCTGCACGACCTCGACACCCTTGCGCACACCCCAGACCACGGCCTGCTGATGCAGGGGAAGGTAGTAAACCTCGTCATGAACGATCTGATAGGCCTCCTCGATCAACGCATCCCGCTTGGCCTGATCCGTCTCGCTTTCCACCGCCGCGATGATTTCGTCGATCCGCGCGTTGGAGAAGTCGCCGTTGTTGATCCGGCCCCGGCCAGAGGCCTCGTCCCACGTGCCCATGAGGTTGAAGAGCACGGAGTAACTGTCGAGACCGCCGGGCGTCCAGCCCATCATGTACATCGCAAATTCCTGCACCGGGCGGCCGACGACCTTCCAGTATTGCGACACGTTCATCGTCCGCAGGTCCACATCGATCCCCACCCGCGCCAGCATCGACGTGACGGCCTGGCAGATGCGCTCATCGTTGACATAGCGGTTGTTGGGGCAGACCAGCGCGGTCTTGAAACCGTCGGGATAGCCCGCCTCGGCCAGCAGCTTGCGCGAGGCATCCGGGTCATAGGGATAGCGCTGCATCTTCCCCGCGGGCGCGAACAGCAGCGGAGAGATCAGCGTGGCCGCCGGTTCCGACAGCCCGTTCATGATTTTCTGCTGGATGCCGTCGATGTCGATGGCCTGATAGATCGCCTGCCGGACGCGCTTGTCCTTGAACGGGTTGCCCTCCGGCTCGGTCTGCAGGGCGTCGTCGCGCCGCTGGTCCATGCCCAGCATGATCGTCCGCAGCTCGGGCTGAATCAGCACCTCGGTATCGGCATTGTCCTGCAGCCGGGCGATATCCTGAAGCGGCACGGGGAACATCATGTCGATCTCGCCCGAAAGCAGCGCCGCGACGCGGGTCCCGTCCTGGGTGATCGGCAGATAGACCACGCGGTCGAGGTTATGCTCCACCTTGCCCCAGTAGCCGGCATAGGGTTCAAAGACGGTCCGCGTCTCGGGCACCCGCTCGACCACCCTGAAGGGACCGGTGCCGTTCGACTGCTGGCCCGCGTAGCTTTCGATGTTCTCGACCGAATTCGACGGGACGGTGGCGTTGTTCTCTTCGGACCATTCCTTGTCCATCATGTAGATGGAGGTCCACATCTGCGGCAGGATCGGATAGGGCACGTTGGTCACGAACTCGATCGTCAGATCGTCGATCTTGTTCATCTCCTTGATCATCGACACCCGGTCGCGCAGGAAGGAATACTTGTTTCCGACCCGCTGCATCGAGAAGATCACGTCATCCGCGTTGAAGCTGTTGCCGTTGTGGAAGGTCACGCCGTCGCGCAGTTTGAAACGCCATGTCGTCGGGTTCACCACCTCCCAGCTTTCGGCCAGGACGGGTTCAAGCTGCATGTCCTTGTCGCGCCCGACGAGGGGTTCATAGACGTTGCCGAGGATCGACAGCGGCAACGCCCCGGTCGTGCCGTGGGGATCGAGATTGGCGATGGCGGCCTGCGACGACCAGCGCAACACCTTCTCTTGCGCCGTGGCCTGTCCGGCGAGGGCGCAGACGGACAGGATCGCAAAGGCCGATGCTGCCAGCTGTTTCGTGAATTTCATTGGGTCCTCCCTTTTCATGCGCTCAGCTGTCTTGGCGCAGTTGATCCTCGACAAGGGCAGCGAAATAGGACGCCCCTATCGGCAGAATGTCGTCGTTGAAGTCGTAGGCGGGATGATGCAGGCCCGGGTCCTCGGCCGTCCGGCCCGCCCCGATGTGCACATACGCCCCCGGAAGGACGGCCAGCATGTCGGCGAAATCTTCTCCGCCCGCGGTTGGCGGCACGTTCCGCAGGATCTCGCTGTCACCCAGAACCGCGCTCAGCACGCGGTCGGCGGCGGCGGATTCCTCGACCCCGTTCACGGTCGGCGCGCAGCCCATCCGGTATTCAAGGTCGATCTTCACGCCATAGACCGACTCCATGCCTGTGCAAATCTCGTGGATACGCCTGCGAATGGTCTGGCGAACCGCTTCGCTGAACGTGCGGATCGTGGCGTGAAGCTCTGCCGTCGGCGGCACCACGTTCACCGCGGTCCCGGCATGAAACTGCGTCACGTTCACCAGCGCCGTCTCGACCGGGTCGATGTTCTTGGTGACCACATGCTGAAAGGCGGTGTGCAGCTGGACACCCACGGAAATCGGATCGTTGCCCGCATGGGGCCGCGCGCCATGCGTGCCCTTGCCGGTGATCACGATCTTCATGCCGTCGACCGCCGCCATCACCGCACCGGGCCGCACGGCGGCCTTGCCGAACGGAAGGGTCGGCGCATTGTGCAGGGCCCAGACGGTATCGCAGGGAAACGTGTCGAACAGCCCGTCCTTGATCATCCGCTTCGCACCGGATCCCTTTTCCTCTGCCGGCTGGAAGATGAAGACCACGGTGCCCGAGAAATTCCGCGTCTCGGCAAGGTACCGGGCCGCGCCCAACAGCATGGTGGTGTGCCCGTCGTGGCCGCAGGCATGCATGACGCCGTCGCGGGTCGACCTGTGCGGCAGGTCGGACAGCTCCTGCATCGGGAGCGCATCCATATCGGCGCGCAGCCCGATCGCGCCCGGGCCGTTGCCCTGCCGGAGAATGCCCACCACACCGGTGCCGCCATAGCCCCGGTGCACCTCGATCCCCCAGCTCTCAAGGCGCTCGGCCACGCGGGCCGATGTCCGCTCTTCCTCGTAGTTCAATTCCGGATGGGCATGAAAGTCACGGCGCCAATCCGTCATCTCGTTATGGAAGTCAGCTATCTGTGGTATGATCGACATGGGCCAGCCTGTGCTCCTCGCGGATGCTGCAATTAAGGTTACATCCGAGCGTAGCCTCCGGGAGTTGCGAGTAAAAATAGCGATTAGCGGGCAATCCATAACTGTAGCTCATGGACTTGCCCCGCACCCGTTGCGAGCGCGCTCATAACCGCAGGTTCTGATCTGATGACCCGGTTTCATTTGCCGCCGGCAGGGGGCCGGACACATGCTGCGGACATCATGAAGGATGCCCGCTGATGCCCTATGACAAGACGTCGATGCCAGACACGCCCCCGCCCGAAGGGACGACGATCATCCCCGACATTCCGTTTGGAGAACATGAGCGGCAGCAGCTGGATCTCTACCTGCCACCCTCGCCGATGCGGGGAGTCGTGGTCTATATCCACGGCGGCAGCTGGTTGAAACGCGACCGGAAGATCGTGCGCGCGTGGTACCTGATCGAGGCGGGTTATGCCGTGGCGAGCCTGGGCTACCGGCTGTCCCAGCACGCGCCTTTTCCGGCGCAGATCCAGGACGTGAACGCGGCGCTTGCGCTTCTGACGCGGATCGCACCGGCCCATGATCTGGATATGGAACGTCTCGCTCTGCTGGGCCTGTCGGCGGGCGGACACCTCGCCGCGCTGGCTGCGCTGGCGCGGAACGAGCGCGATTTTCATCCGCCCTGCGGTCTGAAGGTCCGCGCCGTTGTCGACTATTACGGGCCCTCGAACCTGATCACCCTCTGCGCCGGCGTCGAGACCGTACTGGACCGTCCGGTGACGCAGCTTCTTGGCCGCTCGGTCTTTGCCGATCCGGTGGCGGCTCTCAAGGCAAGCCCGGTCAGCTACTGTTCCTCCGACAGCCCCGCCTTCCTGCTGATCCACGGCGATGCGGACACCGTCGTACCGGTCACCGAAAGCTACAACCTCATGGGGCGGCTCATCTCGGCTGGCGCCACGGCGCAGATGATCCATGTCCCGGGCGGCGGTCACGCGACCCCGAACATGCACACGCCCGAGATCAACGACCAGATCGTCGCCTTCATCGACCACCACCTTGCCGACTGACGGGCCCCGCTGATGCGGGGCCCGTTCCGTCATCCCGCCGTCTGATCGGCATCCTCGGCGGTCAGCCAGCGCTGCGCGATCCGGTCCCAGGATCCGGCACGCGGATCGGCCCCTTCGGGCAGGATGTCCTTCTTGCGGATCTTGTTGGACACCGTGCGCGGGAATTCATCGAGATAGGCGATGAAGCGCGGCGTCTTGAACCTGGCCAGCCGCGACGCGCAGTGCTCGATCACGGCCTCCGGCGGGACGTCTTCGGGCCGCGTCCCCTCCGTCAGGACGAGGTAGACCTTCACCTCCTGCCCGCGCATCGGATCCGGGACGCCGACCGCCGCGCTTTCCATGACGCCCGGCATGGCGTTCATCACGGCCTCGACCTCCTGCGCCGCGATGTTCTCTCCCGACCGCCGGATCATGTCCTTGATGCGCCCGACGATCTGGTAGAACCCGTCCGCATCCTGCCGGAACAGATCCCCGGTCCGGAACCAGCGCCCGGAAAACCCCTCTGCATTCGCGTCCGGGCGCTTGTAGTAGCCCCAGAGCAGGCCACGACCCGCAACCCAGAGCTCGCCGATCTCGCCCTGTGCGACATCCTTCCCGTCCTCGCCGACGATGCGCGTCTCGCGAAAAGCAGAGGGCAGCCCGCAGACCCGCTGATAGGCCTTTTCCCCGGCCTCTTCAGGCACCATCAGGCCACCCCCGATCTCGGTCATGCCGAAGCTTTCGCGGGCGATACAGCCGAAACGCCGTTCCACCTCGCGCCGTGCCTCCTCGCGCCAGCCGAAGATCGACACGAAGCGCAGGCTCAGCGCCTTGTCCTTCGGACCCTCGGGCCAGGCCTTGAGCACGGGTTCGGGGAAGATGCAGTAGTGGATCTCTTCCTCCACCAGATAGTCATAGGCCCGGCTGATGCTGATCCGGGGCGCGATCTTGGCCGTGCCGCCCAAACGCATGGCCATCAGGAACTGCCATTGCGGGTCCATGTAGTAGAAGGGCGCCCAGATCAGCACATTGCGGACATGGCCCGACGCTCCGCGCCAATGCGCGGCGAGCGAGCCGAGCAGCACCCAGTAGTCATGGCTCAGCATGCAGCCCTTGGGAAAGCCGGTGGTGCCCGAGGTATATTGCAGGTTCAGCATGTCGGTGCGCGAGACCTCGGACGGGGCCACGAAATCCGGATCGCCGGCGGCCAGCAGCGCCTCCCAGCTCTGGCCCGCCTCCCGCGTGCCGCCATGCACGATGATGCGCGAGGGGGAGAGCAGCGGCGGCAGCGTCTCCATCCCCTCAAGCGAGGGCAGCGCGCCCGCGTCGATCACGACGAACTGGGCATCTGCGTCGGTCAGCACAAAGGTCAGTTCCTGCTGCGTATAGCCGATGTTGACCGGGATCATCACCGCACCGATCCGCCCGAGCGCGGCCCAGGTCAGCGGAAAGGCCGGGACGTTCGGCAGCATCACCGCGACATGCGTGCCCTTGCGGATCCCCTGCCGAAGGAGGGCAGAGGCCAGCCTGCGCGTGGCATCCGCGAAGGCGGCATAGGTCATCGTCTCCCCGCTCTCCAGCCATTTGGCCAGGATCGCCTCGCCATGCTCCGCCGCCGCCCGGTCGATGAAATCGCCCAGTGTTTCGGGATAGGTCTCGGCCTCTGCCGCCGCGCGGCGGTCGCGCATCGCGGCGCGGCCGTAGTCTTCGCTTGTCATGGAGGTCTCTTTTCAGGTTTTGGCCAGCGGCAGGGACTGGTGTTCGCCCCGCGCCATCAGCGCGGCCCGTTGCAGCCGGTAGAGATGCGCGGTCAGGTTCAGCGCCTCGGCCCGCGGCAGGTCCATCGCCTTCTTGGTCACCTCCATCTCGACCCGCACCGAAATCGGCGGCAGGGCGGCGATGCGGTCGGCCATCGCGCGGGCGCGTGCCATCAGCTCCTCCGGCGCGACGATCTCGTTGTAAAGGTCGTGTTTCAGCGCGTCTTCCGCCGGCATCCGTTCTCCCAGAAGGACCATCTTCATCGCGACGGCGGGCGGCACCTGCTTGGCAAGCTGGGTCGACCCCCCTGCCCCGGCCATGCCGTATTCGATTTCGGGCAGGCCGATGAAGGCGCCGGGCGTGGCCACCCGGATGTCGGTGAGATTGAGCATGTAGATCACCCCCATCCCGACCGCCGGACCGTTGATCGCCCCGATGATCGGCTTGTACCGCTCCATCGTCCGCAGCTCTCGTTCCCAGCCCGGGCGCAGATGGGCCTCTTCCTCGGTCGAGGGGAAGAAATGCGCCGACATGGCCTTGCCCTGATCCTGATGCCCGTGCGGGTTCTTGATGTCGTCCCCCGCACAGAAGGCCTTGTCCCCCGCGCCGGTGAGGATACCGACATGCAGGGACCGGTCGGCGCAGAAATCCGAAACGGCGTCGTAAAGCTCCTTGTGCATTTCCGGCGTTAAGGCGTTCACCTTGCCGTTTTCGATGGTGAAGGTCGCGACGGCTCCGTCTTTTTCGTATCTGATACCCATTGGGTCCTCTCGGCTTGTGACAATTCAGGGGGCAAGGGTGCGCAGGGCGCGACGGCGCAGGGTCTCGGCGCAGGCCATGGCGATGGTGGTCACGACGATCAGCAGCCCTGACACCGCCGCGACGACCGGGCTGATATCCAGCCGCAGGTCGGCCCAGATCCGCATGGGCAGCGTCTCGCTTCCCTTCATCAGGAACTGGGCGATGATCAGCTCGTCGAAGCTGACGAAGAAGGCAAAGATCGCGGCGGCGACAACGGCCGGGATCAGCGGCGGCAGGGTCGCGACGCGAAAGGCGCGGACCGGTCCGGCCCCCAGCACGCGGGCGGCCCGCTCGATGGTCGGGTCGATCTGCCGGATCGCGGCAGAGGTGATCAGCACGACGAAGGGCATGGCGACCGCCGCATGGGCAAAGGCCAGCGCGACCTCGTTGTCCGTCAGTTTCAGCCGCAGGGCCAGGATGAAGACACCAAGCGCGATGAAGATATGCGGTATCACGATCGGCACCGTCGCGGCATAGGTCAGCGGCCCCTGCGCGCGGCGTGGCGACCGGCTGATTGCCAGCCCGGCCAGTGTGCCCGCCGTGGTCGCGATGACCGTCGACAGCACCGCCACGCGGAAGGAGGTCACCGTGGCCGCGACCCAGACCGGGTCCGACACATAGGCCCTGTACCAGCGCAGGCCGAAACTCTCGGGCGGAAAGCGCAGGAACTCGCTGTTGCCGAAGGAAACGGGGATCACGATCAGCACGGGGAAGATCATGTAGATCACGATCAGCCAGAAATAGGCCGTGAGGCCCCAGGACGCTTTCAGCCCCTGCATCTCAGAGCCCTCCCTTCAGGACACGCCGCGCCAGCAGACGGCCTGCCCCGCGCAGCAGGACGATCATGGCGACGGTCAGCACCAACAGCACGACGCCAAGGGCTGCGGCAAAGCTCCAGTTCAGGCGCTGGACCTGAAATTCGATGAGGTTGGCGATCATCGTGTCCTGTCGCCCGCCCAGAAGCGCCGGCGTGATGAAAAACCCCATGGACAGCATGAAGACGATGACGAGGCCCGTCAGCGTCCCGTCGAGGCTGAGGGGCACGAAGACCCGCGCAATCGCCTGCCGCGGCCGGGCGCCAAGGACCCGCGCGGCGCGGATGAGGTCGAAGTCGATCTCGGTCATCGCGGCGTAGCAGGTCAGGATCTGGATCGGCAGCAGGATCTGTACCATCGCCGCCAGAACGGCGCCGGAGGTAAAGAGCATCTGCACCGGTTCCTGCGCCAGCCCGAGCGCGGCGAGGGCCTGATTGACCAGCCCGTCCCGCCCCAGAACGACGATCCAGGCATAGGTGCGGATCAGGATCGACATCCACATCGGGATCAGGATCAGGAACAGCAGCAGGGTCTGGCGCCGGCTGGGCTGGAGGTTGATGAAGAAGGCCACGGGATAGCCAATGACCGTGCACAGGACGGCCACGATCAGCGACACCCGGATCGTCCGCCACATCACGTCCAGATAGACCCCGCGGTCCACCAGCCGCTGAAAGTGCTGCATCGTGAAATCCGGATCGAAAAGGCTGGCCCGGAACAGATCAAGCGACGGCGCCAGGATGAACCCGGCCAGCAGCACGGCAGCCGGCAGGAGCAACCACAGGATCGGTCGGAGTTTCATGCGCTGACTTTCCAGGTTCGGATGACGGGCCCGGAGGGGAGCAGCGGCGCCGCCCCCTCCGGACAGGATCACTCAAGCAGCCATTCGTCGAAGCGTTCGCGGATGCGGTCGATATTGGCCGCCCAGAATTCGTCATAAGCCACGAACTGAACCTCTGCGTTGGCCGGATAGGTGGGCATGTTCCGCGCGACCTCCTCGGACATCTCGTCGAAGAGGCCCGGCGCGAAGTTCGGATAGGGCAGCTGCCGGACATACTGGATTTCCAGATCGGGCCGCATGGTGCGCACCCGGATCCAGTCATGCGCTTCCTTGTAGTTCGGCGCGTTCTTGGGGATGCCGACATAGCTCGTATGCAGGGCGCCGCCGTTCCAGACGATCTCTGCCGGGATCCCGCTTTCCTGCAGCTTGGTGACCCGCCCGTTGTAGGTCGAGGAATAGAAGACCTCGCCATCCGACAGAAGCTGCACAGATTGCGCGCCTGAGGTCCACCAGACCGGAATATACGGCTTGATCTCGTCCAGTTTGGCAAAGGCGCGATCCAGCCCCTCGTCGGTGCCCAGGACGTCGTAGAGGTCCTCCTTCGCGACGCCGTCAGCCAGCAGCGCGAATTCCATCGTGTATTGCGGCTGGCGGTTCAGCGACCGTGGCCCGGGAAAGGTCTCCACATCCCAGAAATCCGCCCAGCTCTGCATCTTCTTGCCTTCGGGCGTCTTGTCCAGACGCTGTACCAGCACCGTGGAATAGGCGGCGGCGACCACCCCGAATTCCTTCTTGGCCTTGTCGGGAAGCTGGTTGTCGGGGTCGAGCAAGGCATAGTCGATCGGGGCAAGCAGCCCTTCCTGCACACCGATCGGATAGTTCGATGCCGACACCTCCATCGCGTCGTAGAGCATATTGCCGCTGGCCAGCATGGTCCTGACCTCCAGCATGATGTTGCTCTCGGCGGCGATGAACTTCGTCGTCCAGCCGGTGTCCTCCTCGAAGGCCGGGATGAACACCTTCTCGGTGATCTCCTTCACCACCCCGCCGGACCCGGCGATGGTCAGGACCTTGTCCTCGGCCGCCGCCGGTCCTGCCAGCGAAGCCGCGATGGCCGCATGCAGCACAAATCTCGTGTAGTTCATGTCAGTCCTCCTTGTTGGGTTTCACGCCACATCGAGCGCGACCGGAACGGCGTCGCCCGGATCGAATCCCAGCCGGATCTGATCGCCGCTTTGCATGAGCCGGGTGCCGGGGCCCCGGTGGTCCTGGAAAATGAGGGGGGCGCCGTTCGGCGACGTCGCCTCGTACTGGACATGGTCCCCCTGAAAGATCACCTGCGTCAGGCGCGCGTCGAAGGTCACCTGTCCCTCCTCTCCGCCCCCGACCGGATGGATCTTTTCGGGGCGCACGGACAGGCCGGTCTTTTGCGGGTCCACCCCGTCGACCGGGGCGACCTCCATCCCCAGCTCTTCGATATGCCAGCGTCCGGATCCGCCACCTATGCGGAACAGGTTCGTGCGCCCGATGAACTCCGCCACATATTGAGAATTGGGCCGGTCGTAGATCTCCTGCGGCGTGCCGACCTGCGCGATACGGCCCTCCCGCATGACGGCAACGCGGTCCGACAGGGCCAGCGCCTCTCCCTGATCGTGCGTAACGAAGATGATCGTGCAGCCGATCTGCGCGTGGTAGCGCTTGATCTCCAGCTGCATCTGCTCGCGCAGTTTCAGGTCCAGCGCGCTGAGGGGTTCGTCCATCAGCAGCACCGGCGGGTCGAAGATCACGGCGCGCGCAAAGGCGACCCGCTGACGCTGCCCGCCCGACAGTTCATTGGGCATCCGCTGCGCGAAGTCCTCAAGATGCACCATCCTGAGGACCTCGCGCACCTTGTCGGTCAGCTGTGCCGCCCCGACGCTCCGCAGCCGGAGGGGGAAGGCGACGTTCTCGAACACGGTCAGATGCGGGAACAGCGAATAGCTCTGGAACACCATGCCGACGTTGCGCCGCTCGGGCGGCAGCTTCACGACCGAACGCTCGCCGATCAGGATGTCGCCCTCCGTCGCCTCGGCGAACCCGGCAAGGATATTCAAGGCAGTCGTCTTGCCCGAACCCGAGGGCCCGAGGAAGGTCACGAACTCTCCCGGCTCGACGCTCAGGTCGAATTTGTCCAGCGCTGTGACCCTGCCGTATCGCTTTGAAACCTGGCGGAAGCTCAATCCGGCAACAGACATGTGATTTTTGCCCTCGACGTAATATGACATCAATGTCATTTATGACGATACTGTCATTTATTAGTGAGTCAACGGGGTTCTGCGCCATTCTTGAAACAACCGCAGGGCTGTCGGATAAGGTTGATATGGAACCAGTGGACGCCCCCAACCTCATCGAGATTCTCGATGCCCGTGCCGTTCAGGCGCGTCATCGGCCCAAGCGCCAGCGCACACGGCTGAGCCTGCTGGCCGCGACGGCGCACGAGCTGGAAGAAAAGGGTTACGAGGCTCTGACCATCGACGGCATCGTGCGGCGGGCCGGGCTCGCACGGGGGACCTTCTACCTCTACTTTCAGAACCGTGCAGAGGCCGCGACGGCAGTGCGCCGCAGCTTCACGGCCACGTTGCGCAAGTTCCGCCCGCGCGGCGCGGCCAGGCTCTCCCGTTGGGAGGCGATCTATCGGATGAACCGGTTCTACGTCGCGTTCTACGCCCGCAATGCCCGGCTTCTGGCCGGCACCGGCGCGCTATTCCACGAACGACCGGACCTCATGCGGTCGCGGGATGCGATCAACCACAGATGGGCGCTCATCCTCCTGCGCGACATCCGGCGTCGCGAGCCGGACAGCTGGTTGC
The DNA here is from genome assembly GCF_009789075.1 of Pseudooceanicola pacificus. Classification (GTDB taxonomy): domain Bacteria; phylum Pseudomonadota; class Alphaproteobacteria; order Rhodobacterales; family Rhodobacteraceae; genus Pseudooceanicola; species Pseudooceanicola pacificus. The sequence goes on from NZ_WNXQ01000004.1 coordinate 90,568, forward strand.
AGCAGGTCGACGAAACCCAAACGCTGCTGGCCCTCCGCTTTGTCATCCTGATGACGGACGAGGCGCTAAGGCTCGTCTACATCGACCCGCCCCCCCGGATCAGCGCGCTGTCCTGCTCGGAGGTGCAGGTCACGGAGACGCTCACCGTTCTGTGGTACAACTGCCTTTACGCCGACATACCCCGACAGGCCTGAGTCCGGGACCCGTCAATCCTTGTGCCGCAATGGTTGTTCGATCAGTCGACGACGGCAGTGTGGCCAGAGCCGTCCCTCCACCGGCTGCCGGGCGCGCCCAAAGTCTGCTGCGCCAGTTGGCGGCCCGGCCTCAGACGTCGATTTGGCCGCCCCTGCGCCCCCTACCGGAACCCATGTGCAAGCAGGGCTTGCCGCAATGCCTGCCTCCGGTCCTCGTTCTCGAAGGGGAACGCGGCAAAGAAATGATCGATCGAGGCATCCGGGCGCCGGAGGCGGGTCTGACCGGCCCAATAGGCGGCCTCGTTGCCTTGGCCGGCGATCTCGCACAGGGCCGAGGCGACCGCGGCGATCAGGTAATGGGCGCCGGGCTGCCGCGCGCCGCGCACGGCCCAATCCGCGGCGGAGTCGAGGTCGTCGACATGGAAATGGGCGAGCCCGGTGGCCGACTCCATCCCGTAGCGAAAGGGGTCGAGCGGGCTCAGCGCCATCGACCTGCTCAGGTCGCCGATGGCGCTTTCCCCCTTGCCGGCCATGACGTCGGCCCAGCCATGTGCGTAATGGCCCTGGGCAAAGCTGGGACTCAGGGCCGTGGCACGCCCGATCCAGGCCTGTCCGGCCTCCGGATCGCCGGTCAGCCAGTGCGACCGCCCGTAGTTGAAGTTGACGAAGGGGTCGTCGGGATCGAGCGCCAGCCCCGCCTCGGCATGGGCGCGGGCATCGGCGATGGCCCGGTCCCGGTCCGACCCATAGCGCAGGAACGCCGCCTGGAAGCGGGTGAAGGATCGCGCGCCATAGGCCCGGGCGAAGTTCGGATCGAGCGCCAGAGACCGGCCGAAGTAGACGTCCGCCAGAGCATTGTCCGCCTGGTTGAAGCGATACATATGCAGAATCCCGGTATGGTAGAGGGCCCAGGCGTCAAAGGCTTCGGGGCCGCGCAGCCGCGCGATATCGGCTTCGTTGCGCGAGACCTGCAGTTCCAGCACCGAAGTGACAAGGCCGACAACGTTCTCCCTCAGCGCGTGAATGTCCTCGATCCCGCCAGACAGCCGTTCGGCCCAGACCACGTGACCGCTTCGCGCATCGGTCAACTCGATCGTGAGCGAGATCTTCCAGTCGAACATCTCGACTGCGCCCGACAGGATATAGCCGACGCCAAGCGCGGCACCTATCGCCTCTATATCAGCCGCGTCCGACCGGAACCTGAAGCTCGACCCGCGCGCGATGACCTTGAGCCAGTGCAACCGTGACAGGGTCGCGATCAGTTCCGCAGGGAGTGCGTCGGGAATGGCGCTGTAGGGCCCGTCCAGACCTATTGGCGTGAACGGCAGGATGGCGATGGCGGGGCGGTTGTCCTTGGGCGGCGGAAGGGGGGCGGATTCCGGGCTGGCAGGCACATCGGACATAACCATCGCCGGGACGGCCGCAACCTGGACATCGCCGACAAAACGGAAGCCCCGGCCGTGGACCGTCCGCACCAGGCGCTGCGCGCTGCCGCTGTCCCCGATGGCCTTGCGAACCGACTTGATGGCCGAGGAAATCGCGGAGTCGCTGATGAAACGCCCGTTCCAGACCTTCTCGACCAGCTCTTCCTTGGGAATCAGGCGGTCGGCGTTTTCCACAAGGTAAGCCAACACCAAAAACGTCAACTGATCCGCAGCCACGACGGTTTCCCGATTGCGCAGCTCTCCGGCAGCGAGATCGAGCGTGAAATCGTCGAACCGATACTTCAATCGCGTGTCCCGGCAATATCTCAAGGATTTCCCACGATCTTCCCATGACCTTGCCAAGCGCACAAGGGCCGAGCGGTTTAGCACGGTTTCATCACACGGCCCGACCGGCCAAGGCACAGCAAGGAACCGCAATCATGACGATCATGCCCGCAGAGGTCCGCCCCGAAGCACCAGCAAGCCCGCTGGTCGATTTCTGGAACGAGGTCCTCGCCCCGAAATTCATCCGTTACCGCCATGTCCTCGTCGGCGGCCTGTCGCGCCATTCCGAGGCGGTCTTTCCCCGTCTCGACATCCGGAAAGGCGAGCGCATCCTCGATGTCGGCTGCGGTTTCGGCGATACCGCGATCCGGCTGGCAGATGCCACGGGGCCCGAAGGCGCGGTGGTGGGTGTCGATTGCTGCCAGGCCTTCCTCGATCACGCCTGGCACCTCGCCGAACTGAGTTGGACGCCGAACGTCCGCTTCGCCTGCGCCGATGTGGAGCGCGGGATTGACCAGCCTCAGTTCGACATGGCCTTCGCCCGTTTCGGAACGCAGTTCTTCATGAACCCCGTCGCCGGTCTGCGCGCCATTCGCTCCTGCCTGAGACCGGGTGGACGGCTGGCCCACATCGTCTGGCGCGACCGGATCGACAATCCCTGGGTCTTCGAAGCCCGCGACGTCGTCCGCCGCTTTCTGCCCGCTCCCGGCGACGATGCGCTGACCTGCGGTCCGGGGCCGTTCTCAATGGCGGACGAGGCCGTGACCCGCGCCCAGATGGAGGCCGCCGGCTTCACCGACATCCGCTTCGAACGGATCGACGCCAAGGTCGAGGTCGGCCGCGACATCGCCGACGCGATCGCCTTTCAGCTGGCCATCGGTCCGGCCGGCGAGACCTTCCGCGCAGCCGGCGCGCTGGCCGAAGAGAAACGCCCCGAGATCGAGGCCGCGCTGGCCGCGATGTTCGACGGCGTCATCGCGCGGGAGGGCGGTCTTTGGATGGACAGCTCATCCTGGCTGATCACGGCGACGACCCCCGCCTGATCCTCAACTCGGATCACCGGGCTCCGGCTCAGCCGAACGCCCGCAAGAGCCACCCCCGGCGCGGTCCCCGACCGGTCCGCGCCAATACCCTGACACGACCAAACCAAACCCGACCAAAGGAAAAGAGCTATGAAACCCCCTCTCCTCGCGCTGGCCTTCGCGGCCTTCTCCGCGACCACCGCCGTTCAGGCTGACGACATGCACAGCCCCAAACCGTTCACCGCAGACGGTATCACATACGCACCCGCCCCGCCGGTCCTGCCCGCCGGAGCCGAGATTGCCGTGCTGTCCGGCAACCCCTTCGCCGAAGGCCAGTTCGTTCTGCGTCTGAAGTTCCCCGCCGGGTATGACGTGCCGGCCCATACCCATTCGGGCGATGAGCTGATCACGGTCATCACGGGCGAGTTCAACGTCGGCCACGGCAAGAAGCTCGACCGCGACGCGGGCACGCTGCTGACCGCCGGCGGCTTCGTCGAGATGCCTGCAGGCCACCCGCACTTCGCGTGGACCACCGCCGAGACGATCGTGCAGATCCACGGCCCCGGTCCGTTCGACATCACCTACATGGACCCGGCGGATAACCCTGCCGGCCAGTGAACCCAATGGCTTCCGTGGTGTCACGGCATCGCGGAGCCGCAGGAGCCACCTCATGAAACATTACCGTTTCGATCTGACGACCCCCGGTTTCGGCAAGGGCTTTTCGCGCCTGCGCAATCTGCTCGGCCCCGAAGTTTTTGTGGACTGGTTCGTCAGCCGCAACCTCATCCGGCCGAAACTGGACGGCATGACCCTCCCCACCGACCAGGCGGATCCGCGTCCGCTTTCTCAATCCCAAACCCAAAAGGAAACGACCATGAACACCGCGACCCAAACTGCCAACAACGGCGTGAACACCGAAGCTCTCATCGGCGCCCGTGGCGCGTTCGAGCAAGCGCCCCAGGCCGCCCAATTCACCTTCCGGTCCAGCTGCGACTGGGTGGAAGGCACCTACAACGTCAATACGCTGAACGGCTACTTCGGCCTTGGCCAGGAGCATGAGCGCGAGAGGACCTTTCGCATCGAAAGCGATCACCCGGCGGTCTTCGCCGCGGCGGATCGGGCGCCGACCCCGCCGGAAATCGTGCTGTCCGCACTGGCAAGCTGCCTGACCGGCGGCGTGGCCTCGGTCGCCCAGCACCGTGGCATCCAGCTGAACGCCGTGCGCGCGACCGTGGAAGGTGACATCGACGTGCAGGGGATCCTCGGCATGGATCCGGACATCCGCAACGGGTTCAACGCCATCCGCGTGTCCTTCGACATCGACGCCGAAGCCTCGCGTGAGGATATCGCCGCCCTCGTCGCCCAGTCCCAGAAGCGCTCGGCCGTGTTCGACCTGCTGACCAACCCGACGAACGTCGCCGTCTCCCTGGCGTGACGTTCCCCCTCCGCCTGCCGGCTCCTTCCCCCGGCAGGCGGACCATTTCCCCGGAAAGATCAGGACAATGCCCCGCATCTCCACCGTCATCATCGGCGCCGGCCAGGCCGGACTGGCCATGAGCCGCTGCTTGAGCGAAGCCTCGGTCCCTCACGTCGTGCTCGAGCGTGGCGAGATTGCCAATTCCTGGAAAACCGAAAGGTGGGACAGCCTGCGCCTGCTCACGCCCAATTGGCAGAGCCGCCTTCCGGGCCAGAGCTATTCCGGGCCCGACCCGGACGGTTTCATGACCATGCCGGACCTGGTCCGCTATCTTGAAACCTACGCCGACGTCATCCGCGCCCCGGTCGAGGACCGCACCCGCGTGACCTCCGTCACCCGCGAGGCCTTCGGGTTCCGGGTCGAGACGGATCGCGGGCCCTGGACCTGCGACACGGTCGTGATGGCATCCGGTGCCTGCAACATCGCCGCGGTGCCCCGGCTGGCCGCCGGTTTGCCGCCGCATATCGCCCAGACGACTCCGCTGGACTATCGCACCCCCTCGCAGATCGCCCCGGGCGGCGTCCTGGTCGTCGGGGCGTCGGCGACCGGCGTGCAACTGGCCAGCGAACTGCGCCGGGCGGGACACGAGGTTGTCCTGTCTGCCGGTGATCACATCCGTGTCCCGCGCAGCTACCGGGGGCGCGATCTGCACTGGTGGATGGATGCCACCGGCCTGCACGATACGCCCCTGGACGAGGTCGACGACATCGACAGGGTCCGGCGGGTGCCCTCTCTCCAGCTGGTTGGCGGAAATGACGCCAGGTTCACCGATCTGAACGCCCTTCAGGACGCAGGCATCGAGATTACCGGCCGCCTCGTTGGCCTGCGCGACGGGGTCGTCAGCTTCTCCGGCGCGCTCGCCAATTGCTGCGCCATGTCCGACCTCAAGATGAACCGCCTGCTCGCCACCTTCGATGCCTGGGCCGAGACCGCGCGCCTTCCGGCGATGCCCCCGCCCGAACGGTTCGTCCCCACGCGCGTTCCGGCCAGCCCCCGCCTGTCGCTGGACCTGCACTCCGGGCGCATCGGAACCGTCCTATGGGCGACCGGATTCCGGCCGGATCACGGCTGGCTGCACCTGCCCGTCTTCGACCGCAAGGGACGGCTTGCGCATGCCAAGGGGCTGGTCGCGCCCGGTCTTTACGCCCTCGGGCTGCCATTCCTGCGCCACCGCAACTCCGCCCTGCTGGACGGGGTCGGCCGCGACGCGGCGTTCATCGCCGAACATATCGTTCAATCCCGCGCAAACCGCGCCGCCTGAAAGGAAACGACCCATGACGACATCCGACCGCACCGCACGGATCCGGGAGGCTCAGACCCTCGTCATCAAGCGGATGAAAGCCGACCCCGCCGCAGCCCGCTCGACCATCGTCACCACCGGCCGTATCGACGAGGGCCTGACCTGCCACGTCGAGCAGGGGCGCTTTACCGCCGTTGCCGATCTCGGCCGCGGCATGGGAGGTGATGCAGAGGGGCCGTCCCCCGGTTTTTATGGACGCGCGGCGATCGTGGGCTGCGTCGGGATGGGGGTCAAGATGCTCGCTGCCCGCGAGGGGCTGGTCTTCGACTCCATGACGATAACGGTAGAGACGGATTTCGATGATGCCGCCCTCTTTGGCCTGGGGAATTCGAGCGCCGCTCCGCTGGTCACGCGCATCGAGATCGAAATTACGTCGGACGCAGATCCGGCGCAGGTGTCGGATTGCGTGGGCCGGGCACTCGAAATGGACCCCTGGTTCCTTGCCCTGCGGGACGCGCAACTGGTGCAGCCGAGGACGACGCTCCGCCGGACCTCTCCGCAAGACATCGGCGACTTGGGCACGGGTGCGAAGAGTGATGCAGACAGGACCGCGCCCGCAATGGCAGGCACGGATGCGCGACAGCGCGACTCTGCAGAGCATGGCTAACCCGTCCTGTGAAACGGTACGGATCCGTTGCATGAACGGCTGAGGACTGCTTTGACGTTCGCACCGTCCGAAAAAAGGTGGATTCCGCCGGTGACAGGATCGATGAGATTAGGCCGCTGAACTGGGCACAGCGGACCCCTGTCCGCAGTGCGGGAAGAAGCGGACTCTCATCTGCGCCTCTCAAGATCCTCCCACTCGGTCTTCAGCAGGGCATAGACAAATTCGTCGCCCCATGTCCCGTTGAAACGGTCGTTTTGCAGAAAGTGGGCTTCGCGACGCAACTTCAGTCTTTCGACAACCCCGACCGACCCTTTGTTCAAAGGGTCGAGCCGCGCGAAGATGCGGTGGAATCCGCACGGACCAAACCCGAAATCGAGCATAGCCCGGACTGCTTCGGTGGCGTATCCAGCCCCCGCATAGGTTGGATTGAAAATGTACCCGACTTCTGCTTGCAGAGCCGCCTTGTTCGCCATCTTCAAAAGGACTTCCCCCAGCAGCGAAGAATCCTGCAGCCGGATCACCGCCAGCCGCAATGTATCGCCATCTTTTTCCAGACAGGGAGACATGGCGGCTGTGAATTTTTCGTCACGCGCGTCTTCATTGGGGACAGGGGCGTAGAGGAACCGGTAGACCTCAGGCCGCGTGTGATAGGCATCATAGGCAGGACGATCGGAAGGCTCGAAAGGGCGAAGCGCAAGGCGTCCGGACAGAATGGGCAAGCGGGTCTGGATGTTCATTGGGCCTCACTCCATATGTTCAAAGCATACCGTATCTACGAGGGACCGTTGCATGAACGGCTGAGGGCTGTACTTGTCCTCGTTTCGCACGCCTGTCACGCCGCCTTCTGGGACAGTTTGGTGGCCAAGGCGATCTCGCCACTCACCTTTGCATGGCTGTGTGCCTTGCCGGTGACGATTGCCAGCGGCTGATACCTCCGAGCGGTGTCTCGTGCTTGGCGCAGAAATGCCCTTGCTGCCCTGGCATCACGCCGTGCCGACAGGCGGAAATCGTTCGGCTGGCCGACCTGATCCACAGCCCGCCAAAGGAAGCGCCAGCGTCCACCCACGCGCAGGCAGGGCCACCCCGACCGGCACGCGGATGGATGCGAGGCCGCCATCCGCACCACTGACCGTTCAATGATGATTGATTGAACTGAGATGGAAAATCCCTGCCTCTCGGCATGAGCCGGGCACATCACACGCGCGCATCCTCCGGTCTGGCGGCAAACCCGCGGCCGGTGAGGGTGCCCGTCGCGATCACCTTTCCGGCGGGCGCGAGCAGCCTGCCCTCGCACATGGTTTGGAACCGGCCCCGGTCGGCAGGTCGCACGCGCGGTCCGGCAGGGTATGCGGGGTCGACGGACCATCGCACGGATCGCCGAAACCGCCTTCGGCCCGGTCGAAGGATCAGGCCGGATTGTTTGTTTGCAGCGTCCGAAGCGTCACCCAAGATTGACAATCAAAAACAATCATGAATGCTTGTTATGAGCGTTGCGCCCCGGCGCGGCGAGGGAGACGCGTCCCGTGGCCAAGGGGTCGGGACCACCAGCCAGAAGCGAGTTGAGACCTTGACACCGACGCAATCCGCCAGCCCCGACCGGCTCTGTGACCTGATCCGGAATGTTCCCGCCGATGCGCCACTGTTCCTGCTGCCGGGGCAGGCTAATTACACCTACGGAACCCTGCGCGAAGAGAGCGCGCGGCTGGCGGCGGTGTTTCATGCCCGTGGCATCGGCAGGGGCGACACTGTCGCTCTCTGCCTCGGCAACCGGCCGGAATGGATGGTGACGGCCTTTGCCGCATGGCAGATCGGGGCGGCGATCCTCGCGCTGAACCCGCGCTTCGGCGCCAAGGAGATCGGCGATCTGATCCGCCGCACCGGTGCCCGGGCGCTGGTCCTGGCCCCCGGCTATCGCAACGGCGCGGTGGCCGACACCGTGTCCCGCGTCACGGACGAGAACCGCGCGAGCCTTGAGCTTGTGCTGTCGGCCGACGGCGCCTCGCCCGAGGGGCTGGTGCCCGGCACCGAAACGCTCATCTTGTCGGACCTGCCCGACGCGCCCGCCGTCGAGGTCCTGGCCGAGCCGGGTGATGCCTGCCTCTACCTCGCCACCTCGGGAACGACGAGCCTGCCCAAGATCGTGCGCCACATCCAGGACCGGGTCGTGCGCCACTGCCGCAACGCGGCCGCCGCGATCGGCTACGGCCCTGACAGCCGGACCGTTCTCGCCATTCCCTTCTGCGGCGGCTACGGCTTTGCGGTTGCGATGACCTCCATTGCCAGCGGCATTCCCATCGTCCTGCAGGATGCCTTCGACCCCGAAGAGGTCTCGCGCCAGATCAACGAGCTGGGCGTGACCCACGCCATGGGCACCAATGACATGCTTGACCTGCTGTTGAAGGTCACGCCGGGCGACCGGCCCTTCCCCGGGCTGAAGATGTTCGGTCACGCGAACTTCACCCCCGGCCTGACCGAGCTGCCCCCCGAGGCGGAGCGGCGTGGCGTGCTGATGCGCGGGTTCTACGGTCTGTCCGAGACGCTCGCCTTTGTCGCGGCCCGGTCGGCCGATGCACCGCTGGCCGAACGGCAGGAGGGCGGCGGCACTCTGACCACGCCCGGAGCCCGTCTCAGGATCGCCGATCCCGAAACAGGTGCCGAACAGCCCGAGGGCGAGGCGGGCGAGGTGCAGATCCTTTCGCCCAACGTGATGGCGGGCTACCTGAACGACCCCGCCCGGACCGCAGCCGCCTTTACCGGGGACGGCTATCTCCGCACCGGCGATCTCGGGGTGCGGGGGCCGGGCGACAGCTTCACCTTCCTGACCCGTATGAACGACATCCTGCGTATCGGCGGCTACCTTGTCGCGCCCGAGGAGATCGAGGCGGTGATCAAGGAAGACCCGGCCGTCGCACAGTGTCAGGTCGTCTCGGTCACCCTGAAACAGGGTCCCCGTCCCGTCGCCTTCATCGTGCCCGCCACGGCCGCGACGCCGGACCACGCGGCATTGACCGAACGGTGCAGGTCGCAGCTTGCGATCTACAAAGTTCCGGTCCGCATCTTCGAGATCGCCGAGATCCCCGTGGTCGACGGCCCCAATGGCCTGAAGGTCCGCAAGAACGAGCTGCGCGACATGGCCCGCGAGAGCCTGTCGGACGAGCTCGCCTGATCCGCGACCCAGGCCCCGGGGAGCGGCAGCCCGGGGCCTGCATCCGTCGATCAACGCCCGGTGCAGACGGGTGACCCGTTGCGGGCGCCAGGCCAAGGGCGAGACGCCGCGGGTACTCGGGGGCCCCGGCCCTGTGGGCATGGCGGCGAGAGATATCGGACGCTTGGGCCGCGAAATGCACCGCCTGCTGGCCCGAGCCGCACTTGCGGTCGATGGTGGTCGAGGGGACCGAGGCGGGAAAGCCAGCCGCCAGCAGCGCCCAGCGTCCGGGGGTGGCGGATTGCTCGCCGACCTGGCTGACGCAGCCGATCAGCACGTCGTCCACGCGGGCCGGGTCGATACCGTTGCGCTCGACCAGGGCCTTGAGGACCTGGCCCAGCAGGTCGGATGGGTGCAGGGCGCTCAGGCAGCCGCCCTGCTTGCCGCGCCCCATGGGCGTGCGCAGCGCGTCGACGATGACGGGGTGTCTCATGGTGTTCTCCGTTTTTGGCCTGATCCGGATCGCGGGGCCAGTCGCCCCGCGCCCGGACCTCGAAGGATCAGACCGGCATCGCCGCCAGGCGCGGCGCATCGGCCGGGGTGTCGCATTCAGGTCCTGCACGGCCGTATGGGCGTCGTGGACCGCATCGCCGATCCGGCACACGTCGCGGCAGCCGCCGAGCCTCCGTACGTCGCGGCCATGATCGATCGGTCTGGCAGGGTCAGCGTACCGATGCGCCCGGGCCGGACCAGGGCGGGAAAGGCGACCATCAGGCGCCGCCTTTCATCAGGGACCGCCCGATGATCAGCTTCTGCACCTCGGACGCACCCTCGTAGATCCGCATCGGGCGGACATCGCGGTAGATCTGTTCGACGATCGAGCCATGCGCGACGCCAAGCGCCCCGAAGAGTTGCACCGCCTGATCCGCCACCCGCTGCGCCGCCTCGGTCGCGCCCAGCTTGGCCATCGCCACGGCATCGGAATGACGGCCTTTGCGGGTGTCCCGCAGCCAGGCCGCGCGATAAACCAGAAGACTGGCCTGCTCGGTGTCGAGCGCCATATCGGCCAAGGCCGCCTGAACCGTCGGCATCTGGCCCATGGGCTGGCCGAAAAGATGCCGCTCCCGCATCCTTGCGACCGTCGCGCCGAGCGCGCGGCGGGCCATGCCGACCGCCGCCGCACCGACCGAGGTCCGGAAGATGTCGAAGGTCTTCATCGCGGCCTTGAACCCCTCGCCCGGCGTCCCGATCATGTTGCCTGCGGGGATCCGGCACTCCTTGAACGCCAACTCGCCGATGGGATGGGGCGCAATCATCCGCACCTCAGGCCCGACGGACAGGCCCGGCGTATCCGCATCGACCATGAAGGCCGACAGGCCGCGCGCGCCGGGCCCCTCGCCCGTACGGGCCACGACGATATAGTGATCCGCCGCCCCGGCGTTGGTGATCCACCGCTTTGCGCCGTTCAGCACGAAGACGTCGCCATCCCGCGTCGCCGTTGTCTCGAGCGCCGCCACATCCGAGCCGACATTGGGCTCTGTCACCGCGAAACCCGCGATCTTCTTCCCCGCCCGGCAAGGGCCCAGATAGGTCTGCGCCAACGCCGTCGAGCCCGACAGCCAGAGCGGCGCCGTCGCCAGCCCCTGCATGACGAAGACGCTGTCCACGAGCGCCGACCGGAACCCCAGGGCCTCGCGGATCAGGGACAACGCCCGCACGTCGACGCCGGGCGCGGGATCGTCCGCCTCTGGGACGACGTAGTCGAGGAACCCCCACTGCGCCATTTCGGCCGCCACCGCCCGGCATTCCTCGCGGAAATAAGGCGAGCCGTCCTCCGCCGGCTCCTTGGCCTGTGCCACCCAGTCCTCCAGCCGGGCGCCAAGCGCGCGGTGCCGCTCTTCGAAAAACGGCAGATCCGGCATCGTCCAGCCTTCGGTCATTGTGGTGGTCCTCCCTTGGGAGCGCCGCGGCCAAATCGGCGCGCAGTATGCCATAACAAACAATCATGACTTATTTTTTTTGACAAGGCACGTCAAGCGCAGCCAAAATGCAGGAACGAAATCGGCCGGGTATCCGCCCCCCAGGCAAGGGGCTTTCCAGACATTCGCATTGAAGATCAAAGCCCACTTGCCCAGTGGGCGGGTTAGAAAGCAAAATGGCCGAACGACAGTCAATCGGGACCAGATCCTTGGGGCGACGCGCACGCCCGCAACAGTCCGGACGAAGGAGACAAGAAACGTGACCGAGAAAAAGGCGCCCCGCCGCGCCCGCGGCGGCACCGGCGGCCCGGTGACCAAGCCGCAGCAGGAACGAAGTGCGGAAACGCACGAAAAGCTCATCAGGGCCGCCATCGCTGTGCTGGGCCAGCGCGGCTATGCCAATTTCTCGACCTCTATGGTCGCGGAAAAGGCCAAGGTGTCGCGCGGGGCGCTGCAATACCACTTTCAGACCCGCGATGACATTCTCGTCGCCGCCCGCGATCATGTCGCGCGCGAACTGAACCTGCCGTGGACACCGGACGAGTTGCAGAAAAGCCCGGTGGACGAACGCATCCGGATGATCATCCGGCATTACTGGGCGGTGATCGGGTCCAAGAACTACATCGCCGCGCTGGAGATCCGACTGTACGAACGATTCAACCGCGGGATGCACAAGACACTTCTGGAACGCATGAACGTGCTGACCGAGGAGCGCAATATCGAATGGCAGGCGATCTTCTCGGACACCGGGATGCCCAAGACTCAACTGATCCCCTACCGGCTCTACATGCTCGACAGCCTGCGCGGCCTTGCCCTGAGGCGCATAGAACAGGGGACCAGCGTCGATGTCACGCCCCAGCTCGACATCCTGACGGAACTTCTGATTGATCGGCTCGACACCAAAAACAATCAAGCTTGACCGATTTATTATGCTGTGACAATTTCCTCTGCGCCAGGCGCGGGCGACGCCGGGTTGCGCATGTGCGCGCCCAGCCTGTCCCCGATCAGACCATGCCACGCAGGAGGAGAATGATTTGGCACTGACCCACGCACAGCAATCCGCGAAAATTCTGCCAACCGCCGATCCCGACTGGCTGGCGCTGCATTCCGAAGAGATCCGCGAACCGGCCCTGCCGATCGTCGATCCGCATCACCACCTCTGGGACCTGCCCCGCGTGCCGCGCTACCTGCAGGAGGAATTCTCGGCCGACCTGACCGCGGGACACAACGTCATCGCCACGGTCTTTGCCGAATGCACCGAGGGCTACCGCGAGGACGGGCCGGAACGGCTGAAACCGCTGGGCGAAACCGAATTCGTCGTCGCCTTTGCCCAGGACGCGGCGAACGGACCCGCCGCCGACCGCGGCGTCTGCCGCGGGATCATCGGCCGGGCCGACCTTCTCGAAGGTGCCTCGGTCGAGGAGGTCCTGCTGATGCACCGTGAGCTGGGCCAGGGCATGTGGCGCGGCATCCGCCAGTCCACCGCCTACGACGAGTCCGGCACGGTGCGCACCACCGCCCGCACGCCCCCGGCCGGTGTGCTGATGGATGCCAAGTTCCGCGAGGGCTTCGAAAGGCTCGTCGCCCTTGGCATGACCTTCGACAGCTGGGTCTACCACCCGCAACTCGGCGAAGTGGCCGACCTGGCGGCCACCTACCCCGACGCGAACATCATTCTCGACCACGTGGGCGGGCCGATCGGCGCCGGGGCCTACGAGGGCAAGCGCGACGAGGTCTTTGCCGTCTGGAAGAAGGGCATCCAGCAGGTCGCGGCCCAACCCAACGTCACCTGCAAGATCGGCGGCCTGGGCATGAAGCTCGGCGGCTTCGGCTTCGAGACCCTGCCCCGCCCTGCCCCCTCCGAAGAGCTCGCCCGCGCCTGGGGTCCCTATGTCGAGACATGCATCGAGGCCTTCGGGCCCGAACGCTGCATGTTCGAAAGCAACTTTCCCGTGGACATGATCACCTGCACCTACGCGACCCTCTGGAACGCCTACAAGCGCATCACGGAACACTACTCGGACAGCGAGAAGGCCGCGATGTATGCCGGGACAGCGCAGCGCGTCTATTCGGTCTGAAGGGGGCACCGGCATGCAGGGCCCCCTGACAGGACTGACCGTCATCGAGATGGCTGGGATCGGGCCGTGCCCCCTGGCCGGCCAGCTGATGGCCGACCTGGGCGCGGACGTGATCGTCATCGACCGTGCGCCCGGGGGCGAACGGCCCAACGACGTGAACAACCGCAACAAGCGCAGCATCGCGGTGAACCTCAAGGCGCCGGGGGCTGCCGGGCTGGTGCTGGACCTCGTTGCCGGCGCGGACGTGCTGATCGAGGGCTTCCGCCCCGGCGTGATGGAGCGCCGGGGTCTGGGCCCCGATGTCTGCCTCGCGCGCAATGCCGGGCTGGTCTACGGGCGGATGACAGGCTGGGGTCAGGCCGGTCCGATGGCGCAGATGGCCGGGCACGACCTGAACTACGTCGCACAGACCGGACTGCTGCACATGATGGGGAACGCCGACCGCCCCCCTGCACCGCCCCTGAACCTGGTGGCGGACTATGGCGGCGGCACGATGTTCCTGCTGCTCGGCGTGCTCTCGGCCCTCTGGGAGCGGTCCCGCAGCGGCCAGGGCCAGGTGATCGACGCGGCGATGATCGACGGGGTCGCGGCGCTTGGCGCGGTGTTCGCCGGGATGACCGCCACCGGCATCTGGTGCCCGGGCCGCGAAGCCAACCTGCTCGACGGCGGCGCGCCCTATTACCGGGTCTACGAGACCCGCGATGGCGGGTTCGTCTCGGTCGGAGCGATCGAGCCGCAGTTCTTCGCGGAACTGGTTGAGAAGGCCGGCATTCCCTCGCAACTCGCCGCCCGGCGTGACGACCGCGACAGCTGGCCGGAACAGCGGGCCGCCTATGCCGCGATCTTCGCCGCCCGCAGCCGCGACGACTGGGCGGCGATCTTCAAAGGCTCCGACGCCTGCCTCGTCCCGGTCCTGACCCCGGACGAGGCGATGGCCCATCCCCACGCGACCGCCCGCGGATCCTATGTCGAGGTCGGCGGCCTCAGGCAGGCCGCTCCGGCCCCGAGGTTCGGACGCACGCCTGCACCCGCGCCGCGCGCACCCCGCCCGGCCGGGAGCGATGGCGCGCAGGTTCTCGACCGGTTCGGCATCGGGCCGGAGCGCCAGGCGCAGCTCCTCTCGGACGGGATCGTGATCCCGCCTGCCCCCTCCTGACGCATCCCGGATCGCGCCGGCAAGAAGGGCCCCGCCGTCAGGGCGGGGCCTGCATCGTTGCGCTGCCGTCAGCCACGGATGGCACGAAAAAGACCGGCCGCCCGAGAGCGACCGGCCGAATACGTCCCGGGATCGGTATCGGTCAGGACACCGAACCGACGCTCAAGCCGCCGCAGATATAGAGGTTCTGCCCAGTGACGAACCCTGCCCCTTCGGACAGGAAGAAGGCGATGGTGGCCGCGATCTCCTCGGGCTTGCCGACGCGTTTCATCGGCACCTTGGCCATGAACTTCTCGCGCGCCTCCGAGCCGACAGGCTGGAGAGAGGCGAACATCTCGGTCTCGAACGGGCCGGGAGAGATGACATTCACGGTCACACCGTCCGGCGCCAGCTCCAGCGCCGCGGTCCGAGCGAGCCCGGTGAGCGCCGCCTTGGAGGCAGAATAGGTCGACCGCTCCGGCTTGCCCAGCGAGGCGCGGCTGCCGATCATCACCACCCGGCCGAACTGCGCCGTTCGCATGGCGGGGATCATCGCCTGCATCGCCCAGATCTGGGATTGCAGGTTGACCCGGACCGTCTGGTCGAACCCCTCGTCGGTTACCGCTTCAAGGGCCTTGGCATCCACATAGCCGGCATTTGTCACCAGCCGTGTCGGCGCGAACTCTTGGGCGATCTCGGCAAATACGTCTTTGCACGACGGATCCGACAGGTCGACCTTCCGGAAGGTGCCGTCGAAATCCACCGGCTCTGTCCGGGCGAGGCCGATCACGTGATAACCCTGTCCGGTGAGATACGCAGCGGTGGCGGCCCCGATGCCGCGACTGACCCCTGTCAGAACCACGCTTGGTTTGTCCATGTCCTACTCCTTGCTTGTTACTCTGGCCGTCACATTTGCGATGGCAGCCAGAGGCTGATTACCGGGAAAAAGATCAGGAGCGCGGTGATGACGATCTCTGCCGCCAGGAACCACATCACGCCCTTGAAGATCGTTTCGACGGGGATGTTCGGGTCGACCACGCTTTTGACCACGTAGACGTTCAGGCCCACGGGTGGAGTCAGCAATCCGATCTCGATCAGCTTGACCACCACGACGCCCATCCAGATCAGGTTGAGGTCCATCGCATCGTAGACCGGCAGCAGGATGGGCAGCGTCACCAACATCACCCCGATCGGGTCGAGGAACATCCCCAACACGAGGTAAAGCACCACGGTGAAGCCTATCACCATGAAGACGGTCACCTCGCCTTCGGTCACGATCCGGCCCATCGTCTGGGGCAGGCCCGCCAGCACCAGGAACTTGGACAGCAGAGCGGCACCGACGGCGATGATCAGGATCGAGGCGGTGCTGTTCACGGCGTCGCGGATACTGTCGCGTATCACCTGGAGGGTGAGCGTTCCCCTCAGCGCACAGATCAGCAGCGCGGCCACAGCACCGATGGACCCCGCTTCGGTCGCTGTCGTGAAGCCCGAATAGAGCAGCCCGATGACCGCCCCGATCAGCACCGGGATCGGCCAGACCGAAACGAAGGCCGACAGGCTTTCGCGCAGGGTCGGGCGGTACTCGGACCGCGGTGCCAGCTCCGGGTTGATCAGGACCCGGATCACCACGGTCGCCCCATAGACAACCGCCGTCAGGATCCCGGGCAGGACACCGGCGATCAGCAACTGGCCGATCGGAACCGCAGTGTACCAGCCGTAGATGATGAAGGCGACCGAGGGCGGGATCATCGCCCCGATCGTGCCAGCCGCGGCAACCGTGCCGGTGGCCAGCCCCGGGTGGTAGCCGCTCTTGAGCATCTCAGGCACCGCGATCCGCCCCATGGCCGCGGCTGTGGCGAGGCTTGACCCCGAAGCAGCCGCGAACATGGCGGATGCAAAGTTGGCCGCGATGGCCAGCCCTCCGGGCAGCCGCCCGAACCAGATCCGGCAGGCCGCGAACAGCGATGTGGTCAGCCCGCCGCGAAAGGCGATGGTGCCCATCAGAAGGAACATCGGGATCGCCGAGAGCGACCAGTGCGCCGCAAAGTCATAGGGCAGCTTCCCCACGACGACCCAGATCGTGTCCAGCCCCCGAAGGGCCGCGATTCCACCCAAAGACGTCACGATCAGCGCGACGGCAATCGGGACACGGACGATCAGCAGGATGAGCAGCAGGCCAAGAAAGACCAGGGAAATGGCGGTGCCGGACATGGGTACCTTTCAGGATTTCAGAGGTATGGCGTCGCGCAGGCGACCGTCAGTCGATCGCGCCGTGACGGGTTCCGTCATCCTGCGGATCGGGCCCGACCAACCGGTCGCGCAGGGTCCGGACCAGGACGACCAGCGCCGCGAGGGCGGCGAAGGCAAACCCTGTGGCGGCGATCCAGCGCGTCGGCCAGATCAGCAGGTCGAAGAAGACGACATCCATGAACTCGCCCCGCAGGGTCTGTTTCCAGGCGTATTTGGCTGCGCTGACCGCGATCAGCCCCATCGCTCCAAACGCCAGCAGTCGGGCGAAGGCATCCATCACGCGACGCCGCGACGCCGACATTCGCGCGGTGAAGACTTCGACGAAGACCATGTCGCGCGACAGCTCGAGCGCTGCGAGCGGCAGGAAACTGACCGCCACCATGTAATAGCTCGAAACGATCTCCAGCGTGCCCGTCAACGGCTTGTTGAACAGCCCGCGCAGCAGCACGTCGAGAAAGATGTGCACCATCATCGCCACCATGCAGGCCCCGGCCACCGCGAAGGCGATGGCCGAGGCGATGCGCACGGCACTGGCAAAGGCTTTGCCGATCGTGTTCATGCCGATCTCCTGCAGCTCCGGATCAGAAGCTGACCTTGCCGTAGATGTGCTCGCGCAGCAGCTCTTCATAGCGGGCCAGCTCGGGCGCGTCGGTGCCCAGCAGGTCGGTCCACTTGTCCAGGATTGTCAGGAAGGTGTCGAGGTTCTCGCCCGGCGACTCGACGCCTTGCTTGACGGCATCCTCCAGGCTCACCTCGCGCGCGGCGACCTTGGCCGTGTCGATCGAAGCTTTCAGGTCTTCGCCTGCTTTGGTGTAGACTGTGCCGTTATCCAGCGCCTTCTTCTTCGAGGTCTCAGAGCTGTCGTAATAGGCCTGCACGTTCTGGGTAATGTAGCCGGGCATCTTGTCCAGGATCAGCGCGCGCTGATCCTCGGGCAGCTCGTCCCAGACGTCGCGGTTCACGACGAAGCTGTGGAAGCCGTGATAGGTGCCCATCGGGAGGTCGACGACCGTGCTCACCACGTCGTAGAGCCCATAGTCCTCCATCGCGCTTTCCGGTGCGAGTGCACAGTCGATCTGACCGCGTTGCATCCCCTCGTAGACGTCGTTGAAAGGGATGTTCACCGGCGCGGCACCCCAGGACACAACCAGACGGCTCCAGGGGCCTGCGGCCTTGATCTTCTTACCCTGCAGGTCCCCCACGGTCGAGATCGGGCCATTGCACAGCAGCTTGTAGGTCGAGGTCGACTGGAACCCCAGATTGGTCACCCCCATCTTGTCGAGGTCGGACTGGCAGCCGGGGCACTCCAGCATGGCGTATTCGGCCATCGCGGCCGCCATCACCCAGGAACTCTCGCCTTCGAGTGCCAGGCTGGAGGCGATCACCGTGTGCGGCAGGTCGCCCGGCACATAGACGTCGGTCACCAGACCGGCATCGATCAGACCGTCACTGATGAACGACAGCGTCGCCTTGCCCGAGGCCACCGCGCCGCCGGACAGGACGTCGATGCCAAGGTCGCCTCCGGTCGCTGCGCTCAGGGCTTCGCCCAATGCTGCGGTGTTCTTCGTCACCTGGTGCGTGCCGGGTTGATAGGTGTTGTATTTCAGTTCCTTAGCCACGCCCGCGACGGGCATGACGACCAACGCCGCGGCCAGGCCACAGATGGCGGAATTCACAAGAGTCATCAGGTTTCCTCCCTTTCATCCGGGCAGACATTGCCGTCGCACCGGGTGATGTTCCTTTGCAGCCGGTCCGCCCTCCAGCGGGATTCTGGTTGCCAAAACAATCATTCATGAATTATTTGTATCGTCAATCTAAAAGCACCCGGACACCTCGGTCCGCCCGACTCGGGTACAGTCTGGGGCTTGCGTCCGAAGAAGATGAATCATTGACTTCAAACGTGCCGGATCGTCGGGGAAGAAAGGAACACTGATGCAGGACATCGTTCTGGACATGGGCGGAAAACTCTTCGCGGAACATGCGGAAGCCGCGTTCCATGCTCACCCCAAGGATACCACGGAAGGCGCGGCCAGCTGGATGCCCGGGCTCTGGGCGCAGGTCGGGGAACTGGGCCTGCCGCTGGCGCTCCTGTCCGAGGAGCATGGCGGTTTCGACCTGCCGGCCGCAACCGCCATGGGCCTGGTCCGCCTGGCCGCCGCGCATGCGGTTCCCCTGCCCCTGGGTGAGACGATGATCGCCAACTGGCTGCTGGCTCATGCCGGACTGCCGCTGGCCGAAGGCCCCGCAACCCTGGCACTGGGCCCGGAGCTTGACGGCGACAGGCTGAACGGCCCGGCCGCCCGCGTCGCCTATGGCCGCCATGCCGCGACCGTCGTGCTGCTGGCCGGTGACAGGCTGGTCCGCACCGACGCAGGCACCGTGACCGAAGCCTCACACAATGTCGCCGGAGAGCCGCGTGATACGCTTGTCTTCGCGGGCGAAGTCACCTCGGCCCCGGCTCCCGTCAATAAGCAGAACTTTCGCCTTCTGGGCGCGCTGTTGCGGGCGCAGGGCATGGCCGGAGCGCTGGAGGCGGCCCTGTCGATGACCGTGGACCACGCCAACAGCCGCGAACAGTTCGGGCGACCGCTGGGCAAGTTCCAGGCCATCCAGCAGAGCCTCGCAGTCATGGCAACCAACGTGGCTGCGGCCGGCGCCGCGGCCGTAATGGCGACTGACTTGCTCTCCGACGCCCTGGCGGGTACCGGGGCCTTCGCCACCGCCGCGATGGCGGCCAAAATCCGTACCGGAGAAGCCGCTGGCATCGGAGCGTCTATTGCCCACCAGACGCATGGGGCCATCGGCTTCAGCCAGGAATACCGCCTGCACCCCCTGACACGCCGCTTGTGGGCCTGGCGCGACGAATGGGGCCGCGAGGCAGAATGGTGCGAAACCCTCGGCACCGAGGTCTGCGCCCGGGGGCCTGATGGCTTCTGGCCCTTCCTCACAAGCACCGGATCCGCTGCATGAGCGATTTCCTGACCTTCCCCGCCCCGCCCGCCCTGCCCGGCCAGGACGATCTGCGCCGGGACGTCCGCGCCTTCCTGGCCGAAACGCTCGGACCGGATTTCGGAGCCACGGACCAGGCCCGAAGCTGGAACGGCCACGATCCCGAATTTTCGCGCAAGCTGGGTCGCCAGGGCTGGCTCGGGATGACCTGGCCTACCGAATACGGCGGCGGCAACCGCTCGCCCCTCGAACGCTATGTCGTGATCGAGGAGCTTCTCGCCGCCGGCGCGCCGGTGGCCGCCCACTGGATCGCCGATCGCCAGTCCGGCCCCCTGTTGCTGCGATTCGGCTCCGAGGCGCAGCGCCGCGACATCCTCCCCCGCATCGCGGCCGGTGAATGCTACTTCTGCATCGGGATGAGCGAGGCGGGCAGCGGGTCCGATCTGGCCGCCGCAAAGACACGGGCGCGCAGGGATGGCGACGAATGGGTGCTGAACGGCACCAAGATCTGGACCACTTACGCCCACCACGCCCATTACATGATCGTCTTCTGCCGGACCGGCCACAGCGAAGACCGCCACGGCGGGACCAGCCAGTTGCTGGTCGATCTCTCCACCCCCGGCATCACCATCAGCCCGATCCTGGACCTTGCCGGAGAGCACCACCTGAACGAGGTGCAATTCGACAACGTCCGCCTGCCTGCCACGGCGCTTCTGGGGCAGGAGGGCCAGGGCTGGGATCAGGTGATGGGCGAACTGGCCTTCGAACGCTCGGGGCCGGACCGTTTCCTGTCCTCCTTCGCCCTGCTAAACGACCTGGTTCGCGTTCTGGGCACCGCGCCCGATCAGGCCTCGGCCCGCGCTGTGGGGCGGATGGCGGCGCATCTCATGGTATTGCGCCACATGTCGCGCTCGGTCGCGGGCAAGCTGGCCCGCGAAGAAAACCCGACCCTTCAGGCCACGATCGTCAAGGACCTCGGTGCCCTGATCGAACAGGAGATCCCCGAGATCGCGCGCACCCTCGTCCCGGTCGAACCGGTGCCCGGGCCGCAGAACGACTTTGCCTGCGCACTGGCCCGCACGCTGATGTCCGCGCCCAGCTTCTCGCTGCGCGGCGGCACCCGGGAAATCCTGCGCGGGATCATCGCCCGTGGCCTTGGCCTGCGCTGAACCGCATTCCATTTTTTTCAGAAAGGACCCAAATGACCCTCGTACTGAGCGAAACCGACGAGCAAGGCATCGTCACGATGACCCTGAACGACCCGGAGACCCGCAACGCGATCTCCGATCTTCCGATGATCGAGGCGCTGGAAGAGGCGGTTCATGCCGCCGAGGCCGACCCCCGGTCGCGCGTGATCATCCTGACCGGCGCGGGCAAGGCATTCTCGTCCGGCGGAAACATCAAGAAGATGGGCGCAGGCGGCGGGCTGAACGACCCGCTGCCCGCCAAGACCCGCGCCAACTACCGCACCGGCATCCAGCGCCTGCCGCAGATGTTCGAAGCGATGGAGCTTCCCGTCGTCTGTGCCGTGAACGGCGCGGCCATCGGCGCCGGCTGCGACCTGACGCTGATGTGCGACGTGCGCATCGCGGGAGAGCACGCCAAGTTCGCCGAAAGCTTCGTCAAGCTGGGGATCGTGCCCGGCGACGGCGGCGCCTGGCTCCTGCCCCGTGTGGTCGGGTGGTCCCGGGCCTGCGAGATGGCCCTGACCGGCGATCTCGTCGATGCGGAAGAGGCAAAGGCAATCGGCCTGGTGTCGCGCGTCGTCCCCCAGGGCAAGCTGATGGAGACCGCCCGCGACGTTGCCCTGCGGATCGCAGCCAACCCGACCCATGCCGTCCGGCTGACCAAGCGGCTGCTGCGCAAGGCCGGTCAACAGAGCTTGTCCGAAATCCTCGAAACCTCGGCCGCCTACCAGGCGCTGGCCCATGCCACCGCCGACCACGAAGAGGCCGTCGCCGCCATGCTGGAAAAACGCCCGCCCGTGTTCAAGGGCGTCTGACCCGGCCCGCACCGGCCTGCGGGAAAGTGGACGGAGGCCGCTGTCACCTGTCCGGCAAGGAACGGCCCACCGTCGCCCTGCCTGGCCCGAACTCCGTCGATATGCTGGTCTGCCTGATGGCGGTACATGCGGGCGGCGCGGTGATCGTGCCGCTGAACGGGCGCAATGCGGGCCCAAAGCTCGACGCCCGGATTGCACGCACCCGCCCGGACATCGTCGCCGTCCATCCGTCCGACGCGCCGTGCGCCAGCGGGCGCGTGCCCATGCGGGCCTCTTGCCCCGCCGGGTTCTCAAGGTGACCCCGCAACGGTCCCTGCATTGGTCAGGGTCCGCAACAATGCCCATCCGCAGTTCGCCGGTCCCGGCGATAGGATCACCCGGGCATCATCGACAGGCTCCGCACCAGCTCCAGCGAATTGCGGCTGCCGAAGCGGGCCATAAGGCGGCTCTTGTGGACATGCACCGTGCGGGGCGAGATGTTGAGCCGCCGGGCGATTTCCTTCGCGGTCAGGCCCTCGACCAGCAGCATGCCGACCTGCCGTTCGCGCCGCGACAACGGCACCACTGCCCGCTCGGCCGACAGGTCCGAAAACGACCAGACCGCGCGCGCCAGCGGGTGCGCGGTGTCGATCGCCTGGCCCCGGACGCGGCACCAGAACAGCTCTCCCGACTTGCGGCGCATGATGCGTTCGTCGGCATATGCCCCGGTGTCGCCCAGGGCGCGGGTCCAGTGCTGCCCGGTCAGGTCGAAATCGTCGAGCGAGGGATAGAGCGCGGCCAGCGACTGCCCCACCAGCGTCTCCGCCTCGTAGCCGAAGATCGCCGCGAACCGCCGGTTGCAGCGCAGGATCACGCGATCCTCGGAATAAAGCAGCCCGACCGGCGCGTGGTCGAAGATCGCGGTGTCCAGATCGGCACGGGTCACGGTTGGCCCCAGATTAGGTAACCTTGCGGAATAGGCATCCATGCGCGTCGCTGTAGCATGGGGGCCCGCAAGGAGGAAAACCAGATGCAACCATGTATCGTCGGCTGGGGCCATACCAAATTCGGCGCCCTGAAAGAGCAGAACCTCGAAGACCTTATCATCGCCGCCGCAGGCGAGGCGCTGGAACATGCCGGCGTCCCGGCGGCGGATGTCGACGGGATCTGGCTGGGCCATTTCAACTCGGGCATGGTGCCCGATGCCTTCGCCTCGTCGCTGGTGCTGGGGCTGGACGACGACCTGCGTTTCACGCCCGCCACCCGGTGCGAGAACGCCTGCGCCTCGGGATCTGCCGCGATCTACGCGGCGCTGGACGCGATCCGCGCGGGCACGACGAAAATCGCACTGGTGGTCGGGGTCGAGAAGATGACATCGCTCGACACCGCCGGGGTGACCGCCGCGCTGGCGGGCGCCTCCTACCAGAAGGAAGAGGCCAGCGTCAGCTTCCCCCAGATCTTCGGCCGGATCGCCGGGCAGTATTTCCAGCGCTACGGCGACCAGTCCGCGGCACTGGCCCGGATCGCCTGCAAGAACCACGAGAACGCCCTGTCGAACCCGCTGGCCCACATGCAAAAGAAGGTCAGCTTCGATTTCTGCAACGCGGTGTCCGAAAAGAACCCGATGATTGCCGCGCCCCTGCGGATGACCGACTGTTCGCTGATCTCGGACGGGGCGGCGGCGCTGGTGATCGTGGCGCCCGAACTGGCCGGGGAGTTCCCCCGCGCGGTGCGGTTCCGCGCGACCAGCCAGGTCAATGACTTCATGCCCATGTCTCGCCGCGACATGACCGAGCTGACCGGCGCGAAGATGGCGTTTTCAAGTGCCTTCGGCACGGCAGGCGTGAGTGTCGGCGACATCGCCTTTGCCGAGGTGCACGACTGCTTCACCATCGCCGAACTGCTGATCTACGAGGCCATGGGGCTTGCCCCCAAGGGCCAGGGCTCCCGCGTCGTCGAGGACGGCTCGACCCTGCGGGGCGGGCGTCTGCCGGTGAACCTGTCCGGCGGGCTCAAGGCCAAGGGGCATCCGGTGGGCGCGACTGGCGTGTCGATGCATGTGATGGCCGCCCGGCAGCTGAGCGGCGATGCCGGCGACATGCAGGTCCCCGATGCGGGGCTGGGGCTGGTGTTCAACATGGGCGGATCGGGCGTGGCCAACTACTGCTCGATCCTGGAACCCGCGACATGAACCCGGCGGAATGGCTGGCCCGCACGGCGCGGGCAAGACCCGGCGCCCCCGCCCTGCTGAAGGGGCACGAGGTGGTCGCTGACTACGCCGCCTTCGCCCGGCAGGCTGCCGGGCTTGGGGCGGCGCTTGTGGAACGCGGGATCCGTCCTGGCGACCGGGTGGCGATCTTCCTGCCCAACACGATCGAGTACCTGCCGATCTTCTTCGGCATCCTGTGGGCCGGCGCCACCACGGTGCCGATCAACGGCAAGCTGCATGCCAGGGAAGCGGCCTGGATCGTCTCGCATTCCGGCGCCAAGATCGTTCTTGCCCGCGACGCGGGGCTGGATAGGGAATGCTCTGCCACCCGCATTGACCCGGCAGACCCCGCGTTCGCCGCCATGCTGGCCCATGCGCCGCTGGACCAGCCGGTGGCGCTGGCGCCCGATGACCCGGCGTGGCTGTTCTATACCTCGGGCACGACGGGTCGGCCCAAGGGCGCGGTGCTGAGCTGCGGCAACCTGCTGGCGATGTCGATGTCCTACCTCGCCGATGTCGACGAGGTCGGCGCCGACGATGCCGCGCTTTATGCCGCGCCGATGTCGCACGGGGCCGGGCTTTACAACCTGATCCATGTCCTGCGCGGCGCGCGTCACGTGGTGCCCGTCAGCGGCGGCTTCGATCCGGCCGAGATCTTCGACCTGGCCGCCGGGCTGGGCAACGTCTCGATGTTTGCCGCACCGACCATGGTCAAGCGCATGGTCGATCACGCCCGGCGTAGCGGCGACACCGGCACCGGGATCAAGACGATCGTCTACGGCGGCGGGCCGATGTACGTCTCGGACATCCTTGGGGCGCTGGACCTCTTCGGGCCGAAGTTCGTGCAGATCTACGGCCAGGGCGAGGCGCCCATGACCATCACCGCCCTGTCGCGCGCGGATATCGCCGACAGCGCGCATCCCGACTGGAGGCGGCGGCTCGCCTCGGTCGGCCGGGCGCATTCGGTGGCCGAGGTTCGCATCCTCGACGCCGAGGGCAACCCCCTTCCGGTCGGCGAGGTGGGCGAGATCGCGGTGCGCGGTCCTCAGGTCATGCAGGGCTACCTGAACGACCCCGAGGCCAGCGCGAAGGCGCTGCGCGACGGCTGGCTGCTGACCGGCGATCTGGGTCACCTGGACGCCGATGGCTATCTCACGCTGCACGACCGGGCCAGGGACATGATCGTCTCGGGTGGGTCGAACATCTATCCGCGCGAGGTCGAGGAGGTCCTGCTGACCCACCCCGAGGTCAGCGAGGCCTCGGTCGTCGGCATGGCGGATCCGGAGTGGGGCGAGATCGTCATCGCCTTTGTCGTCGCCTCGGGCGCCCGGCCCCCCGAAACGGCCGATCTGGATGCGCTCTGCGTCGGCTCCATCGCCCGGTTCAAGAAGCCGAAGCGCTATGTCTTCGTGACCGAGCTGCCCAAGAACAACTATGGCAAGGTGCTCAAGACCGACCTGCGCGCGCGGCTTGAAGCTCCGGCCGCTTCGGATACAGCCCCGGCCGACAGTTGAGACGCGGAACCGGCGGCCGGCCCCGACGGGGCCTGCGCGCCTCTGCCGTCAGGCCGTCCGCCCCGCAACTCTAGGAAAATCAGACGCTTCAGACATCCGGCGCCTTCAAGAAGTATGGTTGATCCATATTTAGTTTTAAAGCTACCGTAGAGACCGATAGGCCCGATTCCGGGCCGGACTGGGGCAGATGATGCATGAGCTGATCCAGGACCGTCACGACGGTATCCTGACCCTGACGCTGAACCGGCCGAACCGCGGGAACGCGACGACGCACCCGATGATCCGGCAGCTTCGGCTGTGGCTGGAAGAGGCCGCCGTGGACCCCTCCGTGCGCGTGGTCGTCCTGCAGGGCGCAGGCGCGTCCTTCTCGGTCGGCGGCGATGTCGCGGCGCTCAGCCATGCGGATGTCGACGACCCTGTCGTTGCCCGCAACCAGGATCACCCGGCCTGGCACGACACCGAGCTGCGCAGCGACAGGATCCGGCTGAACAGCCGCGCGGCCGAACTGCTCTATACCATGCCGAAGCCGACCATCGCGGCGCTGCGCGGGCACGCAATCGGCGCGCCTCTGGGCATGGCGCTGGCCTGCGACTTCCGCCTTGCCTCCGACACGCTGAAGCTGAGGACGGGCTTCGCCGGGATCGGCCTTTCGGGCGATTACGGCGTGTCCTACCAGCTTCTGAAGCTCGCCGGGCCGACCCGTGCGCGCGAGATCCTGATGCTGAACGAGGTGCTGGACGCCGAGGCGGCGCGGCGCGACGGCCTTGTGGGCCGCGTCCTGCCCGATGCGGAGCTGGACGACGCCGCAAGAGCGCTCGCGCAGCGCCTGGCCGAGGGGCCGGGGCTGGCCTACCGCCATATCAAGTCAAACCTCGTCGACGCGGAGACTGCAAGCTTCGGCGCCGCGCTCGACATGGAATCCCTGCGGCAGGCGCGCGCCGTCTATTCCGGCGACGCGCAGGAGGCCATCGCGGCCTTTCAGGAAAAACGCCCGCCCCGCTTCCGGGGGTATTGAGCACATACGGCACCGCCCCGCGCCTCGCGGGACAGGCCGACGGGAGGAGGAGACCCAGATGGCGAAATGGTTTGACGGCAGCGACACGATCACCCTGTCGGTTGCCGATGCGGTGGCGACGGTCACCCTGTCGCGCCCCGACAAGCGCAACGCCCTGACCCTGGCGATGATGCAGGACCTGCGTGCCGCCCTGCTCGAGGCCGACGACCGCACCGACGTCAACGCGATCCTGCTGCAGGGCGCCGGGCCGGATTTCTGCAGCGGCTACGACATTTCCGACAATTACGACCGCATGGCGCGCGAGGCCGGGATGGCCCAGTCCTATCGCAAGGGGTTCGGCGCCAGCATGGACGACGACATCTGGCGGATGGAGCGCAACCAGGAGCTGCTGCTGACCGTCGTGCAGATCCACAAGCCGGTGGTCGCCAAGATCCACGGGCGCTGCCTGGCCGGGGGCATGGACCTCGCGCTCTACTGCGACATCGTCATCGCCGGGGACACCGCACAGATCGGCTTTCCCGCGACCCGCGCCAACGGCACCCCGCCCAGCCAGATGTGGAGCTATCACCTCGGGCCCCAGTGGGCGAAGCGGATGCTGTTCACCGGCGACAGTCTCAGCGGGCGTGACGCTGCGGTGCTGGGGCTGATCATGGACAGCTATCCCGACGACACCCTGGATGCCGAGGCCGACGCGCTGGTGCGCCGCATCGCGCTGACCGATGCCGACCTGCTGGCCGCGCACAAGCGGATCGTCAACCTGTCGCTGGAGCTGCGCGGCGCGAACACCATGACACGCCTCGGGCTTGAGATGGATGCGCGGGCGCATCTCAGCAGCGGCCCGCGCACCCGCGCCTTCCGCGAGACGATGGAGGCCTCGGGCCTGCGTGCCGCGCTGCACGCCCGCGACGATGACTACGGTCCCTCGATGATCCGGCTGGGGGCGGCGCGCAGGGGCGGCGTGGAATGACCGGGCCCGGCGCAACGGGGCGGCTGCCGCTGCAGGGCATCCGCGCGATCAGCCCGCCGCGCGGGCCAGCAGCATCCGGCCGCTTTCGGCCCTGGCCGGACCGGCGAGGTTCATCAGGTTGGCGCGCTTGAGGAAGAAATGCGCGTCGAACTCCTGCGTGAAACCGATGGCGCCGTGCACCTGGATGTTGGCCTCGCAATTCAGCCAGGCATAGTCGCGCGCCACGAGGCGGGCGGCGCTGACCTCGGCCGGCGCCATCGGCGTGCCAGCATCCAGCATGATCGCGGCATAGCAGACCTGGGCACGCAGGGCCTCGGCCCGGGTCGCCATCTCGGCGCAGATATGCTTGATCGACTGGAAACGCCCGATCGGCTGGCCGAACTGTTCCCGCGTTCCGGCATAGTCCGTCGCGCGTGCGGCGGTTTCCTCGGCGATGCCCAGCAGGACCGCCGCGGCGCAAAGCTCGGCCAGGTCGACCAGCGCGGGATCCTCGCACCGGCGCACGCCGTTGCCCGGGGCGATGAAGCGGTGCAGGGTCAGGCTGGGATCGGCCGAACCGCGCGGCTCCATCGACACGGCGCGCGCGTCGATCAGCTGCAGGCCCGAGGCGTCCCACGACAGGAAGACGTCGGCGCCCTCGGCCTGGATCACCCGGCCCGACCCGTCGCCGGCGGCGCCAAAGGCCAGCGCGGCACGGCTGTCGCCGGCCAGCAGGGCATCGCGCAACGGCGCGTCGTTCAGCGCATCCGCCGCCCTGACTGCAAGGATCGTCGCCA
This sequence comes from Pseudooceanicola pacificus, assembly GCF_009789075.1. Classification (GTDB taxonomy): domain Bacteria; phylum Pseudomonadota; class Alphaproteobacteria; order Rhodobacterales; family Rhodobacteraceae; genus Pseudooceanicola; species Pseudooceanicola pacificus. Next base: position 118,875 of record NZ_WNXQ01000004.1, read on the forward strand.
GAAGCGAGGGCGTGACCAGCCCGCGCGCCGCCTGTTGCAGCAGGATCGTCTCCTCGACCGGGCCATATCCGATGCCGCCCCGATCCCCGGGCAATCCCAGGCCGAACCATCCCTGCCCCGCCATCAGGGCCCACTTGTTCAGATCGCCGCCGCCCGACGGGGTCGCCAGCCGCCTGAGCGGGAATTCCCGGGTGACGAGGGCTTGGATGGACGAGGCCACCTGTGACTGCTCGTCGGAATATGTCAGGTCGATCATGAGGCTGTCCCGCGTGGTGAGTGGCATGTCGGCGCGCGCTGTGGCGCACAAGTATCTTTTATAATACTACCAGCCCCGAGGCAGGCAACACGGAACCCGAGAAAGCCGAAAATCTTTCTAATTTTCTCAGCTTCCGTTGATATTGTCCGATGGGTCGACAAAGATGCAATCACATCACTTTTACCGGTAACCGTGCCGGACCAGGGAGGATAGCATGGAATACAGGGAAACCCCGGACGACCGGCAGTTCCGCGAACGGGCCCGGACGTGGCTGGACGAAAACATCCCGCGCGAACCGCGCCCCGCCTCCGGCGCCGCGCTCAAGGCCTTTGACCGGGACTGGCACCGGCGGCTCTATGACGGAGGCTGGGCGGGCATCACCTGGCCCGAAGGCGCGGGCGGCCCCGACCTGTCGCTCAGCGAACAGCTCACCTGGTTCGAGGAATGCGCCCGGGCCGATGCGCCGACGGCCGGGATCCACTGGCTTGGCCTGGCGCATGCCGGCCCGACGATCTTTGCCGTCGGGTCCGAGGCGCAGAAGGCGGCCTATCTCGAACCGGTGCTGAAAGGCGAACACGTCTGGTGCCAGGGCTTCTCGGAACCGGGCGCCGGATCCGACCTGGCCGGGCTCAGGACGCGGGGCGTGGTGGACGGTGACGACCTGGTGGTCAATGGCACCAAGATCTGGACGACCTTCGGCCAGTACGCGGATTTCCAGGAACTGCTGGTCCGCAGCGACCCCGAGGCCGCCAGGCACAAGGGCCTGTCGTGGATCATCTGCCCGATGGACACGCCCGGGATCACCATCCGCCCGCTGACCACGATGGCGGGCGAGACCAAGTTCTGCCAGATCTTCTATGACGATGTGCGCATTCCGCTGGCCAACCTCGTCGGCGGCCTCGACAACGGCTGGAAGACCGCGATGGTGACGCTCGGCTTCGAGCGGGGGCCGTCGTTCCTGCCCGAGCAGCTGCTTGCCGAACGGGCCCTGGACCGCCTGATCGAACGCACGGCGCGGCTGGCCGGAGGACGTGACCGGATCGACGCCGTCGCCGCCGACAAGCTGGCCACGGTCAAGGCCGAGATGATGGCCATGCGGTCGATGACCTACATGCATGTCTCGCGCGCCAGGAAGGACGGCGCGCTTGGCGCCGTCTCGTCGATCAACCGGCTTTACAGCTGCGAGGTGATCCGCCGCGCGGGCAAACTGACGCAAGAACTGCTGGGTGAGGCCGCTTTCGACACCGAGGTGTCGGACGGCGTGTCGTCCTTCGACTACTACGACACGTTCCGCTACGGCATCGCCGCCGGCACCACCCAGGTACAGAAGAACATCATCGGCGAACGGGTCCTGGGCCTGCCGCGATAGGCCGGGCGTATCGGCTTCCGGCCTGGCGGACTGATCCCGCCGGACCGGACCCGGCCCCTTTGTTCAGGCGGTTTGCGGCGTCGGGCTTGCGCGGTCGCGGAACACCCGGATCAGGGCCAGCCCCGCGACAGTCGGCACCACGCCCAGCATCAGCCCCGTCGCGCGGTCGATCCCCAGGATCGCCACCAGCGGCGCCGCGATCAGCAGGCCGCCGACCACCACCAGCACCCGGGCCAGCAATCCGATGGCATGATGGCGCCGCTCGACATGGCCGACACCCAGCACGTGCCCGTCCAGCGCGCCTGCAATCAGGGTGACGCCGACGGTGGCCTCGGCCAGCCGGAAGAGGATCGTCGCCGTGTCGCCTCGCAGGATCAGCGCCGGTTCCAGCACGAAGAAGAACGGCACAACGTAGATGACCGAGCCGAGCCGCATGGCCGCAAAGCCGGTGCGTATCGGGTTCGCCTTGGCGATGGCCGAGGCCGAGAAGGCCGCCAGCGCCACCGGCGGGGTGATGTAGCTGAGCATGCTCCAGTACAGCACGAAGAGATGCGCCGCCATCGGGTCCAGCCCCGCCCGCGCCAGTGCCGGCACCAAAGCGATGGCAAGGAAGATGTAGGCCGCCGTCACCGTCATGCCCATGCCCAGCACGAAGCAGGCCACGGCCCCCATGATCAGCAGCATCAGGGTCGAACCGCCCGCCAGGTGCAGCAGGTCGTTGGCGATGGTGCCGGACATGCCCGTCACGGCCAGCGCGCCGACGATCAGCCCGATCCCGCAGAGGATCGCCACCAGTTCGGCAAAGAGACGCCCGACCGCCCTGAGAAACCCCATCGCCTCGGCCAGACCCCAGCGGTTGTGCGGAAAGATCTGGTTCAGGAGCAGGACAAAGGCGGTGGCGATGAAAGGCGCCGTTGCCTCGCGCTGGAGGGAGACGATCATGTAGATCAACACGCCCATGGCTATGAGGTAGTACCATCCTTCGGCCAGAACCTTGCCGAGCCGCGGCAGCTCGACCCGCGGCAGGCCCTTCAGCCCGTTGCGCGCGGCATAGGCGTCGATCTGCACGAAGAGCGCGAGGAAATACAGGAAAGAGGGCACGATGGCCGCGAAGACGACGTCGGCATAGCCCACGCCCAGGAACTGCGCAATCAGGAAGGCGGTCGCCCCCATCACCGGCGGCATCAGCACCGCCCCGGTCGAGGCGCAGGCCTCGATCCCGCCGGCGTAGTGCGGCGCGAAGCCGGTGCGTTTCATCGTGGGGATGGTCATGGTTCCGGTGGTCAGCACGTTGGTGATGACGCTGCCGCTGATCGACCCCATCAGGCCGCTGGAAAAGATCGCGACCTTGGCCGGGCCGCCCCGCACGGTGCCGAGCAGCGCGAAGGCCAGGTTGATGAAAAACGGCCCGCCCCCTGTCTGCTGCAGCGCGACGCCGAAGATGATGTAGCCGATCACCAGGGTCGCAAAGGCCGCCAGCGGGATGCCGAACACGCTTTCCGTGCTCATGACGTAAAAGATCGCCGTGTCGCGGACCGACACGCTGGCCGCCGAGATCGGGCCCGGCATCACGCCCGCCACCAGCGGATAGATCGAGATCACGGCGGCGATGATCGTGATGACAGTGCCCCCGACCCGGCGCAGCGCTTCCAGAACCAGGACCCACAGCAGGATGCTGACCCAGATCGCCGGTTCCGGCGCGACGTATTCCCAGCCTTCGCTGCTGACGCGCCGGGCGTTCCAGACCATGAAGGCCATGCACCCGAAGGTCAGCAGGCAGAGCACGGTGTCGAGGCCGACCTCCCAGCCCGCGCGGCGCTTGCCGCGCAACGGCCAGATGACAAAGACCATAGGCAGCGAGAAGAAGACGCAGAGGTAGTAGAACTGGTTCAGGATGATCGTGTAGCCCACAAACAGCCTGAGATTGTAGATGAAGTTCAGCGCCAGGGCGCAGAGCACCACGGCCGTGACCGCCGCCGCGATGCCAGCGGCACGTGCGGGTCGGGCGGCATCGTGGTGGACGCCGCCCTGTTCTTCGGTTGCCGATACCATGGCGCCGGTCGCGTCAGAGCTTGGCGGCGTCGAGGGCGGCCTGGCGGGCCTTGAGCCAGCCGGCCTTGAAGGCCTCGTCATCGTCGGGCGCGCTGGCGGTATAGTCGGTCCAGGCCTGGGCGAGGACCTCCTGGCGTTTCAGCAGCATGTCCTGATGGGCCTGGGCCTCGTCCGTCCACATGCCCTGTTCCTTGAAGTACGCCACCGCGCCCTCGTGGAACGGAAAGACACCGTCGAACCGCTGGCGATCCAGCTTCCAGCCGGCGGGTGCCGGGGCGGCCTCGGCATAGGCGTCATAGTCGTCGGCCATGAAGCTGGTGACGTCATGGGCCAGGCCTGGCGCATAGTCCGGCTTCACGATCAGGATGGGATAGGGATAGATCGCCCCGGCATGCGGGTTGTCCGCCGACATGGTGGCACCGACGGTGATCTGGTGCGCGCTCAGGTAGGGCGCGACGGCCTGCAGGCGGGCCCAGCCTTCGGTATCCTCGGCCGGAAGCGGGACGTAGTAGATGCCCCGCGGGCTGGTCTGAAGCTGCATGATCGTCGGTGTCGCGACCGATCCCGCCGCCATCAGGTCGGCCTGGCCGGATCCGATCGCCTCGACCCCCTGGGTATAGCCCGGGATTTCGACCCGTTCGACATCGTCCCAGGTCAGGCCGGCGAAGGCCAGATAAGCGGTCGTGATCTCGTTCTGCGAGTCGCTTCCGGGAATGTAGACCACGCGCTTGCCGGCGATGTCGGCGGCATCCTTGATGCCCGACTTGGCCGAGCTGAGCGGCGCGAAGCCGTAATCGCCATAGCCCGCGCGCAGCACGCGATAGGGTTGCGGACCCCAGTCCCGGCTGGCGAAATCGCCCAGCCCCTCGACCGCGGAATAGGCGCCGATCCCGCAGATGCAGAGATCGGCCCGGCCTGCCTTGAGCGGCAGCAGCCGCGCCACGTCGTTCTGCCCCGGCAGCACGCGCAGGCTGCTGCCGTATTTCGTCTGCAGGACATTGCCGAAGGCGACGGCATGGGCATAGCCCATGGCGCCCGTCGGATAGGCGCTCCAGACCATCGTGGCGGGGAACTCCAGCTCCTGCGCCGACGCTGTCATCGGGGGCAGTGCGGTCATCGCGGCCGCGAAGACCGCAAGCTTTGTGAACTTCATCGTTTTCCTCCCTGAGCGACCCGATCCGATGCGGGCCATACAGTCCCGTCGCGATCTCGAGTCGCAACAAGGATTAAATATAGACCTACCATACTTTACCGACTTGAGCCAAGTATTCAGTAGGTTTTGGGCATGCCCAACACCTGCTCTCCCAGGTACGAAAGGATCATGTTCTCCGAGATCGGCGTGATCCTGAGCAACCGCGCCTCGCGGAAGTACCGTTCGACATGAAACTCGGAGGCATAGCCATATCCGCCCATGGCCTGCATCGCCCGGTCGGCAGCCATGAACCCCGCCTCGGCCGCCAGGAACTTGGCCATCGAGGCCTCAGGCCCGCAGGGCAGACCGTTGTCGTAGAGCCACCCGGCCTTCATCGCCATCAGCTCGGCCGCGTCCAGTCGCATGGCGGCATCGGTCAGCGGGAACTGCACCGCCTGGTTGGACCCGATGGCCCGGCCGAAAACGGTGCGATCTTTTGTATAGGTGACCGCCTTGGCCAGCGCCGCCCGCCCGACGCCGATCGCCTCGAATGCCACGAGAATGCGCTCGGGGTTCAGCCCGTCGAGCAGCAGCTTGAAGGCGCGCCCCTCCTCTCCGACCATGTCCGAGGCCGGCACGCGGTAGCCGTCGAACACCACCTCGTTCGTGGTGACGGCATTGCGTCCCATCTTGCGGATCGGCCGGATGTCGAGCTCTGCGTGCCGCAGCTCGGAAAAGAACATCGTCAGGCCGTGGTAGGGATTGCCCTCGCGCGCGCGCGGGGCCGTGCGCGTCAGGATCAGCACCCGGTGGGATTCCGAGGCGGTCGTCAGCCAGGTCTTGCGCCCGGTGATGACGTACCCGTCGCCGTCCCGCACGGCACGGGTGCGGATATTCGACACGTCGGTCCCGAGGTCCGGTTCGGACACGCTGAGGCAGACGCGGGTGTCGCCCGACACGACATGCGGCACATGGGCGCTGCGCATCGCATCGGTGCCGTGCTTCACCACCGGGTTGATGCCGAACATCCCGATATGCACCGCGCTGGCCCCGTTCATCGCGGCGCCCGAGGCCGCGACCTCCATCAGGACCAGCCCCGCCTCGACGATACCCAGGCCCGACCCGCCCAGGGCCTCGGGGATGGCCGTGCCAAGGAACCCGGCATCGGCAAAGGCCCGGTAGAACTCTTCCGGATATGTGTGTGTCTCGTCGTGCTCGGACCAGTAGGCATCCGGGAAGGCGCGCATCATCTCGCGCACCGCGCCCCGGATCGCCGCGTGGTCCTCGGAGGGGCGAAAATCCATCAGCCGGCGCCGTCCAGCCTGGCGTAACCGTTGTTCAGCACGACCTTGTCCCGCTGCAGCGACGTCGCGCGGAAGCTGGCGGTGCCGCCATCGCGCCAGATCTCGATCTTCAGCGTCTCGCCCGGATAGACCGGGGCCGAGAACCGGGCGGCGATTTCCCTGAGGCCCTGCGCGTTCCAGTCCAGCACATGTTCCACCAGCGCCCGCCCGGCCAGGCCAAAGGTCGCCAGCCCGTGCAGGATCGGCGCCTCGAACCCGACCTTGGCGGCAAGTGCCGGGTCTATGTGCAGGGGGTTCAGGTCGCCGGACAGACGATAGATCAGCGCCAGTTGCGGCAGCACCGGCACCTCGGCCGTCACGTCCGCGGGACGGTCGGGGATCGGATGCACGGCCGGCGTGTCGCGCGCGGGCGCGCCCTCGACCCCGCCATCGCCGCGGCAGAAGGCCGTCATCTTCACGGTCGCCAGCAGATCGCCGGTCGCCTCGTCATGCAGGTCACGGTCCAGGTAGATCAGCGCGCCCTTGTCGGCGCCACGGTCGATCACGTCGCGCACGGTCGTCGTTCCGATGACGGTGCCCGCAACCGGCAGGGGCTTGTGGATCACCAGCCCCTGTGCGCCATGCACCAGCCGCGAATAGTCGATTTCGAGCGGGATATCCCGCATCGAGCGGAACGCCAAGGCCACCGGCATGGTGGGAAAGGCGGTCAGCTTTTCCTCCCACAGGTAGGCCAGCTGGCCGGGATCGGTCGGCGCGTCACCCAGGCCCAGCCCGAGGGCATAAAGGATCGTGTCGCGCGCATCGTAGGTCTGGCGGGCCGGGTCGATCTTTAGCGCGAGGGCGCGATCATAAGGTATCACGTGACGGTTCTCCTGGCGGGGTCAAAGGGTCGCGGCCGAGCCGAGCAGCAGGGTCGCCTGGCTGGACAGCACGCCGCCGTTGCCATGCGACAGCGCCACGTTCACATCGTCGACCTGGCGGTCCCCGGCCTCTCCGGCGATCTGGCGGCAGGCCTCGACCATGGTGAAAAGGCCGTACATCCCCGGATGCACGCAGGACAGGCCGCCGCCGTTGGTGTTGACGGGCAGCGTGCCGCCCGGCGCGATGGCGCCGCCCTCGACAAAGCGCCCGCCCTCGCCCTTGGGGCAGAACCCCAGGTCTTCGAGGAAGAGGATGACGTTGATCGTGAAGGCATCGTAGAGCTGCAGCACATCGACATCCGACGGCGCCAGCCCGGCATGGGCGAAGGCGCGCGGCCCGGACTGCGCCGCCGCCGTTACCGTCAGGTCGGGCATGGCGGCGATGTAGCGATGCGTCGTCGCGGCCGCACCGCCCAGCAGGTAGGCGGGCGCGTCGCGCAGATCCCTGGCGCGGTCGGCACGGGTCATGACGACCGCCGCCGCACCGTCGGTGACAAGGCAGCAATCCCGGACGGTCAGGGGCGAGGCGACCATGGGGGCCGAGATCACGTCGTCGATGGACAGGTCGCCGCGCTTGTAGGCGTCGGGGTTCAGGTTCGCCCACTTGCGGGCCGCCACCGCGACCTCGGCCAGCTGTTCGCGGGTGGTGCCGAACTCGTGCATGTGCCGCCGCGCGGCCAGCGCATAAGAGGCCGGAAGGTTGGGCCGGTAGGCGGTTTCGTAGGGCGACTCTCCCGGCGGGGCCGGATAGCGCCGCGTGTTGGTCCGCGTGTTCGACCCGTAGGTGATCAGCGCCACGTCGCAAAGTCCCGCATCCAGCGCCAGCGCCGCCTCGATGGCGTGGGACAGGAAGGCCGACCCGCCGGTGCGGTTGTTGCCTGTGACCTTGGGGTGGATGCCGTAGTATTCCGCCAGCGAAAGGCCCGAGAGCATGTCGTCCGGCAGCGCCACGTAAAGCGCATCGACATCGGCCAGCGTCAGCCCCGCGCTGTCGAGCGCCAGGAGCCCGGCCCCGGCGGCCAGGTCCATCGAGCTCTGCCCCGGCGCTTCGCCCATGCCGTGGGTGGCCCAGCCGACCATCGCGGCGCGGCCCCTTGGAAAGCGTGCCTCGGTCATTGCTCTGCCTCCCCTTCCGCGACAAGACGGAAGACCAGCAACGGGTCGCCGCCTTCGGGTGTCTCGATCTCGGCCCGCACGGCCTGTCCGATCCCGGGCGTGTCGGCGCCCGGCCCGACAAGGCGCGTCATCAGGCGCGGACCCTCGGCCAGGTCGACGAGCGCGATGTTGTAATCCGGCGCATCGCCGCGCTGCGTGACCACAGTAAAGCTGTGCACGGTGCCGGCGCCGCTCGCCTCGACCCATTCCAGATCGCGCGCGCCGGTGCCGGGCTCGGCAATGCGTGGATAGAAGACATGGCGCCCGCTGCTGCGGCTGCGCTGGATCATGAACCGGTTCTCGGCAAGGAATGCGCGGAACTCGGCTTCGGGGTTCGGTTGGTTCACGGCACCCTCCGTTGCGACGCGTTCAGGTCGAAATGTGGTAGCCGCCGTTGACCGAGATATGCTGCCCGATCACGTAGGAGGCGGCATCGGACAACAGGTAGCAGATCATCGAGACCGCCTCGTCCGGCTGAGACCAGCGGCCCATGGGGATCTGCGCCAGCGTGTTGTCGCGGAATTTCTCGCCGCGGACGACCTCGGTCATCGGGGTCTCGACCACGCCGAAACACACGGTGTTGGTGCGGATCTCGAACTTGGCCCATTCCCGCGCCGCGCTCATGGTCATGCCCATCAGGCCGGCCTTGGCGGTGGCATAGTTGATCTGGCCGATGGACCCGCGCTTGCCCGCATCGGACGAGACGTTGACGATGGCGCCGGGCGCCTGTTCGCCGTCCTTGGCGCGCTGCAGCAGGTGCGATCCGACCGCCTGCAGAAACAGGTACGACCCGGTCAGGTGCACGTCGATCACGTCGCGCCACTGTTCGATGGCCATCTTGTGGATCATCGCCGGGCGCGTGATGCCGGCGTTGTTCACCAGCCCGTCGACGCCGCCCCATTCCCCGACCATGCGCTGCACGACGGCAGGCGCCAGATCCGGTTCGGCCACGTTGCCGGCGATCCCCATGGCCGCGTCGCCGTGGGCGGCGGCAAAGTCCTGCACCGCCGCCTCGTTCAGGTCGACGGCGGCAACCTTCGCCCCCAGGCCGATGGCCATTTCCGCAGCCGCACGGCCGATGCCCTGCCCTGCGCCCGTGACGATGATGCGTTTCCCTTCGAGGGACACCAGGTTCTTCATGTCTTGCTCCTTGAAACCCCGGGCGCCTGTCAGCAGCCCTTGAAATCCGGCTGCCGCTTTTCCAGAAAGGCCTTGCGGGCCTCGGCGTGATCCTCTGTCAGCGCAAGGCGCAGCTGTGCCGCCTTTTCCGCCTCCAGCAGGTCGTCCAGCGACTGTGGCGCGGCGCCCAGCAACGCCTTCGTTTCGGCGATGGCAAGCGGTGCCACCGCGGCATAGCGTTCGGCGCGGGCCACGGCCGCATCTACCGCGCCGCCCTGCGGCACGACCTCGTCGACGAGACCGAGGGCCAGCGCCTCGTCGGTCTGGATACTGCGGGCCGAGAACAGGATGTCCCGGGCCACGCCCGGCCTCAGGCGCATCGGCAGGGTCCAGAGCAGCCCGCAGTCCGCGACGAAGCCCACCTTGCCGAAGGCGGCGCCGAACCGGGCGCCCTCGCCCGCCACCACGACGTCGCAGGCCGCCGCCAGCGACAGGCCGGCGCCGAAGGCCGCGCCCTCGACCGCAGCGATCACCGGCTTGGGACCGGAGATCAGCAGCCGGACCGTATCATGCAGGATCTGCAGGCGGCCGGACGCGATCTTCTGGTCCGACGTCATCTCGGTGATGTCCCCGCCGGCCGAGAAATCGCCGTCGGCGCCGGTCAACACGATGGCGCGCACGGACGGATCCGCGTGCAGCGCGGTGACCTGTTCCAGCAGTTCGGTGCGCATCTGGGTCGAGATCGCGTTCTTGCGGCCCGGAGAGCTGAGCGTCAGCACCGTGACAAGGCCGCGGGAGGTTGGGATGACCTGGGGCAATTCGCTATCCGTGTTATGCAAAAATATACTGTAGGACTATCTTTGGGTAAACATTGAGTCAACATGACTTCGCCACGGTGGCCGGCCTCAGCCCGAGGCGGCGCGCGGCCGGTTCAGCGCCTGCAGCGCCTCGGCGCATTCGGCATCGAGCCGGTCGACCAGCTCTGCCACCGCGGGCACGTCCGAGATGGCGGCGACGCCGTGGCCCGCACTCCAGATATCCTTCCAGACCTTGGCCTTGGAGCCGGAGTCCGAGAATTTCATCCCCGCCCCGGCGGAGCCCGCCACCTGCAACGGGTCAAGCCCCGCCGCCGCTATGCTGGGCGCCAGGTAGTTGCCCGACACGCCGGTGAAGTAGGACGAGGTCACGATGTCCGCTGTCCGGGATGCCACGATCATCTGCTTCTGCGCACCGGGCGCCGTCGCCTCCTGCGTGGCGATGAACCGGGTGCCCATGTAAACGAGGTCGGCCCCCAGAGCGCGGGCCGCCACGATGTCCCGCCCGGACGAGATCGACCCGCCCAGCACGATCAGCCCGTCGAACTGCTGCCGCAGCTCGCTGACAAAGGCAAAGGGGTTGAGCGCGCCGGAATGCCCGCCGGCCCCCGCACAGACGGCGATCAGGCCGTCGACCCCTTCGCCGATGGCCTTTGCCGCGTGGCGCAGGTTCGTAACATCGTGCAGGACGAGGCCGCCGTAGCCGTGCACCCGCTCGACGATCCGGCGGGACGGACCCAGCGAGGTGATGATGACGGGAACCTCCTGCCGGACGCAGGCATCGAGGTCATGGTCCAGCCGGGCGTTCGTCCGGTGCACGATCAGGTTGATCCCGAAAGGCACATCCTTGCCCTCGGCCTTCAGCGCGTTCCGGATCCCGGCCAGGGCAGGCTCCAGCTCCTCGGCGTGGCGGATGCTGAGCGAGGGCATGGTGCCCACGATCCCGGCGCGGCATTGCGCCAGCACCAGCTCGGGCCCCGAAACGATGAACATGGGCGAGCCGATGACCGGCAGGCGCAGGCCACGGAACATGTCGCGCGGGAGGCCCATCACAGGACGGACCTGTCCCGCAACGCCTTGAGCGCCGCCGCGTCATAGTTCAGCACCCGGCCCAGCACGTCGTCGGTGTGCTGGCCCAGCGTCGGCGCCGCGTGATCGTACCGCACGGGCGAATCGGACAGGCGGTAGGGGCTTGCCACATTGGGGATGTCGCCGCCCGTGCTGTGCGGCACGCTGACCTTCATCTGCCGGTGCTTGACCTGCGGATCCTCGAACACCTGATCCATCCGATAGATCGGCCCGCAGGGCACGCCGTGCGGTTCGAGGAAGTCGATCCACTCCAGCATGGTGCGCTTCATCATCTCGGACTCGAGCTGCGGGATCAGGTCGTCGCGGTTTTCGATCCGCCCGGCGCCGGTGGCGAACCGCGGGTCGCTCACCAGGTCGCCGCGCCCGATGGCGTTGCAGAACTTCTCGTACTGCGACTGGTTGCCGATCGCGAGGATCAGGTTGCCCTCGGCGCAGCGGAAGACCTGGTAGGGCACGATATTCGGATGGGCATTGCCCAACCGGCGCGGCATGCGATCCCCGATCAGGTAGTTCAGCGCCTGGTACGAGGTGAGCGAAACCACGCAATCCAGCAACGACATGTCGATATGCTGGCCACGCCCGGTGCGGTGGCGCTGTTCGACGGCGGCCAGGATCGCGCTGGTGGCGAAGGTGCCGGTCAGGATGTCGCCAATGGCGATGCCCACCTTCATCGGCCCGCCGCCCGGCTGGTCGTCCGGGTTGCCGGTCATGTCCATCAGCCCGCTCATGCCCTGGAGCACGAAGTCGTAGCCCGGAAGCCCGGCATAGGGGCCGTCCTGTCCGAAACCGGTGATGGAGCAGTAGATCAGCCGGGGATTGACCTGCGCCAGCGACGCGTGGTCCAGCCCGTAGCGCGCCAGCGTCCCGGTGCGGAAGTTCTCGACCAGGATATCGCATTCCGCCGCCAGGGCGCGAATGATCTCTTGCCCCTCGGGGTTCGAGAAGTCGATGGTCACCGATTTCTTCCCCCGGTTGGCAGAGACGAAATAGGTGGAATCGAAGGTGTCCCTGCCGTCCGCATCCTTCACGAAGGGAGGGCCCCAGGCGCGGGTATCGTCGCCCAGGCCCGGACGCTCGACCTTGATCACCTCGGCCCCGAGATCGGCGAGGTTCTGGGTTGCCCAGGGTCCGGCAAGCACCCGGCTGAGGTCCAGGACCCGCAATCCCGTAAGGCTTCTGTCCAGCTGCATCTCGTCTCCCCCCCCGCAGGAATCATCCAGGCGCCGGCAGCAGCGCGCCCGTCTGGCGCGGTGCACGGCCGCCACCGGTCACGTACCAAAAGTATTATCAATAGTTCTTCACTGGCAAGACAATTAAAGTGTGTAATTTCATGTATTTGAAGGATCACATGTCAACAAGATACGCGTGCCACCATGACGGGTGTGGTCATTTACCTGCATATATGTCTAACTTTGGGGAAGGCCTCCGACGGGGCGGCACCGACGACCGGGGATGACTTCATGAACGCCACATCGCACCCTCTTCCGTGGGAAACGCTGGACATTCCGGTGATGGCGGCGCCCATGTTCATCGTCTCGACACCCGAGCTTGTCATCGCCCAGTGCCGCGCCGGGATCGTCGGCACCATGCCCGCCCTGAACATCCGGGACGGCGCGGGGCTTGGGGACGAGATCGCCCGCATCCGCGAGGCGATCCCCGACCGCCGCCGCTTCGGCATCAATGTCAGCCTGCGTCGTGACAACCCGCGCCGCGGCGCGGACATGGCCGCCTGCATCGACGCCCGGGTGCCGATCGTCATCACCTCGATGGGCGTCGACCCGGATTTCGCGGGGGCGGTGCGCGGCTATGGCGGGGTCATCCTGCATGATGTCACCACCATCCGGCACGCCGAAAAGGCGCTGGAGTCCGGTGTGACCGGCCTGATCGCGGTGGCCAACGGGGCGGGCGGGCACGGTGGCCGCCTGAACCCGATCGCCTTCGTTCGGGAACTGCGCGGCCTTCACCACGGGCCGCTTGTCCTGGGCGGCGGCATCGCCGATGGCGCCGGGGTGCTGGCCGCGCGCGCCATGGGCGCCGACCTGGCCTATATCGGCACGCGGTTCATTGCCTCGACCGAGGCGAACGCCCCCGACGCCTACAAGCAGGCCCTGCTGGACGCCGCCGCCGCGGATATCGTCTATACCCCGCATTTCTCGGGCGTGCCGGCGAACTACCTTGCGGCCTCGATCCGGGCGGCCGGCCTGTCGGTCGACGCGCTGTCGGTGTCCGGCAAGGGCCCCGGCATGGACGCGCCGGATGCCCCGCGCGCCTGGCGCGACATCTGGGGGGCCGGACAGGGTGTGGGGCTGGCGCAATCTGTCATGCCTGTGGCCGAGATCGTCGCCGAGATCCGGCGCGATTACGCGGCCGCGCTCCGGTCCCTGTCGGGCGCATCGGACGCCAGGGCCACGATGGAAGGTGCCAAGGCATGAATGACACGGCACAGCAGGACGCCCGCCCGCTCGACGGGATCCGCGTGATCGAGATGGCGGGGCTGGGTATGGGTCCGCTTGCCGCGCAGACGCTCGGGGACTACGGCGCCGAGGTGATCAAGGTCGAACCGCTGGAGGGCGACCTGTTCCGCAGAACCTCGCCCCGCAGATCGGCAGGGATGGGGCACACCTTTTTGCAGTTCAACCGGAACAAGCGCAGTATCGCCGTCGACGTGAAATCGGCGCGCGGCAGCGACCTCGTGCGGCGGCTGGTCGAGGGGGCGGATGTCTTCCTGTCCAACACGCGGTCGGCCGCGCTGACCCGGCTTGGCCTGGACGGGGCGAGCCTGCGCGCCCGGAACCCGGGCCTGGTGTACTGCCTGTGCAACGGCTTTGCCGATGGCGGGCCCTATGCCGGCCGTCCGGCGGCGGACGACACGATCCAGGCCATGTCGGGGCTGGTCGACCTGCAGAACCGGGCCGGCGGCGGGGCGCATTTCACCGCGACGGTCGTGGCCGACAAGGTCGTCGCGCTGACCATCGTGAACACGGTGCTGGCGGCCCTTCTGCGGCGCGCGCGGACCGGCACCGGGATCGCGGTCGAGGTGCCGATGTTCGAGACAATGGTGGCCTTCGTGCTGCCGGAACACATGGCCGGCGCGGCCTACGACCCCGCTGAGGGCGGGACCGGCTATGCGCGCCTGCTGAACCCGAACCGCGCGCCCTTCGCCACCAGCGACGGGCAACTCTGCGTGCTGCCCTATACCGACCAGCAATGGCAGAGGTTCTTTGCCCTGATCGGCCGGCCCGAGCTGGCCGAGGACCCGAGGTTTGCGACGCTCGACCAGCGGGCCCTGCATTTCGAGGATGTCTACGGCATCGTGCGCGCCGCCCTGCCGCAGAAGACGACCGCCGAATGGATCGCGCTGCTGGAACGGTCGGATATCCTCTACGGGCCGGTGAATACGGTCGAGGACCTGCTGGCGGACCCGCACCTGGCGGCCCGGAACATGTTCCCGGAACACGATCACCCGACCGAGGGGCGCATCCGCCTGCTGGGGTTTCCGGTCAGCGCCTCGGCCCCCTTCGCTGGTCTTGACAGGCTGCCGCCCCGGCTGGGCGAGCACGGCGCCGCCATCGCCGCCGAGGCCGGTCTGGGCGGCGACGAGATCCGGGCGATGATCCGTGACGGAGAGCTTCTTGCCCCGCCGGACTGAAGGCGCCAGAGCCGAAAGCCCCCGGTCCGCGCCGCGAAACGAGATTGTGGTTTCCTCCGGGGAAAGACTAGAGATAGATCAATGGAAGCTTCGGAGCCGCGGGGAGGCGGCGGGCCACGGCGGCACATCCGCCCGGCCCTGCCGGCGCACGGCGCCGCCTGAGCGGAAAACGGACGGGAGGACCTGTAGTTGAGACACCTGCGATTCATGATGAGCCGGATCGAAGTGGTTCTGGGGACCCTGGCGGCATTGATGCTTCTGGGGATCATGGTCGCCATGTGCGCCGACACCTTCATGCGCTACGCATTCACCGCGCCGATTGCCGGCGTGCAGGACCTGGTCGGACGCTACCTGATGGTCGCGGCCTATTTCCTGATCCTGTCGCTCAGCTACACGGCCGGGTCGCAGGTCAGGATCGACTTCCTGAACGTGGCTCTGCCGCCGCGGCTGCGGCACCTGATCGAGGCGGTGACCTGCGCGGCGACCGCCGTCCTGTTCGCGCTGATCGGCTGGCTGGCCGGATCGCGGTCGCTGGTCAGCCTGGAGCGGGCCGAGATCATGCCGGGCCCGATCCCCTGGCCGGTCTGGGTGACAACGGCTGTGGTTGCCTTCGGAACCGGCCTTCTGGTGCTGCGGCTGATCCTGGATGCCGTCGGGCATGCCGCCGCCGTCCTGGGCGCGCGCGACGCGCCGCCCCTGCCTTCGGCCGAAGGGGGGCACTGATCCCATGCTGGTCTTGCTGATCACAATTCTGATGCTGGGGCTGCTGGTCCTCGGGATGCCGGTGGGCTTTGCCATGGGCGTGGCCGGCGCGACCGGACTCTATGCGCTCGGGGGCACACGGTTTCTCTATGCCATCCTCGACACCACACCCCTGTCGACCGTCGGCGTCTACGAACTGGTGACCATTCCGATGTTCCTGCTGATGGCCGAACTTGTCCTGTTGAGCGGTGTGACCGACGACCTGTTCAAGGCCGCCGCCGCATGGCTCAGCCGGATCCGCGGCGGCCTGGCCATGGCGACATCGGTGGCGGGTGCCGGTTTTGCCGCGATCTGCGGATCCTCCACCGGATCGGCGGCCACACTGGCGGCGACGACGATTCCGTCCATGCTGCGGCAGGGTTACGATGCGCGACTCGCCAGTGGCGTGGTCGCCATCTCGGGCACGCTTGCGATCCTGATCCCGCCCTCGGTCGGGATGATCGTCTACGGTTTCATGGCCGAGGTCTCGATCGCCAAGCTCTTCGTCGCCGGGGTCCTGCCCGGGATGCTGGTGATGTTCACCATCATCCTGACGGTGGCGATCCTGGTGCGCATCGACCCCGACGCCGCCCCGCCGGTGCAAAGCGTCCCCATGCGCGAGCGGTTCCGGCTGCTGACCGGGGTCATCCCAACACTGGTACTTTTCGGCTTCGTGACCGGAGCGATCTACAGCGGCGCCACCACCCCGACCGAAGCCTCGGCCGTTGGCGCCGCCGGGGCCTTCATCCTGGCGCTGGCACGCGGGCGGTGGCAGTTCGGGCTTTTCGCCCATGCCTTCCGGCGGGCCGCGATGACAAGTTGCATGATCCTGACGATCATCCTGGGGGCGCATATCTTCGGCTACTTCATCACCATCACCCGCCTGACGCAGGACATCATCTCCTACGTGGCGGCGCTGGAAGCCAACCGGTGGGTCATCCTGCTGATCATCCTGGCCGGCTATGTCGTGCTGGGCATGATCATGGACCAGATGGCGATCCTGGTTCTGACGGTGCCCATCGTCGTGCCGCTGGTCGACAGCCTGGGGTTCGACCTGATCTGGTTCGGCGTGGTCTTCATCATCGTGGCCGAGATCGGGCTGGTGACGCCACCGCTGGGGCTGAACTGCTTCGTCGTCGCCCGCTATGCCGAACGCCCGCTGGGCCAGGTCTTTCGCGGCACCTTCCCCCATGTCATCGCCCATTTCATGGTCATCGCGATCCTGCTGATGTTCCCGGCGATCGTCTTGTGGCTGCCCAGCCGGATGTAGGCCGAAATCACGGTTTAAAGCGCTATAGTTCTGCTTTTAGAACTTGCGGGGCCGGATCGCGCTCAATATCCTTGAATGGATGGCGCGCGGACAGGCGCGCCGATGGGAGGAGAACACGATGATGACCGCTAACCTGACTATTGTCGGCGGCGTGGTGCTGGCCGGTGCGATGCTGCTGCCGGGGCTGGCCACCGCACAGGACTACGACCCGATCACGCTGAAGCTGGCGGACTCGTTCCCCACGACCCATGTGATTTCGGAGGAAGGCGCACAGTACTTCATGGATCAGGTCAAGACGCTGTCGGACGGCAAGATCACGATCGAGTATTTCCCGGCCTCGCAACTGGGCAAGGCAGGCGACTTCCTCACCCTCCTGCAGACCGGTCTGGTCGATATCGCCTATGTGCCGCCGGCATACGTGTCGGAAAAGATGCCGCTGTCCGATGTCGGCAGCCTTCCGGGCCTCTTCTCGGATGTCTGCGCGGGCAGCAGGGCCTATCGCGAGCTGGCAACCGAAGGGCCGGTCGCACAGAACGATTTCCAGGACCAGGGGATCCGCCCCCTGTTCGCGACGCCGCTGCCCCCCTACCAGATCAGCGGCCCGGATGTTCCGGTAAACTCGCTGGACGACCTCAAGGGCCGCAAGATCCGGTCCACCGGCGCGGCCACCAACCTGGTTGTCGAGGCCCTGGGCGGGGTGCCGGTGAACATTCCCGGCGCCGAGACCTACGAGGCGCTGGACCGGGGCACCATCGATTTCAACCTCGGGCCCTACAGCTCGTACAAGGGCTATGACCTGTACGACCAGACCAACTTTGGCACCGTCGGCTTCGGGTTCGCCAACATCATCATCACCTATTCGGTCAGCCAGGAAACCTTGGACAACCTGCCCGAGGCGGCCCGGGCCGTCCTGACCGAGGCGGGAACGGCGACCTCGGATCACCTGTGCAGCGCGCTGGAGACCGAGAACGACACCGCCATCAAGGAGATGACCGACCTCGGCGCCAAATTCTACAAGGCGACGCCGGAAAGTCTGGCGGATTTCGCCGAGAAGGCGAAGACCATCCAGCAGAAATGGGCCGAGGGGCTGGACGGACGCGGGTTCAAGGGCACCGAAACGCTGGAAGCCATGAAAGCGGCCCTGTCGGAATAAGGCCGCCGCGCGTCGGGTGATCCCGCCGCACGGACGGACACAAGGGCCGGGAGGTGTCGTACCGCCCGGCCCTTTTCATGCGCCGCCCGTGCAAGGGCGCACGGGGTCAGGTGCTGGTAAAGCCGCCATCGACGGCCAGCGCCGCGCCGGTGACATAGGCCGAACGGTCGGACATCAGCCAGACCGCCTGATCGGCGATCTCTTCGGGACGGGCCAGCCGCCCGATGGGTGTCTTGCGCGCGATAGCTTCCAGCTTGTCCGCGCTGCTGTGCGCGATCAGGGGCGTTTCCACGTAGCCCGGGCAGATCGCGTTGACCCGGATCCCGGCCCGGCCATAGTCGATGGCGGCCGATTTCGTCAGCCCGATGACGCCATGCTTGGCCGCCGCGTAGTGCGATGCCATCGGCATGCCGACCAGCCCGGCGATCGAGGCCATGTTCACGATGGACGCCCCCGCGGTCATCGCCACCAGCTCGTGCTTCATGCAGAGCCACACGCCGGTCAGGTTCACGTCGATCATCAGCCGCCAGGACTCGTAGTCCAGTTCGCCGGTTCTCAGCCCGGTCGACCCGGTCTCGTTCGATCCGATACCGGCGTTGTTCAGCGCGGCATCCAGCCGGCCGAAACGGTCGACGACGCCCGCGACCATCGCGGCCACGCTGTCCCGGTCCGCGACATCCACGGCCAGGGCCTCGGCCGTCGCGCCGGATTGCGCGATCTCTTGGGCCAGGGCGCGGGCGCCATCCAGGTTGCGGTCCGCCAGGGCCACAAGGGCACCGTCCCGGGCCGCCGCCCGGGCCGTGGCAGCGCCGATCCCCGAGGCCGCGCCGGTGATCAGAACGATCTTTCCCGCCAGCAGCCCCTGCCCCCCGCCCTGCATGTCGGGTTGCCTGTCGCTCATCTGTTTGTCCTCCTCGCGGTCCGGTTGGCACGCAGGATAGCCGGGTTTCGGCCGGATGACCTGTCCCAAGGGAAGTGACCGGACACCCCCGCCGTCAGCCGGCCGCCACGCCCATACCGCCCGAGACGCCCAGCGTCTCGCCGGTAATGTAGCCGGCCTCGCGCGAGGCGATGAAGGCGACTGTAGCGGCGACCTCCTCGGGCGTGCCGAGGCGGCGGGCCAGGGTCGCGTTCTCCATCGCCTGCAGCAGCTTGTCGCCGCCGTCCTGCACCGCGCGGCGCAACAGGGGCGTGTCGATGGGGCCCGGAACGATGGTGTTGCAGGTGATCCCGTAGCGGGCGTTTTCCATCGCCAGCGACTTGGTGAAGGCGATCAGCCCGCCCTTGGCCGCAGAATAGACGGACCCGCCGCGCGAGCCGAGGCGCCCCGCCTCGGACCCGATGTTGACGATACGGCCGAACCCCTTCTGCTGCATCGCGGGCAGGGTGGCATGGGTCACGGCAAAGACCGCTTCGAGGTTGATCAGCAAAAGGCGGCGCCAGTCCTCCTCGGTCGTCTGGGTGAAGAAGGCATGCTGGTCGACGCCCGCATTGTTGATCACGATGTCAAAGGGACCCTGTTCGGCGATCAGCTCGCGCAGGCGGGCAAAGTCGGTCAGGTCCACCGCGGCGACCTGCGCGCCGCCGCCGCAATCAGCGGCCAGGGCGGTGGCGATGTCCGGGTTGCGGTCGAAGATCGACACCCGCACGCCCTCGGCCGCCAGGCGTCGCACGATGGCGGCGCCGATGCCCTTGGCGCCGCCGGTGATCATGGCCGACAACCCGGCCAGCCGGGTGTTCAGGTCCATGTCATTCACCCCGGAACACCGGGGCACGGCGTTCGATGACGGCCTTCAGCCCCTCCATCGAATCCTTCGTGCCCGACAGCGACGCGGTTTCCCGCGCCTCGTCCGGCAGGGCGGATTCGAATCCGCGCGCCAGCCCGTTCCACATCAGCCGCTTGGTGGCCGACTGCGCCTTGGGGGCGCCTGCGGCCAGCAGGCGCGCGGTCTCCCTCACCTCCTCGTCGAGCCGGTCGTCGGGGACCATGCGCGTGACAAGGCCGATGCGCTCGGCCTCCTCGGCCTCGACGATGCGGTTGGTCAGGACCATGTCCATCGCCCGGCGGAAGCCAACGATCTTGGACAGGGTCGCCGTGGCCCCGGCATCGGGCGACATGCCCACCCGGGTCGCACCGGCCATGAATTTCGCGCTTGCCCCGCAGATCACGATGTCCGAAGCGCAGACCAGCCCCAGCCCGGCCCCGCCCGCGGCAAAGCCGTGCACCCGGGTCACGACCGGCACCTCCAGGTTCACCAGCGCCGAGACGCAGACCTGCAGATAGGCCGTGGCCATGCGCAGGTAGTGCGGCAGGTCATCGCCCTTTGAGACGAAGTCCTTCACGTTGCCGCCGCCCGAGAAGATCTTGCCGTTGCCCGACAGGATCACCGCCCGGACGCGGGCGTCGCCGTGCACCCGCATGACGACATCCTGAAAGACCTTCATCAGGTCGACGTCAAAGCCGTTGCCCGTTTCGGGCCGGTTCAGCGTGACATGCGCGATGCCCGCGCCGTAGCTCAGCAGCACCGGTCCTTCGCCGACCAGCGTGTCCGTTTCGCCTGTCATGGGCTCCTCCCCTCCTTCCCCGGTCAGACGAGGAAGGACAGCGTGTAGATCGCCTTGTTGTTGTTGATCAGAACGACCTTCTTGTAGGCCATCCGCAACTCTCCCCCGACCCGCCGCAGCGAATACTCGTTGCGCGAGGCCCACATGGTGTCACCACGCATGTTGGTCTCGAAAATCTGGCTGTTGCACATCACCTTGAGGTCCTCGCTGTCGGACTTCAACAGCTCGAAGTTCGAGATCACCCGCGCCAGCTGTGACGGCGGTGTCTGCGAATGCCTGCGCCCGGTCTTGAGCTGCCGCACCCGCAGCGCGATGCGCGAACGGTTGTCGTAGATCAGCGACATCTGCCGCTCCGGATCCGTATCGGTCCCGTTTGCCGGCACCCAGTAGAGCGCGTCATCTGTCCACAGGGCCTCCCACGCGTCGTAGTCGTGGATGTCCTGAAGCCGCGCCTCGCGAAAGATGAACTGCTGCACCTCGTGGTAGAGCTCGGGGTTGAACGCCTTTTCATAGACGCGCGGCTTGCCGACCCATTCCTTGAGGATGTCGGGGCCTTCGATCTCGGCTGCTTCGGTGCTCATTTGTCTTCCATCACTTCGCGGTAGTGTTCCCAGATCGCGCGCGACGGCAGGTCGTCGGTCGAATGACCGATGCGATAGCCGTCCTCGTCGCGCCGTTCGCGGTGTTCGCCGCGCTTGAGGAACAGGTATTCCGGTTCGCGGATTTCCAGGCCGCGCTGGTTGCGCTCGTACATCTCGGTGTCGTCGGCCAGCAGGAAACCCGCCGGCCCCACGGATCCCATGGTCTGCTGGCGTAGCCGGCGGTTGATATCGGGCGCGCCCTTGAACTGGATCGCGGTCGAATGCTGGATCGACTCACTGGCCGAGACCGGCTCGATGACGAAGATCTGGATCTCGGCGATGAAGAGGTTCGGAAAGATCATCGTGTGCGGCGTGCCGTCGATCATGATCTGGCGCGCACGGTCCGCGCCATAGGCCTCGTTCATCTGGGCGACATAGTCGGGCAGGCGCTCGGGCGTGGTGCCGAACCACGACATCGGCTTGTCGCGGCGGCGGAATTCGGGGCGCGGATCGACCTCAGTATGGCCGTTGCCCAGGTCGCGGGTCACGGCCACGGCGTTGTCACCGTAGAGGTCGCCGATGGCACTGTCCGAGACCGAGAAGATCGAGGAATGCACGAAGGCCGGGTGATAGCCGTCGCATTCGTTTTCCAGGATGAACTTCCAGTTGGCGCGGGTGCGGTGCTTGAGGAATCCCGCAGTGATCTCGATCTCGCCGGTCGGGGAATTGTCGCAGAGCTGGTCGATGCAGCGTTTCGCCCCGGCCAGGTGTTCCTCGATCGTCGGGCCCTCGGGGGCCATCGAACCGAAGATGAAACCGCGGTAGTTCGCGATCCGCGTGACCTTGCCCAGGCCAAGCTGCGACTTGTCGGTGCCCTTGTAGCCCTCGGGGAAGGCATAGTTGATCAGCTCGCCGGTGTTGGCGAAGGTCCAGGAATGATACGGGCAGGTGAACCGCGCGCGGTTGCCGCGTTCCTGCACGCAGACGGCATTGCCCCGGTGCGGGCAGCGGTTCAGCAAGAGCTGGATCTCGCCTTTCATGTCGCGGACCATCAGCACCGGCATCGGGCCGATGGACTTGGTGACGAAGTCGTTCTTCTGCGGCACTTCACTTTCGTGACCGATGTAGACCCAGGTGCGGAACCAGATCTTCTCGACCTCTTCCTTGAAGATGCCCTGGTCGTAGTAGAGCGACCCGTGAACCCGGCCGGGCTGGATCAGCTCGTCCCACTTCGGTTTGAAGCCTCCGTCCATCGTCTCTCCCTCCCCGGGTTGCCTGCCGACATCTGCGTGCGGATTTTGATAAAACCGGACAGCCATCCTAATAATTGCCGACGGGCGCCAAGTCAATGCCGTGCGACGGGCCGTTCCGGCGCCGCCTAGCGCCCTGTGAACCGCGGCTTGCGGCCCTGGAGGAAAGCCGCGATGCCCTCGGCCGCGTCCTCCGAGGCAAAGACCTGGTTCTGATAGACCGCCTCCCGCTCCAGCGCCGCGTCGGCGTCGCGCTCTTCCCTGAGGATGCGTTTCGACAGCCTGAGCGCGACCGTGGGCCCGGCCGCGAGCGAGGTGGCCAGCTCCTCGGCCCGGGCATCGAGCTCGTCATCCGGCAGCACCTCGGCGCAGAGCCCGAGGGACAGCGCCTTGTCCGCCGACAGCAGCCGGCCGGTCAGGATGAGGTAGGCCGCGCGCTGGTATCCCAGCGTCTCGCGCAGGAACAGGTGCAGCCCGGCGTCGCTCATTATGCCGATATTTCCGTAGGGAGAGCCAAATCGCGCCGAGGATCCGCCCAGCACGATGTCGCATGTGGCGGCGATCCCGAAGCCACCCCCGACGCAGGCCCCCTGTACCGCAGCGATCACCGGAACGGGCACGTTGCGCAGGGCACGCAGGGCCGGGTTCACCAGGCCGTCGATGATCGCAAAGGCATCGGCCTTGTCCGGTTCGATCTCGCTGATGTCGAAGCCCGAACAGAAGGCCCCGCCCGCGCCCCGAATCAGAAGCGCCCTGGCCCCGCTGTCGGTCACGCGCGCCGCGGCCGCGCCCAGGGCCGCCCAGTCCTCGCCGCGCAGGGCGTTCTTTCGATGGGGCCGGTTCAGCACGATCTCGGCCAGGTCGCCCCGGAACTGCAGGTCCACTTCCTTCATGGCGCCATCGCCTCCCCTATTACTGAATAAACCGGCTAGCCGTTCGTCTTATCTAGCAATGACCCATCCGATGTGCAATTTGTAGGACCGTCCACCGGGGCATGCACCCCCGATCAGGCACGAGGAGGACTCGCCATGAACATCACCCGCAGCTCCGACCAGATGGAAGCGGGCTTTCGCCTGAACGACCCCGTCTTCGTGACCGAGGACCTGGTGATGCTGCGCGAACAGGTGCGCCGCTTCGTCGAGCGTGAGGTCGTGCCCAACGGCGAGGCCTGGGAACGCGAGGGCAGGATCCCGCGCGAGATGTACCTGAAGCTGGGCGAGATGGGCCTGCTGGGCATGCAGCACGAAGAAGCCTATGGCGGGACCGAGATGGGCTCCCTCGCCTCGGTCGTTTTCGGAGAGGAACTGTCGCGCTCGACCTTCGGGGGGTTCACCGCCTCGGTGACCGTGCACACCGACATGTCGGCCAGCCACATCACCCGGGTCGGCACACCCGAACAGAAGGCGCGGTTCCTGCCCGACATCATCGCCGGCAAGACCGTCTGCAGCATCGGCGTGACCGAGGCCGGCGCCGGGTCGGATGTCGCCGGGCTGGCCACCCGGGCCACGCGCGACGGTGACGACTGGGTGATCAACGGCACCAAGATGTTCATCACCAACGCGGTCTATGGCAACCTCGTGATCCTGGGGGCGCGGACCGACGGGCCCGGCTCGGGCGCGCGGGGGATCTCGCTGTTCCTCGTGCCGACGGACACGCCGGGCTTCAAGGTGGCCGCCAAGCTGGACAAGCACGGCTGGCTCTGCTCGGACACGGCCGAACTGGCGTTCGAGGACATGCGCCTGCCTGCCGATGCGATGCTGGGGGGCGAGAACCGGGGCTTTCACGCGATCATGAAGGGGTTCGAACACGAGCGCCTGATGATCGGTGCCTTCTGTGCCGGCGAGGGGGCCAAGGCGATCGAGCTGACGCTCGACTACGTGCGCACCCGCCGGGCCTTCGGCAAGACGATCTGGGATCAGCAGGCGACGCGGCAACGCCTGGCCGACCTCGCGTCCAAGGTGGCGATGATCCGGGCGCTGACCTACCAGACCGCCGCCGCCAAGGATGCGGGCCAGCCGGTCAGCCGCGAGACGGCCATGATCAAGTCCGTGGGCCCCGAGATCCTGCACGAGGTGGTGCACGGCTGCCTGCAGTTGCACGGCGGCACCGGCTACATGCGCGGCACCCCGATCGAACGCATGGCGCGCGACGCCCGGATCCTGCGGATCGGCGGCGGCGCGACCGAGGTCATGCTGGAAGAGGTCGCCAAGCGGATGTGACCCCGGCGGCCCGGCGCCTGCCTGGCGCGCCGGGCCGGACCGCGTCAGGTCAGCGTGCCGTCCGCCCGCATGGCGGCGATCGCCTCGGCCGAAAAGCCGGCGGCCGCCAGAATGGTTTCGGAATCGCCGCCGGGGGCACGCGGGCTGCGCAGCGCTCCGGCGGGGGTCCGGTCGAACCGCGGCGCGGGTGCGGCCTGCATGATCCCGTCCTGCCGGACAAGGACTCCCCGCGCGCGCATATGCGGGTCGGCTTCGGCCTCGTCCAGCGTCAGCACGGGCGCAACGCAGGCATCGCCGCCGTCGAACAGGGCCACCCATTCGTCGCGGGTCTTGGTGCGGAACACCTCGGCATAGGCGGCGCTGAGGCGGGGCCAGGTGTCCTTGTTCATCTGCTCGTGCGGGGGCACATGCTCCAGCCCTGCCTTCGCGCACAACTCGGCAAAGAACTGCGGTTCGATCGGACCGACGGACACGGCCTTGCCGTCGGCAGTCTCGTAGCAGCGGTAGAAGGGCGCCCCGCCGTCCAGCATGTTGCGCGCGCGTTCCAGGTCCCACAGGCCCTGGTGGCGGAACATGTGAAAGACGCTCATCATCGCCGGCACACCGTCGACCATCGCGGCATCGACCACCTGCCCCCTGCCCGAGACCTGCCGTTCCAGCAGGGCCGCCAGCAGCCCGAAGATCAGGAACATCGTGCCGCCGCCGTAATCGGCGGCCAGGTTCAGCGGTGGCACGGGCGGTCCGCCGGCCGGTCCGATCGCGGCCAGCGCGCCGGTCAATGACAGGTAGTTGATGTCGTGCCCCGCCGTCTGCGCCAGCGGCCCGGTCTGCCCCCACCCGGTGATGCGCCCGAAGACCAGGCCCGGGTTGCGATCAAGGCAGACATCCGGGCCCAGGCCCAGCTTCTCCATCACGCCGGGGCGGAACCCCTCGATCAGGGCGTCGGCCCCGGCGATCAGCGCCAGCGCCGCATCGCGCCCGGCGGCGGACTTGAGGTTCAAGGCGACCGAAACCTTGTTACGCCGGTTGATGTCGCTGGGATCGGCCGGGCCCGAGGCACGGTCGATCACGATCACCTCGGCCCCGAGGTCGGCCAAGAGTTGCCCGGCCAGGGGCCCCGGCCCGAGGCCCGCCATCTCGACCACCTTGATATGCGCCAGGGGTCCGGTTCTGTTCATGTTGTCCTGCCTTTCCGGGGTATCCGAGTCGTCGGGCCGCGACAGCCCAATAACATAACGTTCGTCCGGTTTTTATATCGCCGGATCGGGTCGACGGCAATGTGCGCGGCAGCGAAAGCGTGGGCCGGTTGATGCGCCCTGCGCGCCGCCGCCCTGCGCAACGCGGTGCCATGTCCCCGCCTACCCCATGTATGCTTGGCGATTCTGCCGCCGTGGCAAAAACCGAAGCGATTCGCGGTATTCGCGGCCCGACCGCGCCCGGTCGCCCGGTCTGCCCCTGCGGGCCGCCCGGGAAAGTCGCGTTTTCCCCGTGCAATTAACCGAACACTCCGCAGGTTTTTCACCCAAGGCACTTGATCGGTAAGCGATATGTGATACTCAAGTAAAAAAACCGGTCGACTGGACGGTAATTGGGGAGAGCGGCACGCCCGGGCGATCCGCGATCACCCCGAAGGGAGGAGAAACGACATGACTCGGCCATTCACGGGCGCAATGTCCCTTTCGGTCGAAGGCGGTGCCGCATGATGGCCGGCCCGGTCGCACCAGCCGGTCGCACCCGGATCGCCCCGCCCCTGCTGGAGATCCGGAACGCCCAGATCATCTATGACAACGCGGTCGAGGCCGTGCGCGACGTGTCGCTCTCGGTGCCCGAGGGCAGCGTCGTGGCGCTTCTGGGATCGAACGGCGCGGGCAAGTCCACGCTTCTCAAGGCCGTCACCGGCACGCTTCACCTGGAAGAGGGCGTGCTGACCAAGGGGTCCGTCCATTTCGCGGGCGAGGATATCGGCCACGCCCGCACGGAACGTATCGTCGGCAACGGCATGGTGCTGGTCCCCGAGGGCCGCCGCCTGTTCGCCAACCTCACGGTCGACGAGAACCTGACCATGGGCGCGCACCTCAAGTCGACCGCCGAGATGAAGCGCCTCAAACAGATGGTGATGGAGCTCTTTCCCCGCCTGGCGGAGCGGCGCAGCCAGATATCGGGCTACCTGTCGGGGGGCGAACAGCAGATGGTCGCCGTCGGCCGCGCCCTGATGGCCGAGCCGCGCCTGCTGGCGCTGGACGAGCCGTCGCTGGGGCTGGCCCCGCTGATCATCGACTCGATCTACCAGACCATCGGTCGCATGCGGCGCGAGATGAACATGACGATCTTTCTGGTCGAGCAGAACGCCAGCCGGGCGATGGAAATCGCCGACTATGTCTACATCATGGAAAACGGCCGCATCGTTCTGGATGGCCCGGCCGAAAAGATGCGCACCAACCTCGACGTGCAGGAATACTACCTCGGCTTCTCGGGCGGGGACGGCGCACGGAAGAGCTTCCGCGACGTGAAACATTACAAGCGGCGCAAGCGGTGGCTCTCGTGACGCAGAAACTGCTTCAACTCAGGGACGTGACCAAGAGCTTCGGTGGCATCCAGGCGGTCGGCGGCGTGACGCTCGACGTGAACCGGGGCGAGATCGTCTCGGTCATCGGGCCGAACGGGGCGGGCAAGACGACGCTCTTCAACCTGATCTCGGGGGTACTGCCGGTCAGTTCCGGTTCGATCTCGATCGAGGGGCAGGACCTCGCCCGCGTGCCGGGGCACCGCTACGTGCGGCTTGGCATCGGGCGGACGTTCCAGAACCTTGCGCTGTTCAAGCACGGCACGGTGGTCGACAACATCCTGGTCGGGCGGCACTGGCGGATGAAGACCTCGGTGCTGGAGGCCGCGCTGCATTTCGGCCGCGCCCGCCGGGAAGAGATCGCGCACCGCCAGAAGGTCGAGGAGATCATCGACTTCCTCGAAATCGAGCACATCCGCGACAAGGTCGTGGGCACCCTGTCCTATGGCCAGCAGAAGCGCGTCGAACTGGGCCGCGCGCTGGCCACCGACCCCAAGGTCCTGCTGCTGGACGAGATCGTCGCCGGCATGAACCAGGAAGAGACCGAGGATATTGCCCGCTTCATCCTGGATATCCGGGACGAACTGGATATCGCGATCCTGCTGATCGAACACGACATGCATCTGGTGATGGACATTTCCGACCGGGTGCACGCGCTGAACTTCGGCAGGACCATCACCGAGGGCCGCCCGCAGGAGGTTCAGAGCCATCCGGGCGTGATCGAGGCCTACCTGGGCCACAAGACTGAGGATGCCGCGCCACAGGACGCGCGCGCCGCCGGAGGCCTGGCATGAACGATCAATCGCGCGCACCGCAGCTGGACGTCACGCAGCTTTTCGACGACGCGAAGGGCCGCCTGTCCCCCGATTTCGATCCTTTCGCCGTGGACAATCTGCGCAGCGGCACAGGCACCCTGCCCCGCCTGCTGCGCGAACATGCGCTGCGCCACCCCGGCCAGCTGGCCCTGCGCGAAAAGTCGTTCGGCGTCTGGCGGCGGATGGACTGGGCGCAGTACCACAGGCAGGCCCGCCGCTTCGCATTCGCGCTCCTGTCGGTCGGGGTCCGGCGCGGCGACCGGATCATCATCGCCTCGGAAAACACGCCCGAATGGTATTTCTCGGATCTCGGGGCCGAGATGATCGGCGCCATCCCGGTGGGGGTCTACCCGACGAACCCCTGGCCCGAGCTGCAGTACATCGTCCGCCACTCGGCCGCGCGGCTGGCCGTCTGCGGCGACCAGGAACAGACCGACAAGGTGCTGGACGCCCAGGCCAACGACGGCGGCCTACCGGACCTGGAGCATGTGCTCTGCGTCGACATGAAGGGCCTGCGCGACTACCGCCAGCCCTACCTTTCGTCGTTTGAAAGCTTCCTTGAAAGGGGCGACGCCCATGCCGCGGGCCTGCCCGACGCCGAGGCGATGCTGGACGCGATGATCGAGGATACCTCGCCCGACGACGTGGCGCTGATGGTCTACACCTCGGGCACCACCGGTCCGCCCAAGGGCGCGATGATGACCCATCGGAACATCATCTATTCCACCTACAACTACGCCCGCGCGGTCGGCGCCGATACCCGGCGGATCGAGGCGGTCGGATACCTGCCGCTCTGCCACGCGGCCGAGCGGTGCTATTCCATGGCGATGTTGCTCTGCGTCGGCGGGACGGTCAGCTTTGCCGAAAGCATCGACACGGTGAACGAGAACGTGCGCGAGATCGCCCCCAGTTTCATGGTCGGCGTGCCCCGCATCTGGGAAAAGATGAAGGAAAGCTTCGAATTCCGGCTAAAGGAAAGCGGCCCGGTGCAGAAGCGCGTCGCCGGCTGGCTGATGCGGCAGGGCCGCAAGCTGGACGATGCCCGGCAGGCCGCCGACGGCAAATTGACGCCAGCGCAATCGGTCTGGGCCTGGGTGCTGCACTGGGCGCTGTTCCGCAACATCCAGCGCTACATGGGGCTGGACCGGACCTATCACCGGCTCTGTGCCGGGGCGGCGGTCTCGCCCGAGACGATCCGCTTCTTCTCGATCATCGGGCTGCCGCTCAGCCAGGGCTACGGCATGACCGAGGTCGCGGGCTGCGTCTTCGTCCAGACTCCGGGGCATTTCCGGCTGGGCGGCTGCGGCCTGCCGCTGGAGGGCACGACCTACGAGGTGGCCGAAGATGGCGAGATCCGCCTGGGCGGCCCGGCGATCTTCAAGGGCTACTTCCGCGATCCCGAGGCAACGCAGAAAACGATGCAGGGCGACATGCTGCTGTCGGGCGACATCGTGACCGTCTTCGACAATGGCGAGATTTCGGTCATCGACCGCAAGAAGGCGATCATCATCACCTCGGGCGGCAAGAACATCGCGCCGTCCGAGATCGAGAACGCCCTAAAGGACAGCCCCTACATCAAGGAAGTCATCGTCACCGGCGACGGGCGCAAGTTCCTCGGCGCGCTGATCCAGATCGACTACGACAACGTCGGTCTGTGGGCCAGCGACCGGAACCTGTCCTACACGACCTACAAGTCCCTCAGCCTGCTGCCCGAGGTGCGCGAGCTGGTGCAGGGCGCGGTGGACGAGGTCAACACCCGCTTCGCCCGGGTCGAGAACATCCGCCGCTTCGTGATCCTGGAAAAGGAACTGGACCACGACGACGGGGAACTGACGGCCACGCAGAAGGTCCGCCGCTCGATCATCGACACCAAGTTCGGGAAGGAACTCGAACAGATCTACGGAAAGGTCCCGGCATGAACTACCTGGCCGAGCTGCTGGCCTCGGGCCTGGCCGTCGGGGCGGTCTACGGGCTGATCGCGATGAGCTTTGCGATCATCTACAAGTCCACCGGCCTGCTGAACTTCGCCCAGGGCGAGATGGGCATGATCATCGCCTATGTCGCCTGGTCGATCTCGACCAGCGTCGACGGCAACCCGTTTATCGTCGCCCTGGGCTCCATCGGGTTCGCGGTGCTCTTTGCGCTGGCGGTCGAGCGGATCGTCATCCGCCCCATGATGAGCGAGCCGATCCTGTCGCAGATCATGGTGACGATCGGGCTGTCGGTGATCTTCCGGTCCGCGATCATCCTGATCTGGGACGGGCTTCCGCACAACATGGCCATTGCATCGGGCAACCAGCTTGTCGACCTGGGCGGCGTGCGGGTGCGCGCGGCGCAGATCGCGGTCCTCGTGGCGCTTTTCGCGGCCATCGCGGGGATGTGGGCCTTCTTCCGCTACTCGCGCTTTGGCGTGGCGATGCGGGCGGTGGCGTCGGACGACGCGACGGCGCAACTCATGGGCGTCAGCAGCGGCAAGGTGCAGATGGCGGCCTGGGCGGCGGCGGCGGTGCTGTCGGGCGTGGCGGGCGTGCTCTTCGCCATCGCCTATGAGCTCTCGCCCAGCCTTTACGCCCTCGGCCTCAAGGCCTTCCCGGCGACGATCCTCGGCGGGCTGGACGCGGTCATCGGCTCGGCCGTCGGCGGCCTGATCATCGGCGTCACCGAGAACCTCGTCGGCGGCTACATCAGCTCCGGCCTCAAGGAGGTCGCGGGCTTCGTCATCATCATCCTGATCCTGATGGTCCGTCCCTACGGCCTGTTCGGTGAGAAACGTATCGAGAGGCTCTGATGCGCAGCGGCTATTACAAGGAAACCATCGTCGAGCACATCAACCTGACGGATTCCACGCTGCAACGCGCGTGGATCGGCATCGGGCTGCTGCTGGTCATCGCGGCGCCGTTCCATTTCGAATTCTACGGCCTGTCGCTGATCACGCTGATGATGATCACCGCCATCGGGGCCATGGGCCTGAACGTGCTGACGGGCTGGACGGGGCTGATCTCGCTCGGGCAGACGGCCTTCATGGTGCTGGGCGCCTATGCCTATGCCATCAGCACCGAAAGCTGGGGCTGGCCGCCGCTGCTGGGGTTCGTGCTGGCGGGCATCGTTCCTGCCATCGCCAGCGTCATCGTCGGCGTGCCCTCGCTGCGGCTGACGGGGCTCTACCTCGCCATCACGACGCTGGCCTCTGCCTTCATCGTGAACCACCTGGTGCTGGAATTCGACGGGCTGACCAACGGATCCTCGGGCATCTTCGTGAACCGGCCGGTGATCTTCGGCTACGCTTTCGATACCGACGCCAAGTTCTATTACCTGACCGCGGGGTTTGGCATCCTGACGATCCTCGCCTGCCTCAACCTGCGCCGCTCGCGCATCGGGCGGGCGCTGATCGCGATCCGCGACAACGACAACGCCGCGCGGGTGATGGGCATCGACCTGCGCGCCTACAAGCTCTACGCCTTTGTCGCCAGCTCATTCATCGTCGGCATCTCGGGAGCGCTCTACGGCATCTTCCTCAGCTTCGTCACGGTCGACGGGTTCCCGTTCCTGCTGGCGATCGAGGCGCTGGCGATCCTGATCGTCGGTGGCATGGGCAGCATTGCGGGGGCGATCCTCGGCGCGGTCTTCCTGGTCGGCCTGCCCGAAGTGACCTCCTTCGTCTTTTCCTGGATGGGCAGCAGCGCGCAGTCGCTCCTGTCGACCAGCGCGCACGAGATCAAGGGCCTGCTCTACGGGCTGATCATTATCCTCTTCCTCAGGCTGCAGCCGCACGGGCTGATGGGCCTCTGGCAGGACGCCAGGCGGACATGGACGCTCTGGCCACTAAAGTATTGAATTCATTCACTAGGGAGGAGTAACATGAACTACGTGAAAGGACTTGCAGCCGCCGCGCTGCTGGCCTTGCCCGCGGGTATGGCCACCGCCGACCAGGGCGTCACCGACACCGAGATCCTGCTGGGCGAGGTCGAGCCGCTGACCGGCCCGCCGGGCCTGCTGGGTGTCGCGCACAACCTGGGCGTGCGTCTTGCGCTGGCCGAGGTCAACGCCAAAGGGGGGATCGGCGGACGGCAACTCAGGCTGATCGCCGAGGATGACGGCTATGTCACCTCGCGCACCATCCAGTCCCTGCGCAAGCTGATCGGGGTGGACAAGGTCTTTGCCCTGACATCGCTTTCCGGGTCCGGCCAAGCGCTCGCGTCGATGCCCATCATCAAGCAGTCGGGCATCCCGGCCATGGTCCCCATCGGCCCCCTGCCCCCGCTCTACGAACCGCCGTCGGACAACATCTTCGTCGTCGGGCAAAGCTACACCGAAGGGATGCACCAGCTCGCGCTCTACCTCGCGAAGGAATACCCGGGCGCCAAGTGGGGCATCATCCTTCAGGACGACGACTACGGCAAATCCCTGGGCGAAGGCATCGAGCAGGCCCGGGAAGAGGCCGATATCAATGTCGTCTTCGAGACCGAATATGCCCGCGGGCAGAAGGACTTCGCCTCGGAGATGCTGCGCGTCAAGGACGCGGGCGTCGAGGTCCTGATCGCCGGAGGCATCATCTCGGAAAACATCGCCATGGTGAAGGAAGCCGAGAAGCTGGGCATCACCCCCGTCATCGCCACCTTCTGGCCCGGCCGCGTGCCCGAAGTCCTCAAGGCCATCGGCCCGGCCAGCGACGGCATCTATGGCGTGGACTACGTCGCCCCGATCCAGTCCGAGGCCGGGCAGGCATTCCTCGAACTGGCGCGCAAGTACCTGACCGAGGACGAGGTCGCGCGGGTGAACCGCTACACCATGACCGGCTATTCCTCGACCCGGGCGCTGATCGAGGCGATGAAGGGCTGCGCAGACGATCTGACCTGGGCCTGCACCATCGAAAAGCTGGAAACCAACCCGCCGATCGACACCGGCGTGATGGATCCCATCGGTTTCGGCCCGGACAACCGGTTCTCGAACTCGGGCGTCACGATCATGCGCGCCGATTACGAAACGCTCAGCTTCGCGCCGGTTGGCGAGTGAACCAAAGGGGCCGGCGCCTGACGGGCGCCGGCCCGCACAACCAGGGGGCAAAGACGGCATGAGCCAGACCATCGTCACTGCCGGAGCCGGACAGGGCGGGTCCAAGGCCACCGCCGGGACGTGGAGGCCTGCGGCTATCAGCGCGCGGAGCTGTTGAAATCACGCAAGACAATGTCTGCCTGACGGGACTGCGTCACGATCACGCAAAACCCGATCACGCAAGGGAGGAACACATGGCCGAAGCTTACATCGTCGATCACTGCCGCACGCCGCGCGGTATCGGCAAGGTCGGAAAGGGTGCGCTGGCCGAGCTGCACCCGCAGAACCTCGGGGCGCATGTCCTCAGGGCGCTGCGCGACCGCAACGACATCAGGACCGAGACGGTCGACGACGTCATCTGGGGCTGCTCGAACCAGCAGGCCCGGCAGGGCAACGACCTGGGCCGCATGACCGCGCTGACGGCGGGCTACGACGTGCGCGCCTCGGGCGTGACGCTGGATCGGTTCTGCGGCTCGGGCATCACCACGGTGAACTTCGGCGCCGCGACGATCATGGCGGGGATGGAGGACACGGTGATCTCGGGCGGGTGCGAGATGATGTCCTACAACTACTCCGCCCCCGAGGCACGGCGGACGAAGCTGCTGGACGGCGACAACACCGACCTGCGCAACCTGCATCCGCAGATCAGCCAGGGGATCTGCGCCGACGCCATCGCGACGATCGAGGGCATCTCGCGCGATGCGACCGAGGAACTGGCCATCGAAAGCCAGCGCCGCGCCGATCACGCGATCCGCAACGGCTATTTCGCGGGCTCTCTCGTGCCGGTCAGCGACGCCGGGGGCAATGTCGTGCTGGACCGCGAGGAATACCCCCGTCCCCAGACCACGCGCGAGGGGCTGGCGGGGTTGAAACCCTCGTTCGAGGCGGTCGCGCGCCATCCCGTCGACGAGGACGGGACGACCCAGCTCGACCTCATCCACAGGGCGATGCCGGGGCTCGAGATCGACTTCATCCACCATGCCGGCACCTCGTCCGGGGTGGTCGACGGGGCGGCGGCGATCCTGATGGCGTCCGAGCGCGCGGTGAAGGCCAACGGCTGGACGCCCCGCGCCCGCATCGTGGCGATGGCCAATGTCGGCGACAGCCCCGAGCTGATGCTGAACGCGCCCGTCCCGGCGGCGAAGAAGGTGCTGGAAAAGGCCGGGCTGACCCTTGACGACATCGACCTCTTCGAGGTGAACGAGGCCTTTGCCGTGGTGCCCGAGAAGTTCATCCGGGACCTGAACATCGACCGCGACAAGATCAACGTGAACGGCGGGGCCATCGCGCTCGGCCATCCCATCGGGGCGACCGGGGCGATCCTGATCGGCACCCTGCTGGACGAACTGGAACGCCGCAATCTGAGGCGCGGGCTGGTGACGATGTGCGCCGCCGGCGGCATGGCACCGGCCATCATCATCGAACGGGTCTGACACTCCCGTAGATCGCGAAATCCACACACCGCCGCCCGCGCCGGGCGACGGACAGGGGGTCTGTGCCCGCAACCAACCCCCGGCGCAACAAGGGCTTGGGCCGGGTCACGTCCCTCGGGCGGGGACACACATGACAGCCGCTTCGGCGGTACGCTCGGCACAGGCCACGGCATCGTCGCGAGGGCTTTCGGACCTCCGCGACACGGGCGCCACGGGCCACACGGTACGGAGGGCCGCAACGATGAAAACCGACTTGGCAGACAACCTCGCCACGGCGAAGCGCGACATTGCGGCAGGGCGCTGCGTGCTGGTGCATGGCGCCAACGGCACGCGGCGATCCGCCGTGATGGTCGCCGCCGGAACCCGCGCCGACGCCGCCTGCGTCAACCTGATCGCGAAACACGCGCGCGGGCTGATCTGCCTGGCACTGACCCGCGCCGAGGTCGACCGCTTGGGCCTTCGGATGCAGCCCCGGCGCAGCGGCCTGCCCGCCACCACCGGCTTCACCGTCTCGATCGAGGCCGCCGTCGGCGTGACCACCGGCATCTCGGCCGAAGACCGCGCCCGGACCATCGCCGCCGCCATCGACCCGGCCAGCGGCCCCGAGGCGCTGCACACGCCCGGCCATGTCTTTCCTTTCGTCGTCGCGGATGCCGGCGTGCTGGAACGCCCGATGCTGGCCGAGTCCGCACTGGACCTCGCGCGGATGGCGGACTGCGGGCCCTACGCGGTCTTCTCGGAGGTACTGGACGACAGCGGCGAGCTGGCCGACATCGACCACGTGCGCAAGCTGGCGGCCCTGATCGGTGTGGCCACGCTGGACATCGACGAGGTCATCCGCGACCGCCGCCGCACCGAGCGCATCATCGCGAGAAGCCATTCGACCTCGGTCGACACCGAGGAAGGCGGAGCCTTTCGCCTGCACATCTACCGCAACCTGATCTCGGGCGCCGAACACATCGCGCTGGTCAAGGGCGATCCCGACGGGGCCGAGCCGATGCCGGTGCGGATCCACGGGCTGAACGTGACCGACGACCTCCTCCGGTGGCGCAACTTCGGCCAGCCCGACCACCTGGGCCGTTACCTGGCTGCGGCGGACCGGGCCGGGCGCGGCATCATCATCCTGATCCGCGAACATTACAGCACCACCCTGGTCGAACGCTTCATCGCCCGCGAGCGCGAGGAAGAGAGCGGCTATGGCCGGACCGAGCTGGTGGACCTGGGTGTCCCGGCGCAGATCCTCGG
This sequence comes from Pseudooceanicola pacificus, assembly GCF_009789075.1. GTDB lineage: Bacteria > Pseudomonadota > Alphaproteobacteria > Rhodobacterales > Rhodobacteraceae > Pseudooceanicola > Pseudooceanicola pacificus. The sequence continues at coordinate 154,622 of NZ_WNXQ01000004.1, forward strand.
CGACCTTGGCGTGCGGGACATCATCCTGCTGTCCGGGGACGAGACCGCATTGCACAACCTGCGAGGCTTCGGGATCAACTGTGTCGCCACCCGGCCGGTGGACGATGCGTGACGCGGGCGGCATCCCGGGCCTGCCCCTGTGGCGGACCGACGGGCTGGGCCCCGCCCTGGCGGATTTCCTGTCGGCCCAGGCCGGCGCGCCGGTCGCGGTGACGAACCTGCGGCGCTTCACGGCGGGGCTGTCCTGGGTGACGGTCGCCTTCACCATGACACCCTCCGACGCTCCGGCGCGGGACCTGATCCTGCGCATCGGCGACCCGAACGGGTTGCTGGCCCCCTATTCGACCGAACCCGAGGTCCGCGCCTTCACCGCCTTGGCCGGGACGGACGCCCCGGTGCCCGGCGTGCTGTGGCACAGCGACGACCCCGAGGTTTTTGGCGCGCCCTTCATGATCGTGACCCGGATGCCGGGCGAGACACTGCTGCCGCGCTGGCCCGGCCTGGGCGACCAGGCGCCCTACCCCCATGCCGAAACGGTGGCCGAGGATTTCGCCCGCCACCTGGCCACGATCCACGGCTGCCCCTGGCGGGGCACGTCGGCCGAGGCGCTGAGCCCCGGCGTGACCGCCGACACCTGCACCCATGCCGAGATCGACCGCTGGGTCCGCCACGCCTCGGGCCCCTCGGGCGGACTGGAGGACAACGCCATGCGCTTCGCCGCGGGCTGGCTGCATGCCCATGCCCGCCCGGCCGGGGCGGTGACGCTGCTGCACGGCGATTACCGCGTCGGCAACTTCCTGGTGGACGGCGGCCGCATCACCGGGCTGCTGGACTGGGAACTGACCCACCTGGGCGACCCGCACGAGGACCTCGCCTGGGCCTCGCTGCGCACCTTCGGCGGGACAGCCACGACGCTGTCGGGCCTGCTGGACCTCGACCGCTTCCACATGACCTATGCCGCCGCCTCGGGCCGCAGGGTCGATCCCGGGCTGATCCGGTATTTCCACGTGCTGGGGCAGTTCAAGATGGCCGCGATGCTGATCGGGACGGAACAGCGGCTGATGGCGGGCGACGTGCACGACGTGCGGCTGGCGGTCATGGCGCTGCAGAAATCCACCACCCTGCTGGGGATGCTGAAGATGATCGAGGTCGCCTCATGAGCCTGCCGCTGAAACTCTATCTCGATGCCGTGCGCGCCGCGCTGGCCAACGAGGTGCTGCCCCATGTCGCCCAGGACCACGCGCGCAGCCAGCTTCTGGGCGCGATGGACGTGATCGACAAGCTGACCGCGCTGGCCGACTGGTCGCCGGAACTGACGGCAGAGCAATCCGCCGCGCTGGCCGAGGGGCTGGCCGGCATGGGCACCGCGCCTGTGCGGGACGAGGACCCGCGCGCCCGGCTGGCCGCGCAGGAGGCCACGCTGCGCGCGGCGATCGACAGCTTTTACGCCGCGGCCGGCCAGGACGACCCGACCACCGAGGCCGCCATCCGCAAGACCCTGCAGGCCTACCTGGCCGCCGAGCGGTCGCGGATCGCGGCCGCCAACTACTCTGCGATGACCTGAGGAAAGGGCCGAGATGCTTTCGGAACAGGACGACAACATCGGTCACCAGCTGCCGACCACCTTCAACCACGTGGTGTCGAGCGACGACCGCTGGACCGAGCGCTACTGGTACTCGGGCGCGCCGATCGACAGCGGCGACGTGCTGCTGGACATGGGGCTGGGTTGGTATCCCAACAAGAACGTCATGGACATGTTCGCGGGCATCACCGTGGACAACGTGCAGTACAGCTATCGCGTGTCGCGCACGCTGGGGTCGACCCCGCTGGAGACCGCCGCAGGCCCGCTGCGCTACGAGATCGTCGAGGGGCTGAAGCATCACCGCATCACGCTCGGGCAGAACGACTCGGGCCTCAGCTTCGAAATCGACTGGCTGGCCAGCTTTGCCGGGCTGGAGGAACACCAGAGCTTTCGCCGCAAGCGCAACCGGGTGGAAGAGGACCTGATCCGCATGACCCAGTTCGGGCGGATGCAGGGCTGGATCCAGCTGGGCGACCGGCGCATCGAGGTCACGCCCGACACCTGGTACGCGCAGCGCGACCACTCCTGGGGCATCCGGTCGGTCATGCAGACCGACATGATGTCGAACGACAGCCTGCCGGCCTACAAGGATTTCTTCTGGTTCTGGCTGACCTACCAGTTCGAGGATTTCGCCATGTCGCTGTTCCTGAAGGAACGCGAACCGGGGCACCCGTTCTTCCTGTCGGGGCTCGAGGTCGACAAGGCCGGTGAGGAACGCGAGATCACTGCCATCGAACATGACATCGAATGGGCCGACGACCCGCTGGGGCAGACCTGGTCGGGGGGCACGCTGCTGTTGAAATACGCCGACGGCGGCACGCGCGAGCTGACGCTGCATCCCCAGCCGGCGCGCTTCTTCCTGAAGGGCGGCGGCTATGGCGGGCATCGCGGCTGGAACCACGGCGACAACAAGGGGCGGCTGCACAGCGACCACTACGTGTGGGACCTGTCCGACCCCGAAATCCGGCGCCAGGCCCGGCAGCTTGGCGATCACTTCACCAAGGTCACCTGCGACGGCCGCACCGGCTATGGCATGAGCGAGTACGGCGTGGCCCGGGGATATCCGAAATACGAGATTGCCCAGAAGCACGAACCGCTATGACCGGGTGCCGTGCGACCCCGGGCCATCCGTGACCGTATTCGGGAGGAGACGATGCGCTTCACATCCGCACTGACCAGGGCCGTCCAGATACGCGGCCGCTACCCCGCGACGATCTTCGCCGACCGCACCCGGACCTGGGCCGAGGTCGGCGACAGGGTCCGGCGCTGCGCGGGCGCGTTGGCGGCACGGGGCCTGGGCACAGGCGATCACGTCGCCATCCTGGCCCTGAACAGCGACAACTACCTGGAGGCGTTCTACGGCATCGCCTGGGCCGGCGGTGTGTCGGTCCCGCTGAACACCCGCTGGTCGCTGGCCGAAACGGTCTTTGCGCTCAACGACTCGGGCGCGCGGATCCTGCTGGCGGATGCGAACTTCACCGAAGTCCTGCCGTCCATCCTGGCGGACACCAGGGTCGAGACGATCATCTGGCTGGACGAGGGCGCGGCACCGGATGGCACCCTGCCCTACGAGGCCCTGCTGGCCGATGCCAGGCCCGCCGCCGACCGATCCGGGTCGGGCGACGACCTGTGCAGCATCTGCTACACCGGCGGCACGACCGGGCAATCGAAGGGGGTGATGCTGTCGCACACCAACCTGGTGATCGCCTCGGTCAACTGGATCGCCTCGCTGCATTTCAGCGACGAGACGGTTTTCATGCACTCGGCCGGGTTCTTTCACCTCGCCGGGTCCATCCCGTTGTTCGCGATGACCATGGCGGGCGGCACGAATGTCTGCCTGCCCAAGTTCGATGCCGAACTCGGGATGCGGATCATCCAGACGCACAGGGTCAACTACTGCCTGTTCGTGCCGACGATGATCAACATGATGCTCAACCACCCCAACGTCGACGACTACGACCTGTCCAGCCTGCGCTACATCGAATACGGCGCCTCGCCGATGTCGGAAAGCGTGCTGGCCGCCGCGTTGAAACGGTTGCCGGACTGCACCTTCATCCAGGGCTACGGGCTGACCGAATGCACCGCTCTGGCCCTGTCACTGCCCTGGCGGTTCCACTTCGACGGGCCCGACTGGACGGAGAAGCGCACCGTCACCGGCCGCGCCGCCTATGGGCTGGAGGTCAGGATCACCGCCCCCGGCGGCGGGGCCGAACTGCCGCGCGGCACGCACGGAGAGATCGCCCTGCGCGGCCCGCAGATCATGCTGGGCTACTGGAACCGGCCCGAACAGACGCGCGAGGCCTTCACCGACGGATGGCTCTGCACCGGCGACGGCGGGTTCATGGACGAAGACGGCTTCGTCACCCTGACCGACCGGGTCAAGGACATGATCGTGAGCGGCGGCGAGAACGTCTATTCCAAGGAGGTCGAGAACGCCGTCTTCAAGCATCCGGCCGTGAAGGACTGCGCCGTGATCGCCATCCCGTCCGAGGACTGGGGCGAGACGGTGCATGCCATCGTGGTCTGCAAGGCCGGCCAGCACCTGTCACTGGAGGCGCTGCAGGACCACTGCCGCGGACTTCTGGCGCACTACAAGTGCCCCCGCAGCATGGAGCTGATGGACAGACTGCCGGTCTCGGCCGCCGGCAAGACCCTGAAGGCCACGCTCAGGGAACCCTACTGGAAGAACGCCCGCAAGATGGTGGGCTGATGCCACCCCCGGATGAGAAGGACGCCATGCCCCTGCCAGCCCCCGTTGCCCGCAAGGAAAACCACCTTCGGACCCTGTCCTATCAGGTGTTCGAGAGGACCGATGGCCTGTGGGATATCGACGCCACGATCCGCGACAGCAAGAGCTATCCCTATTTCGACCATGTCCGGGGCCGGATGGCCCCGGGGGACTACATCCACAACATCGCGGTCCGCCTGACCTTTGACGAGGGCTTCGGCGTGCATGCGGTCGTGCCCAGCTTCGACGATGTGCCCTATCTCTTCTGCCAGGGCGGCGGCGACAACGCGCACCGCCTGGTCGGGGCGAACCTGATGACCGGCTGGCGCCGCAGCCTGAGCGAGGCCCTGGGCGACACCGGGGGCTGCACGCATCTGCGCGAGATGCTGCAGAACTGCGCCACCGTCGCGTTCCAGGCCATTTCCGCGGCGCGCGAGGATCGCAGCCAGGCCCGCAGCCTGGACACGCACGAGATCGAGGCGCGGCCGCCCTATATCGGGCGTTGCCATGCCATGGCCGAGGATGGGCCCGTGATCGCCCGGTACTTTCCGCAATTTCACATCCCGACCGGCGACGACTGAGACGGCGCGCGACCCGCCGGTCGATTGAACGCACATCCGGATCACTGATCCTTCGCGACAGGACAAGGCCATGACACTCAGGACACGCCTCACCGACCTTCTGGGCATCGAGCATCCGATCGTGATGGGCGGGCTGACCTTTTACGGTCGGGCCGAACTGGCCTCGGCCGTGTCGAATGCGGGCGCGCTCGGGATGCTGACGGCCCTGACCGCCGGCTCGCCCGAGGCGCTGGCGGCGGAAATCGCCCGCTGCCGCGAGATGACCGACCGCCCCTTCGGCGTGAACCTGACCCTGTTGCCGACAATCGATCCGATCCCCTACGACGCCTACCGCGCGGCCATCATCGAGGGCGGGGTCAAGGTGGTGGAGACCGCCGGCCGCGCACCGACCGATCACATGGCCGACTTCGGGGCCGCCGGGGTCAAGGTGATCCACAAATGCGCCTCGGTCCGGCACGCGCTGGCGGCGGAACGGATGGGGGTCGACGTGATCTCCATCGACGGGTTCGAATGCGCCGGCCATCCCGGCGAGGATGACGTCGGCGGCCTGGTGCTGATCCCTGCGACGGCCGACCGCGTGTCGATCCCGATCATCGCGTCGGGCGGGTTCGCGGACGGGCGCGGGCTGGCCGCCGCGCTCATGCTGGGGGCCGACGGCATCAACATGGGCACGCGGTTCTGCGCCACGCAGGAGGCCCCGGCCCATCCCGGGATCAAGCGCCTTTTCGTCGAAAAGGACGAGCGCGACACCAACCTGATCTTTCGCAGCCTCGGCAACACCGCCCGTGTCATGCGCAACCGGATCTCGGACGAGGTCGTGACCCGCCTGTCCCGCCCCGGCGCGGCCTTCCCCGAGGTGGCAGAGCTTGTCGCCGGCACGCGCGGCCGCGCGGCGCTGGTCGGCGGCGATCCGGAGGGCGGCATCATCTGGGCGGGCCAGGTCATGGGCCTGATCCATGACCTGCCCACCTGCCGGGACCTTGTCGCGCGCATCGTGGCCGAAGCCGGCAGCCGCGCAACGACCCTGGCCGCCATGACCGGAAAGGGGGAGACGTCCGATGCCAGGGCCTGAACTGCCGGCCACATGGACACCACGGCCGCAACGCGGCCCGTCCGGCCTCCAGATATCCACCAACTGCTGGCTGGGATGTTGCAGCAAGCGCGTTCTGCTGCTACGCGCGAGACACCCGAATGAAAAACCGAACATCCGACGTATAAATGGCCCGCACCCAATCCAAAGACTACTTCGACATCCGTCAGGGGATCCTGCGGTCCGCTGCACGTCTGTTTGCCGAGAAAGGGTTTTCGACGACCACGATCGTCGACCTTGCCAACGCCTGCAATTCGTCGCGCGGCGCGCTCTACCACTACTTCAACTCCAAGGAAGAGATCCTGAACGGGATCATCGGAGAGCATGTCAGCACCATGCTCGAGGATCTGAACACCATCGCCGAGGCCCGGCTGGAGCCGCAGGCGCACCTGCGCGCGGTGGTGCGCAAGATCATGGAGCTGAACGCGGTCAACAACTCGGAACAGATCGTGCTGCTGAACGACTGGAACCAGCTGGACGACGAAACCCGCGCCGAGATCGGCGCATCGCAGCGCAAGATCATCGCCATTGTGCGCGACGCGCTGGCCCGGGTGGATACGGCGCATCGCATGACGCCCAAATTCGCCACGACCTACGCGATGTCGCTGCTCGGCTCGATCAACTACACCTATGCCTGGTACGACCCCAATGGCGTGGTGACGCCGCAGGACTATGCCGACCAGGTGGTCGATGTCTTCCTCAACGGGTTTCTCTCGAAGGACGGGTAGCGTCCGGGCGCTCCGGGGCAACCACATGACGACACGACCGATCGACAAGGTCCGCGACCGGATCGCCGCGACCATCGGCACATGGGGGCGCGGAACCACGCTGGACGAGATGCGCGACGGTTTTGCCACGCTGGTGTCGGGCGGGCGCCGCCCGGTGTGCCTTGCCGCCGATGCGGGCGGCATCCCCGCCGTGTGGTTCGGCCAAGGCGACGGGGTTGTCTTCTACTGCCACGGTGGCGGCTACCAGATGGGCTCCATCGCCTCGCACGGGGCGCTGATGGCCGACATCGCCGCCGCATCGGGCACCCGGGTCCTGGGCTTCGACTACCGCCTGGCGCCGGAACACCGCTTTCCCGCCGCGCTGGAGGATGCCGTCGCCGTCTACCGCTGGCTGCTGGACCGGGGCACCGACCCCGCGCGCATCGCCTTTGCCGGCGATTCCGCCGGGGCGGGCCTTGCCATGGCGACGATGCTGCAGGCGCGGGACACCGGCCTGCCCCTGCCCGCCGCTGCCGCCTTCCTGTCGCCCTGGATCGACATGGAAGCCCGGGCCGAGACCTACGACAGCCGCGCTGAGCTGGACCCGCTGACCCAGCGATTCAAGGTGCAGATGATGGTGCGGACCTACATGAGCCGCGATGGCGACCCTTCGGTGCCGCTTGCCTCGCCCGTCAACGGGGACCTTGCGGGCCTGCCGCCGATGCTGGTGCATGTCGGCGATCACGAGACGGTGCTGGGCGATACCCTGTTGCTGCGGACGCGGGCCGCCGCCGCCGGCGTGAAGGTCGAGACGGTGATCTGGGACGAGATGATCCACCACTTCCAGGTCTTTCCCGAGCTGCCAGAGGCCCGCGCCTCGATCGAGCAGATCGGCAACTGGCTGAAGGCCCGGATCGGCTGAACCGACCGGGCGGCCCCTGCTTTCAGATCGCCGCCCGCTTGCCCTGCCAGTAGGGCTCCCGCAGCTTGCGCTTGAAGATCTTGCCGCTGTCCTCGCGCGGGAGGCTGTCGTGGAAGATCACCGATTTCGGCACCTTGTAGCCCGTCATCTTCTGCTTCAGCCAGTCGCGGATGCTGTCTGCATCGGCGCTTGTCCCCGGCCTGAGTTGTACCGCCGCCATGAGGGATTCCCCCATCTCGTCGTCGGGGATGCCGAAGACGGCGCAGTCCTGCACGTCGGGATGCGTCAGCAGGGTCATCTCGGTCTCGGCCGGGTAGATGTTCACGCCGCCAGAAATCACCATGTCCTTCTTGCGGTCGCAGAGGTAGAGCGCGCCCTCCTCGGTCACGTAGCCCACGTCGCCCAGGCTGATCATGCCGTCGATCTCGCATTCGGCGCGGGCGTCGGGGCGGCCGACATAGGTGAAATCGCCGAAGGCCTCGTTGTGGGCATAGATCTCGCCGACCTCGTTCGGACCCAGCCGATTGCCATCCTCGTCGACGATGGCCCATCTGGTGCCCTCCAGCGGGACACCGACCGAACCGGGGTACTTCAGCCATGTCGCGGAATCGCAGGCGAAGGAGATCCCCTGCTCCGTCCCGCCGTAGATCTCGTGCAGCACCGGGCCGAACCAGTCGATCATCCGGCGCTTGACCTCGATCGGGCACGGCCCGCCGGTATGGGTGACCTTGCGCAGGGAGGACACGTCGTATTTCGCGCGCACCGCCTCGGGCAGTTTCAGCAGGCGGACAAAGACGGTGGGCACGGTGGTGATGTTGGTGATGCGGTGCTTTTCCACCAGCCGCAGCACGTCCTCGGCATCGAACTTCGGTTGCAGCACGGCGATTTCCGCCTCGTCCACCGCGGCCCGGCCGGCCGAATCGGGCGCGGCGTGATAGAGCGGGCCCAGCACCAGCACACGCGCCCCGGGGCCGATGCCGTAGGCGTCGAAGATGAAGCGCCGGAACTCGGCCATCTGCTCGGGCGTCATGGTGGGCTTGCGCACCGCCTTGGGCCGCCCGGTGGTGCCCGAGGTATAGAGGATTGCCGCAGGGGGCACCCGGGACGGGCCGTCGTAGGGTGCGAAGCCCTCGATCCAGTCGCCCCAGACCCTCGCGTCCTCGAACACGTTCAGCGCCTCCTGCGTGGCGGCACAGGTGTCGGCGGTCTTGCCTTCGACCGGAACCAGCAGCACCGGCAAGCCGCCGGGGATCGCGTCGCGCACACCCAGCAGGATATCGGAATGCCCGACGATGGCCTTGGGCCGCGCGTCCTTGATCACGTAGTCGATCTCGTCTGTCTTGTTGTGCCAGTTCAGCGGCACGGCATATCCGCCGGTGCCGCCGATGCCCCGGCTCGCCTCGAAGAAGGCGATGGTGTTGCGCATCAGCAGGGCCACCGGGTCCTCGGGGCCGATGCCAATGGAAAGAAAGGCGCTGGTGGCCTTCAACCCCGTGGCGAAGAGCGCATCGCGCGCCACCACCTCGTCTCCAATGATCACGACATCTTTCAGCATGCAGCTCCTCCTCCCGCCTGCGGCGCGGTGCCAAGGAACCGACCGCGCCACCCTGAGCACGCGATGAGGCTATGCAGCGACAGGGGTGCCGCCGTCCCGTGATGCGGGGACAACCGCCGCCAGGGCGCAATTATTTAAATGGCCATTGAATTTGACGGGTCCGGGCGCGACACATCGCGGGCCCCCGGCCCTGGCCCTGCAGCGCCCCGAGGGGGGGTCACGGCCGCAGGCTAGTCAACACCATGTCGGTCAGGAAATCGGAATAGCTGCGGCGCTGGACATCATCCATCGTCTCGACCCCGAACAACACGGGCAGGGATTTCCGGCGGGCGAAGATGTGGTCGCTTGCCCCGACGATCAGCATGTAGAGATGCATCACTGAAACCTCGCGAAAAAGCCCCTCGGCCACGCCCTGGGCCAGGACCTTTTCGTAGAACCTGACGATGGGCTGCGAGAATTCCCGGAAAACCGCCTCGGTCTCGCCTTCGGGGGCCAGGTCCGACAGGTGCCGGAACAGCGCATTGACATAGGGCGCCTGGTAATAGGCATTCACGAGCCCGCGGATATGCGCCGCCAGCTTGCGATCCGCCGGCATATCGAGCCCGGCGAGTTCCGTCAGTTGCGCGACGGAGCGATCCGTCCCCCGCCGCATCAGCGCGCGCAGCAGGCCGTCCTTGCCGCCGAAGTGGTATTGCACCACGGCCGGGCTCTGCCCCGCGCGTTCGGCGATCTCCATCACCGAGACGTCGACGGAATCCTTGGCGATCATCGCCTCGTGCGCGGCGTCGAGCAGAAGCTGCCGCGCGTCGCCGCGCCGGGCTGTCTCCTGTTTCGAGGGGCGGCCCCGCCTGGAACGGGGTTTTTCGTCCGTGGCCCGTGGCCGGGGGCGTGCCGCCGTCATGCTGCCTGACGCACCGTCTGGTTCTCCTGATCCGATGACGGCACCAGGCCGTCCGCTTGCCGGATAGCAATAATTGAATCAGAAGACAATAAATCGACGCGCGCGCAGAAGGGAATGGCCGGCCCGGCGGCCTTGCAGATCGTGCCAAGGGCAGTCTGGCCCGGGCCGCCACCCTAACCCGCAGGCATGCCCGCGCGCCGATAGTCCAGCGCCTGGCCGACGGCGACCCGCGCCGATTCCGCGCAGGCCTGGGTGCCGCCGTTGCCGTAGTCCTTGACCGCGTCGCCCACGCACCAGAGCCCGGGGATCCCGGTTGCGACATCCATGTCATGGCCCGCGCCGGACCGCTGGGCCGGCCAGTCGTCGCGCATGACACGGATCGACAGCATCTTGACCCTATCGTCGAAACCGGGGAACTGCTCGCGCAGATCCTCATGGGCCAGTTCTACCTCCGCCGCGCTGTCGAAATCGCCGATGGCGGGGCGCGGCACGGCATAGGCCACGTACTGGTGCCAGCCCTCTGGCGCCAGTTCCGGGCAGGTCGCGGTCAGGTTCGCCATGTTGCACAGCCGGTTGTTCCGGGTCCGACCGAACGTCATGATCCCCGGCGCCCGCGGCATCAGGTCTTCGCGCGCGGCAAAGTTGAACACGATGTTCGCCGCAGGTTTCAAGACCTCCCGGGTCTGGCGCAGGTAGTCGTCGCCCAGCACTTCGGCACCGACCAGCCCCACAAGGGCGCGTGGCCCGCCGTTGAAGATGATCGTCTCGGCCTCGACCCGGATGGGTTCGCCGTTCCGCCGGATGGTCACAGAGGCAGCACGGCCGTCCCTGACCTCGATGGTTTCGGCCGGGCTGGACAGCCAGACCTCTCCGCCCAGCCGTTCGACCGCATCGGCCAGGGCCTGCCAGGCGCCCATCGTGCCCTCTGGGTGGAAGCCGAATTTCTTGAACGCGCCCTTCTGGGTGAAATAGGTCAGGAAGGCCCGGGCCGGGATCTCGTCGGCGTTCATGGCAAAGATCGCGGCGCAGAGGTTGCGGAACACGGCGTGCACGGTCTGGTTCGACGTGTAGCGCTTGAGCCAGTCCTCGGTCGACTCGCGCCCGTCGGGCATGGAGCCGGTGCGGGCCCTGGCGAACTGGTCCAGCACGCGCGAGGCCTGCTTGGTCAGCCCGTTCAGCAGAAGCCCCAGACCGCCCCGCCGGACATCGACGATCTTGCGGTCGATGTAGAACACCGTCGCCGGCTCGGGCTCGCGGATGTCGAGCCTTGCGCCGCACAGCTCGAAGGTCTCTTCGAAGACGCCACCGGGCTCCAGCGCGATGGCGCCCATGTTCACGCGGTGACCGTCGATGATCTCGGTCCCGGCCCGGCCGCCAAGGTAATCGTGGTCATCGATCAGCAGGGTACGCTGGCCGGCCGCCGCCAGCCGCGCCGCGGCGTGGCAGCCGCCCGCCCCTGCCCCGATCACCACGGCGTCGAACTTCTGGGTATTGGTCATGACCGGCGCTCCCCCTCCTGGAATGCAGTTGGCCTGCCCGAAGATTAAACCGGACATTCGTCCTATTAATTCCACGCCAGCGAGCGTGACGCAATAGATACATCGCCCGCGCGGCATTCCGGCCGCGCGGCGTGACGTTCCGTCAGAAAGGGTAACGGGCGGTGCGGATCAGCCTTCGGTGGCTGTCACCGTCATGAATTTGCCGTTGGTCGCGATGGTCTTCAGCTCGCCCCGCCGCACGAGGCGATTCACGTGGGCCAGCGTCTCGGTGAAGGCGAAACTCATCTGATGCGGGTCCAGCTTCTGCGGGAAAAGCACCGGAACCAGCGCCGCCGCCGATTGCGGACCTTCCTTGCAGGCCTTGCGGATCCGCTCGCAGCGCTCCTCGTGGTGGGCCTCCAGCTCGGCGCAGCGATGATGCAGGCCGTGGAACGGCCGCCGGTGGCCCGGCAGCACAAGCAGGTCACCGGGCAGTTCCGACCGCATGTAGCGCAGCGAGCGCAGGAAATGGCCCAGGGGATCGCCGTTCGGCTCTCCGGTGAAGACGCTGACATTGGGCGAGATCTTTTCCAGCACCTGGTCCGCCGCGAAAAGCATCCCCTCTTCCTCGCAGTAGAGCATGACCATCTCGGGCGCATGGCCATCCCCGGTCAGCACGCGGAAGGTGCGGCCGCCGATATCCAGAATGTCGGCCAGCAGCAGGCGGCGATAGAGCATCGGCAGGTCCGACACCCGGCGCAGGTACTCGTTGCCCTGGATCGCGACGACGCCCGCGACCTCTTCGGTCATGCCGTGCTGGAGGTAGAAATCGAAGGTGTGCCGCGTCATCCGTTCGTGACCGCCCAGCGAGATCACGCGGCTGCCCATGAAGGTGGAATAACTGGTCAGAAGTTCCGCATCGAACTTGTCGCACATCCAGCCCGCCAGGCCGATGTGGTCGGGGTGGAAATGGGTGATGATGACCCTGGTGATGGTCTTTCCGGCCAGCGGCCCCGCGAACAGACCTTCCCAGACCGCGATCGCCTCGTCCGTCTGGATGCCGGTGTCGATCACCGCCCAGCCGTCGCCGTCGCGCAGAAGATAGACGTTCACGTGGTCCAGCCGGTAGGGCAGCGGGATCCGCGTCCAGATCAGCCAGTCGCGGATCTCGATGATCTCGCCGTATCCCGGCATGTCCTCGTAGGGAAAACTGAGCCCGCCCGCCTGGATGGATGCGCTGTTCGACATGGTGTCTGTCCTTCCGTTTCCGCTGGCCACACCGAAACGCCGAATGCGCCGTGGTTGCAAGCCCGAACCCTGCACCGGCGTTGGTGCCATGTGTGCAAGTGCAAGGCACCCGCTTGCCGATGCACGGTCAAGAGTCATCCGTCCGGATCATTCCCCGCCACGGCGCTGCGGCAGGTTTCCGGTCAGAGCAATTCGTACACCTCGTACCCCGGACCCTGCGCCCCGTTCGACCCGATCCCGACCGCGACGATATCGTTGAGCCAGGCCACCCGCGCATCCGTGGCGGCCTCGAACTGCACAAGCGTCCGGAAATACATCTCCTCGGCGCCGGCCGACCCGCCGGCGGCCATGCGCCGGCGCACGTCCTCGGGCGCGATCAGCCGGCCCGTGTAGGTCATGTACAGCGTGTCGCCATCGTCGGTGCGCAGCATCAGCCGCACGTCAAGCGCCAGGCCCTTGTCCGGACGCTGGCGCGGCCAGTCGCCGCCGCCGGGCAGGACCGCTCCGCTCAGCCGATCGCCGCTGAAGCGCCCGCCGGTCACGATCCCGGCGCGGCGGGCATAGCCCTCGGGCACCTGCCCGACGATCTGCCGGGTCACGGCCACATCCATGCGGAACAGGTGCCGGGTCCGGGGTTCGGGGCGCGCGGGTGTCACCGGACGATCCGCCTCAGGCCTCGGCCGCGACAATGATGCCGTCGCGGGCCATAGCATCGATCTCTCCGTCGCTCAGCCCGGCACCGTTCAGGATTTCCCGCGTGTGCTGGCCCAGCTTGGGCGCCTCGCCGATGGACAGCGACGCATCGTTCCACACCATCGGGTTGGCGACGGCGCGGGTCCGGCCCTCTGTCGGATGATCCCGCTCGACGACAAGGCCCGAGGCCAGCGTCTGCGGATCGGCCAGCAGGCTTTCGATCGTGTTCATCGGGGACACGGGAATGTCGAGCCGGTCGAAGAATTCCATCCAATGCGCCGTCGGTTCCTCGATCAGGATCCCGGACAGGAAGGCGGACACCGTGTCGATATGTTCGACCCGCGAATTGAGAGAGGCAAAGCGCGGATCGTCCAGGATGTCCTCGCGCCCGATGGCCGGAAGGAAACGGCGCCAGTGGTTGTCGTTATAAACGGCCACACAGATATAGCCGTCGCGCGTCGCAAAGGGGCGCCGGTCGGGCGACAGCAGGCGCGGATAGCCGAGCGCGCTGCCCTGCCCGACCGCTGTGGCGCCGTAGAGATGATCGCCCAGCACGAGCGAGGCCAGCACCTCGAACATGGGCAGCTCGACCTTCTGCGCGGTGCCGCTGCGCCGCGCTGCATGCAGGCCGATGGGAATGGCGATCGCGGCATAGAGCCCGACGATGCGGTCCGCGACGTTGACCGGCACGAAGCGCGGCTTGCTGGCACCGGCGCGCGCGAACAGCGCCGGCAGGCCGCAGGCGCCCTGGATCAGGTCGTCATAGGCCGGGCGGTCCTTGTAGGGGCCATTCTGGCCATAGCCGTACAGGTTGCAGTAGACGAGCGCGGGGTTGATCGCCTTCATCCGTTCGAAATCGAGGCCCCGCCGCTGCGCGACCTTGGGGCGGAGGTTGTGGATCAGCACGTCGGCCCCGGCGATCAGCCGGTCCAGGGCATCGCGGCACCGCGCGTCGCTCAGATCAAGCGAGACGGTCTTTTTCCCCCGGTTCAGGTTCATGAAGAGCGGCCCCATTCCGGGGGTCACGCTGGGCCCGATATGACGGGTGGTGTCGCCGATGATCGGCTCGACCTTGATGACCTCTGCGCCGCTGTCGGCGAGGATCTGGGTGCACAGCGGCCCCATCAATACCGTGCTCAGGTCCACGATCCGGACACCGTCCAAGGGTTTTCCCGCCGAATTGCCTGTCACCGTATTCTCCTCCTCTGTTTGCCTGTTCGGACCGTTCCGTCAGGCCGCCGCCTGCGCCGTATCCAGACCGCGCAACGCGAAGCGATGTGCCAGCGGGCCCAGCCTTTCCGCCTTGGGGTCGGATGCCGTGCCTGCCAGCGCCCGGTCCGCGATTCCGACAAAAATCACGGCGAAGCGGAACAGGGCGAAGGCGGTGTGAAACGGTGTCAGCTCTCCGGCATCGCGGGCATGGGCCTGGTAGCGCTCGACGAATTCCTGCTGTGACGGGATGCCGAGCGTGGCCCGGTCGAGGTCGAGCGCCCCGCCGTATTCGTCGGATGCCGTGTGCCAGGGCATGCAGCAGAACCCCAGGTCGGCCAGAGGGTGGCCCAGCGTCGAGAGTTCCCAGTCGAGCACGCAGATCACGCGCGGCTCGGTCGGGTGGATCAGCATGTTGCCGACGCGGAAATCCCCGTGCGAGATCGCGATACGACCGTCGTCTTCAGGCTTGTTCGCCTCAAGCCAGTCGCGCAGGCGGTGCAGCTCGGGTGTGCCGCCAGATGCGGACTGCTCCAGTTGCCGCCCCCAGCGGGACATCTGGCGCGAAAAGTAGTCGCCCGGCCGTCCGTAATCGCCCAGCCCGACGTCTTCGGGCCGGACGTTGCGCAGCCGGGCCAGCGTTTCCGCCAGCGACAGGTAGATGCCCCGCCGTTCATCGGGGCTGAGCCCGGGCAGGGCCGCATCGCCAAAGACGCGCCCCTCGACCCGTTCCATCACATAGAAGGGCGTGCCGATCACCGTGGCGTCGGCCTCGAACGCCAGGACCGGCGGCACCGGCACCTCCGTCCCGGCCAGCGCGGCCATCACCCGGTGTTCGCGGTCGACCGCATGAGCGCCCTTCAGGATGGGGCCCGGCGGTTGCTTGCGCAGGACCAGCCTGCGGTCGCCCCAGTCCAGAAAGAAGGTCGGGTTCGACTGCCCGCCGCTGATCCGCGACAGCTCGAACCGGTCCTCGGGCCCCAGCAGGTCCGAAAGCCACCGGCGCAGCGCGCCCGCATCGAATTCCAGTCTGGTCACCTCAGCCATGCGGGATACCACCGCCCACGGGCCAGGACCAGAAGTCCCGGTCGAGTTGGCCCAGGTGCCGGTTCAGCACCATCTTGTGCACTTCGTCCGCCCCGTCGACCAGCCGCGCCTGCCGGGCATAGCGATAGATCCACTCCAGCGGCGTGTCCCTGGAATAGCCGCGCGCACCGTTGATCTGGATCGCTACATCCGCGGCCTTGTGCACCAGGTTCGCCACGTGGATCTTGGCCATCGAGACCTCTTTCTGGGCATGGCTGCCGCGGTCGATCTCCCAGGCGGCCTTCATCACCAGCATGCGCCCGATCTCGATCTGCATCGCCAGATCGCCGAACATGAGCTGAACGCTTTCCCGGTCGGCCAGGCGGATGCCGAAGCCCTCACGCCGGTTGGCATATTCGGTGGCGATCTCGACGCAGCGCTTGGACAGGCCCAGCCAGCGCATGCAGTGGGTCAGCCGCGCGGGGCCAAGCCGGGTCTGCACCACCTTCATCCCGCGCCCCTCCTCGTACAGAAGGTTGGCATGCGGGATGCGCAGCCCGTCGAAGTCCAGCTCGCAATGGCCGCCGTGTTCCTCCGGGCCCATGATCTCGATTCGGCGCAGGATTTCCCAACCGGGATCGTCGCGGTGGAACAGGAAGCAGCTATGCCCCCGCCGGGGGTCGTCCGAGGTGCGCGCCATAAGAATGAAATGTGTCGCGGCCTCGGCCCCGGTGATGAACCACTTGCGCCCGTGCACGACCCAGTCGTCGCCATCGCGCCGCGCCCAGGTTTGCATCATTCCGGGGTCGGACCCGCCGCCCGGATGCGGCTCCGTCATGATGAAGGACGAGCGCACCGCGCCACTGGCGATCGGGTCAAGCCACCGGTCTTTCTGCGCCTCGGTCCCCAGCTGTTCCAGGACCATCATGTTGCCGTCGTCCGGCGCGGCGGAGTTGAAGACCACAGGCCCGAAGATCGACCGGTTCATCTCTTCGTAGCAGACGGCCATCCCGGCCTTGCCCAGGCCCCGTCCCCCGCGCTCGGGGCTGAGCTGCAGGCACCAGAGACCCTGCGCTTTCGCTTTTTCGCGGAGTGCCTGAAGCGGGCCCTCGGCGATGTTGCCGTGGGCGTCGTAGCTTTCCGGACGGGACTCGTGCGGGATGATCTCTTCGGCGACAAATGTCACGATCTCGCGGCGGAGCTGATCAAGGTCGGGGGTAATCGTGAAATCCATGGCGTGCTTTCAGAGGCTGGAACAGAGGTGGCCGCCGTCGACCACAAGGGAATGGCCCGTCATGTAGGCGCCGGCATCCGAGCAGAGCAGCAGCAGCGGCCCGTCAAGGTCTTCGAGCTGGCCCAGCCTGCGCTGCGGAATGCGCCGGATCAGCGCCTTGCCGGTGTCGGTGGCAAAGAAGCCCGCGTTCAGCGGCGTTTCGACATAGCCGGGCGACAGGGCGTTGACCCGGATGCCATGCCGCGCCCATTCCAGCGCCATCGCCTTGGTCATCTGAACCACGGCGGCCTTGGTCGCGGTATAGGCCACCACCTGCCCCGCCACCCGGTGCCCCAGGATAGAGGCGGTGTTCACGATGCTGCCGCCGCCCCTTTCCGCCATTCCCCGCGCTGCGGCCTGCGCCATGAGGAAGGCGCCGCGCAGGTTGGTGCCGACCACCGCGTCGAACGACGATGCCGGCATGTCGAGCGCCGCACCCTCCCCGGTGATGCCCGCGTTGTTCACAAGGATATCGACCGCGCCCGCCCGGTCGAGCGCCTGCGCGACCGACCCTTCGTCCGTCACGTCCAGCGCCACTGCCCCGGCCTGTCCGCCGGTGGCGCGGATGTCCGCGGCCGCCTCCTCGACCTTGTCGAGCCGCCGGGCCGCCAGCGTCACATGCGCCCCGGCCCCGGCCAGCACCTGCGCGAAATGCAGGCCCAGCCCGGACGAGGCGCCGGTGATCAGCGCGCGTTTGCCGGTAACGTCCAGCTTCATGCCACTTGCCCTCGCCCCATCAGAAATTGGTCCGGTCCGCGCCCTTGAGCTGCAGCAGCGCGCGCGCCTCGTCCGGCGTCGCGATCTCCAGCCCCAGCCCTTCGAGGATGCCGCGCACCGCCGTCACCTGCTCGGCGTTCGACTTCGCCAGCCGGCCCTTCTTCAGCCAGAGCGAATCCTCCAGCCCGACGCGGACATTGCCGCCCATCAGCGCGGCCTGCGAGGCGATGGTCATCTGGTTGGCCCCGGCCCCCAGCACGGACCAGACGTAATCGTCGCCGAACAGCCGGTCCGCCGTGCGGCGCATGTGCATCACGTCTTCGGGGTGCGGGCCGATGCCGCCCAGGATGCCAAAGACCGACTGCACGAAGAACGGCGGCCTGATCAGTCCGCGGTCGATGAAATGCGCCAGGGTGTAGAGGTGTCCGATGTCGTAGCATTCGACCTCGAACCTTGTGTCCTGTTCGGAACAGGCGGTCAGGATATGCTCGATATCCGCCAGGGTATTGCGGAAGAAGCCGCTGCGGCTGCCTTCCAGGTAGTCGCGTTCCCAGCCCGACAGGTCGGTATAGCGGTTCAGCATCGGGTAGAGGCCGAAGTTCATCGTCCCCATGTTGAGCGAGGCGAGCTCGGGGCTGAACTCGACCGCGGGGCGCATCCTGTCCTCGATGGTCATGGTCTGCGAGCCGCCGGTGGTCAGGTTCAGAACCGCACCGGACTGCTGCTTGATCGCCTGCAGAAAGGGCCGGAACAGGGCCGGGTCCTGGTCCGGCTCGCCCGTGTCGGGCTTGCGGGCATGCAGGTGGATGACCGCCGCGCCGGCCTCGGCCGCCTCGACCGCGCTCTGCGCGATCTGTTCGGCCGTGATCGGCAGGTGCGGCGACATCGAGGGCGTATGGATGGATCCCGTGATGGCGCAGGTGATGACGACCTTGCGGCCGGATTTCGCGGATTTGCTCATGACACTCCTCCGTTGCTTGCCTGGCCCCGCCATCCGGACGCGGGCGTCCCTGGCGGTGACCGGGCCGGCCAGCAGCCGCCCCAACTAGTCCTATAGTAGATACTTGTTTGCCTCGCCAGCACTCTTGCGACTATCCCCCCGCAGGGTGACCCACGGTTTCGCCGGACTGCGAAAGTGCAGCCCATACCAATGCCGCGCCCGCGGCCCCGTAAAACTCCGTTGTCAGCAAAGGGAAATCGTCATGCGCCGCCAGCCTACCGCCTGTGCCGCCACCTGCCGCGCCAGGCGGCGGGAACCCGAGGGACTCCAATAGTCCTATCAAAAGGTATTATCTGGCCTCACAAGATGCCTGACGCCCCGCGCCAAACCACCATCGCCGAAAGGGACCCGCCGATGACCGAGAACCTCAAGATTGTGCTCAGGAAACGGCCGGACGGCCTGCCCCGCCGGTCGGATTTCGACTTTGTCAGAGAGCCTGTGCCCGAACCCGCCGAGGGCGAATTCCTGATCCGGCACGAATACGTGGGCCTGTCGCCCGCCGCGCGAATCCGGATGGATGACCGACCGTCCTACGCGCCGCCCCTGAAACTCGGAGAGGTCGTCTATGCCGGTATCGCCGGAGAGGTGGTGAAGTCCCGTCATCCGGATTTCAGGGTCGGCGACAAGGTCAACAGCTTCGGCGGCTGGCAGGCCTGGTCGATCAGCGACGGCCGCGGCGCCGAGGTCTGGGACACGGCGATCGGCACCCTGCCCAACTCCCTGGGCCTTTTCGGCCTGTCGGGCAACACGGCCTATGTCGGACTCATGGGAATCGGCGACCCGAAACCGGGCGAAACCGTCGTCGTTTCGGCCGCCTCGGGCGGCGTCGGGTCGCTGGTCTGCCAGATGGCCCGGATCAAGGGCTGCCGCGTGGTGGGCATTGCCGGCGGGCCCGAGAAATGCGGCTTCGTCACCGGGGTGCTGGGCGCGGATGCCTGCATCGACCACCGTTCGCCCGATTTCGCCGCCGAACTGGCCGCCGCCTGCCCCGACGGAGTCGACATCGACTTTGAAAATGTCGGCGGCCCGATCCGCGATGCGGTGCTGGATCTGATGAACCGGCACGGGCGCGTCGTGCTCTGCGGGCTGATCGCCGAATACAACGCGTTGGCGACATCCACCGGCCCCAGCTGGTTCCGTATCCTGCACAAGTGCCTGAAGGTGCAGGGCTTCCTGCTGCGCGAGTTCCCGGAGCTGCGCCAGCCCTTCCTGCGCGACATGTCCGAATGGAACCGCTCGGGCCGGATCGTCTACCGCGAGGATATCCGCGACGGGCTGGACCGCACGCCCGAAGTCTTTGCCGACATGCTGCAGGGCCGCAACTTCGGCAAGACGATCATCCGGGTCTGATCCGGCGCGGCCCGGTCAGGCGATCGCCGCCAGCCGGTCCAGCAGTGCGGGATGCGGCGCGGGAAAGTCCAGCGCCGCCTCGATCGACGCGGCGGCCGCGATCAGCGCGCGGTCGTCGTATCGCCGCGCCATGATCTGCAGCCCCACCGGCAGGCCCTCCGCCAGCCCCGCCGGGACCGAGATAGCCGGCTGGCCCGTCATGTTCGCCGCCAGGACATAGGCCGTGGCCGACCAGCGGGTATAGGTGCCCTCGTGGTAGGGATGGTCGGCGGGCGGCGCGGTGTCCAGCATCGTGGGGGTGATCAGGAAGCGGTGCGCCTCGTGGAACTCGGCCAGTTCGGCGGTCAGGGCCAGCTGGTCGGTCAGGCCATTCCAGATCGCCTCGGGCCCGATGTCCATGCCGCTCTGGCCGATCTCGACCAGACGGGGATCGACCAGATGCAGCCGGTCCTGCGGCAGCGAGCGGACAGCCTGCGCCATGCTGGCCAGCCAGAAATCGCCGAACCGCGGCTCCATCGGGGGGATGACCGGGCCGACCTCGACCACGTCGGCGCCGGCCTCGCGCAGGCGCTGCACCGCAGCTTCGATGACGGCCAGCGTCGCCGCCGCGGGCTCGGCCCCCGCGAAGCCCGGGGCATAGGCCAGGCGCAGCCCGCCCAGGGGACGCGGCCCGGACGGCACCCAGGACCGCGCATCGTGCGGCAGCCCGAGCGGATCGCGGCGATCCGGGCGGCGCATGACATCCAGCATCAGCGCCGCATCCGCGACACTGCGCGCGACCGGCCCCTCGACCACCAGCCGCGCGGCGGGGCCCGCCTGCGGACGGAAGGGCACGGTGCCGTTGGTCGGCTTGATCCCGACCACGCCGCAATAGCTGGGGGGCATCCGCAGGGATCCGCCGCCGTCGTTGCCATGAGCCAGCGGCCCCAGCCCCGCCGCCACCGCCGCCGCGCCGCCCCCGGTCGACCCGCCCGAATTGCGCGACAGGTCCCAGGGCGTGCGCGTGGCGCCGTTCAGCGGCGATTGCGTCAGGCTCTTCCAGGCGAATTCCGGCGTGGTCGTCTTGGCGAAGATCACCGCACCCGCCCGTCGCAGGTTGGCCACCGACGGCGAATCCCCGGCGGCGAGCCTGTCCGCGTCCGACAGGCGGGAGCCCTTGAGCGTCGGCCAGCCCGCAACGTCGACGGTGTCCTTGATCGTCACCGGCACGCCATCCAGCGGGCCCAGGGGCGCACCGTGCTGCCAGCGTTCCGCCGATGCCGCGGCCGCGTCCAAGGCCTTGTCGAAGCGCACCGTCTGGAACGCGTTGAGCGCCGGGTTCAGCCTGTCGGCCCGGATCTGCAGCGCCTCGATCACGGCGACGGGCGACAGGCTGCCCTGCCGATAGCCCTCCGTCAACGCGGTCGCAGAGGCCCAGTCGATGTCGTCCATGTCGGTTACCTTCCTGTCGCGCCGGGCCGCACTCCGGCAGCCGCCTTGCCTCTGTCCTAGCGCGCCATCCGCCCCGGCCTGCCCCCTTTGCGGTGACGCAAACCCGGGTGACGCCTGTCCGCACCAGCCGGAGCGCCTTTACCGATTGCACATGCGAAACGAAAAGGACTATTTATAGGTCAACCTCAACCATGCAGCCACCCTGAATGGACACTCCTCTCATCCCGGTGCCGGGCCGACCTGCGCCGGGTCCGCAACCGTCCATCCTGTTCCTCGCCGCGCTGGCGGCGCTCGCGACGATAGGGATGCACATCTTCATTCCCGTGCTGCCCGAGGTTGCCGCGGATTTCGGCACGACCACCGCGCAGATGCAGATGACCATCACGGTCTACATGGTGGGCCTCGGCACGGGCCAGGTGATCTACGGCGTTCTGTCCGACCGGTTCGGCCGGCGTCCCGTCCTGCTGGGCGGTCTTCTTGTCTTCGTCTTCGGCCTGCTGCTGGCGGTGCCGGTCACCTCGTTCTGGCTGCTGCTTGCGGCACGCTTCATCCAGTCGGTCGGCGCCTGCGCCGGGCTGGTGCTGGGGCGCGCGATGATCCAGGACAGTTCGGAAGGCGCCGGCATTCCCGCCCGGCTGGCCGTCGTGACCATGGTCATGTCGATGACCCCCATGCTGGCGCCCCTGCTGGGCATCGCCATCGCGGGCATCGCGGGATGGCGCGCGGTCTTTCCCGTACTGGCCGCGCTGGTGCTTGTGCTGATCCTAAAGGTCCTGCCCCGCATTCCCGAAACCCACATGAACCGCGGCACGCCCGAAACCTTCCGGCAGCTGTTCCGGGGCCTGCTGCGCCTCGGCACCAGCCGCAACTTCGTCGGCTTCGCCCTGTGCGGCGGTTTCCTGACCATCGGCGGCTTCGTGATGCTGGGCGCTCTGCCCTATTTCGTGAAAGACGTGATCGGCGCGGGCGATGGCACCCTGTCGATGCTGTTCCTGCTGGTGGCCAGCGGTGTGACCGGCGGGTCCATCGTGTCGCGCGTCCTCAGCCGGTGGGTGACGCCGCTCGGCATGTGCCGCATCGGGTGCAGCATCGCCGTCCTGGCCAGCGCCGCGATGATCTTCGCGGCCACCCGCGACACGCTGAGCCTGCCGGCCATCTTGCCGGCCTTCATCCTCGCGACGCTCGCGGCGGGGCTGGCCAGCCCGAACGCGGTCGCGGGATGCATGGCCAGCGCGCCGGGCCGGGCCGGGACGGCCTCTGCCGGCTACGGCCTGTTCCAGATGACCGTCGGCGCGCTGCTGACCGCGGCGCCATCGCTCATCGGCAACCAGTACCCGCCGACCATGGCGGGGCTGCTGTGCCTCACCTCGGCGATGGCGCTGGCGGGCGCACTGTTCGTCGTGCGCGGCCCGGGCCGTCGAGCGGCCTGACCGCGCCCGGTTTTCCGGGCTGTCCGCCCCCATGTCCCCCTGCCGCAGGACAGCGTAGCGCCGTCAATCCCCGAGACTGACGCCCGACACCGTCTAATGTTGTCCAAGGGAGGAAACCATGAAACTCAGACAAGCTGTCCGCACCACGCTGGCCGGGGCCCTCACGCTCGGGTTCTCTACGGCCGCGATGGCGCAGGACGTCACCATCCGCTATTCCAACTGGCTGCCCAACGGCTTCTGGCTGAAGGAAGAGGTCATCGCCAACTGGATCGACCAGGTGGCCGAGGTCACCGACGGGCGCGTGGTCGTGGAAACGATGCCCAAGGTCGTCGGTTCGGTCCAGGGTCAGTACGACGTGATCCGCGACGGCCTGGCCGATCTGAGCTGGATCGTCACCGGATACACGCCCGGCCGCTTCCCTCTGATCGAGTTCGGAGACCTCGGCCTGCAGGGCGAGAAGGCCGGCGTGATGGCCCCGGCAATGGACCGGATCTACCGCGAGCAACTGGCCAGCTACGATGTTTTCGAAGGGGTCGAGCCGCTGTCGGTCCTCGTCATCTCGCCGCTGCAGATGGTGCTGAAGGACAAGGTGATCAACAGTGTCGATGACCTGAAGGGCCTGAAACTCCGATCGTCCTCGAACACCCTGACCGCCGCGATCGAGGCCGTCGGAAGCGTGCCGATCCTGAAATCCATGGCCGAAGTCTACGAGATGCTGTCTTCGGGGACCATCGACGGGCAGATCACCAATCTCAACTCGGTGATCGGATTCAACGGCCTCGACCTGACGAACTCGCAGTATTACATCCCCGGCGGCATGTCGAACGCGGTCATCCTGTGGGGCCTGAACAAGGACACCTGGAACCGCATCTCGCCCGAGGACCAGGAGGCCATCCGCGGCATTTCGGGCGAGGTATTCGCCGGCAATGTGGGCGCCGAATACGACACGCAAGACGCCGCCGCGCTCCAGCAGATGAAGGAAGCCGGCTACACCCTGACCAGAGCGTCCGACGCCGACATGGAGGCATTGCGCAGCAAGCTGAAGCCGATCGAGGATGCCTGGATCGCGCGGGCCAAGGAAGCCGGGCTCGAGAATGCCGAAGAGATCCTGAAGATGTACAAGGAAGCCGGAAGCGGCGCGATGTGATCGCCGCACCCGCAGGGACGAACCCGAACGGGGGCCGGTTGCCGGCCCCCGTCTTTCATCCTCACCCGTCGCCCGGTCGGCCGGGCCGGAGCAGCGCCATGACCCAGATGAACGCGATCCTGATCCACCGCAACGGCGGGCCCGAGGAAATGGTGCACGCCACCCTACCCCGCCCGGTGCCCTCGGCCGGACAGGTGCTGGTCCGGCACACGGCCATCGGTGTAAATTTCTCGGATATCAACGTGCGGCGAGGCGGGTTCTACACCTCCATCCTGTCCGACAGCGACCAGGCCTTTCCGCTCGTGCTGGGCAACGAGGCCGCCGGCGTGGTCGAGGAAACGGGCCCCGGCGTGACCGGGTTCGCGCCCGGCGACCGGGTGGCCTATGCCGGAATGCACGGGCAGTTCTTTGAACAGTCCGGCGCCTATTGCGACTGTCGTGCCGTACCCGCCGACCGGCTGGTGCCGGTGCCCGACACTGTGACCGACCAGCAGGCGGCGGCGGTGCTTCTGAAGGGCAGCACGGCGTCCCTGATCATCAACCGCCTGCGCAAGCCGGCGCCCGGCGATGTCGTGCTGGTCCATGCCGCGGCCTCGGGCGTCGGCGCGCTGCTCGCCCAGTGGGCGCATCACCTGGGCGCGCGCGTCATCGGCACCGCCGGATCGGACGCAAAGGCCCGGATCGCGCGGGACAACGGCTGCGAGGCGGTCGTGCTCTACAAGCAGACCGAATTCACCGATGCGGTGTTGGCGCTGGCACCCGGCGGCGTGGACATCGTCTATGACGGTGTGGGCGCCGACACGTTCCACAAGTCGATTGGCGTCGCCGCGCCGTTCGGGACGCTGGTCAATTACGGCAATGCCTCAGGACCGGTGTCGCCGCTGGATATCCAGCGGCTGGCGATGCGGTCGCTGTCGGTCGCGCGCGCCGGTGTCACCGGGCACATTGGAACCGCGGACGACCTGCGCCGGGTCGCGGCAGAGCTGTTCGAACTGGTGGCCGCGGGCGCGTTGCGGCCGAGGGTGCACCAGGCAATGCCGCTGCGCGATGCCGCCGAAAGCCACCGGATGGCGGAAAGCGGTCAGGCGGCCGGCGCGCTGCTCCTGCTGCCCTGACGGGGCGGCGTCATTTCATCAGGTGGGTGATGTCGCGCTGCGTCTCGTAGCGCGAGCCCAGGTAGGTCAGCTTGCCCACGTAGAGTACCGTGCCTTCGACATCGGCACAGATGCGGGTGATCCGGGCGACAGGCGTCAGCTGGGCACATCCCAGCAGGCGCGACTCGTCCTCGTCGGACATGCCCACGGTCACCTTCTCTTTCCAGACGGAGACCATGTCGCGACCGTATTCCGACACCAGCCGCGCCACCTTGATCCGCTCGAAGGCGCCTTCCGGGAAGCGGTCGAACAGCTTGCGGGCGATGAAATTCTTCGACACCGAATAGGTCGACCCGGCGTCCATGTCGGCCTTGCTGATCAGCCAGTACGCATCGGACAGGCGACCGAAGAACAGGTCCTCGCGCGCGGGCATCCCGGGTTCGGAGGAAAACACCTTGAGCCGGAAATCCGGCGTGTCCCGTTCGACCGACCCGACGGACATGAAGATCGGCTGCGTCTTAGCGTCGTAGATGACCGTCGTCCGCCGGCCGCGATGGCTGGACAGCAGCCCCTCGGCCGAAAGCATCTGGATCGCCTGACGCGCGGTGACCCGGGCAACCTCGTATTCCTCGGCCAGCTCCTCGAGCGTGGGAATGGGATCGCCGTAGGCCCAGACCCCCGCCACGATCTTGCGCCGCAGGATTTCCGCCAGCTGCGCGTAAAGTGTCACCGGTCCCGCCTTGAGCAGGGAAGATTGCGTCTGGTTTGTCACGTGGCCTGTGCTCTTTTGGTAAGTCCTTGAATGATACTTATCGCACACGGTGTCACAGAACAACGTCTGATGTACTGCCGTGCCGTCGGGTTCTTTTTCACAATGGAAAGCCGATGCGGGACAACCCGCAAAGCCGCCGGAAGTCCGAAGATTGCTTATCGTCGACAACCATTGCCGGCAAGGCGGGCTCTTGCATTGAAATCCCGCCGGACCCGCAACCGATCACCGTGCAGGTGCGGCATTCGCAGGTGTATCCGATAAAAGATATAAAGGACGAACTACCACTCTTTTATTGCATCCGAAGCCTGCGCTGGTAGGCTTGGCACAGGTCCGAAGGCAGGTTGAAAAGGGGTCGCACGATGTTCAAGCCACTAGCGGGAATGCGGGTGCTCGACTTCAGCCGCGTGCTGGCCGGGCCGCTCTGCGCGCAGTACCTCGGCGATCTCGGGGCCGATGTGATCAAGGTGGAAACCGTCGGCGACGGCGACGAAAGCCGGACATGGCCGCCGTTCCACAACGGCATGGCCACCGCCTACATCACCGCGAACCGCAACAAGAAGAGCATGGCGGTCAATCTCAAGCACCCGGACGCAGCCGAGATCGTCGCCCGCCTGGTGCGCGACTGCGACATCGTGGTGGAAAGCGCCGCCACCGGGGTCAGCCAACGGCTGGGCGTGGACTACGACACGCTGTCCGCCATCAACGACAAGCTGATCTACTGCACAATCTCGGGCTTCGGCCGGACCGGCCCGATGAAGGACGCGCGCGGATACGACATGATCCTGCAGGCCTACAGCGGAATGATGAGCGTGACCGGCGACGCGACCTCGGGCGCGATCCGGATCCCGTTCTCTCCCATCGACCAGGCGACCGGCTACCATGCGGTGATCGGTGTGCTGTCGGCGGTGATCGAACGCGGTCGCAGCGGCAAGGGCCGGTTCATGGAGGTCTCGCTCTACGAAACGGCGGCGAGCTTCCTGGGCTTCATGGTGCAGGCCTATCTGGAAACCGGCACCCTGCCACAGCGGAGCGGATCGGGCCACGCGGGCATCGCGCCGTACCAGGCCTTCGACTGCGCCGACAAGCCGGTGCTGGTCGGGGTGGCGAACGACAAGCTGTGGCGCCTGTTCTGTGCCGAATTCGGGCGCCCCGAACTGGCCCGGGACCCGCGCTTTCTGCGCAACCGCGACAGGGTGCTGAACCGGACCGAGGTCGTCGCCATCGTGCAGGAACTGGTCGGCGCGCTGCCCTCGGCCGAGGTGCTGCAAAAGCTGCTGGCTAACGGCATTCCCTGCGCCCCGATCAACACTTTCCAGGACCTGCTGAAGGATCCGCAGGCGACCCACCGCGCGATGATCCAGACCATCACGGGCGAGGGTTTCGACGGCATGAAGGCCGTCGCCATGCCGATCCTTTTCGGCGGAGCGGAACGCAGCATCGGCACCGCCCCGCCCAGGCTGGGCGCCCATACCGCCGAGATCATGGCCCGGCTCGGCTATGACGCGGCGACCATCGAACGGATGCAGGCCGACTGCGCGATCGGGTGCCTCGATGCCGCGGCGGCCGCGGTCTCCTGAACCCCGCGTGGCAGGCCGGCGGCACAGCGCCCCGGCCAGCCGATGTCCGGTCCGCAAACCGCCCTAACGGAACCCCGGCAGCGCCCCGCCGTCGGCCATATGCTCGACCTCCTCGGCCGTCAGGCCGAAGTCGCGCAGCACCTCGGCGGTATGCTCGCCCAGCCGGGGCGCGAGCGAACGCGTCCGGCGTGGCAGGTCGCCACCGAAGATCGGACCGGGCAACAGCAGGTCGGTGCCGTCCGGCAGGACCATCGGGTCGACCACACCGGCCTCGGCCAGCGAGCGATCCTCCAGCAATTCGGGCAGGGTCTGGACCGGGGCGGAGGGCACGCCCTGTTCCTCCAGCGCCGCGCTCAATGCGTCCCGGTCCCACTCCGCCGCCAGCACGGCCAGCCGGGCGTTCACGGCATGACGGTTGGCGACCCGTTCGGCCAGCGTGGGCCAGGGTGCGGCCTCGCCCCGCCCGCGGTCGAGAACCGACCACAACCGCGCGAAGAGCCGGTCGTTGCTGGCGGCCAGCAGGATCGGGCCGGTGCGCGTGTGGAATGTCCCGTAGGGCACCAGCGAGATATGCCCCGAGCCATAGCGCTGCGGCACGCTGCCCCCCAGGCTGTAAGAGGCGATCTGGAAATTCATCAGGTTGACGGCAGACCGCAGAAGCGCCGGTTCGACATAGCTCCCTTCGCCGGTGCGGTCGCGCTGGCGCAACGCGGCCAGCACCGCCACGGCCGAGGCCATGCCGGTCGACAGGTCCAGCACGCTGGGTCCGCAGCGGACCGGGTCGCCGTCGGGTTCGCCGGTCAGGCTCATGACGCCGGAATAGGCCTGCATCGTCGCCTCGTATCCCGGCAGGCGTTCGTCGCGCGTGCCGGTCGGATGCGCCCGGACCGAACAGTGGATCAACCCGGGATTGGCACGGGTCAACTCTGCGCGCCCCAGGCCCAGCCGGTCCATCCCGCCGTGGCGGAAATTCTCGATCAGCACGTCCGCCCCGGCTGCCAGCCGCAGCAGAAGCGCGCGCCCCGCATCGGTGCCGAGGTCGAGGGCGATGCTGCGCTTGGAGTGGTTCAGCGCGGTGTTGGCCCCGCTGTATTCCCCCTTCACCGGCGGCCAGCGACGGGTCTCGTCGATCTGGTCGGGGTGTTCGACATGGATCACGTCGGCGCCCAGGTCGGCCAGGATCGCCCCGGCGAAGGGCCCGGCCAGCACCCGGCTGAGGTCGAGCACCCGGATCCCCGTGCAGGGCAGCGTCGTTTCGGTCATCTCCCGTCCCTTCCCGTTCAGTCCGCGCGGTAGCGGTCGGCCATGGCAAGGATGGTGCGGGCGCGGCGCATCATCGGCTCGTCCACCATGTCGCCTTCGAAGAGAAACGCGCCCCGGTCCCCGACAGCGGCCAGAAGACGGCGGCTGCGGTCGACATCCGCGTCGCTGGGCATGAAGGCGGCGCGCACGGTGGCGGTCTGGGACGGGTGGATCATGAACTTGCCGACGCAGCCTAGCGTCGCCGCCTCGCGGGTGTCCCTCTCCAGCATCGTGCCGCCGTCCGACAACTCTGCCGTGACGGTGTCATAGGCCGGCACCCGGGCGGCGGCGGCATGGATCAGCATGGTGTTGCGCGCCTGAAGCAGGATCGGCAACAGGGCTCCGGCGTCGTCGCGCACGGCGCGCATTCCCATATCGGCGGCCAGGTCGTAGGGGCCCCAGCTTACGCCCGCCACGGCCTCGTGCGACAGCAGCTCCGGCAGGGCCAGAAGGCCCCGGGCGGATTCGATGGTCACGATAATCGCCGGCGGCGTGGCGCCGGTGCCTGCCACGGCGTCGATCTGGGCCACGGTCTCGGTCTTGCCGATGACGACCGCCCGGGCACCGGCCGCCAGGATCGCGGCGGCATCGGCCTGCCCGGTCTCGGTCGCCGGATCGTTGATCCGGATCAGCACGTCCGTCGACACGTCGCGCAGGTAGGCGCAGACCGCGTCGCGCGCCGATGCCTTGGCATCCGCCGCGACGGCATCTTCCAGGTCGAGCACGGCGATATCCGCGGCGGCGGCCGCCTTGGCGAAACGGTCGGGCCGGTCGCCGGGGCAGAACAGGATCGAAGGTCCGAAGATGGTGGTCATGCTGGTCCTTTCAGACTTCCGCCGCCGCGCGCAGCAGGTCCTCGCGGTGATCGGGGTGGGCGATGCCGGCCAGGGCCTCGGCCCGTTCGCGCATCGACTTCCCGCGCAGGTCGGCGGTGCCGTATTCGCTGACCACGACCTGGGTCAGGGTTCTTTGCCCGGTGACCGGTCCGGGGGCGAGGCGGGGCACGATACGGCTGCCGCCCTTCTTGGTCGCCGAGCGGATGGCGATGACCGACAGGCCGCCCTCGAACATTGCCCCGATGGCGAAATCCGAACTGCCGCCGGTGGAGCCCACCTGACGCCCCCCCAGGGTTTCCGAGTTGGTCTGCCCGTAGAGGTCGATCTCGAGCGCGGAGTTCACCGAGACGAAATTCTTCACTTTCGCCAGTGCGGCGGGGTCGTGCGTCTCGAAGGCGCTGGCCATCTGCAGATCCGTGCGCCTGTCGGCCCAGCGGTAAAGCTCGGTCGAGCCGATGACCTCGCCGATGATGCAGGCCGGGCCCTCGCCGCCGCAGGCGCCGCTCTCGATCAGCTCGACGCCCGGGTCCGACAGTTGCGAAAAGATCGTCAGCCCCTTGCGGTTCATCGCCTTCAGCTCTCCCAGCATCGCCGTCGGGATCCCGCCGATCCCGAACTGCAGGGTGGCATTGTCCGGAACCAGCCGCGCCGCGTTCTCGGCCACCAGCCGGTCGGTGTCGTCCCCGCTCCGGTGCGGGAACGGGATCAGCGGGTGATCCACCTTCACCAGGATATCCAGCTCGGAATCGTGCACCAGCGCACTGCCGCCGGTATAGGGCATGTTCGGATTGACCTCGGCCACCACCAGCCTGGCACTGCGCAGCATGGGCAGCTGCTGACCCACGTGAATCCCCAGGCTGTGATACCCCGAGGCGTCGGCCTCGGAGACCTGCACAAAGGCCACGTCGATATCCGCGGCCATCAGCATCCGTGCCGTCTGGGTCCAGTTCAGCGGCAGGTAATCCGCCTTTACGTCCCGCGCCGCGCCGCTGAGCAGCGTGCCCGGCATGAACCAGGTCCGCAGGCGGAAGGCCCCGGCATTGTCGCCGGTCAGGAAGCCATAGCCCGTCAGCAGCATCCCCGTCAGGATCGTCACGTCGGTCAGCCTGTCGCCCCGCTGCCAGAGCGCGGCGGTCAGGTCGGTCGGTTCCGCCCCGATGCAACCCAGCCCGACGGTCATGCCCGATGTCACCACGTCGACGGCATCCTCGACGCTGCGCCATTTCGATCCGCTCATGCCGTCACCTCCGTTGCACCGGCCCGGAACCGCGCGAGCGATCCGGCCTTCATCACCTTGCCCGGCACGGGGTGGCCGACGATCTCTTCGGCCAGCCGGGCGGCCGCGATGGCGCGGTCCAGGTCGACGCCGGTGTCGATCCCCATCTCGTGGCAGAGAAACACCAGATCCTCGGTCGCGATATTGCCGGCAGCCGCCCTGTTGCCCGCGAAGGGGCAGCCGCCCAGCCCGCCGATGGAACTGTCGAAACGGGTGACGCCCAGCTCCAGCCCCGCCACGGCATTGGCCAGGCCCAGGCCCCGGGTGTCGTGCAGGTGCAGCGCCACGGGCACGTCGGGCCAGTCCTCGCGCACCGCGCCGACCACGCGGCGGACAAGCGCCGGGTTGCCCGCACCGATGGTGTCGCAGAGGCAGATGTCGGTCGGGCGCTGGCCGCTTTCGGCCAGCATCTCCATCAGGTTGCGCACCGTGGTCCGCACCTTGTCCACGGGCACGTCGCCCTCGAAGTTGCAGCCGAACGCGGTGAAGACGTAGAGCGGCCCCGGCCCCAGACCCGCCGCGTCATAGAGGGCCCGCATCTCGCGCTGATCATGCAGCCCGGCCTCGGGCGTGCGGTTGTTGTTGCGCAGCAGGAAGGTGTCCGACGCGCTGCCCGACACCACGGGCCGCAGGGCGAACGGCGTGGCCTGCGCTCGCCGGAACCCCGAGGCGCTGAGCCAGAGCGCGCCGTATTCCACCCCCTCGCGCATCGCCAGCCGGGCGCCGATCTCCTCGGCATCCGCCATCTGGGGCAGCACCTTGGGATTGACGAAGGACGCGCAGGTGACATGCCGCAGCCCGGTGTCGGCCAGCGCATCGATCAGGCGGATCTTGTCGGCCACCGCGATGCCGGGCGGTTCGCTCTGAAAGCCCTCGCGGGGGCCTTCCTCCAGTATCTCGATGCGGGCGGGAAGGTCTGTCATCGCGTCGCTCCCGCGTCACTTGCCGGGCCAGTCCGGCTTGCGCTTCTCGTTGAAGGCGGCAAGGCCCTCCTTCGCGTCCTGGGTCATGCCGAAGATGCCAAGCTGCGCTTCCATGAAGGTCAGGGATTCCTCGACCGTCATGTCCCGCGTCGCCCGCAGGGCGTACTTGCCGCGCCGGATCGCGGTCGGCGACTTGTCGATGATCCGCCCGACCAGCCAGTCGGTCTTGGCGTCCAGCTCCTCGGCCGGGACGGCGTAGTTGATCAGCCCCATCTCCTGCGCCTCCTGCGCGGTGACGGGTTCGCCGGTGATCGCCATCTCGTCGAACTTCCGCGGCGGGATCAGCCGTTCCAGCAGCGCGGCGACCTGCACGGGGAAGAGGCCGATCTTGACCTCGGGAAGGCCGAACAGCGCCTTGTCCGAAGCGACGGCCATGTCGCACATCGCCAGCAGGCCCATGCCGCCGGCCAGGCAATGGCCGTTCACCCGCGCCACAATGGGCGCGTCACAGGCCCGCGCCACCCGCAGCAGGCGGGCAAAGGGCGTGCGCGGTTCGGAGGGGTCGAACCCGAAGGTGTCCGAGCTGGGCTTGAGGTCGCCCCCGGCGCAGAACGCCTTGTCGCCCGCGCCGGTCAGCACGATGGCGCGGATGGTGCGGTCGTGCATGTTCTCTTCCAGCGCGACACGCAGGGCGTCCATCACCTCTTCGTTCAGCGCGTTGCGTCGCGCCTCGCGATTGAGGGTCAGCTTCAGGACTGTGTCCTGCCGGTCCACCAGCAGATCGGTATAGCTCATCTCAGGTCCTTTCCCAGTCTTGGTCGGCCCGGCCCGCCGCCCAGTCGTCGAGCAGCGTGGCCAGGTCGGTCTCGGTGTTTCCTTCGGCCTGCATGCGCTGCCCGGCCATCGAGCCGAACCGGGGTGCCGCCAGCGGCAGCACCGCGCCGTCTGCCGCGCGGGCAAAGCTGGCGCGCGCCTGCGCCTGCGGATGGTCGATCGCCTCGTCCAGGGTCAGCACGGGGCTGAGACAGGCGTCGCGCCCTTCGGCCAGGGTGACCCATTCGTCGCGCGCGCGGGTCGCGAAGCGCGCCGCGAAGAGGCGCCGCCCCTCGGGCCAGCGGGCCTTGTCGTGCTGCGGTGGCAGATCCGCGGGCGCGAGGTCCAGCACCTCAAGCAGCGCGGCATAGAACTTGGGCTCGATCGCGCCGACGGCGACATGGCGGCCATCGGCGCAGGAGTAGGTGTCGTAGAAGAACGCCCCGCCATCCAGCAGGTTGGTGCCCGGCGCCCCGAGGTGCCCCTGCCCATGCCAGGCGTATTGCTTGGCCATCAGGGTGGCGGTGCCGTCGACCATCGCGGCGTCGATCACCTCACCCCGCCCGGTCGCCCTGGCCTGCCAGAGCGCCGTCATCAGCCCGAAAAGCAGCGGCATGGTCCCGCCGCCGTAATCGCCCACAAGGTTGATCGGCAGGCCGGGCCGCCCGCCCTCGCCCACGATACGCCCCAGGGCACCGGCCACGGCGATGTAGTTGATGTCATGCCCGGCCTCCTGCGCCAGCGGACCGTCCTGACCCCAGCCGGTCATCCGGGCATAGACCAGCGCGGGGTTGGCCGCGTGGCAGTCGGCGGGGCCGAGGCCCAGCTTTTCCATCGTGCCGGGCCGGAACCCTTCCATCAGCGCATCCGCATGGGCCACGAGGTCCAGCAGCATCGCCCGGCCCGGCCCGGACTTGAGGTCAAGCGTCATGACCCGGCGCCCGCGTACCACCGGATCCGGGGTCGCCGCGGCGCCGGCCCGGGTGATCCGCACGACATCGGCCCCGAACCCGGCCAGCAGCGTACCGGCCAGCGGCAACGGGCCAAGCGCCTCCATCTCAAGGATGCGCAGCCCGGAAAGTGGGCCCGATGGCGGTATGCTCGTCTCCCCGGACATGGCCGCGCCGGGATCAGTAGGAGCGCGGCAGGCCAAGCACATGCTCGGAGACGTAGTTCATGATCATCTCGCGGCTGACCGGCGCAATGCGGGGCAGCATGATCTCGCGCAGGTAGCGTTCGACGTTGTACTCCTTGGCATAGCCAAAGCCGCCATGCGTCCGAACCACCTGGTCGCAGGTGGCAAAGGCGGCGTCGGCGGCAAGGTATTTGGCCGCATTGGCCTGCGCCCCGCAGGGTTGGCCGGAATCGTAGAGCTTGGCCGCCAGCCAGACCATCAGGTCCGCCGCTTCCAGCGACATCCAGCTTTGCGCCAGCGGGTGCTGGATCGCCTGGTTCTGGCCGATGGGTCGGCCGAACACCGTGCGGTCATTCGCGTACTGGATGCCGTGCGCCAGCGACCGGCGGCCAAGGCCGATGCATTCCGCCGCGATCAGCACCCGTTCGGGGTTGAGGCTGTCCAGCAGCATGCGGAAGCCCTTGCCCTCTTCGCCGATGCGGTCTTCCTCGGGGATGACGAGGTTGTCGATGAAGATCGCGTTCGAGTTGACGGCGTTGCGGCCCATCTTGTCGATCTCGCGCACCTCGATCCGGTCGCGGTTGAAATCGGTGTAGAACAGCGTCATGCCGTCGGTCCGCTTGGCGCAGTCCTCAAGCGGCGTGGTCCGGGTCAGCAGGAACAGCTTGGTCGCCTGTTGCGCCGTGGTGGTCCAGACCTTGCGCCCGTTCACCACGTAGTTGTCGCCCTGCCGGACCGCCCGGGTGGTGATCGCGGTGGTGTCGAGGCCGGCGTCGGGCTCGGTCACGCCAAAGGCCACCTTGTCCTCGCCCCGCACCAGCGGGGGGACGATCCGGGCCTTCTGTTCCTCGGTGCCGTAGATCAGCACGGGATGCGGGCCGAAGAGGTTGATGTGAAACGTCGAACAGCCCGAGATCGCGCCGGCCGAATTCGCCACCGTCTGCATCATCAGCGCAGCCTCGGCCACGCCCAGACCCGCCCCGCCGTATTCCTCGGGCATGGTCAGTCCCAGCCAGCCCTGGTCCGCCAGAGCCTTGTGGAATTCGTGGGGGAATTCGTGCTTTCTTTCCTTCTCGCGCCAGTATTCGTCGTCGAACCCGTCGCAGAGCTTCTTGATCGCGCGCTGGATATCGGCGCGTTCTTCGGTCGGTTCCAGTCCGACGGGAAGCGCTTCGGACAGCAGATTGACGTTCATGTTCAGGATACTCCCAATTGGCGCAGTCAGAACGCCGCGATGGCGGCGCGGAAAGTCGGTTCGGTCTTCGCCACGCACTCAGGCCGTGGCGAAACGGCCCTTGCGGCCGTCGAGATAGACCATCGGGTCGAGTTCGGCGTCGGCGCGGACGGCCTCGACCTGTCCGACGAATATGGAATGGGTACCGTAGCGCCACCGCTCGGCCACACTGCAGAAGATATTGGCCTGGGCATCGGCCAGATAGGGCAGCCCGCCCTCCTCGCGCCAGTCGCCAAGGGAAAACCGCGCCTCGCCCTTCAGCTCTCCGCTGAAGGCGCCCAGCAGGTCGCTGTGCGCGCCGCCCATCAGGTTGGCGCAGAACCGTCCCTCGGCATCCAGGGGGTCATGGATGCTGGCGCCGGTGTTCACGCAGACAAGGATGGACGGCGGCTCGAAGCAGAGAGAGGTGACCGATGTCGCGGCCATGCCGTGCCGCCGTCCATCGCGCAGCGTGGTGACCAGGCAAGGCGTTGCCGCCAGCCGGCGCATGGCCTTGCGGAAGGCATCGCCCACGGCGGGCGAGTCCCCGGCGGCCAGGGGCCATTCCACATGCGCCCTGATCGCCGCGCCGTCGGCACTGACCCAGCCCATCGGCCGGGCCTTGTCCAACATCAGTTCGAACCGGGCCAGCCAGTCGGGGTCGGCCGGCCCGGCGGCGCGCAGCCAGGTGCAGGACACCCAGGCGGTGTCCGCGTCATCGAAGGTCAGCGCGGAGCGAAGATCGGCTCCGAGCGACGCGAACCCCGCCGCAGGGCGGTCAGACATCACCACCTTGAACCGCTTGAAATCGTTCGCCTCCGCGAGGGCCGCGGCGTTTCCGGTCACGTGCACTTCCATGACGTCGTCCCTTTACTCCCCGGCCTTGCGATGCGCTTTCTTCTCGGACTGCTCGGCTTCGTGCTGGGCGAATGCCGCATCTGACGCGGTCTTGCGCCGATCCTGGAAGTTCGTGTTCTGCTCGATCATCCAGTCCTGGGTCGCGCGGCGGTTGGCGTTGGTCTTGGCGAAATGCGGCATCACGTACCGGGCGTAAAGCTCATAGGATTTCCGCGTCGCCGCGGGGTCGGCCCAGTCGACATGCTGCGCGAGGAAGACGCCGAATTCGCCTTGCTTGCCCTGCATCCGCTCGATCATCTCGATGGCGTCGTCGGGGGTTCCGATCACGGCGCGCTTGGACTCCACCAGCTTCTTGGGCAGTTCCTTGCCCTTCGCCTTGAACGGGTTGGGCGAGACCAGCTCGTAGTAGTCGCCCCATTCGTCGAGCCCCCATTCGACGTTCTTGAACGCCTGTTCGCGGGTTTCGGCAATGTGAATCGGCGCGACCAGCCGCAGGTTGCGGCGGTCCATCGTGTTGCCGTACTCGGCCGCCGTCTCGCAGGCGATCTGCCAGTTGGTATCCAGCACGTTGAACCCGCCGGAATCCGACGCGGCGACGCAGAGCATGGACGCCCCGTACTTGCCCGCCGCCTTGCCGCCCGAGGGCGTGCCGGCGCTTGCAACGGCGATTTCCGGCAGGGGCCGGGTATAGGGCAGCAGGTGCGCACGTGCGTTCTGCAACGTGTACCATTCAGATGTCTCGGTGACCTCCTCGCCCTTCAGCAGGCGGATGATCACGTCCAGCGCCTCCAGCATCCGGTTGCGAGTCAGCTTGGGTTCGATCGCCTGCATATGCGCGTCGCCCATCAGCAGACCCGGGCCAAAGCCGAAGCTGACCCGGCCCTGCGTCTGGTGATCCAGTTGCGCGATGCGGTTCGCGACCATCAGGGGATTGTGATAGGGCAACGAGATCACGCCGGTGCCGAACCGGATTCGCGTCGTGGCCTCGGCGGCCGCCGCGATGAAAAGCTCGGGCGAGGCGATGATCTCCATCCCGCCGGAGTGGTGCTCGCCCACCCAGACCTCGTTGTAGCCCAGGTCTTCCCAGAGCTTGCAGTACTCGATGTCCCTGCGGAGGAGCGTTGTCGGGCTTTCCCCGATTGGGTGATACGGTGCCAGAAAGATCCCGTGGCGCAGCTGAATATCCGACATTTCCTCTCCTCCGGAAGCGTTTTGAACGCCATGCGCATCGCGGCATTCCCGGACGATGGCTATGGTATGGCTAAGTGATGGTCAATAGTACTTTTCGGGAATCAGCCGGCACTTCGCGAAGAAGTTCCGGCAGGGTTCCCAGGGTCTCAGTGGCCCGAGTTGCGTTCGGCCCGTCGTTTGCGCGCCAGGTTGATCATCGCCTGGACGACGTCCTCGCCGTTTTCGCGCGCCTCGCGCTTGGCGGTGGTCCAGAGCTTGAAATCTTCCTCGGCCGTGTCGGTGTGATTGTTCCAGTCCGCATCGAGCGGCGTGGTGATCTCAAGGCGGACGCCGTTGGGATCATAGAAGTAAATCGACATGATGATGCCGTGATCCGTGGGACCCACGATGTCGATGTCGTTCGACTTCAGCCACTCGTACCACTCCATCAGCTTCTCGGTGCTGTCGACTTCCAGCGCGATGTGCGTGAACACGTCATAGGCCGGGTGGGTCGACTTGGCCGGTGCCGGCAGGCCCGGCGCCTCGAAGAAGGCAAAGGTCGATCCGTCCTTCATCTTGAAGAAGACGTGAAAGTAGGGAAACGCGTCGCCGGTCGAGGGCACCGCGTCGTCGATCACCGTGCTTGCGATCTCCATCCCCATGATGCGGGTGTAGAAGTCGTACGTGGCCTCGACGTCGTGGGTGACCCAGGCCGCGTGGTTCAGCATCATCGGCGTCAGGCCGGGGTTGCGGGGCTGCAGGTCTGCAGGGCGGTCTGTCTGGAGTTCCGCATTTGCCATGACTTACCTCGTCTCCTTGATATCCGTATGGGTCCATCTCTGAAAATCAGGCTAGCATCGGGGCTTTCCGGCACTTGTCCCCCCTGATGGTACGCCGCCTGTGCGGCAGGCCTCAGCCGTCGAAAAGGCCCCGCTCGCGCAGCCACGACAGCTGCGTGTCGATCGCCTCTTTCAGGTGCTCGGGCTGGCCCGCGTAATAGTGCGAACCGCCCTTGATCACGTGGTAGGTCTTGTCGGCGCTGGCGGCGGCGGCGTGGATGGCCGGCGTGTGATAGGGCGGCACGGCATCGTCGGCGCTGTTCTCGATCGCCAGGAACGGCACCTTGATCCTGGCGGCATTGGCGACGCCATCGGCATTGCTGTCCGCGACCGACCACTGCGACAGCCAGGACCGCAGCGTCGCGAAGCGGCCAAGCGCCACAGGCCCCGAATTCACCGTCTCGGGATTGCCGAGGTAGCTGGTCCCGGGCGTGCGGTCGTTGGGATCGAGCGTGGGGTCGATGAACCGCGGGTCGGCAAAGGTGCGGTGCGTCAGGAACGGGCGCTCGACCTCGCCGGTGCCGCGCGATTTCAGGTCTTCCAGCGTCTCCAGAACGGTGGCCCGGATCCGGTCGACGCGGGCGCGCTGCGCGGTGCGGTAGCGCTCGATGTAGGCGGCGCTGAAGGGCGGCTTGTGCGGGTTGGCCGGGTCGTAGATGTCGAGCTCCGGGTCGCGCCTGTCGGGGTTCATCTCGTCCAGCACCGAGGGGTCGATATTGTCCAGCAGCAGCCGCGCGCGCGAGATATGGGCGGCCTGGAACACCAGCGCATCGGCCGGGATCAGGCCGGCGCCCTTCACGTTCACCGGATCGCCGGCGGGGGTATGGGTGATCGAGGGCGCCTCGGCCTCGGCCTGGTACATCAGCGTCAGCGAACCGCCGCCGCTCCACCCGACCAGGACGACCTTGCTGTAGCCCAGCACCTCCTTGGCGTGGCGGATGTAGGCGCCGAGGTCCAGCAGCACCTTTTCCATGATCAGGGCGGTGTCGTTCTTGGCATAGCGGCTTGCGGCGCACAGCACGTGCAGCCCCTGCGCCACCAGGGCACGCGGCACCGGCAAAAGCTGCAGGGTCGAGGCCGGGTGCATCATCACGCAGAGCGTATCCGACGGCCGCCCCTCGGGCGTGATCAGGATCCCTTCCAGGTTCACATTGCCCTGGTTTCCGGAAAATCCATAAGTTTCAACGAACTGGCTGTTGTCGGCATAGTGCAGGTGCAGCCATTGGAAATTGAGCTCATAGGGGGGGCTGGTCATGGTCGCTCTCCGGAAATCATGGTGCGGGAACCTTAGCCGGGCACCCCTGCGGCGATGTCCCCCGCGCGTGTTACAGGTGCCGGTCCCTGCGCGCGGGGGCAGCGCGCCCCCCTGCCCCCGGTAGTCTGGGCCGGTTGCAACAGGATCGGAGAGGGCCCCGTGCTGGACACCGTGCAAGACCCCGTGAAAGACTACGACGCCATCGTTATCGGATCGGGCGTGAGCGGCCTGACCGCGGCCATCGTCGCCGCGCAGGGCGGGCTGGACGTACTGGTGATCGAAAAGGCCAAGGTCTTCGGCGGAACCACGGCCTATTCCGGCGGGGTCGCCTGGATCCCCAACAATCACCTGATGCACCGTGCCGGGCTGGAGGACAGCCGCGAGAAGGCCGAGACCTACCTGCGCGCGGTCCTCGGCAACTATTACGACGAGGCCAAGATCGACGCCTTCCTGGAATACGGCCCGAAGATGCTGGAGCACATGGAGGCGACGACGGAACTGGAGTTCCTGGTCGCCCCCACCCCGGATTACGAGCCCGACAAGCCCTGTGCCTATCACTCGCGCGGGGTTCTGGTACGCGAATTCGACGGGACCAAGCTGGGCGATCACCTCAAGCTGCTGCGCCAGCCGCTGGATACCCTGACGGTGCTGGGCGGCATGCAGGTGGCGGGCGCCGACATCACGCCGCTGCGCACCGCATTCCAGAGCGGGGCGAGCTTTGCCTACACGACGAAGACCGTCCTGCGCTATGCCCGTCAGAAGGTCACGCACGGGCGGGCGACGCGGCTGGTCAGCGGCAACGCGCTGGCGGGGCGGCTGCTGAAATCGGCGCTGGATGCGGGCGTGACGCTCTGGAACGACTGCCCGGCGCTGGAACTGCTGAAGTCCGGCGACCGGGTCACCGGCGTTCGGGTCCGCCGCGCGGGGCGGGAGCTGGCACTGACGGCCCGGCGCGCGGTCGTGCTGGCCTCGGGCGGGTTCGGCGCGAACGAGGAGCGGCGAAAGGAATTCATGCCGAACCCCGCGCATCACCGTTCGATCCAGCCGGCCGAGAACGTGGGCGACGGCGCCACGATGGGCGAGTCGGCGGGCGGCACGCTGGTGCGTGACAACCCGATGAACGCGATCTTCATCCCGATCTCGGAACATCGGGGGGCGGATGGCAGGATGCAGCGCTTTCCGCACATCATGATCGACCGCTACATGCCCGGCTCCATCGCCGTGAACCAGGCGGGCGAACGCTTCGTGAACGAGGGGCTGTCGTACCAGCATTACGTCACCACCATGCATGCCGAAGGGATGGACCGGTCTTTCCTGATCGGCGACCGGACCTTCCTGCGCCGCTATGGCATGGGGCTGGTGCGCCCCTTCCCCTACCGCATCGGCAAGTGGCTGAAGAACGGCTACCTGACCGAGGGGCGCACGATCGAGGACCTGGCCGGCAAGCTGGGGATCGACCCGGCCCGGCTGAAGGCCACGGTCGAGCGGTTCAACGGCATGGCCCGCAAGGGGGCCGATGACGACTTCGGGCGCGGGGCGGATGCGCATTCGCGTTTCCGGGGCGACCAGACGGTCAAGCCGAACCCCAGCCTCGCCCCGCTGGAAACCGGGCCGTTCTATTCCATCACGCTCTACCCCGGCGACCTGAGCTCCGTCGCGGGCCTGGACACGGATGCGCGGGCGCGTGTGCTGGGGCAGGACGGCAGGCCGATGCAGGGGCTTTATGCCGTCGGCCTCGACATGAACTCGATGACCAAGGGGATGTACCCGGCCGGCGGGTCCAGCCTCGGGCCGGGGCTGACCTTTGGCTATATCGCCGGTCTGGATATCGCCGCACTGCCCTGACGGGACGGCACGCGCGACGGCCCGTCAGCCGCCGGTGACGCTGGTTTCCGGCATCGCGGCCATGCGGTCGCGATGCGCCAGGTAGATGCCGCTGGCCACGATGCAGCCGCTTCCGACGATCATCCACAGGTCCGGCAGGTCGCCGAACAGCACGAACCCGTACAGCAGGACCCACAGGATCTGGGTGTAGAAGTAGGGGGCCAGCCCCGAGGCCGTGCCCTGCCGGTAGGCGTGCACGGTCAGGATATGCGCGATGGCCCCCAGCATCCCGACGCTGCCCAGGTTGAACCAGGTCCAGAATCCCCCCTCGACCCGCAGGAGTTCCGGCGCAAAGGGGGTCAGCACCACGGTCAGCAGAACCGCCGGGATGAACATCAGCGTGTCGGTCCGTTCGGTCCGGGTCAGCACACGGGTGAGAATGGTGAAGACGCAGTAGGACAGCGTGGCGCAGAGCGCATAGAAATGCCCAGGGTTGATCTGCTGCGACCCGGGGCGGGTGATGATCAGCACGCCCAGCATGCCGAGCGCCACCGCGAACCAGCGGCGCGGCTCGACCGTTTCGGCCAGGGCCAGGCGGCCGATCACCATGGTGAAGATCGGAATGGTGAAGACGATCGAGACGAATTCGAACAGCTGCAGGTGCATCAGGGCGAGGTAGGCGAAGACGCCTGCGGTCAGGATCA
The DNA here is from genome assembly GCF_009789075.1 of Pseudooceanicola pacificus. Taxonomy (GTDB): domain Bacteria; phylum Pseudomonadota; class Alphaproteobacteria; order Rhodobacterales; family Rhodobacteraceae; genus Pseudooceanicola; species Pseudooceanicola pacificus. Next base: position 196,281 of record NZ_WNXQ01000004.1, read on the forward strand.
TCGCGCTGCGGACGACATGCAGGCCCCAGCGTCGGGTGCGGTAGCAGCTCGGGTTGCGCCAGGCGCGGAAGATCACCGTCACCGTCACAAGCTGCACCATGTAGCGCGCCCAGAGGATGAACGGCACCGACGCCCCGGCCAGGACCAGTGTCTTGGCCATGGCGTCGGTTGTGGAGTTCAGGAAGGTCGCCGCAATCAGGCACAGGATCGCCGGTCCGGGCACGGCCGGCGAGACCGGGAAGGGCGTCGCTCCGCGTGTGTGGGTCACGAGTCCGATTGCCACTTCTGGACCATCAGCGCCTGCGACAGCCCGCCGTCGCAGCAAATCTCCTGCGCGGTGATGTAAGAGGCCATGGGCGAGGCAAGGAAGACGGCAAGGTCCGCGATCTCGCGCGGGGCCCCCATCCGGCCCAGGGGGATGCGCTCGGCCCGGGCGGCCTGCGTCTCTCTCGTCATGTTGGCCAGCAGCAGCGGGGTCAGGACGGATCCGGGGCTGATGACGTTGACCCGCACGCCGTGCTCGGCCCATTCCACGCCCATGGTCCGGGACAGATGGATCAGCGCGGCCTTGCTGGTGCCGTAGGACCCGCCGTTGGCATAGGCCCGCCCACCCGCCAGGGACGAGATGTTCACGACCGAGGCGACGGGGCTGGCCTTCAGCAGCTGCAGGGCGCTGCGGGCGAGCATCAGCGCGCCTTCGACGTTGACCTCGAACGAGCTGCGCCATTTGCCCAGGTCCGCGTCCACCAGCGGCTGCGGTGCGATCACCCCGGCCGAATTCACCAGCATGTCCAGTCCGCCATAGGCGCTTTCGGCCTTGGCCAGTGCCTGGTCGATATCCTCCTGCTTGCAGACGTCCATGCCGACCGCGGTGGCCTCTCCGCCCTCGGCCTTGATCGCCCTGGCGACGCCGTCGGCCATGTCAGGGCGCAGGTCGGCGACGATGACACGCACGCCGTTGGCAGCAAAGGCATGGGCGATGGCCTCTCCGATGCCGCTGCCGCCGCCGGCGACAAGGGCCACCCGCCCCTCCAGCGTCGAGGTTCTCATCCAGTCGCGGCGCAGGGCCTTCGGATCGCGGTCGTCCGTCATCTATGGTCTCCGGTCATGGGAATGCGGCGCGGGCTGCCGGTGGTGGCGCCCGCGCAGGGTCAGAACAGCAGGTGTGGCAGGAAAAGCGCGATGGCCGGGAACAGCGCCACCAGCGCCACGCGGATCAGGTCCACCCCGATGAAGGGTATGATGCCACGGATGATGCGCGAGATCGGCACCTCCGGCGTCACGCTGCGCATCACGAAGAGGTTCACCCCGATGGGCGGCGTGATCAGGCCGAGCTCGCACAGGATGACCAGCAGGATGCCGAACCAGACCGGGTCGAACCCCAACCCGGTGACCACCGGAAAGAACAGCGGCACCGTCAGCAGCACCATCGAGATCGACTCCATCAGCATGCCGAGGATGATGTAGATCACGCAGATCACCAGGATCACCAGCGCCGGGGAGAAGCCCGAGTTGGTGACGAAGTCCAGCAGCGCCCCGTGCGCGCCCGAGTAGTTCAGGAACTCGGTAAAGAGGCCGGCGCCGATGATAAGCGCGAACAGAACGGCCGTGGTTTCGGCGGTGTCGACCAGGATGTCCAGGAACTGCGCCATCCCCAGCTTGCGCCGCGCCAGCGCGATGACCAGCGCCCCGAAGGCGCCGAAGCCCGCCGCCTCGGTCGAGGTGAAGAAACCCGAATAGATGCCGCCGATCACCACTGCGAACAGCAGCACCGCAGCCCAGATGTGCGACAGGGACGCGATCCGTTCCGACCAGGGCGCGCGCTCTGCGGCGGGGGCGATGTCGGGATAGCGCCAAACCGTCCAGCGCACCGCGACGATGTAGAGCACGATACCCAGCAGCCCGGGGATCAGCCCCGCGGCATAAAGCATGCCGATGTGCGTTTCGGTGATGATGCCGTAGATCACCAGCAATACGCTGGGCGGGATCAGGATGCCCAGCGTCGCGCCCGCGGCGACCGAGGCCGTCGAGAGCCGGTCGTCGTAGCCGTACTGCCGCATAGATGGCATCGCGACCTTTCCCATGGTGACCACCGTGGCGACCGAAGATCCGCAGATCGAGGCAAAGCCGCCGCTGGCCACCACGGTGGCCACGGCCAGTCCGCCCTTGCGCGCCCCCAGGAACGACTGCGCCGCGCGATAGAGTTCGCGCGAGATGCCGGTGCCGGCGACGAGGTTGCCCATCAGGATGAACAGCGGGATGACGACCATCGAATAGGTCATCGTGCTGTCCTTGGACACCATCGCCAGCATCGACGACGCCGGACGCCAGCCCACGAGGTAGGCAAAGCCCAGGAACCCGATCACGCCCATGGCCAGGGCAATCGGGACACGCATGAATATCAGGGCGAAGGCCGCCCCGAATCCGACGAGTGCCACTTCCATATTTCTACCCTCCGGGTCGTTTGTTGTCTTGGGCGCCGCGGCGACGGCCTCAGCCGTTGGTGCCGCCGGACGCCAGGTTCGCCGCGTCGACGTCGCGTTCGGCAGGACGCCGCGCGCTCGGTCGCCACAGGTGGCGCACACCGATCGCCAGAATGCAGACGGCCGTGATCGCGGCAAAGACCGCCATGCCGTAGACCAGCGGCGCGATCGGCAGCTTCAGCGTCGGGGTCAGGTCGTTGTACCGGGCGGTGCTGTCGCCCAGGTGCCACAGGCGCCAGGCCATCATGCCGAAGAAGAACACCCCGACGACGATGCCGGTTATCGCCTGCGCCGCCTTGAAGATACGGCTGGGCACGAAGTCGAAGAGGTCGACCACGATGTGGCTCTGCCGGATCGCGATCAGCGGCAGCATCAGGAAGACGATGGCCCCCAGCGACAGCTCGGTCAGTTCGGCGGCGCCGTTGAGCGGGCGGTTGAAGAAGTTCCGCCCGATCACGTCGATGAAGGTCAGCATCATCAGAAGGAACAGAAGCACGGCCGCGACGAAACGTATGGCCTTCTCGATTTGGCGTAGCACGGCGGTTCCTCCCGTCCCGGATCAGTTCGAGGGTGCGGATTCGGCGTCGCTCACCCGGCGGCGGAACTCGGCGAGCACCTCCAGCGGGTTTTCCATCCCCTTCTCCCTGGCGCGGGCGGCCCATTCCTCTTCCAGCGGCCTGGTCGCTTCCTTGAGTTCGGCCAGGAAGTCGTCGCCGATGGTCTTGACCGTCATGCTTTCCTTGGCTTCCATCTGCTCCATCGCGATGGCACCCGCATTGGCAAAATCGTCGGCCAGTTCCTGGGCCAGTTCGTCACCCGAGATCGCCCAGATCGCCTTCTGGTCCTCGGGCGAGATGCGGGCCCAGCTGTCCTCGTTCATGATCATGCCAAGCGCGGCGCTGAACAGGCCGCCGGGGATGATCGTGTAGTGCTTGCCGAGGTCGAGCATGTTCATGTTGATGACCGTCTCGGGCTGGGCCAGGCTGCCGTCGATCACGCCGGTGGACATCATCTCGTAGGCCTCGTTCGAGGACTTGAGGATCGGCACCGCGCCAACCGCTTCCAGCATCGAGGTCGCATAGGGGCCCGAGCTGCGCAGCTTGACGCCCTTGAGATCCTCCATCGAGTTGATTTCTTTCCCGACGGTCACGATGTTGCCCGGTGCGTTCGAGATCATGGTCATCACCTTGACCCCGTCGAATTCGCCCAGCGGTTCGATATACTCCTTGTAGATGTCCCAGAAGATCGGGCCGAAGGTGCTGGGATCGTTGCCGACCCAGGACATCTCGCCCATCTCGGACAACACGAAGCGGCCGGGGGTGTAGCCGGTCACGATGAACGACACGTCGGCCAGGCCGTCGCGCACGACATCGAACTGCCCCGCTGCGGTACCGACCATCTTGGGCAGGGTCTGGACCTTCACGCGGCCCTCGGTGACCTGCTCGATCTGCTCGAACCAGGGATACATCACCTCGGTGTTGACGTGGTGCTGCGCCGGCAGCCACGACGAATAGCGCAGGGTGACGTCTTCGGCATAGGATTGCCCCGCCGCCAGGCCGAACAGCGCGCCTGCTGCTGCAATTTGCGTGATCTTCATCGTGTTACTCCTCCTGTGCGGGTGGCCGTGTCGTTGAGTCTGGCCGACCCACCGAAAACCTGACCTCATTTGAGAAGACGGGGGCCGACGCGTCTGTCCCTATCTATGTGACAGCTTGCGACGGGGGCCTTGTCCCCGTGGGCGGGTGCATGGCCGGCCGCGGCGCACCCCTAGGCTCGCCACAGGTGAGGGAGCGGGACAGGAGGCCAGTGTGACCAGGATCGCGGTCGTCTATGACAGCAGCACGGGACATGATCACGCCATCGGACAGGCCGTCGCCGCCGGGGCGGACGGTGTCGGTGCCGAGGTCCTGGCCGCAGCCGGGGTGCAGGGCCAGCGCATCGCCCGTTTCGCCGCCGCCCTTGCGGGCCTGCGCGGCGCGCCGGACTAGGCCCCAGATGCGCGCCGGGACGGATCATCGCACCGCAGCGCACCGCCTACCTCCGGGGTGGCAGTTCACGCTATCTGCGGTGGTTCTGTTCCTGGCGCTCTTCGGCAGCCACCTCGCCACGCCGCTCTACCCGATCTGGCAGGCGGATTTCGGGCTGTCGAACACCGACATCGCGATCATCTTCGCGGGCTACCCGGTCGGTGTCACCTTCGGACTGTTGCATGGCGGGCGGCTTGGCGACCAGCTGGGGCGCAAGCCGCTGACCCGGGCCGGGCTGCTGACCATCCTTGCGGCCAGCCTGTGCTACCTCTGGGCCGGCGGCTTCACCAGCCTGCTGGTGGCGCGCCTGCTCAACGGTTACGGCATCGGCCTGCTGAGCGGCCCGGCCGTGGCCGCCATCGTCGAACTGCACCCGACCCGCAACCGCGGCAGCGCCTCGCGCATCGGGGCCATCGCGACGCTCAGCGCCCCGGCCGCGGGCATGCTGACCGCGACGCTGATCGCCCATTACGCCACCGGACCCACCGCCGTGGCCGCGCCCTACATCATCTTCGCCGTGCTGCTCACGCTGGGCCTGATTCTGACCGGGGGCTATCGCGAGACCATCCACCCAGAGGAAAAGCAGAGCCTGCGCAGCGCCTCTTTCCGGCCCCAGGCCCTGCGGGTTCCGCCCGGCATCGCGCTGCCCTTCGCCTATGCGGCCTGCGTCGCGGTCCTGACCTGGGCCAATACCGGGCTTTGGCTGTCGCTCGGCCCCAGCATCATCCCGGCGCTCATGCAGGGCGCGCATCCGATGACCGGCGGCCTGGCGGTCGTGGCCTTCCTGACCACCGCCGGGATCGTCCAGCTTGGCGGCGGCTGGCTGGGCTACCTGCGCGCGATCGTGGTCTCGCTGATCCTGGTGATCGCCGCGCTGACAACCGTGCTGGCATCGCTCCACGCAGGCGGCGTCGCGGGCGTGGCGCTCGGCATGCTGCTTGGCGGGACCTCCCAGGGCCTGGCCTGGATGGGCGTGGTCGAACTGACGAACCGGATCGCCCCGGACTGGAGCCGCGCGACCGTGCTCTCGGTGCTCTACATCTGCTGCTATTTCGGCTCAGTGGTGCCGGTCCTGCTGACGGGGCTGGCGGCAGATGTCTTCGGCCTGTCTCGGGCCTTCGGCGGCCTGTGCGTCCTGTCGATGAGTTCGGCCGTTGCGCTGCTGATCTGGACGGCACGCCTGCGCAGGGTCCTGCCGGACCGGCACGAGATTTTGCCGGATGTCCCCAAAGGCGTGGACAGGACGGCATCGGCGGCTCCGCCAGACTGACCGGAACCGACCCGCGTCCCGACCCGGAGAACCCACATGACCGACAGGCCCTATTCCGGCCCCCTCAAGGGGCTGCGCATCCTCGAGATCGGCCACTTCATCGCCGCCCCCTTCTGCACCCGTGTCCTCGCCGATCTGGGCGCCGACGTGATCAAGATCGAACCCCCCGCGGGCGATCCCGTGCGCAAGTGGGGCGCGGCGGTCGAGGGCCGGTCGCTCTGGTGGTCGGTGCATGCCCGCAACAAGCGGTCCATCGCGCTGAACCTCAAGGCGTCCGGCGCGGTGGATGTGGTCCGCCGGATCGTCCGCGACTGCGACGCGGTGGTCGAGAACTTCCGCCCCGGGCAACTGGCCCGCATGGGTCTGGGCAATGACGTGCTGCGGGCCGACAACCCCGGTCTGGTCATCGGCCATGTCTCGGGCTTCGGCCAGGACGGCCCCTACCGCGACCGCGCCGCCTTCGGCGTGGTGGGAGAGGCGATCGGCGGCCTGCGTTACCTGTCGGACCACGCGCCGGGCACCTCCGACCTGCCCCCGGTGCGGGCGGGGGTCAGCATCGGGGATTCGCTGGCCGGGCTTTATGCCGCGCTCGGCATCGCGGCCTCGCTCTGGCAGCGCGACCGGACCGGGGGCGACGGGCGCGGGCGCACGCTGGACGTGGCGCTGACGGATTCGGTGCTGAGCATGATGGAGGGGATGCTGCCGGAATACGGAGAACTCGGCCGCATCCGCCAGCCCTCGGGCTCGCGCATTCCGACCGCCGCGCCGTCCAGCGCCTATCCCTCGCGCGATGGCAAATGGGTGGTGATCGCCGGCAATTCCGAGCCCCTGTTCCAGCGCCTGGCCGGGCTGATGTACCGGCGCGACCTGATCGACGATCCGCGTTTCGCCGACAACCCCGCGCGGGTCGCGAACGTGGCCGCGCTTGACGCCATCATCGAGGGCTGGACCCGCCAGCACGACGCGGCTGCGCTGCTGTCCCTGCTGGAACAGGCGGACGTGCCCTCGACCAAGATATACGACGCCGCCGATTGCGCCGCCGATCCGCAATACGCGCTGCGCGGCATGGTCCGGCAGGTCGAGGACCCGCACCTTGGCCGGACACTGACCCATCCCGGCATCGTGCCCTTGGTCACAGACGACCCGGGCGACATCCGCTGGTGCGGCCCGGACATCGGCGAACACACCGACGAGGTGCTGACCGGCGCCGGCTACACCCCCGAGGCCATCGGCGCCCTGCGCGCGGACCGGGTGATCGCATGACCGACAGCGTGACCATCGTCGAGGTCGGGCCCCGCGACGGGTTCCAGGGTATCGGCCCCTTCATCCCCACGGCGGACAAGATCGCCTACCTGCAACGCCTCGCCGCCGCCGGGCTGCGCGAGGTCGAGATCGGGTCCTTCGTCAGCCCCCGCGCCCTGCCCCAGATGGCCGACACTCCCGAATTGCTGGCCGCCTGCGACGGTATCCCCGGCCTCTCCCCCCGCGTCCTGGTGCCCAGCGAAAAGCACATGCTCAGGGCGCTGGACAACGGCGCGCGGTTCCCGACCTTCGTCCTGTCGGTCTCGGAAAGCCACAACCGCAACAACGTCCGCCGCCACACCGACGAGTCGGTGGCCGAGTACCTGCGCCTCGTCGCGACCCTGCCCCAAGGCACCGACATACGGCTGGATCTTTCCACCTGTTTCGACTGCCCGTTCGAGGGGCGCATCCCCGAAGAGGCGGTGATCGCCCTGCTCGGGAAACTGGTTCCCGCCCTGCCCGGCGCCGAGATCTGCCTCTGCGACACCACGGGCAAGGGCGAGCCGCAGCAGGTCGAGCGGCTGTTCGGCATGGCGCGCGAGGCCTTTCCCCAGGTGAAACGCTGGGCGATGCACGCGCATGACACCTATGGCCTGGGGCTTGCGAATGTCTTTGCCGCGTATCGCAGCGGGGTGCGGATCGTCGACGCCTCCTTCGCGGGGCTGGGCGGCTGCCCCTTCGCGCCCGGTGCCACGGGCAACGTGGCGACGGAGGATGTCGTCTGGATGTTCCACCGCATGGGCGTGGCCACCGGCATCGATCTCGACGCGCTGATCCCCGTGGCCTGCGACGGCACCGGAATCCCCGGCGGGCAAAGCGGCGGGCGGGTGCGCGCCGCCATGACCGCCGCCTGCGGCTGAAGGGTCAGCGGATGCGCGAGGCCGCGTGCATCCGGTCGCCGAACATGGCCGACCATTGTTCGGGCGTCAGCTCGGCCCGGACCCGGGTGTAGAGGCTCCGGTTCTCGTCCATCAGCGCCGCGCGGGCGGCGGCGACGGCGGGCCGCGCCGCGATCCGGTCGTGCCAGTCCGACACGGCGGGCAGGTCGTCGAGGCCCAGCCCGATCAGCCCAAGCCCGCCGATCCACGGAAAACAGGCGATGTCGGCAATGCCGTAGACACCGGCCAGGTACGGGGCTTCGGCCAAGCGATACTCCATCACGTGCAGCAGACGCTCGGCCTCGCGACGGTACCGCTCGATACCGTATGTCTGGCCCTCGGGCGCGTAGCGGACGAAGTGATGCGCCTGCCCGTGCATCGGCCCGAGGCCCGCGATCTGCCAGGCCAGCCACTGCTGGCACAGGCTCCGCCCGCGCAGATCGGCGGGCATGAACCGGCCGGATTTCTCGGCCAGGTAGGTCAGGATCGCGCCGCTTTCAAAGACGCTGAACGGCGGGCCGTGATCCACGGGCGCATGATCCACGATGGCGGGCAGCTTGCAGTTCGGGTTGATCCGCCGGAACGCCGGTTCCAGGTGGGTGCCCGCGAACATCTCGTACCGCACCAGCCGGTAGGGCAGTCCGGTTTCCTCCAGCATGATGGCGATCTTGAGGTTGTTGCCCGTGGCGACGCAGTGCAGGTCGATCACCGGATCAGTCCACCCTGACGACGATCTTGCCGAAATGCCCGGCCTTGCGCAGCAGGTCGTAGGCCGCCTGCACCTCGTCCATCGCAAAGACATGGCCGATGGCGGGCCGCAGCCCGTGCCGCGCCACCGCGCGGTTCATCGCGTGAAACTGCGCGCAGCTGCCGACGGTCATGCCCTGCAACCGGGCGGATTTCCCGATCAGCAATCGCGGCTGCACCCCGGCACCGTCCTGCGCGACAAAGCCGATGGCGATCGCCGTGCCACCGATCCGCAGCGATTTCAGCGAACGCTCCAGCGTGCCCGGTCCGCCGACCTCGACCACCGCGTCGACCCCCTCGCCGCCGGTCAGGCGCAGGACCTCCTCGTGCCAGTCGGGCATGGCGCGGTAGTCGATGATCGTCTCGGCCCCGAGCTCTGCCAGCTTCGCGCGTTTTTCGGCGCTGCCCGACAGGATGATCGGCCGCGCCCCGGCCATGAGCGCGAACTGCAGCGCATAGACCGACACCCCGCCCGACCCGATGAGCAGGACCGTCTCTCCCGGCTGCAGGCCCGCGACCTCGAACAGCGCGTTCCACGCGGTCAGGCCGGCGCAGGGCAGCGTCGCGGCCTCTTCGTCGGTCAGATGATCGGGCACCGGGATCGCGGCATGGGCCGGCAGCAGGGCGTATTGAGCCAGCATCCCGTCCATGTTCGCCCCCAGCGAACGGGCCCGCGCCGCGGCCGTGATCGGCCCCGTGATCCAGTCGGGGTAGAAGGCACCCGCCACCCTCTGCCCGACCGACAACCCCGAGACACCGGGGCCAAGCGCCGCGATCTCTCCGGCGCCGTCCGACAGCGGGATCACCACATCGGGCAGCGTGCCGTAGATGTAATCCATCACCAGCAGGTCGCGGAAGTTGAGCGAGGTGGCCCGCACCCGCACCAGCACCTCGCCCGGACCCGGTTCGGGCACCGGGCGCTCGGCCACCTGCAGCGTGCCGCCGCCGGTGGCGGTCAGCAGCTCGACCGCTTTCATCTGTTTCATACCTGTGCCTCCGGCCCTGTGCTTCAGTCGATGAAGAGCCCGCCGTTCACCGCGATTGTGGTGCCCGTGATGAAACCGGCCAGCGGCGCGGCCAGGAACGAGGCCGCATGCGCGATCTCGTCCGGGTGTCCGACGCGGCCCATCGGGATCGCGTCCATCAAGGTGTACTTGGCGCCATCAGTTGTGGCGCCCGTCGCCTTGGCCAGCATCGGCGTGTCGATCGGCCCGGGGGCGATGGCGTTGACCGTGATGCCCTGTTTCGCCAGCGCCCGGGCGGCAAAGCGGGTCAGGCCCAGCACGGCGGCCTTGGAGGCAGAGTAGTTCACGCCCGACTGCAGACCGCCGGTCTGCCCGGCCATGGACGACACGGTGATCACCCGCCCGTGCTCCACCGGCGTCGTGCGGCGGCGGCGCGAGAATTCCCGCACGCAAATCATTGTGCCGCGCGCATTCACGCCCATGGTGAAATCCCAGTCCGACAGCTCGGTATCGGCAAAGTCGGGCGCGGTCGCCATGCTGCCGTTGCCCAGCGTGCCGGCGAACTGCGCCAGCACGGAAACCGGCCCCATCTCGCCCTCGACCGTGTCGAATAGGGCGCCGACGGCGGCCTCGTCCGTCACGTCCAGCGCGAACCCGCGGTGGCCCGATCCGGGCAGCCCGGCGGCGGCGGCTTCGGCGGCGGGGCCGTTGAGGTCGGCAACCGCGACGGTCATCCCGTCCTCGGCAAAGCGGCGGGCGGTCGCGAGGCCAAGCCCGCTTGCGCCCCCGGTGACCAGGGCAAATCTCATCGTCGTCATCCTTATCCTGCGGTCCCGCGACGGGCCGCGCCTCAGGCCTGGGTCGCTTCCCAGGCCGCGATCATCTCTTCACTGACGTAGACCGAGGCGGTCTGCCCCCCGTCCACCGCCAGCACCTGCCCCGTCACGATCCGCGCCTCGTCGCTGGCCAGGAAGGCCACGGCCGAGGCGACGTCGCCGGGGTCGCCGGTCAGTCCCATCGGCATGGTGCCAAGCACCAGCGCCTTGAAGCGTGCGGTTTCCAGCCGCTCCTCGGTGCCGGGCGTTCGGATCACCCCCGGCGCCACTGCGTTGACCCGCAGCCCGCGCGCGCCGTAGGTCGCGGCCATCTGGCGGGTCAGGCCGATCACCCCCGCCTTGGCCGCCGTGTAGGGGCCGAAGCCCATGTAGCCCGACAGCCCGATGGAGGAGGCGATGTTGACGATGTTCCCCCGGCTTTCGAGCAGCATCGGCAGCGCATCGCGCGACAGCCGGAACATCGCCCGCAGGTTCACGTCGAGGTAGAGGTCATAAAGGTCGTCGGTCGTGTCGTGGACCTGCGGCGCATTCCCGAGGCCTACGTTGTTCACCAGGATATCGAGACCACCAAACGCCGCCCGGCAGGCCTTGAGGATGCGCTGCGGCGCCTCGTCGGCCGTGGCGTCCTGTACCAGCGTCTCGGCCCCTGCCAGCCTGTCCAGACCGTCGGCATTGCGGTCGACGGCAAGCACGCGGCAGCCCTCGGCCAGCAGGCGCGTGGCGATGCCGTGGCCCAGCCCCCGCGCCGCACCGGTGACAATGACGGACCGTCCCGCGAGACCCCGCATCAGATGCGGCCCGCCATCCAGTCGTCGGCATAGTCCTTGCCGATCTGGACGGTCTGGTTGTCGAACATCAGGATGCGCGTCGCATCCATGTCGAGGAACGCGCGTTCGTCCGCCAGCATCTCGGTCTGGAAGTAGTCGAGCGCGTGCAACTCCTTGCGGGCGTCGAGGCTGGGAAACCAGACCTCGGAAAACCCGTCGTAGTCCAGCGGGCCGACACCCGGCCAGCCCTCGCCGGGAACCATACGGTGCTGGACGTAACGCTTGATGTATTTCCCGACGTCCGGAATGCCGGCGATCAGCGGGCCGTGCACGTCGCGCCAGTGGGCGTGGAACTGGTCCAGCGTCAGCCCCGGCTTCCGCTTGTAGAACCCCAGTGTGATGATCATGTCGCCTCCGCCGGATGCCGTCAGTATGCTGACGCGAGTCCTGCCATGTTCCGCACCGCGCCAAGGCCCCTCGGCGCGGGGACAAGACCTTGGACAGGATCGTCAGCTCCCGGCCATCCACTCGAAAGCGTAGTCGGTGCCGATCTGCACGACCTGCCTGTCCATCATCAGCAGCCGGGTTGCGTCCATGTCGAGGAACTCCGCCTCGTCGGGCAGCATGATCTCTGTCTGGTAGGGCTGGGCGTGCATCTCCTTGCGCGCCTCTTCCGAGACGAACCACGCTTCGGAAAACCCGTCGTAGTCCAGCGTGCCGACCCCGGCAAAGCCGGTGCTGGGCTTGATGTGGTGCTGCACGTAGCGCTTCAGGTAGGTTTCGACATTCGGGGTCGCGGCGACCAGTGGGCCATGTACCTCGCCCCAGTGCCTGTGGAATTCGTCCAGCGTCAGGCCGGGCTTGCGCTTGTAGAAACCCAGAAGAATGAGCATGTGCAGGTCCTTGTGTGGTCAGGGCGCGGAGTCGTCGGAGACGACATCGGGAAGGTCTGTGAAAATCCAGCGCGACAGTTCCAGATTGACCCGGTCCGGCCGCTCCTGCGCCATCCAGTGGCCAGAATGTACGATCCGCTCGGTCAAACGGGTGCAGCTGTCCCGCATCGGTTCGGCCAGGCGCGAGTCGACCGCCTCGCAGGTGACATCGTAACGCCCGGCCAGGAACAGCACGGGCATGTCCAGCCGACCGTTATTCACTGCTTCCAGCGTGTAGGCCTTGTTGGCATCGTCGTTGCGGTAGTAGGCATTCGGGCCGAAGAACCCGTTGCGCGACAGTGCCTCGACATAGATCGCGCGGTCCAGATCGCTGATCACCGCCGCGTCCCGTTCGACATCCGGCGCCACATCGGCACCACCGAACCAGCCGCCGTTGGCGAAGATGTCCGCATGCGGACTGCGCTGGCCCAGCCCTTCGGGTTTGCCTCTGCGGAAGAGCGCCCGGACGGTCCGGTCCGGATCCGCCTCCATCACCGACGTCGCGCGGTCGAACTGTTCGACGTAGAAGCGCTGGTAGGCCCACTGGCCGTAGCGATCGCGATCCTCCGGATAGATCGTGCGGTCGACCAGCGGCAGCAGGTGCTCCATCCCGAATTCCAGCGTCCGGTAGGGTACGCAAAGACCCGCGACGGCGTGGCATCTGTCGGGATGATGGCTGGCGACGGACCACACAGCGGGCGCGCCCCAGTCATGTCCCACCCAGATCGCCCGGTCGATGCCCAGTGCATCGGCAAGACCGACGAGGTCCCCGACCTGGTGGCGCAGGCTGTAGGCGCCGAATTCGGCATAGACGCCAGAGCGGCCATACCCGCGCATGTCCGGTGCGATCGCCCGGAAACCCATTGCGCCAAAGTGGGTCAGGATGTGACGCCAGCTCCATGACAGTTCCGGCCAGCCGTGCACGAAGACGATCGGGACGCCATCCTCTGGCCCGCATGCCAGAAAGAAGACCCGGTGATCGCCGATGAGGTGCGTGCCGGGCAGGATTTCTTGCGACATGGTTTCGCGCCCTTTCGTCTGGCCTGCTGCGGCCCCTGCGGCCGGCGATCCGACCTGTTGGCGAAAACCTCTCACCCGTTTCATTGCTTCCCTGCCCCCTCCCGCGGGGACAGCTGGGCCCGGTGGTCGGCGTCAGGGATCGAAGACAGGCGAGACATGGCGGAGAGGTGCGCACGGATGTACCGGGATGTGGTTTCCATGGATGAACCGGGCTTCAGGCAGCTGCTCGAATTGGAGCCGGACAGACCGTTCGGCATGCTGAACATGTTGGCCTTCCGGCCAATCGCGCTCTACACGCCGGACGATCCGGAATACGGTGCGCCCGAAATCACCGGAGAGGCGGCGTTTCGCCGGTACGTCCGGGAAAACGCCCGCAACCCCGTCCGCGCCCCGGGCGGTATGGCCTGGCAAGGTCAGCCGCTGGCCAGTCTCATCGCTCCGCCCGCAGAACGATGGGATCTGGTCTTCGTGAGGACCTACGACACGGTGTCTTCCTTCGTGGAGATGATCTCGTCGCCCGACTACCGCAAAGCCTGGCGACACCGCGCGGCGGCAGTGGCGGCGTCCCGGTTGATCGTCTGCGCGCAGGACGATCTGCTGTCGATATGGGCCGGCGGATAGCGGTCAGGAGAAATGCAACCCGCCGTTGATGTCGAGCACCGCGCCGGTGGTATAGCCGGCGGCGGCCGAGCACAGGAAGGCCATCGGCCCGCCGACCTCGGACGGGTCGCCCATCCGCCCCATGGGCAGGCGCGACAGGTCGAAGGGCTGGCCCGAGGCGCGCAGCATCGGCGTCAGGATCGGCCCGGGCGCCACGGCGTTGACCGTCACGCCATGCGGTGCCGCCTGACGGGCGAAGTAGCGCACCAGCGACTGCACCGCGCCCTTCGAGGCGACATAGGCCGGTTCCACGTCCAGCGTGGTGCCGGCGTTGCGCCCGGCCTGCGAGGCGATGATGGCGACGCGGCCCCTGCCCCGCGCCATCATGGCGGGCAGCACGGCGCGCAGCATGTTGATGGGCCCCCGGACGTTGGCCTGCATGATCCGGGCGTAAAGCGCGTCCCATGCGCCATCGTCCAGCCAGTCGCCCTTGGCATAGACGCCGCTGCATTCCGCATAGGCGTCGAGCGGGCCGAGTGCGGGGATCAGGCTCGACACCCTGTCCCGGTCGGTGGTGTCGATGCGGACCGCCCGGACCTCCACCCCGGCGTCCCGCAGGTCGGCGGCCAGGTCCGACGGCGTTTCGATATCCGCCAGGATCAGCCGGGCGCCAAGGGCGGCACAGGCCCGTGCCGTGGCCGAGCCGAGCGCGCCCGCCGCGCCCGACACCAGCACGGTCTGCCCGTCGAGGGCGAAGGGATGTGCCAGGCTCATGCCGGTGCCCCGATGCGGTTCCGGATCATTGCGCCGCCACCTCTGCCGCCCCGGGCGCCGCCTTGGGCGCCTGCCGCAGCAGCGCGGTCAGGACCTGGTCCAGCACCGCCCCGGGATCGGCCACCGGCCCGACCGAGCGCCAGGCGACATGGGTGTCGGGCCGCACCAGCAGGGCACCGCCCGCGCCGATCTGGGACTGGATGGACCAGTCCCTGTCCACGTCGGTGAAATCCCTGCCCGCGACGACCGCCCGGAACGGAATGCCGCAGCGCGCGGCGACGGCACGCCCGGCCTCGGCCCAGGCGTCACCGTTCGGACCCGCGATCAGCACGAAATCCCCCCGCCCCGCCAGGTCGAGGGTCGAGAGCACCTTGCCGTCGCGCTCGATCCAGCAATGCGGCAGGCGGTGTCCGGGGCGTGTCGTGGGCACATAGGTCCGACCCAGCGGATCCGGCACCGGCGGCTGCGTGCCGTCGGCCACGACGGCGCCCTGATCGTAGCGGAAGCCGAGCTCCAGGTCATGCGCCTGCCACTCCATCTCCTGCACCTTCAGCACCTGCTTCAGCCGGGCGCGGCGGGTGCGGCCCTCGTCGTCCTCGGCAAAGAACCTGGCAAAGTTCCGGCGGCTGGTCTCGCCATCCCCGCGCACGAGGCCGATGGCGCCATCCGTCAACGGATGGTTCTCGAAGGTCATCAGCGCCCAGCTCACGTTGCGGGCGGCGACGGGGCGGCGCTCGGCCTCGTAGCTGTCCAGCAGCGCGGGATCGGCGCGGCCCGCCAGGACCTCGCGCAGCTTCCACGCGATGTTGTGGGCATCCTGGATGGCCGAGTTCAGGCCCAGCCCGGTGGTCGGCGGATGCCGGTGCGCGGCATCGCCCGCCAGAAAGACGCGGTCAAAACGGTAGCGGTCCGCCAGCACGCCCTCGACCTCCCAGTGACCGATGCCGATGATGTCGGGATCGAGGTCGGGCAGCTTCATCAGCTCGCGCATGCGCGGCAGCAGCGAGGCCTCGTCGAACCGCGCGGGATCGTCGGGACGGAACGAGAAGTGGAACATCCATTCCTCGGAATGCCGGTCGAACCGTGTCGGGCCCAGCTTGCCCAGCACACCGCTGGTCCAGGACCCGCCGTCGGGGTTCACGAACCATGTCGTCATGGCATGGTCATCGTCCCACCACTGCGACAGGTCCGCCCGGAAATAGACCGTGACCATGTCCACCATCTTGCGCCGACCCTCCAGCCGGCTGCCCACGATGGGCCCGACCGTGCGACCGCCGTCGGCGGCGATCAGGTACTGCGCGCGCACGGTCTTGTCCTGCCCGGTGGCGAGGTCGCGGATCACGGCGGTGACGCCGTCGCGGTCCTGTTCCAGCGACTGCAGCTCGTGCGAGAACAGCAGCCCCCCGGGATTGCGGCGTCCGGCCTCGTCGTTCAGCAGAGGTTCCAGCCGGACCTGGGGATAGAGGCAGCTTTCGCAGGGGCTGTGCCGCCGGTAATCGGTCAGCGACCCGCCCCCGAAGGAATCCACGCTGTGGAAGGTCCGCCGGTCCAGCGGCCCGTCGCCGCCCAGGGTCGTGCACCAGCGGATGCGCTGGATGCTGTCGAGCGGCATCGCCCGCTGGTAGACCGCGCCATCCAGGCCGAACTGGCGAAAGACCTCCATCGTGCGCTGGTTGATGTAGCGCGCCTTGGGCAGCGTTCCGGTCACGCCGCGCCGTTCAACCAGCAACGACCGGACCCCAAGTTCGGACAGCGCGATCGAGGCGGTCAGGCCGCAGCCACCGGCCCCGACGATGAGAACGGGAATTTCGATGTCGGGCAATTCGACCTCCGGGTATAGCAGCCGGGCCTTGTCGTTCAGGGCCGCCCGGACCGGTTCGGCGACCTGCCACGTCGATTAATTGTGCCCGCTCGTCTAGACTGTCCCCCAAATGCGTTACACCGGGCGGGTCCTGACAGGGAATGATGCAAGGTGTCAAAGACACATACTTTCCAATGAGCGGCGGATGAATTCGAACGATCAAACCTGGGACAAGGACGAGGCCGACGCTCTGATCGAGCGGATGAAGCTGGCCGAGGATCACGTTTTCCGGTCGGAAGAGAACATTGCGCGGCTGTGCTCTGTCATCGCCAACCGGACAAGCTGGATCATGCAGTCGATGTATGGTGAACGCTTCGGGCTGACCGTGCTGGGCTGGCGGATCCTGGCCATCCTCGGCTCGCAAGCGCCGCTGCCCGCCAAGACGATCGCCGAGATGGTCGCGACGGACCAGGTGACCATCAGTCGGGCGATCGACCAGCTGTCGATCAAGAAGCTGATCCGCCGCCGCGTCGACCCGAGCGACCGGCGCCGCCAGCTGATCCGGCTGAGTGACCGGGGCGTGGAGGCCTATCGCCAGATCATCCCGCTGTTCATCGCGGCCGAGGATGCCCTTCTCAGCCCGCTGTCCGCTTCGGAGGCGGCGGAACTGCGGCGCCTGCTGACCATCGTGACCAAGCGGGCCGAGGCCCGCCTGTCGGAAAACACGCCCTGGCAGGAGGTCCTGACCGAGTTCGGATCGCCCGCCAAAAACGCCGACTGAGTCCCGCCCTCAGGGACAGCACGGCCCGGCACAGCGCCTAGGCTGGCCGCAGTCCGCCTGGGCGGCACATCAAACGCAATCGCAAGAGGAACAGCATCATGCAAACCGACTGGTTGGGCCTGGGCGGCAGGGTTGCCGTCGTCACCGGCGGCAGCGGCGGGATCGGCAAGACGATTGCCGCGTCGCTGGTCGGGGCCGGCTGCAAGGTCGCCATCCTGGACATCAACGCGGACGCAGCCGCGGCCACGGCCAGCGACCTGTCCGCGAATGGCGCAACGGTGATCCCGGCGGCAGCCGATATCTCGGACCGCGACAGCGTGCAGACCGCCGCCGACAAGATCGCGGCCGAGTTGGGCGCCTGCGACATCCTGGTGAACAACGCGGCGCTGGTGCGGAACGGGCCGCTGTCGTCCCTGTCGGTTGCCGACTGGAAGGCCTGCATCGACGTCAACCTGACCGGTTTCTTCATCTGCTCGCAGGTCTTCGGCCAGCAGATGATGGCCGGATCGGGCGGCGCGATCGTGCATGTCTCGTCGATGGCCGGGCTTCACCCGCAGCCCACCAGCGGCGCCTACAGCGTCAGCAAGGCCGGCGTGATGATGCTGTCGCGGAACATCGCGCAGGAATGGGGGCCAAAGGGGATCCGCTCGAACGTGGTGAGCCCGGCGATGGTCATGACCCCGATGTCCGAGGTGATCTACCGCGATCCTGCCGTACGCAAGAAGCGCGAAGAGATCGTGCCCGTCGGCCGCATCGGTGCGCCGCAGGATATCGCGGATTCCATCCTGTTCCTCGCCAGCGACCGCGCCGGTTACGTCAGCGGGCAGGACATCCTCTGCGATGGCGGCTGGAGCACGGTGCTGCTGAAGACCGTGCCGCGCCCCGGCTTCGACCAGCCCGACGACTGAGAGCTGCCTGCAGGTCCCCCGGTGGCACGACAGGGCCGCCACCGGGTGAAACGGGCCGAACCGGCAGGCGGCATGTCCGCCCCCGGGCACGCGGACCTGGCCCCGATACAGCGAAAAGGGCGCGTGCATCGCGGCACGCGCCCTTTTTCTTGATCCGGCTCCGCAGTGGCCGCGAACCCGCCGCGCGTGGCGGTGTCAGGCCGCCTCGGCCTCGGCCTCGCCCGACCTCATGCCGGTGTTCACCCAGGCGTTCCAGGCATCCAGGTACCACATCAGCAGTTCGCGCTGGCTGGCGATGCCAAGGCGGCTGTAGGCGCGCTTGCGGTAGGTCATGACGCTTTCCTTGCCGATGCCCAGGTCGTCGGCGATGGCACAGGACGACAACCCGTGCAGGATGCGCGAGCAGACCTCGCGTTCGCGGCGCGACAGCTTGGACATGTTGACGACGCAGTCCTCGATCATCTCGCGCGAGGCCAGGGCGGGCGTCAGATCGGACTTCTGCTCAAACAGTTCGGTATGGCGCGAGATGATCGTCAGCAGCAGGGCCGCCACGCGTTCCAGCTCCGGCATGCGGTCGGCGTCGAGCGCCTCGCGGCCGGCACGGCGCAGCAGCTTCATGCAGATACCAGCGGTGTTGAGCCGGGCATAGACCAGGACGGTTTCGCAGTCGTCCTCGGCGCTGGACGGACGTCCGGCACCGGCCACTGAAGTGATAGGCTGGATCACGCGGATGCGCACCGAATCCCCTGCCGTGGCGAGGTGCCGCTTCACCTCGTGCACATTGGCGCGCATGGCGCGGGACAGGCGGCATTCGGGCGAGGCCGCGCTTGCGACCTCCAGCAGGCGGTAGTCGCTCAGCCGGTAGCAGGCAACGAAGTCCACACCCACCAGGCGATGCACGACCTCCAGAAGGGAGTCAGGGAAGTTTAAAGTTCCAATGTTGGATATAATATCAATCAGATCGACCGGAACCGCGAACGTGGCCGCGGAATCGAAATCGGATGTGGTCTGCTTGTTCATCTTTGTCCTCCCTGCTTACAGCTCTCGTGAGCCGTTCTCCCTGACCAAATACATACTTTCACTCAGAAATCATTGCAATCCTCAACTAATTTGCGACGCCAAGTAAACGTAAAGTCTTATATTACATACTTTTTTGGCATTCCAGACTAAATCCCTTGGGAAGCTGCCGGGCGGACCTGCGCGAATCGGGGCCTCCGTCACCCCCTGCGCAGGCCGACTCGCCCCCCTCCATGCAAAAAGGCCGCCAGCAATGCGGCGGCCTTTCACGGCATCTGTCCCTGTCGCGTCAGGCAGTCAGAGTTGCGGATCCGCGACCCGGACGACCATGCCGTCCATCTCCTCGCTCATGACAAGCTGACAGCTGAGACGACTGTTCGGCTCGCGCTCCATCGCGGTGAAATCCAGCATCTGGTCCTCGGTCAAGGACATCTCGGGCGTCTTGGCAAGATAGGCGTCATCCAGCACGACGACATGGCAGGTGGCGCAGGACATGCCACCGCCGCAGTCGCCGACGATCCCCTCGATCCCGGCGGCGGTGGCCGCCCGCATGATGCTGTCACCGACCTCGACGTCGAGGTCGATCCGCGAGTCGTCCGGATTGATCAGGGTAACCTTTGGCATTCATTCTCCTTCTGGGGTTGGATGTCAGGCGACCAGCCGCAGCGGCAGCCGGTCCAACGTCCTGAGCGTGTTGATCGGTCTGTAGGTGGCCTCGCCGTCCAGCTCGATCCGGGACAGCCGCGACACCAGCGCCTGCAGCAGGATCTCGGCCTCGAGCCGGGCGATGTTCTGGCCGATACAGATGTGCGACCCGGCCCCGAGCGCGAGGTGCACGCCGGTGCTGCCCCGGTCTATGTCATAGGCGGTCGGGTCGGGGAACCTGCGCGGGTCCAGGTTGGCGGCCCCGATGAAGCAGCCGACCTTGACGTCGCCCTTCAGGGCCAGCCCTTCGACCTCGATGTCCGCGACCGTGGTGCGGTGGATCAGCTGCGAGGGGCTGTCGAGGCGGATCGCTTCGTCAAAGGCCGCCTTGGCCTTGGCGGGGTTCTCCTTCAGCTTCGCCCATTGCTCGGGGTTCTGCGCCAGGCGGTAGAGCGTGTGCCCGATCCCCGCGATGGTGGTATCGGTCCCGGCCCTGAGGAACGAGCGCACCTGCACACCGGCGGTGCCCTCGGGGAACCCGCCGTCGTCCTCGGCGGCATAGATCTTTTCTCCGAACCCGCCCTTCACCATGCTCTCGCGCGAGAAATACTGTTCGTAGTTCTCAAGGTGCGGACCAGCGGCCTCGACGGACTTGCGCGTCAGATCGTTGTAGGGGCCGATCTGGTTGAAGTTCATCTCGCCGATCAGCGGAAAGGCTTCGCGCGGCATGTCGATGCCGAGCGCGTCGGGAAAGACCTTCAATATGAAGGGCTCCACGATGTCCTTCATCGCCTCGACCGAGCCACTGGCAATGATCGCGTCCGCCTGCGCCTCGGCAACCCGGGTGAAATCCTCGCGCCACTGGCGGATGATGATCGGCGACAGGACCTTCTGGAGCGTCTTGCGCACGTTGCGGTGCTCGGGCGGGTCGATCTCGGCGATGGGGCTCGGGGTGCGCCAGGCGCCGGGCTTGCGGATGTCCGACATGCCGATCCCACCCGTGCTGGTGAACCGGGCATAATCCGACAGCGCGGTCTGGACGAGGTCGTAGCGCCCGACCGCGTACATCTCGTAGCGGGTCAGGTAGACCACCGGCGCGGTTTCGCGGATCGCCTCCTGTACCGCCTCGGGGGCGCAGAGGTTCCCGGGCGTGAACGGGTCGATGTCCAGCGCCGGCGGGGCTGTCATGGTCGAACCGGATGTCATTGGCTTGGCCTCCCTCCCCGGGCGGATGATCCCGGGGTCAATTCATGCCGCGACAAGACGGAGCGGCAGGTTCTGCAACATACGCATCTGGTTGATCGGCTTGTAAACGGGTTCTCCGGCCAGCTCGATCCGCTTCACCCGCCGGGCAAGCGCGCCCAGGATGGCGGCGGCCTCGGCCCGGGCGATCATCTGGCCGATGCAGATATGCGCCCCGATGCCAAAGCCCAGGTGGGTCCCGGCCGAGCGGCGCTCGATGATGAAATCGTCCGGGTTCTCGAACTTGCGGGGGTCGCGGTTGGCGGCGCCGAAGTAGACGCCGACCTTGGTGTCGGGGCGCAGCTTGACGCCGGACAGCTCGACCTCGCCATAGGTCGTCCGGTAGGAGACGTGGAACGACGGTTCGAGCCGCAGCGCCTCTTCGAAGGCGAGGCCCGCCTTTTTCGGGTCGGCGTGGATCAGGTCGTACTGCCCGGGGTTTTCGGCCAGCTTGCAGAGCGAATGCCCGACACCGGCCATGGTGGAATCCGCGCCGCCGCCGACCAGGGAACGGGTCATGTTCGACGCCAGCCCCGCCTCGGGGAATTCGCCGCGATCCTCGGCCTCGAACAGGGCGTGGGCAATGGACTCCGGCCGGACCCCTTCGCGCTGGCAACTGTGCTCGAACCAGTCGAGGTAGGGCTGCGCCTTCTGCATCGCCTGTTCGTACAGTTCGTTCTGTGGACCGGACTGGTTGAACCGCATCTCGCCGATGGCCAGGATGTTCGGCCGCGGAAGATCGATGCCGACCGCGTCGGGGAAGACATCGAGGATATAGGTTTCGGCGATATCCGCGACCCCGTCGACCTCGCCCTTTTCGACCAGCTCGTCCGCCAGCACGGCGGCGCGTTCCTCGAACTTTTCCTTCATCTTGCGGATGGCAATCGGCGAGAGATAGCGGTTCAGCACGCTGCGGATTTCGGTATGACCCGGGGGATCGTTTTCCAGCATCCGGTTCGGCACGCGGAAATCGCCGGGCTGGCGGATGTCCTGGATGCCGATGCCGCCCTTGGCGGTGAAGGCCTCGTGATCCTTCAGCACCGTGGCGCATTCCTCGTACCGGCCGACGGCATAGACGTCGTACTTGGGGATCAGCGCGATCGGACCGGCCTCGCGCAGGCGTTCCTGAAAGGCGTAGGGGCTGCGCAGAACCTCGGTGTCGTAAGGGTCGATATCCAGAACCGGCGCCTGGTTCCGATCGCTTTCCATGACGGCTTGTGACATGCCGGGCCTACCTCGCTGCTACCTGCGCGCCGTGGCACGCGTGGGATTTGCACCAGCGGTATCACCCGGAGCCTTGGCCCGGTGTCCCCCTGTCTGGGGAATACCCGGACGCCTGTCCGGGTGATGGTCCGGGAAACCGCCAGCCGGGGATCCCGCCGCATGTACTATGAATTCCGTTTCTACGCCGTCGCCCCCGGCCGCCTGCCCGACGAGATGGCGCTGGTGCGCAGCGTCGCGGTCGACGGCGCGCCGGACGGTGCGGCGCACAGCCTGTGGGATCGCTACGGCGTGCCGCGCCCGGTCGGGTCCTGGATCACGCTGACCGGGCGCAACCGGCCCGGGTTCCTCTACGTGGTGCCCTGGGACAGCCTCGATCAGCGCGACGCGCACCTGCCCCGGTTCTGGACCGATCCGCTCTGGTCCGCGCGGCGGGCCGAGCTGACGGGCGGGCACACGCTGGTCAACGATATCGAGACGACGATCTATACCGCACTGCCCGAATGGGCCGCACTGCGCGACCCGGCCCCCGCGGCGCCGGTGCCGGGGGTGCACGAACTGCGGGTCTACGACCTGGACACCGGCACCCAGCCCGAGGCGCAGCGCGTGCTGGGCGCTGTCGATCTGCCCGCCGCCATGTCGCTGGGCGCCCGGGTCCTGGGCCTGTTCGGCATGGTGCTGGGCGCAGACCGCCCGCGCCTGGCGTGTCTGCTGGCCTGGCCGGACATCCGGACGCAGATGCAGGCCGCCGAGGCGCTGGACCGGCACCCGGATGTGGTGGCGCAGCGCGCGGCCGAGATCGCGGCGCGCGGCGGCGTCATCTACGACCGGATGGACCAGTACCTGTTGCAACCGATGGCATGGAACATGCCGCACACCAACCTGGGGGCCACGACATGACCGCCGATCTCGCCCCGCCCGTCACCATCGATGCCTATTACGAGCTGCGGCTCTACGAGATGCTGCCGGGCCGCATGGACGGGTTCCTGCCGCTGATGGAGGAAACGGCGATCCCGCAGTTCCGCCTGCATGGCATCCCGCGCCCTCTGGCCATCTGGCAAAGCCACACCGGCCCCATGGCCCCGCTCTATGCCTACCTGATCCCGTGGCGCTCGCTGGACGAGCGGATGCGCTGCTGGACCGCCTTCTACGGCGACCGGCTCTGGTCCGAGCGCACCGCCGCGAATTTCGCCGACGGCCCCCGGCTCAGACGGACGCATGTGCTGATCCTGCGGCCCGGGCCGGGCTGGGACGGGCTGGCCGATCCCGACCGCACCGGCCCGCAGGGCGGGGTGCACGAACTTGCGCTGCACGACCTCGACAACGACAATCCCGGGCTCGGGCACGCGGCGCTGACCGGGACCGACCTGCCCTACCTGCAGGCGCGGGGCGGGCACGTGCTGGGCAGTTTCGCCACCTGGTACGGATCGCGCATGAACCAGGCGGTCACCCTGACGGCCTGGCCCGACGCGGAAAGCTGGCGGGCGGCCACTGTCGCGCTGCAGAGCGATCCGGATGTCGCCCGGCGCCACGACGCCGGACGCCGGGCACGCGGCACGACGCTGCTGCGCGGCAGCGCGGTGCACCTGATGCGCCCCCTGCCGGGATGGGAGCCCGAGGCGAACCTCGGGCGGATCTGACCCCGGCGCCTAATCCGGCAGGACGCGGACACTGGCACTGGCGATACGCCAGTCGCCCGCCACCCGGCGGAAGCCCCAGGTATAATGTCCCATCATCGCCACCCGGCCGGCGCCTTCGCGCCAGTCGGTGATCAGCGCACGGCTGATCCCGTGGGCCGTTTCGTCATCCGCCCCGGCGGTGATCACGATATCCGTCATCTGGTGCCGGAACCGCCGGTTGAAGCTGTCGATGATCGAGGACTGGATCATCTGGCGCAGCGCCTCGGGCCCGCGCTTGGTCTCCTGCGGCAGGCCCGACCCGCCCTGGCTGGCGGGTGGAGAGTTCTCGCGCGTCCAGCTTCCGTCTTCGGTGAAGAGCGCGACAAACCGGTCGAGCTCTCCGGCATCGGCGGCATGGGCGTAGCGCGCGATCAGGGTGCGCAGCGCGATGTCGTCCTCTGCCGGAACGCGCGGGCCGTCCAGGATCCCGTCCCGCGTCATTCGGTATAGACGCCCTGCGACAGCAGGGTCTTGCTGGCATAGTCCCCGCCCTGCCCGCGCGTCAGGAAGCCGGCTGTCATACCGCCGTCGACCGGCACGATGGCCCCGCTCATGTAGCTGGCGGCATCGCTCATCAGCATCAGCGCCACGGCCCCGATCTCGTCCGACTGGGCCATCCGGCCCAATGGCGTGCGGTCGAAGACCACGCGGTCGATGTACTTCTGGGGCATGTTGGCGCGCAGCAGCGGCGTGTCGACGAAACCCGGCATGATGGCGTTCACGCGGATGCCGTAGCGGCCCCACTCCAGCGCCAGCGACTTGGTCATGCCCGCGACCGCATGCTTGGACGACACATAGTGCAGCCGCCCCGGATGCCCGCCCAGCCCGTCGATCGAGCCGACATTGACGATGCTGCCGGCGCCCCGCGCGATCATGTGACGCGCGAATTCCCGTGCCGCCAGGAAGACCCCGTTCACGTTGATGTCGAGCACATCGTCCAGGTCAGCCACCGCCAGCGTCTCGGCCGGCGAGGTGCGCGAGATGCCCGCCGAGCTGAAGAGCCCGTGCACCGGGCCCAGGTCGGCCTCGACCGCGTCGGCGGTGCGGGCCATCGCGGCCTCGTCCCGCACATCGAGCGCATAGCCCTGCGCCGCGACGCCAAAGCCCTTCAGCTCTTCGACCGTCTTGTCGATATTGTCCTGGTTGATGTCCAGCACGGCGACCTTTGCGCCGTCCTTGGCCGCTGCCAGCGCGGCCGACCGGCCGATCCCCGACGCGCCGCCGGTGATGGCGATGACCCGGTCCTTCAATCCATAGTTCTGCATTCTCGGGCGTCCTTCCGCTGATGATCTGAGCCTTTGGCCAGGACGCTACGGCGATCCGGGTGCTTGCCCTGTCCCCGGCCTCGGGGACCCGGTGCGCGGCGGTCCGGGCGGATGATCGGCCAGGAGAATGCGGAGGAACACCATCATGGCCCGGATCGACACGCGGCACCTGCTGACGATGCGCTGCGACGTGGACAGCACCAGCCACCTGGGCGCCGTGCCACAGGGATATGAGCGGCGGATCGTGACCGTCAGCGGCGGCACCTTCGAGGGGCACGACCTGCGCGGCCGCATCAGGCCCGGCGGCGGGGATTTCCTGACCATCCGGTCCGACGGGGCCTATCACCTGGACGTGCGGCTGGTGCTGGAAACCGACGGCGGAGAGCTGATCTACATGACCTATATCGGTCGCCGCAACGGCCCGCCCGAGGTCATGGCGCGCTACAAGCGGAACGAGGCGGTCGGCGCGGACGAGGATTATTTCCGTACCATCGTCCAGTTCGAGACCGCCGCCCCGCGCCTGCTCCGGCTGAACGACCTGCTGGCCGTCGGCACCGGCAGCCGTACCGCCCAAGGGCCGATCTACGAGATATTCGAGGTGCTCTGACCCCTCAGGCCGCCGCGCGCAGCACCGCCAGCACCGACGCGGCGTCGGGAAAGGCCCGCCCGCCGGTCTGCAGTTCGGGCGCGGTCATGACCTCCCGCGCGGCGGCCTCCAGCGCCGAGGTATCGGCCCCGGCGGCGCCAAGCGTCGCGGGCAGGCCCAGGTCCTGCGCCAGCGCGGCCACGGCATCGCCCAGCGATCCGCCCGGCGCGCCCATGGCATCGGCCAGCGGCGCGTGCAAGGCGGCGGCCTCGGCCCCGGTATGGCGCAGCACATGCGGCAGCAGGATGGCCGAGACGACGCCCTGCGGCAGCCCGCTGTCGCGGATCACCGGCCGCCCGATGGCATGGCTGGGCCCGTGCGGCACGCCCATGGCCGCCCCCCGGATCGCCAGCCACGCGCCAAGCTGGCAGGCCTGCCGCGCCTCCAGATCCGTGCGGTCGCGCCGGACGGCACGCAGCCCCGCGGTCAGCAGGCGCAGCCCCTGCAGCGCATCGGCATCGGCCAGCGGCATCGCCCCGGCCGAGGCGCACCATGTCTCGATCGCGTGATCCACCGCGCGCAGCCCCGAGGCGAACCACAGCGCGTCGGGCGTTTCCAGCGTCGCCGTCGGGTCGAGGCAGACGATATCCGCCGCCAGGTCGCTGTGCCGCACGATCTGCCGCCCGCCGCCCGGCAGGGCAAAGCCGGCGGCGGGGGTGTATTCCGCCCCCGAAAGCGTTGTCGGGACCGAGATCATGTAGGGCCGCGGAGAGGCGGTGGTGGTCGAGGTCTCGAGCCGCGGCAGGTCGTCCTGCCCGGCGACGTTGTTGGTCAGCAGGATGCGGGCGGCCTTGGCGGCCTCGGCCACCGAGCCGCCGCCGACGGCGACCATCGCCTCGGTCCCCTTGTGACGCAGGGCGGTGGCGATGCGCAGCACGTCGGCGGCGGGGGCATCGCGGCGGATGTCCATCAGCCGGTCGGTGCAGCCATCGCCTAGGATCGCGCTGCAGCGTCCACCCGCCGCCCCCTCGCCCGCGACCGAGGCGGCCGAGACCAGCACGGTCTGCCGGGCCCAGAGCTCGCTCAGCGCGCGGGGCAGCATCTCTTCCAGCGGATCGCCGTAAAGGACGATCTGGCGTTGCGGGGGACTGTATCGCCCTTTGAACATCGGGTACTCCGTCGGGTGTCGGTTGGGTCAGCCCTGCGGCCTGACGCGCAGCCCGGTCGGGGCGCGAAAGGCAAAGGCGGGGTGGAAAGTCATCGGCCCCGGCGCGGCCAGCCGCATGGCGGGGAATGCGGCGGTCAGCTCTTCCAGCATGACCCGCACCTCCAGCCGCGCGAGAGACGCGCCCAGGCAGACGTGGATGCCATTGCCGAACGTCAGGTGCCTGCGCCCGTTGCGCCGGTCCAGGCGGAAGGCATCGGGGTCGTCGAAGACCTCGGGATCGCGGTTGGCGGCGGCAAAACTGACGACGATCTGCGAACCGGCAGGGATGTCGATCCCGCCAGGTTTCACGTCGCGCAGCACCCGCCGGCGCCAGTTGGCCACCGCGCCGTACATCCGCAATCCTTCCTCGACCGCCGCCGGGATCAGCGCGGGATCCGCCACCAGCGCCTGCCAGAGGCCGGGCTCCGACAGGAGCGCGTGAACCGTGCTGGTCGACTGGCTGGTCGTCGTCTCGTGCCCGGCGAAGAGCAGCCCGAAGGTGGCCGAATTGATCTCGTTCATCGTCAGGCGGCTGTCGTCGCCATCGCGCAGCTGCAGCAGGGCGCTGATGAAATCGTCGCCCGGGCGGTCGACGCGGGCCTGCACCAGCGCCACCACGTAGTGCCAGAATTCCAGCAGGTTGCGCGCGGCGGCCATCTGGGCCGCGGCCCCGGTTCTGGAAAAGCCGAGCATCAGCCGGTCGGTGGCCCAGCCCTTGACCCGCGCGGCATCGGCGTCGGGAATGTCGAGCAGGCGAAAGATCACCCGCGCGGGCAGTTCCCAGGTCATCGCGCGCAGCAGGTCGACCTCTGCCTGGCCGCAGATTCCGTCGATTGCGGCGCGGGCCAGCCTGCGCACCTCGGGCTCCAACGCCATCAGGCGGTGCATGTTCATCGCCTGCGCGGCGTAGGTGCGGATCCGCGTATGCCGGGGCGGGTCGCAGTTGACCTGGATGCCCTCAAGCGCATAGCCGCCCCCGGACAGGAGGTCGAGCGCCTCGGGCGGCAGCGGGGTGATCGGTGTGTTGGCGTTGCCGGCCGAAAAGGTCGCGGGGTCCTGCAGGATCGACAGGACGTCGGCATGCCGGGTGACGACCCAGGCGTCGATCGCGGGGGCGTAGAACACCGGCTCGGTCGCCCGGGCCCTGCCCAGCACCTCGTGCATGCGCAGGCTGTCGAACGGGTCCCAGTCGTGACCGATGCTGCCCGCCGGGCATTCCGCTGGCGGCAGGTCCCAGACCCTGGCGAGATCGCTCATGACGTGATGCCTCCTGCGCGGCAGAGGATGCGCGCCCGCCGGGGCGGACGCGCATGGGACAGTGTCCGGATCATTCCGGCGCGAGCATCAGGTCGCCATCCTTCACCACCAGGATTGCGGCGCCGTAATGCGGGTCGAAGTCGTCGTCGTCCATTGTCCAGGTTCCGTTGCCCAGGATGGTCGGCACGTCGCGCAGACCGGCCAGCGCCTCGCGCACCTTCGCGCGCGTGGGCTCCGGCCCGGCCCGCTTGATGGCTTCGACCGCCAGGTCGGCCAGCGCATAGCCCATGGCCGCCCAGTTGTCCGGCAACTCGCCATAGGCCTCTTGATATGCGGTGACGAAGTCTGCGTTGCCCTCTGTCTCGGCCTTCAGGAAATAGTCCGCGATCACGATAGAGCCCTCGGCCGCGCCGCCGGCAGTGTCGATGAAGGCGGGCGTGGCAAAGGACGACGGGCCGACCAGCGGCACGTTCATCGGCAGGCCCGCCTGACGCAGCTGAACAACCACGTTGCCGCCGACCTCGGCCGGGGCGGCGACGAAGAAGGCGTCGATGTCCGAGCTGGCCAGACGGGTCGCGATCGCCAGGAAGTCGGTGTCCGACGACAGGATCCCGTCCTCGGACACGACGTCCACATCGGTGCCGTCGAGCCCCTTGATGAAGGCGTTCTTCTGGCTGACGAAGCCATCGTTCGACCGGTCGAAGATCACCGCGACCTTCTTGATGTCGGTCTTGCCTGCCACATAGGCGGACAGCTCGCCCAGCATGTCGTCGCCGACCTGCTGCACCTTGAACGACCACGGCCCGGCCTCGACGATGCCGCGCGACGAGCCGATGCCGAACAACGCGACCTTTTGCTCGTTCGCGACCGGCGCGCCGGCCGTACCTTCCAGGCTGGTGGTCGGCCCGAGGATGATCAGCAGGTCGTCATTCTGTGCCAGCCGGCTGACCAGCGTGATGGTCTGGCCCTTGTCGCTGGCCGAGTCTCCTTCGACCACCTCCAGCGTGACGTCACCCAGCTCGCCGCTTTCGTTGGCGTGCTGGATGGCCAGTTTCATGGCGTTCTGGATCGGCACCCCGCCAAAGGCGTAGGTGCCGGTCAGCGCGTTGATGACGCCGACCTTGTAGGTTTCGGCCTGGGACATGGTGGCCCCGGCCAGAAGGATCGCCACCGAGGCGAACTTGAGGGTCTTGAGGGGTTTCATTCTTTCCTCCCTTTTGTCCGGATTTCGCGTGGTTCGCCGGTGTCCGGTTGAACCGATTGCATCAGACCGGGTCTTCGGCCCGGCCCAGGTAATGGTCGACGACCAGCGGATCGTGGGCGAGATCGGCCGCCACGCCCCGCATCACGACGCGCCCCTGTTCCAGGATCGCCGCGTGCCGCGCCGTCTCGAGCGCCAGTTTCGCGTTCTGTTCGATCAGCAGGATGGTCAGCCCCTCGCGGTTCAGGCGCAGGAGGGCGTCAAAGACCTCGCGCACAATGACCGGGGCCAGGCCCAGGCTCGGCTCGTCCAGCACCAGGATACGGGGGGCGCCCATCAACGCCCGGCCGATGGCCAGCATCTGCTGCTGCCCGCCCGAAAGCGACCCGGCCAGCTGGTTCCGCCGCTCGGCAAGCACTGGGAACAGGTCGTGCACGTGGTCCAGTTCGGACCCGCCCCGCCCGCTGCTGGCGATGCGGCCGAGCTCGAGGTTTTCGCGCACGGTCAGCGGCGCGATGACCTGACGCCCCTCGGGCACCTGGATCAGCCCGGCCCTGGCGATCCGGTGCGCGGGCATGCCCAGCAGGTTCTGCCCCTCGAAGGTCGCCTGTCCGGCCTGGGCCGGGACGATCCCGCTGAGGGTGTTCAGCAGGGTGGACTTGCCCGCGCCATTTGGTCCGATCAGAGCAAAGATCTCGCCCTGGCCCACGGTCAGCGACACGTCCTGCAAGGCGCGGATCCCGCTGTAGGAAACGTTCAGGCCCGAGACATCCAGCATGCTTCAGCTCCCGAGGTAGGATTCGATGACGCGTGGATCGTTGATCACGCTTTCCGCGTCGCCCTCGGCGATCAGCCGGCCCGAAGCCAGCACGCAGACATGATCGCAGAGCCGCCGCACGAACCGCATGTTGTGCTCGATCAGCAGGATGGCCACGCCGTCGTCGGCCACCTCGCGGAAGATGGCCGCCAGCTTGTAGGCCTCGGCGTCGTTCATGCCCGCGACCGGCTCGTCCAGCAGCAGCAGCCTGGGTTCCGTCGCCAGCGCGCGCATCATCTCGATCCGCCGCTGGTGGCCGTAGGACAGTGACCCGGCGGGCCAGTCGGCCATCGCGGTCATGCCGAACCTGTCCAGCAGCTCGTCCGTCCGTGCCAGCAGGGCGCGGCGTTCGCGAAAGGCCGAAGGCAGGCCCAGCAGGTTCGCCAGCGTCGAGGTCTTCTCGTGCAGGTGGAACCCGGCCAGCACGTTGTCGCGGACGCTGGCATCGCGCACCAGCCGGATGTTCTGGAAGGTCCGCGCGATGCCCATGCGCGACAGCTCCTGCGCCTCGCGGGTGCTCACGTCCTCGCCATCCAGCAGGACCTGCCCGCGCGACAGCTTCAGCAGGCCGGCGATCATGTTGACGACCGTGGTCTTGCCCGCGCCGTTCGGTCCGATCAGCCCGGTGATCCGGCCGCGTTCGGCGCTCATGTTCAGGCTGTCGACCGCCGGAAGGCCGCCGAAATCCCGGCCGACACCCTGTAGCGCCAGCATGCTCATGACGTGACCTCCGCCGCATCGGCCCCGGCCTGCCCGCGCGTCAGGGCGCGGCGGCGCAGCCAGCCCCGCGTCGTGTCCACCACGCCGCTCGGCAGGAAGGTGATCGAGGCCATCAGCAGCGCCCCCTGCACCACCGAGCGGTAGTCCTGGAACCCGCGCAGCAGCTCGGGCAGGCCGGTCAGGATGATCGCCCCGACGACCGGGCCAAAGACCGACACGCGCCCGCCCAGAACCACCATGGCCAGCAGCATCACCACCATGTGGAAGCCGAATTCGTTCGGCGTGATCGAATAGCTGGAAAACGCGTGCATCGCCCCGCCCAGCCCCGCGATGGCCCCTGACAGCACAAATGCGATCATGTGGTGCTTGCGGACCGAATAGCCCAGGGACACCGCCACCGTCTCGTCCTCGCGGATGATGTCGAAGCCGCGCCCGATGGCCGACAGGCCGATCACGTGCAGGACATAACCCACGAAGACCACGGCGATGGCCGCCTCGGTCAGGTGCACCGCCTTGGGGATCGAGTTGATGCCAAGCGCCCCGTCGGTCAGGGCGGTCCAGTTCAGCGCCGTCGACAGCACGATCTGCACCAGCGCCAGCGTCGCCAGCGCCTGGAACACGCCACGCAGGCGGGCCAGCGGCACGGCGGCCAACGCGCCGAAGATGCCGCCCGCCACCACGGCGATGACCACGCAGACCACCGGCGGTACGCCGTACCGGGTCGCCAGGATCGCCGCAGCATAGGCGCCGACGGCGGCGAAGGCCGCACTGCCAAGCGAAAAGACCCCCGCGCGCAGCGGAATGTACTGGCTGAAGGCAAGAACCATGTTCAGCAACGCCAGCTCGAAGAGCGGTTCATATCCGGCGAGACTGCTCATTGCCGTGCCACCCGCGCCGCGCCGCCATGCACGCTGCCGAAGAGTCCGGTCGGCCGGGCCAGCAACACCAGGAACAGCAGCGAAAAGACCACCACATCGGCCAATCCGGCCGAGAGGTAGGACACCGTCAGAACCTGCACGATGCCGATCAGCAGCCCCGCGACCAGAGCGCCGGGTATGCTGCCCAGCCCGCCCAGGATGATGACCACGAAGGCCCTGAGCAAGAGCGGCTCGCCCATCATGAAATGCACCGAGTTGAAGACCAGGCCGATCAGCACCCCGGCGACGCCCGCCAGCGCTCCCGACAGGAAGAAGACCTGGAAGTTGACGGAAAACGGATTGATCCCCAGCAGGCGCGACGTGCTTTCGGAATAGGCCACTGTGCGGATCTGCCGCCCGGCGCTGGTGCGCTGCAGGTACCAGACCAGCCCCACGACCATCAGGATGACGATCCCGATGATGACCAGTTGCAGAAGCTGCACCCTGAGGCCGAAGACCTCGTAGATGCGGATGGGGAAGGTGTCGAAGGGAAAGCGCATGACCCGTGTCGCGGTCATCTGCTGCGCCAGCGACAGCAGGATCAGGTTCGCCCCGATCGACGACACGATGGCCGAGAATTCGGGCGCCTTGCGTTTTCGCAGGGGCCGGAAGGCGACCCAGTCCAGCAGCACCGACAACAGCCCGCCCGCCAGCGCGCCGATGGCCAGCGCGGCGATGAAGGGCAGGTCGAGCATGGTGGCCGCGAAGAGACCGGCAAAGGCCCCCCACATGAAGACCGCCCCATGCGCCATGTTCATGATGTGATTGACCCCGAACAGGAGCGTGAAGCCGAGCGCGAAAAGCCCGTAGACACTTCCCACCACCACTCCGTTCAGCAATTGCTGAGCCAGCATACGTTCCTCCCCGGGTCAGTCCTGCCCTCGCGCTCTGGGCCTGTCCGACCCTATCTCATGGCCGGCACGGGCAGGCGTAACCGCTCCGGGGGACAAGTGTCCGAATGAGCGGCGCGTGACACAAAATGGCTTTGCGGACGTGGCCACTGGCCGGTCGGTCGGCAGGTGCCGCAGCCTGCCCGACGCCGGGAACGGGCGTCGGGTCGCAGGCGGCTCGTCGGCACCCGTGGTCGGAAGATGGCGCGATGCGGACAGCCGCGGGCCGGCGATACCGTCGCGCCGTCAGCCCTGCGAAAGCCGTGCCAGCCGCGCCGGAAGCTCGGCCATCAGACGGGCGCGGTCGGCATCGGACATGGCGTTCCAGGTGAAGACCTCGCGCACCGTGCGACCGCAGCCCTCGCAGAACCCGGCCTCGGGGTTCTGCCGGCAGATGCGGCGGCAGGGGGATGGCGGCAGGCCCGCGCGGTCGCGCATCTCGCCCATCACGCGGCCTTTCCGGCAGTGCCGGCCCGGGTTCTCAGTTGCCGGGGCATCGCGACCAGCAACAGCGCGCCAAGCGCCACCAGCAATACCGCCGCCACCGCGAACAGCAGGCCAAAGCCCGCCCGGTCGATCATCTGGCCACCAACCTGCACGCCGATGGCCTGGGCCAGGAAATAGCAGGTGGCAAAGATCGCCATGGCCGAACCGCGCATGTCGGGCGCCATCTCGGTCGCCATGGTCTGCATCGTGTTGTGCAGCATGTAGAACCCCAGCCCCAGCAACGCGATCAGCGGCGCCGTGACCCATCCGACGGTATTCACCGCCAGCCCCAGGTAACAGGCGGCCACGATCAGGGTTCCGACGAATGGCAGCCTGCGGTTGCCCAGCAACGCGTAGAGCCGCCGCGACTGGCTGACATAGACCAGCCCGCCGATGCAGAACGTGGCGAGATAGGCGCCCACCGTGGCGAAATCGAACCCGAACCGGACGTTCAGCGCGGCGCCCACATAGGTGAATGCGCCGAACATCGCCAGGGCCTCGAGCGAGACGGCGAACAGCACGAAACGGACCACCGGATCGCCCAGAAGCCGGCGATAGCTGCGCAATGCCCGGCGCACCGCGCGGTCGCCGCCCGGGCCGCTGCCCATGTCGGCCGCACCGCGCCGGCGCGCGGTCATCAGCCCGGCAATGGCGATGACATAGACGGCCGCCAGCAGCAGAAAGGTGCTGCGCCAGCCGAACATCTCTCCCATCACGCCGCCACCGATCTGCCCGGCCAGAAGGCCCAGGATCTGGCTGGACATGAAGCGGGCCAGCACCGGCTGGCGGTCCTCGTGGGGGATGGCGTGGCCGACCCAGGCCAGCGACAGCGGCACGATGGCGGCCGCCGAGACCCCGGACAGGAACCGCGCCACCGCGATGCCGTGGAGCGTTCCGCTCAGCGCACAGGCCAGCGTCGCGACGCTCGACGCCATGCAGGCCCAGAGGATCACGCGGAAGGCCCCGAACCGGTCGCCCAGCGGGCCAAAGACGACCTGGAACGCGCCGTAGGCCACCGCATAGGCCGTGGCGACAAAGGCGACCGATCCGATGGTCGTGCCGAATTCCAGCGCCATCTGCGGCAGGATCGCGTCCATCACGCGGTTGGTCGCCGCCGCCGCAAAGGCCGCCATCGCCAGGAACACGATGACATGGCCGGCCTGTGGCGGCGCGCCTGCTTCGGCTTCGGGCAATGCCATGCCGTCACCTGCTCCTTGCTCCGGGATCGCTTGGATATCAGTCTGGTGACGTGGCCCGGCACGGTATGTCCCCAGACGGGTTACGCCGGTCCGGCCCCCGGCAGAGGATAACGGCCAGGTCACGGAAGGAAAGGCCGCCCGATGCTTTACGAACTGCGCCAGTACCTGGTGGACCGGGGTCGCACGATTCACAATCACCGCCGCATGCACGATCACCTGCCGCCCCTGCTGGCCCGGCACGGAGTCACCGTGGCCGGACGGTGGGATGCGCTGGCGGGGCCGCGCTATCCGATGTTCTGCTACATCATGGAATGGACGGACCACGCCGAGCGGGACGCCGCCTGGGGATCCTTTTACGCCGATCCGGAATGGGCGCGCATCCGGTCCGAGACCAACGACGGATTCGAGATGATCCAGGAGAACCGGCTGCAGTTCCTCAAGCCGAACGCGGCGCTGTGCCCCGACGGGCCGTCGTTCACCGGGCCGGAAAGCCTGCACCAACTCGTCGTGCACAAGACGGCCATCGGCCGGACCGGAGAGGTCAACGCCTTTCTCGCCGACACCTGGCTGCCGCACGTGCAGGCGGCCGGCGCCGGCGTGATGGGGGTCTGCGACCTGCTGAGCGGGCCGGACATGCCCGCCGTCGTGATGTTCCTGAACTGGGAGAACGAGGCCGCCTGGCGGCGCGGCTGGCGCGACTTCACCCTGGGCGCGCCGATGGTCACAGCCTATGACGCGCAGCGGGCCGAACTGGGGATGACCCTGCTCGACCGGGGCGAGGTCGTTCTGATGGAGCCCCTGCCCGGCCTGCCACCCCAGGCGAAACTGCGCACCGCGCCGGCCTGAGCCGCCGTGCGGGGCTGTCCCTCATCGGGGGACAGGGATATTTAAACGCGCGGTGAATAAATCCTCCTGCGGCCTTTGACGCTGGGTCACCGTGCCGCCAGTCATGCAGGCGGCCCGCGACGGCCGCTTCAACGGGAGGACCAGATGCTTTCACACACCTACAGGGCCATCGCCCTCGGCGGCGCGCTGCTTGCCGGCGGCGCGGCCCATGCGACCGACCTGCGCTATGCCACCGGCTTCACCCCCGGTTCGACCGGGGCCGAGAATGCCGTGCGCACCGCCGAATACCTGAACGAGGTCTCGGGCGGCGCCATGACCATGGTGCCCTATGTCCAGTCGCTGCTGAGCTTTGGCGAGATGTCGGCGGGCGTGCGTGACGGGGTGGCGGATGCGGGCTTTGTGCTCGTGCCCTACAGCCCGGCCGAGTTCCGCAACACCGCCATGATCGCCGACCTGACGATGCTGTTCACGCTGATGGGCACCGGCGACCGGGGCGGGCTGGCCTGGACCGGCGCGCTGACGGAATACGTGATGCTCGCCTGCCCCGCCTGCCAGGCCGAGATGAAGGCGCAGAACCAGGTCTATACCTCGACCTCGGGCACCGAATACGCGCTGATCTGCGATGCCACGATCGACGGCAAGGCCGATCTGCAGGGCCTGAAAATCCGCGCCCCCGGCGGCAACTGGAGTCGCTGGGCCGAGGCCTTCGGCGCCGTGCCGGTGCAGCTGAACATGGCCGAGACATTCGAGGCGATGAGCCAGGGGATCATCGACTGCACCATCTCGGGCATGACCGAGATCACCGACATGGGCCTGACCGAGGTCACCAAGACGGTGCTGACCGACGTGCCCGGCGGCGGCTTCGGCGGATCGGCGATGTTCAACATCAATCTCGACGTCTGGTCGGCGATGTCCGAGGACGAACGCAGACATTTCGTGCGGGCCGCGAACTTCGGCGGCGCGGACCTGTCCTGGGGCTATCACGAGAACAACCTGAAGGGCCGCGCGGCGGCCGAGGCCGCCGGCATCACCGTCAAGGAGGCCGACAGCGACCTGGCGGACGAAACCGCCGCCTGGGTGCAGCAGGACATCGACGGCATCGCCACCCTCTACGCCGAGAAATACGGGCTTGCGAACACGTCGGGCTCGATCGAGACCTTTCTCGGCATCTTCGAGAAATGGACCGGCCTGGTCCAGGATGTCGACAGCGCGATGGCCCTGTCGGATCTGATCTGGGACGAGGTCGGCAGCAAGGTCGACTATTCCACCTACGGCATGTGATCGCGCGGGCGCCCGGAGCCATCCCGGCGCCCGACCTGTGCCTCCCTGCGCAGCCCTGTGCCCCGGCGGGGGGACACAAAAATTATCCGCTCATTCAATAATTGATCCGACAGCCGTCGCAAACACAGCGATTGCGCGCGGCGGTCGGGGACAGACCACACCGGTCAGGGAGGAAAACATGAACACTATCAAGTTGCGACTGGCAGCGGCGACGGCCCTAGGGCTGGTGCTTGCGGCCGGGTCGACGGCCCAGGCGGCCGAGCTGCGCTATGCCACGGGATTCGGCCCGAACAGCACCGGGGCCAATGCCTCGAACGCGGCGGCGGACTACCTGTCCCAGATCACCAACGGCGAGATGACGATGCAGGTCTTCCCGCAGTCGCTGCTGGGTTTTGCCGAAATGAGCAGCGGCGTGCGCGACGGGATCGCGGATGCGGGCTTTGTTCTGTTCCCCTACTTCCCGGCCGAATATCGCAATTCCAGCCTGATCGCCGACCTGAACATGGTGCTGACGCTGGAACAGACCGGCGACCGGGGCGGGCTGGCCTGGACCGGCGCGCTGACCGAATACATCGTGATGCATTGCGACGCCTGCCGCGCCGAGATCGCCGAGCAGAACCAGGTCTACACCTCGACTTCGGCCACGGAATACAATCTGCTCTGCAAGCCCGAGGTGAACACCGAAGCCGACCTGAAGGGCCTGAAGATCCGCGCCCCGGGCGGCAACTGGAACCGCTGGGTCGAAGCCTTCGGCGCGGTGCCCGTCTCCCTTCCCTTCGCCGAGATGTACGAGGGCATGAGCCAGGGCATCATCGACTGCTCTATCGCCAGTTTCACCGAACTGGTGGACCAGGGCCTGATGGACGAGGTCACCTCGATCGTGACCGACGTGCCGGGCGGCGCCTTCGGCGGGTCGGCCATGTTCAACATCAACCGCGACGTCTGGCAGTCGATGACGGCGGGCGAACGCGAAAGCTACATGAAGGCCGCCAACTATGGCGGGGCGATCACCTCGTGGGAGTACCGCGCCAACAACGCGGCCGCACGCGAGAAGGCCATCGCCGCCGGGATCGACGTGCACGAGGCCGACCAGGCGCTGCATGACAAGACGATGGATTGGATCCGCAACGACATCGCCACGGTGACCCAGCTCTATTCCGAAAAATACGGCGTCGAGAACACCCAGGAATCCGCCGACGCCTTCCTGGAGATCTTCGGCAAGTGGGCTGGCCTGGTCGACGGCATCGACAGCGGCGAGGCGCTGGCCGACCTGATCTGGCAGGAGGTCGGCTCGAAGGTCGACTTCGAGACCTACGGCATGTGAGCCGCGGCCCCCGCCGCCGTCGCGGCGACGGGAGCCCCTTTCGAACGACAATATTGGATAGGCTAAATGACCAGGCTCGGCCGGATAATCTCTCGCGTGATCTCGGTGCTGTCGATGGTGGGCACGCTGCTGCTGCTGGCCATGGTGCTGCACATCACCTGCGACGTCGCTGCCCGCTACCTGCTGAACAAGCCGCTCCCGGGCACGATCGAGATCATCATCAACTACCACATGATCATCATCGGCTTCCTCTCTCTGGCCTTCACCGAAGAGAAGAACCGCAACATCTCGGTCGAGCTTGTCGCCGACCTGCTGCCGCAGGGCGTGCAGAAACGGCTGGACGTGCTGGCCAGCTTCGCGGCGGTGGTGGTCTTCGGCTTCCTGACCTACCGCAACTGGATCGAGGCCATGAAGAAGTTCGACATCAAGGCCTACGTCACCCAGGGCAGCACCGACATCCCGATCTGGCCCGCCTATTTCGTGGTTCCGCTCGGCTGTGCGCTGGTGACGATCGTCGCGCTTTACAAGCTGGCCTGCGGCGTCACCGGCGCGACCTCGGGGCTGGATACCAGCCTGGACGAGGTGGATGAGGTCACCGCCCCAGGAGAAGCGGCATGAGCAACGTCGAAATCGGCTTTTCGGCGCTCGGGATCCTGTTCGTCCTGCTGGCGATGCGCATTCCCATCGGGCTGTCGCTCATCATCGTGTCGTTCGGCGGCCTCTGGGTGCTGATCGGCTGGCGCGGGGCCTACGGCTCCATCGGGATCGTGCCCTACAAGTTCACGGCGAACTGGGTGCTCAGTTCCATCCCGATGTTCCTGCTGATGGGATACGTCGCCTACCACGCCCAGCTGACCAAGGGACTGTTCCAGGCGGCCAGGGTCTGGATGGGCGCGCTGCCCGGGGGGCTTGCGATCTCGGCGGTCATGGGATCGTCGGTCTTTGCCGCCGTCACCGGGTCCTCGCTGGCCTGTACCGCCGCCATGGGCCGGATCGCCGTGCCCGAGATGCTGCGCAGCAACTACCACCCCGAACTGGCAACCGGCACCGTCGCCATCGCCGGCACGATCGGGGCGCTGATCCCGCCGTCGATCCTGCTGATCCTCTACGGTGTGATCGCCAGCCAGCCGGTGCCGGACCTCTTCCTTGCCGGCCTCGGCGTCGGGATCATCAGCGCCATCGGCTACGTGTTGGTCGTGCTGCTGCGCGTGGCCATCGACCCGACGGTCGCGCCCCCGGTGCACAGCGATTATTCCTGGCGTGACCGCTTTGCCGCGCTCGGGGACACCTGGCCGATCCTGCTGGTGATGATCTGCGTCTTCGCGGGCCTGTTCGGCGGCGTCTTCACCGCGACCGAGGCCGGGGCGCTTGGCGCTTTCTTCGCCTGCCTGGTCGGGCTGGCCAAACGCACCCTGACCTGGCCCAGGTTCAAGGCCGCCGCGCTGGAATGCCTGCTGACCACCAGCGCGCTGATCGTCATCGGCATCGGCGCCAGCCTGTTCACCCGGTTCCTCGCCATCTCGGGCGTGGGCACGGTGATCTCGGCCACCATCCTGGGCGTGTCGGACCAGGCCATCGTGATCCTGCTGCTGATCGTGGTGCTCTATCTGCTGATCGGCTGCTTTCTGGAACCCGTCGGGGCGCTTCTGCTGACCCTGCCCATCGTCCTGCCGATCGTGACCAACGGCGGCTACGACATGATCTGGTTCGGCCTGCTGCTGGTGAAGCTGCTGGAAATCGGCATGGTCACGCCCCCCATCGGGATGAACGTCTTCGTCATGAAGGGCGTGGTCGGCGACCAGGTGAAGCTGACCGCGATCTTCAAGGGCGTGGGCTGGTTCATCGTCATGGACCTGGTCGTGGTCGCCGCGATGATCGCCTTTCCGCAGGCGGTGCTGTGGCTGCCCAACCTGTTTCTCAACTGATCCCGCCACCGTGTGAAACCACCGCGCGAAATCTAGGACACAAGACATGATCACAGTGAATACCCTGCAGGACCTGCTCGACCTGAAGGACAAGACCATAGGCCCGTCGGACTGGCTGACCGTCACGCAGGAGATGATCGACGGCTTCGCCGAGGTCACGGGCGACACGCAGTGGATCCACGTCGACGTGGAGCGGGCGAAACGCGAAAGCCCGGCGGGCACGACCATCGCGCACGGGTTCCTGCTGCTGTCCCTGCTGGGAAAGCTGCAGCCGATGATCTTCACCGCGAACGCCAGGCAGATCCTGAACTACGGGATCGAAAAGCTGCGCTTTCTCAACATGGTCCGCTCGGGCACGCGCATCCGCCTGTCGCAGCAGATCGTGGGCATCGAAGAGGCCGGCAAGGGCCACAAGACCACCACCCGCGTCACCATCGAGGTCGAGGGCGAGGAGCGCCCGGCCATCGTGGCGGATCTGGTGTTTCTCTACTTCTTCTGACGCGGCGCGCCGCGATTCAAGAGCATCGGGAGGGATGACGACGTGACAGCAGCAACCGACAGCACCACCTTGGCGCGCAACCGGACCTATCCGACCTATGCGGCGATGCTGGCCGCCCATGCGGACACCCTGGGCGAGCGCACGGCCTTCTGGTTCGAGGACGAGACCTGGAGCTTTGCCCAGTCCCTGCGCCGGGCGAACCGGGTGGCGCAGGGCTTGATGGCCGAGGGGCTGGAGCCCGGCGCGCGGATCAGCTTCATCGGCAAGAACGACTCGCGCTACTTCGACATCCTGGGCGGCTGCGCGATCTCGCGCCACGTGCTGGCACCGATCAACTGGCGTCTTGCCCCGCCCGAGATCGTGGACCTGCTGATGGATTTCGACATCCGCATGATCTTCCTCA
Organism: Pseudooceanicola pacificus; assembly: GCF_009789075.1. Classification (GTDB taxonomy): domain Bacteria; phylum Pseudomonadota; class Alphaproteobacteria; order Rhodobacterales; family Rhodobacteraceae; genus Pseudooceanicola; species Pseudooceanicola pacificus. Next base: position 236,999 of record NZ_WNXQ01000004.1, read on the forward strand.
CCGCCGAGATGGCCCCGCTGGCCGAGGTCATCCGCCGCGAATGCCCCGGCGTGCGGCGGATCATCGGCATCGGTACTGAGATCGAGGGCGGCCCGGCTTTCGACGACTGGATGGCAGACCAGCCCGATCAGGCGCTGGCCTCCTGCCCCGAACCGGACGATATCCTGCTGCAGATCCATACCTCGGGCACGACGGGCCGGCCCAAGGGCGCGATGCTGACCAATCGCAACGTCATGGCGCTTGGCGCCCATGTCGATGCGGGGGACGTGGGCGAATGGGGACATGACGACATCAGCCTGGTGCCGCTGCCCCTCTTCCATTCCGGGGGCACCTGCTATGCGCTCTACAGCATCTACTCGGGCGGCGGCACCTACATCACGCGCGAACCGCATCCCGACCTGATCTTCGAGGCCTGCCGCCGGCAGAGGATCACCAAGGCCGGTTTCGTGCCCGCCGTGATCCAGATGATCCTGAACCATCCCGATTTCGACAGGACACATTTCACCTCGCTGCGGTGCGTCTACTACGGCGGCGCCCCGATCACCGCCGCCCTGCTGGAACAGGCGATGGACGAGATGGGGTGCGGCTTTCACCAGCTTTTCGGCATGACGGAAAGCTCGACCGCCGGCACCTCGCTCTTTCCCGAGGATCACGACGCAAGCCGGCCCGAGCTGCTGAAGTCCTGCGGCCGGCCGCAATCGGACACGCAGATCCGCATCGTCGACGGCGACCGAAAGGAACTGCCGCAGGGCGAAACCGGAGAGATCGCACTGAGGACGCCCTGCATCATGGCGGGTTATCACAACCGGCCCGAAGCCTCGGCCGAGGCGATCGTCGACGGGTGGTACTATACCGGCGACATGGGTTACCTGAGTGCCGAAGGGTATCTTTATATCCGCGACCGGCTGAAGGACATGATCATCTCGGGCGGAGAGAACATCTATCCCGCCGAGATCGAGCAGGCGCTGGCCAAGCATCCCGACATCCTGGAATCCGGCGCCATCGGCGTCCCGTCCGAGAAATGGGGCGAGGAGGTCAAGGCCTGCGTCACCCTGCGCCCGGGCGCGACCCTGACCGAGGCCGAGGTGATCGCGCATTGCCGCACCCTGCTGGCCGGCTACAAGTGCCCCAAGTCGGTCGATTTCCACGACGCCCTGCCCCGCAACGCCAACGGCAAGATCCTCAAGCGCGTGCTGCGCGAGCCCTACTGGGCCGGCGCCGCCCGGCAGGTCGGCTGAACGGGAGTCCATACCTGGTCGGGACCTCCCGCCCGGCCGGGAACCTTGCGGGGGTTCGGATCTTCCGGACCCCCGCCATGTCAACCCAGCCCGCGCGGAGCCCGTCATGACCTTTTCCACCATCGCCTACGAGATCGAGGACGGCATCGCCCGCATCTGCCTGAACCGTCCCGACAAGATGAACGCGATGAACAACGCCATGCGCGACGACATCCTGGCCGCGCTGGACCGGGCCATCGGCGACGACGCGGTGCGGGTGATCCTGTTCCACGGCGCGGGGCGGATGTACTGCGCCGGGGCCGACCTGTCCGCCGGGGCGGCCACCTTCGACTACGACGGCGCGGGCGGCACCGGCCCGGTGCGCCAGGACGGAACCATCGACTACGCCCACCCCGAGGTGCGGGACGGCGCCGGGCTGATCACGCTGAAGATTTTCGACGCACCCAAGCCGGTGATCGCCGCCGTGCACGGCGCGGCGGTCGGGGTCGGTTCCACCATGCTGGCCGCGATGGACGCCCGTTTCGCGGCCGACGACACGCGCTTCGGCTTCGTCTTCACCCGGCGCGGCATCGTGCCCGAGGGCGCCTCGACCTGGTTCCTGACACGGATCGTGGGCCTGCCGACCGCGCTCGACTGGTGCCTGAGCGGGCGCGTCTTCCCGGCCTCCGAGGCGCTGGAACGCGGGTTCGTCCGCTCGCTCCACCCGGCGGACGAGGTGCTGGACGCCGCCCTGGACTATGCCCGCGACCTTGCGGCACAGACGGCCCCGGTGTCGGTCGCGCTGACCCGGCAGATGCTGTGGAAGATGGCCGGCGCCGCCCACCCGATGGAGGCGCACAAGCTGGACAGCCGGGGCGTCTATGCCCGGGGCCGCATGGCCGACGCCCGCGAAGGGGTATCGAGTTTCCTGGAAAAGCGCGACGCGGCGTTCACCGACCGGGTGTCAGCCGACATGCCCGACTACTACCCCTGGTGGGACGAACCGCCCTACGACTGATCGCGGGCGGCCCGGGGGTTTCAGGCGGCGCGCAGGTCCGACAGGCGCGCAAAGCGGGTCTGGTGATATCCCAGGTCGCCGAACATCGGCTCGAAGGCCAGCAGGCGCTTGAAATACTGGCCGACGGCGGATTCCTGGCTCATGCCCATCCCGCCCTGCAGCTGGACCGCGTTGCGCCCGACGTAGCGCGCCGACTGGATGCACTGCACCTTGGCGGCAGAGACCATGCGCATCCGGACCTCAGGCGCCTCGTCCAGCGCGGCGGCCGCGCCCAGCGACATCGCCTCGGCGGCGGACAGTTCGCCTTTCATCTCGGCGATGCGGTGGCGCAGGGCCTGGAAATTGCCGATCTCGGTGCCGAACTGGCGGCGGGTCTTGACGTGCTCCACCGTCAGGCGCAGCGCGGTGCGCATGGCGCCGACCGCCTCGGCGCAGGCATAGACGGTGGCCAGATCGAAGGCGGCCCCGACCGCCGCGCGACAGCTCTCGCCCGCGTCCCCGACACGCTGCGCCGGGGTGTCGTCGAAACCGACATCCGCGCCGCTGCGCTCGTCCACCAGCCGGTAGGCATTGACCGACATCCCGGGCGCGTCACGTGCGACCAGGGCCAGCACGGGCGCTCCGTCTTCCGAGGCCAGCACCAGCAGGCGATCGGCCAGCGGCGCGTCGATGACGACGATCTTGCCGCCGGTCAGGCGCAGGCCCGTACCGTCCGCCACGGCACGCGTCCGGCCGCCGAAGGGATCGAACCGCGCGGCGTGTTCGGCATGGGCCACGGCCAGCCGCAGCTCTCCGCCCGCGATTGCGGGCAGCAGGGCCGCCTTCTGCTCGGCATCGGCCAGCCGTCGCACCAGGTCCGCGCCCAGCACGGCGGTCGACAGGTAGGGATCGACGACAAGGAACTGCCCCAGCGTATCGGCCACGATGTGCAGATCCAGGGGCCCCATGCCGATCCCGCCGTCATCCTCGGGGATCAGCAGGCCGTGAAGACCCAGCCCCGCCAGCCCCTGCCAGCTTGCCTCCGACCCCGGCGGCCAGGCGGCCGTCAGGCGCTTCCATGCGGCGGCATCGTGATGGGTGGCCAGCCAGGATTGCAGGCTGTCGCGCAGCATCGCCTGTTCCATGCTCAGGGAGAAATCCATCGGTCACACCTCGGCGTAGATCAGGTTGGCAAGGATGTTGAGCTGGGTCTCGGAGGACCCGCCGTAGATCGTGGCGGCACGCAGGAACAGCATCTCCTCCATCTTGCCCTGCGCCACTTCCGGCGCGGGGGGAGAGATCTGCGACCCGTCCTGCTGTGGATGGTAGGCCAGGCCCGCATAGCCCATGGCCTCGACGCTCAACTCGGTCACCGCCTGGATCAGGCGGCTGCCGCGCAGCTTGAGGATGCTGGCGGACTGCATGTTCTGGACACCGCTGTCCATTTCCCACGCGACCCGCAGGCCAAGCTGTTCCAGCGTCGCCATGTCGATTTCCAGCGCCGTCATCCGGGACCGGAACCCGGCGTCGTCGGCCAGCGTCCCCTCGCCCGCCGGCATCGCGCGCGCGATCTGCCAGAGGCGGCGGATACGTTGCTTGGACCGGGCGATCTCGGCGATGTTGAAACGCTCGTGGCCCAGCAGGAACTTGGCATAGGTCCAGCCCTGCCCCTCCTCGCCGATCAGGCTGTCGGCCGGGATGCGGACGTTGTCGTAGAAGCTCTCGTTCAGGCTGTGGCCCCGGTCGATCGAGATGATCGGACGCACGGTGACCCCCGGCGTGTCGGTCGGGAAGACGAAGAAGGAAATGCCCTTCTGCGGCTTCACCTCCGGATCGGTCCGCGCCAGCAGGAACAGCATGTTCGAATGATGCGCCATGCTGGTCCAGATCTTGTGACCGTCGATGACATAGTCGTCCCCGTCCCGCACCGCCCGGGTGCGCAGCGAAGCAAGGTCCGACCCCGCGCCCGGCTCGGAAAAGCCCTGGGCCCAGAAGTCTTCGCCCTTCAGGATGCGCGGCAGGTACTGCGCCTTCTGCGCCTCGGTGCCGTAGGTGTAGAGCACCGGCCCGATGATCTGCACCCCGTGCCCCATCATCAGCGGCAGCGGCCCGTCGAGCGCGCAATATTCCTCGTCGAAGATGAAGCGCTGGATCGCGGACCAGCCGGTGCCGCCGTATTCCACCGGCCAGCCCGGCGCGGCCCAGCCCTTGTCATAGAGGATGCGTTGCCAGCGGCGCATCGGTTCGGGGTCGATGTGGAACATCCGGCGCGCGGTGTCGCGGATGTCTTCGGGCAGGTTGTCCCGCAGGAATTCGCGCACTTCCATGCGGAAATCCTGGTGTTCCTGCTTCAGCTTCAGATCCATGGCGCGCCTCCTCTGCCGGGCCTGGGACGGCGGGCGCCGGAACGCCCGCCGGATCGCTCACGATGCCAGCTTGTCCAGCCGCTCCTGGATCTTGCCCTCGGCCCCCGGGGTGCAGGGATCGGCCTTGGACAGGTCGCTGATCTCGGCGAAGTTCTCGGCGAACTGCTCGATCGTGACGCCCGCCTTGGGGTCGAGCTGCACGCCGCGCGTCTCGAACATGTGCACCCGGCCATAGCCTCCGGCTGCGGCGGTGATGGTGGCGCCTGTCGCCTCGCATTCCTCCGAGCACAGATAGGCCACGGCGGGCGAGACCAGCTCGGGGCGCAGCTTGGCCATGAAATCCTCGTCCATCCCGAGGTTGCCGGTCATCCGCGTCAGCGCCCCGGGCGAGATGCAGTTCACCTTGACGTTCTTCTTGAACCCCTCGATGGCCAGCGTGTTCATCAGGCCGATCATGCCCATCTTGGCCGAGCCGTAGTTCGACTGGCCGAAGTTGCCGCTGGTCCCGGCGATGGAGGTGGTGAAGACCATCCGCCCGAAGCCCTGTTCGATCATGTGCTTCCACGCGGCATGGGCGCAGTAGAGCGTGCCGAAGTAGTGCACGCCGAAGACGAATTCGAAATCGTCCAGCTCGGCCTTGGCGAAGCTCTTGTCGCGCAGGACACCGGCGTTGCAGATCAGGATGTCGATCCGGCCCCAGGTGTCGATGGCGGTCTGGACGATCGCGGCCCCGCCCTCGCGGCTGGCCACGCTGTCGTAGTTGGCGACCGCCTCGCCGCCCGCCGCCTTGATCTCGTCCACCACCTGGTCGGCGGGGGACTTGTCGCCGCCCTCGCCGTTCACGGCGCCGCCCAGGTCGTTCACCACCACCTTGGCCCCGCGCGAGGCCAGCAGCAGCGCGTGTTCCCGGCCCAGCCCGGCGCCGGCGCCGGTGACAACGGCCACCTTGCCATCAAATCGGATCATCCTGTCGTCTCCTTGTTGTCTCGTGAAAGCGTCGCCCGGCACGTCAGGGTGCGGCGGGGGTGAACATGGGGGTCGGAATGCCGTCCCGGTCGGCAAAGAGCACGGTCACCGCATCGTCGATGGCGATGGCGTCCAGGTCGCAATCCACGATATTGGTCATCATGCGCGGGCCCTCTTCCAGCTCGACATAGGCCAGCGCATAGGGTGGATCGGCCCGGCGGAAGACGCTGACCGCATAGATGCGGCCCCGGCCCGAACAGGCCTTGAACGCGACATTCTCGCTGCCGCAGAACGGGCAGAGCACGCGAGGGTAGTAATGCGGTTCGCCGCAGTCGCGGCATTCCGCGATCATCAGCGCACCGTCTTCGGTCTGCCACTGGGGCGCCGCGTCACGGGCGGGGCGGGTGGTGTCGCCGTCTTTCATCTTGCTCACTCCCTTTCCAGGATCAGCGTGGCCGAGCCGTGGCGCGAGCCGAGGTAGCCCCCCGTCCCGTGCGCCAACGCAAGGTCGCAACCGGGCACCTGCACTGCCGGATGCGCCTCGCCGCGCAACTGGCGGACGGCCTCGATCACCTTGGTCATGCCGCCGCGGTTGCCCGGGTGGTTGCTGCACAGCCCCCCGCCGTCGGTGTTGAACGGCAGCTTGCCCTGCCCCGAGATCAGGTTGCCGTCCTGCACAAAGCGGCCCCCCTGCCCCTTGTCGCAGAAGCCGAGATCCTCCAGCGTCATCAGCACGGTGATGGTGAAACTGTCGTAGATCGAGACGTACTTGATGTCCGCCGGCGTCACCCCCGCCTGGCCAAAGGCGATCGGGCCCGAACGCACGGCGCCGGAATAGGTCAGGTCGGTCTTGCCGCCGTTGAGGTGCTTTACCGCCTCTCCCGATCCGCGCACCTTGACCAGCGGACGGTTCAGCGACTTCGCCACTTCGGGCGAGACCACGACCAGCGCCCCGCCGCCGTCGCTGATCACGCAGCAATCGAGCTTGTGCAGCGGTTCCGAGATCATGGGGGAATTCACCACCTCCTCGACCGTGACCACCTGCGGCAGCATGGCGTTGGGATTGTGCTGGGCGTGGTGCGAGGCCGCGACCTTGATCCAGGCGAGCTGTTCCGAGGTCGTGCCGAATTCGTGCATGTGGCGGGCCGCGCACATGCCGTAGAGGTTCGGGATGACATGGCCAAAGGGCAGCTCGTAGGGCACGTCGGGGCAGTTCGGGTCATCGTAGAACGCCCCCTCGCCCTTGTTCGGCTTGCCGGTGCGCGGCTTGCCCGCCAGCGTGATCACGGCGACCGAACATTTCCCCTCGGCGATCGCCTGCGCGACATGGCCGACGGCCAGCACGTAGGACGACCCGCCGGTGTCGGTGTTGTCGACATAGGTCGGATGGATCCCGAGGTATTCGGTGATGCTGAGCGGGCCCAGCCCCGGCGCGTCGCTGGCGCAGAAGAAGCCGTCGACATCCTGCAGCGTCAGGCCCGCGTCGTTCAGCGCGCCCTTCACGTTCTCGGCGTGCAGCTGGATCAGCGTCTTGTCCACGGCCTTGCGCGTCGGGTGTTCCCACGCGCCGGCGATATAGGCCTTGCCTGTCGTACTCACGTGTCGGTCTCCTTGATCATGTCGCCCGGATCATTTCGCCTGCGCCGCCGCCTTGCGGAAATCGGGCGCGCGTTTCTCGGTGAAGGCGCGGACGCCCTCGGCGAACTCCGGCCCCAGGCTGGCGGCAAGCTGCAACTCGTCCTCGAGGTTCAGCTGATCCTCAAAGCTGTTGCGGTCGGCGTCCCAGTAGAGCTTGCGGATCCGCGACAGCCCCCCGACCGGGCCGTCGGCCAGCGTCTGCGCGATCTTCATCGTCTCGGGCATCAGCTGATCCGCGTCGAAGACCCGGTTCACCATGCCCCAGTCGAGCGCCGTTTCTGCCGGCAGCTTCTCGGCCAGCATCGACAGTTCGCGCGCCCGCGCCATGCCGACGAGGCGCGGCAGGAGCCAGCTTGACCCGCTGTCGGGCACCAGCCCGATCCGGGCGAAGGCCTGCAGGAAATAGGCCTGACGCGAGGCGGTGATGATGTCGCCCATCAGCGCGATGCTCATCCCCGCGCCGACCGCAGGCCCGTTCACCGCCGTCACAAGCGGCACGGGGCAGTCCCGCAGGGTGCGCAGCATGGGGTGGTAATATTTCTGCAGCACCGCCTCGGCCCGGTTCGGGGTGGCGGCGTTGCCATCATCGCCGCCCGACAGATCCGCGCCCGAGGAAAACGCACGCCCCGTTCCGGTCAGCACGATGCAGCGCGCGCCCTGCCTGCCGGTCAGGTCGAGCACCCCCGCGCCGATGGCGGTAACGGTTGCGGGGTTCAGCGCGTTCAGCACATCGGGCCGGTTGATCCTGAGGATTCCGACCGCGCCGTCCATTTCCGCGGTGACAACTTCCGGTTTCATGCCCGCACCTTTCCTGTCGCGCCACCGGCGAAACGGCCGTGGCTCGATTGGACAAGACCCCGCCGGGCTGCATCCGGTCGCCCCCTGACGAGGGGACATTCCAAATAAATTGAATGGTGAATTAATTTATACGACCCAGCCCCGGGCGCAGCATCGCGGCCCGGTCAGCCCCACAAGGAGACAGCATGCCCAAGCCCTTCTGGACCCCGCACGACAGCGACCTCAGGCTGCCCCTGATCGGATCGCCCATGTTCCTGGTGTCCGGCAAGGAGCTGCTGATCGCCCAGTGCCGGGCCGGGATCGTCGGCACGATGCCCGCCCTGAACGCCCGTACGCCCGAAATCCTGGACGGCTGGCTGAGCGAAATCCGCGATGCCCTGGCCACGCCGCATCAGGGCCGGACCCCCGCGCCCTGGGGCATCAACCTGATCGTGCACCGCACGAACCCGATCCTGGACCAGCACCTGGAGCTCTGCGTCAAGCACGAGGTGCCGGTCGTGATCACATCGCTGGGATGCCGCCCCGAGGTGAACGAGGCGATCCGCGCCTACGGCGGGATCGTCCTGCATGACGTCACCAACATGGAACACGCCCGCAAGGCCATCGACCGGGGCGCCTCGGGCCTGATCGCGGTGGCGGCTGGCGCCGGAGGGCATGCCGGCACGGTGTCCCCGATCGCCATGATCGAGGACATCCGCCGCATCTGGGACGGACCGCTGGTGCTGTCGGGGGCCATGTCCAGCGGGCGCGGGATCCTGGCGGCACAGGCCTTGGGGGCCGACATGGGCTACATGGGGACCGCGTTCGTGGTGGCCAGCGAGTCGCTGGCCAAGCAGGCCTATCGCGACATGATCGTCGGCGCCGAGGCGGCCGACATCTTCTACACCGACCGGGTGTCGGGCACCTACGCGAACTTCCTGGCCGAAAGCCTCGTGCGGGCGGGCATTCCGCTGGACAGCGCCCCGGTCGAGCGCGAGATCGGCGTGATGGATGAGTTCAAGGCCTGGCGCGACGTCTGGAGCGCGGGCCACGGCGTCGGCCCGATCCGGCGCACCGAACCGACCGAAGCCATCGTTGCCCGGCTGGAACGGGAGTACCGCGAAGCCGCCGCCCGCATCGGCGCCATGCAGCCTGAACCCGCCTGAGCGGGTCGCACGATTGCCAGGACAAACGGACGGCGGGCCAGGAGGCCCGGACGAGCGAGCGACCGCGACCGCCCGACGAAGGGGACGTCCTGCAACGACGCGCAGAAGCGGCGCGGCACGCGGCTGATCTGGCTGGACATGGTGTGGCCCGCACCCCGGGCCGGTCGCAACGGCCGCCCTGCCGTCTTCCCGGATGCGGCGATCCGGTTTGTTTGATGCTGAACCTGCTGTTCGTCCTGCCGGCGAGGCAGACGACCGGGGTCTGCACCAACGCCCGCCGGGTCCGGAAACCGGCGTGGCCCCGAAGTCCGGTCAAGCCTGTCGGCCCCCAGCCTTCCCCTGCTCAGACCATCTTGCCCGGGTTCATGATCCCGTCAGGGTCAATCGCCGCCTTGAGGCGCTGCATCAGCGCGTAGGCCGCTCCGTGCTCGGCTTCCATGTATTTGCGCTTGCCGGTGCCGACCCCGTGTTCCCCGGTCACCGTACCGCCCAGGGACAGCGCGATCCGATTGATTGTCCCGGCCAGATCCTGCGCGGCCCTGAGGTCCGCGGCATCGTCGGGATCTACCAGGATGACGAGGTGGAAATTCCCGTCGCCCACATGCCCGGTCAGGGGCGCGACAAGGCCGGAGATCCCGATTGCCTGCTTGGTGCGATGGATGCAGCGCGCCAGCTCCGAGATCGGGACGCAGCAATCGGTGACAAGACCGCTGGCGCCGGGACGCAGGGCTTTGGCGGCGAAATAGGCCTGATGGCGCGCCGCCCAGAGCCGGTTGCGGTCTTCCATGCGCGCGGCGAACTGGAAATCCGTCGCCTCGAAGCCGTCGGCGATTTCGCGAAAGGTCTCGACCTGCTCTTTCACGCCGGTTTCGCTGCCGTGGAATTCGAGGAAGAGGTAGGGTGTTTCCTGCAGTCCAAGGTCGGAGTGGAGCAGGTTCATCCCCCTCATCTGCACTTCGTCCAGCAGCTCGATCCGCGCCATCGGGAGGCCGCACTGGATGGCCATGATCACCGTGTCGACGGCGGCTGAAATGGTCGGAAAGGCGCAGGTCGCGGCGAGGATGCTTTCCGGCAGGCCATGCAGGCGCACGGTCAGTTCGGTGATGATGCCGAGCGTACCTTCGGAGCCGATGAAGAGATGGGTAAGGTCATAGCCGGAGGCGGATTTTCGGGCCCGGCTGCCGGTGCGGATGATCTCTCCGTCCGGGAGGACAACTTCGAGCGCCAGGATATTCTCGCGGATCGTCCCGTAGCGCACCGTGTTCGTCCCCGAGGCGCGGGTCGAGGCCATGCCGCCCATGCTGGCATCCGCGCCGGGATCGACGGTGAACATCAGCCCGGAGGAGCGCAGCGCATCATTCAGCTGTGTCCGCGTCACGCCGGGCTGCACCACCGCGTCCAGGTCCTTTTCGTGAATGTCGATGACCCGGTTCATCCGGCTGAGGTCAAGGCTGATGCCACCGCTGACCGGGATCACCTGCCCCTCCAGCGAGGTGCCCGTGCCGTAGGGGATGACGGGACAGCCGTGACGGGCGCAAATCTTCACGATCTGCGACACCTCCTGCGTCGAGCCCGGAAAGACGACGGCGTCCGGCAGGTGTTGCTCGGCATATCCTTGGTCGCGACCGTGGGCGTCCAGGATCGACGGGCCGGTCGACAGGTGTTCACCGAGCAGTGCCCGCAACTCCTCGATCGCCGCGCTGTTTCCGGGTCTGAGAGGCTTGTTCATCATGCGCCTCAGACTTCGGGGGGCGGTGTCGCCGAGGGCGCGCCCATGTTCATGGCGACGGCTTTCCCGCCGTAGGCTTCAATCATCGCGTCCTGATCCGCGAAGGCGAGATCGTTCATCGCCGCCGGATCGCAGATCTTGCGCAGCTCGTTTTCCATCTCGGCAAGGATCGCCGCGCAGTCCGGGTCCTCCGCCCGGTTCCGCGTCTCTTCGCGGTCTTCCGCCAGGTTGAACAGCTCTGGCCGGAATGTGTGATAGTGGATCAGTTTCCAGTCGCCCTTGCGGATCATATAGGCAGCCGAAACGGCGCCCACGGCGTGGTATTCGCTGAAGATCACCCGGTCGCGGTCCTCCGATTCGCTGGCGATGTCATAGAGCGACCGCCCGGGCCGGTCGCCCTCAAGCGACGCGCCGAAGTGGTCGATGATGGTCTGGGAGACGTCGAGCAGGCTGACCGGCGTGTCGCAGATACCTGCGGCCTTGCCCGGTTCGGCCACGATAAGCGGGACGGCGACCGACTCCTCGTACATGTTCGACTTGCCCCACAGCCCGCGCGCCCCGACGTTGTCGCCGTGATCCGAGGTGTAGATGATCGTGGTGTTGTCGAGCTGGCCGTTCTCCTCCAGCGCCGCGACAAGTTGGCCGATATTGTCGTCAAGGAAGGTGCAGAGCGCGAAATAGCAGGCCGCCGCCAGCTTGCGTTCGTCGTGATCCTTGAAGCCTTCATCACCGGCGAGCGCGTGATTCTGCTTCTGGACCCACGGGTGGTTCACGAAGCCGTCCATGGTGTGCAGCTTGAAGGGCGGCAGGCTGTCCGGCGGATACATGTCGAGGTACTCCTGCGGCACGATCAGCGGGAAGTGCGGCGCGACAAGCCCAACATAGAGGCACCAGGGATCAAGCGGGCGCCTGGCGGCATCGGCGAACCAGTCCCGCGCCCGGTCCACGACGGCGCAATCGTATTTGGTATAGGCGCTCTCGCCCGGCCCGATGTAGGGGCCCAGCATGCGCCCTTCCTTGCGGACCCGCTCATCCTCGCGGCGGATGGAGCCCCAGACCATGCCGTGCCCGCCGACCACCTGCATCGGGATGTGTTCCACGTCGAACCCCGCCGGGTCTTCTTCGGCCCGGTAATGCAGCTTGCCGATGGATTCGACCCGGGTGCCGCTGTCCTGAAGCGCATGGCCCCAGCCCCGCGGCTTGCCGGTGTAGGGCATCGCGTTGTCCCAAAGGCGGATGTCGTGGACGTAGCGGCCAGAGGCAAAGGCAGCCCGGGCGGGAACGCAGATCGGCGAGGGCGTATAGGCATTGGTGAACCGGATGCCCCGCGCGGCAAGCTTGTCGAGGTTCGGTGTCTTGACCAGCGGATGACCCGCACAGGACAGGGCCCGCGACTGGTGCTCATCCGACATGATGACGAGTAGGTTCTGGGAACGTGCCACGGGGTCAGTCCTTGTCTTTATTCAGAAAGTCGATGGTTTCGGCAGCCTTGGCGAGCGCGTGGATCGCGGGCAGGATCATCTCGCGCTGCGCGTCGGTCAGTGCGGCCAGCAGATGCGCCTGCCGGGCGTCCAGTTCCGGAGCCAGCCGGGCATGGGCCGCGATCGCCTTGTCGGTCAGGATGACCTCGAACTGGCGATGGTCGAAGGGGCAGGGCCGGGTGGTGACATAGCCTTCGTCGATCAGCACGTTCACCGTCTTGCTGAACTGGCCCTTGTCGATCCCCGAGCTTTTGCGGACGGCGGTGGACTGGGGCGGCAGGCCCATGGCCACGATCCGGATGATCCGCCACTGCGCCAATGACAGCGTCCCGTGCCGCGACAGAATGGCCCGGGCCTGGGCGGCCAGCTTGCCGCTCAACTGGGTGATCTGGAACGGCAGGAGCAACGCCAGGTCCAAACCGCCTGTTGTCTGCTCCAGCGTCTCGCTTTGATCGTTCACCGCCAAGTCCTCCCGCCCCAAGTTCAGTTCAAGAAAGTGGACATGTCAACCTTTTCGTTGACATGTCCACTTTCTTGGGTGACCCTCCCGCCAATTCACCAGGGAGGAGAAGATGAAAGACATATTCAAGCCGCTCGCAGTTGCGGCTGCTGTTCTTGCCATGCCCGCCGCTGCCGTCGCAGAGGGCTGGACCCCGCCCGGACCGATCACCATGATGATCGGCTTCGCGGCTGGCGGTGGCGCAGACACCCAGGCGCGCCTTGTCGCGCAGGGTCTTGAGGCGAAATATGGCTGGAAGGTTCTGCCCCAGCAGGTCGACGGCAACAGCGGCCTGAACCTCGTGGCCGAGCTGGTCAATGCCCCGACCGACGGCACCGCAATCGGCATGGTGGTGTCCGAGTCGCTGACCTACAGCATGATGGCCGCCGGAAATCCCGATCTGCAGATCGACAAGTTCACCGCGCTGGCGACCACGGCAAGCTTCCAGACGGGCCTCGTCGCGATGGCCGAGGGCAATTTCAATACCTGGGACAAGGTTGCGGCGGCTGCCAAGGCCGGCGAGCAGATCCGTTTCGGCACTGCCTCCGATCGTCAGGCCGACGTGGCCTACCTCTTCGGCAAGGCCGCGGGCATCGACTTCAACATCGTTCCCGTCAAGGGCGGCGCCGGCGTCATGAACGGCCTGCGCGGCGGTGACCTCGACATCGGCTGGGTTGCGGGCGCACAGTCCAAACCGGTCACGCAGGGCGAGATGGTCAACATCGCCTCGGCCATTCCTGCCAAGCTGAAGGACAGCCCGGACGCGCCGCTGGTCACGGACCTCGGCAGCAAATACGTGCTCGACGGGTACTTCATGTTCGTCGCGCCCGGCAATATGGACCCGGAGGCCCGCAAGGCCCTGGGCGACGCGATCCGTGACGTGCTGAACGACCCCACGACCGAGGCAAACGGCCTTGTCACCAAGGTTTTCGGCGGTCCGGACGTCATCACCGGCGAGGCCCTCGATGCCAAGATGAGCGAGATGAACACGGCTGCGGCGACGATGCTGAAGGACGCAGAGTCGAACTGACCGGAGCAGACCGGAGGAGACCCTCATGCACCGCAATACCGCGGATCTGGCCCTGGGTCTCTGCGTTGTCGTTCTGGCTCTGCTGGCGATCTTCGCCTGGGTGCCGAACGACACCGCAACCGGGATCATCCAGAAGATACGGGGCCGTCAGTCCATCGGCGACGCGATGGCCCCGACACTCGCCGCGCTGCTGATTGGCCTGTCCGGCCTCCTGATCACGCTCGAGTCCCGACGCAAAAGCGCGCAAGAAGGGCCTCACGTATCGCTGTTCAACCTCGGCTTTCTGGCGATCCTGACCGGCATTTTCCTCGCCTCCGTCCTGCTGATGCGCTGGTCCGGGCCGCTGCTTGTCGGCCTGTTCGGACCAGAGGGCGCAGTCTACCGGGACCTCCGGGACACGATGCCCTGGAAACTCAGCGGCTTCGTGATCGGCGGAACCTTCCTTGTCGGCGGGCTGATCTCGCTGATGCAGCGCCGCGTCAGCTGGACCGCCGTGTGCGTGGGCCTGCTGACCGCGGGCCTCCTGATCGCTGTCTTCGACCTGCCGTTCTCTGACATCCTGCTTCCACCGAACGGCGACCTATGAGCGAAGTTCTGAACTATATCTGGCTCGGCGTCCTCGCGGTCTTCACCGGCCCCGACCTGTTCAGCCTCTTCGGGATCGGCATTCCCGTCGCGCCCATCATGGTGCTTGGCGGCCTGCTCACCGGCATCGCGGTCGGGGCGACGCCGGGCCTTGCCGGGCCCATGGCGATGGCCATTTCGCTGCCGATCCTGATCTCGATCTTCGGGTTCACCCCGGACGCGCTGCTGCCTGTCTTCGGGTTTCTCATCGGGATCATGAAAGGCGCCACGGTCGGCGGCGCGGTGCCCGCGATCCTGTTCAACATGCCGGGGACGCCCGACGCGCTGATGACCACCCTCGACGGCTATCCGATGGCGCAAAGCGGCCAGCCCCGCCGGGCGCTGCGGATTGCGCAGCTGTCCTCGGTCACCGGCGACACCTTTTCCGACATCGTCCTGTTTGTCTGTGCACCGTTCCTTGCGGTCGTCGTCGAGGCCTACCTCGACCTGCCCGAAAAGACCGCCCTGCTGATCCTGTCGATCACCTTCATTGCCGCCGTCATGGGAAGCTCTGTCGGCAAGGGGCTGCTTGCCGTGGGGCTTGGCCTTCTCGCATCCTTCGTCGGCACCGGGCAGTCACTGACACCGCGCCTGACTTTCGGCGTGCCGGAACTGTCCGGGGGCTTCCCCCTCGTGGCCGCCATCCTCGGCGTTCTCATCGTCGGCGAGATCTTCAAGGGGATCGAGGACCTTGTCCGCGGCGGAAATTCCGGTCGCAAGGGCGCCCAGACCCTTGCAGAAGGCGTCAAAGACCGCCTCCAGCCCGGAGATATCCGCCGCATCGCCCCCTATGTCGGACGGTCCGCGCTGATCGGCACCATCATCGGCGCCTTGCCCGGCGTCGGATCGACCCTTGCCGCAACCCTCGGCTATTCCTACGCGACCCGGCGCCACAAGGCCAGGAAACAGCCGGAGGACACCGCCTTTGGTGCCGGAGCACCCGAAGGCATCGCGGCAACCGAAGCTGCGAACTCTGCCGTGTCCGGTGCCAACCTCATCCCCGTGCTGTCGCTCGGCATCCCCGGCAATGCGGCCGCGGTCTTCCTGATCCTCGCGGCAGACAGCATCGGCGGCTTCAATCCCGGCCCAGCGGTCTTCCGGTTCACCACACCCGAAGTGAACCCGGAACTGGTCATCGCCTTCGGCATCTTCACCCTGATGTCCATCGGCAACCTGTTGAACTGGCTGATCGGCGGCAGCTTCATGCGCTCCATGGGGGTACTGGCCCGCATTCCCCAGCACATCCTTCTGCCTGTTGTGCTGCTGATCACGCTGACGGCGATCTACGTGCAGGAGACAAGCCTGTTTGCCCTCTGGGTGACCTTCGGCTTCGGGATCCTCGGCTACCTCTTCCGGCGCAGCGACATCCCCGTCCTGCCCTTCGTCATCGCCTTCATCCTCGCACAACCGCTGGAACAGACGGCACGCGAAGCCTTTGCAGCCACCGGCGCGAACCCGTGGTTCCTCTTCAGCAGCGTCACGTCGGCCGTCTTCATGCTCGCAAGTCTGGCGGCGGTTGTCTTGCTCGGCCGGAACCGGATGTGAGGCATCTTGCCAAACATCCCCACAGCCTTGCGAATGACCTCGGCGCCTCTTTGCCGATCATGGACGACGGGCCGCGTCATGCGGCCGCCACCCTGTGAATCGCCACGGTTCATCTCATTGGGCGTGGACTAGGTCCGCCACATTTCGAACGCCTGAGGCAACGGCACGACCCGCCGCCCCGGACCGGACTTCGCTGCAAGGTCCGCTGTCATGGGCCCCGGGCGATCAGTCCCGAAACAGGTAGATCGGCGAGGTCCAGGCCTGGTTCCCATCCTCGAGATTGACGCAAAGCCAGACCGGCGTATCGCCGGCCTCACCAATATCGACCTCGGCCTCGAAGGTGGCGGAACGGGGCAGCGGACCGTCGGGCAGACGCTGCCCCACCAGTTTGCGCGCCAGGCCACCGGCGTCCAGCGTCACCGGCTCCACACCCATGTCAGCGGGGTTCAGGGACAATGTTCCGTGGTTGGTGGTGACGTCCAGCGTCGCGCCCGTCCCGCTGAGCCACATGTCGCAGCCCATCCGGTTGCCGGTTGTGATCGTGTCGAAGATCGCGCTGTTGGAGCCGACCTGTCGCAGAGGCTGTTCGGGGTTGAGCAGATTGACGGGCGAAAAGCGACGGATCCTGCCATCCGCGACCTGTACCCGCCCCTGCCAGCGCGTGTTGCGCCCGCGGCCACGGTACTCGGCACCCGACCACATCAGGCGGAGGCGGCTGCCAAGGTCCTCTTCCCCGTAGCCGCGCCAGAGCGTGACCACATCGCTGGCGCGGCGCAGCTCGATGCTCTCGATCCCGACCGGCGCCTCGACCGCAACCGAAACCCGGGCGGTGTTGCCCGTGACCCGGACGATATCCCCCATGATGCAGGAGGTGACCTCTTCGGTTGCGCAATCGGGCTGCGCCAGCGGGTTGCGGTGGAACAGCGTGCCGCCCCCGGGCAGCGCGGCGGTGATGTCGATCGCCAGCCGCGGGCCGGAGGTTCCGTAGGTATGGCGGCGGCGGATCGCCTCGAACACGCTGTCGCGGGTGTTCTCCTGCATCAGAAAACAGGTCAGCCCGCCGTAGGCCCCAAAGAAGGAGGCGCCGGGATAGGACGCACCGGGCCGTCCCTTGTGACCGTCCGAATTCGCCACCACACCGACACGGCGGCGCAGCGGGAAGCCGTCGGTCAGCACCCATTCAAAACTGCCCCAGGCGGAATGAACCTCGACCGCGGCTTCCAGCTTGGGGTCGTGGTCAAAGAAGATGTTGGCGTAGCGGCCACCGACATGGGCGTACATCACGGTATCGACCGGCTCGTCATGCAGTTTCGCATAAAGGTCGGTCAGCGTATGGGCATCGCTATCCAGATCGTCATGCTCGTCCACCAGGGCGTGCGAGCAGCGGTAGATGCGGGCCCCTTCGTCGCGGAAGAACACGTTGTGATCGCCACCCACGGCGGTGTTGCCGGACCATTCGTAGCCAGGCAGGACGGTGAAGACACCGGGCTCGTTCAGCTCTGCGGTCAGCCGGTTCAGCTTGTCCCAGAAGGCGGGCTTGATCTGGAAATCGTTGGCCTGATGAGAGGTCACGTCAAGGAAGGACTTGTTCCGCGCGAAGTCAAAGTAATGCTCGATGGAGTTGGTGCCGACCGTCTCTCCGGTCTGGCCGTGCAGGTCGCCCCAGTAGTGGGCCTGACCTTCGCGGATCTGCAGCGGTCCGGCCTCAACGACATGCCCTTCGGTCGATGTCAGCGTCAAGGTCAGCACGCCCTCTTCCGCCACGCTCAGGCCCTCGATACGCAGCGCGCCATTGTCAGGCGCAAAGTCGATCTCGGCCGGGAGACCGGCCACCGGGACAGAGCTTTCGACGGCGAAGCGCGTCGGCCCCTGCGCTGTCGGATTGCCCCAGAGGTCTTCGGCCTTGAGGCCCATAACGAAACTCTCGCCGGGGCGGCGGCGCGTCGGCAGCACGCCCAGATAGCGGTGCAGCGGCCCTGCCTCCACCGTGAATTCCAGCCGCGTGTCCGGCAGCGGGATGAAGTTGCCGGTGGCCTGAACGTCAGCCAGCACGCGGAACACCCGCGCGCCTTCGTAGAAGGTCGACATCAACAGCCCCGGCGAACCCTGGGACGTGTCGCCAAGTGTGATCTCGATTGTCTCGCCCGGCTTCAGGTAGCCACCGCGCTGATAGATCGTCAGCGTCTCGTTCCAGGGGCGCTGACCGCCATTGCGGTCGTACTTGAGCATAAGCTGCCCTTCGCCCGAAGATCTCACGCTGACATAATTGGGCGCCGTGGGGTCGGTGGTCTGCAATGCTCCCGCATCCGAGATCAGCCGCAGCGCAATCCGGATTGCGCCGGTGTCATCCAGGCCCAGCTTGCCGGTGACATAGGTGATCTTGAACGTCTGATAGCTGCGCACTTCGACGCGCGCAGGTCCCTCCAACATGGCGGTGCCGAACAGGGCCGGATCGGTGCCGGGGATGGTCTTCAGCCGGGACTCGCCGATCAGATCGGGGTCAACATCGCTTTTGACGGTCATGGGAACTCCTGGGGCTTCGTGGCTGCTTGCAGTTAAACTACATAGTATTTTCCCAAGACATCCACTGGATTCTGCAACACGGGCCGATTCGCGACCTTCTGGCGCCAAAATCAACGTGGCCTTGCTGGAATAGACAGCACAGCAGGCCCACGATTTCCGTGAATCCGCGTTTTCTTGGCCCGACATTCGCAAAAAGGTTGCCGGATGGGCATCACACCTTGCAAAACTATAGAGATATTAATTCCACCAACAGGAGCTCACATGCTGACGAAGTTCATCCGGGCAACCTGCGCCGTTTTCGCGCTTGTACTGCCGGGGGCCGTTCAGGCCGCCGATTTCCCCGCCAAACCCATCACGATGATCGTCCCCTACCAGGCTGGCGGATCCATCGAAACAATGGGACGCGTCTTTGCCGAAGAGATGGGCGGCGCCCTCGGGACCAAGATCATCCTGAAAACCCAGCCCGGCGCAGGCGGAAAGATCGGCACCACGGCGGCCTCGAAGGCTGCCGCCGACGGCTACACCATCCTTTTCGCACCGGACCTGACCGTCATGTGGCCGCCCATTGCGGAAGAGGTCGAATACAGTCTGGACAGCTTTGACCCGATCGCCACCGTGGCCGAAACGCAGATGGCCATCGTCGCGTCGAAGAAATCCGGGTTCAAAACTCTCAACGACCTGATCGCGGCGTCCCAGGGCGACTCGCTCAGCTATGCCGACCAGAACGCGATTTCACGTGCCTACATCAACTTCATCGCCAAGAAGGAAGGGCTCGACTGGATCGCCGTGCCGACCAAGGGCGGCGGCGAGATGGTGCCCTTCCTGCTGGGCGGCAAGGTGGATTTCGCCTGGTCGGGCGGCGCACATAACCGCTATCTGGACGACATGGTCGTTTTGCTGGGCATGACGTCCGAACCGCTTCTGGCGTCGCCCGACGTGCCGCTGATGAAGGACGTCTACGGTGTCTCGATGCCGGCAGGCGCATCCATCTGGGCACCGGCCGGCCTGCCGGAGGACGTCCGCGCAGCGCTCACCGAGGCCGCCGTCACTGCCGCCAAATCCGACGCCTTCGTCGACTTGCTGGTCAACAAACTGAGCTTTCCGACGGCAGAGCTTACCGGTGATGACCTCGATGCGGCGCTGTCCGAAGTCGATGCCAACCTGCGCACCGTCTTCGAGAGCACCAAATAATGAGCGACGCCGCACAGCTTGATCGGGACGCCTCAGGGCGTCTCGATTTCCTCGTCGGTCTCGTCGCGCTGGTCGCGGCGGGTCTGGCACTGGTCTGGGTGATCCCCGCCCAGGTCGAGATGCCGGCGCAGACCGATCAGCTGTCGCCGCGATTCTTCCCGAACCTGTCGGCCCTCGTCGTCGCGGTCTTCGCGCTGGCCCTGATGGTCCGGAACAGGCACTGGATTTTCGTCCGACCCCGCCACGACGGATTTCGTATCCTGCTGGAGACAGCCTGCTGGGCGGTCTGGGCCACGGCGACCATGGTTCTGCTGACACGTTTCGGGTTCGTCGTCGCCGGCAGCCTGTCGACATTCGCCGCCATGATCCTGGCGGGACAGCGCCGCCATCTGATCTGGTGCGCCCTCGGGTCGGCCACGCTGGCCTACGGCCTGGATCAGCTTGCCTGGCACGCCTTCTACATTCAGCTTCCCTGAGGGAACGGCCATGATCGATACTGTTCTGAGCGCCTTCACCCTCGCGCTGGACCCAATCAACCTGTTGTTCATCGCCTTGGGCATCATGCTGGGCATTATCATCGGCGTTCTGCCGGGTCTGGGCAGCGTGACGGCAATGGCGGTGCTGATCCCGTTGACCTATTACATGTCCCCCCTGGCCGCGATTGCCTTCCTCGTCGGTGTCAACAAGGGCGGGACATCGGGCGGCGCGATCCCGGCCATCCTCATGAACTCTCCCGGCTCGCCCGAGGCGGCGGCCACCGCATGGGACGGCTATCCGATGGCCCAAAAAGGGCAGGCGTTCCGGGCGATGAAATTCGCTCTGTTCTCTTCGGTGACCGGCGACACCATCTCGGATATCCTGCTGATTGTCCTGGTTGTCCCCTTTGCCGCCTTTGCGTTGCAGTTCGGGCCGGTGGAATATACCGCCGTCCTGCTGTTCTCCTTTGCCCTGATCGCGGGGATCGCCGGGGACAGCCCGCTGAAAAGCGGCATGGCGATCTTTATCGGCATCTTCCTGTCGACTGTCGGGCTTGATCCCGTCTCCTCCACCCCGCGCTTCACCTTCGGCACGATCGCGCTCTACGATGGATTCTCGCTTGCCGCGCTGGCCATCGGCACCCTGGCGCTCGGCTCGGTCGTCATGCAGATCTCGGATCTGTCGACCGGGCGGGCCAGGGACGACTTCGGCGCGAACCAGGCCGACACGCCCGAGGGCCGCCGTCTGCCCGCGCGAGAGTTCTTTTCGTACTGGCGCACCCTGATCCGGGGCGCCCTGACCGGCTCCCTCGTCGGAATGTTGCCGGGGCTGGGCGTGACGCTGGCCTCGTTCCTGTCCTATTCCGCTGCGCGCCGCGCTTCGAAGAACGGCCACAACTTCGGCAAGGGCGAGCCCGAAGGCATCATTGCCACCGAAAGCGCGAACAGTGCCGTGGTCGGATCGAACCTGATCCCGACCATCGCGCTCGGCATTCCGGGCAACATTGCCGCCGCACTGCTCATCGGGGCACTGACCATCCACGGCGTGGTGCCGGGCCCCTTCATGCTGCAGATGCACGGAGACCTGATTTACGGGCTTTTTGCCTCGATGATCATCGCCAACGTCATCCATCTGGTCATCGGACGCGCCGGTCTTTCCCTCTGGGCGCAGTTCGCCCGCGTGCCGCGCCGGCTGATCCTGCCGCCGGTGCTGATGTTCTGCATCTTCGGCATTTTCCTGCCCTCCCAGTCGGTTTGGGACGTCGGCGTTGTCATGGCCTTCGCCGGTATCGGCATGCTGATGACCCGTGTGGGGGTCTCGGTGGTTTGCCTTGTCATTGGCTTCCTGTTGGGCAGTATGTTCGAAACCTCGCTTCGCCAGGCACTCCTGCTTTACCGCGCGGATGGCTTGGCCGTCCTGGCAAGCCCGATTGCAGCCGTGTTCCTGATCCTGACGGTGTGGGTCGTGGTCCGGGCAGCGCAGCGCGCCCGGAAGCAGCCATCGCAACAGGACGCCGCCGCATGACGGAACAGACCGACAAGACCAAGGAGCATCCGGGGCCATCCGCGCCCGACCTCTGCGACACGCTGCTTGCGCGCATGGCGGTCGAGCGCGCGAACAACCCGCGTGAAACCAAGCGGTCGGCGCTGCGTCAGGCGTTCCTGTCAGTCTTTCGTGACCAGCTTGTCGGCCCCGGCGACCGTCTGCCGTCCGAGTCGGAGTTGGCACAGCGCCTGTCGGTGTCCCTGGGAACCGTGCAAAGCGCGCTTGGCCAGCTTCAGGACAGCGGGCTGATCGTGCGCCGCCGTGGCGACGGGACCCGGGTCGCGGATGCCGACACGATGAGCCCGCAGATCTGGCATTTCCGCTTTCGCGTCGCAAAGACAAATCGGTCCCTGCGCATCACCGACACCAAGGTGGAAATCCTGCGCACCAACGAAACCGGATCGTGGAGCACGCATCTGGGTGAAGGCGACCACACCCTGATCCGGCGCCGCATTTCGGGGGACGGCGTCAAGCTGGGCGCCGAGATGTACCTGCCGCCGGATCTGTTCCAGATCGACGATATCGAGTTGAGCGAACTGCAGGGCGTGAATCTTCGGACCTACCTCGAAGCTCAGCTTGGCCAGCGCGCGCGACTGGTGACAACCCAGGTGTCCTTTGTGGTGCTGCCTCTGCGTCAGGCCGCCATGTTCGACATGCGCCCCGATTCCACGGCGTTCAAGGTCGAGGCTCGGACCGTGCTGGCCGATGGCCGCCCATTCTATCATCAGACCATCTATGCCCATGCCGACGACGTCGTGCTGGAATTCTGATGGCGCGGCAGGCGCTGGCGGCCGTCAGAACGACATTTCCAGCCGCACCATGTCGCCGCGGTACGTGACCAGGCCGGAATAGAGCAGGTCGCCCCCGGGTGTCGTCAGGGTCCGTTCCAGACATCCGACCGGCGCATTCAGCGGAATGCCCAGCAGGCGCGAGACCTCCTGATCCGCTGAATCCAGCGTCAGGGTCTGCTGCCGCACCAGCGACTCGGCTTCGGGATAAAGCCTGCGTAGCAACGGCAGGACCATTCGGTCCCTGAAGCCGTCGGGATCCAGATCGAACACCCGGCGCGCAAGGCGGATGTCGACGATGGCATAGGGCATGTCCCCGCGGCTGTGCAGCCGCTTCATCCAGACGCAATCGCCCTGTCCCGGAAACTGGGCAGCGGCGTCGAAATCCAGCAACCGCGCGTCGCGGTCCGACTGGTCGATCGGGCTGGGCATGGATTGCCAGTCAACCTGAAGGTTCAGCCTTTCGCGTCGGCGCGCGTCCTCAGCCACGAAGGTGCCGACACCGTGGCGCGAGACCAGAAGCCCCTCGCCCCGCAGATCGGCCACCGCCTGGCGTATCGTGATCAGGGAGACTCCGAAATCCGTCGCGAGGCTTTGCAGGCTGCCCAGCTTGTGCCCGGCGGGCCAGGCGCCGGAGAGAATTTTCTGGCGGAAGAGTTCGGCAATCTCGAGATAGAGCTTGCCCTTCGTCCTGAGTTCAAAGTCCATCGCCATCCCCTGGGCTTCCCTTCCCCTAACGCCCCCGACCCCTGCTGACCAGCATGGCCGGGAATTTCCCGGTGGATTTGAAGTGCGGCCTTTCAACCGGTCCACACCCATGTCATATAGAGTGCATAATCATATAATGACTAGAGTCGGAATCGATCTCCTTGCATTCCGTACCCTGCCCAACCCCGGAGCACCGGACGATGACAGACACCCCCCTTGAGCGCCGTCCGCGCGGCGCCTGCCTTGCCCGGCTTGCCATTCTTGCGGACACCCATATCCGCCTGCCCGAGGATCTGCCGCGCGCCCAGTGGACCGCCAACAAGCTGGCCAACGACCGCAGCCTGCGCGCGCTGGAACAGATCGCCGCTGCCAGGCCCGACTGCGTGTTGCACATGGGGGATGTCGTCAATCCCGTCCCCTCGGACCCGTCCTACCCCGCGGTCAGCCGCTTTGCCGCAGGGTTGATGGCGCCTTACGGTTTCGAGATCCAGGTCGCCCCCGGCAATCACGACGTGGGGGACAAGCTGGCGTTCGTGACCCCGGCCCACGGCATCTCGGAAGACAGCGTTGCCCTGTTCGAGAAACTGGTGCGTCCGAACTGGTCCGCCTTCGACGTGGGCCCGGTGCGCACCCTGATCATCAACGCCTCGCTGATCGGATCGGGCCTGCCGCAGGAAGCGGCGCAATGGGAATGGCTTGAGGGCGAGCTGGCGGCCAGTTCCGACCGCCGTCTGTTTCTTGCGACCCACTACCCGGTCTTCATGTCCCGCCCCGACGAAGGCTCGCTTTACGACAACATCGAGCCGGACGGCCGCGCCCGGCTTCTGGCCCTGTTGAAACACCACGCGGTCGAGGCCGTTTTCGCGGGCCATGTGCATAATTTCTTCCACCACATCCTGGGGCCGACGGAATTTCACGTGCTGCCCTCTCCCTCCTTCGTCAGGCAGGATTATGCAGAGCTTGCACCGGTCGCTCCGGACACGGCCGGCGGCATGGAAGGCGGGCGCAACGACACGGCCAAACTGGGCTGGGCCATGGTCGAGATCTTCGAACAGGGTCATGTCGTGCACATTCACCGCAGCGAGCAGCCGCAGGACGCGGGGCAGACCAGACCGGCCCGCAATGCCCCGAAATTCCATCCCGAAGGGCAGCCCGGCGTTCACCTGCGCCATGCCTGGGCGGAACCGGACACCATCCCCCTGAACGGCCCGATCGAGCCCTTCACGCGCCGCAGACAGCGCAACGACTATCCGCTGCTCGCCCTGCAGGAGATGGGTGCGCGCGACGTGCACATCCCCCTCTCCGATCTGGACGATCCGCTTTATCTGCAACGCGTTATCGACCTTGGCTCGCTGGGATTCCGCTTCACCTGTTTCAGCCTTGGGGTTCCTGCGCCTGCATTGGCCGAAAAAGCGACCGCCCTGCCCTGCGTATCGGCGTTGGAGGTCATCCTGCCGTGGCGCACCATCGCCGACTTCACCGCACCGCTCGCCGACCTGCGCGAGGTCTGGGACAGGACCCTGACGGTCGCCTGCACCGTCTCTGCCTCGGACCATCGCGAGGGCGGGTCCGAGACCAGCTATCAGGTCGCCTTCGGCTTCGACCACTCCGAATTCGACCTGCTGACGCAGTTCCATGAACAGACCGGCGCCGCATTGAACCTCGGCTACAGTTTCCGGCTGGGCGAGTCCCAGGATGTTCTGTCCCACGGGCGGGACATCGCGGGTTTCGCCGAACGGCTGCAGCTGCCGGCCTTTATGCACGTCACCTTGGGCGGCAATCATCCCGGCCAGATCCAGCGGAGCGAGGCACAGGTCACCGCCCGCGTGGTGGAAGCCGCCGTGCTGGCAAAGACCACCGGGCTCAAGGTGTTTCTTGATCGGTTCACGGATACCGACCGATCCTATTTTCCGGGGTTCGGTCTCTGCGACCGTCTTTGGAACCCACGCCTTCCGGGGCGCGCGCTGGCGGCCGTCACCCGTCTTCTGGCAGACCAACCGGCGGCAGAGCTCCTCTCCACCGACCGGATCGGGACGGCCCGCGTTTGTCGCCTGTCTCTGGGCGACCGGATCGTGGAATTTGCCCTGCCTTCCGATGGCGACATGCCCGACGGCTTTGCCCCCCTGGTCGCCGATGCGCCGGGCCTGCCCGGCTGGCGCGGGCTCGACACACCTGCCGAAATCACGTCGCTGGAAGCAACCAAATGACCCATATCCTTCACCGCAGCACCCGCGAAACCTTTGAAACCGCCCTGTCCGGCGAGGGCAGCTGGCTGACCCTGAAGGCCGGGGGCCGCGTTCTGGACGCCGCCGGCGGGGCCGCCGTCACCTGCATTGGCCACGGCAACAGGCGTGTCGCCTCCGCCCTCGCGGAACAGGCGACGCGGCTCACCTATGTCCACACGGCGTTCTTCACCTCCGAACCGGCCGAGGCGCTGGCGGACCTGCTGACCGACGATGGCCATTTCGCCCGCGCCTTCCTGGTCTCTTCCGGGTCCGAGGCCATGGAAAGCGCGCTGAAGATGGCGCTGCAATACCATGTCGAATGCGGCGCACCGGAGCGGACCCGTTTCATCGCCCGCAGGCAGAGCTATCACGGCAACACCTTTGGCGCGCTCTCGGTCAGCGGCCATACAGGCCGCCGTTCGATTTACGAGCCGGTGCTGTGGGACACGGTCAGCCATGTCTCGCCCTGTTTTCCCTATCACGAACAGGGCACGCAGGAAGACGATGACGCCTATGTCGCGCGGCTCGCCCAGGAACTGGAGGACGAGATTGTCCGCGTTGGTCCCAACACCGTCGCCGCCTTTGTCGCCGAGACCATCGTCGGCGCGACATCTGGCTGCGCGACGGCGTCGCCCGGCTATTTTGCCGCCATGCGTGCCGTCTGCGACCGTCACGGTGTCCTGATGATCGGGGACGAGATCATGTGCGGCATGGGCCGTTCGGGCAAGCGCCACGCCTGGGAATACGAAAACTACCGGCCCGACATCCAGACGGTCGCCAAAGGGCTGGGCGGCGGTTACGTCCCGATCGGCGCCATGCTGATCAACGACCGGGTGCACGACGCGCTGGCCGCCGGCTCGGGCGCCTTCGTGCACGGGCATACCTATCAGGCCCACCCGCTGGCAGCGCGCGGTGCGCTGGAAGTGCAGCGCATCATCCGCGAGGAAAAACTGGTCGAGCGGGTCGCGACCAATGCCGACCCCCTGCGCACCCGGCTGGTCGAGGCGCTCGGCAACCGTCACAGCGTGGGCGACATTCGCGGCCGCGGTTATTTCCTGGGCGTAGAATTTCTGGCCGATCCGGAGGCCCGCATCCCTTACAGCAGTGAGGCAGGATTTTCGGCACGGCTGAAGGCCGCCGCCCTGTCCGAGGGGCTGGCGCTCTATCCCAACGGCGGCACCATCGACGGCAGGACCGGTGACCACGTCATCGTCGCCCCGCCCTTCAACGCGACCGAGGATGAGCTCGACTATATCGCCGAGAAACTGTCGGTCGCCGTCGCAAAGGTCGAAGCCGCCGTTCAGGCCTGAGGCGGTGCCGGTTTGGTTGATTTGTCAACCAAACCGTGACATCAACAGGCTGAGGTTTAGCCCATAAGGGATGTGCGATGTCCAAGCCCCTGTTTCCAAGCCGCCGGACATCCGGAAACCTTCTGTTCCGCTTTGCCGTCATCTCGGATACCCATCTGCGCCTCCCGCAGGACGGCCACCTGACACCGTGGAAAAGCCAGGCAAAAGGTGTCGAACGGGCGGAAAAGGCACTGATGCAGATCGGCAAGGTCAGGCCCGACTTCCTGATCCACCTGGGCGACATGGTTCAGCCCGTACCGCACATACCCAGCTATGCCGAAACGGCGGCCTTCGCCCGGCAGCTGTTCGACGCGCAGCCCTACCCGGTGCATTACGTCGCCGGCAACCACGACGCGGGGGACAAGATCACCCCCGTCACCCCGGCGCATGCCACTGACGCGCATTCGATTGCAGCCTATGGAGCGGCCTTTGGGGACGGATATTATGCCTTCGACCACGGGCCGTGCCGCTTTGTCGTGTTGAACACCACGCTGATCGGGTCCGGCTTGCCGGAAGAGAGCGCCCAGATGGAATGGCTCGAAGCGGACCTTAGGGCCAATGCGGGCAAACGTCTGTTCTTCAACATCCATTACCCGATCTTTGTCGGGACGGCGGATGAACCGTCCTATTACGACAATGTCGAAGAGCCGGGCCGCACCCGCCTGCTGGCGCTGCTGACGGAACACGCGGCCGAGGCGGTCTTTGCCGGTCATGTCCATACCCCCTTTTTTCACGGCATCGGGTCCACCGATTTCTATTCGATGATCTCGACGTGTTTTGTCCGGCACGACTACGCCGAGATGTTCCACACCACCCCGGCAGAGGAATTCGGTCGCAACGACGAACCCAAGCTCGGCTGGGCCGAGGTGGAGGTCTACGAACAGGGGCATTCCGTCACCTATCGCCGGATGATGACCGCGGACGCCCTGGCCCCGGCCCTCAGCGTGCGGGCCGGGCGCAGCGCCAGTCTGGGTGTTCAGCTTCGGACCGCCTGGGCCGACCTCAACCCGATCTCGATCAACGGGCCAGTGGACGAATTTGTCCGCCGCCGTGTCCGCAACGACTATGTTCTACTGGCTTTGTGGGAAACCGGCCTGCGCGATCTGCGGGTCCCGTTGGACGACATCGCGGACGACGCGACATTCGAGCGGCTTTGCTGGCTGGTCTCGATCGGGCATCGCCTGACCTGTTACACCACCCGGACCGACCCGCCGGAGGCGACGCTGGCCGGGCGACTGTCCCACCTCGACGCGCGTACCGAGCTGATTGTCGAATGGCTCCGCATTGAGACGCTGAAACCCGCCATCGCCGCCTTCCGCGCCTCTGTCCCGGGAGAGGTCGCGCTGGCCTGTACCGTCAGCGCCTCGGACCACCGCAAGGATCGCTATACCGGCGGATATGTCCCGATGTCCTTCGGGTTCGACCCCTCGGAAACCGACATGCTGCTGCAATTCCATGCCGACTTCGGGGCACGGCACGACCTCGCCTATGCTTTCCGTTTCGGACCGGAGGTTTCGGCCATCGACGGGGGCGAAAGCATCGCGGCTTTCGCCCGCCGCACCGGCACCCGCGCCACGGTGAACCTGGTCCAGATCGGCCCGGATCCCGCGGCGATGCCGGAGCGCGAAGCCGATGTGATCTGGCGGCTCTGCGAAGGCCAGCTGGCAGGCGCCGCGCATCCGGACATCGTGTTTCACTGCGACACGCTGATCGATCAGGACCGTGGCTACTTCCCGCGCAAGGGCCTCTATGACCGCCGCCTCAATCCCGGGCCGCAGGGCCACGCGGTGCGCAAACTCGCCCTGTGGCTGAATGCGCGCGGGGCCCCGTCGGATTTCGAAAAGACGACGGATGGCCTGGCCTTCACAATCGACGGCGCCCCCTGCAGGCTCATCCGCGCAGGGGATCGCATCGTCGTCGCGGATTCGAACGGGACAACGGCGCTTGCCGGATAGCCGTGACTCATGCTGCGCACAGAAAAACGGTGCATCCCGACCCCGGGATCAGTGCCGGGACTATGCGTGCGGTTGAACGGGTAGCTCTGTCTTGCGGCGCGTAAGAATGTCGGACGACACAAGATAAGACGACGCGACATGGCTGCATACCAGTCTGCGGGTCAAATCAACATCCAAGTCGAGTATCGCGTCGGCGATCTGACGATGCTCGCTACGAGAGGACGCCAGCCGCCTGCTGTCCTCTCGAAAGTTGGCTGTTCTCCAGGCGAAAGTCCGCATGCTTAGCTCGTCCAGCGTCGCGGCAAGTGTCATGTTTCGGGCGCCTAGCTTGATTGCCTCGTGAAACTGCCTGTTGATGTCGCTGTATGTCGTCGGGTCGTCGCAGGCATCGCCGCTCTCGACAATCGCCATAAGCTGGCGGCGTTCGATTTCACTCATGCGTTTGGCTGCAAGTGCGGCGAGAGCGCTCTCTATCTCGCCGGTGGCCTCGAACAGTTCCGCAAGATCTTCAGGTGTCATCTCGCGCACGAAGTAGGCCCGTCTGGTGCCACGCTCGGCAAGGCCTGCCTGGGCCAGCCTGTGCAGTGCCTCCCTCACCGGGGTACGGGATACACCGAATTTCTCAGCTAGCGAGTGTTCGACAAGTGGTTCGCCCGGGGCCAGCTGGCCGGCCATGATCGTCTCTATCAGGCTCTCGAAGATGCAATCTGCTGCACGAATAATCATCAGTCAACCGGTCCAGTCGTTCTGTGCCCTTTTAGCTTCCTTTTGTATACATGTCATTGCAAGCTTCAACCACATGATCCCGAACAACTGGGAGGGTTCGGTCGAAAAATGCCTCAAAACCGGCGTGAGGTGGGCGAACTGGGGGAAACCCAGCGTAAGTATTAGTCGGTCGAAACCAACAAGGGAGGAGACAATGACAACATGGAAACCCAAAAATGGAACCGATCGACCACAAAAAAGTTCTTGCCGAACGTCTTTCTGCGCGTTTCGGACGTAGAACAGTTCTCAAAGGCCTTGGTGCAGGACTTCTGACAGCCGCAACGACCGGTGCACCTTCTCTTGTGCGCGCACAGCAAAGCGGTCACATCAAGATTGCGTCCATCAAGGTCATTGATACGCTGGATCCCCACTTCACCGGCTTTCTGTCTTCCATTCAGATCATCAACAATATCCATAACGGTCTTCTCAAGATCGCATACGATGGCAAGAACGTCACCTTCGAGCCCGACCTGGCGGAAAGCTGGGATATCGAGGACGACAAAGTTCACGTCTTCAAGCTGCGCGACGGCGTGAAATTCCACGATGGGACACCCTGTGATGCAGAAGCCGTCAAATTCTCTCTGCTGCGCGTCAAAGAAGGCGAACCCAAGTCTCCGCACGCGTGGAAACTGGCCCTGCTGGAGAATATCGAGATCGTCGACCCGCTGACGATAAAGCTAACATTCTCGCAGCCTTACGCCTTCCTGCCTGTCGCCTTGAACGGCTCGACCGGGCGTGCGGGCACAATCGTCAGCCCCGCTGCCGTACAGAAATACGGCGCCGACTATGGCCGCAATCCCGTTGGGACCGGGCCATTCAAGTTTGTGTCCTGGAAAGAAAACGATGCGATCGAACTCGAAGCAAACCCCGATTACTTCGAACCCGGTCTGCCAAAGCTTGAGCGCGCCACCTTTGTTCTGATGAACGAGGCGTCGACTGCGCTTGCGGCATTGTTCTCCGGCCAGATTGACGGCATGACCGATTGCCCCATGCAGCTTGTCGATCAGGTCGAAGCATTCCCGAAGGCAACCCTCTACGGTGAAATTGAGGGCAATTACACGTTTGTCGGAATGAATTGCAAACGCAGCCCGTTTGACGACATCAACCTGCGCCGTGCCGTTGCCTGGGCCCTTGATCGCGACACGATCGTGAAACAAGCCTACTTTGGGCGGGCGCAAAAGGCGTATACGCCGATTTCCCCGCCGATGACCGAATTCTTTGATCCCGACATCGCGACAAGCGGCCGTGGCCAGTGGTTCGATCTGGAAAAGGCCAAATCCTACCGTGCGAAAGCGGCCAACCAGGGCGAAATCGAAGCCGTGTACATGATGGCGGAACGCGGACCTGTCGGCACCCGTGTCGCCCAAACTGTGGCTCCGATGCTGGCCGAAATCGGGATCAAGGCGAAACTGGAACTTGTAGAGCCCGCAACCTGGGTGAAGCGCCGCAACGCATCCGACTTTGATTTCTATGACTTCGAATGGGTTGCAGATCTCGACCCCGACGAAACGCTGTATCCGGAATTCAAATCAGACGGGGCATGGAACTTCGGCGGTTGGGTGAACACCGACTTTGATGACCTTTGCGCGCAAGCCCAGGTCGAGCTGGATCCGGCCGCGCGGCGCGCCTTGTACTACAAGGCCGAAGATCTTCTGATGGATGAAGCCGGCATTGCCGTCATGGCCCACATGCCGATCTACAAAGTGTTCTCGACCAAAGTCGAGGGCTTCCAGTACATCCCGGCCGACCTTGTGAACCTGCACACCGTGAGTATCGGCTAATGCTCTTCAAGGCACTGGGGAAAATCGCACAGACATGTGTTGTCCTGTTCGTCGTGTCGGTCGCCAGCTTCGGACTTCTGAAGCTGGCTCCGGGCGATCCAATTCAGATCATGCTCGGGTCGGAATACTCTCAGGAGAGCTACGATTCCTTGAGGTCTGAACTGGGGCTGGATCAACCATTCCTCGTTCAATACGCGGATTGGGCGATCCAGTTTGTACAGGGCAACTGGGGCACATCCTATGTCGCACGCGCAGAGATTTTCACCTATGCCTTCAAGGAGGCGTTGCCTGTCACGCTGACCCTCGCCTCCTTTTCCCTTGTCTTTGCAATTCTCGTCGGTGTTCCCCTGGGCGTGCTGTCGGCCATCAAGAAGGATACGATCTTTGACGCCGGATCGGCTGTACTTGCCCTGACAGGGACGGCATTTCCCTCGTTTCTCTTGGGTATCCTGCTGATCTGGTTTTTCGCGGTGAAGCTGCAGCTCTTTCCCGTGATGGGCTATGTTTCCCCGTGGGAGAACTTCTGGCTCGGCATTTACCACATGATCCTGCCTGGCCTGACGCTTTCGACCTACTTCATCGCGATGATCACCCGCCTGACCCGCGCGACGCTGATCGAAGTGTTGGAGCAACCCTATATCGCTGCGGCCCGCGCTCGCGGCGAACCCAATTGGCGTGTGGTCTGGGTGCATGGTGTCCGCAACATCGCCATGCCGCTGGTTACGATCCTGGGCCTGCAACTGGGCGTGCTGTTGCAGGGGACCGTTCTGACAGAAACGGTGTTCAACCTTCCCGGTGTCGGGCAGATGCTGACTTCGGCTGTTCTTGGGCGCGAATACCTTGTGGTCCAGGCTGGCGTCATGATGACGGCCGTCTTGTTCATCGGCGTCAACCTGCTGGTCGATTTGTCCTATCCCTTCCTCGATCCGCGACTGAGGACCAGCAAATGAGCGTCCAAATGACCAAAGGTGTCGCGGCTGCGCCAATTGCAGCGACCCCTTCGCCCTCTGCAAAATCCCGTCGATCCGTTTTCATCCGGCGGCCTTTCTTTACCGCGGCCCTGCTTGTCGCGGTGGCTTATGTGCTCGCTGCCATCTTCGCGCCCCATGTCGCCCCGTTCGATCCGGTAAAGCAGGATTTCAACGTGATGATGAAAGCGCCCTCTGTGGTGCATTGGATGGGGACGGACAGCTACGGCCAGGACATCCTGTCGCGTGTCATATTCGGTGCACGATATGCGCTCATCATCGGCATCTTCTCTGTCATGATCGGCGCGGTTGGCGGCCTCGTCATCGGGCTGGCCGCCGGTCTTTCCGGTGGATGGGCCGAATGGGGCCTGATGCGCCTGATCGACGCCATCCTTGCATTGCCCTCGCTGATCCTTGCCGTCGCATTCATCGCGATCCTTGGTCAGGGCGTGGACAAAGTGGTCATCGCGGTAGGGCTTTCGATGATCGGGCCCTTTGCGCGCACGGTACGCAGTGACGTGATGCAGGTGCGTGTGCAGCTTTTCATCGAGGCTGCTCAGCTGATGTCCATTTCCTACCTGCGCGTGGTTGTTCGCCATGTCCTGCCGAACGTGATTTTCCCGCTCGCCGTGCAGGTCACGATACGTGTGTCAGAGGCAATTCTGGTTTCCTCGTCCCTCTCGTTTCTGGGTATCGGCGTGACGCCCCCGACGCCTGACTGGGGCCTCATGATCTCTGAGGGGCGCGATTTTGTCAGCTTTGCACCCTGGATGTCAGCAATGCCCGGTTTCGCTCTGGCCCTGCTGCTGATCGCCCTGTCGATTGTCGGCGACGGGGTACGCGAAGAGTTTGACCCCAAACTGGGGAAAGAGTCATGAACGACACGGCCCTATATCATGTCCTGTCGATCAAGGATCTGACTGTCTTTCGGGGGGCGGCCAAGATCCTGGATCGCGTCACACTTGCACTTGCACAGGGTGAAACTCTGGCCTTGGTCGGGGAAAGTGGAGCCGGGAAATCGACCATCGCCACCGCGATCATGCGCTTGCTTGAAAATGCGAGGGTCACGGGGAGCGCCACCCTGGCTGGCGAAGGCGACCTTCTAACCCTGTCAGAACGGAAAATGGTGAAGCTTCGCGGCCGCCGTCTGGCAATGATTTTCCAGGACGCGGGGACTGCGCTCAACCCTTCATACACTGTCGGACGACAGCTGAGCACGACCCTGCAACGCATTCACGGGCTGTCAAAGTCAGACGCCCGGAAACAAGCGATAGACCTGTTCACCTCTGTCGGCATCAACGACCCGGAAGGCCGGATGTCCGCCTTTCCTCACCAGCTGTCAGGGGGCATGCAGCAGCGTGTCATGGTGGCGATCGCATTGGCAGGCAGCCCTGATCTGCTTTTGGCCGACGAGCCGACCTCGGCTCTGGATGTCACGATCCAGGCGCAGATTGTTCGGCTGATCCTGAAGCTGACCCGTGAACGCGGCGCAAGTTGTGTCTTTGTCTTGCACGACCTGGCCCTTGCGAGTCAGGCCTGCGACAGGATCGCGGTGCTGTATGCGGGGCAAGTTGTCGAAAGTGGCCCGGCGCGCGATGTGCTCGAACGCCATCGCCACCCATATACCAAGCAGCTCAAATCCTGTGTGCTGGAAATTGGCGCCAAAGACCTGGTGGCACCCGAAGGCACCGTGCCATCCCACGATCAGATGCCGAATGGCTGCCGGTTTTGCACGCGCTGCCCACGCGCGGTGGCGCGGTGCGCAGATGAAACGCCCCCTCTCGTGCCAGCGCGGCCGACCGCGACAGGCCCCCTTGACCACCATATCGCATGTTGGAACCCGGAATGATCGTGCAAACCTTGTCCGAAACCAAGGCGCCCGTCACCGAGCAGCCCATCTTTGAATTGATCGAGGTTGAGCAGGTGTTCGAGGTCCCCAAACCCGGGCGATCCCTTTTCAGTCGAGAAACGGTCGGGCTGCGTGCCCTGGACGGGGTTCGGCTCAATATTCGCAAAGGCACATCCCTTGCAGTCGTCGGCGAAAGCGGGTCGGGCAAGTCTACCCTGCTTCGGGTGCTGTTGGGGCTGGACAGGCCGACCGGAGGGCGCGCGCTGTACCGCAGCAAACCAATTCTGGAAGGACGGGCGACCGGTGTCGAATTCGCGCGCGATGTTGCGATGGTCTATCAGGATGCCCGCGGATCGCTCGACCCGCGCATGACGATTGGCGCGCTCATCGCCGAGCCGCTGCGGCATTTCAAGATCGTGCCGCGTCAGGACGAGGCCGCGCGCGTGTCGCAACTGCTTGATCGTGTGGGGCTGCCTGCTGACGCTGCCGATCGGTATCCCTCGGGGTTGTCAGGAGGACAGGTGCGACGCGTTGCCATCGCGCGGGCTCTGGCTTCGGAACCCTCGGTCCTCGTTGCCGATGAAGCTGTTTCAGGGCTCGACGTATCGACGCAGGCGCAG
Source organism: Pseudooceanicola pacificus (assembly GCF_009789075.1). GTDB lineage: Bacteria > Pseudomonadota > Alphaproteobacteria > Rhodobacterales > Rhodobacteraceae > Pseudooceanicola > Pseudooceanicola pacificus. The sequence goes on from NZ_WNXQ01000004.1 coordinate 271,778, forward strand.
CTGCTGATCTTGCTGCGGTCATTGCAGCGGGACATGGGCCTGACACTCATCTTCATTACGCACGATCTTGGCGTTGCGAGCTTTCTGTGTGAGGAAATCGCCATCATGTACCTTGGCCGCATCGTCGAAACGGGTCCGACCGATGCGGTTCTCGATGCGCCGTCTCATCCTTACTCCGCAGCCCTTCGTGCGGCAGCTCCGCAGTTCTTCGAACCGCTTTCAGAGCCATTGTCAGGTGAAATCCCAAGCCCCCTCAACCTGCCGGCGGGATGCCGTTTTTCCACACGCTGCCCGAAGGTGCAGGACAATTGCCGCCTGAAGGATCCGCAGTTGGGCAAGCTCGGCCCCCGGCGCGCTGTCGCTTGTCTGCACCCTTTGGAGCAGCAGTAACCCTTCCCTCTTCCCATGATGCCGGATCATCGCGAGCCCATGCCCGGCGGTGCCAACTACAGGAAACCCTTGATGTTTGACTTCTTCTCTGCCCGCCGCCCCAGCACGCTGGCGTCTTCAGCGATGATCGCAACCTCCCATCCGCTATCGACCTCAGCTGGCCATGAAATTCTGACCAAAGGGGGAAATGCGGTAGATGCGGCGATTGCCTCGGTGGCGGTGCAATGCGTCGTCGACCCCTTGATGACCGGAATAGGTGGAGACTGCTTCGCGCTCTATGCGCCAAAAGGCGGCAAAGTGAAGGCACTTAATGGATCCGGGCGCGCCCCGGCCGCCGCAACGGTCGCCGCGCTGAAGAATGCGGGTCTTACGGATGAGATCCCCCAGACAAGTCCGCATTCGGTCACGATTCCGGGCGCCATTTCGGGGTGGTGCCTGCTCCACAAGGATCATGGGTCGCTCCCGATGGAGCACCTGTTTGAGCGCGCCATCGCTTACGCCGAAAACGGCTACCCTGTGACACCTCGCGTTGCGATGGATTGGGCTGCCAACGCGCATATTGTTGCAGGCGATGAACATGCGGCAAGACTGTTTCTGCCCAATGGAAAAGCGCCCGAGGCAGGTGAAAAGCACGCCCAGCCCCTGCTGGCTGCACGCCTGCGCGACATTTCAAAAAAGGGTGCGGCAGGATTTTACGAAGGAGAGGTGGCAGCTGTAATGGCAGCCCATCTGCAATCTCTTGGCGGTTTGCACACCGAGTCGGATTTTCATGAAGGTCGGGATCAGGCGCATTGGGTTGAACCGATTTCCGCGCGCTACGGCGATCATGACGTCTATGAATGCCCCCCGAACGGCCAAGGCCTGGCGGCCCTGTTGATTCTGCGCATCTTGTCGCGCTTTGACATGGGCAAGGGCCTGTCCGACGCCGACCGCATCCACCTGCACGCCGAGGCGACAAAGCTTGGATACCATCACCGCGATGCATTGATCGCAGACCCTGCGCACTGTCCCGATGTGGTTGAAACACTTCTGTCGGATGAAGTCGTCGACGCATTGGCCTCGCGGATCGACATGCGCCGCGCCTTGCCACCCACGCTTTGGGATGAGCCCGAGCACAAAGATACGATCTATCTGAGCGTGGTTGATGCACAGGGAAATGCACTGTCTTTCATCAATTCAATCTTCCACGGCTTTGGTTCCACTCGTCTGGACCCGACCACAGGTGTTCTTTTCCATTCGCGAGGTGCGTCCTTCAGGCTTATTGAAGGTCATCCCAACGCCATCGCGCCGCGCAAACGCCCCATGCATACGATCATTCCCGGAATGCTTTGCAAGGATGGCGTGGCGGTCATGCCCTTCGGAGTGATGGGCGGGCACTATCAGGCCGCGGGCCACGCAGCCTTTTTGTCTGGCGTGCTGGACCTGGGAATGGACATACAGGAAGCCATGGATGCACCGCGCAGCTTTGCGCATGACGGTGTGTTGGATATTGAACCGAGTGTCGCCTTGGAAGTGCGCGAGGATCTGACTGCGCGTGGGCATGTGCTGGCCGTACAGAAATCCCCGATCGGCGGTAGCCAGGCAATCCACATCAGCCCCGAAACAGGCTTGCTGTCGGGTGGCAGCGACTCCAGAAAAGACGGGATGGCGTTGGGATTTTAACGGCATTCCTTCCGATTGCAGGGGCTCAGAGCGCGAAGGCACCGAGGTCTTTCGGCATCTGGGCCCCGAATTGCCCCCATTCTGACATCTCCGGTACGGCTCATTGACGGCCTGGACGATCTCCAGGCGGCCATTGCCCGGCGTTCGACGCAGCATCTGATCTGGGACCCGACTCTCCCGCAAAGGAGCCGTTGCATTGGGGTCAGAACCCCGGCCGCAGGCCGAGATCACGACGCCCTCCTCCGTTCATCGCGCAAGTTTGCGACAATGCCGCCGAGAGTCAGGATTGGCGTCGGGATCGCCACTCTTTCATCAGATCGGTGCGGCGTTTTGACATCCTGTCCTGCAGCAGTTCGCGGCCCTGTATCCGGTCCGTTCTAAAGTGGCGGAAGCCGCGACTTGCCTCGCACCAGCCGACAAGGACTCGTCCGCTGGAAAAGTAGCCGATGGCTATCGGCCAGATGATCCGTTCCGAAACCGTCTGGTCCGGCTTTTGATAGATGATCCGCAGCTTTCGTTCGCGCCGGATGGCATCCCGAAGGTCGCTCAGGTCTTCCTCGGCGAGCCTGTCCGAAGGCCCCTCGCCAATTCCAAAGGGTATTGCCGAGGCCGCGTCCAGCGCCGCCTCTGGCACCACGCGTTCGACTTTGGCGAGCACCTGCTTCGACGCCTGCGAGAGTGGCCTGTCGCCGAAGCCCGAAACCCACTTCATTCCCAGCATGAGGGCCAGCATCTCTTCTTCGGAAAACATCAGGGGTGGCAGAAAGAAGCCCTTGTTCAAGACATAGCCGACGCCCGGCGAGCCCTCGATATCCGCGCCTTCCGCCTGAAGCGTGGCGATGTCCCGGTAGAGAGTTCGGATGCTTGTCCCCAGTTCCCGCGCAAGTTCGTGGCCGCTGACCGGCGTTCGGGACTGCCGGAGAATCTGAAGCAGGTTGAGGAGCCGGGCGGTTCGCATGACATGCGGGATACTGCCATTTTCTGTCACAGGCAACGATTAGGACGGAGTGGTCACCAACCAAAGAGTTTACACCATGATGACTCCGAACCTGATCATCCTCTACGTTTCAGACCCGCTGGAAAGCGCGAGGTTCTACGAAAAAATCCTTGGAAAACCTGCCAAGGGCTTTCCGACTTACCAATGTTTCGAGTTTGACGGCGGCTTCATTCTCGGCCTCTGGTCGACGAGCGCCAGAAACTTCGTGTCCGGTGGCAACGGGCACAGATCGGAACTGGCCTTTCAGGTGAAGTCCGACGACATTGTCCGGCACCTCTACAGCACATGGAAGGCCGACGGCGTCGAGATCGAGCAGGACCTGGCAGAAGCGGTCTTTGGGCTCACCTTCGTCGCACTGGATCCGGATGGCCATCGCATCCGCGTGAACCTGCCCGACGACTAAGAGACGCCGGATGGCACCTGGTGCCGTCCGGCCCTCACGGCCAGTCGGCGAACCCGCGGCGCAGCTTCTGGATTTCCTCGCTGTTGGCGCGGGAGATCACCGCCCGGTAGGTGCCCGGCGCCATGGCCGTCCGTCGCTTGAAGAAGTGGCTGAACCGCGAGGCATCCACAAAGCCAAGGTCGTCGGCGATCTTCTTCAAGGGATGGCCGGAATTTTCCAGCCGGGCCTTCGCTTCGGCGGTCAGCCGTTCATGCACCAGTTCGGCCGGGGTCCGGCCCGTCTCGCGCTTGCATATGCGGTGCAGGCGGTCGTATTCGACACCCAGACGATCGGCGTATGTCGCGATCTGCCAATGCTCCCGGTAATGCAGTTCGACGAGGTGACGGAACTCCCGAAGGGTGTTCGTGGTCTCGGTCTTGGCGCTGGTCACGTCCGGGCTGTGCACCCTGAGGGCCGCGATCAGCAGCAGCCTGAGGAAGGCCGAGAGCGACATCTGCGACCGGCGCTCGGGCGACTCCAGCTCGTGTTCGAACCAGTCGAACAGCGTTTCGATCTGCGGCACGTCCGGCGCGATGGACAGCCGGGCGCGGAAGGGGCTTTCAACCAGCATCCGAAGGTGAACGGACTCGGACCGGGCGCCGATGGCGTCCATGAGGATGCTGTCGCTGAGACCAAGCAGCCGCGCGGCGGACCCGGCCCTGAGCGTCAGATCGGGTCGCTCGACCCCCGGCCAGAACGCCAGCGCGGGGCCGGTCAGCTCCGATCTGCCCTCTCCGACAATCAGGCTGCCCTGATGCAGGAAAAGCAACGTGCCGAACCCCTCAGGGATTCGCCGCCGCAGAACCCGATCGTGCAGCGCCTCGCGCTCGTCCTGAAGGGTCACATAGTCGCTTGGCATGACTGAATCCAATTTTCCGACAAGTAATGCCCATTTTTGAACATTCTATGCCAATTTTTCGAGAGCTACAAGAACAGCACGGAGGACGGGTTTCGGCCCGAACATGTATGACACCACAGCTTGCCCCAAAAAGATCGGCCACGGATCAAGTGGTTGTGCGCCGCAACCCGGCGACCGGAGAGATCGTGAGCCAGGAGCCCGCCCACGATCTGGCGGCCTGCCGGCGCTTCACGGCGCGCGCCGCCGCGGCCTTTCCGTCGTGGTCTTCGGCTCCGGTTGCTGTGCGCTCCGAGGCCCTGATCAGGATCGCGTCCGAAATCGAAACCATGCGCGACAAGTTCCGCCGCGCCATGATCGAAGAGATCGGAGCCCCGGCGGCCTGGGCCGACCATAACGTGACCTTTGCGGCCCATCTCCTGCGATATGTCGCGGAGGCGGCGCAGGACCTTGGGAAACTGCATCCGATCGGATCGGAACAAGGTTGCGAGAGCTGGGCCGAACGGGTGCCTTGCGGGGTCTGCCTGGGGATCGCGCCGTGGAACGCGCCGCTGATCCTTGGCGTGCGGGCCTTCGCCGTGCCGATTGCCTGCGGCAACACCGTTCTTCTCAAGGGCAACGAAATCGCGCCCCGGACATATCGCCTGATCGGCGAGGCCGTCGCCGGTGCCGGTCTGCCCCGGGATGTGGTTCAGGTGTTCCTCTGCCCGGCGGAAGACAGCGAAAGCATCGTCGACGCGCTGATCGAGAACCCTGTGGTGCGCCGGGTGAATTTCACCGGCTCCACGCGGGTCGGGCGGCGCATTGCCAACCTGTGCGCGCGACACCTCAAGCGCCCGCTTCTGGAACTGGGCGGGCAGGCCCCGATGGTGGTGCTTGAAGATGCCGATCTGGACGCCGCCGCAGAGGCCGCTGTGCGCGGCGCCTATCTGAACCAGGGTCAGATCTGCATGTCGACCGAGCGGCTGATCGTGGCCGAAGCTGTCGCAGACGACCTCATCGCCAGGCTGGAGGCAAAGCGCGCCGCCCTTGTGGTTGGCGATCCCGCCTTGCCCAGCACCGACCTGGGGCCGGTCGTTGGCATCGAGGCGGCCGATCGTCTGGCAGGTCTTGTCGGTGATGCAATGTCCCAGGGGGCGCGGTTGATCGGGGGTGGCGGAACCCGAGACGCCTTCTTCGAGCCGACCCTGATCGACGGCGTCGAACCCGGCATGCGGCTGTACATGGAAGAAGTCTTTGGGCCGATCCTGTCGGTGACCCGCGTGGCCTCGGACCACGAGGCGGTCACCGTCGCCAATGACAGCGAATACGGGCTCTCTGCGGCCGTATTCTCGCAGGATCCGGACCGGGCGAAACGCATCGCGCGCCAGATCCATTCCGGCATCTGCCACATCAACGGCTGCACCGTGGACGACGATCCGCGCGCGCCGTTCGGCGGCGTCAAATCCAGCGGATACGGGCGCTTCGGCGGGAGCTGGAGTTTCGAGGAGTTCACGGAACTTCGCTGGATCACCAGCACACACGACCCCTGAACAATCAGGGACAGAGGGAGGACGCAGAGACATGACAGACAAGATAACCAGACGCGGGATACTGGCCGGCGCGGGCGCGGTTCTGGGCAGCTTTGCCCTGGGGCGAAGCGCAGCCCTGGCGCAGTCCGGCGAGACACTGAAGATCGGCTTCGTCAGCCCCGTCTCGGGCCCGCTTGCCGGGTTCGGGCAGACTGACGGCTATGTGCTGCAGCAGGCCCGCGCGGCCCTTGCCAAGGGCGTCACGATCAACGGCACCGGCTATTCCGTGGAGATCCTGGATCGCGACACCCAATCCGATCCGGCCCGCGCGGGGCAACTGGCGCGAGAGCTGATCAATTCAGGCGGCGTCGACCTGATGATCGCGGTCTCGACACCTGAAACGATCAATCCGGTCTCCGACGCCTGCGAAGCGGCGGGCGTGCCCTGCATATCGACTGTCATGCCGTGGGAGGCCTGGTATTTCGGCCGCGGGGCCAAACCGGGCGAGGAGAGCCCGTTCAAATACGGCTTTCACTTCGGTTTCGGCGTCGATGAATTCTTTCGAGCCTATGTCAGCCAGTGGGAGTTGATCGGAACCAACCGGAAGGTCGGTGTCATGTATCCCAACGATGCCGACGGCAACGCCGTGCGGGCCATCCTGGCACCCAGGCTTGAAGCGGCGGGCTATACCATCGTCGATCCCGGAGCCTATGAGACCGGCACCTCGGACTATTCCCGGCAGATCCGGATGTTCCGCGACGAAGGTGTCGAGATCTTCAACACCTTCCCGATCCCGCCCGATTTCGCGGCCTTCTGGCGCCAGGCGGCGCAACAGGGGCTGCACCGTCAGATCAAGATCGTGCAGGTCGCCAAAACCGGGTTGTTCCCCTCCGATGTCGAGGCACTTGGCGGTCTGGGCGACAATATCGCCTCGGCAGCCTACTGGCATCGCGATTTCCCCTATGTCTCTCCCGCAACCGGCCTGACCGGCGCAGAGCTTTGCGATGGCTACGAGGCCGCAACCGGACGGCAGTGGACGCAACAGCTTGGCGCGAGCCTGTCGGCCATCGACGTCGGCATGGCGGCGCTTTCTGCCGTGGCGAACCCCAAGGACAGAGAGGCCATCGCCGCCGCCCTTCCGGGGCTGAAGGCCGAAAGCATCGCGGGTCCTGTCGATTTCTCCTCCGGTCCGGTCAGGAACGTGGCGCATGGGCCGATCATCGGCACGCAATGGCAGAGGAACGGCAACCGCTTCGACTATGTGATCACCGAGAACGCCACCGATACGAATGTGCCGGTGACCGGCACGCTCCGGCCCTATAACTAAGGGCCGCTTGAGATGACGCCCTCCCCCGTTCTGCGTGCCGAAGGTCTGTCGATGGCATTTGGTGCGTTCAAGGTTCTCGACCGCGTCTCGCTCGATGTGTTCGGGGGTGAGATCGTCGGCATTCTGGGGCCGAACGGCGCCGGCAAGACGACCTTCATGAACCTGCTGACAGGGGCCTACCGGCCCACAACCGGGCGGGTGCATGTCCTGGGAGAGGACGTGACCCATCTGGCCACGGCCGACCGGTGCCGCCGGGGCATCGCCCGGACGCATCAGGTGCCGCGGCCCTTCGGCGGGATGACGGTATTCGAAAACGTTCTGGTCGCCGCCCGGAACGGTCGTGGCGATCCTTCGGGTGATCCGGTCGGGCTCGCCTGGCAGGTGCTGGAGCACACCGGCCTTGCCGGCGTGGCCAATCGCAAGGCGGGGTCCCTGGGACTGCTCGACCGAAAGCGGCTGGAACTGAGCCGCGCCCTGGCGACCGGCCCCCGGGTCGTGCTTCTCGACGAGATTGGCGGCGGGCTTACCGATGCCGAGGCGGACCGTCTTGTCGCCCTCATCCGGGACATTCAGCGCGACGGGGTCACCATTGTCTGGATCGAACACATCATGCGTCTGCTGACGGAATGTTGCACCCGCATGATCTGCATGGCCGGGGGCGCGGTGATTGCAGACGGCCTGCCCGGCGATGTGATCGACGCCCCGGCGGTCCGGACGGCCTATTTCGGGGCGGCGGCATGAGTACGCTGGACGTCAGGGACATCCGGGCCAGCCACGGGCAGCTCGTCGCGGCGCAGGGCATCTCGTTTCGGGTCGAGGCCGGCAGGATGCTGTTCCTCGCCGGGGCCAACGGGGCGGGCAAGACAACGCTGCTGCGCACAATCGCCGGGGATCACCGCCAGGACGGCGGCACGATCCGATTGTCGGGCGTCAACGTCACGGACATGCCCGCACACATGCGGGCGCGCGCCGGCCTGTCACTGGTGCCGGAGGGACGCCGGCTCTTCCCGCAGATGACCGTGCGCGAAAACCTCCAGCTCGGCGCGTCCACCTCTCGCGAAGGACCCTGGTCAGTGGAGGCGATCTATGACGCTTTTCCGAACCTTGAAAAGCTCGACAGGTCGCCCGCCGGAAAGCTGTCGGGTGGTGAGCAGCAGGCGGTGGCCATCGGGCGCGCCCTTATGGGCGACCCCGTTGCCATCATGCTCGACGAGGTGTCGCTTGGCCTGTCTCCGGCCGCGGTTGAGCTGGCTTACCAGGCCCTTCGCAAGGTCAGAGATGCGGGCATTGCCCTGCTTGTCGTGGAACAGGACCTGACCCGCGCGCTCGCCTGCGCGGACGAGCTGATCGTCATGTGCGAAGGGCGGGAGATGCTGCGCTCCCTCCCCGGGGAGACCACGCTCGATGCACTCGTGTCCGCCTCCCTTGGTCATGGCAAGAACGAAGAGGTCGCGGCATGAGCGCGCAGATCATCAACGCCGTCCTTCTGGGCGGATATTACGCGGTGCTGGCAACGGGCCTCGCTTTCATGTTCTCGGTCATGAACATCATCAACCTTGCCCACGGCAGCCTGATCATCCTGTCCGCCTACGGGCTTTACATCGCGGGCCATATGCTCGGCATACCCCTGGCCCTTGCGGTCCCGCTGGTCTGCGCGGTAATGTTCGGGCTCGGCTGCCTCCTCTATCGCGGTGTGCTCGCGCGGGCCTCCGCCGGGAGCGAGCTGTTGCCGCTTCTGGCCACCTTCGGCCTCGCCATCATCCTCGACAATCTGCTGTTCCAGGTCTTCGGGGCCGACACCCTGTCGCTTGCGCCGCTGGTGGGCGATCTCAGCTGGGCCTCGGTCGAACTGCCCGGCGATATCTGGGTCGGACAGCTCAGCGTCTACATCCTGATCGCCGCTGTTGCCGTGATCGGGGTACTGGAGGTCATCCTGCGCCGCACGGCCCTGGGCCATCGGATCCAGGCGGTCAGCCAGGACCGGGCGACGGCCGCGCTTCTGGGCATCGACACCGGCAGGACGGCGGCCATTGCGACCGGACTCGCCCTCGCGGTTGGCGTGATCGCGGCGGCGGCGCTTGGGCTGCGCAGCGCATGGGGGCCTTACGCCGGCGCGGCACAGCTGCTTTTCGCCTTCGAGGCAATCGTGATCGGCGGCGCGGGATCGCTTTGGCGCGTCCTCGCCGGGGCGATGCTGCTTGCCTTCGCCCAGTCCGCCGGCGCGGCGGTCCATCCGCAGGGCTTCCTCATCGGGGGGCATCTGGCCTTTCTTGTCGCCGTGTTCTGGCGCCTGCAGGCATGGCGCGACCGGTTGTCCGCACTCGGCAGCGCAAGGACGGCAGCATGACCGATCTTACCATTACGCGCAGCAGCACGACCTCGCGCATCACGCTCGGGCTGCTTGTCGCGGCGGGTCTTGCCCTGGCCGCACTGCCGTGGATCAACGGCGTCGGTGGCAGCGGGCGTGCCGTGGCGCTGCTGGTCTACGTCCTGCTTGCCGTCATGTGGAATGCACTTGCCGGATTTGCCGGTCTCGTCTCCATCGGGCAGACCCTGTTCTTTGGCGTCGCGGCCTATGCCACCATCCGGCTGAGCGATGCGGGGATCGACCCTTTTCTGGCAACGATCCTCGCCACGCTGATCGGTGCCCTGCTGGGCTATGTCACATCGCTTTTCATGGTGAGCCTTTCGGGCGGTGAGTTTGCCATCGGCATGTGGGTGCTGTCGGCGCTGGCGCATCTCTGCGTCAATCTCGACCCGCTCATTCAGGGCGAAACCGGCACCTCGCTCATCGCCCTCAACGCCTATGACGTGGAAACGCGGGCGGCGCTGACGCTGTGGCTGGCGCTGGCCTTCACCGCTGTTTTCATGGCCGCGCTGATCCTGCTGCTGAGGTCCTCGACAGGGGCAGCCATCACCGCGATCCGCGATGACGAGATCGCCGCGCGGTCCGTCGGCGTGGATGTCCTGCGCACCAAGCGCATCGTCTTTGTCCTGGCCGCGACCGGCACCGCCGCGGCAGGAGCCCTCTGGCTGACCTCCAACACGAGCTTTCAGCCCAAAGCGTTCTTTGGCGTGCACTGGACGGCCTACATGCTCTTCATGGTCCTGGTCGGCGGCCTGGGGCGCATCGAAGGTGCCCTGATCGGCGCGGTCCTGTTCTTCGTCATCGAAACGCTCTTCGGGGCCTATGGCGCCTGGTACCTCGTCGGCCTGGGCGCGGTTGCCGTCCTCTTTGCCCTCGTCCTGCCCAATGGACTCTGGGGCTGGATCGGCCCCCGCCTGCCCGGAGAGGCCATCCCGACAGGATATTTCGTTCACAAGAAGGAAGGGAGGACCCAGCATGTTGATGGGTAAGACTGTGGTTGTCACCGGTGCCGCATCCGGCATCGGGCAGCGCACGGCGGAACTGGCGCAGGTCATGGGGGCAAACGTGTTTTCCGTCGACCGCAACAAGCCGGACCGCCCGGTGGGACATTTCGTGCAGGCCGACCTCGGGTCCGAAGCGGGGGTCCGCGCGCTGGTGGAGGCCCTGCCCTCCGGTATCGACGCCCTGGCCAATGTTGCCGGGCTGTCCGGCACGCCGGGGCGTGCGCCGACCATCGCCGTGAATTTCCTGGGCCTGCGCGCGCTCTCGCTGGGCCTCGCCCCAAAGATCAACCAGTTCGGATCCGTCATCAACGTCGCTTCCATCGCGGGCTTCGGCTGGCGGACAAATCTGGACCGCGCGAAGAAGGCCGTGGCGGTTGAGGGGTTCCCGCAGGACGTCGAGGCATATTGCGACGACCACGACATTCACAACGAAACGTCTTACCCAGATTCCAAGGAGCTTCTGCTGCTCTGGACCTATCAGGCGGCGCATCTCCCGGTCTTCAAGGGCCGCTATATTCGGGTCAACGCCGTCAGTCCCGGTCCCGTCGAAACGCCGATCCTTCGCCAGTTCCGCGATGTCCTGGGCGACGCGCGGGTGAACAGCGACATCGACCGCGTGGGCCGTCCCGGCACGGCAAACGACATCGCACCGGCCATCCTTTTCCTCGCCTCGGACGGGGCGCGTTGGATCAACGGCACCAACCTGGCCTGTGACGGCGGGCTCGAAGCCTCGGTCATGGCCGACGCGATGGATTTCTGAAGGAGCACCAGACCATGAGCCTACCACTTTTGATCGGCGGCCAGGATGTTCCTGCAACCGGCGGCCGGACATACGACCGGATCGACCCGGTGACAGGCGATATTGCCAGCACGGCCGCAGCTGCGTCCGTCGCGGATGCGATCACGGCAGTAGACGCAGCCGCGGCCGCCTTCCCCGACTGGTCCCGGACCGGGCCGGGACAACGCCGCGCCCTGCTTCTGAAGGCTGCGGATGCGCTAGAGGCCATGACGGGCGAAATCACCGCCGGGATGATCGCGGAAACGGGGGCCACCGGCCCCTGGGCCGGGTTCAACTGCATGCTGGCGGCGGGCATGCTGCGCGAGGCGGCCTCGATGACCAGCCAGATCACGGGCGAGGTAATCCCGGCGAACAAGCCCGGCTCGCTCGCCATGGCGCAGCGGAAACCGCTTGGCGTCTGTCTGGGCATCGCGCCCTGGAACGCGCCCGTCATCCTTGGCACCCGCGCCGTGGCGATGGCCATCGCCTGCGGGAACACGGCAGTTCTCAAGGCCTCCGAACTGTGCCCCGCGACCCATCTGGCGATCGGCCAGGCGTTCCGCGAGGCAGGCTTTCCCGATGGCGTTATGAACGTGATCACCAACGCCCCCGAAGACGCGGCCGAGGTCGTGGCGGCGCTTATCGCCGCCCCCGCCGTGCGCCATGTAAACTTCACCGGGTCCACGAAAGTCGGCCGCATCATCGCCGTCACGGCGGCGGAGCATCTGAAACCGGTCCTGCTGGAACTGGGGGGCAAGGCGCCGCTGGTGATCCTGGACGACGCCGATCTGGAGGGGGCGGTGAACGGCGCCATCTTTGGCGCATTCATGAACCAGGGCCAAATCTGCATGTCGACCGAACGCATCATCGTGCATGGGGGCATCGCCGACGCATTTGTCGAGGCGCTTGCGGCCCGGGCGCGCAGCCTTCGCGCCGGCAATCCGCGCGACGCGGTGGTCCTGGGATCGCTCGTGACCCTTGAGGCGGCCGAGAAGATGGACGCCCTGATCGCCGACGCGACGGACAAGGGCGGCAAGGTCATCGCCGGGGGCAGCCGATCCGGGGCCGTGGTCGCGGCGACGCTGATTGACGGCGTCACCGCTGCGATGCGCCTTTACGGCGAAGAGAGCTTCGGACCGGTCAAGCCGATCATCCGGGTCAAGGACGACGCTGATGCGATCCGCGTCGCCAATGACACCGAATACGGCCTGGCAGCGTCGGTCTATTCGCAGGACATCGGGCGGGCCATGCGGGTCGCGGACCAGATCGAAAGCGGCATCTGCCACATCAACGGGCCGACCGTCGGTGACGAAGCGCAGATGCCGTTCGGGGGCGTCAAGAACTCGGGCTATGGCCGGTTCGGCGGAAAGGCCGCCGTTGAGGCCTTCACCTCGGTCAGGTGGGTCACCATCGAAGACCCGCACCAGCACTATCCGTTCTAGGGGCCTTCGAATGCCGGGTCTGGCCCGGCGGCCCCGACAACGCAGGGATCGACATTTTCCGCCTCGATGAGGCGGGAAAGACAGTGGAGCACTGGGACGTTCTGCGGGACATGCCCGCCACCAGCGCCCACGTGAACGGGATGTTCCAAGGACCTCATCCCGTTTTTCTTGACCGCAGATATTTCCAAGGGAGGAAAGACAATGGCCGGACGTTTGGACGGAAAGGTAATCCTGTTGACAGGCGCAGGGGGCGGACTCGGGTCCGCTCAGGCGCGATTGATGGCGCGGGAAGGCGCGAGCGTGATGCTCGCCAACCTGCCGGAAGACCCGATCATCGCGGCGGGCAAGTCCCCCTCGGGGCTGTGGGACACCGCCCAGAAGGTCGCCGCCGACATTCGCGACGCCGGCGGCAAGGCGGAGGTCGTCGCCCTGGATGTCACCCAGGAAGACCAATGGAGCACCGCCGTCGAAAAGACCGAAAGCACCTTTGGCAGACTGGACGTTCTCTCCAACAACGCGGGGATCTACTACCATGCCGGTCTGCTCGACCACACGGTCGAAAAGTTCCACCAGATCGTAGGCGTCAATCAGCTCGGCGTTTTGCTGGGGATGAAGACGGCGGTCCCTGCAATGCGCCGTGCGGGCGGCGGGTCGATCATCAACTTTGCATCCATCTACGGGATCGCGGGCGCCGGGGTTTCGACAGCCTACCAGTCCACCAAGGGCGCGGTGCGGCTGATGACGAAATCCGCCGCGCTGGAATTCGTCGCCGACAACATCCGGATCAACGCGATCTGCCCGGGGATGTTCGACACCAACCTGTTCGAATCCTCGGTCCCGAAAGAGGCCTGGGAGCCGTTGGTCGATCTCGTACCGATGAAGCGCTTCGGCAAGCCGGACGAAATCGCCTATGGCGCGGTCTTCCTTGCCTCGGACGAAAGCTCCTTCATGACGGGCAGCGATCTGGTCATCGACGGGGGGTATACCTGCCCCTGACCCGGGCATCTTGGCGTCGCCGGGGGGCTGAACGGCAGCGCCCCGGCGGCGTCGCCCTGAGTAACGATCCGGGGAGGCGGGTCCCCGGTACTGCCAGCGATCCGCCCCGGCATCCGGCTGATCAGCCGTCATACGTCTCCCGCGAGGCCATCACCCTGGCAAAATTCTCTGCCGCGAAGGTCACCATGGGCTTCAGGACGCGCAAAAGCTCCACCCCTAGGTCCGTCAGCTCGTAGCTCACCGCGATCGGCGGGCCGTGATGCACTGTCCGGGTCAGGTAGCCGTCCCGCTCAAGCGTGCGCAGGTTCTCTGTCAGCACGCGCTGCGACACATCCCCGATGGTGCGCTTCAATTCACCAAACCGCAGCGCGCCGTCTTCCAGCGCCAGTACGATGAGGGTCTGCCATTTGCCGGTGACCTTCGACAGGACATTCCGGATCGGACACAGGCGTCCGTCTTCGTCAGTTGCAACGGTTACGGGAAGCATACCGGGTTCCTAATTAGTGCGTAATTGATACCTAGTTCGATTTGGATACCAATGCGACATCGTCAAATCAACTTGATTCGAAAGGACAAATCATGACCCCGACCGAAGTCGTCATTGCTCTCGTCACCGCTGCCTTTGTGGACTTCAACCCGGACGCGGCCCGCGACCTGATGAAACCGGACTACATTCAGCACAACCCCGCCGTGCCGACGGGGGCAGAGCCGCTCCTCGGCGTCCTGCCGGCGCTCAAGGACAGCGGCTTCACCGCCGAACCGCATCGCATCATCGCGGAGGGCGACTTCGTGGTCACGCACGCCACCTACGGCAATGCCCAGGTCTTCGGCGCCGACACACTGGTGGCGTTCGACGTCTTCCGCATCGAGGATGGCAAGGTCGCCGAACACTGGGACAACCTTCAGCCCCTCGCCGGCCCGAACCCATCCGGGCGCACCATGACGGACGGCCCGACAGAGGTCACGGACCTCGACAAGACCGAGGCGAACAAGGCGCTTGTCGTCGAGTTTGTCAAAACGGTCCTGCAGGGCGGCGACGCATCGCACATCACCGACTACATTTCGGTCGATGGTTATGCCCAGCATAACCCGCAGATCGCCGACAACCTCGACGGGCTTGGCGCGGCGCTCGGCGCCCTCGCGGACCAGGGGATCACGATGGTCTACACGGAAACCCCGCTGGTCGTCGCCCAGGGCAATTTCGTCTTCACCGGGTCCGAAGGCACCTTTGGTGGCGAACCCACCGCCTTCTTCGACCTCTTCCGTGTCGCCGACGGCAAGATTGTCGAACATTGGGACGTCATCCAGGCGATTCCGTCCGAAGCCGCGAATGACAACGGGAAGTTCTAAATCCCGCGCGCTCCGCTTCGGATTGGATTGCGGAAGCCGCGCCATGTCCGGCGAAAGTTGCCTGCGCCAGAGAACGACGTAGCGCGGCCCGGCGAGCCGGACATGCCAGCCAACGCCCCGGCCTCCTCGACCCAGCACTTTGGGGCTTGGGGCCGGGCCCGCAGGTTCGGCGCCGATGTGGCGATCCGGGCAAGCGCCCGGACCAGCCATCGGCATGGCACGCCACGGCCGGGCATGCCGGTGTCAGGCCGCCGTGAAATCGCGCACGAAGTCGGTCGCGGGCCGCGCGCGGATCTCGGTGGGCTTGCCCACCTGTTCGATGCGGCCCATCGACATGATGACAACCAGATCGGCCAGTTCCATCGCCTCTTCCTGATCGTGGGTCACAAAGACGGTGGTCAGACCCGTGCGGTCGTGGATCTCGCGCAGCCCCTGGCGCAGTTCCTTGCGCACCTTGGCGTCGAGCGCGCCGAAGGGCTCGTCCAGCAGCAGCATGCGTGGTTCGATGGCCAGCGCCCGGGCCAGGGCCACGCGCTGCCGCTGGCCGCCCGACAGCTGGTTGGGGTAGCGCCCCCCGATCTCTGGCAGCTGGATCAACTCCAGAAGGCGGTTCACGCGGCGGACGATCTCGGCCTCGGCCGGGCGTTCCCTGCGCGGCCGGGCGCGCAGGCCATAGGCGATGTTCTCGAACACCGTCATGTGCCTGAAAAGCGCGTAGGATTGAAAGACGAACCCCGCGCGGCGGTCCTGCACGCTCAGACCCGTTGCATCCAGCCCGCCGAAGAGAACCCGGCCCGAGGTGGGAAACTCGAGCCCCCCTAGCACGCGCAGAAGCGTGGTCTTGCCGGACCCCGAAGGCCCGAGCAGGGCCACCAGTGCGCCCGACGGGATTGACAGCGACACCGGGTGCAGCGCCCGGGTGGTGCCGAATTCCTTGGCCAGTTCCTCGATCTCGATATTCATGGGACGGTCCTTTCTCAATGACGTCGCGTGGCCGCCAGCAGTTCCGCATGGCGCCATTCGAGCAGGGATTTCAGGAGCAGTGTGAGAAGCGCCAGCATCGCCAACACGGCGGCCAGCGTGAATGCCGCGACAGAGAGGTATTCGTTGTAGAACATCTCGACCATCGTCGGCATGGTCGCCGTCTCGCCCCGGATCTTGCCCGAGACGACGGCGACCGCGCCGAACTCTCCCATGGCGCGCGCGTTGCACAACAGCACGCCATAAAGCAGCGCCCAGCGGATATTGGGCAGCGTCACCGTGAAGAAGGTGCGCCAGCCCGAAGCCCCCAGCGTCAGCGCGGCCTCCTCCTCGGTGCGGCCCTGTTCGATCATCACCGGGATGATCTCGCGCGCGACAAAGGGGAAGGTCACGAAGAGTGTCGCCAGCAGGATGCCCGGGAAGGCAAAGACGATGGGCATGTCATTGGCGATCAGCCAGCCGCCGAGCGTGGAATTGGCCCCGAAGAGCAGCACCAACATCAGGCCGGCGACGACGGGCGAGACCGAGAATGGCAGGTCGATCAAGGTGATCAGGAATGCCTTGCCCCGGAAATCGAACTTGGTGATTGCCCAGGCCGCCGCGATGCCGAACGTCGCGTTGAGGGGCACCGCGATGGCCGCGATGGTCAGCGTCATGCGGATTGCGGCCTGCGCGTCGGGCAGGCGGAGCGCGTCGATGACCCCGACCCAGCCTTGCCGCAACGCCTCGACGAACACCGTCACGAGCGGCGCGAAGAGAAACAGCGCCACGAAGACCGCGGCAAGGCCGATCAACAGATACCGGGCCAACGGCGGTTCGGTGGTGACGGGCACCGGACGGGTAAGGGCGATATCAGACATTTCCGATTCTCCGTCTGCTCCAGACCTGAATGGCGTTGATGGCAAGCAGCATGGCGAAGGAGACAACCAGCATGGCGATCCCGATCGCGGCGGCCGCATCGTAGTTGTATTCCTCAAGCCGGATCACGATCAGCAGCGGCGCGATCTCGGTGAGGTTGGGAATGTTGCCCGCGATGAAGATCACCGAGCCGTATTCCCCGACCGACCGGGCGAGCGCGAGCGCGAATCCGGTCAGCAGCGCGGGTGTGAGCGTGGGCAGGATCACCCGGCGCAGCGTATGGGTGCGGCGGGCGCCGAGTGTGGCGCTGACCTCTTCCAGGTCCGGCTCCAGCTCCTCGATTACGGGCTGGACGGTGCGCACGACGAAGGGCAGCCCGATGAAGACGAGCGCAACCCAGATCCCGACCTCGGTATAGGCGACCTGCAGGCCAAAGGGCGCAAGTGCCTGCCCGAAGACGCCGTTTGGCGCGTAAAGTGCGGTCAGCGCGATCCCCGCCACCGCGGTAGGCAGGGCAAAGGGCAGGTCGACCGCCGCGTCGACAAAGCGCCGACCCCAGAAGCGGTAGCGCACAAGCACCCAGGCAAGCAGCAGCCCGAAGACAAGGTTGAAGAGCGATGCGATCAGCGCCGCGCGGAAGGACAGGGTCAGCGCCGACCAGATGCGGCGCGAGTTGACCATGTCCCAAAGATCGGCCGGACCGATCATCAGGCCACGACCCAGAAGCGCCCCGATGGGAAGCAGGACCACGATGGACAGCACCGTCATCATGATCCCGAAGCTCAGCCCAAACCCCGGAAGGGGTGAGGGCGAACGGAGAATGCCCGCCCTCATGGCCTATTCCTCGTAGATCTGGTCGAAGATGCCGCCTTCGCCGAAATATTCGGTCTGGACGACAGGCCAGCCGCCGAAATCGGCTATGGTGACGAGCTCCAGCTCGGGAAAGCGCGCGATATCCTCTGCCGCGGCCTGAGACGTGTCCCATGCGCGATAGTAGTGGCGGGTCGCGAGCGCCTGCGCCTCGGGGCTGTAGAGGTGCTGCAGATAGGCCTCGGCCGCCGCGCGCTGCGCATCGGATGTGATGTTGCCATCGACCAGCGCCACCGGCGACTCGGCGAGGATCGAGACGGAAGGCACGACGATGTCGAACTTGTCCTCTCCGAGACTTGCCAGGGCGAGAAAGGCCTCGTTCTCCCAGGCTAGCAGCACATCGCCCACGCCACGCTGGGTAAAGGTCGTGGTCGATCCCCGCGCACCCGTGTCGAGCACCGGCACATTGCGATAGAGCGTACCGACGAACTGGGCCGGGTCGAGACCGTTCCGCCCGGCATAGGCCCAGGCGGCAAGGAAATTCCAGCGCGCGCCGCCCGAGGTCTTGGGGTTGGGGGTTATGACTTGCACGCCGTCGGCGACAAGATCGTCCCAGTCCTGGATGCCGCGCGGATTGCCCTCCCGCACGAGGAACACGATGGTCGAGGTATAGGGCGAGGAATTGTGCGGCAGGCGCGTTTGCCAGTCTGCAGGCAGCAGGCCCGTGCGCTCGGAAATCGTATCGATGTCAGCCGACAACGCCAGCGTCACCACGGTGGCCGGCAACCCGTCGATCACGGCCCGCGCCTGCGCTCCCGCCCCGCCGTGGGACTGTTGGACGGCGACCGGGGCGTTGCCCTGCGCCGCCCACCATGCGTTGAAGAGCGTGTTGTATTCCCGATAGAACTCGCGCGTCGGGTCATAAGAGACGTTCAGGATCGCGACGTTGTCCTGGGCCTTGAGGGTGGCCGTACCCGTGAGGGTCAGGCCGATGGCCGCGACCGCCGTCAGGATGCCGCTGCGCAGATACGCACCCGTCAAGGTCTTGCGGAGCGCGCCGCGGAGGCGACCCGCATCACTCGGGTGAAGAGGCGTGACCGGGTGCCCCGACAGCCGCGCATGGCCCGCGTCGATTTCGATCCGGCCATCGTCGAGACTTCGGAGGAAGGTGCCCTGGGCGAGCGAGTGCCCGCCAATCCGGATGGTATGATACATGGCCTGTCCTTTGCTGATCGCAGTCGAACTCTGGTGCCAGGTCAGCGGGGCAACGGCTCGGGAGGGGTCATCCCTGCCCGGGGCACGCCACCAGCGCCACCTGACACCTAAATAACGACAGACTTAATCGTGATTAGCAAAGGAAGAATCACGCTCTTTTTAGTCGTGATTTTGGAAGATCATTCTCCGGCAGGGTGGTCCGGCACCGCGAAGCCCTCCAGTGGCCGCGCATCCTGCTGTAGATCGGCGACCGTGAGCGACTCGATCATCAGGATATAGGTGGCGTAGAAGCTGCCGAAGACAGCGCGCACCCGGCAGGTCTGTTCGTCCTTGCAATCCTCGCAGCGCTGGTAGGCATTGCGCGACAGGCAAGGAAGCGGGGCCATCGGCCCGTCGATCAGGCGGAGTACCTCGGCGAGCGAGACCCGCCTCGGCTCCTTGATCATCTCGTATCCGCCATTGCGCCCGCGTCGGCTGCCGATCAGACCGGCGCGTTTGAGATCCAGCAGGATGTGTTCGAGAAAGCGCTTGGGCGCGCCCGAGCGCTTCGCGATCTCCTCGATGCTCAGAGCGGCGCCTTCACCAGACGTTTCATCGGCAAGCACCATGAGTGCCTTGAGTGCATACTTGGTCTTGTGGGTGATCATCGGCCGTAAATGGTTCTCGAAAGTGCGACTAACAAGATCAACTTTATCAGGTTTCGGGCACAAAGCGAGGGCCACCGCGTAAACACGATAAAGATGATCGACATTTAGAAGAATTGTGGCATCCTTCTCCCGACTCGGTGGTGACAACCCTGAACGACCGGAGAGGACGCGCGATGACATTCGATCGGATCGACCTGAAGATTCTCGACATTCTGCAGCGCGATGCGACCGTCCCGGTGGCCCGCATCGCCGATCAGGTCGGGCTGTCGCAGACGCCCTGCTGGAAGCGTATCCAGAAGCATGAAGAGGCCGGCGTGATCCGCGCCCGCGTGGCCTTGCTGGACCCGGATGCGCTTGGGCTTTCGCTGACAGCCTTCGTGATGGTGGAAGCGTTCGAACATACGGCGGAATGGCGCAGAGAGTTCCTTGCCGTCACCGAGGCGCTCGAACCGGTTCGCCACATCTATCGCCTCGCCGGAACCCATGATTTCATGCTCCGGGTGGTGGTGGCCGACATGCCCGCCTTTGACGCATTCTACGAAACCCTGACATCGAAGGCCCGGTTGCGCGGCGTGAGTTCGGTTTTCGCATTGGAGCAGGTCAAAGGCAGCACGGCACTGCCTCTGTCGGATCTGATCGCCAATTCCAGCTAAGGATGTGGCGCACCGGCTTGACTGCACACCGGGCGTGTCGTGGCCTCACGACAGGCGTGCACTGATTGCCTTCTGTCCCAAAGCCACCCCGAACAGCGCAGCAAGGGGAGCACCTTGAACCGGATTGCCGTCCAGCTCCGTCTGGTGGTCTTGGATAGATGCGATGCCCGGTCGGAGACCCGCATGGGACAAACCCGGACGTATGTGACAGAGCCCGCCGGGCAAAAACGCCACATCCCCCGGGGTTTCGCGTCGAATCGAGATGTCCCAGGCGGTCAATTACTGTAAGTTGCCCAGGTCGTTCGGGTTGTCGGCTGACTTAAATGTCCTGTCGCAAGGTTGGTTCACGGCGGCGCTTTCCTTCACCAAATAGCATTCAAACCGCCCCGCCTTGCCGGCCCTCATTTTGTCCAATAAGTTTGCCTTATCGGTCATAGCGAACTATGCTCGACATCATGTCGGAACGCACCGAGACATCGCGCCCAGGGACGGCAAACGAGCCGCTGCCCGACGCGGAGGACGAGGGGGGATCGCCGCGGCGGCGAAGCCCTGGCCCTGCCTTCCCATGTGGCAGGCTCCGGCGCGCTGGATCGCCTTGTCGACACCGCCCGCGATTGCGCACGCGCGGCGGCCTCGGACAACACGCTCAAGTCCTATGCGGCGGACTGGGCGCATTTCGCGCGCTGGTGCCGGATGAAAGGCGCCGCGCCGCTTCCACCGTCGCCCGAGATGACCCGCCGCTACCAGCGCAGTCGAGACCGGTTCCGCGTGAACCTGACCAAGGCCGCAGGGCTTTGACCACGAGGCTGAAGACGACCCGTTTTTATGCCCCGAACAGGCTATGCGCGTGATTACAGACGATCAGATCCCCCTGCCCGGGCACCTCGGGTTTTTGGGGCCCCTATGGCAGGCAGGCTGCCCTTGTTGCTCTGCCATGACCTTTCAGAATCACTGCGCTATGCAAGTTGGAACCGCGGAAATATCCTGTAAACGCTTAAGGTTAGGTCACGCGGGCAGGAAATCTGTTGCAGCAGCCCGGCCTGGCGAAACGCAGTCTTTTCCTTTTATGATCAGCACGTTAGAGCGGCCAGTCGGCGGGCACCATTTTTGGTGTTCCGTATAACCTTAGTACCAAATTTAGATTCTTCTTGCCGGACTCAGGCGTTCGTGGCATTTCCATTCTGACGGCAAAACGCGTCAGACGCGGCTTCGACCGTCAGAACGATAAAGAGCCTTAGCAAAGGCCATGACAGGCGACAGTATATGGATGATCGAAACACGGGCTACGCGCAAGGCGTAGGCTCTTCCGACATCGGGGCGTTCGCAGACAGTCTTGCCGAGTCTCTTGACCGGCAGATGAAGGTTGCGTTCGAACCCGAAGAGCGAAAATCCCTGCGCCGTTTCAGCTCCACCGAGGTCGCTGAACTGCTGCGCGTGAGTACGTCGAACCTGCGCAACCGCCACAAGGATGGCAGTTTCCCGGAAGTCCACACTGACGGGCGCGGTCACAGATTTTATACCGCCGAAGAAGTCGACGCGCTCCGCAACATCCTGGCGCGGACCGGGAAGAACGCCGAGGCATACCGCCCCGGTCGCCGAGAGGGCGACCGCCTTCAGGTCATTTCGGTTGTGAACTTCAAGGGCGGCAGCTCGAAGACAACGGCTACGATCCATTTGGCACACCGGTATGCCCTGCGCGGCTATCGGGTGCTTGTGCTGGACCTCGACCCGCAGGCCAGTCTGACAACCTTTTTCGGTTTCCGGCCCGAGCTCGAATTTGCCGACGGCGGAACGATCTATGACGCCTTGAGGTACGAAGATCAGGTTCCGCTCTCGGAGGTCATCCAGAAGACGTACTTCCATAAGCTCGACATGGTGCCGGCCGGCTTGATGCTGTCCGAATACGAGACCGAGACAGCGAACGCCCTGGCGCGCAGGGTTCAGCCGATTTTCGCGGAACGTCTTGCTCTGGCGTTGGAGGAAGTCGATTCCGAGTATGACATCGTCCTGATCGACTGCCCTCCGCAGTTGGGCTTCCTGACATTGACGGCATTGGCAGCGTCAACCGGCCTTCTCGTGACGGTGGTTCCCGGCATGCTCGACATCGCGTCGATGAGCCAGTTCCTCAAGCTCGCTTCGGAAACGGTCAGGGCCGTGGAGGAGGCGATCGGGCGGCAGGTCACCTGGGACTTCGTGAAGTTCCTGATCACCCGCTACGAGCCATCGGACGGGCCACAGACACAAATGGCTGGCTACCTGCGCTCTATCCTCGCGGGCCAGGTCATGACGGAACCGATGCTGAAGTCGACGGCCATATCCGACGCCGGCATGACCCAGCAAACCATCTACGAGGTGGACCCCAGCCAGCTCATTCGCAAGACGATTGACCGGGCAGTGACCAGCGTGAACAGCGTTGCCGACGAACTGGAGCAGACAATCCAAATGGCCTGGGGGCGTCGCTGATGGCCCGCAACATCTTCAACCAACCTCCGAAAGACGAGAAAGAGTCGCTTGCCCCCTCCCCTGCCCCGGCCAAGTCCGCGAAACTCCCCGGCTCGGTTGGCGGATTGCGGGATTCCCTGCGAGAGATCACGGCCAACTCGATCCGCGATATCGAGCCCGACCGGATCGACATGGACGGTCTCCGGGATCGCCTGATCCTGGAAGACGGAGGCATTGACGATCTCGCCGAAAGCATTCGCAAGCATGGTCAGCAAGTGCCGATCATGGTCCGCCCCTCGGACCAACCGGACCGGTATCGCATTGTCTACGGCCGTCGCAGACTTGCCGCCATTCGACGGGTTGGCGGAACGGTCAAGGCAATCGTTCGAACGCTCGATGACGATGCCTCTCTGATCGCGCAAGGCCAGGAAAACAACCTGCGGCTGGATCCGTCATTCATTGAAAAATCATTATTTATCAAAGAGATGCAGGAAGCAGGTTACAAGCCGGGCGTCATTCAGGACGCCTTGGGCCTGACCCGGCAAGGCGTGTCGAACCACCGTGTGGTCATCGAGCAGCTGCCCGACGAGCTTGTCCGGCTTATCGGCCCGGCTCATGGCGTAGGTCGACGCCAATGGGGCGATCTGGCTGCGCTGGCAGAGAAGGTGCCGCTTGTCGACGTTGCGCGTGCGACACTTGCCGCGCTCCCTGATAGCACTCCAAGCTCTGACAGGTTTCAGGCTGTCTACGTCGCTTGCTCCAGCAAGGCACGCGGCGCGGCCAACCAGGGCACCCGTGGCCAATCGACCGTGATAAAGGACAAAAACGGCAGCCAAGTCGGCACAGTGTCCGTCGATGGCAAGTCGATCGCTATCAAGGTCACTCGCAAGGATAACCCGGAATTCGGCCAATGGCTTGAAGAGCGCGCGGAAACCACGCTGCGGCAGCTTTTCGAACAATGGCGGAATGAAAGAGGCTAGGGGCACCAGACCCCCGGCCGCAACCATAAACACGAGCAGAGGAGAAAGACGAAGGCCAGAAAGAAAAGAGCCCCCCAAGGTTTCCCCCGGAGAGCCCTCATCATCTGATTAGCACCTGTGATGTAGCAATCTCCGACATACCAGTCAAGAGTCACCGATTCGGTGGACGTCTTTTTATTGCCTTTTCTCGCCTGAGGCAGCGGGAAGAGCCGGGGAAGTTGTGGGCCGCACAGGCCGTCGTTCAACGAGCATGGCATTCACAAAACTCACCGTTCAACCCTTGGGCGCGGGCGGGGGCACCCCCGCCACGTCCACACCTGAAACTGACATCTGGGCAGTCTTTCGCGCGCTCAGAGACACGCGCAGCCTGTTTGGTCTCCGTCCCGGGCATGTTCAAACGCTGCAGGCAATGCTCAGCTTTCTCAAGCCGGGGCATGGAGACACGGTATTCGCGTCCAACACCGAGATCTGCCGCCGGATTGGCGGGATCGACGAACGAACCCTGCGCAGGCACATTGATCGTTTTGTCGAACTCGGCTTCATGACGCGCCACGACAGCCCAAATCGCAAGCGCTACCGGGTGAAGTCGTCGCAAGGTCAATCCATCAGCTACGGCTTGTCGCTCGCTCCCTTGCTGGTGCGTGCGAGCGAGCTGCTGGCGGCCGCCCAAGAGATGGAGAATGCGCGCCGGGACCGGGTGTTCCTGCGAAAGCAGATCCTGACCAGGCTTGCGCAACTCGACGAGTTTGACCCCGAAAACGAACACACTCTTCAGATCCGTCGAATTCTTCGGAGGAAGCTCTCGATCACGGAATATCGTGCCCTGCTCGACGTACTGGAAAGTGATTGCAAGCAGCTGTCCACCGCGGTGGACGCACCGGATACAGTGCAACTGCCCGCCAATGACGGACAAATTGTCCGGCACCATTCTAAGTCTGAAAAAGAACAAAAAGACTTAGAAAGCCCGAGCTCCACGGAAGCCCCTGCCCTGCAAACGCTCACATCCGTTTGCGACCAGGCAGCATCCTTCGCTACGAGGCCGCTTGGAAGCTGGCCCGACGTGGAAAGCCACGCCAGGACACTCGCACCAATGATGGGAATCCACGAAAGCACCTTCGAACAGGCGGCGATGAAAGTCGGCTCTCAAAAGGCATCCTGCGCCATCTTCATCATTCTCCAGATGGGCACCCGTATCCGTGACTTCGGAGCGTATTTCCACAGCATCACGCTTGGTCGCAGGGAAACCGACTTCAATCCGTCGCGCCTGCTGGACAGGCTCTCTCAGTCAGGGGCTGTTGCAGCGTGACGTCCACCGCGGTGGACATGTCGTGAGACGGAGAGGGGCTGAGGAAAAGATGCCTGGAAGTGAGATCGGGGAAATGGCTTCCGCCCTCCGGCGTGGAAGCATTCTGATGGCGAAAGCTGCCGGGAACGTCATCCTGTCCCCCTCCCGGACTATTCCCTTTGCCAAGTTCGTGCCGAGCCAATCCACTGTCCGGCGCATCAAAGTGGACCTTCTCGCTGATGGAACGTCTTTCCCAGACCTGACGCCATTGGTGACGCCGCGTTTGAAACCCGCCGCCGCGGCCCCTGCCCTGCTCTCCATGCCCTGTGGCTACAACCCCGGCATAGGTCAGCAGCCCGGAGATCCGGCACCTGAGACGGATGGTGAGGACGCTGGACACGCCCGGCTGTGTGCCGAGTATCAGGCGCTAGACAAAGGGTACGAGGGCAGGGATGAACTCCCCGGTGAGACGGACGCGAATCTTGGCACACCGGACGCGGCTACGGACCAGCTCCAAGCCCAGCCCTTGGTCTTCGCCAGAGAGGAGATCGCAAGGGCAGGGGCCTTTGTGGCGCTTGATTGCCTTGGCGGGCTGTCGGTCCGAAGGGGCTTTGTGCTGAGCATGGATGAGGCCGGGCAAGACGCCCATGTCCACCGCGGTGGACAGGCGGCAGACGGGCAGGGCGCTGAACTTTCAGATGCCAGCATATCGGATGGCATCGGCCCCGGCACGCCGTTCAGATCTGCGTGTCAAGCGCCTGGCGCGACCGTGCCCAAAGGCGAGAACGGGTGCTGCCTGAAGCCTTGGCCGGAAAAGCTGGTCATGGAACTGACGGCGCAACTCCCCGACCACCGTAAGACGGGCAAGATGGCGACCGAGGCCAAGCACCTGCCGAGGGCTCGCAGCCGCCACGATCTGGCGGGGAAGGGCAGGGGCGTCCAGGCCTCCCCAGTCCGATCAGGCCGAAGGGGCCGACCTTCCCGACGTCCAATCTGGCGATCTGTCGAACCGTGGAGGACAGTCGGTACATCGGCCTGTCAGTTGCTGAAACCGGCGTCGCGATGCAGCCCAGCCCGTTGATGCACCAGAAAATACCTGGCTCCGCTCGGATCGGCCTGCTCTAGGCCCTTTATCACGGCTCAGGTCGTTCGCTTCCAAGGCCCATTTGCAGGAAGCGCATCAAGGCCCGACGGAATTCCTCCTGGTTCGCCCGGTCGACCCGTCCTCCAGAAATGCGTTCTATCCGGTTGGCCGATCCGACGGCGCAGAGGGCCATGACGACGGCATTGCTCATGAACTCGTAGCGCCAGAACATTTCCTCTTCCGGCGTGTCCGGGGCCGCGCGGGCGAGGGCCTTGACGAACAGCTTTGCCATGGGATCGAAATACGTCTTCGAAACCTTCAAGGTCCGCTCCGATGGCGACAGTCGGTGGTGCACGATGAGCCGGGCCAGCAGCAGGCCTTCGACCTCTTCACCGTCCGCGAGATAGGGTTCGACGAATATCCGGATAATCCTGTCGGTCGACGGGCGCTCGTCTGCCGCGAGACTGTCGATATAGGCCTTGAGATTGCTTGTCCGCTTCTTGTTCGCAGCCTTCGCGATCCGTTCAAACACTTCCTCTTCAAGGGACTCCTTGGAACCGAAATAGTAGCTGACGGCCGCAACGTTCACGTCGGCTTCGCCGGTGATGTCCCGCAGAGAGGTCCCGCCCGGGCCGTTCCGCGCAAGCACCCGCTTTGCGGCCGCGAAGATGCGTTTCTTGGTGTCGGAGTCCTTGTCGGAGGTGGTGTTCGCGCGTGCTGTCATGCGGGTGCAACTTCTGGAATGGGGGCGCCGCCTTGCGAGGGCGCCCTGACTGCGTACAGGCCCGAGGGGCGGATGGTTGTCATGACACCAGGTTCGCCCACCGGACCCCCGTCATTTGAAAGCCATGGGATTGATGACTCCACTGACCGACCCCGGAATATTGAGGGGCGCCGCGGTGAAGAAGAACTCGTATCGTCCATCGGCGGCGCAGTGATCGGCCAGATCCTTCAGATAGAAATTCTCGCCCATCGTCAATCCCATCATGGGTATGACGATCCAGTGCCACGGCTGGGAAATACCTGGCGAATTGTTCGGGCGAACCTCGCACCCCCAGGTATCGAGGGCAACGGCAGCGACCTCCTTGGCGTGCAACCATTCAGCCGTTTCGAACGCCAGCCCGGGAGAGTCGCCGCCACCGTAGTTGCCCCAGCTGCCGAGTTGCTGGCGGTGTTCGAGGTTCCCCGTCCTGACCATGAGGAAATCGCCGCGCTGCACCGTCACCCCCTGACGGGCAAGCGTGTCGTCCAGGATGTCATTGGTGATCGCGAAGCCTTCCTCCAGGACGTCAACGCCGAGGGCCCGGGCCACGTCGATCAGAACGCCACGACCGGCGAACCTGTCCTTTGCCTTTTCGATCCCGCATTTCCGCGCCCCGAAGCTGCTGACCTCGGTGGCGGGATAGCCGTTGTACATCCGGTCGCCGAAGAAGACATGGCTCAGCGCGTCCCAATGGGTCGCGGACTGAAGCGGCATGATGATCCAGTCGTCCGCCCCCCGCAGGCCCATGTGGTCAAGCGCCCCTGCTACGGCATCGGTGCCGGTCATCCGCATCAGGTGGATGGGGTTCGTCCGGATCTTGCTTAGGGTCTGGGGGCCGTCCTTCTCGAACGGAAGCCCGAGCGAAAAGCGCGCGCCCTCGGTCACCAACTGCGCCGCTTCGGCGACCATCCGGGGCGTGACAAAGTTCAGGGTTCCGATCTCGTCGTCGTCACCCCATCGACCCCAGTTCGACAACCGCCTGGCGTAATCGTCAAGATCGGCTTTCGTAATGGCATGCGGGTTGCCCCGCGCGAAGCGTTCCTGTCTTTCAGACATGTGTTCACGAGCCTCATGTTTGGGGCGAGGGGCCGAAACCATCCTCAATTTCAGGCATCCGGGGGTGGCGCGATCACCCTTGTCACGCCACCTGTCGAATAATTTAAAAGCTTGATTAAAGCAACTGATTTACATATACGACCGGGGTCATTCTGCGTCAATCCCGGGGAGGCTTCGGACGGATGGGTAAAGGGATCTCGGGCGGCTACAGGGTTGTCGCATTGGAAGAGCATTACGGGGACCCGCATGTCAGACAGGCCCTTGGCCGGCCGGAATCGGCCCTGACCCGGCGCCTGGAGGAGTTCGGGGCCGCGCGGCTGCAGGACATGGACCAGACCGGGATCGACGTGCAGGTGGTTTCGCACAGCGCCCCGGGGTTCCAGGCCCTGACCGGCGCCGAGGCCGTGGCCCTGGCCAGGACTGTCAACGACAGGCTGGCCGATATGATGGCCGTCGCACCCGATCGTTTTGCCGCTTTCGCCAGCCTTCCGACCGGTGACCCCGAGGCCGCCGCCGACGAGCTGGAGCATGCGGTGGTCGACCTGAAGTTCAAGGGCGCCAACATCAACGGCCTGACGCAGGGTCGATTCCTTGACGAGCCGGAGTTTCGCCCGCTTCTGGCCAGGGCGGCGGCATTGGGCGTGCCGATCTACCTTCACCCGTCCTTTCCCCATCCCGAGGTGTCGCGGATCTATTATGGCGACTACGCCCGGACGCATCCGATGTTCGAGACGGCAGGGTGGGGGGCGACGGTGGAAACCGGCACGATGGCCATGCGCCTGGTGCTGAGTGGCGTCCTGGACGAACATCCCGGGTTGCAGTTCATTCTTGGCCATCTGGGGGAAGGCATTCCCTATCTGATGGAGCGGATTGACGAGACACTGGCGCGCGACACGCCGATGAAGGACTTCCGCCGCTACTTCACCAAGCATTTCTCGGTCACCACCAGCGGCTTCTTCTCCGACACCGCGCTTGCCCTGTGCATTGCGGAGATGGGGATAGATCGGGTGATGTTCGCGGTGGACTGGCCCTATGTGTCCAACAGGGCGGCCGTCGACTGGTTCTCGAAGGTCGACATCGACGAGAGCGCCAGACACAGGATCCTGAGCGCGAATGCGGCCCGCCTTCTTGGCCTGTAACAGGGAGCGGGGCCAGTCCCGGCCGGCGGCGTCCGGACTGTCGCGCGCCGGCCCGAGTATCTGGCCCGTGTCCGGCGCGCCGACGATGTGCCGTTCTATTTTATCGCGATCGGATTGATCGGGCCACTGACCGAGCCGGTGACGATCAACGCCGGAGCGGTGAACAGGAAGTCGTAGCGACCGTCCGCCGCGCAGCTATCCGCGAGATCCTTCAGAAAGAAATTCTCGCCCATGGTCAGGCCCATGATGGGGATGACGATCCAGTGCCAGGGCTGGAAGAAGCCCGGCGAATTGTTGGGCCGCACCTCGCATCCGAAGGTATCGACCGCAACGGCCGCAACTTCCTTTGCATGCAACCATTCCGCCGTCTCGAATGCCAGCCCCGGCGCATCGCCACCGGCATAGTCGCCCCAGGTTCCGGCCTGCAACCGGGACTCCATCATCCCGGTCCGCACCATGAGGAAGTCGCCCCGGCCGACGGCCACGCCCTGCCTGTCGGCCACATCGTCCAGCAGATCGTTGGTGATGGGAAACCCCGGTTCGAGCTCGTCGACACCCAAGGCGCGGGCGACGTCGAGCAGCACGCCGCGGCCGATGAACTTGTCCTTCGTCTTCTCGATCCCGCACCGTCTGGCGCCGTCGGACGAGACATCCGTGATCGGGTAGCCGTTGTACATGTGGTTGTCGAAAAAGATGTGGCTGAGGGCGTCCCAATGGGTCGAGGACTGCATCGGCATGATGATCCAGTCGTCCGCACCCCGCAGACCGGCCTCGTCGCGCAGACCGGCCGCGCCGTCCACGCCGGAACGCCGCATCAGGTGAATGGGATTGAGCCGCCCGAACCCCCCGGTCTGGGGACCTTTCTGATCGTAGGGCAGGCCAAGCGAAAACCGCTGGCCCGTCCTGACCAGCTGGGCGGCCCGGACGACCATGTCCGGCGTGACGAAATTCAGCGTCCCGATCTCGTCATCCTCGCCCCACCGTCCCCAGTTCTTCAGCTTTGACGCATAGTGATCCAGATCGGCCCGCGTGATCGTTCGGGGATTGCCCCGGGCATGGATGGTTTCGGTTTTGTGCAAGGTCTGCATCCTTCTGTCCTACACGCCTTGTGTCGATGGGTTTGAGGGTTCGGTCTCGGGGTGATGTCCGGTCTCTGACGGCACGGCCGGCGCGCGGGTCCGCCCTCATCCGGAGTTCAGATGACAGGCCGACTTGTGCCCCGGGGCGATGTCCGTCAGCTCGGGTATCTGCGACTTGCAGATCTGCATGCTGTGAGGGCATCGCGTGTGGAACGGGCATCCGGTCGGCATGTTCAGCGGCGAGGGCAATTCGCCCTTCATCGCCTCGAAACTGCTGCGCCGCTTTTCGATCTTCGGCACGCTTTTCAGAAGGGCCTGGGTATAGGGGTGGTTCGGCCGCGCGAACAGGTCTTCGGTTCGCGCTTCTTCGACCACCCGGCCCAGGTACATCACGATCACGCGGTCGGAGATATGTTCGACCACGCCGATGTCGTGGCTGATGAAGAGATAGCCGAAGCGAAACCGCTCGCGCAGTTCCAGGAACAGGTTCAGCACCTGCGCCTGGATCGACACGTCCAGCGCCGCGATCGCCTCGTCGCAGACAATCAGTTCCGGGTTCACCGCCATTGCGCGCGCCAGGCCGATGCGCTGACGCTGGCCGCCCGAGAACTGATGCGGAAACCGGTCCATGTAGGACGGGTCCAGCTTCACCTGGGTCAGCACATCGCTGACGTAATGCGTCAATCCCGTGCGGGTCGTGAGGCCGTGGAACAACGGTGCCTCGCCGATGATGTCACGGACCCGCATCCTGGGGTTGAGCGAGCTGTACGGGTCCTGGAACACCATCTGCACCTTCAAGGCGAATTCCGCCGCATCCCGGGCAGAGAGGCCCGCGACCGGCCGGCCCTTGTAGAGGAGCTGACCGCTCGATGGCGGCATGACGCCCGCGACCATGCGGCCCAGTGTGGACTTGCCGCAGCCGGACTCGCCCACCAGGCCGACAACCTCTCCGGCAGAGATCGTCAGGTCGACCGCGCTGACCGCACGAACGACCTGTTCCTTCGCGTTGCTCAGCCCCGCCCTGACGGCCAGCCTCTCCAGCAGGTCGATCGGCTGGCGGAAGACGCGAGAGATCCCCTTCGTTTGCAGGAGGGGAGGGGGGGCGCCGTTCGAACTGGCGCCCGGTGCCTTCGACATAGTGTCCAGCTGCATGTTCGCCTCCCTAGTTCACGGGGTGATGACAGCGGGAAGAATGCCCGGCGCGCGGTTCCATCACCTCCGGTTGCTGAAAGCAGATCTCGGTTGCACGCCCGCAGCGCGTCCGGAATGCGCAGCCGGCAGGGATATTGGCGAGTGACGGGGCGGTCCCGGGGATCTGCCGCAAGGGCCTTCCGCGCTGGTTGCGGCTTGGAAGGGACTCCATAAGCCCGCGGGTGTAGGGATGCATCGAATTGTCGATGATCTCGTCAACCGGACCCATTTCGACGATCCGGCCCGCATACATGACCGCGACCTCGTGGGCGAGGCCTGCGACCACCGAGAGGTCGTGCGTGATCCAGATCAGCGCTGTCCTGCGGTCCGAACACAATCTCTGCATCTCGAACAGGATCTGGCTCTGCGTCGTCACGTCGAGCGCCGTGGTGGCTTCGTCCGCCACGATCACGTCGGGTTCGTGCAGCATCGCGGCGGCGATGACCACCCTTTGCCGCATCCCGCCCGAGAACTGGTGAGGATAGGCCTTCATCCTTTCATCCGGCGAGGGCACGCCCACCTGACCGAGGATGTCGCGCGCATGCGTCCAGGCATCGCGCCAGGGCATCTTTCGATGCGCGAGGATCCCTTCGATCAGCTGCGTCT
Source organism: Pseudooceanicola pacificus (assembly GCF_009789075.1). Taxonomy (GTDB): domain Bacteria; phylum Pseudomonadota; class Alphaproteobacteria; order Rhodobacterales; family Rhodobacteraceae; genus Pseudooceanicola; species Pseudooceanicola pacificus. The sequence continues at coordinate 303,690 of NZ_WNXQ01000004.1, forward strand.
CGATGCGCAGGACCGGGTTCAGCGTCATCATCGGGTCCTGAAAGATCATCGCGATGCGCGACCCCCGGATGTGCCGCATCTCTTCCTCCGTCACTGCGAGGATGTCGTGGCCGTTCAGCAATATGTTGCCCCGGGTGATCCGGCCGGGACTTTCGATCAGCCGCATGATTGACAGGGCCGTGACCGACTTGCCCGAACCGGATTCTCCCACCAGCCCCAGAACCCGGCCGGGATCGACATCGAAGGACACGTCGTCGACCGCTGTCAGCTCGCGGCCATCGGCGTCGAATTGAACGCAGACGTTCTGCACTGAAAGTGTCGGAACGGTCATCGGTGGGACTCCATCATGCGATCCTTCAGGCTCTAGTCGGGCAGTTTCGGGTTGAAGAGTTCACGCAGGCGGTCGCCGACGAGGTTGACCACAAAGGTGAAGAGGACCAGCACCAGCCCCGGGAACAGCGCGATCCAGTAGCGGCCCGACATCATTTCACCGAAGCCGTTGCTGATGAGCAGGCCGAGTGAGGGCTGCGTGACGGGAACGCCGATGCCCAGGAACGACAGTGTCGATTCAAGCAGGACGGCGCGCGCAATCAGGATCGTGAAAAGCACCGTCACCGGGGTCAGGCAGTTGACCAGCAGGTGGCGCAGAAGGATGCGCCTGGTCGGCAGAGCCAGGCAAATGGCCGCGTCGACGTATTCTTTCCTGCGTTCGACCAGGGCCGATGCCCGGACCAGCCGCGCGAAATAGGCCCAGTAGACGACGATGATCGACAGGATCAGGTTGCCCACCCCCGGGCCCGCCGTTGCCATCAGAACCAGGGCCGACAGCAGCGGAGGGATCGAGATCTGCGTGTCGGCGATCCGCATGATCACGGTGTCGAGCGCACCGCCGTAGAAGCCCGAAAGAAGGCCGATCACGGTTCCGATGGCAAAGGCTGTCGTCGTCGCCGTCAGCGCCACGAAGACGGACAGCCGCAGCCCGTAGACGATGGCGCTGAGCATGTCGCGGCCCTGGGCGTCGGTGCCGAGCCAGTGGCGGTAGCCGCCCGAGGATACGGAGCCGGGCGCAAGCCGGGAGTCCATGAAGCTGACCTGCGTCAGATCATAGGGATCCTGCGGGACGATGCCGGGGCCGATCAGGCACAGGAACAGCAGCAGGACCAGAAGGCCGAACCCGATCCTGGCCTGTGTCGAGGCAAGGAAGCGACGCGCGAAATTCCAGATGGTCCGGTCCGCGACCGCCGAGGGCGAGATGGGCGCAGGTGTTGGCTGGACGTGATCAGTCATGCGCGCCTCCCAGACGGATGCGCGGATCCACGATGCCGTAGAGTATGTCCACGATCAGGTTGACCAGGACAAAAATTGACACCGTGAGCATCATGTAGGCGACGAGCACGGGCCGGTCGAGCGTGTTAATGGCCTCGATGGCCAGCCGCCCGATACCCGGGTAGCCAAAGATCTGTTCCACGACCAATGCACCGGTGAGCAACTGGGCAAGTTCGGCCCCCTGAATGGTGATGATGGGGATCATGATGTTCCTCATCGCGTGAACCCAGATCACGCGCCGTTCGGATACGCCCTTGGCGCGGGCGAAGCGGACGAAATCCGTTGAAATCACTTCGAGCATGTTGTTGCGCGCCATGCGGATCAGCAGGGCCAGGTTGAACAGCGCCAGGACCACTCCGGGCAGGACGAGGTGGCGCAATCCGCTCCAGGTCAGGGCGAAGGAGACGCCGAAGAGCGAGACGGTTTCGCCGCGGCCGGTCGATGGCAGCCATCCCAGATAGACCGAGAAGACCATGATCGCCATCAGGCCGATCCAGAATGACGGGAGGCTGAAGCACAGGATCGAGGACGACATGATGAACTTGGCGAGCCGCGATTTGGGGTAGAGGCCTGCGAAGACCCCAAGCGGCAATCCCAGAAGGGAGATCAGGAACGAGAAGATCGTCAACTCGACCGTGGCGGGCAGCCGCTGGAAGATCAGCTGCGAGACCGGCAGGGAGGACATGAACGATGTGCCGAAATCCAGGTGAACGGCGCGCCCGACAAACGTCAGGTACTGCACGTACAAGGGGCGGTCCAAGCCGAGCGTGCGCATCGCGGCTTCGCGCTCTGCCGGCGTGGACATGTCGTTTGCGATCAGGTCGACAGGATTTCCGATCAGGTAGACCGCGAGAAAGGCGATGATCGAGACGATCCAGAGCAGGATGACGCTTTGGACCAGACGCCGGATGATGAAGATCGTCATGCGCATCTCGCTTGGTTGCGCCGAGCGGAGACCGGATGCTCCGCCGTCGGGCGATGTGGGTGGGCGAAACGAGAGCGCCCACCGTTGCGTCGAACGGGCCGGGATTTCGGCCTGCGACCTAGTTCGGCGTTGCGTCCATCGCAAAGATGTAGCGATCCGGGCGCGCGTGATAGGTGATGTCTGACCGTGCGGCCATCAGGTCCACGGTCATCCAGAGCGGCACGACGATGTTGTCCGAGACCGCGATCCGGCTCGCCTCTGCAAGGGTCTTGGCCCGTGCCGCGCGATCCATCATGGCAACCGAAGCCTCGATCAGCTTGTCCACTTCCGCATTGGAATAGCGGGTCGGGTTCAGGGCGCCGAAATTGCCCTCGCGGCTATGCAGGACCGAGGTGTACATGACGTCCGCCTCGGATGAGGGGTTCGAGTAATAGACCATGAGGGGGCCCAGCTTGCGCTGCTGGCGGAGCGCTTCCCACGCGGGGTAGGGCGCGCGAAAGACGCTTGTCGGAATGCCGATCTGGGTCCAGGACTGCGCGATCGCCTCGACAGCCGCGTCCGAGTTCGGGAACGCGGCGTTCCATGTGCTCAGGACCATCTTGAACTTGTTCGGCCCCCAGCCGGATTCTTCCAGCAACTGTCTGGCCCTGGCCGCGTCGGCAACCCAGGGCTTGATCGCCTCGTTGTAGCCGAGATAGCCCTCCGGGACATATTGACCGTTGATCTGGGCCAGGCCCTGCAGGATGCTCTGCTTCATCTGCGCGGTAGAAATGGCCAGCTTCAGCGCCTCGCGGACCTTGGGGTCGCTCAGCGGGTTCGTGGTCAGCGGGTTGCCGTCGATGTCGGACATGTGCGTGCCCTTGAGGGGCTCGTCGGTCACATCGAAAGTGTAGTAGATGATTCGCGAGGTCGCGGTCTTGATGACGCTGACGTCGCTGTTCTTCTCAAGCCGGTCCAGATCGTTTGGCGGAACCGACTCGATCAGATCGACATCGTTGGACAGGAGCGCCGCCACCCGGGACGCCGCGACCGGCATCATCTTGAAGATGACCTTGTCCCACGGCTCCTTCTTGCCCCAGTAATCGTCGTTGCGTTCGACGACAGTCGATTCCGCGGGCGAGAACGACACGAATTTGTATGGCCCGGTGCCGATGGTCGCGGCGCCGGTATTGTAATCCGCCGTCGTCGCGGCCTCGCCGTTCTTCTTGGAGATGATCAGAATGAAGGACAGGTCGAGCGGCAGGCCCGGCGCTTCGCCTTTCGTGTGGATCCTGAGCGTGTGGTCGTCGACCTTCTCCAGCCGCTCGATCGACTTCGTATAGGTCTTGAAGCTGAGCAGGGCATTGGGAACGTTCGGCGCGCGTTCGTAGGAAAAGATCACGTCGTCCGTCGTGAAGGGCGTGCCGTCGTGGAACCTGACGTTTTCGCGCAGTTTGAATTCCCACGTCGTCGGGTCCACCAGCGACCAGGATTCCGCCAGCTGCGGTTGCGGCACGCCTTTGTCATCGCGTTTGACGAGCGCTTCGAAGATATGGCTGTTGACCATATTGTTCTTCGGACCCGTATGGTAGTGCGGGTCCATCGAGTTGGTGGGCAGATCGAAACCGATCCGGAGATCCTTGGACAGCGCCAAGGAAGGCTGCATCAGGCACCCGACGGCAGCGCCGATGGCAAGCAGCCTTAGGCCTTTGACAAACATCATCACACCTCCCTGAAAGTTGTCAGCGGGCGGCAGTCATGGCGCTGCGCCCCGGCGGCTGTCTCATCACCCACCATCTGAACACGTGTTTAATCCGTGACCTGACCTTGAGTCAATCTTGTGATTAAATCAAGTGATTTAATTTTGCCAGTCAGCCTCGCGGACCGGTCTCCGACCAAGGGTTCAATATGTGCCTGGGACTTGGCCAAGGCGTGGTGAGTGAACGGCCCGGCTGCACAATCCGGGCTGCTGGCCTGTTGCCAGTCACGCGTCAGGACGGCTCGACAGCTGCGATCAGGTCCACTTCGACCATGAAATCGGGGTGGGCGAGCCTGGTGACGCCAATCCCGGTGCTGGTCGGCCGCGCGTCCCCGAAATAGTCGGGAAAGTCCGGGTCGCGAGAGACGCGATACCATTCTTCGAAATCGGTCAGATACAGCTTGCGGACAACGACATCCGACCAGGTGGCGCCGACGGCGTCGAGCTGGATCTGGAGTTTGTCCATGACGAAGCGGTATTGCGCCTTGAGGTCGCCGGGCGCGAAACAGCCGAAATCATCGGTCTGTGGTGTCTGGCCCGAGAAGAAGATCAGCTTTGTTGGCCCTTCGACCGTGATGATCCGGTTGAAGGCGGGATGTTTCATGACGCCCGGCGGGTTGATGCGTTCTTTCCTCATGAAGCGACCTCTTCCACCCCGATGGTGCGCGCGTCAGTGAAAGCCGCGCTCGGCGAGGGCGCGCAGTCCCGCCGCCGACTGACCCGAAATGCCCATGCGCGCGGCATCGCGATAATCCTTTTCGTAGGCGTTCGCCGTGATCATCGCGACAAAGGCGATCAGCAGGTCGATGGTCGGCGTCGCGACACCGACCGCAGCGCCGAGTGCCGAGATGGGGACCAGGCCGCAGGGGACGTCCTCGGCAAGATAACCGCTTTCGAACGATACCGGGGATCGTGTCGGCTGATAGGGGCCGTCTGGTGCGCTCGACAACGTCTTGAACATGTCGACGAGAGAAGTTGATGAAATTCCATAACATTTCTCGTACCACCGGGCGAGCGTCGGGACCTCGACCCCAAGCTCCCTCCCGATGGCGCGGCATTCGTCGCTGACGAGGCCGTACATGCGTTCGACAATTGGCGTGACGCCCTCGCCATAGAACAGGTGCCGGTCGCCCCTGTCGATCATCCCGGCGTTCACGGCGCAGTTCGCCACGTGCAGGACCGCGTTCATGTTGCAAAGGCCGGTTGCAAAAATCGAAGATGCGGGGACCACCCCCGGTATCAGGGAGCTTAGGACCGGCAAGACCTTGTCGATGTCCTGAGAGGGCAAGGTCGCGACCTGGAGCCACTTCTTGCTGGTGATGAATTCCACCTTCGCCGGCGCGCGCAGCCAGTAGGCCGAAGGGTAGTTGTCCATTTCGGCGAGAAGCACCCTTGCCGTGCAGCCCGCCTGATCGAGGGCCCTGCGAACGACAAGAGAGCCGCCCGTGTTGCCCGAGATCAGCAGGATGATCTGCCCGTCCTTCAGGTGGGGTGCGAGCGTCGTCGCCGCCGCTTCCTGGCCCCGGCCGCCGGTGCAGACGATCACCAGTTCGGCCCCCTTCGCCGCGTCTACCGGATCCGTGGTCAGGTGCGCAAAGCGTGCCAGCCCTTCGCCGACGACTTCCACGCCGCCCTGTGCCTCCAGGGCCTTCAGGCGCTCGGGGTTCGTGTCGCAGATCGTCGGCTGCAGGCCCAGTCGGCCGAAATCGGCCAGCAGGTAGAGCCCGCCGTATGAAGCGCCCAGAATTGCTACCTTCATTGTTGCCATCTCATCGGTTGTCCACAAAACGATGCAAGCGCCTGCCGGCGCGGGGGTGTCCTCGCACGCTGGGGCCCGCTCATCGCCTACCGTAGAAAACGCGTGTATGAAACACAAGATTTAATCAGATGATTTAGCTTTGGCCGATGCCGCGCAGCCGAGTGGCGCAGCGCCCGGGCCACAAGACCCGGCCATAGCTGAAGGGGTGCGAAGCCTGGGGGGCGGTCCGGTCGTTGCCCTGATCGGGTGGAGAGGCGGGCCGGGGATGCCCCCGTGCCCGCGATGTGGGTCACTGGCCGGACAGTGACATCTCGTAATACTGGTTAGTGTAGATATCGGCCATGTTCACATCGACCTTCGCACCGGACATGAGTTCCATGAAGTTCAGGATCTTCACGATACTGTCCTCGCGGATCTTCGCATTGGCCGGGAAGCTGCCGACCGTCCCGTCCCAACCGGCCTCGAAGATCGTGTCGTCCATATCCTTGAAGAAGGTGCGAACCGACGCCTTGGCCTCTTCGGGGTTGTCGTGGATCAGGGCCAGCGCCTTGTCCATCGCCCGCAGGACCGCTGCGGCGGTGTCACCATGCGTTGCCAGCCAGTCGGTTGAGGCCGACATTGCCACATACTGGATACCGGCGACGCCCTCGTATTCGCCGCGGGTGAAGTCGATCAGTTTCACGGCCCCGAAATTGTCCATCGCCAGGCGGTCCGACGGCGGGGTCGCCATGAAGCCGTCGATGCGCTTGCGTTCGAATGCCGCCAGCACCGCCGAGGTGTCGCCGACGGGGGTGATCGTCATGTCGCGGTCAGGCTGCATTCCGGCATAGCGGACAAGGTTCTGCAGCAGGTAGTCGGCCGCGCTGCCCGCCGCGTTTGTCGCGATGCTGTGGCCCTTCAGCTTGCCGATCTTGTCCTTGACCGACATGTCCTGCGTGATCCCGAGGTCCTTGGCCACATCGCCCTGAACCACCAGCGACGCGACGTATTCGGTCGACAGGGACCCGAACAGCGTGACCCCGATGCCCTTGGTGAAGGCGGTGATCGGCGTGGCGGGGAAGCCAAGCGCGATCTGGGCGTTTCCGGCCTCGACCGCCGCAAGGGTTGCCGGACCGCCCTTGACGGTGATCGCCTCGGCGTCGATGCCTTCGTCTGCAAGGTATCCGCGTTCCCGGGCGATGTAGAGCGGGGCCCAGAGGATGACATCCCCGCTCTGCGCAAAGACGACCTTTTCGTCTGCCCTGGCCGGAATCGCGACGGACAGAGCCATCGCAGCAGCTGCACCAGCGCTCATCATTGTGGTCAACAGTTTCATATTTCCCTCCCTTGGTTGATCTTGGCCCGTGCCGGGGCGCGGTAACGTGTCCACCCGTTGCGGTGGGGTCAGATCGCGACCTCGCGGGCATCTTCCATCTGGCGCCACGGCATCAGGGAGCGTTCCAGCGCCTTGATGCCCATGTTCAGCAGGACGCCGAGTGTCACGATCGCGACGATGGCGGCAAAGGCGCCTGCCGTGTCGAATTGTGCCGTCGTGCGCGCCACCAGGTAGCCGAGGCCGCGGTTGCCGGCGATGATTTCCCCGACAATCGCGCCGACCAGCGCGTAAGGAGCCGACAGGCGCAGGCCGACGAATACCCAGGTCAGGGCCGCCGGGATGATGACCATCCGGACGACCTGCCGCTCGGTGGCGCCCATCAGGCGAAAGACGGTCTGCTGTTCCGGGCTGACGCTGCGCACGCCGGAATAGGTGTTGAGGAAGACGACCAGAAAGACGACCGCCGCGGTGAAGATGATCTTCATCGACATGTCGATGCCGAACCACATCACGAAGAGCGGGGCGAGGGCGATCTTGGGCAGGCTGTAAAAGCCCATGATGAACGGGTCGAGCACTTCGGCCAGTCGACGCGCGCGTCCCAGAACCAGCCCCACCACGATCGCGACGCCGCTGCCCAGCAGGAATCCGGCAATCGCTTCGAAGGCCGTGATCCTGGCGTGCCGGAACAGTTCGCCCGAGGCGATCAGCTCCGACAGCCGCCCGGCCACCGCGACGGGCGAGGAGATATAGACCGGCGACACCAGCCAGCCGGAAGCCACCTGCCAGAGCAGCAGGAGGCCGACACCGAAGACAAGACGGTAGAAATAGAGACTACGTTTCATGACTGATACGGCCTTCCCTGGATTCGCGGGTCACCAGATCCCAGAGCTTGGCCGCGATCCGACCGTAGTCGGGGTTCTGGCGAAGGGTCATCAGGTCCCGGTCGGCTGGCAGGTCGATGTCGACGACCTGGCGAATACGTCCGGGCCGCGCCGTGAAGACGGCGCATTTGTCGCCAAGCGCGGCCGCCTCGTCCACATCGTGGGTCACGAAAAGGACGGTCTTGCCCAGGCGTCGGGCAAGCGACCTCAGCTCTGCCTGCATGGCAAGCCGCAACTGTGCGTCGAGCGCAACGAAGGGTTCGTCCAGAAGCAGGGTTTCCGGATTGTAGGCCAGCAGCCGTGCCAGCGATGCGCGCTTGCGCATGCCGCCCGACACCTGTGTCGGATAGGCGTTTTCGAAACCTGTCAGGCCAACCAGGTCGATCAGCTCCATCGCCTTCGCAGTCGCGGACCTGCGTGGCATCCCGGCAATCTCGTAGGGCGCCCGCACGTTGGCCAGAATGCGGCGCCAGGGCAGCAGGTGGTCGTTCTGGGTCATGTAGCCGGTCCGGAGGTTGAGCCCGGACACCTGCGCGCCGCGATAGGTGACGGTGCCGCGGGTTGGCTTGTAGATGCCGGCCAGCATGTTCAGCAGCGTGGATTTGCCACAACCTGATGGCCCGAGAATTGTCAGGATATGACCCTCCTCCAGGGTCAGATCGACGCCTTCGACGGCCACAAGGGTGCCATCCCCCTCGGGCGCGGCGAATGTCTTCTGGATGCCCGCAAACGAGACGAGAGCGGGCAGGGGCGGCGAGATGTCGGAATCCATATGCATCAGTTCGGTCCCGTTCCGCCCGGGCCCTCAACTGTAACGGATCGCGTGTCAGCCATGGCCTGCCCCTCCTCCTGGACACATCAAGTAAACACGTGTTTATATTCGAATCCAAGACCGTCATGTGTCAAGGGCCAATAAATATTGATCGAAAGGGGTCTGAATGATCGCGCGCGTCAAAAGGCATTTCGACATGAAAACACAAGTTTGCCATCCGGGCCGCCCGCGCCGCCCAAACCGCGTGCCGGCGCCTGACTGACAGTTCCCGGTCCAGGCGATTCGGGTTCCCGAAGCGTGTGTTTGGGGTCGTTACGACCCTGGAATGGCAGGCAAACACGTGTTTTATCCGTATTGACCTTTGAGAAATCACATGCCTATTTTATGATGATATTAAGTAAACGCTTGTATGATGTGGTGCGAAGCGCGACCGCGACATTCGCGCCACGGACGGCAAGTGGCCGAGAGGGAGAGAGAGAATGACGGACCGCCAAAGCTTTCAGGACCTGCTGGATGGCAAGCCGGACCTGGTCGATTACTTCTACAACGATGCAAAGCCTTGGCACGCGTCCGCGGCGCCGGGCGGGCCTGTCCCGCCGGCCTACAGCAACTGGCGCGACGAGCAGCTGGCGACGGCCGAGACCGCGGCCCTGCTGCACCAGACCTACATCCTGCCCGCCCTCTACCTCAAAGGGCCGGATGCGCTGAAACTGCTGTCCCGGATCGCCGTCAACGGCTTTGCGAATTACGGCTTCGACCGCGGCAAGCAATTCGTGGCGGTCAGCCCGAACGGCTACCTGATCGGCGATTGCATCCTCTACCGGCATGGCGAGGAAAGCTTCGAACTGGTCAGCGGCGCGCCGGTTCTCAACTGGGTCATCTACCATGCCGAGACGGGTGGTTACGACGTCGAGACGGTCCTGGACGAATCCCTGAACAACAATCCGACCGGGCGCCGTCGCCGCTATCGGTTCGAGATCTGCGGCCCGAACGCGAAGGAGATCTTTGCGAGTTGCATCGAGGGGGAGATGCCGGACATCGGCTTCTTTCGCTTCGCCCGCGTGCGGATTGCGGGCAAGGACGTGATGGTCCTGCGCCACGGCATGACCGGATCCTATGCCGTGGAATTGTCAGGCCCCTACGATGACCAGGATGCCGTGCGTGACCATATCCTGAAGGTGGGTGAGGGGCCCGGGCTGAAACCGATGGGCATGACGGCCTATTACGGCGGATCGCACGGCGGCTGGATTCCCTATCCGGTGCCGGGCATCCTGACCGATCCGGCCGCCGCCGACTACCGGCGATACCTGCCGGCCCACACGTTCGAAGCGGGCTATCAGCTCGGTGGCAGCTTTGTCGGGTCCGATATCAGCGACTATTACGCCACGCCTTATGACTTCGGTTACGAGAAGATCATCAAGTTCGATCATGATTTCTTCGGTCGCGAGGCGCTGGAGAAAATCCCCGACGATGCAAAGCGCAAGAAGGTGTCGCTGGTCTGGAATCACGACGACATCATGAAGGTCCTCGGATCGCAGTTCGGGAAACGCTCGCGGTACAAGGCGATCAACTTTCCCTCGCTCAGCTATGCCTGGAAGCAGTGTGACGAGGTGCGCAACGGCCGGGGCGACCTGGTTGGGCTGTCGCTGAACGTGTCCTACGTCTGCACCTATGGCGAGGTCGTCTCGATTGCGCTTCTGGAGCAGGGTCCCCATACCGCCATCGGCACCGAGGTGCTGATAACCTGGGGAGAGCCGAACGGAGGATCGCGCAAGCCGCAGGTGGAACGGCACGAGCAGACCACCATCCGCGCGACAGTTGCGGAGGTGCCGTTTCAGCACGATATCCAGCGGAATGTCACCGCCCGCTGACACCGCGTCCGCTCCCGGCAGGTCCAGGCCCGCCGTATTCGAGGATGGATGAACGTGATCCGACACTACGCGCTCAAGATCAACGGAGAAGAGACGCCGGTCGAATACGACGACGGCGCGCCGCTGCTCTTCGTCCTGCGCGATGCCCTTGGCCTGACGGGGACGCATTATGGCTGCGGAACGGAAAGCTGTGGCGCCTGCCGGGTCGAGGTCGACGGAAAGCCGGTGTTCGCCTGCACCTTTCCGGCCGAGGCGGCCGAAGGCTGCGACATCCGGACCATCGAAGGCGTGCCCGAGGACGACCCTGTCCTGCGCGCCTTCGTCGCCGAACAGGCCGGGCAATGCGCCTATTGCATCCCCGGCATCATCATGACCGCGCGCATGCTGCTGCGTGACACGCCCGATCCGTCCCGCTCGGATGTCGCCGCGGCGTTGACGCCGCATCTGTGTCGCTGCGGCGCGCATGTCCGTATCGTCGCGGCCGTTCTGCGCGCCGCGAAAGCGGGGGCAGGGGCATGACCGACCTGCCGCCGGCACTGAAGGCAAACCCCGTGCTGTCCACCTGGATCGCGGTCGAACGTGACGGCACAATGGTTCTAAGGTTCGGTAAGGTAGAGCTGGGGCAGGGCATCGTCACGGCCTTTGCCGGGATCGCGGCCGGGGCCCTGTCGGTGCCGCCCGACCGGATCCGGGTGCAGGCACCCTCGACCGCCACGCATCCCGACGACGGGATCACCGCGGGCAGCCTGTCGGTCCAGCGGTCGGGAAGCGCGGTGCAGGTCGCGTGCGGCATGGTTCGCGCGCTCTTCGTCGCCGCGGCGGTCCGGCGCCTGGGTGTGCCGGAGGCCGGGATCACAGTCTCGGAGGGCCGCTTTCATGTCGATGGCCGCGATACGGGGCTGGGTTATGGCGACCTGAGCCAGGATGTCGATCTGTCGGTCTCTGCGACCGACCTCCCGATGCCGCCGGTCCGCGACCCCGTCCCGATGGCGCGGCTCGACCTGCCCGGGAAGATGCGGGGGAGGGGGTTCATCCATGACCTGCGGCTGCCGCACATGCTGCACGCCCGCATGTTGCGGGGATCGTCCGCGCCCGCACCCGAGCTGAGCGACGGGGACATCGGGGCCGGATGCCGGCTGATCGAGCGCGGGCGCTTCCGCGCGATCGTCGGCGAGCGGGAATTCCCGGTGGAACGGGCTGCCGCGCGGCTGAGGGCGCCCGATGCGCCTCTGCCCGCCGCCTATGACGGCGGGTCCGGGGCCGAGTTCGGCGCGGAACCTCCACGACGCAATGCCACCCGCCGGATCGCGGCGACCTACCACCGGCCGCACCTTCTGCATGGCTCCATCGGCCCGTCCTGCGGCGTGGCGCTCTGGATGCCGGGGGAAACGCCGGCGCTCAGGGTCTGGACCCATTCCCAGGGCATTTTCCCGCTGCGCCGGGCCCTGTCGCAGGCCATGACCCTGCCGCCAGAGACCATCGAGGTGATCCACCTGCCCGGCGCCGGATGCTATGGCCACAACGGCGCCGACGACGCGGCGGCGGATGCCGCCTTCCTGGCGCGCGAACTGCCCGGTCGCCCGGTCCGCGTGCAGTGGTCGCGCGCGGATGAAATGCTTTTCGCCCCGGTCGGGCCGCTGATGTCGGTGGCTGTGTCGGCGGATGTCGACGAGGCGGGCGCGCTTCAGGCCTGGCATGCGGTCGTCAGATCGCCGACCCACAGCGAGCGGCCAGGCACCGGCCCCGGCAACCAGACGCTGGCCGCGCTCGAAGCGACCGGGATGACGAAGCCGGCCTCCGAGGATGTGCCCGACGCGCTTGGCGCGGGCGCCCTGCGCAACGCGCAGCCCGGCTACGACATCCCGGCGGTGGAGGTGCTCCGGGACTTCGTCGCGGATCCCGGGATCAGGACTTCGGCACTGCGCGGGCTCGGGGCGCATGCGAATGTCTTCGCCATCGAAAGCTTCATGGACGAACTGGCCGATGCAGCCGGGCGCGATCCGGTCGACTACCGCCTGTCGCACCTGTCTGAGCCGCGTGCGCGCGCGGTGGTCGAGAGGCTGGCCGCCGCATGCCGCTGGCATGAGCGTGGCACCGGCGGGGAGGGGCGTGGACTGGGCATGGCCTACTGCCGCTACAAGAACAGCGCGGCCTGGGCCGCAGTCGCGGCCGAGGTCAGTATCGCCGAGGAGGTGCGCGTGAACCGGCTCTGGGCGGTTGTCGACGGCGGCGCCCTGATCGACCCGGACGGTGCGCGAAACCAGATCGAGGGCGGGATGATCCAGGCGCTCAGCTGGTGCCTGCACGAAGAGTTGCTGCCGACCCCGGACGGCTTACGCCCGTCACTCTGGGACGACTACCCGATCCTGCGGTTTCCGGAGCTGCCCGAGATCGACCTGCAGTTCATTCTGCAGGCCGACGCGCCTCCGCTCGGGTTGGGCGAGGCGATGGTCGGGCCCACTGGCGCGGCCGTTGCCAACGCCGTGGCGCACGGCCTTGGCATGAGGGTCCGGCGCTTGCCCTTGTCGCACAACAGGCTCGCCGAGGCGGCACTGTCGATGTGAGGCCGGGGGCCGCGCCGCCCGGCCTATCCCCGGCGGCGCGCTGTTTCGATCCAGTCTGCGGATGTCGCGATCCCGCCCAGCGGAAAGACGTGAACCTGTTCCAGCCCAAGGTCCGGACGTTCGACCGACATCCGCGCGATGTCCCGGGCCAGCTCCGTCGGCTCGAAGGGGCGCGCCAGCTTGCGCAAGTCGCGCGCCCGTTTCTGCAAGACCTGCAGCGAGGGGCCGACACCGCAGGCGATGGCATATCTGATCAGGGTCGCCAGACGGGCGGGCCCTGCAAGCCCGACATGGATCGGAAGCGTCACGCCGCGCTGCCGTATCGTGGCCGCCCAAGAGCCGAGAGAGCGGGCATCGAACAGGAACTGCGTGACTATGGCCATTTCGGCGTCCGTGCGTTCCGAATAGGCCTGTTTCCAGTCGAGGGCCGCCAGCGCGTTGCGCGCGGTGTCGTCGGGGTCGATGTCGCGGTTCGCCTCGGGATGCCCGGCCACATGCAGCCTGTCGAATCCCAGGCGGTCGAAGATGCCGCTGTCCAGAAGCTGGACGGACGACTGGAATGGTCCCGCAGGTACACGCCGGCCACCGGCCAGGACGAGGGCCCCGGTCACGCCGGCCTCCTCGCGGTAACGGGTCATCCAGGTGCGGAAGCTCTGTGCGTCGGGGATCGAACGGGCGGTGACATGGGGCATCGCGCAAAAACCCGCGTCGGTCAGGCGCCGAGCGGCGCCGATCATCTCTTCGATGGGGGTTCCGTCGATGCAGGCGATGTAGACCCGGCCCCCGCGGGGCAGGCCCGTGTCGAGGTCATCGATCTTTGCAAGTGTCCTGGGCAAGACCTCAAGCGACGCGGATGCGGTCATCTGTGCCAATCTCGCGCTGATCGCCGCTTGGTTCCGTCCAGGGCCGGAGACATCGTAGAGCATGTTGCACCTCATCGTCCCGTCGTTGCCAGGCGTCGCCCCGGTCGGCCGATACCGCTGTTTTGGCTCCGTTGGGGAAGGCCATGTTTTCGAGCTTCAGCGCCGCCGCCGAGACGATCCCTCTGCAGTTGTCGCGGGACAGGGCGCGGCAGAGCGCATTTGTTCCGGTCACGACCTGTGACCGGCTTGCGTTGGAGGGCGCCCTTGCGCACCGGAACATAAACACATGTTTATATTATTGGGGTCGGCCCGTCAACATGGATGGAGTGCCCCTGACATGGCTCATCCGGCTGCCGAAAGTTTCCGCCCATTAAATGCAAGGAATCCGCAGGTTTTGTGGGGCTATGGCAACGTTCTTTGACGGTATGTCCTGGGCGGACCGTGATCAAACCGTCATCGGTGGTTTGCTCACATCGTGTAAACATATGTTTGATTGTTGGCCCGGTGTTTTCCCAAAATGACATCCCGACCGGCGCCCTTGCAGGTCGGGAGCCCTATGGGCGAGCCGGGAGCGTCGTGAAGGGGCCGTTCAGCGCACGCGCTCGAAAGAGGAGATGAGATACCGGGACAGGGACTGTCGCAGCATCGCCGAGTTCGACACGTCGATCTCGCCGTCCGAGATGCGCTGGATCCGGTTGTTTTCCTTGCGTTCGGTAATCACCATCGTGATCGTCGCCGTCATGAAGAAATAGCGCCAGTACACTTCGGCATGTGACAGATGGGGGCAGGCCTTTTCGAGGGCGGATACGATGGCGTCGGTCCAGGGATCGAAATGCCTCTCCACGACTTCGGAGAATCCTTCCAGCGGTTCGAGCCGGCTCTTGAGCATGAACCAGGCCAGTATGCGCCCCTGCTTTTCCACGCCCTGGCCGATGTAGGCGCTGAGGAAAATCGAGATCAGGTCCTCGATCTGCGGGTTCGTCTCTTCGCCGAGCCCTTCCAGATAGGCGTTCAGTTCGGCAAGCCTCTCGCGATTGGCGCGTTCCGCGACCCGGTCGAACACCGAAAGCATCAGGCCGTGCCGGGACCCGAAATGGTAGCTGACCGACGCAAGGTTGACCCGCGCAAGGTCGGTGATCTCGCGCAGGTTCACGTCGTCCAAGCCCCGTTCGGCGAACAGGTGTTCTGCTGCCGACAGGATGCGGCTGCGGGTGTGGAAGGCCAGGGAAGGATCGCTTTGGTCGGTCATTATACGGTATGCGTCAACAAACCACCCTCGTGTCAAGACCCCGGTTCCCGATGGCTGCCTTCTCCGGGGTCATGAGGCGTCCAAACAATGTTTCACATTCACGAGCCTGCCCGCGATGCGCTGCCGCGGACAGGCGCGACGCCTACCGCCGCGGGCCGATCGTGTTCCGCAGGATGCCTATGTTTTCGATCTCCAGCTCGACCTGGTCGCCGGGTTCCAGGAACCTGCCGTGTTCCAGCCCGCAGCCATCGCCCAGGGTGCCGGACCCGATCACTTCGCCGGGGTACAGGGTTTCGTCGGTCGATATGTGTTCGATGATGCGCTCGAACGAATGATGCATTTCCGATGACCGCCCGTCGGCCAAGGTCTCGCCGTTGAGCCGCGCCTGCATCCTCAGGTCGTTGTAATTGCCGATCTCGTCAATCGTGACGATGCAGGGGCCCAGTGCGTTGCCGGTATCGAAATCTTTCCCCTTGGCCGGCCCCAGGCCGCCGACGGTCTCGCGGAACTGTTTGTCCCGGGCGCTGAAATCATTGAAGATGGTGAACCCGAAGATGTGGCCGGGCGCGTCCGACGCCGAAATGTCGCGGCCCTGCTTGCCGATGATGACGGCCATTTCCAGTTCGAAATCTAGGTGCGTCTCGCCTGCCGGCCAGCGCACTTCCGCCTCGGGGCCGGAAATCGACAGCCGGTTGCACTTGTAGAAAATCGGCTGCTCGAACCAGACCGGCGCAACCTCTACATCCCGGGGATCCAGTCGTGCCGGAATGCGGCCGAAGATATGCGTATTGGCCCGGGCCTGGCGAATGTGTTTTTCGAACCCGATGGTGTCCCTCATCTGGGTCGGGCGGGGCAGGGGGGCGCAGATGACGATCTTGCCGTAGGGCAGGCGCTCTGCGCTCGAAATGGCATGGTTTGCCGCAGCAATGGCCGCCTCGCCGCCTTCGATCAGCGCGAGCATGGAGGCGAAAGCGGGATCGGACGCCGGAGTCAGGACTGCGACTGTTCCGTCGCCCTGCATCGCGCCGATTTCTTCCCCCGCTTCGGGGGCCCGTTTGAATGTTACCAGCTTCATCCGCCATCCTTTCAATGCTCGACGTTCCCGCGGGACCCGCCGCCTGTATTTTAGGTGCCGCTGATGATAAAAACAAGTGTTTAACTATGCCTCGTGTTGAGGCAATGTTGCCCGGCGAACCGAAGGATGAAGGTAAGGGAGCGGGACAGATGATAGGCAAGCACAGGGTCATCGCACTGGAAGAGCACTATGCTGACGATCTTACGGCAATTGAGGGTCAGGCCCTGATAAACAAGCTTTCGGACGTGCATGACATACGCCTCCCCGAGATGGACGCTGCGGGCGTTGATGTCCAGATTCTCTCAGCCGCGCCGCCGGGCATGCAGCGGCCCGATGCCTCCGCCGACCTTGCGCTGCAGGCCAACAACCGTTTAGCTCTCTTGACGCAAGAGGCGCCAGACCGGCTCATGGCCTTTGCCGCGCTGCCGACCGCATCCCCCTCTGCCTGTGCGGACGAACTGCGGCGCGCCGTCGGGGATCTGGGTTTCCGGGGCGCGCTGATCAACGGCACCACGGGAGGAGGCTTTCTGGACGATCCGGCCTATCTGGACATGTTTCGCGCCGCGCAGGACCTGGGGGTGCCCATCTACCTGCATCCCGGTCAGGTGGTGGACGCGGTGTCCCGCGCCTATCTGGCGCCTTACGACACGTCTCATCCGATGTTCGCGCACGCCGCCTGGGGCTTCACCATCGACACCGGCACACATGCCATGCGCCTTGTGCTGAGCGGCCTGTTTGACGCCTGCCCTGACGTTCAGATCATCCTCGGGCATCTGGGCGAGGGCATTCCCTACCTGATGCCGCGGATCGAGGAGGCGCTGTCCCGCAACACCCCGATGAAGAACTTCTCGGAGGTGTTCACCCGGCATTTCCACGTGACCAGCAGCGGATTTTTCTCGAACCGGTCCCTGCAGCTCTGTATCGACGTGATGGGCATCGATCGGGTGATGTTTTCGGTCGATTGGCCCTATGCGTCGAACAGCGCCGCGACGGACTGGGCCTCACACCTGGACCTCGGGGACGACGGGATGTCGCGTTTCCTGCACCGCAACGCCGAGGCGCTTTTGCGGCTGTAGATGCGGGCGCGCCCGACGGATGTTCGCCGGGCGCCGGTCCGTCATTCGTCAAAGATGGCCACGGCGCGGGTCCAGCCGGCGGATGCGTCTTTGACATGGACCGGGAAGCACGCGATCTCGAACCCCGTCGAAGGCAGCTTTTCGAGGTTCGACAGCTTCTCGATCTGGGAATAGCCGATGTTGCGGCCCGCGCGATGGCCTTCCCAGATCAGCGAGGCATTGCCGCTCTGGCGTACGCGTTCCCGCGTGTGCGAAAAGGGGGCGTCCCAGCTCCAGGCGTCGGTGCCAACCATCCGGACGCCCTGCTGCAACAGCCACAGCGTCGCCTCGTGCCCCATGCCGCATCCGCTGTCGAGGTAGTCGTCCTGCCCGTAGCGTAGCCCGGCGCTGGTGTTGACGACCACAATCTCGAGAGGAGACAGCCTGTGCCCGATCCGTTCGAGTTCGGCAATGACGTCGGCGCGCGTGGCGACATAGCCGTGGTCAAAGTGGCGAAAATCCAGTTTCACCGCCGGCTGCATGCACCATTCCAGGGGAACCTCGCCAATGCGCAGCGACGGGCGCCCGCCTTCGACAAGATCCTCGTCCATGCGCGGGAAGTAGTGGTAGGGGGCATCCACATGTGTCCCCGTGTGAGTGGTCAGGTGGCAGGTCTCGACCGCTGCATAAAGGCCCTCGGGCAGGGCATCGACCCCGACGCCGAAGAATTCCGCGATGTTGGGGGCCGTCTGTGCATGGTCGCGATAGGTGATCTCCGGCCGCGAGGCGGGCGGATCGCTCTTGATGCCGCCCTGCAGTGGCACGGAGATATCGACGAAGCGTCTCATGATTCAAAATCCTGTTTGAGTCTTTGCTGCGGTGGTCAGCATTGTTTGGTAACGGGTTGGATTATTCAAGCCTTTACAGCTATCTTTTGCGCTTGACGGTGGCGATTCCGGTTTTTAAACTCCTGTTTAATGTAGAGGGAACGCGGTCCGGTTTGCCGGTGAGCGCGACGGGAGGTTGCATTGAAGACGGGAACAGGCCGTATCGGCGGTGGGGTGGTTGTCATCACCGGCGCCGCACAGGGCATCGGCCGCAGGTATGCGCTGGCAGCAGCCGAAGCGGGGGCATCGGTCGCGATCTGTGACCTTGCCGACGTTTCGGGCGTGGTGAAGGAAATCGAGGCCCTGGGCGGTTCGGCCTATGGCGCCCGGGTCGATATCACCCGGCCCGAAGAGGTGTCCGATTTCGTCGACGCGGTCGAGGCCGGGCTTGGCGGGATCACCGGGCTGGTGAACAACGCGGCGCTTTTCGGGCGCCTGCAACCCATGGATTTTGACGACATTCCTCTTGAGGAATTCCGGCAGGTCATGGACGTGAACGTCACCGGCAGCTTCATCGTGACGCGGGAGGTCGCGCGCCGGATGAAGCCGAGGAAGGCCGGGCGGATCATCAACATCTCGTCCTCGACGGTCATCGTCGGCAGCGCGGACCTGATGCACTACGTCGCGTCCAAGGGCGCTGTCGTGGCGATGACCCGTGTGTTCGCGCGGGCGCTCGGCCCCCACGGGATCGGCGTCAACACGATCATTCCGGGGTTGGTGTCCTCGGACAACGTTCTGTCCAATGACTCCTTCGCCGGGCTGGTCGACTTTGCGGCGGCGCGCCGCTGCTTCGCGCGTCCGCAGCAGCCGGAGGACCTGATCGGCGCCGTGTTGTTCCTGCTGTCAGAGGACTCGAGCTTCATCACGGGGCAATCCCTGATTGTCGACGGTGGCGCGCTGTTCCAGTGACCGGTCCCGCGATGTGCCATGAATCGGCGCGCGGGGCGGTCGGCGAGATCAAGGAAAGGTCTGCAGTCTTGAAACGTATTCTCATAAAGAACGCTGCCGTGGCTTCGGTCGATCCAGCCATCGGCGAACTGCCTGCCGGCGACATACTGATCGAAGGGGAGCGGATTCTCGACGTCCGCCCCGGCCTGGTCGCGGATGCCGACGAGACGATAGACGCGACCGGCTGCATCGCCATGCCGGGCATGATCGACGCGCACCGCCATCTCTGGGAGGGCGGCTTTCGGGGGGTGACCTCCGATTGGTCTATCCTGGATTTCGTCGGCAATGTCCGTTTTCTGGCGGCGTCGTTCTTTCGCCCGGAAGACATGTACGCCACCGCGTTGCTCGGCTCTTACGAGGCGTTGAATGCCGGCGTGACCACGGTTGCCGACTACTGCCACAACGTGCGCAGCCCGGATCACGCCCACGAGACGCTGCGCGGCATCCGCGAGGCCGGCGGGCGCAGCGTCTGGGGCTTCGGCTTCGTGTCGCTCGCGCATACCGGTCAGGCTTTTTCAAACGAGGACCGGCTGGCCTTCCTCAAGACGCTCAAGGCAGAGCAGTTCGCATCCGATGACAGTCTGGTGCGGCTCGCGATATGCCCGCGCGAGGTGTCCCTCTGGGGGGACGACCTGGCCAGCGTGAAGGCGCAGTTCGCCTTCGCCCGCGAGGCCGGGATGCAGATCTTCATGCACAACAACGCCCTCGGCAATCCGCGCTACGTCATGAAGCTGGCAGAGCACGACCTGCTCAGCGACCGGCTGACGCTGGTCCACATGGGATCCACGGATGCGGATGAATGGGAGGCCGTCGGCGCCGCCGGGACCTCGGTCTGCTTCACGCCCGAGACCGAATATCAGATGGCCATGGGCTGGCCGTCCAGCGCCGACGCCGCGCGCGCCGGCGTGAACATCTGCATCGGCACCGACATGACGGCGAACAACAGCGCCGACATGTTCTTTCCCACGCGCATGTTCATGCAGGTGGAACGCAGCATGCTGTCGCAGAAGATGGGGCCGGAGCCTTTCATCGGTGCGCCGATCTCTTGTGCCGAGGCGCTGGAATGGGCGACGATCAAGGCCGCGCGCGCGGTCGGGCTGGCGGATGTTGCGGGCTCTCTGACCCCGGGGAAATATGCCGATATCGTGCTGCTGCGGGCCGATGGCCCGTCGATGGCAGGGTGGGACCGGCGCAAGCCGGCCACCGCCATCCTGCAGCAGGGCGGGGTCAATGCGGTCGATACGGTGATCGTGGGCGGCAGGTTCGCAAAACGCGATGGCCGGCTTCTTGCCGATACCTCGCGGGCGGTCCGCATGCAGGAAGAGACCGTGGCGCGGGTCCACGCGCTGGCCGTCGATAACGGCGGGTTCGAAGCCGATCTCGAGACCATCCAGCGCCGCATGGCGGGATGAGCTCAACTTCTGGCCCGGGACGTTCGATCGGGGCCAGCCAGACAATCCAGGGAGGAACCGGAACCATGAAACGCGTACTTTTTGCAGGGCTTTCCGCCTTGATGATCGGCCAGGCCGCAGAGGCCCGAGATCTCAGGGCCGCGCCGGCCACGCCACCGTCCTCGGCGGTGATCTCGGCCATGTACAACAAACTTGCCGAATACCTTCCCGAAGAGTCGGACGGGGCGCTGAACCTCCAGATTCTCGGCATGGAAATCGTCGACTACAAGTCGGTCCTTTCGGCGCTGCAAAGCGGGCTGGCCGATGTCGCCAACGTGCTGCCTGCCTTCTTCAGCAGCGATGTGCCCAACACCGCAATGACGGTGCAGCTGGCGCTGATGAACCCCGATCCCTTCGTGATGAGCTCGGCGTTGACGGAATATGCCGTCACCTGCGAGGAATGTCAGGCAGAGTTCAAACGGGCGGGGATGGTCTACACCGGTTCCGCCTCCACCGACCCGGTCATCCTGCTGACAAGAAAGCCGATCAACAGCATCGAGGACGTCAAGGGCCTTCGCCTGCGCGTGCCTGCCGGGTCCTACGGCCGGTGGCTCAAGGAATTGGGGGGGATCCCCGTCGACATGACCCCGCCGGACCAGTTCGAGGCGATGTCCCAGGGGGTGATCGACGGAACGGTCGTGTCCCCCATCGAAATCACGACCTACAACCTGAGCGAGGTCGCCAAGTTCCTGATCGAGCTGCCCGTGGGCCTGTATTTCACCACGGCAACCGCGGCCATCTCGACGCGGACCTGGGGTAGCCTGTCGATGGACGAGCGCGCCGCCTACATGCGTGCAACCACGCGCTCTCTGGGTGACCTCAACGCGGCCTGGGGATACGATATGCCGGCCGGGGCAAGGGAAAAGGCCGTGTCCAACGGTGTGCAGTTGATGCAGCCGCCTGCGGCGCTGGTCGAGAAGACGGACGATTTCCGCAAGAGAGAATTCGACATGATGGCCGAAACCGTAACGTCGACCTACGGCATCACCGACGCAGAGGCGAAACTGAAACGGTTCGGGGAACTGGTCGAGAAATGGACGGAGATCGGCAAGGACACCGACCGGACAGCCGAAGCCATGGCCGCGCGGGTCACCGCAGAAGTCTGGGACAAGGTGGATCTTGCCACCTACGGCCAGTAAGGCCGCAAGACCGGCGGGCGGGGAGGGACGGAGGATGAGAATTCTGGCGCGCTTGTTTGCGGCGGCCTCCGTCCTGGGTGCAGCGGCTCTGATGTTGATGGCGATACATATCGTCGTCGACACGGTCCTGCGCACTGTCGGAAATCCCGTCTACGGCACGGTCGAGATCGTGGCGGGATACTACATGCCGGTTCTCGCCTTTCTGCCGCTGGCCTGGGTGATCAACCGCGAGCGGATGATCGTGATCGAGGTGTTCGGCGGCCTCTATTCCGAACGGATGATGCGGCTGAACACCCTGGTCGTCTCGCTGATCTCGGGGGGGCTGATCGCCCTGCTGGCCTATGCCACCTGGCAGGAGGCCATGGGCAAGATGGCAACGCGCGCCTTCATCATCTCCGTCGATCTGAAGCTGCCGATCTGGATTGCCCATTTCTTCCCGCCGGTCGGGCTGGCGATGGCAGCGCTCGCCTACTTCGCCATCGTGGTCCGGCTCGGGCGCGGGCTTGTGCGGGACCAAACAGGGAAAGAGACGCCCAATGAACACTGAAGTCGGCTTTGTCGGCCTGGCCGTCCTCTGCGTGCTGCTGCTCGTGCGCGTTCCGCTGGCTGTGGCCATGGCCGGCGTGGCCTATGTCGGCACCGGCTACATGGTCGGCTGGCCGGCGGCGCTGAGCACGCTGGCCACGACACCCTACAACTTCACCGCAAGCTGGACGCTCAGCGCCATCCCGATGTTCCTGCTGATGGGCTATGTCAGCTTCTACGCGAACCTGACCAACCGCCTGTTCGATGCGGCGCGGGTCGTGTTCCGCATGATCCCGGGCGGCCTGGGGATCGCCTGCATCATGGCGTGTTCGGGCTTCGCGGCTGCCTGTGGATCCAGCCTGGCGGGCGCGGCTGCCATGGGTCGGATCGCGATTCCCCGCATGGTTGCCCAGGGATACCATCCCGGCATCGCATGCGGCCTTGTTGCCGCCGGTGGCACCCTGGGTGCGCTGATCCCGCCGTCGATCCTGATGATCCTCTATTGCGTTTTCACCGAAACAGCGGTGACGCCTGTCTTTCTGGGCGGCATATCGGTCGGATTGCTCACGGCCTTCGGCTACTGCGTGGTCATCTACCTCGTTGCGCTCTTCCGGCCCCACCTCATCCCCAGGGAGGCGCAGGACAGGGACGGCACGACCACCGGTCAGGCCCTGGGCGGCGTCGCCCCCATCATCGCGCTTATCCTGCTGGTGTTCGGCGGCATGTTCGGCGGACTGTTCACGGCGACGGAGGCCGGGGCCGTCGGGGCTGTCGGTGCAATCCTGCTGGCCTGGTTCATCGGACAGCTGAACACCGGCAGTTTGCTGGAGGCGATCCGCGAGACGCTGGTGACCTGCAGCGCCCTGTTCTTTGTCGGAGTCGGGACCGTCCTGTTCACCCGGTTTCTGTCGCTCAGCGGCGTTACGGGACTGATCGGCAACGCCTTTTCGGACGCCGGCATGAGCTACTGGCAGATCATGCTGATCATTGTGCTCATTTACCTGGTGCTGGGCATGTTCATGGAGCCGCTCGGCGCGATGCTTGTGACCCTGCCGATCCTGCTGCCGATCCTCGAGGCGAATGACCTGAGCCTGATCTGGTTCGGGGTCGTGGTCGTCAAGCTTCTGGAAATCGGGATGATTACCCCGCCAATCGGCATGAACGTCTTCGTCATCAGATCCGTCGCGTCAGACTACGCATCGCTGAGCCAGATGTTTGCGGGGGCCGTTCTCTTCATTGTCTCGGACATTTTTGTGCTGGCCGCGATCATCGCCTTTCCGTCGATCGTCCTCTTCCTGCCAAGGCTACTAGGCTAGGGGTTATGTCTCCAAAGGCATGTTCCTGTCGGATCGCCCCATGTCACGCCATCCCTGCACACTTGGTCGGGCCGACATTCGGTCGTGCCATGCATGCAGATGGCCAAGGTGCGACGGGATCGTCAGTTTGACGATATCCGCAAAAATGAAGGCGGCGACGACGGTTATGTCCGCCATCGAAAACGTCTCGCCCGCGACATTGGGGCGCTGCGAAAGGACCTCGTCGAAATATCGCGCCCCGCGCAACGCCTTGTCGCGCATCCGCTCGCCCCATTCGGCATTCTGGTAGAGCTCGACATCGGGCCCGAGACCAGGGGTCGCGTGATGGAAGTAGACGCTGATCGGGTCCAGGAATTCGATCTCGGCGCGCTTGTTCATCATGTGGATCACACCCCGTTCCCGCGCCGTGGTGCCGGTGAGGCGGGGCCGGTCACCAAGATGATCAAGGTATTCGGTGATTGCGGTGCATTCGGCAATGAATGCCCCGTCTGCAAGTTCGAGGACGGGCAGGGTGCCCGAATAGTTCTTCGCCAGAAACTCCGGCCGCTTGTGGGCGCCGGTCCTCAGGTTCACTTCGACAAAACGGACCTTGTCCTGCAAACCCAATTCCGCCAGCGCGATGCGAACACGGGCAGGAAAGGGCCCCCGGTTGAAATCATGGATCGTCATCATTGGGATTTGCGCCTCTACCTACCACTTGGTAGGCACTTTGACATGGCTCGCCGCAGAGTCAATCCTGCACCATGCAAGAGAATTGAAAGCGATAGGTCATGTCCAACACCACCAGGGAGAAGATCCTCTCGACAGCTCGAACGCAGGTGCAGGCGCATGGCTATGACGGTTTGAATTTCCGGGACCTTGCCGCGACGATCGGCATCAGGGCGCCCAGCCTCTATCATCATTTCCCGAGCAAGGCGGCCCTCGGCGCCGCCGTGGCGCGGCGGTATTGCGAGGATGTGCAGGCGGCCCTCGACGCAATTTCGCAAGAGCATGACACACCGCGGGCCTGCCTGCTGGCCTATCCGGGGATATTCCGAAAGGCTCTGGACGGCGACAATCGCATCTGCCTGGCAAGCTTTCTGTCAGCCCAGAGCGATGACGTTCCCGAAGAGGTGCAGACAGAGATCCGCGAGTTTATCAATATCAACGTGACATGGCTTGCCGGGAAGCTGTCCCAGCTTGAGCCCGAGACCATCGCCATGCGGCGCGCCGATGCCATCTACGCGGCGGTCGCAGGGGCGCAATTGACGGCACGCGGGTTGGGCGGTTTGCCCCGGTATGATGGCATTATCGCAAGCTATAGAGCCGTCGGTCTGCTACCGGCGTGACACGATCGCACCCGGGCCAGCGGCACCCGGGCCTTGTCAGAGAAGGGCTGTCTTGTCCGTGCATCTGATCGTGGCGTGGCCCGCAGCGGATGGCGGCCCGCCGGCCTGTGCCAGGCTTCACGCCTTGCGCGGCTCAGGCCGGGTCCAGGGCCTGTCGGGCCGTTGCGCTCATGTCCTAGGTGCGTCGCGCACCCGGACCCACATCCCGGAACGCTTCGCTCAGCCAGGACCGCATGTCGGCATCCACGTCCTCGTCGGGTTCGAGTGTGAACCGGTGCGTGATGACTGTCTTTGTCGTGGCAAAGGCTGCTTTCAGGTGCTGGTGCCTGACCTCTCGCAGCAGGTCGATCGAGCACTCCAGATACTTGCCCTTCACATATGCGGTCGCAAAGGTCCGCGTGCTTTTCCAGGCAACCATGGTTCTGGAAACCTTCTCGGTCACGCCGTCGCCCGCGGCCAGTGCCGCGTCCCGAAACGCCATGAACACGGGAACGGCGTCCTGGTTCTTGTCCGCAAGATACTGTTCGACTTGAGGCTTTGTCATACCGAAAACCTAGCGCCCGCGCCCCGAAGGTCGAGCGGCAGCATCCTGCGCCGCAAAGCCAATCTTCGTCGCGAGTCCGTCTTCGAGGTTCATCCAGGCGACGGTGTCGTCGGACATCGCGTCGACGTCGGCGGGAAACTGGGTGCCGGACACGATGGCTCCGTATCTCCCGATGGCCGGGTAGCTGGCGGGGGAGGAGAGGCCCCCTCCCCGCCAAGGGTTCAGCGCAGGAAGCGCTTTTCGATCCGCTTCACCTCGTCCATGTCCTGAAGGCGGAAGATCTCCGAGACGGGCACGATCTCTTCGTTCACCGTCTCGATCCCGCCTTCCGCGATGATCTGCGCAAAGACTTTTTGCATCCCGGTCACGGCGGCGCGGATGGCGTGGTTGCCGTAGATCAGCATCCCGATCTTGCCGTGCGCGCGCGCCCGGGCCTCCGTCATCTGGGGATAGGCCGTCGGCACGATGACGATGGGCACGGAGCCGGACCAGGTCGCGATGAAGCTTTCGATTTCGTCCGGGGTCTCTTGCTTGGAATGGATCAGGATCATGTCGGCGCCAGCGGCCTCGTAGGCACGGGCGCGCTCCAGCGCCTCGGCCTCGCCGCGCCCGGCGATCAGCGCCTCGACCCGCGCGATAATCAGGAAATCCGGATCGCTCCGCGCGCTGACCGCGGCCTCGATCTTGCCCTGGTTTTCCGGGATCGGCAAAAGATCCTGACGACCGCCGGCAATCAGCGACGTGACCTTGGGAAAGGCCTTGTCCTCGATCACCACGGCCGAGGCGCCCGCTGCCTCGAACTGCTTCACGGTGTGGATGACATTGACCGCATTGCCATACCCGGTGTCGATATCGGCAACGATCGGCAGGGACGACCGGTCGGCCATCCGGCGCATGTTGTCCAGATGCTGGGTCATCGAAACAAGCGAGACGTCCGCGAGGCCCAAGGCCGCCGAAAACTCGAACCCGCTGGCCCAGATGGCGTCGAACCCGGCTTCTTCCACCAGGCGGGCGGACATTGGGTCATGGGCTGCCATGACGCGGGCCATCCCGCCAGAAGAGATGATCTCTCGCAGCGACTTGCTGGTGTTTCTCATTGTCGGGTCTCCTTCCCTTGTGGGGATCAGGCTCAAGCGGCCAGTTTTGCGACGGCGGCGCCAATGGCGCTGCAGGCGTGTCGCAGGTCTTCCTCGGAGGATGCGTAGGAAATGCGGATGAAGCCGTCGGCCAGGAAGCCCGAACCGGGCACCACGGCGACGCCGGCCTCTTCCATAAGGTACATGGCGAAATCCATGTCTGTCGCGATCCGCCTGCCAGAGGGTGCCATCCGGCCCAGCAGTGCATCGCAGGCGGCGAAAACATAGAAGGCGCCATCGGGTGTGCGGCAGCTGAGCCCATCAATCCCGTTGAGCAGGTCGACCACAAGGTCTCGTCGCGCCCGGAAGGCCGTGCGG
Source organism: Pseudooceanicola pacificus (assembly GCF_009789075.1). GTDB lineage: Bacteria > Pseudomonadota > Alphaproteobacteria > Rhodobacterales > Rhodobacteraceae > Pseudooceanicola > Pseudooceanicola pacificus. Next base: position 330,675 of record NZ_WNXQ01000004.1, read on the forward strand.
AAGTCCGGCAGAAAGCTCTGATCGCCGGTCAACGCCTCAAGCGCGGCATATTGCGCAATCGAGCAGGTGTGCGAGGTCGACTGACCCTGCACGGTATTCATCGCCTTTACCAGCTCCAGCGGGCCAGCCGCATAGCCCACGCGCCAGCCGGTCATCGCATAGGATTTCGACACGCCGTTGACTGTCAGGACCCGGCCTGCCAGATCGGGTGCGACCTCGGCCATGGTGGCAAAGGCGGCCTCGCCATAGACGAGATGTTCATAGATGTCGTCGGACAGGACCCAGACATCAGGGAAGTCGCGCAACACGTCGGCCAGCGCGGCGAGGTCGGCACGGGAGTACACGGCGCCGGTCGGGTTCGACGGCGAATTGAGCATCAGCCACTTGGTGCGCGGGCCAAGCGCCGCCCGCAGCGCCTCGGGCTTCAGGATGAAACCGTCGGCGACATGGGTTTCGATCGCAATGGGCGTACCACCGGCCAGCTTGACCATCTCGGGATAGGACACCCAGCACGGCGTCGGGAACACCACCTCGGATCCCTCGTCGAGGCTTGCCACCAGCGCATTGAACAGAAGCTGTTTGGCGCCACACCCCACGGTGACCTGATCGGCCGAGAAGGTGAGCCCGTTCTCGCGCCGGAACTTGTCCGCCACCGCCTCGCGCAGCGGCGCGATCCCGGCCACCGCAGTGTATTTCGTGTGCCCGGCCGCGATTGCATCGGTTGCGGCCTTGCAGATGTTGGGCGGGGTGTCGAAATCCGGCTCGCCCTGGCTGAGCGTGATGATGGACCGGCCTTCGGCCCGAAGGCTCGCCGCCAGTGCGGTCATGGCCTTGGTCTGCGACGGTTTCACCGCCGCCAGTTTCGAGGAAAGAATTCCCATAGTCTTGTCTTTGCCTTTTGGAGGTAGGGGTGCGGGCCCGCGAAAGGCCCGCATTTGGGGATCAGCCGCGTGCGGCGGCCCACAGTTCAAGCAGGTGCTCGCGCGCGTCGCCCGCATCGGTCTGATCGACGTCGATGACCTTGATGTCCTTCATCAGTGGCAGGCCGCTGGCCGCGATGGACTCGTCAAGGTCGCCACGCGAGGGCCGGCGGAAGGTCAGCTCGAAGAGCTGTTGCTGAAGGCCGTGCGACAGCAGGATGTCATAGACCCGCTTGGCGTCGTCGGGGTTCGGGCCGTCCTTGATCAGGGCCATGCCTTCGGGCGACAGGAAGGTGCCATCGGTCGGATAGGTCAGCGAAATCTCGTCCTGTCCGCCCGCGACATAGCGCTGCGCTGCGTATTCCATGGTCATGCCGACCGGGTATTCGCCCTGGGCCACCGCCTTGTAGACGCCGCTGGTGCTGCCCTGCACCTCGACCACATCGGCCAGCCTTTGCACGCCCTCTTCGCCGTAGAGCCGGTAGATGCCGTAAAGCTGGGCATAGGCAGAGCTGGAATTGGCGGGATCGGCCATCGTGACCTTGCCTTCCCAGGCCGGGTCCATGAGGTCCTCCCATGTCGAGGGCGCCTTGCCGTCGAGAACGTCGGCATTCACCATCAGCACCATCACATGGGTGTTGGTCCCTGTCCAAGGAACGTCCTTGGCCTGAAGTGCGGGCAGAAGGCTGTCGGCCTCGGGCGTGGCGTAATCGGTAAACAGCTCAGAGAATCCCGCGAGGGTCGAGAAACCGCTGCTCCAGAACAGATCGGCGGCGGGGGCGGATTTCTCGGCGTCGATCCGGCGCAGCAGCGACCCGGAGCCGCCACCGATCACGTTGACCTTGATGTCGGGCGCCTGTTCGGCCAGCGCATCGAGCACCTGCGCCACCGCGTCCTCGCTGTTGGAGGTATAGAGGTTCACGTCCCCCGCCTGCGCGGCACCGGAGAGAGGGACGGACAGCGCGACGGAAAGGGCAAGCAGAGAGATACCGCGGAAATAGGTCATGGTCTTCGGTCCTTTGGTCAAGATGAGAAGAGGCGTAATTTCATCACCTTGATCCCGATGAAGACCGGAACGAGGATGATGATCATGTTGATGACGCCGAAGGCCGAAGCCCGCGCCATCAGATCCGAGGAAATCAGGCGAAAGATCTGGATCGGCAGGGTTTCCTGCCCGGCCTGATAGATGACGACGCTGGCGCTCAGCTCGGCCACGGTGGTCACCCATGTCAGGATCGCCGCCGCCGCGATGCCGGGCGCCATCAGCGGCAGCACCACGTTGCGCAGGGTGCGCATCGGCGGCACCCCGAGGCTGACGGAGGCCTCTTCGAGCGAATTCGAGATGTTGTGCAGGTTGGACGAGGCATTGCGCACACCGAAGGGCAGGCGCCGCACCATCATGGCGAGGACCATGAGAATGGCCGTCCCGGTCAGCACCACCGGTCCGCTGTTGAATCCCTGCGCCAGTGCGATCCCCAGCACCGTGCCCGAAATGGTCAGCGGCAGCAGCAGCAGGTAGTCCACTGCCGGGCTCATCACGTTGCGCTTCTTGATCAGCAGATAGGACACCAGCGTCGCGAAGATGACGCCAAGCACCGTGGCGAGCGACGCGAATTTCAGCGAATTGCCGATCACCGACAGGTTGAAGTTCCAGATGCGCTGATAATGCTCCAGGGTGAACTGCCCCCAGTACAGCACCGGGCCGCGCGAGACCGTGAAGGATCCGACCAGCACCACCAGCGCGGGCAGCAGCGACAGCAGGATGATGATCCCGGCCAGCCCCGAGACGACAACGGATTTCCAGCCGCGCAGCCTGGCCCGGGGCGGCGTGCGCCCGGCAACCATCTGGTAGTTGCGCCTGGCCAGGTAGCGCCTCTGGAAGAACAGCACCGACGCGACCAGCAGGATCGAGACCGTTGCGAGGGTGGACTGCATGGTGGGGTTGCCCCCGAGTTCGCTGATGAAGCTGCGGTAGGTCATGACCGAAAGCAACGTCACCCGCTGCGCCAGCGCGATGGAGATCGCGAAGTTGCCGACCGCCAGCGTGAAGACGATCAGCCCCGAAGACAGGACCGCCGGCAGGATGGTCGGAAACACCACCCGCAGATAGGTGGGCAAAGGCGCTGTGCCGAGGCTCTGCCCGGCCTCTTCGAGGCTGTGATCCACCCCCCGCAGCGCCGCCAGCGCGGCCAGGAAAACGTGGACGTAGAACGTGAGCGTCATCACGTAGATCAGGCCGAACCAGCCGTAAAATCGCGGAAATCTCACGCCGATCAAGTCGAAGAGATTGGTGACGATCCCGTTGTTGCCGAACACCATGACCCAGGACTGCGCCGAGATCAGCTCGGGGATGATCAGGACCGACAGGGGCAGCAGCATGATGATATTGCTGAAGGGGATTTCGTAGCGGGCAACGACGAAGGCGAGGAAGACCCCGACGACGGTGCAGGTGCACGTCACGACGATGCCGAGGATGACGGTGTTCATCAGCGCCTCCAGGTAGCGCCCCTTGGTGAGAAAGGTCACGAACCCGTCCAGCGAAAAGCCGCCGCCTTCGCCGATGAAGCTGCGCGCCAGAACCCCCAGCACGGGGTAGCCGACGAAGATGAGAAGAAACCCGAGGGCGAGGGCGGTCAGAAGCCCCCAGGGCAGAAAGCGGTTCACGAGTCTGCCTCCGGCACGAAGACACATGTGTCCCCGAGGCTCACGATCACCTCTTCGCCGCGTCCGATCTTGGCCGCGCCGGCTTCACCGAAAGCCTCCACCTGAAGGTCCCGCCCGTCCGGCAGGGCGACGCGATAGCTCGTGCGATAGCCCTGGAACTGCATCGAGACGACACGCCCGGAAAGCTGGCCATCGCCCGGGGCGCTGTCGGGGGCCGCCGCAGGCCTGATCCCGAGGTTCTCGGGACGTGCCACCATCAGATAGCGCCCGTCGTCCGATTGGCGCATGATCCGCCCGGCCGCCTGTGTGCCGAGGACCCGGAACCTGTGCAGGCCGCCTGCGTCCTCGCCAAGACGCTCGGCCGGCAATAGGTTCGCCGAGCCGACAAAATCCGCGACATAGGCCGTTTCGGGATTGCGGTAGACATCGACGGGCGGGCCGCATTGATCGATGCGGCCGTTTTTCATCACCGCGATCTCGTCGGACATGGCCAGCGCCTCTTCCTGATCGTGGGTCACGAAGATGGTCGTGGTGCGCGTTTCGAGCTGGAGCGAGCGGATCACGTCGCGCATCTGGACGCGCAGCGAGGCGTCGAGGTTCGACAGCGGCTCGTCCATGAGCAGCACCCGCGGCTCGATCACCAGCGCGCGTGCAAGCGCCACCCGCTGGCGCTGACCGCCGCTCATTTCGCTGGGCAGCCGGTCGCCCAGCCCGGCGAGTCCCACCCGTTCCAGATATTCGGAAACCCTGGTGCGGATATCGCGCGGTGCGACCCGCCGTGCCCGCAGGCCATAGGCCACGTTTTCCGACACGGTCTTGTCCGGGAACAGCGCGTAGTCCTGGAAAACCATGCCGACACCGCGTCTGTGCGGCGACACCTGTGTCATGTCATCGGAGCCGAACCGCACCTGGCCGGATGTCGGAGAGACGAACCCGGCGACGATCCGCAAGAGCGTGGTCTTGCCGCACCCGCTCGGGCCGAGAAGCGTGAAGAAGGTGCCGTCGGCGATCTTCCGGTGCACGCCCTCCAGGACACGGACGTCACCATAGGACTTGTTGACATCAATCAAGGACAGTTCTGTCACCAGATCACCCCGCTCCTGGCTCGACGGACGAAGCCTGACGGGTCCGTCTCTTGCGGTGAGCTTAAGGCGGCGGTAACCGGCGTTTCTAGCGCGTTCGACTAACTCTTTCGTTCGTTTTTCTTACGAAGACACAGTCTTGTCGCATAAAATAAGCACAATATTTGTGCAGATAATAAGTTTTTGTTACATTCCGTGGGCTGCGATGCGGCAACGCGGCTTTCAGCCGACGCCGCGGGGCGGGGCATGTTCAGGAATACAGTTCCCACTCGACATCCTGCGGCGGTGTCTCGCTGCCTGTTGCGTCCTGCCTGAGCCAGCCGATGAAACGTTCGATGTTCCGCAAGTTCCGGTTCTTGGTGTCGTGCAGGGCATAAAAGCCGGAGCCGACTACGAAATGCTCGGGGAAAAGCGCCACCAGCCGGCCCGCAGCCAGTTCATCCTCGACAAAGACCCGTGGGCACAGGCAGATCCCGGCACCGCTGCGTGCCGAGGCGAGGCCAAGGAAGATGTGATCGAAGATCTGGCCGGAAAGCGTCTGGCTGGTCTCGATGCCGGACTTTCGGAACCAGTTGGGCCAGGCCGAGATCCTGCTCTTGATATGAAGCAGCTTGTAGCGGAACAGGTCCGAGGGGTGTTCTGGCGGTTCGCTCTCGACCAGGGCCGGCGCGGCGACGGCAATTGTGACGTCGTCGAGAATCCGGGTGCATTCCATTCCCGTCCTCTTCATCGGAAACCGGCGGATGATGATATCGCTGCTGTCATATTCCTTGCTGAGAACATCTGTGGTCGATGTCTCTGTCCGAACCTCCATCTTGGGAAACTGGCGCTGGAATTCCGCAACGCGCGGCACCAGCCACTGGACGGAAAATGTCGGGGTCGCATTGACGCTGATACGGTTCACAATGGGCGAGACGGAAAGATTTTCTGACGCAACGGCGATCTGATCGAGGCTCTCGGTCAGATCCTGCAGGAAGGTACGCGCCTTTGGAGTCAGCTCGACCCCGTTCCCCTTCTTGCGAAACAGCTTCTGGTCGAAATGCTGCTCCAGTATTTTGATCTGCTGGCTTATCGCGCTATGGCTCACGTTCAGTTCGGCGGCGGCCCTGGTTACGCTTTCGTGGCGCGCGGCCGCCTCGAAGGCGTGGAGAGCTTTGAGCGGGGGCAATCTGCGCATGGTGCCTGTCTCTTTTGCTAACATGTCCGTATGTGCGGCATGGTAGGGCCGGCCACTGGAGTCCGCCATCAATCTCGTGGAGGCCCCGGCCCGTTACTCCCTGTAATACCCGAGGGAGGTCGATATGCCCTCTGCCGCCTCCAGAATCGCGTCGAGCTGTTCCGGGTGTGGTTGGGGCGGCAGATACTGCACGAGGTCGACGATGCCCACGGCGCCAAGGACCGCGCCGCTGGCGTCGAAGAAGGGCGCCGCCAGAGCGTTCAGCCCGATGGCGGATTGGTTGGGCGCTGTCGCCCATCCCTGACTGCGCACCTTATCAAGTTCCTGCAGGAGCGGCCCGAGCGTGACAATTGTTTCGGTCGTGGTGGCAGTCATGGGGCGCTCCAGCACGGTCTGGCGAAACTCCGGATCCGCATGTGCCAGCATCACCCGCCCCTGAGCGGAGTTGTGAAACGGCAGAAGCGAGCCGGGCTTTACCCCGATCTCGATCGGGGAGCGTCCGGAAATGGCCATCACAATGCGCGCGCCGCTGTGCTCGAACTGGGATAGAACACTGGATTGCCCGAGCGTTTCGCGGAGCTTGCTCAGATGCGGCTGCGCCAGTGCCGTAAGGTTCGAAGCTTCGCTGACGCGACGCCCCAGCGAAATGAGGCGGCTGCCCACGCGGTAACGGCCCGTTTCTTCGGATTGCTCGACATATCCCTGTTCCAGCAGAGTGCGCAGTTGCCTGTGCACGCGCGTCTTTGTGGTGCCCAGTTTCCCGGCCAGCTCGGTGACTCCCATCTCCCCTTTCGCATGCGCCAGGGCTTCGAGCGTCCGCAATGTCAGCACGGCGCCCTGGTTACCTTGTCCGCCGTCACCGCTGATCTTGGGCATGGGTATCACTCCGGTCGTCTGGATCATCCTCAGTACAGCCGCTTGACAAGTGAGCGGTCAATGGCGATACCGTGTTACGGTGATCATAATCGTGTTTCATCTAACGAAACACAAGCAAATAATTCGGGGGAGGTGATGCCGGTGAGGGGAGAGAGAAATTTTCGCCAGCGCGTGCTGGCGGGTGACCGGTTGATCGGCACATTCATCAAGACGCCCACCTCTCATGCCGCCGAGATTCTGGCGCAGGAGGGGTACGATTTCGTCGTGATCGACGAGGAGCACGCGCCCTTCAATCCGGAGACGACAGAGAAGATCCTGATGGCCTGCCACCATGCCGGCATTGCCGGAGTCGTCCGCGTTGCCGATACGGGGCAGATCCTGCGGGTGCTTGATTGCGGCGCCGATGGCGTGCTTGTGCCCCATGTCGATAGCGCGACGCGGGCGGGTGCCGTTGTGGCCGCGGCCCGCTACCGTGGCGGGTCGCGCGGATTTTCCAACACGACGCGGGCAGGGCAGTTCGGGAAAATCGGCATGGCGGACCACATCGCGGCGCAGGATCACGGCATCGCGGTCATTGCCATGATGGAAGATGTCCCCGCCATCGCCTGCATTAACGAAATCGCGGCGGTGGACGGGATCGACGCCTTCTTCATCGGACGCGGCGACCTGACCGTTGCCTTCGAGGCGGACAGTGCTTCGGCCCCCGACGTTGTCGCCGCCGTCGAGGCGATCACCGGGGCCGCAGGGCGCGTCGGGCGGAAGGTTTTTGTGTTGTCCGGCACACCACAGGACGCAAAGGCGCTGTCGGGGCAGGGCGCGACCGGGTTCATCCTCGCATCCGACCAGGGCCTTTTGAGAGAAGGCGCGAAAGCCGCGATGGACCGCTTTTCCGCCGCTCTGGACTGAATTCAGGGAGAGAGAAATGTACGACAAGAATGACCCGCGCGCGGCGCTGACGCAGCAGTCTGCTGGCGGACCGGCCCCGACAGGGCTGATCGCAGAGCCCCAGATGGGGTTGTTCTACAAGGCAGAGCCTGCCGAAAGCGGACCGGGCGGCCAGACATGGTTTACGCGCGGCAAGAACTTTGTGCTGAGCTGGACCGACGGGGCGAAAGGCGGCGTCTTCGCGCGAAAGGACCAGCCTGACGAGTATGTCGTGCTGTTGCCCGAGGCCGGAGCCAGGATCGCCTGGAACGGTGAAACCGTCGATGTGCCCGGGTTTTCGATCGCCTTCGTTCCCGCCGGCGACAGCACGGTCGAACTTGTCGACGGCGGCCCGATGTGCCGTCTGTTCACGATCAAATCCGCAGACCTGATCCCGCTCTGCACCAACAGCGGGGCCTATTCCCGAAGCCGACCGCATATCCCGGAATTTGCGCCCTGGCCCGAACCGCCGGCGGGTTGGAAAGTCCGACACCATTCGTTGGAAGTCCCGCAGGAGTCCGGCCGCTTCGGCCGCATTTTCCGGTGCACGACCTTCATGGTGAATTACCTGGACCCGAACGACGGCCCGCGCGACCCGCACGCCCTGTCGCCGCACCACCATGACGACTTCGAGCAATGTTCGCTTGCCGTGGCGGGGTCGTTCATCCACCACCTGCGGTGGCCCTGGACCATCGACATGGACGACTGGCGCGAGGATCGGGCGGACCATGTGCACTCGCCCTCGGCCTATGTCATCCCGCCGCCGGTGATCCACACGACCCGCGCGATGGAGCCGGGGCGCAACCAGCTTGTCGATATCTTCTGCCCGCCGCGCGCCGACTTTTCGGCCAAGGCCGGATGGGTGCTGAACGCCGACGAATATCCCGTGCCCCAGAGCGCATAAGGGGGAAACCATGCAAGACACAGTGCACAAAGAGCAGGACCGCGAAGCCGAGGTCAGCGCCCTTCTGAAGGGCGCGGTAGATCTGCATTGTCATTCGGGCCCGGCGGCGATGCCGCGCATTCTGGATCATCACGAAGCGCTGCTGGACGCCGACGAGGCCGGATTTCGCGCGCTGCTTTTCAAGGACCATTTCTATCTCGGGGTGTCGCATTGCGCCATGCTGGAGAAACTGGTGCCCTCGGACGTGAAGCTCTATTCCGGGCTGGCCCTGAACAATGCCAACGGCGGCATAAACCCGCATGCGGTCAGTCACGCGATCAACATCGGGGCAAAGATCATCTGGCTTCCCACGCTGTCCGCGCAGAACCACCTGGACCAGGCGGAAGGGCAGGGCAAGACCTTCCCCAAGACCGCCAAGCGCATGTTGCCGCCCGAGGGCCTGTCCGCGGTGGATGGATCGGGCCAGCTTACAGACGCGGTAAAGCAGGTGCTGGACCTGATTGCAGAGGGCGACATCATCCTTTCGGGCGGGCACCTTCCGGCGAGCGAACTTGTCATGATCTTCGAAGAGGCCCGCAAACGCGGCGTCAGGAAGATGCTGGTCAATCACCCCACCTACATCGTCGGCGCAAGTGACGATGACATGCGCGCCATGGTCGAACTCGGCGCCTATATGGAACACTCGATCGCCATGTGGAGCGAGGGAAAGGGCAAGATTTTCGGTCCCGATGAGCTGGCCCACTACATCGAGGTGGCAGGCGTCGACAGAACCGTCCTGTCTTCGGATCTTGGCCTGCAGGGCGCGCCGCGCCCGATCGAAGGATTCCGCACCATCGTCCGGATGCTGCTGGACCTTCAGGTCAGCCATTCGGACATTCGCAAGCTGGTTGGACACAACGCAGCCGGATTGCTCAACCTGGCGTGATGCCGGGCAACGGAGAAAAGACCGTACCAATAAACAGGGAGGAAGACATGACCAACGGATTTACGAGACGTGAGCTGATCAGGACCGGCGCGGCCGCAGCGGCCGTGACACTGGCCACACCGAATCTGACACGCGCGCAGGCCATGAAGGTGCGGCTTGGGCATGCTGCGAACGAGATCCACCCGGGCCATATAGCCGCGCTCGAATTCAAGACGTCATTGGAAACCCTTGTGCCGGGCGCTTTCGACCTGCAGATTTTTCCCAACCGCCAATTGGGCGATGACCGGCAGAACGTGGAAAGCTGCGTTGCCGGGACGCTGGAATTCTGCGGCGGGAGCGGCTCGACGATTTCTATCGTCACCGGACAGGTCTCGCTGGATGCCTACCAGCTGCCGTTCCTCATCAAGGACTACGACCATTTTGCGAAACTGGCGCTGAGCGCCGAAGGGGATGCGATCAACGAAAGCCTGATGGACGGCGGCATCCTGGGCCTGCAAACCACGGATATCGGCCAGCGCCATTTTGCCAGCGTGTCCAAACCGGTGCGCTCGACCGCGGATTTTGCCGGGCTGAAAACCCGGATCGTGCCCCTGGAGCTGCACAAGATCATCTGGGAAACCGTTGGCGTCAGCCCCGTCGGCCTGCCTTATGGCGAAGTCTACGGGGCGCTGGAAACCGGCACCATCGACGCCTGCGAGATCAACGTGTCCTCGATGCTGGGCGAGAACCTCTGGGAGGTCGCCAAGCACTTCACCCTGACCGGCCATTATCCCTGGCACAACGTCACCTGCGTGAACGGCGCCTTCTTCGAAGGGCTGTCGCCGGAACTGCAGGAGGCGATCCGCACCGCCGGCAGAGACTCCGTGCAGCCGACGCTGGACTATACGGCCAGGCAGGATCTGGACGGGCGCGAAGAGCTGAAGGCGAAGGGCGTCGAGATCCTCGAACTGGAGGGGCTGGAGGACATGAAGGCCCAGGTTTCGCCAATCGTGGAGCAATGGAGCGCGAAATCGCCGCTGATCGCCGATTTCGTGACCGCCGCGCAAAACTCCGCCTGAACCCGGCAGACCGGAGCGATGAACGTGAGCAGCGCCAAGGATCCTCCGGCTGTCCCGCGGTGGTTCCGGTGGTTCGGGGTCTACACCCGAACCATCGAGGGCCTCGCCGGGGTCAGCATGGCGATCATCCTTGCGGTGATGATCGCGCAGGTGGTCGCACGATACCTGTTCTCGGGTTCGTTGATCTGGGCGGAAGAGCTCTGTCGTTATCTGTTGCTGTGGCAGACGTTTCTTCTGCTCGGCGTCGCCTACCAACGTGGAGAGTTCGTGATGCTGGACGTGCTGCCCTACATGCTCGGGCCACGGGCGCGGCTGATCCTGAAATGCGTGACGGCGGTGCCGATCCTGATCTTTCTCGTGGTGATCGTCGATCAGGGATTTGACTATGCATCCCGCTTCGACCGCCAGAAGATACCCGCGCTGGATTTCATCTGGTCCTCCCTCACCGGGAACAATGCCGGGGTTTCGGTGACATGGGTCTATGTCTCGGTGCCGGTCGGCGCTGCCCTTCTGGCGCTGCATGTGACGGCCGACCTGGTCGTTTCCGTGCTTCGGCATCGGGCGCTGGATGACAGAATGCCCCCGGTGACCGACATCGAAGGACAGCTGTAAGATGGGCGGTTTCTTCGGAGCCTTCGCCCTGTTGCTGGTGACCGGCGTGCCGATCGCGCTTGCCCTTGGCATCGGCGGAATGACCTTTCTCTGGCTGTCGGGAAACGGCGGCATGATGCTTCAGCTGCCGCAGCGGATGATGGCCGGGGTGGATCAGTTCGTACTCCTGACGATCCCGCTGTTCCTGCTGGCCGGCACGCTGATGAATGTCGGCGGCATCACCGACCGTATCGTGACATTTGCAAAGGTCTGCGTCGGGCACCGGCGCGGCGGCATGTCGAATGTCACCGTCCTTTCGGCGGGGTTCTTTGCGGGCATATCGGGAAGTGCGAACGCCGAAGCCGCGGCGCTCGGGTCGATCCTGATCCCCACGATGAAGAAACAGGGCATACCGGCGGCCTATGCGGCGGCGCTCGTCGGCGTCAGTTCGATTGTCGGCCCGATCATCCCGCCGTCGATCACCATGATCATCTACGGCGTTCTCTCGGGGACCTCGATCGGGCAGCTGTTCATGGCAGGGGTCGTTCCCGGTGTCATGCTGATCTGCGGGTTCCTGTCCTATGCAACATGGAGGGCGCGGCGCGACAACTTTCCGGTGTCCGAGCGTGTTCCGATGGCAGCGCGCGGCCGGGCCATCCTCGACGCGCTGCCCGCGCTGTTCCTTCCGGTCATCATCATCGTGGGCATCAAGGGCGGCATCTTCACCCCGACCGAAGCCGCCGCCGTTGCCGTCGCCTATGCGCTGATCGTGGGCACGATCTACCGGGACCTGACCCCGGCGCGGATCTGGACGGCCCTGATCTCGACGGCGGTGGTCTCGTCCTCGATCCTGTTCATCACCTCGATGGCCTCCATCGTGGCCTTCGTCTTTACCCTGGAGCAGGTGCCGGCGCGGATTACGGAATCCATCCTGACGATCACCGAAAACAAGATCGCGATCCTGCTGCTGCTCAACGTGTTCCTGCTGATCCTCGGAATGTTCCTTGAACCGATTTCCATCCTGATCCTGACGATGCCCATCCTGCTGAAGCTCGGCGGGCTGATCGGGATGGAACCGGCCCACTTCGGTGCCATGGTGGTGCTGAACGTCGTGATCGGCATGGCAACGCCACCGGTCGGCATTCAGCTTTTCATCGTGGCTGCGGCATCAGGCGAACCCCTGCCGCGCATTATCCGCGAGGCGCTTCCGCTGATCGCGATATGCCTGGTGGTACTTATGCTTGTTGCCTTCGTACCTGCCCTGACCTTGGCGCTGCCGAACGCCTTCATTCCCGTCCGATAGATCAAGAAGGAAAGCGCCGATGCCCAAGACCCGCAAAGTTATCGTGACCTGTGCCGTCACGGGGTCCATCCACACCCCGTCGATGTCGCCCTACCTGCCGGTGACACCTCAGGACATCGCCGATGCCGCCATTGGCGCGGCCGAGGCCGGGGCCTCGATCGTTCACCTGCATGCAAGGGACCCGCAGGACGGCGCGCCGGACCAATCGCCCGAACGCTTTGCCGAGTTCCTGCCGATCATCAAGCAGCGCACCGATTGCGTGGTGAACATCACCACCGGTGGTGCGTCGACCATGACGATAGAAGAGCGCCTGCGCCCGGTCGCCCAGTTCAAGCCCGAAGTGGCCTCGCTGAACATGGGGTCGATGAATTTCGGGCTTTACCCGATGCTGGACAGGTTCCCGGATCTGGAACACGCATGGGAGCGCGCCTACCTCGAAGGATCGCGCGACCGCATCTTCCGCAACACGCTGGGCGATATCGAAAACATTCTGACCACCTGTGCCGAGAACGATACGCGGTTCGAAGTGGAATGTTACGACATCGGTCATCTCTACACCTGCGCACATTTTGTCGAACGTGGATTGATCAAGCCGCCCATCTTCATCCAGAGCGTCTTTGGAATCCTCGGCGGGATCGGCGCGCATCCCGAAGACGTCACGCATATGAAGCGCACGGCGGACCGCCTGTTTGGCGAGGATTATCAATGGTCCGTGCTTGGCGCAGGTCGCAACCAGATGCCCGTTGCCTTGCAGTCGGTTCTGATCGGCGGACACCTTCGCGTCGGTCTGGAGGACTCGCTTTGGGCCGGGCCGGGGCGGCTGGCGAAATCCAATGCCGAACAGGTGACGCTGGCGCGGCAGATGGTGGAGTCGCTCGGAATGGAGGTCGCAACACCCGACGAAGCGCGGGACATGCTGAACCTCAAGGGCGCCGACAGGGTGGCTTTCTGAGCGCCCGGACGCGCCCGGATCGCGCAGGCGGCCGCACCGGCCAACGCATCGGACCGTCAACGGAAAAAGGGGAACCGGATTGCAAACGCTCAACGGACAGGTCGCCTGGGTTACGGGCGCGTCACGCGGTATCGGCGCGCAAACCGCAAGGCTGCTGGCCAGCCGCGGCGCGGCCATTGTGGTCGGCTACGGGAACGCACAGGCAGAGGCCCGGACTGTGGCGGAGTCGATCATCGCAGCCGGGGGACGTGCGGTGATCTCCGGAGGTGACCTGAGACAGAGGGAAACCGCCGAAGCCGCAGTCAGGGCGGCCCTGGACAATTTTGGCAGGCTCGACATCCTTGTGACAGCGGCGGGCGTAAACCACTGGGGCGGGGTCGAGCAGATCACCGAGGAGGAGGTTTCCGACGTCATCGAGGTCAACCTGCTCGGGACGCTTCTGTCGATCCAGGCCGCAGTTCCCGGCATGAGCGACGGCGCGCGCATTGTGACGGTCTCTTCACGGCTCGCACAGAACCCGCAGGCCGGTTCGGCGCTATACTCGGCGTCCAAGGCGGCGGTGATCGCCTTGACCGAAAGCTGCGCCAAGGAACTCGGCCCGCGCGGCATCCGCGTCAATTCGGTCGCGCCCGGACTTGTCGAAACCGACATGACCCGCGAGGCCGTCGCGGCGCGGGGGGCTTCGGTTGCGCAGCAGACCCCGTTCGGACGCATCGGCCAACCCGAGGATATCGCGCGCGCCATCGCCATGCTTGTCTCTCAGGACGCTCAATGGATTACCGGCCGGACCTTGCGGGCGGACGGTGGCCTGACATAAGGCCAATCGTTCCTTGCGCAAGACGGACGAACGCATCGCGATTGAGGAGCTGATGGCGCGTGAGTGGCGGCGCGCGCCCGACTGGCCAAGCGCCAAGGTTTCCGAGGCCGCCATTGCACCTGTCGACGCCAGTGACGACGCGGTGCCCGCGATGCGCGCCGCCCGGTTGCCTTTGGCCCGCGTCGTTCTCGTGACCTGCGCCAGTGCGAAGCGGGTCCGTCAAGCGCACTGCCCGCGGTGATCATGTCGACCGGGTGCCGTTGGCTGCGCCGGCCGGGCAGGTGTCGGGCCGGCGGTGCGGACTGGCCCCCGCACCGGCCGGGCGCATCAGCGTGAACAGACGAAGGCGGCGGCGTCCGTCATCTCTCCCTCGCCCCTGTACTTTGGCCATGCCGGGTAATCGCACAGCGGTCGCGTGCGACCCGGCACCCCCACGGTATCGGTCACGATCTCGCCCTGCGGGGCGATATCCTTTTCGCGCCACTGTTCCAGTGCGGTCAGGCTGTCCCAGGCCGCATTGAAATCGCTGCTGACGGCATGACCGTATCCCGGCACTTCGTAATAGCGCACGAACTCGTCAACCACTTCGGGACCCATCCGGGCCTGAAGGCGAAGGTAGTACTGCTGGGTTGCGCGCGTGCTGACCAGAACGTCCGACAGCCCGTGAGCCAGCAGGAGTTTGCCACCGTTTTCGTGAAACCCGTCCAGATCGACCCGTGTATCCAACAGAGTGCTGAGTTCGCTGATACGGGTTCCCCACGCCCCGGGATTGGCGGGGTCGAGCGTCAAGCTATCGAAGTCGGGGTCGCGAGTGACCGAATACTTGATCCACTGGTCGAGCAGGAAGCTCACATAAGGTGTGGAGCGTTCCATGGGGGTCGCAGGCTGCGTCGTGCCGAGGGCGAGGAAGGTCACGATGGGCTGGATAGACGCGGTGCGGTTGGTCAGGCCCAGATCCGACCCCCAGACATTGTATCCGGGATACTGCTTTTCGCCGCTGGCCAAGGGAAAGTTGAACGTCACCCCTTCGTTCAATGCTTCGAGTGCCGTGATCTGGGCCTCTGTCAGACAGCCGTCTTCGGCGGTCTGGCCGGGCTGGCACATGACCGGTTTGCCATTCATCTGCGCCGTGCGGGGATCGAAGGTGGCGTTGCAGAGCGTCTGGTTGCTCACAAGTCCGTCCCGCGCCCCGTCCAGGTCATCGCAGGCCGCCATTGCAGCATCGAAGATCAGTTGGCGTGCAGGGGTGTCCGGATAGGCCCCGGGCTGTGCCAGCGCGCGCGAGGCCGCCTGACCGCCAAGCAGGGCGGCGACGTCGTTCCAGGCCGGGTACCATGCAATCGCACCGTCCCAGTCGTCCGGCCAGCGGGTGATCGCGGCCAGGGCCTCGCGTCCTCCGGTCGAACCGCCTGCGAAATAGTGCTGGTCGATCTCGCGTCCGTAGTGAGCCTTGATCAGGTACACGGCCGCATCGCGGGTTTTCTTCAGCGCATCGCCCCCGAAATTGCGCTCTGCTTCCTGGTTCAGGGCAAAGGCGCCGTCCTGCGACTTGAACTCGTTCGCCTGATGGCCCGAGTCGCTGGCAAAAACGGCATAGCCGCGGCCGATCGGCCTGGGCTGATCGCTCGGTCCCGCCGGCACGTTGCCAAGGACATTGGGAACAGAGCCGTTGAACCCCCCGCCACCCATCATCAAGACCTTGCCGTTCCAGTCGACCGGCAGTGCGACATTGAACAGGATATCCGGGGCCTCGGGATCGACCGGATGGATCGCGCCCGAAACAAGGCAGTGCGCCGGCACCTGCGCCGCCGCTTCGCCTGACGCCGCGACCTCTTCCACGGCGGTGACCTTGGCCCCGGTCGTCTTCATGCCGATCTCTTCGGCGGGGATCATGGTTCCGGTCAGATCCTTGCAATGCGGCGGGGTCGCCTGAGCGAGCGTCGGGCCGGTGCCAAGCAACAGTGCCGTGGCCGACCAGGCGGCCAGTTTGAGATATGACATGGTTTCCTCCCATTCAGTCTTACGTCCTGCCCCCGACTGTCGTCGGCTTTGCGGAAAGCTCAATGTGCGAAGGTCACATCGCGGCGGGCAATTGCTGTGGGGCAAGTCCGTTCGATCCAGAGATTCGCGGGGAGGCCGTTGCCACAAGATCGGGCCATCCGGCCACCGGTCTGCGCAGCACTCGGCCGAGGAAATGTCATTTCCCGCCATATCGCGCCTGTCGATATGTCTGTTGGCAACATATGCAAGGGATCGGCCATTCACTACTCCTTCCGTCACCGGATCGAAAAGCCGGATGAGGGAGGACCCATGACCTACTGTGCCGCTCATTGCGGCTCGTGTCACCTTGCGCGGACACGATGCCTTGGCTGACAGCACGACCCTGTTCGCGGGCCTGCGGGACAGAAACCGCTTGCTCGAAACCGTCGTCTTCGCCGTCACACTGGCGCTGGTCGCGATATTCTCGCTCACCGTGGACGGGTTTGCAGCCCGTGGCAATCTGTCGGTGATCCTGTCCAACTCTGCCTCTCTCTGCATTCTCAGCTGCGGCATGGCGGTCGTGATCATTTCGCGAGGACTCGACCTGTCGATAGTCGCGGTCATGGTGGCAGGGGCCACGACCTATGCCACCTGCGTCCAGGCCGGCCTCGGCGGCGGGATGGCGCTGGTTGTCACCGCTCTGGTCATCACGGTCGTGGGGGCCATCAATGCCTGGCTGATTGCCTTTGCAGAGCTGCCGGCGATGCTGGCGACCCTCGCGTCGGCCATGGTGGTCACCGGCCTGTTCCGCTTTGCCATTCTGCAGGGCGAGTTTCTGATCCTGCTGCAGAAATCCAACCCCGCCGTTCAGATCCTGACATCGGACATCCTGCCCGGCGTGCCGGTGACAACCGTTGCCATGATGGCCGCCCTTGCAGCGACCTGGGTCCTGCTGAACCGCACCATCGCCGGAGAGGTAATCTATGCCATGGGCGACAACTTCCTTGCCGCGCGGCTGTCGGGTCTGCCGGTGCGACCGGTCACGATCCTGATTTATGTCTGGGCGGCATTGATGGCCATGGTGGCGGGGCTGCTGGTCTCGTCGGCGAGCGGGGCCGTGGATTTCCGCACGGTCACCAACGGGACACTCCTGTTCGACGTGATCCTCGTCGTGGTGCTGGGAGGCATTCCGCTGCGTGGCGGACGCGGGGGGCTGCGCAACATCATACTTGGCGTCGCGCTGATCGCGGTCCTGCGCAATGGCATGACACTGATGAACGTCACTACCCAGATGCAGGATGTCATCAAGGGCGTCGTGCTGCTGATCGCCGTGGCGGTCGAGAATTTCCTGAATCCCCGCGACATCGAAACCGACACGGTCGGCGATCTCTAGACGGCATCTTTACATCATCAGAGGAGGAGACATCGTGAGACTTACCATCAGGAGCGTTGCGGTCGGGCTGACCACCGCCGCCATTCTGGCCACCGGCCTGCCGGCCATCGCGCAGGACAGCGCAACCGAAGGCAAGAAGGTCATCTTTGTTCCCATCACCATGGGGATTTCGCTGACCGAGGCCTGGGCCCGCCGGATGCGCGAACATGCCGAGGTCGGCGGCTACAGCATCGACGTGCGCGATGCGGCCTTTAACACGTCGATCATGTCGGAACTGCTGGCCAAGGCCATCGCCGACAAACCCGACATGCTGGTGGTCCACAACCCGACCGTCCAGCTGCTGGCCCGCCAGATCAAGCAGGCGGAATCCCAGGGCATCCCGGTGCTGCAGATCAATCTTCAGTCCAACCAGCCCTCGACCGCATTTGTCGGTGCAAGCTGGGAACGGATCGGCCGCGAGATCGCCGAGGACATCGTCGCCGAATGCGGAACGGGGACCGGCAAGTCCGGCAAGGTTGCGGTGATTCCGGGCCAGCTGACCGCGGCCGACAGCGTCATCATGAACGAGGCGGCGTTCAAGGTCTTCGAAGCTGGCGGGATCGAGGTCGTGTCGAACCAGGCATCCGACTGGGAGCCCGAGAAGGCCCGCCAGATTACGGCGACAGTCCTGCAGCAGCACCCCGATCTCTGCGCCATCTTCGGGCATTGGGACGTCCACACCATGGGGGCGGGCAATGCCGTCAAGGATGCCGGCAAGGCCGATGACGTGCTGGTCTACGCCACGGGGGGTGGTGACGACGTGACCTGCAAAGCGGTCGAAGATGGCATCCTCGACCGGGTCTGGAGCTATGACGCCGACGGGCAGGGCCGGGATGCGGGGACGCTGATCGACCTGATCCTTCAGGGGGCCCGCAATCCGGACGGCATGATGAAGGCGGAAAGCCCGCTCAAGATCATCAAGGCAGGGGCGGATTTCGACCCGACGCTCTGCTTCAAGCTGTGAGGCAGGCGTGACGCAGGCAATGAAACCTGTTCCGGACGGTGCGATGCGCCGTCCGGTCCCTGCTGCGGCGATCGATTTTGCCCGGCTCCCCCGGCAGCGGGTGCCGCGGCTGGTGTTGTCGCCGCGCCGCATCCTGTCGGACGTGCTGATGCGGGGCTGGATCGAGAGCGCGATCCCCTTCCTGGCGTTTCTCGTCGTGGTCCTGACGATCCTCGCGACCACGGATGGTTTCTTTGCGTCGTCCAACCTGATGACGATGGCGCAATACCTGCCTGACGGCGGGATCGTCGTTCTGGCGCTGCTCATCGTGGTCGCCGCAGGGGGCATCGACCTGTCGGTCGGGTCGAATTTCGCGATGACGGCCTTTGCGGCGCTCTTTGCGTTCCACATCCTCGAACTGCCGGTCTGGGCCGTGCTGCCTGTTTCGGTTCTGATCGGGGCGCTTGTCGGGGTTCTCAACGGCACTCTGGCCGGGCTGCTCGGCTGCGGGGCGCTGCTGACCACGCTGGGGACCATGATCACGGTACGGGGCCTCTATACCCTGGCGTCGCAATCGCAGCTTGTCGCCATTTCAAGCTCTGCGCGGATGGACGACACATGGGACTATATCGGGTTCGACCGGTTTGCCGGTCTGCCTGTCGGTTTCTGGGCGTTCGCCCTTGTCGCGGTCACCGTCTTTTTCATGTACCGCCAGAGCCGGTTCGGCTGGCACCTGCTTGCCGTCGGCGGCAACCGCAAGGCGGCACGCAACGGCGGGATCGGAGTCAAGCGTACGGTCTTCATGGCCTATGTGCTGGCCGGTGCCCTGGTCGGGCTGTCGGGTTTTCTCTACGCCGCGCGACAGAACAGCGTCGGATCGGACACCGGTATCGGGATGGAGTTCTTCCTTCTTACGGCGCTTGTTCTCGGGTTGGGCGGCTTCACCCCGGGGCGGGGCGCCGTGGTGTCGGTGATCATCGGCTTCCTGACGATCTACTTTCTGAACAACGCGATGATCAACGCCGGATTCCGGGGCGATTTCGTTCAGTTCACCCAGGGCATGATCATTCTTCTGATCCTCGCCATAGATGTGCGTTTCAAGAAGAACCTGAACCGGCTTGTGGCGTCCTCCTACCTCGATCCGGTGGCGAGAAAGCCCGAGCCGGTGCAAGGCACCGACGCGCTGATGCCGGATCGCATCGTGCCCAAACTGGCCGAGGCGAAGATCCTCGCCGCCGGCAAGATCGACGGTCCGGAGGATGTCATTCTCGACAGCGCCGGCAATCTCTACTGCGGCACCCGCGATGGCAGGATCATGAAACTGGCCGCGCCGGATCACCGCGAGGTGACGGTCCTGGTCAAGATTGGCGGGCGACCGCTTGGGCTGGCATTCGATGCGGACGGAGCGCTGCTGACCTGTGTGGCCGGCATGGGCCTGGTGCGCGTGGCGATGGACGGCACGCACGACCTGCTGACGGATCAGACCACGCGCAGCCTGTTTTCGGTTCAGGACGACACCACGATCCGGATGGCGGACGATCTCGATGTGGCGCCGGACGGGGTGATCTATTTCTCCGACGCGACGAAACGGTACGACATGGAAAACTGGGCGATGGACCTGCTTGAGGGGCGCCCGAACGGGCGGCTCCTCTCGTATGATCCCAAGACAGGCCGGACCCGCACGGTCTGTGACAACCTGCTGTTTCCGAACGGGGTCTGTCTGGCACATGACAGGCGGCATCTGCTGGTCGCCTCGACATGGGACTGTTCGGTCCTGGCCTTCGACCTGCAGAACCTGAAGGCCGGGCCGCGGGTGCTTGTGTCCGGTCTGCCGGGCTATCCGGACAACATCAACCGTGCGTCAGACGGCGGCTACTGGCTGGCGCTGGCGGGCATGCGCAATCCGGTCATCGACCTTGCGATGACACATCCCGGGCTTCGGCGCAGGATGACACGCCGGGTGCCGCCGACCAACTGGCTGTTCGGCAACCTCAACATCGGCGGGGTGCTCAAGCTCGATGGCACGGGCCGGGTGCGGGACGCCTATTGGGACCGGCCCGACGGACCGCTCTACATGATAACCTCGATGCGGGAACATCAGGGCGCGCTCTATCTGGGCGGGGTGACGAACGACAAGATCGGACGACTGGACTTGCCGGGTGCGGACCCGGCCTGGACCGGACCGGGCAGCTATGCGGGTCAGGGAACATGAGCTTTCTGCAAACCGTGTTCGGCCGCGGCCGACCCGCGCGCCAGACGATGACGCTGGAAGGTGTGCTGGGTCCGAACCAGAGGCTGGAGGAAGCGCGGGCGCGCCTGACCCAGCAGGGTCGCGCCGTGGCGGTCGCCACCGACGGTGCGCTGCTGCTGGGTGACGGAAACAAGCTGACGCGCATCGCCGACTGGGAGGGCGATTGCGATGTCGTCTACAGGGCAGGGGCGCTGATCATCGCCCTGGCGGTGTCGCCCGCAGGCGCGGTGGCGTTGTTCGGAGAGGGCGGAACCTTTGGTGTTCTGGCCCCTGACTTCTCGGTGGCCGACTGGGCGTCGGGCAACGGCCTGATCGCACCGACGGATGCCGCGTTCCTGTCCGAGGACGAACTTGTCGTCGTCGACAGCGGCATCCGGGGCGGCGATTTCCTTGCCCGGGCAGCATGGGAGGAGGCCGAAACAGGGTCGGTCGTGTCGATCGCCCGCAACGGCCGGCGGCGCGTGATCCGGGACGGTCTGCACGCCCCGGCGGGTCTCTGCCTCGACCCGGCCGGCCGTATTCTTGTCACCGAACTTGAACGTGCGTGCATCCGGGACGCGGTGAGCGGAGAGGTGCTCAGAGCCGGGCTTCCGGGATATGCCGCGCGGCTGAGACAGCGGCCGGGGGGGTATCTTCTGTCGTGCCTCGCCCGGCGCGATCCGCTGATCGAATTCCTCAAGACCGAAGAGGCCTTCGTGCGCGAGATGAAGGCGACCATCGCGCCGGAGTCCTGGATCGCCCCGCGCATCGACCCGAGGTTCAGCCATGCATTGCCGATCGAGATGGGCGCCACCCGGCTTTTCGGCGCGGTGAAAGCCTGGGCCCCCAGTTTTTCCTACGGGCTGGTCATCGAACTGGACAGGGACCTCAACCCGACGGGCTCCCTCCAGTCGCGGGCGAACGGAAGCCGGCATGCCATCGCCGACGCCGTGCACTGGAACGGTGCGACGGTCGCGCTGAGTCTTGCGACCGGCGAACTTCTTCTGGCGGAGGACAGATGACCCAAGCGCCCATCATCCGCGTGGAATCGGCGAGCAAGTTTTACAGTGGCATCGCCGCGCTGGAGGAGGTGACATTCGACCTTCATCCCGGTGAAATCCACGCGCTGGCCGGCGAGAACGGCGCGGGCAAATCGACCCTGTGCAAGCTGATTGCAGGGGTGACCACGCCCAGCACCGGCCGCATCTTCGTCGACGGCGAAGAGGTCAGTTTCGCCAATCCCAAGGACGCCACGGAACGCGGGATCGCCATGGT
This sequence comes from Pseudooceanicola pacificus, assembly GCF_009789075.1. Taxonomy (GTDB): domain Bacteria; phylum Pseudomonadota; class Alphaproteobacteria; order Rhodobacterales; family Rhodobacteraceae; genus Pseudooceanicola; species Pseudooceanicola pacificus. The sequence goes on from NZ_WNXQ01000004.1 coordinate 352,728, forward strand.
ATTTCAGGAAACCAGCCTGGTGCCGCAGCTGACCGTCGCGCAGAACATGGTGCTGGGCCGCGAGAAGCCGTTGAACTCTGTTCGGAGAGTCCGCAACGCGGCGCGGCAGGTGCTTCAGAGCCTGAATTTCAAAGTGGACCCGACGCAACTGGCCGGTTCCCTGTCGACCGCCAAGCGGCAGATGGTGGAGATTGCCCGCGCGGTGCTGAACGAGGCCCGGGTGGTGATCCTCGACGAACCGACCGCCGCGCTCACGCCCGAGGAAACCGACCACCTTTTCGATTTGGTGAAGCAGCTCCAGAAGCGGGGGGTGGCGCTGATCTTCATCTCGCACGCGCTGGAAGAGGCTCTGAACCACGCCGATCGCATCACCGTCCTGCGCAACGGCAGGCTGATGACGACGGGACCTGCAAAGGATTTCGACCGCGCCGCCCTGATCCGTCACATGATCGGCGACGACCTTGTCGAAACGGCGGCGAACCGGGGACCCGCCCGGGCCCGCGCGGCGGCGCCGGTGCTTCAGGTCGAGGACCTGCGGATGGGCAGCATGGTCAACAACATGTCCTTTTCGGTCTTTCCGGGCGAAGTCACCGGGATCGCGGGCCTCATCGGGTCCGGGCGCAGCGAGGCCGCGAAGGTCGTCGTCGGCCACACAAAGCGCAACCTCGACGGCGGGCGCATCTGGCTGGACGGGAAAGAGGTCCGTTATACCGCGCCGTCGCAGGCCATTGCCGACGGGATCGCCTATGTGAGCGAAGACCGGAAGTACGACGGTTTCTTCGACACGATGAGCGTTGCGCGGAACATAGGCCTTGGCTGGCTGGCCAAGTTCCGGGGGCGCCAGGTCCTGATGCCGAAAGAGCGGCTGCGGTCGGTGGCAGATCACTGGCGCGACAGGCTTGCGATTCACGGCGCCGAGGGGGGCAAGCCGGTCGTCTATCTCTCGGGCGGGAACCAGCAGAAAGTGGTGATCGCAAAGTCGCTGGCGCAGGAACCCCGGCTGGTGATCTTCGACGAACCGACCCGGGGCGTGGATGTCGGAGCCATCGCCGAGATCCGGAGGATCATCCGGGGGTTTGCGGACAGCGGGGCAGGGGTGATCCTGATCTCGTCCTACCTGCCCGAGATCCTCGATCTGTCGGATCGCATTCTGGTCGCCAAGAGCGGCACCATCGTCGCCGAATTCGCGCGGGACGAGGCGACCGCTCAGCGCATTCTCCACGCGGCGATCCACTGACGATGCGACACCGGGGGAGGGCGCTTGAAGAGTGACGGCAACCCTGTGATCCTTTCCGGGGCCCTGGAGGAGGGGCCTCGAATGACGACCGAGATGATCTCTTCGCTGGCACAGGTTTTCGAGACGCTGGCGACAGGTGCCAGCCACGCCGAATTCGACATTGCGCTCGACCGCCTGAGAGGCATCGCGGCGCAGGTCGGTCGCGCCGAGGACTTTGACCGGATCGACAATGCGATGAACCGGATCCGCGCAGAGTTGCGGGATCGCGTGGCGGTGGAACACGGGCTCAACCTGCTGATCGAGACGGCGCACGATCTGAGCGGGACGCTCGGCACCGATGCGCTGATGCGGCTTATCGTCAGCCGGACCCGCGCCCTGGTCGGGGCGGACCTGGGCTGGGTCACCGTTCAGAACCCGGTCAGCCGGGAATTTGTCAGCGTGCACGCCGAGGGTCAGCTTTCACCCAATGCCCGCGTGATGCGCAGCCATGCGGACTTCGGGATTGTCGGGTCGATCATGCAAACCCGCAGCTATTTCCACACCACCGACTATCTCAACGACAAAAGCTTCCGCCATCTTCCTGACCTCGACGACTGGATGCGCCAGGAGAATGTCGTCTCCCTGACCGGGTTTCCGATCCTCGTGGGCGACCAGGTGCTGGGCTTTCTGTTCGCCGCCTACCGCTACAGCCGCAAGGTTTCGGGGCGGGAGCTTTCGATCCTGGGATCGTTCGCGATCCACGCGGGGACGGCGATGCGGAACGCGGAAGCATTCCGTGTCCAATCCGAGGCGCTGGCCGAGGCGGAAGCCAGCCGCACGGCGCTGATCGATCACATCAAGCGGGTCGAAGCCTCGGCGGCGGCCCATGACGAGATGGCGACCCTGCTGGCCACCGGCGCGGACCAGAGCCAGTACCTGCAACAGATGGCAAACCAGGTCGACGGCGCAATTTTTCTGTACGACCGCAATCTCAGGGTGCGGGAGGAATTTGTGTCGGTCCATTATCGCGGCTCCTTTGCGGACCGGCTCCGCTCGGACCGGGCATTGATTGACGGTCTGTCGCCCGGCGGCAACCGGCCGCTGCGGGTCGCGCGGGCGCATCTGCTGGCCGAGGCCGAGGACGAGCAGTGCCGCGCAATCCCGCTCCTTGGAGGTACGCGGCACTGGGAGATGCTGGTGATCTGCAACAACGGGCGGCTGGACGACATAGAGGTCCGCAACCTCGAACGGTCGGCGGTTGCCCTGGCCATCGCAAAGCTCTGGGCCGAGAAGCGGGAGGCCGAGGAGGTTGTCGCGACATCGACCCTGATCCGGCACATCACGCATGTCTCGCCCCCGGATCCGGCAAGCGTCACTATCCTACGTGATCGCTTGAAGGTCGGTCTGGGCGATCCCGTCCAGATGGCGCTCCTGGTCTTTACGGGCCTCGGCCGGTCCGATCTGGACCAAACGGTGAGAGACTGTGCAACACGCCATGCCGTCCTGGTCGACGAACTGGGGGGCGATACGCTGGTCATTGGCGGCCCCGAGGCACTCAACGCTTTTCTGTCGGCTCTCGCCCGCCGCCGCGAAGGGTGGCAGGTCGGCGGTATCCGCTCGACCGCCGTTGCCGATCTGGCCCGTCTTGCCGACCAGTATACCCGACTGCGTGAAGCGCTTGCCGTGCTGAGCGCGATCCGGCCCATTACGCGGGTGCTGCGACAGGAAGAGGTCAGCCTGTTCGCCCGCATCTTCGAAGCGCGCAACGCCGCCGATCTGGCACGCCACGCGACCGGTATCCTGGCGAAGATCGAGGGGCATGGGCCGACCCAGGGACCGCTGCTGAAAGAGACGCTGCTGAGGTATTTCGAGAACCAGTTCAATGCCAGCCGCGCCGCCGATCAGCTGGGTATCCACGTCAATACCATCCGCCAGCGGCTGCAGACGCTGCGTGAACTGACCGGAGGCTGGGACGATCCTGTTCACGCGCTTGAACTTCAGGTTGCGCTCAGGCTGGACGCGATACTGACCGGGTTGGGCGAATAGGGACGGGGTTCGCTTGCCGCCGTAGTCCGGCCAGCGCTTTTTGAGGACGGCCGCGAAGGTGCGGCCCAGCGTCGGCGTCCCGCTCGCCGGTTGCCGGGGCAGACTGCGGGCAAGCCCTGGCTTGCCCCGCCGTGGGCGCCGATGGCAGTGCGGGTCGGTCCCCCGTCCGGCGTCTGAACGAGGGCGCGCCTGTGCCGTCCAGCCAGATCTGCGGTGAGCCCGGTGGTGACGAATTTTCCCCAAGGTTGACGACGGTCACGTCAATCTGCGACGCGTGCGGGCGTGTCCGGCCCGCTATCTGGCTTCACCCAGCCCGTCGCCCGTGCCGTGCCGTGCTTGATGATCTCGTCCCGGGCGTCTTTCGGCATCCCGATGCAAGCCTTAGGGCCAGGCGGACAGGGCCTGTTCGGCGACCCCCTCCAGAGCGTCACGCCCGAAACCTGCCTTGGCCTGGACAGCCATTCCGTGAAGAACCGCCATGAGATAGGCAGCGAGCGCCGCCGGTTTGGCCGATTGCGGCAAGTCGCCTTCCGCCCTGGCGCGCTCAAAACGCTCGACAAAGCGCAGTTGGCCCGCGGCCCGGGTTTCGATGAGCGCCTGGCGAATGGACTCCGATGCGTCGGACGTCGCCAGCGCGCCGTTGATGTTGAGACAGCCCGTATGGTCCGGATACCGCGTGTTCAGATCGGCGGTGCTGTAGAGCATATGCGCCGCCACCTCTCGCGCCGTCGGTTTGGCCAGAGCCTCGGGGATGTGGGTGAGATAGTGCTCGTTGTAGTGGGCAAGGGCCAGGTTGAAGAGCGCTTCCTTGTTGCCGAATGCGGAATAGAGCGCCGGCCGCTCGACCCCTGTGGCCTCGGTGAGGTCGGTGTAGGACGCGCCCTCGTACCCCTTCCTCCAGAAGACGCACATCGCGGCATCCAGCGCTTTTTCGACGTCAAACTCCCGATGTCGTCCCATGACCTTCTCCCGGATGGCGTAACGCGCAGTGTGGAACCGCTTGCCCGGCACTGTCCTGTTTCATAACGGCCAGTAGCGTAACGGTCGTTATAGGGCAAGCCTTCACATCGACCGGCGCGAGTGAATACGCCACACGAACCCGGCCGGGCAGCCCGCCGGGTTCCGTCGATATCGGCCCCGCGCTGCCGTTGACAGGGCAGGCGGTCGCTCAGGGCATTCCGCTGGCTGGCCCGCCGACCGATGCCCTAAGCGCGGAAATTGGTGCCCGGGATTCAAACGCCGGCACAGATGCCGTAAAGACGCTTCGCCGCAACCTGGTCCGTAAGCGCGGGCCATAATGTCGAAAGCGAATGGCTTTCGGAATAGCTGGTCTGTGTTTCATGCCGCGTGTGGGGCCAATCGCTGCCCCAAAGCACGTGATCTGGATGCAGCAAGTCCAAAAGATTTTCGGCATGTGGCCTGATGTCGAACGGCAGGCGATAGCGTGCCGAGAATTTGAAAAACACCCCTTGTCGTTCCTGCAACCGTGAGACGGCCCTGATCAGAGGGTCCTCGGCCGGGTCGGGCTCGGACGGCAATCCAAAATGATCGATGACAAGGTCAACACCCGCATCGGCGAGGCGGGGCAGAAGCGGCGCAAGCCGTGGACCCTCAAGGTGCACCTCCAGGTGCATGGAGTGGTTGCGCAGGGCGCCGAGAAAGCGCTGCACCGCGGGCGAGGTCACGTCGGGTATCGCAGCGCCCCCGACGAGATTCCATCGCACGCCGCGCACGCCGGCTTTGGCCAGTGCCGCCAGCTCTGCATCCGAAACATCCAACGAAACGACCCCGACACCCGCGAAGCGTTGACGGTCGAGTTTCGCAAGCGCGGCGCGCAGTTCCGAGTTGTCAGTGCCAAGGAAGCTGACCTGCACGATCACGCCGCCCGTCAGGCAATGATCCGAAAGATGTCCCAGCCAGGCCTCCAGCGGCGCCGCGCGCTCCGGTACGTAGCGCGCGCCGGGTACGGCGCAGACCTGTTCGTAGACATGGGCATGGCAGTCGAACTGGATCATCTGGTCTCCCTTCAAGTCATATATATGACTGGTTGACTATATCGGTCAATATCTCTATTGCTCGATCCGGGAGGACGATCATGGCGAACGGATTCACAGCGACGGATACTCGGCTGCCTGCCTATGCGCGCTTGCGGGACACGCTGAGCGCACGGATCGCACGAGGTGATTGGACTCCCGAGACGCCCATCCCGTCCGAGGCGCGGCTGGCGCGTGAATTCGACGTTTCGGTCGGCACCGTCCGCAAGGCGGTCGACGGTCTTGTCGAGGAAGGGCTCCTCGAACGTCGGCAGGGGTCCGGGACCTACATGCGGGCGCCTTCGTTCAACGCGACGCTGTTTCGTTTCTTCGCCATTCGCGACAGCGACGGATCGCCGTCGCCCATCCCGTCCAGCCAGCTGATCCTGCGCAGTGTGGCCAAGGCCCCGATTGCCGCCGCCGAAGCGCTTGGCACACAGGATGTGATCAAGATCGTCCGCTTGCGCAGCCTGTCCGAACAGCCCGTGCTGTTCGAAGAGATATACATTCCACGCGCCCGCTTCGACGGCTTCGAGAAGCTGCCCGAAACCGTGCTCGGACCGCTGCTCTATCCGATCTACTTCGAGCATTTCGGCGTGCTGGTGAAACGGGCCGCCGACGAGGTGTCCTTTGGCAGAGCCACCGACACGGTCGCGCAGCAGCTTTGCATGACCCCCGGCGACCCGCTGGCGATCATCGAACGCACCGCCTTCGACATCGAGGACTGCCCCGTCGAGTGGCGCATCGCGAGCGGCAATGCGGCGGGCTTCCGCTACCGCAGCGAAATCACCTGAACCAGAAAGACCGACAGAAAGGGAGAGACCATGACCATCAAAGCAACCTTCACCGGCTTCGCCGCCGCGCTCGCGCTCGCGACGCCCGCACTGGCCGATTACCCCGAACGTACCATCGAGCTGACGATCCCGGCCGGCGCCGGCGGCGGCACCGACACCAGTGCCCGCAAGCTGGCCCTGCTGCTCGAAGAAAAGCTCGGCACGTCGATCGCCGTTCTGAACGTCAGCGGCGGCGGCGGGTCCGTCGGCGCGTCGCAGTTCATGCAGGCCGCCCCGGACGGCTATTCGCTCTTCGCCACCTGGAACAGCCCGCTGACCACCGTGCCGCAGGTTCAGGACGTGGCCTATTCGCTGGACAGCTTTACGCCGATCGCCTCGACCTCGGAAACGGCCTACACGCTCTGCGTCAAGGCGGACTTCCCCGCAACCACCGGCGAAGAGTTCCTCGCCGAACTGGATGCGAACCCGGGCAAGTACACCTATGGCAACGACGGCATCGGCGGCACGATGCAGCTTGCCGCCGAACGCATCTTCCAGGCCAAAGGCATCGAGGCGGTCGCGATCCCGTTCGGGGGCGCTGGTGAGACGCTGCAGAACTTCCTCGGCGGCCATGTCGACATCTACGGCGGCTCGATCTCGACCGTCCTGCCCTATGTCGAAAGCGGCGAGGCCAAGTGCCCGCTGGTGACCTCGGCCGCCGACGTCCCCGCGCTGGAAGGCGCATCAGGGCTGGCGGCTCTTGGCCTGGCAGACAAGGAAACGCTGCTGTGGCGCGCCATTCTCGGCCCCAAGGGCATGGACCCCGCGATCGTTGCGAAACTGGCCGACACCATCGAGGAGGCCGTGAACGATCCGAGCTATGTCGAATTCCTCGCGACCAAGGGCGAAGTCCCGAACGTGGTCAAGGGTGACGCCCTGGGGGCACGCCTGCATTCCGAGTTCGACGCCCTGGCCGAAGTGTCGAAGGGCCTGGGTCTCTGAGCGATGGAGAAGCGTCAGGATATCGTCACCGGTCTGCTGTTTGCGGGCTTGGGCATCGCCGCGGCCTGGATGGCAACCGGCTACAAGGGGGCGAGCGGCATCTATCCGATGACGCTTGGCCTGATCCTGACGCTTCTCGGCGCGCTTGTCGCGCTCAAGGCTGTTCGCTCTGGCCGGAACGAAACGCGCGCGCTGGTCGACGCCCCGGCGCAGATGATCACCGCGTCCGTGGTGGCGGCCCTTTACGTGGCGGCGGTGGTGCCCTTCGGCTTCTTCACCGCCTCGTTCCTCGTGATGCTGGCGATGCCCTTCGCCCTTGGGTTCCGGAAACCGCTCTATGCGCTGATCGTCGCGCTGGCCTTTGTCGCGCTGGTCTACCTGGTCTTCTCCGTGCTGCTGGAAAAGCCCTTGCCCCGCGAGGCGGTCCTGTCCCTCATGGCGCGGGGGGGCTGAGATGGAGTTCTACACCAACGCCCTGACCAGCGTTCTGGCGTGGGGGCCGCTCGGCGCCATGATCGGTGCCACGTTGCTCGGCGTGCTGATCGGCGCGCTGCCGGGGCTGAACCCGGTCATGGCCATCGCGCTTCTTCTGCCGCTGACCTATTCCATGGACCCGCTGATCGCACTGGGGATGGTGGCGGGCATCTACAACGGGTCGATGTACGGCGGCGCCATCCCGGCGATCCTGCTGCGCATCCCCGGCACGCCCGCCTCCATCGCGACGACCTTTGACGGCTTCCCGATGGCCGACCGGGGCGAGGCGTCCAAGGCGCTCAAGATCGCCTGCTGGTCCTCGGCCATCGGCGGCATCGCCAGCGCCATCGCGCTGATGACAATGGGCCCGCTTCTGGCGCGGCTCACGCTGTTCTTCGGTCCGGCGGAATACTTCTGGATCGCGATCTTCGGCATGGCCTCGGTAGGGGTCATGGTGGGTTCGGACCCGGTCAAGGGCATCATGGCCGCCGTCCTGGGCCTGCTGATCGGCACGATGGGCATCGACAACCTGTCCGGACAGGCGCGGTTCACCTTCGGCCAGACCTGGCTTCTGGGCGGGCTCGACCTCGTGGTGGTTCTGGTCGGGCTTTACGCTCTGCCGCCGGTGCTGCAGCTGGCCGAAAAGCGCGACCTGGTCGGCCTGTCGTCGGGACAGCTGAAACTGAAGAGTGCACCCTTTGAAAAGGGTGAGATCCGCGGGCTGATCCCCACGTGGCTGCGGTCCTCGGGCATCGGGATCCTTGTCGGCATCCTGCCCGGCGCGGGCGGCAACATCGCCGCCTTCCTCAGCTACAATGCCGCCAGGAACGCGTCGGACGATCCCGCGAGTTTCGGAAAGGGCAATCCTCAGGGGGTCGCCGCCGCCGAATGCGGCAATAACGCGGACAATGCCGCATCGATGATCCCGGCCCTGTCGCTGGGCATTCCGGGCAACGTTGTCGCGGCGCTTGTCCTCAGCGCATTGACCATCCACGGGCTGCAACCCGGCCCGCAGCTGTTCCACCAGAACCCCATTCTCGTCGGCGGCTTCATGATGGAGATGCTGATCACCTCGGTCCTGATCTTCGCCCTCGGCGGCATGGTTGCCACCCGGGTCTTTGCCCAGTTCCAGCGGCTGCCCGGCGTGTTGCTGGTGCCCTCGATCCTGATCCTGATGTGCGTGGGCGTCTACGTCATCAACGGCCGCATGGTCGATCTGTGGGTCATGCTGGCGGCGGGGCTGGCGGGGTATTTCCTGGAAAAGGTCAACGTGCCGCTGGCGCCGGTCATCCTGGGCATGATCCTTGGCCCCATGGCCGAACAGAGCGTGCGCCGGGCCTTGCTGATCAGCCGGGGCGACGCCACAGAGCTTTTGACGCGCCCGTTGTCGGCTGCGCTGGCGGTCATGACGCTTCTGGTGATCCTCTGGCCGATTGCAAAATCGCTGCAGCGGCGGCGCAAGGCGAAACCGGTCTGAGCCGCGCCGTTCATGCAGGGATGCCTTGCGGTCCGCGAGCCGCAAGGGGCCCGATGAGGCGTCCGTGAAGGACCGGCTGACAAGCGTTGTCAGGATCGGAAAGCACGGTGCACGGCACGGATGTCACCGGCCATGAAACGCGGTGACGGAGGTTGCGTTCTGCCAGGGTGTGCCAGGGCACGGAGCCCGCTGGCATCCCGCCCGCCGGTCCGTCCGCCGTGGGCCCTCGGCCCCGGCCGCGCGTTTACCTGCGACGCCTGAACAGCAGCGGGACCAGAATGACCAGAAGAACGATCCGGGCAAAGTGGTGGATGGCGACAAATGCCGGGTCATACCCGAGCGCAAGGCCGATGGCCGCCATCGCCTCGACCCCGCCGGGCGCATAGGCGATCCAGATCTGGCCCCAGGGCAGCCCCGTCAGCACCGCCGTCAACGATGCGAAAGCCAGCGACATGGCGACCGTCGTGCCGATCAGCATGGCCCCCGCACGCGCCATCGCAAGCAAGGCGCGCGGCGAGATCGCGGTCAGCCGCGTGCCGACGGCGGTGCCGGTGACCACAAAGGCCGCGAAGATCACCCAGCCGGGCGCCGGGCCCTGCGCCAGCCCGGTGACATGGGCCGACGCACTCAGGATCATGCCGATCAGCAGGCAGGCGGCGGGCAGGTTCCGGCGCGCGGCGGGAATGCCGATGCCCAGCGTGGCCCCCGCAAGCGCGACCAGCGGAACCGTCCCCATCGGTGCAGGAGCGGACAGCAGGCCCGGCTGCGCATCCAGCGCGGAGGCGATCGGCGGCACGACGGCCACCAGCACGAGCAGGCGCATGACCTGCAGGATGGTGATCGCCGTGACGTCGCCGCGTCCCTCCAGCGCGATGGCGATTGCGTTCGACATGGTGCCGGGCGAACTGGCCAGCAGGGCGGTTTCGGCGTCCATGCCGAAGACCCGGCGCAACAGGGCGGCGCCGCAGAGCAATGTTGCCACCAGCGACAGGGCCAGCACAAGCAGACTGACCGACCAGGATCCGATCTGCTGCAGCGCATCGGCCTGTACCCCCGCGCCCAGCGATATGCCGATGACCGCAAAGGCCACGTCGCGCAGGCGTTGCGGGATCGCCATCGCGACGCCGCAGGTCGCCGCAACGGCCACGGCGATACTGGACCCGATCAACCCCGCGGCGGGCAAACCGGCAAGGGCGGCGCACACGGCGCCGCCCGTTCCGATCAGTCCTGCGGTCAACGTCTTCTTGACCTCAGGGGTCATCTGTCAGCTTTCGCATGTTGTTCCGGACCGGCCCGCGCGCGGCGGGCCGGCGCAGGCTCAGATATCGGCTTCGGCCATCTTGCGCGCGCGGCGGCCCATCCAGACCGGCACGGCGACGACCAGAAGTGCAAGCGCGTAGAGCAGCAGGCTTTTCCAGTTGTCCACCAGGATCATCCAGTCGCCGCCAGAAATGGACAGCGCGCGGCGCAGGTTGTTCTCGAACAGACCGCCCAGCACGAAGCCGAGGATGACGGGCGCGAGCGAGAAGTCGAGCTTGCGCAGGAACCACCCGAAGATGCCGAGCCAGGTGATCATGAACAGATCGAACGGGTTGCCGACGATGGAGTAGATGCCGACGAAGGCCAGGATCGCGATCAGCGGCGTCAGGTAGTGCTGCGGGATCGTCAGCATCCGGGCGAAAAGCCCCACCAGCGGCAGGTTGATGATCAGCAGGGCGACGTTGCCGATATACATCGAGGCGATCAGACCCCAGGCGATTTCGGGCCGTTGGGCGAACATCAGCGGGCCGGGCTGGATGTTGAACATCAGCAAGGCGCCCAGCAGGATCGCGGTGGTGCCCGAACCGGGAATGCCCAGCGTCAGCATCGGCACCATCGCACCGCCCGCGGCCGCGTTGTTGGCCGCTTCCGGGGCGGCAAGGCCGCGCACGTCACCGGTGCCAAAGGTCTTCTGCCCCTCCGCACCCGCCATCCGCTTTTCCGTGCCATAGGCCACGGCCGAGGCGACCGACGCGCCGGTGCCGGGCAGGACGCCGATGAAGAACCCGATCAGCGAACAGCGCAGGATCGTCCATTTGGTCCTGGCCAGATCCGCCCAGCGGACAAAGCTCTTGTCCACCGGCAGGGTCTTGAGCTTGCCGCTGACCTGCTGTTCGACCAGGTGCAGCAGTTCCGCCATGCCGAACAGGCCGACAACCACGATCAGGAAATCTATCCCGGCCAGGATGTCGGGCAGACCGAAGGTGTAGCGCGCCACACCGGTGTTGCTGTCGATGCCGATGGTGGCCAGCATCAGGCCGATCAGCGCGCCCAGCAGGGTCTTGACCGTGCTCTTGCCGACCAGCGAGGCGAGCGAGGCAAAGGCGAAGACCATCAGGGCGACGTAGTTGGCGGGCGAAAAGGTCACGGCGAACTGCGCCAGCAGCGGGCCGAACAGCGACATCAGCACCACGGCGATGGTGCCACCGACAAAGCTTGCGACCGCCGACAGGGACAGGGCGCGCCCGGCCTCGCCCTTCAGGGCCATCGGGTGGCCGTCCAGCGTGGTCATGACGGCGCCGGAATCCCCCGGCACGTTCAGCAGGATCGACGAGATCCGCCCGCCGTATTCCGCACCGTAGTAGATGCCCGCCAGCAGGATCAGCGCGCTTTCGGGCGGAAAGCCCAGGCCATAGGCAATCGGCAGCAGGATCGCCACGCCGTTGATCGGGCCAAGCCCCGGCAAGGCGCCGATGAGAGTGCCGGCAAAACAGCCCAGCAGGACCAGCATCAGGTTGAAGGGCATGAGCGCGACACCGAAACCGGTCGCCAGCCCCGAAAGGACGTCGCCCATCAGATCGTTCCTTCAGAAAGAGAATAGGCCTGCGCCAGCAGATCGGCGTCGGGCAGGTTCAGGTCGAGGATCTCGACGCAGAGCAGCCAGCCGAGCACACCGGCACCCAGGCCGAACAGCCCGGCCCTGATCCAGGCCGCGCCCAGCATCCGCGCCACGATCGTGCCGAACAGGATGGTGGACAGGATGAAGCCGAGCGGCTCGTAGAGCTCTGCATAGGCGAAGAGCAGCACGACCATTGTGCCCAGGCGGAACCACGTCCGGCCCGCGACGTTCAGGTGCTCGACATCCGGCTTCCACAGCACGCCGAGGATGCACAGCACCGCGACGACAGAAAGGATCTGCGGCCAGCTTTCCGGGCCGAGGGGGTCGTATTGGAACGGGGCCTTGATGATGGTGAACGCGATGAACCCGTAGGCCAGCGTCACCAGAAGCAGAAGGCCGGCAAAAATCCGGTCAGCCATGGCAGCACCTCTGAGCAGGAAATGGAAAAGGGACGGCGCCCCGCGACGGGGTGCCGTCCCTTGGCGCGGTTACTTCTGGATCAGACCGGCTTCGGTCGCGATCTCGCGCAGGGTCGCCATGTTGGCATCGACCCGCGCCTTCAGCTCGTCACCGGCCAGGTTCAGCGGCAGCAGGCCCTTTTCGGTCTGCACCTGCTCCCATTCCGGGGTGGCATAGGCGGCTTTGAAGGCATCGACCCAGGTCTGGTAGTCAGCGTCCGACACGTCCTTGCCCATGTAGAAGCCGCGCATGATCGTCCATTCGACGTCAAAGCCCTGCTCCTTCGCGGTCGGGACCTCGGCAAAGGCACCACCCAGGCGCTCGTCCGCCATCACGGCCAGCACGCGCATGTCGCCCGCTTCCATGTGCGACGCCATTTCGCCGACGTCACCGGTGTAGACTTCGATCGACCCGCCCAGAAGGGCTGCGATGGCATCGCCGCCGCCGTCGAAGGCGACGTAGCGCATCTTCATCGGCGACGCGCCGGTTTCACGGACCAGCAGCGCGGCCTTCATCCAGTCCTGCGACCCGACGGAGCCACCGGCGCCCACGACAACGCTGGACGGATCCGCGGCCAGATCGGCCATCAGTTGTTCGAGCGAGGTGTACTTGCTGTCGGCCTTCACGACGACCGCGCCGAAATCCGCACCGGCGGTGCCGACAAAACGCACGTCGTTCTCGGTGAATGCACCGTATTTGCCGGTTGCGATGTTCAACAGCGAGCCGGTCGAGAAGGCAACGATGGCATTGGCGTCGTCGGTGCGGGTCGTGTTGAACAGGTTAAAGGCCACGGCGCCGATGCCACCGGGCATGAAGGTCACCTGCATCGGCGCGCCGAACTGCGCGGCAAGGCCGGTCTGCGCGACACGGCAGGTCAGGTCGAAACCGCCGCCGGGCTGGGCCGGTGCGACACATTCGGGGCTGTCGACTTCGGCGGCGGCAAAGGTCGGCAGGGTCAGGCTGGCGGCCATCAGTGCGGCGGCGCAGAAACGGTTCAGGGTCATTGGGGGCTCCTCCCATTGAGACGTGTGTGACGGGACGACGGGCGCCCCCAACCGTCTCTTAACCTGTCAGCCTGTCGCCTTGCTGTGGCCTGGCTTTCGCGATCCTGACCTATCCCTGTCACCAAGCTGACAAGCTCTGGCATGGCTATGCCCGGTCTTCGTAAGCCTGTAGATTGCCGTCATGCGGATGCTTTTGGTGGAAGATAACGACGACCTTGCCGAGACGATCATTGATCGCCTGCGGTCCGAAGGCCATTCCATCGACCGCGAGTCGAACGGCGATCAGGCCAACAGCCTGCTGCGTCATGCCCAATTCGATATCGTCCTGCTCGACATCAACCTGCCCGGGCGCAGCGGGTACGAGGTGCTGCGTTCCATGCGCGCCCGCGACGACCAGACTCCGGTCATCATCCTGACCGCGCGCAGCCAGATCGACGACCGCGTGTCGGGTCTGGACGCGGGTGCCGACGACTACATGGTCAAGCCTGTGGATTTCCGCGAACTCTCGGCCCGCTGCCGCGTGCTGGCCCGGCGCAAGGCCGGAAACGCGAGCAATGTCTTCACTGCGGGCGATCTTGTCTTTGACCGGGGTGCGAAACGGGCGACCGTCCGGGGGCAGGACGCGGAATTGCGCGCCCGCGAGATCCAGTTGCTGGAAATCCTGATCGGAAACCTTGGCCGGATGCTGACCAAGGAGGAAGTCGCGGACAAGCTTTACAGCTTTGACGAGGCGCCCAGCCTCAATGCCGTCGAACAGATCGTGGCGCGGCTGCGCAAGAAGCTGGAAGGCACGCCGCTGGTGGTCAAGACGGCACGCGGGCTGGGATACATGGCCTATGTCGCCGAAGAGTGACCGCAGCTATTCGCTGCAACGCCGCCTGCTGGCGGCGATGGCGATGGGGTTCTCGGCATTGCTGCTGATCATATCGGTCCTGCTGTGGAACTATGCCCGCGATGCATCCAACAGGACCTACGATCTGCTGCTTGCAGGTGCGGCCCTGTCCGTGCTCGACCGCGTGTCTACCGGCCCGTCCGGCATCACCGTGGATCTGCCCTACTCCGCGATGGAGATCCTGGGCCTTGCGCCGGAAGACCGCGTGACCTACCGCGTCTTTTCCGACCTTGAGGGCGAAATCACCGGCACGCCGAACCTGCCGGAACCGCGTGACACGCAGCTGAGCGCCGCACCCGTATTCTATGACGCGGATTTCGGCGCGCCGTTTCGCTTCGTGCAACAGGGGCGACAGCTGACCACGCCGACGGGGCGGGTCTGGGTGGGCGTGCAGATCGGGCAGACACGGGCGGGACGCTCGGCCCAGCAACTGTCGCTTTTCGTGAACGGCATGGCGGGGCTTGCCTGCGTGTCGCTGATCGGGCTGGGCTTCGTATGGGTCGCAATCCGCGTCGCACTTGCCCCGCTGCGCCAGCTGGCGCAGGCGCTGCAGAACCGCGATCCCGCGGATCTGTCGCAGATTGACGGCGCACCGCCCCGCGAAATCCGCGGGCTGCTGGACGCCATCAACGGTTTCATGCGCAGGCTGCATTCCAACCGGACCCTGACCGAGACCTTCATAGCCGATGTCGCGCACCAGACCCGCACCTCGTTGTCGGCCCTGCAGGGTCAGCTGTCTCTTGCCGGGGATGCGACGTCGTTTGACGATATGGCCGTGCGTGTGCAGAAGGCCGAAAGTCAGGCGCGCCGCACGGTCCGTCTGACCAACCAGCTGCTGACCCAGGCGATGGTCACGCACCGCTCTGAAACCGACATGCTGAAACCCGTCGCGCTCAAGCCCATCGTGACCGAAGTTCTGACGGACATGCTGCGCGACAGCGACATGCGCGGTGTCACGGTGACACTCTCCGCAGACAGCATCGTGGCGGGCGACGACCTTGTCCGGGGCGACGCGATCTCGATCCGGGAGGCGCTGTCGAACCTGCTGGAAAACGCGCGGCGCCACGGGCCGGCCGACAACACGATCGATGTCACGCTCGAGTCCACCGGGCCGAACCACGTGTCGCTGATCGTCGAGGATGCAGGCCCCGGTATCGCAGCCGCCGACCGCGCCCGCGCAACGGAGCGGTTCACATCCATCGCCAAGGACACGGCGGGATCGGGCCTGGGCCTGTCCATCGTGCGCGCCGTCGCCGAGAGCCACGATGCCCGGCTGGTGCTTGGCACCTCGCCCGCCGGCGGCTTGCGCGCCGAAATGCGTTTCCCCCGCATGCTGTCGCAGAAGACCGCCCGAGCCGTTGGCGCGGCCATGATGGTGATGCTTGCGATCTGGATCGCCCCGCTTCCGGTCGCGGCACAGGAGAACGTGTCGCTGAATATCGCCAGCGCAACCGATACGGCCGCGATGACCCAACTGATGGAACGGTTTGAAAGCCTGAATCCCGGGGTCACCGTCAGCTATCGCGAGTACCAGACGGTCGACCTTCACGCAGCGGTCATGGCTGCCAGCCCGGCGGAAATGCCCGACATCGTCATCAGCTCTTCGATGGATCTGCAGGTCGACCTGGTCAATCGCGGTTTGGCGCTGCCGTTGTCGATCCCGGATGTCGTTCAGCTTCCGGATTGGGCGGTCTGGCGGTCAGAGCTGTTCGGTTTTACCTTCGAACCCGCGGCGATCGTCTACAACGTCGAGCTGATCGCGCCCGGCACCCTGCCGCAGGAACATCGGGAACTCATCAACTACATCCGCAGCAACGAAACAGGCCTGAACCGGAAAATCGGCATCTATGATTTGCGCCGCTCGGGCATCGGATACCTCTTTGCGACGCAGGACGTGGTGCAGGGGCTGCAATCGTCGCGCATGACCGAGGTTCTGACCCGCGCCAACGTTCGAAAATTCTGCTGTACCTCCGAGATGATCGCCGCGACAGCCAAGGGCGATCTTGCCCTGTCGATCAACACGATCGGGTCTTATGCCCTGGCGGCTGCCGCGCAGGACGACCGTATCGGGGTTCACCTGATGAGCGACTACAACCTTGTGATGGCCCGAACCGCCTTTGTTCCGAAGGATGCGCAGCACCCGGACATGGCGGAACGGTTCATCGCCTTTCTGCTGACGGAGGGACAGACAGTTCTGGCCCGGGAATCCGAACTGATACCGCTTCTTCCGACTGCGGACACGTTTGCGGCGGGTCATTTCGATCTGCGCGACTTCGCCGGAAGCTTTCTGCCGATCAAGCTGGGACCCGGCCTGCTGACCTTTCTGGACGCGCGCAAGAAGGCGGAGTTTCTGGAAGGCTGGGACACCACGGACTCGGGGTTCCCGCCGGACTGACCAGTCCTGCCATCTGAGGTGGCGATCACTGCGGAGGCCGTCCAGGGTCGCGCGGTCCCGCAAGCCGCCCTTCGCTGTGTCGAGAGTGCCCGGAGCGCCGGTTTCCCGGTGACGGGTCGCGGGCCAAGGCGCACCCTGACTGCGCCTTGGAAACCGGGATGACCGGATGTCAGTTGCCACTGAAGAAGTCGTTCAGCAGCTGTTCCGTTCGCTCCGGGCATTCCGACGCCAGCCAGTGGCCGCAACCTGCAAGGCTTTGCCCGCGCAGATCCGTGGCAGCGTTTTCCAACTGCAATTCCAGCAGGTTGCCGGTGCTGATCAGGCCGGCCCCGGCGATGTCGGCTTCGGCAGTGCCTTCGCCTCCAAGCCACAGAACCGGCATGTCCAGCTTGTTGCCTGCCTCGAACCATGCCCTGTTCGCTGCCGCGTCCCTGTCGAATGCGCGGTAGTAGTTGAACCCCGCATGCATGGCGCCCACTGCGGTATAGCTGCGCAGGAACTCCTGGATGTCCGCCTCGTCGAAACCGCGGGGATTGTAGGTGAACCCGCTCCAGAAAATGTCGAGAAAGATGCGCTCGCGGCCCTGGGTCAGCGCTTCCGGCAGGTCCGGCACCGCGTTGAATGCGAAATGCCAGGGGGCAAGCGCCTCGGAATAGGGCATGCCCATCAGGGGCACGTCGAGGATGGCGAGGCGCTGGACCATCTCGGGGTGATTGCGCGCAATGGCAAAGGCGACCTGTCCGCCCAGATCGTGCCCCGCGATGGAAAAGCGCGTGAGGCCAAGCTGGCGCGCCAGGGCGACGATATCCTCGCCGATGACATCCTTTTCATAGCCACTTTCCGGGCGGGTGGAGTCGCCGAGACCACGGGTATCGACCGCGATGACGTCAAAGGTCTCTGCCAGCCCCGGCATGATCTTGTGCCACTCCCACCATGTTGTCGGCCAGCCGTGCAACAGGATCAGCGGCTCCCCCTCGCCGCCCCGCACATAGTGCAGACGGACATCCCCGACGGCGGTGCGATGGTGCCGGAATCCGGTGTCAGCCCCCAGGCTTGGGGTCAGTTCCAGCGTTGCTTCTGTCGCGGAGGAAGCGTCGGCCGCCTGCGCCCATGCGGGCATGGTGGCGCCTGTGGCAAGCAACAAGCCGAGCGCGATGGCATGCCTTGTGAGTGGTGTCATGGTCGGTTTCCTTCATCGGACTATGGAGTGCGGGGCCATGCCAGAAGGCATCAGATGCCGCGCAGGTGACCCGTGGGTGTTATTGTAACAGTCGTTACAGTAACGGTCGGTATCTTATGGGATCTGCCGAGTCAACGAAATCGTAACGGCTGGTATGAAACGGCTGGCGGGGGCGACCGCCGCCGAGGCCACAGCAACAGACACAAGCGCGGCACCGTTGTCCGTCCTCGACCAAGGCGTCACGTGCGACTGCGCCTGTCGCATCAGTCTGGCAAGAGCGACCGGCCCGCCAACCGGCATCCGCCCGAACATGCCAGGCACCGGGACCTCCCGTGCCATAACCGCGCTTGCCGGGCAGCCCATCGACCTGTGGCGAACTGTCCCCGGGGCCGTCTCCGTTCCGTCCCGGCGGTCCGCGCGCCCGGTTATGCGGGAAAAGGCCTGCGCGGGATGCTGTCGCCTGACCGGGGTCTTATGTGAAATTTGTTCACAAAAGACTGTCCAGCTTTGCCAATTGTGCGCAGGTCGCGTTGCGTCTCAACTTGGCTGACAGCCCGAAAAGGGCGGTAGCGCGGGGGAGGAGGAACCCCTGCGACCAACTTGGAGGAAACCAATGTTCACACCCGCACTGTTCCGCAATGCGACCCTGACCATCGCGATGACCGTGATGAGCGGGCAGGCCGCTCTTGCCGACACCTACATGCCTTCCTGCTATATCCCGGCCAAGGGGATCGAGACCACTGTCAGCTACGAAGGGCGCGAAGGCCCCTACCGCATCGCCCTGGTCAATGGCCATACCGGCATCCCGTGGCGGGAACAGATGATCAAGACCACGCGGGCCTGGGCCAAACGTCCCGAAAACGCCAAGAACATCGCGGAACTGAACGTGGTGTCGACCGGCGGCGACGTGGCCGCCCAGATCGCCGCCATAGATAACTTCATCCAGGCCGGTTACGACGCCGTGGTATTTATCGCGGTCAACCCGACCGCCTTTCAGGCGGTGATCACCCGGGCCGAGCGCGCCGGCACGGTTCTGGTATCCTTCGACAACCCGGTGGACAGCGAGCGCGTGCTGCGCATCACGCCGGAATGGACGGAGTTCGAGGGCGAGATCAAGACGCAGTCCGTCGTCAACCAGATGGAGAAACCCGAAGGCAAGGTCCTGATCGTCCGGGGGATTCAGGGCAATTCCACCGACCGCGACCGCCAGGTCGGCGTGGCGCGGGTTCTGGCGAATTACCCCGGCATCGAGACGGTCGAAGTGGTCGGCAACTGGGACACCGGGACGGTCCAGAAGGTCACGACAGACGCCATCGCGGTGCATGAACATTTCGACGCCTTCATCTGTCAGCATGGCTGCCGCGGTGTGACCAATGCCATCGCGGCAACCGGGCATCCCATCGTCCCCGTCGGCGGCGATGCCGAGAACGGCTTTGTGCTTGGCCTGGTCAGGAACCATATCCCCGGCATCTCGGTCTCGACCTCGCCCGGTCAGGGTCCGATTGCCCTGCGCGCGGCAATTGCGCTGCTGCAGGGGGAAACGCTGCCCTCGACGGTGAACCTGCCCACGCCCTATGTCGAGACGGCCGACATGGTCGAAGGCGTAAACTACTTCCCGGATCAGCCCGACACCTTTGAAACCGTCACCGGCTATGCGGTCTGCGGAGAGGACATGGTTCTGTCGCCCGACGAGATCAACGCGCAGACGATTGACAACAACTGAGGACGATCACGGCTCGGGCTGACGGTTCCACGTCGGCCCGACCGGATTGTGGGGAGGGAAACGATGGGAGATCCCATTCTGGAGCTGTCGGGCGTCGGAAAACGCTACGGCGGAATTGTGGCGCTGGACAGTGTCGACTTCAAAGCCCGTTCGGGTTCGATTCACGCCATCCTGGGGGAAAACGGGGCGGGCAAGAGCACTCTGATGAAGCTGCTTGCCGGGACGATCCGGCCGAGCGAGGGCCAGATGAAGGTCGACGGTGCGCCGGTGGACTTTCGCTCGCCCACCGAGGCCGCGCGGGCCGGTGTCGTGTGCATTTTCCAGGAACTGTCGGTCATTCCCGATCTGTCCGTCGCCGCCAATGTCTGCCTCGCGGATCCGCCAAGGACCAGGTTCGGGCTGATCGACCGCACGCGGCAGATACAGATCGCACGCCGGATCTTCGCGGATATGGGGGTAGGGCAGGATATCGACGTCGATGCACGCTGTTCTGAATTGCCGCTGTCCAAGCGGCAGCTTGTGGAAATCGCCAAGGCGCTGGTGCGCAATCCCCGCATCCTCATTCTTGACGAGGCGACATCGGCATTGACCGCATCGGATGTTCAGCCCGTGATGCGGCTGTTGCGCAGGCTGCGCGATCAGGGCGTGCTGATCCTGCTGATCTCGCACCGGATGCACGAAATCGACGAGCTGGCCGATACATGCTCGGTCTTCCGCAACGGCCGGCATGTCGAGACCTACCGCAGCGGCGCGCGTACCGACCAGCAGGTGGTGCAGATGATGATCGGCCGCCCGATCGAACAGATCTATCCGCAAAAGAGCGACCCCGCGACCTTTGGACCGACACGCCTGCTGGTCGACAGGCTAAGCTGGACTGACCGGCTGAAAAACATTTCGTTCGAGCTCCGCGCGGGCGAGATCGTCGGGCTTGGCGGTCTGGACGGTCAGGGCCAGCAAGAGATACTAGAGGCGGTGTCCGGGCTGCTGATCGGTGTGGAGGGAACTGTCACGCTCCACGGCGGCGACGGGACCACCGGGACGGGCAGCTTTGCGCTGGTATCCGAAGACCGGAAAACCGGGGGGCTTTTCCTGCCGCTGTCCGTCGGGCGCAATCTGACCGCGACGGGGCAGGGGGCGTTCTCGCGCTTCGGCATCGTCGACCGCAAACGCGAACAGGCCTATGCCCGGGGTCTGGTCGACAAGCTGCAGATCAAGGTCGGCGATCTTGACAGCGCCGTGGAAACCCTGTCGGGCGGGAACCAGCAAAAGGTCGTGCTGGCGAAATGGCTTGCCGTCGATCCCGATATCCTGCTGCTGATCGACCCGACGCGGGGGATCGATGTCGGCACCAAGCAGGAGATCTATCGCCTGTTGCGGGATCTGGCTGCCGCCGGAAAGGCGATCCTGATCTACTCCACCGATTATGACGAGCTGATCGGGCTCTGTGACCGCGCGCTCATCGTCTATGACGGGCAGATCGCGGCCAGCCTCGAAGGCGCGGCGCTGACCGAGGAAAACATCCTGTCGAGCGCGCTTCGCCTGGGCGTCACATCCCCTGCCATGCAGGAGGCCCGCGCATGAACGTCTTTCTCGCCCGGCACGGGCGGCCCCTGATTTCGATCACCATTCTGGTGCTGCTCTTCACCTATTTCATTTCGATCCATCCCAGGGGGCTGACTCTGGGTGTGGTCACCGCATGGTCCAACCAGGGCACGGCGCTTGCGCTGCTGGCGGTCGGCCAGACCATCGTGGTCATGTCCCGGGGCATCGACCTGTCCATCGGCCCGATCCTGGCGCTCAGCAATTGTGTCGCCTCGCATCTGGTGGACGGGACTCCGGCCGAGATCGCGCTTGGCGTCGTGGCCGTCGTTCTGGTGGGCACCGCCTGCGGAACACTGAACGGGCTGGTTGTCGTCTTTGGGCGCTTGCAGGCGATCATCGCGACACTGGCGACGGGCGCGATCTTTTCGGGGCTGGCCCTGATCGTGCGCCCGATCCCCGGCGGCTCCATCGACGCGGCATTTGCCGACGTGATGACATGGACCGTCGCCGACACCATTCCGGCGGCCTTCCTCGTCATCGCGGGCAGCGCGCTGATCTGGTATCCGATCCGCAAGACCCGGACGGGGCGTACCATCGTTGCCGCGGGGTCGCTGGAAAACGCGGCCTATGCGTCGGGCCTGCCGGTCCGCCGGGCCAAGGTGCTCGCCTATGCGCTGTCGGGTTTCTTCGCGTCGCTCGGCGGTCTCTATATCGGCTTTCAGACTCTGTCGGGCGATCCCTCCATCGGGCTGTCCTATACGCTGAACTCCATCGCAGCGGTGGTCATCGGCGGCACGGCCCTGACCGGAGGGGTCGGCTATGTCATCGGCTCCATCGCCGGTGCGCTGATCCTCAGAACCATCGGCAGCCTGATCTTCTTCAACGGGATCGACCCGCTGGCGCAGCCGTTCTTCGAAGGGATGGTGCTGTTGTCGGCGGTCGCCTTCGGATCCCTCCGCCTGCTGCGGATCACCCATCGACTGGAGATGTTCAAATGAGCGACGTGAGCGTGACCAAGGCCAGGCCCAAGCTGCCCGTCGACGGGCCGACGCTGGCGAACATCCTTGCGATCCTGGCCCTGCTGGTCATTGGCGGCCTGCAATATCCGCAGTTCTTCTCGCCGACCTACCTGGCCCAGCAACTGCAGACCGGCGCCTTTCTGGGCATCGTCTCGGCGGGGGCGATGCTGGTCATCCTTCTGGGCCATATCGACCTGTCCGTGCCCTGGACGATGACGGCGGGGGCGACGGTCGCCACCGCCGTTGTCGGCAGCGATCCGCAGCCCTGGATCAGCGAGACGGGGCTGCTGGCCGGGCTGCTGGTGGGGGCGACCATCGGGCTGGTCAACGGCATCGGGGTCGCGATCCTGCGCATCCCCTCGATGATCTGGACGCTGGCGACCAACAACGTGATCCTGGGCGTGCTGGTCTATTTCTCGGGCTATTACGCCCGGGCCAGCCAGCCCTCCACCCTGATGACCTGGTTCGGAACCGGCAGGACGGCGGGCCTGCCCAACATCCTGATCGCCTGGGCCGTGGTGTCGCTTGTCGTGCTGTTCGTGCTGCGCAGAACGACCTATGGGCGCAACATCTACATGGTCGGCACCTCCGAGGTGACCGCCTATCTGACGCGGCTGCCGGCGCGGGGCGTGATCGTGGCAAGCTTTGTCTTTGCCGGGCTGTGTTCGGCCTTTGCGGGCATGTTGCTGGCCGGCTATGCCGGTCAGTCCTACCAGCGGATGGGGGACCCCTATCTGCTGCCGGGGATCGCCGCGGTCGTGCTGGGCGGCACCAGCCTGTTCGGCGGGCGGGGCAATTATTCGGGCACGGTGGCCGGGGCGATCCTGATCACCTTGCTGGCCTCGGTCCTGTCGATCATGCAGGCGCCCGAGGCGCTGAAGCAGATCGCCTATGGCGTCGTGATCATCGTGATGGTCGGCTTCTACAGCCTGCGCGACACGCGCAGCTGAGCCGGGGTGTCAAATCAGTTCCGCGCCGCCGCCGGACCCTGCGGCGGCGCGCGATCCGGCGGAGCACCGTGCAGCTAGGTCCGGGTCTGGGTCTTGATCGCGGCGATGACGAAATCCAGGAAGACCCGGATGCGCGAGGCCAGGTGTTCCTGGTTCACGAACAGGGCATGAACAGGCTCTCGGTCGCCGGGATTGAAATCCTCCAGCACGGGGACGAGGCGGCCGGCCTGAATGTCCGGCATCACGTGAAATTCGGACAGGCGGGCCAGGCCAAGCCCCGCGATGGCGAGGCGGCGCATCGTCTCACCATTGTCCACCTGGATATTGCCGCTCACCGGCTGGTCGATCCGGGTGGGGGTGCCCTTCTCCATCTCCTGAAAGGGCCAGATGTCCAGGCTGCGCTTGAGGTTGAAGTTCAGGCAGTTGTGCTGCTTCAGGTCGTTGGGATGCTTGGGCATGCCGAACTTTTCCAGATAGGCCGGCGCGGCCACGACATGGCGGGGGCTTTCCAGCAGCTTGCGCGCCTTGAGCGACGAATCCACCAGCTTGCCCGTGCGGATCGCCACATCGGCGCGTTGATAGATCAGATCCACCGGCAGGTCGCTCTGCACCAGGTTCAGCACGATGCCGGGATAGGCCGCAAGGAAATCGGGGATGATCGGCTGCAGGCAATGTTGCGCGAACGGGATGTTGGAATTGACCGACAGGATACCGCTCGCATCGTCGGAGGCATGGGTCACCATCCGCTCGGATTGTTCGATGTCGCAAACGATCTTGTGCGCCCGGTCATAAAAGACCTCGCCTTCGCGGGTGAGCTGGAGACCGCGCGTCGAACGCACCACCAGCGACACGCCCAGCCGGTCCTCAAGCCGCGAGATGAGCTTGCTGATCGCCGAGGGCGTGAGGTGCAGCGCACGGGCCGCCGCGCTGAAGTTGCCGTATTCGACAACCCTGACGAACACTTCCATTTCGCCGCCTCTGTTCAGCATCGCAGACCCTTTCCCGGGTGATCCCCACAGTTCCCACTTGTGAAACGAATTCAAAAATCATGTGCCAGATAGCTCTCATGTTCACAAGTGAGAAATGTGCGAGTTTCCGCGGGACCAGAATGCCACCCGGCAGATCGCGGAACTTTAGGGAGAGACAGATGGATTTTGGCTTGGACGGAAAGGTCGTCGTGGTGACGGGCGGCAGCTCGGGCATCGGGTTCGCGACCGCCAAGAGCTTTCACGACGAAGGTGCGATCGTGGTGATCAACGGGCGCGACGAGGCAAAGCTTGCGGCCGCAACGGCCGAGATCGGGCCGCGCGCCAAAGGGGTCGTGGCCGATCTGACAACCGCCGAGGGCACGCAGGCCCTGCATGCATTCGCCGAAGGATTCGGCCCGGTTGCGGTTCTGGTGAACAACATCGGGCGCTTCGACGTGGAGGAGTTTCAATCCATCAGCGACGAACGCTGGCACGAATATTTCGACATCAACGTGATGACGGGCATCCGCATCACGCGGCCCGTCCTCAAATCCATGCTGGAACGTGACGCCGGATCGGTGATCTTCATCGCCTCCGAGGCGGCGATCCGCTCGATCCCCTTCATGGTGCATTATTCGGTGACGAAGACCGCGCAACTGGGCCTGTCGCGGGCGCTGGCCGAGATGACCCGCGGCACCAATGTCCGGGTCAACACCTACCTGCCGGGGCCGACCGCAACCCAGAGCGTCAGAGACTATTTCGAGGAAATCGCCACCGAGCGGGGCGTTTCCTTCGACGAGGTGATGAAGGGCTTTTTCGAAAACGATCAGCCCGGATCGCTGATCCAGCGGCTTATCGACCCCGAAATGCATGGCCGGGCGATTGTCCAGCTGGCCACGAATACCGCGATGAATGGCACGACGCAGCGCGCCGACGGCGGCGCCATCCATTCGATCCTGTAGACCCTCAAGCCAAGAGAATTCCCATGTACGAGAAAAGAGCTCTAGTTGTCGGGGCCACCGGCATCGTCGGCCTGAACGTGGCCGAACACCTGTCCGATCTGGGAGGCTGGGAGATCCACGGCCTGTCCCGGCGGCCCCCGCTCGGGTCGTCCTTCATGACCAGCCACAAGGTCGACCTGCTGGACCGCGAGGCGGCCATCGCGGCGCTGTCCGATCTGGCGCCAACGCATATCTATTACTGCACCTGGACGCTTGGCCGGAACGAGGACGAGAATATCCGCCTCAACAGCGGGATGCTGCGGACCGTTCTGGACGCCTTTGCCGGCAAGTCCTGTGTCGAGCATGTCGCCGTCGTGACAGGCACCAAGCACTATCTCGGCCCGTTCGAGGACTACGCAAAGAACACGCCGGTGACCCCCTTCCGCGAAGACGCCGCGCGGCTGGAAAAGATGAACTTCTACTACGCGCTGGAAGACGTGGTGATGGAGTATGCCGCGCGGGCCGGTTTTGGCTGGTCGGTGCATCGCTCGCACACCATCATCGGCTACGCGGTCGGCAACCTGATGAACATCGGGGCCACGCTCGCGGCCTATGCGTCGATCTGCAAGGAAACCGGCGCGCCCTTCGTGTTTCCGGGCCATCCCACGGCCTGGAACGGGTTGAACGACATCACCGACGCGCGTCTGCTGGCCAGGCAGATCGTCTGGGCTTCGACAGAGCCCAATGCCCGCAACGAGGCCTTCAACACCGCCAATGGCGACGTCTTCCGCTGGCAGAGGCTGTGGGCCGAAATCGCCGCCTATTTCGATATTCCGGTGGGCGAATATCCAGGCGTCTACAACTCGCTCGACGAGCGGATGAAGGACATGGGGCCGATCTGGGACGGCCTGGTCCAGAAGCACGGGCTTCAACCTATCGCGCTGGACCGGCTGGCCTCTCCCTGGCACACGGACCTCGACCTTGGCCGGCCGATGGAATGCGTGAACTCGATGAACAAGAGCCGCAAGCTGGGCTTTGACGGGTTTCAGGACACGACGCGCTCCTTCGTCGACGTGTTCGACCGTCTGCGCCGGGAACGGGTCATCCCATGACCCCGGACACCACCGACACAGCGGCCAGCGGGGCGCCCGAGCCGCCCGCACATTGGAGCGCCGACCTGCGCGAGGAATACCTCGCCGGGGGGCGGGACAACGGCAGGGTCGGCAAGGTGCTGCTGTCGGAAACCGCCCGGGTGCGGGTCTGGGCGCTCTCTCTCGCGCCGGGCGAGCGGGCCGGGTTCCACCGCCATCAGCTCGATTACTTCTGGACGGTGCTCGGGCCCGGCCGTGCCCGTTCGCGCTATGCGACGGGCGCGGTCTGCGAGACGGATTACCACGCCGGGATGACGCGGCATTTCGCCTTCGCCGCGGGGGACTGCATGATCCACGATCTGGAAAATATCGGCGAGACGACCCTGTCGTTCACGACGGTCGAATTCCTCGACAGCGCCAACCCGCCCCTCCCGCTGGGTTGAGCATCGCCGCCGCCCGGGGTCGATACCGGGCGGCGGCGGTCTTGTTACGAGGCGGACCCGACGGGCGCGGCCCCGAGGATCCCCGCCAGCCGGGCAAGGGTGCGCGGGCTGGACCGGACCTGCCCGCATTCGACCTCGGTGATCCCGTCGACCGCCAGCAGGGCGGTGCGCACGGGGCCGACAAATGTCATGGCGATGTTCGGGCAGGCACGACACGCCCCCACAAGCTGGACCTGCACTCTGCCCTCCTGCCGGCTGTCCTCGACCACACGGATATCTCCGCCGTGGCCAAGGATCAGCGGCCGGACCATGTCGAGCGCCTGTGCAAGCTGCTGCTGATCAATCGCCATCAGACCAGACCCAGTTCGCGTTTCTTGACCTCTAGGTCGATGCCCAGACCCCGCGCGAAGGACTTGCCCAGGATGTTCTCGCGCATCTCGCGGGTGATTTCCGGATAGCCGTAATTGTCCTGCAGTTCGTCTGGAAACTGCATCGTGGCGACGGTGTCGATATAGGTCTGGACATGGGGCCAGATGAAGGCCTCGGACCCGTAACAGATGCGGTCCGAACCGACGTAGAGCAGGGCGTCACCCAGCCGGTGCAGCATCTTGTGCGGCTGCAGGTAGTACTGATTGAACCAGAGCGGCAGGATCAGGTACATGTTCTCGAACCGGCTGGCGATCGAGATTGTCTCGTCCACATAGGGGTCGCCCAGATGGTGGATGCCAAAGTTCAGCTCGGGAAAATCCGCCGCCGCATATTGCAGATCGTTGGGGCGAAAGGCCTCGACCGGGCCCAGTTCCAGCGGAAAGCCCTTGTGGAACTGCACCATCTTGATGCCAAGCTCGATGGCCTTTTCCCACAGCGGATAGGCGATGTCGCGGTCGTCGGCTCGCCAGCTGCAGCCGCGTGACTGGTACTGGTAGAACTTCATCGACACGGCGCCCAGCTCGGTGACCTGGCGTTCCATCTCTTGCAGCGCAAAGTCCAGGCCCTGGTAGACGGGATCGACACCGCCGGTCAGCACGATGCGCTGCGGATTGGACTCGACCAGCGCATGGCTCAGCTCGACAGGGCCAAGGCCCGCGCGCCAGTGGGCGAACAGCGGAACGGAGCAGGCACAGGCCATGTCCGTATCGGCGTTTTCGAACAGCATCTTGTTGCCCCAGTCGAGATCGGGGTTCGAAAAGGTCTCGACCTCGGGGGGCGGTCCGCGCCGTCCGGTCAGATTGATGAAACCCGTCAACTGGTCACGAAGGATGCGCACGCGCCGCCCGTCCTGGCCCTTCTTGATCTGGGTGTCGCTGAAATCCTGACAATGCACAGCCGCATCAAAGACGAACATCCCGTCCTTCATCACGTTCCTCCCGAAAGTAAGACATGGCGGCAGCGCCGCCCCAGCCGAGGCTAGCAGCGCGGGTGACGCGCGAGAGAGCGAAGAAACACCACGACTGATGTGAATTTATTTCAAATCTGGGCCCCCGGTTTTTCCGCTAGAGACAGGGCACTACTCGGGAGGATTTGATGACGACCGCCACGACACCGCATGCCACCCCGGCGCTTTCGGCCGATACCCGCTTTGCGCCCGATGCCGAGAGGGTTCGGCTGTTGAAGGACAGGGCCAGGTTCAGCCGCCTTGAAACCGTCCGCCTGATCGAGATCGCGAAAGTCGGCCATTACACCTCGGCCTTTTCGGCGGCCGAGCTGTTCTCGGTCCTCTACTACGACGCGATGCGGCTGTCGGATGACCCGAACTGGGCAGACCGCGACCGGTTCATGATGGGCAAGGGACATGCCGCCGTGGGCCTGTTTCCCATCCTCGCGGACCTTGGATATTTCGGGCGCGACATTCTGGACGGATACACCCGGCTCGGGAATCCGCTGGGCGATCATCCCGACATGACCAAGGTGCCGGGGATCGACTTCTCATCCGGATCCATCGGCCACGCCCTTTCAGCGGGCTGCGGCATGGCGCTGTCGGCCCGGATGCAGGGGCAGGACTATGTCACCTATGTCATGATCGGCGACGGCGAATTGCAGGAAGGCCAGGTCTGGGAAGCGGCTCTTTTCGGGGCGCATTACGGTCTGTCCAACCTGGTCGGGATCATCGACCGCAATGGCTATCAGCTTGACGGCGCGGTGGACGACGTGATCGGCGTCGAACCCATCGTCGACAAATGGCAGGCCTTCGGCTGGGAGGTCCACGTGGTCGACGGGCATGACGTCACCGCCCTGGCGACCCTGTTCCGGGCGCTGCGTGCCGATGCGGCCCGCACACGGCCGGCGATGGTTGTCGCCCGGACCGTGAAAGGCAAGGGCGTGTCCTACATGGAGACGGACCCGGGCTGGCATCTCGGCTATCTCGACCCGGGCGATGCCGAACGCGCGATTGCCGAAATCAACGCGATGGAGGCATGACCATGTCCGCAAGACCGCAATCCGCGAACAGCTGGCAATACCGCGCGCTCAACGCGCTGACGCCGGGCCTCGATCACTTCTCCGATGCGCTTCTCGATGAAATCGCGGCGGGCGTTCCGATTGTCGCCGGCACGGCGGACCTTCAGTATTCCAACGGTCTGGAGAAATTCGCACGCCTCGCGCCGGACCGCTTTGTGCAGTTCGGCATATCCGAGCAGAACATGGTCTCGGCGGCGGCGGGAATGGCCGCTTGCGGCCAAAGCCCCTATGTCGCGACATTCGCCTCTTTCCTGGCGCTGCTGTGCTGTGAACAGATCAGGATGGACGTGGCCTATTCCAAGCTTCCGGTGCGGCTGGTCGGCCATCATGCGGGCATCTCGCTCGGCTTTTACGGCACCTCCCATCACGCGACCGAGGATCTGGCGATCATGCGCGCGATTGCCGGGCTGGCGGTGGTTGCCCCCTCCGACGGCAATCAGCTGCGCTCCCTCATCCGCGCGGCGCGGGACTGGGCCGGGCCGATCTATTTCCGGATCGGCCGGGGGCGCGACCCCGAGATTTACGGCACCCCGCCGGTCCTTGAGATCGGCAAGGGGATCGAGCGCAGCACCGGACGCGACCTGACGATCATCGCCACGGGATCGACCGTGCATCCCGCCGATCTGGCGGCCAAGGCGCTGACGGAGGCGGGCCATTCCGTCGGTCTGATCGACATGCACACCGTCAAGCCGCTCGACGCCGCGCTGATCCGCGATGTTGCGGGCCGGACCGGCCAGATCCTGACGGTCGAAGAGCACAATGTGCTGGGCGGCCTTGGCGGCGCGGTGGCCGAGGTGCTGGCGGATATCGGCGGCAGCGTCAGGCTGACACGGCACGGAATCATGGACGAATACAGCCTGATCGCGCCGCCGACGCATCTCTATCACCATTACAGGCTCGATGCCGGGGGGATCGAGCAGGTCGCGCGGGGGCTGCTGTCGTGATCCCCGGGCTGAAGGACCCCGGCCTGTTTCGCACCCAGGCCTTCATCGACGGCACCTGGACGGATGGCGCGCCCGACACCCGGATCAGCGTGAGCGATCCGGCAACGGGCGGCGGGATCGCCCTGGTCGCCAGCGTATCGGTCGCGCAGGCCGCGCAGGCGCTCGACAGCGCGGCGGCGGCCTGGTCGGCGTGGCGCGCGCAGACGGCAAAGGCCCGGGCGGATGTCCTGTTGGACTGGTATCGCCTGGTGCTGGAGGCACGCGAAGACCTCGCCCTGATCCTCACCTCGGAGCAGGGCAAACCGCTGGCCGAGGCCCTGGCCGAAATCGACTATGGCGCCTCGTATATCCGCTGGTTCGCGGAAGAGGCGCGGCGGATCAACGGCGCCATTCTGCCCGGCCACCGCAGCGACGTGCTGTTGTCGGTGCGCAAGGAACCGATCGGAGTGGTGGCGGCCATCACGCCGTGGAATTTCCCCAATGCGATGATCACGCGAAAGGTGGCGCCCGCACTGGCCGCCGGATGCCCGGTTGTGCTGAAACCGGCCTCGGCCACGCCGCTCAGCGCACTGGCGCTGGCCGAACTCGCGCGGCGGGCCGGTGTTCCGGCGGGCGTGTTTTCCGTGGTCCCGTCGCGCGACTCCGCTACCATCGGGACGCTGTTCGCCACATCCGGCGTGGTGCGGAAACTGACGTTCACGGGCTCGACCGAAGTGGGCCGCCTGCTTCTGGCGCAGGCCGCGGGCACCATCAAGAAATGTTCGATGGAACTGGGCGGCAATGCGCCGGTCCTCGTGTTCGACGACGCGGACATACCGACGGCGGTGCAGGGTGTTCTGGCGGCCAAGTTCCGGAACGCCGGCCAGACCTGCGTCTGCGCGAACCGCATCTATGTGCAGAGCGGCATCTATACCGCCTTTGCCGCCGCGCTGAGCGATGCCGTCAAGGGATTGACCGTCGGCGATGGCAGGCAGGCTGGCATCGCAATCGGGCCGTTGATCGACGAGGCCGCCGCCCGCAAGGTCGAAACGCTGCTCGCCGATGCCGTAGGGCAGGGGGCCAGGATCGCCGTTGGCGGCCAGCGCGCGGGCGCGGGCGGAACGTTCTTTCAACCGACGGTCGTCGCCGAGGTCACCGCGGCCATGCGTCTTGTGCAGGAAGAGATATTCGGCCCCGTCGCCCCCCTGGTGCGGTTTGCGACCGTGGAGGAAGCCATCGCGCTGGCCAATGCCTCCGATCACGGTCTGGCCGGGTATCTGTTCTCGCAGTCGCCCGCCACGATCGAGCGGATCACCAATGCCGTCGAGGTTGGGATGCTTGGGATCAACACGGGGGCGATCTCGACCGAAGTCGCGCCGTTCGGGGGTGTGAAACAGTCCGGCCTGGGCCGCGAAGGCGCGCAGCTTGGCATGGAGGACTACCTGGAAACGAAATATGTCTGTCAGCAGTTCTGAGGTCCGGCGGCTGCCTGTCAGCGCCCGGCGGCGACAGCACCTTCGTTGCCGGGCGGCGATCCGGCCCGGGCCAGATCATGCGGCTTGACCATGTGACGATCCGGACGGCGCATCCGGCCGAGACGCGCGATTTCTTCCTCGCGGTCTTCGATCGGCTTGTCGAAAGGCCACGCCCCCGCGCCATCCAGCGCATTCCGGGCCACTGGCTCTTTTCCGAAGGCGACCCGATCCTGCACATCATCGGCGTGCCGGGCACCGACGTCGATACCGCGTCAGAGGCCTGGGACCATGTGGGCTTTCGGCTGACGGGCCATGACGCGTTCTGCGCCAGGCTGAACCAGCTGGGCATTGCCTATTCGCGCATGGCCCTGCCCGAACTGGAGGAGCGCCGGATTTTCCTGCGAACCCCCTTTGGGCCAGTCATCGAGGTGGTCTTTCGCGACGCGTGATTGCGGCCGCCATCCCGCCCGTGCCCCGTGGCCCGGCGGCCAGCGGGCCGTGGCTCACGTCGCGCCGCCGATCCGTTCCTTGAACCGGGCCCAGGCCAGGGCAGGGGTCACGCCTGCGGGCCAGAAGGGCTGGAAGGGGATCGTCTTGATCGGGCTGGTCGGAAAGACGGGGTCGTGTGTGTCGCCCGCAACCAGCATCGCCGCCAGCTCTCGCCCCATGGCCGTGGCCATCGCGACGCCCCGGCCGTTGAACCCCACACAGGCGAACCCGGTTTCGCCGTAACGATGCACATGCGGATAGTGATCCTGGGTCAGGGCGACCCGGCCGTTCCAGCCGTATTCCCACCCGACCTGTCCGATCCCGGGCCAGAGCCGTTCGGCATAGCTGGCCAGCGAGGGAAAGGCACCGGGGCCGTTCGCATCCCCCATCCGGCCACGTCCGCCAAAGATCAGCCGGAGGGAGGCATCGACCCGGTAATAGGTCGTCACCGGGCCGACCTCGAACAAGGACTGCCCGCCCGCGAGGAGCCTGGCCGCCATCTCTTCGGGCAGGGGCGCCGAGGCGAGGATCGAGCTGAATACCGGGATGACCGAGCGGCGCAGGCGCGGGACCAGCCCGTCGGTGTAGCCATTGGTGGCAAACAGGACCTTCCTGGCCCGCACGCGGCCCTCGCCGGCGGTCAGGGTCCAGTGTCCACCCTGCTCGTCGGCCTTCACCACCGGGCTGTTGGACCAGATCGCAACCCCCTGGGCGCGGACCGCCGCCGCCAGCCCCCGGGCGTATTTCAGCGGATTGATCTGCCCGCCCTTGGGATCGAACAGACCGCCCGCATAGGAGGGCGTGCCAGTCGCATGGGCCATATCCTCGGCGCTCAGCAGCTCGCAGGGCAGGCCGTGGCGCCCCATCTGGCCCGCAAGATCGCGAAGCTGGGCCATGTGGATGTCATCCGTCGCCGCGCGAAGGGTGCCGCCGCGCCTGATGTCGCATGCGATCTGGTGCGACTCCACCAGTTCGAACACCCGGTCCGGCGCGTCTTGCGAGAAACGCACCGCCCAGGGACCGAACCGGGCGGCCACCTCGTCGGGCCCGTGTTTCAGACCCGGGTTGATCTGGCCGCCATTGCGCCCCGACGCCCCCCAGCCCGGCTCGTTCGCCTCCAGCACGACGCAGTCCACCCCCATCTGGGCAAGGTGCAGCGCGGTGGAAAGGCCGGTGAACCCGGCCCCGACGATGGCGACCTCGCAGGTCACCTCGGCCCGCAGCGGCTCGCGCTCACGTTCGGTGCTGCGTGCCTCTTCGGCGTAGAGAGAGCCGGGCATCGGTCGGCCCGGGCGAGTGGTGACAAAATCGACGAGCTTCATAACCTGTCCTGTGCCTGCACGGGTGCCGAGGGATCTCTGGCGGCCGCATCGGGAACTTGCACCAGGCATATGAAGTTTTCCACGAGATTCTTCACAATTTCATTTCCTGTAGCGCAAACGCGCCAAACCCTCTACTTGTGACAATACCTCAGGGAGCGGCACAAGCCGCAGGGAGATGTGAGCACGTGCCATCCAGTCCGAGCAAGACCGCCGCGGCCTCGCCTCTCTCGACGCTTGCACCGCATTCCCGCCCCCGTATGGACGAGGCGGCCTTTGCCCGGTTGCGCGACCGCCGCAAGATGCGGCGGCTGTCGCTGAAGACCGTCGCGGAATCGGCGGGGATCTCGATCGGGATGCTCAGCCAGATCGAACGCGGGATCAGTTCGCCCAACTTCTCGACCATCAAGGCGATCTGCGCCGCGCTCGAAATGCCGCTGGACTGGCTGTTCGACCCGGCCAAGGGCCAGCACGAGGTTGTCGTGCGCGCCAACGAGCGGCGCGAGATGAACCTGGGCGAGAACACGATGGCCAAGTCGCTGCTCACGCCCGACGGCGTGCGCGGCATCCAGATGATGCTGATCACGATTCCGCCCGGCATGAGTTCCACCGCCGAGCGGATGAACGAGGGCTACAAATGCGGCGCCGTCCTGACCGGATCGCTTGGCCTGAGCGTGTCAGAGGAGGTCAGCATCCTGAACGCGGGCGATTCCTTTGCCTTTGCCGCCAGCAAGACGCATCAGTACTGGTGCGAGGGCGACGAACCGGTCGAACTGATCTGGTGCGTGTCGCCGGCGATCTACTGACACCTGCCCGCCGGCGAACCCGGTGGCCTGTTGCGGGTGTCGCGGATCCGCCGGGGCCGAACCCGACCCTCCGGCAGACCCCGGGGTGACCCCTCGCGCCACCGCCCGGTCAGCGCAGTGCGCCACGGCGCGTCCTGTTGGCGGTTTCACCTTTGGAATCCACTCAAAACAGTTGTGCCGGGATGCGGCTACCCCCGCCCGCTCAGGCGCGTAGGCTGCGGCCACCTTGTCACCAGTCGCGTGACCGAGGTCCTTGAAACGACTTCGCGAGAATAGAGATGGCCATGACGAACAGCCTCAAACGAACCATATGCGCCTGTGCCTGCGCCCTGGGTGTGGCAGCCGCTCCGGGCACGGTATCCGCCCAATCGAACACCGAATCCGGCTGGGTCACCACATGGTCGGCCAGCCCGCAACCGATATGGGAGGGGAATTTCCCGCTCCCGACCCTGTTGCCGTTCAATCTGTGGCAGCAGACCCTCCGCCAGCCGCTGCGCATCTCGCTGGGCGGCAAGAGCTTTCGCATCGTGCTGTCGAACGAATACGGGCACGACCCGCTGCCGGTCGACGGTGTCTCTGTCGCCGTCTCGACAGGCGGCGGGGCGATCGACCTGTCGACACATCACGCGGTGACCTTTTCGGGGCAGGGCGCATTCGTGATCCCGGCCGGCGCGCCCATGGTCAGCGATCCGGTGCCGATGGAGGTCGCCAGCCTGTCCGAACTGGCCGTTTCGATGCATTTTTCGCGCCCGACCGAAATCCGGACATTTCACTGGGATGGCCAGGAAACCTCGTACCTCGCCCCCGGCGATCAGACGGGGGCCGCCGAGATGACCGACGCGGCGGAACTGCCCACCCGGATTTTCCTGAGCGATATCCTTGTCGAGGCGAACCCCGAGGTCCGTGGCGTCGTGGCCTATGGCGACTCGATCACGGATGGCGCCGCATCGGGCCCCGATCTCAACGCGCGCTGGCCCGACTTTCTGGCCGAGGCCCTTGTGGGATCGAATGTCGCCGTGGTGAACGCCGGCATCTCGGGGGCGCGGCTTCTGCACAGCAAGATGGGTGAAAACGCGCTGGCGCGGTTTGACAGGGACGTGTTGTCGCGACCGAATATCCGGACCGTGGTTCTGTTGATGGGCATCAACGACATTTCCTGGCCAGGTCAGGCTTTTGCCCCCGACGATCCGTTCCTGACGCTGGACGCGCTCAAGGCGGCCTATGCGCAGCTGTCCGCAAGGGCACGGATGAATGGCATACGGCTGGTGGTCGGAACGCTCACACCCTTCAAGGACGCGCTGAGCGGGTCCCCTCTTGAAGGCTATTACAGCCCGGAACGTGACAGGCTGCGCCAGGAGCTCAACAGCTGGATCCGGTCCTCGGATCTCTTCGACGCGGTTGTCGATCTTGACCGACTGGTCGCCGACCCGGACGATCCGGACCGGATCCGTGCCGATCTCCAGGCCGATCACCTGCATCTCTCGCCCGAGGGGAACAGGGTCGTGGCCGCTGCAATGTCGCCGGACGTTCTGTTTGGCGAAGACGCGGCGAAGTAGCGATGCGCCAGCGGCGGCGGGACTGTGGGGGCCGGTCGGGACAGTGCCGGGACCTTTCGGACCCGGGTCATGACCTCCAAAGCAGAGGTAAAATCAGATTGGCGTCCGCAGATGCGGGCGCTGAACCTTCCAGGCCATTGCCAGATCGTCATGCGCGACAGCGCGTTCCGGAACCCCGGCCTCGCGGGTCGGTGCACCGCATGCCTTGGGCCGTTCCTGGCGGCGGAAGGCAAATGTCTTGGCCCCCCGGTCTTTGGCACGTCTGAACCGCAGGCCTTGGCCGCTTGCGCCAAATGCCCCGGTCAATGAGCTGCGGTTGCCCTCCATCGCGGTGAACCGCATGAGCGCGGGGCAGGGCTGGACCCTCTCACACAAGCTGACCTTGTCCGATCCCCGGAATGGCCGGTGAACCCGGAGGCCGGGGCCCGGGTGACCGGCTCATGCCGGATGCGCGGCCCCGGGCCGCCCGGGCGCGGCAGGCAGCATGCCATTGTCCCGATACCAGGCGACTTCGGCGGCAATCGTCTCTTCCATCGGGCGGAAGGACAGGCCCAGCACTTCCCGCGACTTGGCCGGATCAAATCGGCTGCGGTCGAATTCGCGGCGCATGTTGCGCACGGCCGCCAGGCTCAGCAGCGCGGGGCGGCCTGTCAGGCGGGCGACGGCCTCCTGAACCCCGGCGATGAGCCATAGGGCCGCAGCCGGAATGCCCCGCCCGGGCGCGGCAACCCCGGTGGTCCTTTCGTACAGGCGCATCAGCTCTGCCATGGTGACATGCCGCCCGGCGGCCAGGTAATGCTCCCCCCGGCCTCCATGCCGCAGCGCGAGGATCTCGGCTTGCGCCACGTCGCGCGCATCGACAAATGCAAAGGTCGCGGGGGGAATGCCGGGCAGCTTGCCCCGCATGAAATCCAGCGTGAACTGACCCGCCGCCGTCGGCCCGCGGTCGCCCGGCCCGTGCATCCAGCCCGGCATGACAAAGACGCCAAAGCAGTCGGGATGCCGGTCCAGATGCGCCATGACGACACGGTCCGACAGGATCTTGGAGCGATAGTAATCATCCGCCCCCTCGACGGGGCGTTTCATGCTTTCGTCCACCAGTTGACCCTTGCCGCCGTCCACCACGGCGATGGAGCTGGTGTGCACGATCTGGCGGATGCCGGCGCAATACGCCGCCGCCATCAGCTGCCCGGTCGCGTCGACATTGATCGCCTTGAGCTTGTCCCAATGACGGCCACCGTAATAGCTGTCGCGGAAATAGGCCGCGGTGTGAAACAGCGTGTCGCATCCGGCCAGGGCCGCCGCAAATCCCGGTACGTCCTCCATGTCGCCCTGCACGATTTCAAGCCCGTCCAGGGCCCCGAACTGCTGTCGCGCCTTTTCGGCCGAGCGTGCCAGGCCGCGCACCTGAACCCCCTCTGCCAGAAGCGCGCGGACCAGGTTGTTGCCCAGAAGCCCGGTCGCCCCGGTGACAAAGGCAACTTTGGTATCGCGTGCCATCATCTCAGCCCGGGTCCTGACCAAGCGTCTGCATCAGGGTGACGCGGTCGTAAAACACCTCTTCATGCGTCGCATGTGTGTCGTTGAAGGTGAAGAACCCGGCAAAGCGGAACCGGAACGGCTTCCCGTTTGGCGGGATCAGGTGGTCCCCGATGGCCAGGGACCCGGTGAAGGTGCCGGTGAACATGGCCGTCATCGCCATATGCCGGTCGTTCCAGGCGACGGGCGACATCTCGACCGTCACATCGGGAAAGGCGTCGAACAGGGCCTGTTCGCGCGCCCGGGTCCCTTCGTGGCCGCGGGTTTCCGTCATCGGATCGACGAAGTGAAAATCTTCGGACATCAGGGCAAGCAGCCCGTCCAGGTCCCGTGTGTTGAATGCGGCGGTGGCGCGCTCGGCGAAGTTGAAGGGAATGTGCATCTCGTATCTCCTCTGCCACGCCAATCTAGGGCAGGGGGCGCGCTGCAAGAACACACGGCAATGGACAATCGTTTTGCGCAGACGCAAAATGAACCATGACCGATTGGGACGATCTTCGCGTGCTCCTCGCGATTTCGCGGCGGGGCAGTTTCCTCCAGGCCGGGCAGGCTTTGGGCATGGCGGCTTCGACCCTGTCGCGGCGCATCACCCGGCTGGAGGACGAGATCGGTGAACCCGTGGTCGAACGCGGCGTCGAGGGCCTGCGCCTGACGGCACGGGGGGCCGCCCTCGCCGTGACGGCGGAACGTCTGGAACGCGAACTCCAGCAGCAGACCGTCAGCATCAGCGGAGAGTTGTCCGGCGGTGTGACAGTCACGGCGGGCGACGGATTCGTGCCGGTGCTGACGCGGGCGATCGACCGCTATGTCGGCCTGCATCCGCGCTGCACCGTGGATCTGCTGGTGGATTCGACGCTCACCAAGGTCGCGCGGGGCGGGGTCGATATCGCGGTCCGGACCATTCACCTGGGGGAACCGTCGCTGATCTATTCCAAGGTGGCGTCGCTGTCATTCGGCGTCTACTGCGCCCCGGACCATGCCAGCCGTATGGGCGAACACGCGCGGCCCGAGGATGCGCGGATGATCGACCTGTCGCCGCCATTCGATCAGACGGCCCACCTGCGCGCCGCGCGGGCGGCCGGGTTCGTATCGGTGCGGTTTCGGGTCTCGTCGTTCTCGGCCCAGCTTGAGGCCTGCACCAGCGGCTATGGCGTGGCGGTTCTGCCCGACCTTCTGGCAAATGGCCTGGTGCAGCCCTTTGGCCAGGTCGTATTGCCGCCGTTGGACGTGTTCCTGGTCACCCGGCCCCAGGCCCTGCGCCAACCCCATCTGCGCGCGTTCTTCGACGTGCTGCGCCATGCCCTGCGCGAGGAAGGAGAGCGGGCGGGCTGAGACCGGCAAGATCAGACAGGTTCGCGGTGCCGCAGCGCGCGCCGCCAATGCCGGTGCGACCAGCCCGACAAGGCCGCCGGTCCTCAGACCCCGGCCATTGCCGCGGCCAGGGCGTCCAGGTTCGCCGCGTCCTTCACGGCGTCACATGCCGCGATCAACGGCGCTGCAACCAGTTCGTTGCCGCAGGCCAACCGCAGCTTTGCATCAATGTCGCTGTCGGTGAGCGGCTGCCCCAGACTGCCGCGCGCCTGTTCGACCTGGCGGCTCAGCCGCGTGCCGTCACTCAGCTCGACCGTCACGCACGCGCCGTTCAGGCTGTGGGACTCATCCACAAGGACCGAGACCTTTCGCCCCAACGCTCTGACAGCGGCATCGGCAACGGCGGCGTCGCTGAACTCTTCCGGCCCGGCGCGGCCGGTCAGCAGGGCCACGGCAGCGGCGTGCTGCGCACTCACCTGCGCCATGTTGCCTGACGTGGGTGCGGGCCGGTCCGTGCGTGTTTTCAGCAGCGGATGTCCGGCCAGCTCAACGGCGCGGATCATCTCTGCCCGCCCGGCCAGGTCCGCGTGCAGGTCAATGCATGCGTCCAGCACCGGGTTGAGGACGACGCCGCAGGGATAGGGTTTCAGCGCCGTGTCCAGCATGTGCCAGCGCACCCCCAGATCGGCCACCAGCGCCTCGGGGTGGACCGCGCCGTTGCCCAGCACGTCGAGAAAGCCGAACCTCAGGCCAAGCGGATCCGCCGGCCCGTCCAGCCCCTCGCCGGCGAGCATCGCGGCCAGCAGCCCGTCCCGCGCGGCCCCGCCGACGCCAAGCGACTTGGCCCCGGTGCCCAGCGTTCCGACAAAACCCGAGGCGCGGGTCATCGCGCCGCCAAAGGCCCATTCCGTCTGCTCGGGCGACAGGCGCAGCAGCCGCGCCGCGCCACCTGCGGCACCGAATACGCCGCAGGTGGCGGTAATGTGCCACCCGGCGGCGTAGTGCTGGGGGGACAGAACATCGGCGAAACGGCAGGCGACCTCCATCCCGGCGGCAAGCGCCGACAGCAGCTCTGTCCCGCTGCGGCCCCGGTCGATGCCTGCC
This sequence comes from Pseudooceanicola pacificus, assembly GCF_009789075.1. Taxonomy (GTDB): domain Bacteria; phylum Pseudomonadota; class Alphaproteobacteria; order Rhodobacterales; family Rhodobacteraceae; genus Pseudooceanicola; species Pseudooceanicola pacificus. The sequence goes on from NZ_WNXQ01000004.1 coordinate 392,213, forward strand.
GACAGGACGGCACCGGCCACCGGCGAGGTCGGGTGCAGGATCGAGGGGATATGCGTGTCGTCGTAATCCAGCGCATTGGCCGCCGCCGCAGTGTACCACGCGGCCCAGAGCGGATCGGCGACCCCCGCCGCCCCGGCCAGCGGCACGCGGCCCGGGGTTCGCACCGCCATTGCGGCCATCTTGCGCATCGAGGCCAGGCCGGATGCCGCCATCGCGCAGGCCAGCGCGTTTTTCAGCGCGAGCGCGGTGAAACGCAGCACCTCGTCCGGCGGGGTCGCCTCAAGGACGAACTGCGCCAGCAAGCGGCTCGGGCCGGGGCCGGTCTGTGTCATCTGGTCCTCCTCGGGGGCGATCGCGGGGACGGTAGAGGCCTCCCTTACCCCGGTCAATATCGTATGACCGTATGACCAAGATGGGAGATTCCCGCTTGTCGTGCCTGAAAGTTCGTCATACCATCATACGAAATCAGGAGGAAACCGGCCACCGCATGCGCCGGAGCAGGGGCCGAGGGAAACGATGCTCGACGAGACCGTACCGATCACCCATATCGACCCGTTCGAGGTCGAGGTCATCAAGAATTCCAACGCGATCATGGGGCGGGAACTGTCGCCCGCGCCGATCCTCTGGCTCGAGAAATACGGCACCTACATCACCGGCCGCTACGACGTCACGCAGGCGCTGCTCAAGGACTGGCGGTCCTTCACCTCGACGGTGAAGGCCTTTGGCAACCGCGAATATATCCGCACCCTGATGGTGCAGGAGGATCCGCCCGATCACAGCGACCACCGCAAGGAGATGATGAAGCTCTTCTCGCCGGTCGCGCTCAGGGAATACGAGGCATATTTCAACCAGCAGGCCGAGATCATGGCCGACGAGATCGTCGCCAGAGGCGAGGTGGACGGCATCGCCGATATCGCCTCGCGCTTTGTGCTCAAGGTGTTTCCGGACATCCTCGGCGTGGTCGACATGGACCGGCAGATGCTGCTGCCCTGGGCCGAACTTGCCTTCAACTCCACCGTGCCGGGCAGCCCGCTTTACAAGGAAAACCTCGAGCGCGCGGGCCACACGATCCAGTGGTTCGAAGAGCAGATGCGGCGCGAGAATGTCACGCCGGACGGGATGGCGGGCCAGATCTACCGGCTCGGCGACGAGGGCCGCCTGACGCCCGAAGAGGCGGCGATCATGGTGATCGTGGTCTTCAGCGCCGGGTTCGACACCTCGATCCTCGCCATCGGCAACGGGCTGAAATACCTGGCCGACAATCCCGACCAGTGGCAGATGATGCGCGACAATCCCAAGCTCGTGCGCACCGCCTTCGAAGAGACGATCCGCATGGATCCGCCCTCGCGCCTTCTGGGCCGGGGCGTGAGCGAGGATATGGAATTTTTTGGCGTCGACCTCAGGAAGGGCGACAGGATCGCCACGGTGCTGGGCGTCGCCAACCGCGACCCGGCCGCCTGGGAGGATCCCGACCGTTTCATGGTGGATCGCAAGCGGGTCCTGGGCCACACCTCCTTTGGCATGGGAATCCATGCCTGCGCGGGCCAGGCGCTTGCCCGGATGGAATTCGCAGCCATCGTCGGCGCGCTCGTCCGCCGCGTGGAGCGGATCGAGCTGACCGGCGCGTGCACCCGCAAGGTCAACAACCAGGCCTCCGGCTGGGATCACGTGCCGCTGCGCCTGCATCCGGGCTGAAAGCGGCCGCCGCCACCAGGCCCCGCCGGGTGGCCCTCACACAAGCCGCAGGTAAGAGACAATCGCGCGCGCTGTGCCGCGCTGCGCCAGGCGCAAGCGCAAGTCGTCGATCGCCTCGGTCACGGTGACGGGGTCCGAAACGCAGCGGAACCGGATCGTGACGGTGCCGCCATCGTCCGCAACGGACTCGATTTCGGCGCCGACCGCTGTGAGGGTGCGGCGCACTTCGCCGGACAGGTCGGTGTGGCTGGCCGGTTCCACCTAGGCCGCCCCGTATCTGCCGCAGGTGACCGCGAGGGCCGTGGCCCGGGCGCAGACGGCGCGGAAAGCAACGCCGTTCACGCGACCGCCCCTTCCGTGCCGGGCTCTGCCTGTTCGGCCTCTGCCTTCATCAGGTCGTTCATCTTCCAGCGGAACATCGACAGCGCCGCATCGGCCGAAACCGGGACCATCTTGACATAGGGGTCCAGGCTCAGCGTGCGGCTCTGCGCCTCGATCATCTCCTTGTCCTCGTCAAAGGCGCGCAGCGTCAGTTGCATCGCATGTTCGGCCTGCTCTGCGCTGCCCGTGCGCGACGAGGGACCGTTGGTAAAGAAATAGCGCGCGGTCGTGTCGGTGATCGGCAGGATCAGCTGGCAGGTGCAGGAGGCCTCGATCGGGTCCACCCCGTCCGGCGCCTGATCGCCGCAGCGCTCGGCGGTCCCGGCGGGGTAGGTGCCCGATGTCATCAGCAGCGCGCCGGGGACGAGGAAATCGTAAGTCATCCAGCGGTCGGTCTTGCCGCTGCCCCCCTTGAGCGAGGTGCGCGGCATCGGCATGTCCCGCAGCCAGCGGCTGATCCGGACACCGCGGTCCAGCTTGGAAATCCGCGGCCGCGTCAGCGCGAAAAGCGGGGAATCCCCAAACGTGTTCTCATGCACATAGGACAGATGCGAGAAGTCGAGCAGGTTGTCGTTGATCAGCATGTAGTTCGCGTCGTAATCCAGATGCCCCCGGCGGAAGATCCAGGCGGGATCGTCCACCGCCCGAACCGGCGGGATCAGATCCGGGTCGGCGCTTGCCGGGTCGTCCATCCAGATCCAGACCCATCCGCCGCCTTCCGTGACCGCATAGCTGCGCACACAGGCATGGGGCGGGATACGGTCCTGGCCGGGAATCTCGATGCAGCGGCCGGTGCGGTCGAATTTCAGCCCGTGATACATGCAGCGCAAGTCATCGCCCTCGATCCGCCCGATGGAAAGCGGCGCTGCGCGATGGCAGCACCGGTCCTCAAGCGCGACCAGCCTGCCGGCGGTGTCCCGGTAGAGCACGATCGGCGCGTTCATCACCATGACCCTGTGCTTGTCGCCGGCGGCGATCTCGTCCGACCAGGCGACCATGTACCAGGCCCGTTTGACGAATATGCGCTCCATAGCTTCCTCCCTCGCTGTGCGGGGCAGGCCCGCAGGTGTTCGCCCGTCGCCCGGCTGTCGTGAAGGCCGCGCAGGCCCGCAGCAGGTTCGGGTCGACATGCCTCGGGTCCGGCGTCCTGCTCCGGCGGCCGTGGTCAGGACAGGCCGTTGCGCACCAGCCAGTGCTCGATTGCGGCGGCGATCTCGTGGCTGTTCCGCTCCAGCATCATGGCATGTCCGTTGCCGTGGATCCCCTCGTCTTCGAGCCGCATATGGGCGACATCCGCCCCGGCCTGGGCCAGGAAATCGACCATCCCGTGATTGTCGGCGGACATCCAGGAGGCCTCGGCGGTCACGACCACGATGGGAAAGCCGCAGAGGTTGGGCAGGCGCCGGGCGGGTTCGGCCTGGACGCGACAGGGCACCGCGCCCTCGAACGGTGCGGGCCGTTCCTCGGTCGCGATATCCCCGGGGTGCGCGGCGGGCGGGTCGAAGGTCATCGGCGCGGCGGTGATCCCCCAGGCGAGCCGCCCGCTTGGCCGGTCGGCAAAGGGCGGACCCACGGGTTCCACCGCGACGATCCCCGCCACAAGGCCCGGGCGCGCATCCGCCATCAGCCAGCCGGTCGGCCCGCCCGCGCTGTGGGTCAGCAGGATCGCGGGCCCGATCAGGTCCAGCAGCGCGGCACCCGCCGCCTGGCAATCCGTGTGGCTCTGCCCGATATCGGCGGCCATGGGGCCAGCCCCGGCAAAGAAGGTATCGAACGCCGGATCGCCCAATTGCCCGCTGCCCGGCCACTGGTTGTGCAGTGCGGCACTCGGATATTGCCCGGGCTCCGCCTCGGGCCGGGAAAACAGCTTTTCGATGAAGGCGGCGACCGGGGGCGGGCCCATCTCGCCCTGCACCGCCGGGTGATGCGGCGCGCGGCCGTGACCGGGGCGGTCCACCACATAGACGGCATAGCCGCGCCGGACGAACCAGTGCACCCAGCCCTCGCCGCCATCGGCGGTGCCGAGATAGTCGAGCCCCTGACCGCCCCCGCCATGGATCATCACGATGGGCAGGGCGTGGCGCAGATCGGAGGGGATCCAGTATTCCACATACATCTGCCCGCGCAGCGCCTTGCCACCTGGCAGATCGACAGGCTGCGCCCCGGTCCAGAAGAACCCCTGCGCGGCAAGGCGCAGCTCTGCGCCTGCGCTGGCGTGAAGATCGGCGGGGCGGAAGGATCGGGTCATGGGCCTGCTTTCGCACGGACGGACAGGGACCGCACTGGGACGGGAACCGCCCGGTGCGGCGCACGCCGTCACACGGTTTCGGGCAGTGGCGGCGCTGTTTCGAGCGTCTTGGTGAACATCGCGCGTTCCCGGGCCACGTCGGGATGATCCGTCAGCTGGCGCATGCCGATCAGCGCCTCCTCCAGCGCCTGGCCTCCGCCATTGGCGTGATAGATCATCCGCTTGTTCTTTACCGCCTGGGGCGAGGCGATGTTGTCGAACTTGTCCTTCCGCTCGGCGCTCCAGCGGTCCAGCGCATCGTCCGTCGCGCCGTTCATGATGATCGCCGCAAGCGTGGGGTAGAGCGCGAAGGTGTCGAACAGCCCCGAGGTGAGGCCCAGCCCGCCCGTCGGGTTCGTCGCATGGGCTGCGTCGCCCGCAAGCACCACCCGCCCCTTGCGGAAGGTCGGGGCCGAGCGCTGGTGCATCCGGTAGGGGCTGGCCAGCTTGACCTCATAGCTCTCGTTGCCGGGAAGGAGGCGCGAATAGGCCTCGGGGAGGCGCTCCATGAAGGTCTCTTCGGGAAGCGAGGCGTCTTCCATATAGGTGCAGCGCCACAGGCCGTCATTGTCGATCTTGGCGATGATCGCCCCGTCCCGGTCGTCGATCACCATCATCGAGCGGGCATAACCGAACTTCTCGAAATCGTAATAGAGGTTCGTCGCCACGAAGCGTTCGGGCCAGGTCATGCCCTCGAAGGGCAGCTCCAGCAACTCGCGCACCGTGCTGGCGGCCCCGTCGGCGCCGATCACGTATTTCGCGCGATGCTCGACCGGGCCGCCTGGTGCCTCGGCGCGGACCGTGACGCCCTCGGCGTCCTGGGTCAGTCCGGTGACCTTGGTGTCGAATTCGACCTTGGCATTCGCATGGTTCGACAGGCGCGCCATCGCGATCTCGGCCAGCTTGTTCTGGCCCATATGCAGGTTGTTCGGGTGGCGGACATGGCCTTCCAGCACATTCAGGCTGAAAAAGATCTTCTCCTGCGTCTTGTGCACGAGATAGCAGTAATCCTGCTTCTTGAACCCGATCCGATAGGCATCGTCCAGGATGCCCAGCTTCTCGATCCCGTCGAGGACCGACCAGTGATAGACCATGGCGCGCGGCGAATCCTGAATGCCCGGCGCGCGTTCCAGCAGGCGCACCTTTACCCCGGCCCGCGCCAGGCCCAATGCGTTCAGGAACCCGGTCGGGCCGCCGCCGACGATGATGACGTCATCCATTTCATATCTCCCTTACTGCCTGCGTGGCACACCCGGGGCCGGTCGGACCCGGGGCGATCTTGCGGATCAGAGCAAGCCTTCCTCGGTCAGGACCTTCCGCGCGAGGCGGAAGCATTCGACGCCGCAGGGCACGCCCCCGTAGATCGCGACCACGTGGATGATCGCGCGGATCTCTTCCTTCGAGACGCCGTTGCGGATCGCGCCGCGGCAGTGGGTCTCCCACTCCTGCGCGCGGGCCAGCACGCCCAGCATGGCCAGGTTGATCATGCTGCGCGTCTTGACATCGATCGTCTCGTCCCCCCAGCCGAAGCCCCAGCACCACGAGGTCATCGCCTGCTGGAACGGGCGCGAGAAATCGTCAGCCGCGGCCAGGTTCTTTTCGACATATTCGGGGCCAAGCGTCGCTTTGCGCTTTGCAAGCCCGGCTTCAAACAGGTCTTCCAGACCCGACTCGAAGAAATCTTCCATGTGGTACTCCTTTGCTGGTATCGCGCCTGCGCGGGGCGGCGCCGGGTCAGTCGGTCGGGTCGGCGTCAAGGCGAATGGCGACCCCTTCGGCCCCTGGCCCCGCCGGCGGGTAAAGCGTCATCTTGCGCGGATCGTGCCCGGGTATGACGCCGGAGCGATCCGTGGCGAGGGCATAGATCCGGTTGTAGCCCTCAAGCGTGTCGGCCAGGCTGTGCAGGATCGGAAAGGCACGGCCCTGTTCCATGTTGGCGTAATAGTGGCTCGCATCCGAGGCGAGCACCATCCAGCCGCGCCGGGTCCAGACCCGGACAACCTGCAGGCCCATGCTGTGGCCGCCCACGTGGTGCAGCTCCAGCCCCGGCGCCAGTTCAGACACTCCGTCATGAAAGGTGACGCGCCCGGCATAGACCTTGCGCACCATCTCGACGACGTCGGCTTCCTCGAACGGGTGGCGCATCGCGTCGTGGCACATGCAGCGGCCCGTGCAATAGGCCATCTCGCTGTCCTGCAGGTGATAGCGCGCGCGGGGGAACAGCGCGTGGTTTCCAGCATGGTCGAAATGCATATGCGACAGGATCACGTCGCCCACCGAGTCCGGATCGACGCCCAGCCGGGCCAACGCCTGCCCCGGATCGTTCACCAGCTCGCGGTTCCGCTTGCGCGCGATTTCGGCGTCAAAGCCCGTGTCCAGCACGAAACTGCGCGACCCGTTGCGGATCAGCCAGATGAAGTAATCCATCGGCATCGGCCCGTCATGCGGATCGCCGCCCAGGAAATTCCCGGCGACGGTCGCCTTGGCGTTGTGGCCGTAGCGGATCGCGTAGATCTCGTAAGGGGTCATCCGGTCTCCTCCCGGCCCGGTCGGGCCTATGCCCCTTCGCGCTCCTTCGCCCGAAGGGAGACCCCGGCGCGCGATTCCGCAAGCTCTGCGATCCGGCAAAAATCGCTGTCGGGGCCAAGTTCCTCAAGCGCCCTGTCCCATTCCGCCAGCACCGCCGAACAGGCCGCGACGTCAAGGCCGAGTGTCTTGGCCGTTTCGACAAACAGGCGCACGTCCTTGCTCATCAGCCCGGTGGTGAAGCCCGCGTCGAAGCTGCCGGTCAGCACCCGGTTGGGATACTTGTCCATCGTGGCGGTGTTGCGCCCGCTGCTGACATTGATCACGTCCAGCATCACCTTGGGATCGAGGCCCGAGCGCACGCCCATCGACAGGGCTTCGGCCGTCACGGCCATGGCGGTGGCGGACAGCATGTTGTTCACCAGCTTCATGGTCTGGGCCAGACCGGCGCTGTCGCCGATATAGAACGGCTTGCCAATCGCCTCGAAGGGCGCGCGCAGGTCATCGAAATCCTGACGCGGGCCCGAGAACATGACCGAAATCGTGCCCGCCACGGCGCCCGAGACACCGCCGCTGACCGGAGAGTCGAGCCAGCGCACATTGCGCCCGGCCAGGTCGGCGGCAATGGCACGCGAGGCTTCCGGGCCGGTGGTCGACAGGTCGACAACCCGCACCAGCGCGCGGCCTTCCAGGCCCTGCGCGACGCGGCGCACCACATCGGGCGTCGGCAGAGACAGGAAGATCGTGCCCACCCGGTCCGCCAGCTCGCGCAGCGAGTCCACGGCCGTGGCGCCATTGTCGACGAAACGCTGTGTCGCGGCGGCGTTGGTGTCATGGACGACCAGCGACAGACCGGCCGCCTGCATGCGTGCCGCCATCGGGGCGCCCATGTTTCCCAGACCGACAAAGCCAAGTTCTTCCTGCATGGCGTCCTCCCTCTCCTGCTGCCTCGACATCTCCGCGCCACGGGGTCGGATCGGGCCAACAGGTGGAACGGCGTCAAGAGTATGGATAGTATGGGTATTACCGTAACACAATCCTAAAACGGAAAATGCCGCGCCCCGGTCGGCGGTTTGCCCACCGTCCTGCCGGGGGGGTCAGCCGGGCATGTTCTTGAGGGCCACCGCGGCGGCGTTGCGGACATGTTCCACCGCCAGGCGGCGTGCGGTTTTCCCGTCGCGGACCATCATCGCGTCCACGACCGCGCCGATTTCTTTCACCGACTCCTCCAGCCGGCCCGCCTGCTGCAGCGATGTCGCCCGCAGAAGGACGACCTTGGAGTTGAGATAGCCCAGGCTCGGCCCGATCGCGGTGTTGCCCGACCCTTCGAAGAGGCAGGCGTAAAAGTTGTTCTTGGCCTCCAGCCGCACCAGCCGGTCGGTGGTGTGGACCGCCGCCTTGATCTGCTCGAACGCCACTTTCAGCCGCGCGCGGGCCTCGTCATCCGCGCTTTCGGCAAAAAGCTCGCTCGCCAGCCCTTCGAGCTCTTCGCGCACGCGATAGAGATCCTCGGCCTGTTTCCTGGTCAGCCGGGCCACGATTGGCCCGCGATGGGGCACGATGTCGATCAGCCCCTCGGTTTCGAGCTGGCGCAGCGCCTCGCGCACAAGGGTGCGGCTGACCCCGGTGAGTTCGCATAATTCGCGTTCCGGCAGGCGCTGGCCCCCCACGAAATGACCCAGGGCTATCGCGTTCCGGATGTTTTCGGTGACGGTATGGCGCAGGGGGGCCGCGACACGTTCGGCCTTCATTTCAAACTTGGCGGGTGTGGTCTGGCTCACGTGATCTTCCGGCCTATGGTTGCATAATCATACAATATCAGTGTTCCCGGTTCGTTGAAATGGCCTGCAAGCATGGCGGGTCAGGCGGCCGACCAGCCGCCGTCCACCGGCAGGGTCGCGCCCGTAATGTCATCGCCGGCGGGCGAGCAGAGCAGACGGATCATCGCCGAAACCGCCGCGGTGCCCACGAAACGGCCCGTCGGGTTGCGCCCGATCAGATATGCGGCCTGGGCCTCCTCCATCCCGATCCCCTCGGCGCGCGCCTGCGCGGCGATCCTGTCCAGGATGGCCCCGGTGGGCAGGGTGCCGGGGCTGACCGCGTTGCAGGTGATCCCCGTGCGCGCCAGTTCCACGGCAAGCGCGCGGGTCATCCCCAGCAGTCCCGTCTTGGTGGTGACATAGTCGACGCGGTTGGCAGCGCCCCGCTGGCCGTAGATCGACGAAAGGTTGACGATCCGCCCCCATCCCCGCCGCTTCATGCCCGGAACCAGCAGGCGGGCCAGATGGAACGGCGCCGAAAGGTTGACGGCAAGCGCAAGGTCCCATTCCGCCGGGCTGTATTCCTCGACCGGGTGGAAATGGCGCACCACCGCGTTGTTGATCAGGATGTCGATGCCGCCGAACCGGTCCTCGGCCGCCGCGACCAGCCGCTCGATGGCGGCCAGGTCGCGCAGGTCGGCGGGGTGGAACAGGGTCTGAACCCCTGCCTTGCGGGCGAGATCGGCGGCGATCCCCCTGCCTGCCTCGTCCGCAGCGATCCCGGTCAGCACGACCCGCGCGCCTGCCGTGGCCAGGTCCTGCGCTATGTCGAGGCCCAGCCCCGCATCGGACCCGGTGACAAGGGCCACGCGACCGCTGAGCGGGCCCGCCATCAGAACCGCGCGGCGGGGAGCGACGCGCCGCCGTCGATGGCGATCTGCTGGCCGGTGACAAAAGAGGACGCATCCGAGGCGAGGTAGAGCGCAAGCGGCTTCACCTCATCCGGCAAGGCCACACGCCCCATCGGAACGCCCGCGGCAAAGCGTTTCTGAACCTCGGGATCGCGGATATGACCCTGACCGATATTGGTCACGAAGGGGCCGGGCGCGATGGCGTTGACGCGGACATTGTCCTGCGCCAGCTCGATTGCCGCGGCGCGGACCAGCTGCGCGGCACCGGACTTGGCGGCGGCATAGCTTGCGTTCAGCGCCGGCGCGGGGCGCAGGGCCGAAACCGAGGTGGTGACGACGATGCTGCCCGTCCCCCTTGGCCGCATGTGGCGCGCCGCGGCCCGGATCGAGTAGAACACGGCGTTCAGGCTCAGGTCGACGACCTTCAGCCAGGGCGCGTCCTCTGCCGCCTCGATGCGATGCGCGTCGACCCTTTCGCCGGCGGGGGAGAGGGTGGCAAAGCCCGGGCCGGGGTCGATCCCGGCATTGGCGAAGACGATGTCGAGCCGCCCCTGCCGGCCGGCCACCGCGTCAAAGGCCGCGTCGAGCGCGGCGCGGTCGGTCACGTCCAGCTGCGCGCCCTGCACGTCGTGCCCTTCGGCCACCAGCCGGGTGACCTCGCGCTCCAGCGCCGCCGCGTCCATGTCGAGCAGGGTGACAGAGGCGCCATGCGCCGCCAGCACTTCGGCAAAGGCCAGGCCAAGCCCGCTTGCCCCGCCGGTGACGATGGCGGCCCGGCCCGCGACCGAAAACGTGTCGGCGAGGTTCATGTCATCCGTCCTTCCCGGCCCCAGGCCGTCATTGTCCCAGCGAGGGAAGCCACAGCGTCAGCCCGGGGATCAGGATCAGCAGGGCGATCTTGATCACGTCGGCCAGAACGAAGGGCATCACGCCGCGATAGACTTCGGACAGCTTGGCATCCGGCGCGACGCTCTTCATCACGAAGAGGTTCAGCCCGAAGGGCGGCGTCACCACGCCAAGCTCCACCAGCATGACCATCACGATGCCCCACCAGACCTGATCGTAGCCAAGCCCGGTGATGACGCCCGCCATGGTCGAGGCGGTGATCATCATGATCGTCATCGAATCCATCACGCTGCCAAGCAGCACGAAGAGGATGGCAATCAGGAACAGGATGACGAGAGGGGGCAGGCCGGTGTTCAGCAGATAGCCCGTCACCACCGGCGCGACGCCGGTCGAGGCCATGAAGAAGGTGATGACAAGCGCCCCGATGATCACGAAATAGATCATCGAGGTCGATCGCGTCGTCTCGGATGCGACCCGCCAGAAGGACCCGCCCGACAGCTTGCCGCGCCAGAGCGCGACGAGGAAGGCCAGGATGGCGCCGACCGCCGCGGCCTCGGTCGCGGTGAAGATGCCGAAGAAGATGCCCCCGATCACCAGCGCGAACAGCAGGATCGCCGGCCCGCAGGCCAGAAGCGAACCCCAGAGTTCGGCCCGGTCCCAGGCGGACCGGCTGGGCGCGGCGGCCGGGTTGAAATAGACCTGCAACGCGATGGCCGACATGTAGAACAGGATGGTCAGCAGGGCAGGGACAAGCACCGCGATATACATCGTGCCAATCGATTCCTCGACCAGCAGCGCATAGACCACGATGGCGGTTGAGGGCGGGATGAGCTGCCCCAGCGTGCCGCCTGCGGCGATGCTGCCCGTGGCGAGGGTGCGGGCATATCCGCGCGCCTGCATCTCGGGATAGGCCGCGCCGCCGATGGAGGCGACGGTCGCCACCGAGGAACCGGTCAGCGCCCCGAACCCCGCGCAGCCGCCCACGGTCGCCATGGCAAGGCCGCCACGGAACGGCGCGAAAAGGGCATGGGCAAAGCGGTAGATGTCGCCCGACATGCCGCTTGCCACGGCAAAGCCGCCCATCATCAGGAACAGCGGAATGATGGCGAGATCGGCACTGGTCAGCAGCTCCGATGTTTCGGAGGCGGCGATGTTGACCGCGGTGTCGAAGCCGAAGGTGCCGGTGATCCCCAGCCCCGCGCAGAACAGCATCGCGGCGGACAGCGGCACGAAGAAAAGGATCATGATCCAGAGCAGGACAAAGACGCCAAGCGCCGCCGTCAGCATGCTGCCAAGCAGATAGGATTGCAGCGACAGGACGCCGAAATACGCGCCCAGGCAGACCGCCGCGCCGATCAGCGCCGCGATCACGACAGCGCCGAACCGGCCGGGCAGGCGCGTCGCCTCGTCCAGGAAGACAAGGAGCTGCGCCGGAATGGTGAGCACCAGCAACGCCGTCACGGCGGCCATGAAGGGCCAGGTCGGCATCTGCAGGATTGTCGTGATGATGCCGCGCTCGCGCATGGTCATCGTGTGTTCGATCATGCCGATGAACAGCAGGACCAGCATGACGAGGTAGATGGCCGAGCCGATCGCCCTGAGCCAGTTCACCACCCGTTCCGGCAGCACGGTGTCGAGGATGTCGATCTGCAGTGTCGCGCGGTCCGAGATGCCGCTGGCCAGCACCGCCGCGATGGCCACCGAGAAGAGCATCGTGAAGACTTCGTTTGACCCGGCGAAAGGCGCGTTGAAGATCGCGCGCAGGATGATGACGTCGGCGACGGTGAACAGCGCCACCGCAAGCATCAGCACCACGCCCGCCGAGGCGATGGTCCGGTTCAGGGCCGCCAGGGCGGCGTCGGCCCCGGCGACATAGGGATGGGCCTGCATCGCGGGCCGGGGCATGGAAGCCGTTCCCGCATCCTGTCGTTCTGTGTCCGAAGACATCATGACCGCTCCTCCCCCTGTCGGCGCGATGCCGGAACCGCATCAAGGCGGCCGCGCCGGACGCGGCCGCCTCTGTCATGCGAACCCGGAGCTCAGTACTGCGCGGCGGCTTTCTTGTATTCCTCGGTATAGACCCTGAGGATTTCCGCGCCGTTCGGGGTTTCGGCCGCCCACTGGTCAGCCACCTTGGCGAGGGCGGCGTCCCACTTGGCCTTCTCCACGTCCGAGAGTGTCACGAAGTGGTAGTTCTTGTCGGCTTCCAGATAGGCGCGGTTGGACTCGTCATAGGCCCGCTGGCGCATGCCGTTGTCGATGGACCCTTCAAGGCCCGACACCGATTCCAGGATCTTCTTGGCCTCGTCGCTGAGCCCGTCGTAGAAATCCTTGTTCATCACGAAGGCGGCCGGAACCATGCCGAAAAAGACGTTGTCGACCTGATAGCCCGTCACCTCGCCCAGCTTGAAGCCGACGATGGTCACGCCATTTGCCACGCCGCCCTGCACCACGCCCTTGGACAGCGCCTGGTAGGCTTCCGAGAACGGGATCGCGATTGGCGAGGCGCCGAGGTTGGTCAGCGCGGCGGCCGAGTTCTTGTCATTGGCGCGGACCTTCATGCCCTTCACGTCGTCCATGCTGTCGACCTCGGTCTTGGAGATGAAGACGTTGGCCGGCACGGTGACGAGGTTCAGAAGCTTCACATCGTCATATTCGCCCTTCAGCAAGCCCTTCTCGTACAGCTTCCAGAGCGCGACCGAGCCCGCGACCACGTTGTCACCGGTCCCGGGAACGGTGGTCACATGGGACCCGGTGAACGGCAGCCCGGTCGGCGGCAGCACGACGATGCCCATATCGGCCACCCCGTCGACGACGCGGTTCCAGACGTTCACCGCATTCGCAAAGGGCGGCGGAAAGGCCTGCACCCTGAACTCGCCCTTGGCCCGTTCGTTGAGCTCGTCGATCCAGGGGCCATAGGCCACCTTCATCAGGCCGCTGTCGGCCGACAGGGCCGTCGCGAACTTGATCAAGGTTTCGGCCTGCGCCGCCGAGCCAAGCCCGAACGACACCGCGCCGGCCAGGGCCAATGCGCCGAGCTTGCCGGTCAGCCGCGTGAAATTAGTAGTGATGGACATTGAATTCCTCCCTTTTTCGGGCCGCGATAAGACGCCACCCGTTCCTCACCCCGTTCCCTGAGGGACGTCTGGTAGATTATTGTATGATGATACTACCAAAGTTGGAAAGCAAGGCAATACTCTCTCGGTCCGCCGGCGTCAACCTTGAGAGGGGCCCGTTCGGCAGGGGGAGGTGTTCCGGCGGGACGGCCAGCCCGGACATGCCCGGCGGCTCGATACTGCTCGGCCCCGGCCTGGCAATCGGCAGGATCATCCGGCGATGATGGCCGCCTGCGCCGAGGGCGTGGGGCATCCGATGGGCCCCGGCCAGATCGACGGGCCGGCGCCGTGCGTCCTGCAGGGGCGCCACATCCGAGTCTCGCGCCACAGGACGGGTGGGTTCGCTGCGCGGGGTAGGCACCGGAATGATCGTGACCCGGTCGCGGCGTGGGACGGGATCGCGCGCATTGTGTTCGGCCTCACGCGCGATCATCTGCCCGATCGGCATGTCCTCCGACAGCATGAAACGCGCGACAGGGCGCCGGGGCTTGCACGCCGGGGTCGCGCGTCATTCGACGGGCCTGCAGTCAGGGGCGGGGCCTCACGCGCAGGCACGGCGCAGGCAAGCGAAGGGGCCAGGGGGCAGCGCCTCTTGCCCCGTGCATCGTACAGCGGCCCGGCGATCAGGTCAGAAGGCCGGGTTCCCTGCGCAGGATATCCGCCCAGATGGCATAGCCAGAGGCGTTCAGATGGATGAAGTCGCCCTCGTAATACCGCCCGATGGGCCGGCCATTCTCGCCGATCAGCCCGGCAGAGGTTGCCACGAAACGGGCGTCCGGGCGGCCTTCGCACCACTCGCGCTGCAACGCGTTCAGGGTGTCGACCTCATCGGCATAGATCCAGCGCGTCGGGCTTTGCTTGGTTTCCAGCACGAACAGCTGCGCCTGGGGAAAGGCGGTGCCGATCCGGTCCTGCAGCTTCAGGAAATTGGCAAAGGCCGATGCCCCGGTGAGCCCGTCATTGGCGATGTCGTTCTCGCCGAAATAGAGCACCACCTTGGCCGGGTTCAGTGGCGCCAGAAGCGTGTCGAAGTAATGCAGCCCCGACAGGTAGGTGCCGCCGCCAAAGCCGAGGTTCACGATGTCGAGCGAACCGAGATCGCGGTTCACCGATGGCCAGAGCCGGAACGAGGACGAGCCGTAAAAGGCAATCGGCCGCTCGGGCAACCCGCCCCGTGACAGCCGGGTCAGCAGGCCGGTGACGTCGTCTTCGAAGCGGTTGGTCCGGATGTCTTCGGGCGCTTTATACATGGGTGGGCTCTAGCTCGGGTTTGACGGGATTGGCATGGTGGCAGGCCACGATGCGCCCTTCGGCGTCGGGTTTCAGCGCGGGCGTGAAGCGGCCGCAGACCTCCATCGCCACGGGGCAGCGGTCGCGGAAGGCACAGCCCTGCGGCAGATGGATCGGGCTGGGCGGATCCCCGTCCAGCGGCGCGCGTTCGCGGCGCTGCGAGGGATGCGGGCGCGGCACCGCTTCGAGCAGACCGCTGGTATAGGGATGTTTCGGGTTGTTGAGCACATCGAAGGTCTTGCCCGTCTCGATCACCCGCCCGAGGTACATGACCGCCACCCGGTCGCTGACATGGGACACCACGCCGATGTCATGCGAGATGAACAGGAGCGACAGGTTCATCTCGTCCCGCAGATCGCAGAGCAGGTTCAGAACCTGCGCGCGGATGGACACGTCGAGCGCGGAAACCGGCTCGTCCGCGACCAGCAGGCGGGGTTCCAGCGCCAGCGCGCGGGCGATGCCAAGGCGCTGCCTCTGTCCGCCCGACATCTCGTGCGGGTAGCGTTCGGCGTAATGCGCGCCCAGCCCGACCCGGTCCAGCAGGTCCAGCACCCTGGCGCGGCGCTCGTCGGGCGTGCCGACCTTGTAATTGTCCAGCGGCTCGCGGACGATGGCCTCGGCCGTCCAGCGCGGGTCGAGCGAGGAGGTCGGATCCTGAAAGATCATCTGCACCGCCTTGCGATGCGCGTGCAGCCCCGCGCCGCGCAGCTGCGTCAGCTCTTGTCCCAGCAACCGGGCAGAACCGGAATCCGGCCGGTCCAGCCCCATGATCAGCCGCGCAAAGGAGGATTTGCCGCAGCCGCTTTCCCCGACAAGCGCAAGGGTTTCGCCGGCCGCGATCTCCATCGACACGCCGTTGACCGCATGGACCTTCTGCTTGCCCCCGATGGGGAAGTGCCGCACCAGGTCGCGGGTCTGCATCACCATGTCCCGGCTCATCGTGCCGTCTCCTTTTTCGGGGCGTCGAAGGCGCCGACCGGCTGGTCGCAGCTGGTGACATGCCCCGGCGCGACCTCGCGCCAGTCGGGCGTGCGGTCCAGGCAGGACGGCGCGGCAAAGGCGCAGCGGTCGGCAAAGTTGCAGCCCTGCGGCAGGTTCGAGAACTGCGGCAGGGATCCGGGGATCTCCACCAGGCGCTTGCTGGCCGTCTGGCCGGGGTGAAACTCGGCCGTGGCCGACAGCAGCCCGGCGGTATAGCCGTGCGACGCCCGGTCGAAGATATCGAAGACGCTGCCCTTTTCGACCAGCGACCCGGCATACATGACCGCCACGTCATCGCCGATCTCGGCCACCACGCCCAGGTCGTGGGTGATGAAGATGATGGCGGTGCCGAATTCGCGCTGCAATTCCCCCAGCAGCCAGAGGATCTGGGCCTGCACCGTCACGTCCAGCGCGGTTGTCGGTTCATCCGCGATCAGCAGCTTGGGCCGGCAGATCAGCGCCATGGCGATCATCACCCGCTGGCGCATGCCCCCCGACAGCTCGTGCGGATAGGACGTCATCCGCCGTTCGGGATCGGGAATGCGCACCCGCTGCAGGACCTCCAGCACCCGGGCATCCTGATCCGCGCGGCTGAGGTTTTCGTGCAGGAACACCGCTTCGCGCAGCTGGAAACCGATGGTCAGCGCCGGGTTGAGCGAGGACATCGGATCCTGAAAGATCATCGCCATCTTGGTGCCGCGCAGCTCGGCGAACCGCGCCTCGTCGCAGGACAACAGGTCGATGCCGTCCAGCTCCATCCGGTCGGCGGTGATCCGGGTGGTCTTGGCCGGGTGCAGACCCATCAGAGAGGTCGCCGTCACGCTCTTGCCGGACCCGGATTCCCCGACAAGACACAGGGTCTTGCCCGCTTCGAGGTCGAAAGAGACGCCGTTCACCACCTTTGCCTCGCCATTGGCGCCGAAGCTGACCGACAGGTTGCGCACGCTGAGAAAGGGTTGTGTCATTATGGCCGTCTCTTTGTCAGGCGCGGGTCAAGCTGATCGCGCAGCTGATCGCCCAGGATATTGATCGAAAGCACGAGGATCGACAGCATGATGCCCGGAAATGCGATGATCCAGGGCGCCAGGCGGAAGTAATCCTTGCCGCTGGCCACCACGTTGCCCCAGCTTGGCACATCCGGTGGCGTGCCGACGCCGAGGAAGCTCAGCGCCGCTTCGCTCAGCACCGCGGCGGCGCAGACATAGGTGGCCTGCACCATCAGCGCGCCGATGGCATTGGGCACGATATGCTGCAGGATGATCTTGTGCGTGGCCGAACCGACCGAGACCGAGGCCATGACAAAGGGCAGTTCGCGGATCGACAGCACCACGCTGCGCAGCAGCCGGGCGGTACGCGGGATCTCGGGCACGGCAATCGCGATGATCACCGTCACCAGCCCGCCCCCCAGCAGCGACACCAGCGCAATGGCCAGCAGGATGCCGGGGATCGCCATGAGCCCATCGGCCACCCGCATCAGCACCATGTCGGCCCAGTGGAAATACCCGGCGATCACGCCAAGCGCCCCGCCCACCAGCAGCACCAGCGCGGCGGTGGTGACCCCGACGATGACCGAGTTGCGCGCCCCCGACACCGTGCGGGCAAAGATGTCGCGGCCCAGGTTGTCGGTGCCGAACCAGGCCTCGGCACTGGGCGGCTTGAGCCGCATCATGGGGTTCAGCTCGTTGCCATTGCCCAGGATCATCGGCCCGAAGACGGCCATGCCCAGGATCATCAGCAGGAAGAACAGACTGATGCACACCGGGATCGTCAGCCATTCGGGCCCGCGTTTGCCGGGTGCAGTGATGCTTGCGACACTCATTGGCGAACCCTCGGATCAAAGAGCGCATAAGACAGATCGACCAGCAGGTTGATCGCGATCAGCACGAAGGAAAAAGAGATCAGCACGCCCTGCACCACAGGATAGTCCCGGGTCAGGATCGCATCGACGGTCAGCCGTCCCATGCCGGGGATGTTGAACACCGATTCCGTGATCACGACCCCGCCCAGAAGCGCTGCAAAGCTGGTCCCGATCACCGTCACCACCGGCACGCCGATGTTCTTGAGCGCATGGACGATCAGCACCCGCCGGTTGCGCGCGCCCTTGGCGCGGGCGGTGCGGATGTAATCCTCGGACAGCACTTCGAGCATGGTCGCCCGGGCGATGCGCGCCACAAGCGCCGAAAACAGGAAGGCCAGTGTGATCGCGGGCAGGGTCAGGCTGCGGATGCAGGCCAGGAAACCGTCGGCCAGGGACTTGTACCCCTGCACGGGAAACCAGCGCAGCCGCAGGGCGAAGATCTCGACCAGGGCATAGCCGATCACGAAGACCGGCACGGAAAACCCGATGACCGAGGCGATGACCAGCGCGCGGTCCAGCGTGGTGCCGGCGCGCCAGGCGGCCCAGACCCCCATCGGAATGGAGATCAGGATGGACAGGACCATGGTGTAGATCGCCAGGATCGCGGTCGGCTCGACCCGCTGGAGGATCAGCGACATCACCGGAAAGCCGGAATAGACGGATTCCCCGAAATTGAGCGAGGCGACATTCCCGAGGTACAGCCAGAGCTGTTCCAGCAGGGGCCGGTCAAGCATCAGGCGCTGGCGGATTTCTTCGATCTGTTCGCGTGTCGCGTTTTCTCCGGCAATCATCGCGGCGGGATCGCCGGGGCCGATGTGCAGGAGCAGGAACACGGTGACCAGGACAACAAGGACAACGGGAACGACCGACAGAAGCCGTTTGAAAACGAAGGAATTCATGGTGCCTCCTGAAAAGACGGGCCGGTCACAAGGGCCGGCCCGCCGCAGTTGAGGGGGAGGTTATTCGGACTTTTCGATGTTCCAGTAGACCTGCAGCGGGCTCTGGATCAGGCCGTCGAGCTTGCTGCTCCAGGCGGAGACGCCGGAGTACTGGCCCATCGGCACGAAGGTCACGATCTCGTTCGAGCGGTCCTGGATTTTCACCGCGGCCGCCTTGCGTGCCTCGGCATCGCCCGCCAGCAGGAACTCGTTCCAGTTGGCTTGCAGTTCCTCGTCGCAGGGCCAGCCGACAAAGGCGTTTTCACAGGCGCCCGTGACATAGGGGTTGGTCAGGGGATCCATCATCGCATCGCCGCCGAATGCGGTCAGGAACATGTTCCAGCCGCCCTCGGCCACCGGCCCGTTGTTGTTGCGGCGCGAGAACATGGTCGCCAGGTCGATCTGGCGGTCGTCGACGACAAAGCCGCCCTTTTGCAGCTTGTCGATCAGGACGATGCCCATGTCGCGCTGGAACTGCTGGTCGGTGGGGTGCAGAAAGGTGATCGGCGTGCCGTCATATCCTGCCTCTTTCAGCAGCGCCTTGGCGCCTTCGTAGTCCTCGGTCATGTAGCGTTCGCTGTTCACGTCCGTCGCATAGGGCGCACCGCACATGAAGATCGACGGGCAGATCTCGTAAAGCTCGTCATGATCGCCCAGCAGGGTCAGCATGAAGGCTTCCTGGCTGAGCGCCAGTTGCACGGCCTGGCGCACCTTGATGTTGTCCAGCGGAGGCTGGGTGTGGTTCAGGACGATCTGAACGCTTTGGCCCAGCATCGGGCGGGGGCCGTATTCGATGCTGTCGTCCCCGTCGAGCAGGGCGATGGCGTCATAGGGAACGCCGGTCAGCATGTCGATTTCGCCGGCCAGCAGTGCGTTCAGCGCGCTCATGCCGTCGGGAATGGTGAGGCGTTCGATCCGGTCCACCTTGGCCAGCTTGCCACCGGCCAGGTTGCTGGGGGGTTCGTCGCGCGGCGCGTAGTCGTCGAATTTCTCGACCGCGAAGACCACGCCGGGCTGCCAGTCCGCCAGTTTGAACGGGCCAGAGCCGGTCAGGTCGGGCAGCTTTTCCCCGATGGGCGTCTTGGCCAGGCGTTCGGGCATGATGAAAAGCGGGTAGGCGGTCATGCGGCCCAGACCGTTCAGCAATTGGCCGAAGGGTTCGGTCAGCACGATCCGCCAGGAGGTGTCGTCAATGGCTTCGATCTTGTCGAGACGCTTCTTGATCTGCAGGCCCAGGCTGTCCTTCGACATCCAGCGCTCGATCGAGGCGATGACATCGGCCGTGGTGACCGCCGCGCCGTCATGGAACATCAGCCCGTCGCGCAGCGTGAATTCATAGGTCTTGCCATCGTCGCTGACCGAATAGTCGCCAACCATCTGCGGCTGGACTTCGAAATTGGCGTCAACGGCAAACAGGGTGTCCCAGATCAGGTAGGACATGTCGCGCATGGGGTAGTTGGTGCTCAGCAGGGGGTCCATCTGCTGGATATCCCCGACATCGCGGATCTTCAGCACGCTTTCAGCCTGCGCAAGTCCGAACGACGCGCAGGTCATCAGTGCCGCCAAGCTGGCGGTTTTCATGAATTTCAACGGTTTATCCTCCCAATGGGTCTACCTCGGCTTTTTGCCGCGGCCTTCCTCGGACTGGTGCGAATTGCTTCCAACCGGCACCGAATGTAGGATTGGTAAAAGCGTTTGTGTGCGCGCGTCAATCCCTTGTATGCACGAGAAGCAGACAAGCACACATTGAGAGGTGTCTTGCATCATGTCAAAGAAGAACACTCTGCGGGATCAGATCGAGGAAGCGATCCTGTCCGGCAAGTTTTCTCCAGGTGAGCGGCTGGAGGAAAAAGTGCTTGCGGAACAATATGGAGTGTCGCGCACACCGGTACGCGAAGCGCTTCGACAACTGCATGAGACGGGCCTTGTCGAAGTGCGCGAACGGCGCGGCACGGTGGTGCGGGAAAATTCTCCGACCGAGCTGGTGAACATGTTCGAAATGATGGCGGGGCTGGAATTTCTGGCCGTTCGTCTGGCAACCAGGCACATGACCGAAGACGATCGCGCGCGAATCCAGGCGGCGCACGAGGCCTGCCGGACCGCGCGGGATATCGGGACGGATGCCTATTATTACGAGAACGAGGCCTTCCACCAGGCGCTCTACCGGGCCAGCGGCAATCCGTTCCTGGAACAGCAGGCCACGGCCTTGCACCGCCGCTTGCAACCCTACCGCCGCCTGCAGCTCCGCTCGATCAACCGGGTGTCGCAATCCTTTGAGGAACACGAGGCCATCGTGGCGGCGTTGTTTGCCGGCGATGCGGAGGGGGCAGGCAATGCCGTCTGGAACCACGTCGCCATACAGGCCGACAATTTCCGCGTGTTGTTTCCCAACGGCTAGGGCCGGGATTGAGGACCGGCAGATGACGAGTGCTGTGGGGGCGATAGCCGAGAGGAAGACATGGGGCCGCCGCCTCAGGTCAATGCCGGGGTGCTTGTAAGGGCGCCGTCCTCGACACCATGCGCCGCTGAAGAGCCCATGCGTTGCGCATGGCCCGCCAGAAGGTGCAGCAGATCGGCCGGTTCGGCCCGCGTCAGCGCGCTGTTTCAGTGCAACCGATCCGGAGGGGCAACAGACCCCACGATGCCCGTGGGAGCCGCCTTTACCAGCTGTTGCCGCGCAAAGGCCGCGGCCCTGTGCAGTGGATCGTGGTCGCTCAGAGATTATTTGTGACATAATCATGATTATTAGAAATGCGGCTGTACGCGCAAAGTTAAAATGTCCCACATCTGCAAAGTAGAAATGTCACACTTCCCTGTTGATCAAGCAGGATTGGAGTGTGTCCGTGGGAATGTTGATCATGAGCGAGCGCGAGCTGAAC
>NZ_WNXQ01000005.1 GCF_009789075.1 Pseudooceanicola pacificus
AAGTTCGAAGTCGAGCTGATCGCCCCGATCGCGATGGAAGAGAAGCTGCGCTTCGCCATCCGTGAAGGCGGCCGGACCGTCGGCTCGGGCGTGGTCTCCAAGATCCTGAAGTAAGACGCGGCTCGCACGGCGAACCCGTCTGGTCAAGAAAGGGGCGGCCCCCGGGCCGCCCGTCCCGCCCCGCACCCCGGGGCAGCAATAACAGGGCAGGACAGCCCGAAAGGGCCCCGGACCAATCCGGGGCCGTTTCGCCAGTCCCGCCCGAAGCGGGTTCGACGAGGGGGCCGGGTGGTCCGGCTTCCTCCTCTCAACTCAAACGCCGAAGAAGGCTGAATTGACATGTCAGGCCAAACCATCCGCATCCGGCTGAAGGCATTCGATTACCGCGTGCTGGACGCCAGCACGCAGGAAATCGTGAACACGGCAAAGCGCACCGGCGCCCAGGTCCGTGGCCCGATCCCGCTGCCGAACAAGATCGAGAAGTTCACGGTTCTCCGTGGCCCCCACATCGACAAGAAATCCCGCGACCAGTTCGAGATCCGCACCCACAAGCGGCTGCTCGATATCGTGGAACCGACCCCGCAGACGGTGGACGCGCTGATGAAGCTCGACCTCGCCGCCGGCGTGGATGTCGAGATCAAGGTGTAAGGAGGGTCCACTGATGCTCCGTTCCGGAATCATCGCCAAGAAGGTGGGCATGACCCGCCTGTTCATGGAAGACGGCAAGCAGGTCCCCGTGACCGTGCTGCAGCTCGACGGCCTGCAGGTCGTGGCGCAGCGCACCGCCGATGCCCATGGCTATACCGCCGTTCAGCTGGGCGCAGGCTCGGCCAAGGCGAAACGCACCAGCCAGGCCATGCGCGGCCATTTTGCCGCCGCCAAGGTCGAACCCAAGCGCAAGGTCGCGGAATTCCGCGTCGACCCCGACAACCTGATCGCGGTCGGCGAGGAGATCACCGCCGACCATTACTTCGAAGGTCAGTTCGTCGACGTGTCGGGCACCTCGATCGGTAAAGGTTTTGCCGGTTCGATGAAGCGGCACAACTTCGGCGGTCTGCGCGCCTCGCACGGCGTGTCGATCTCGCACCGTTCGCACGGTTCGACCGGCCAGTGTCAGGACCCCGGCAAGGTGTTCAAGGGCAAGAAGATGGCAGGCCACATGGGCGCAGCCCGCGTGACCACCCAGAACCTGCAGGTTGTGCGCACCGACAGCGAGCGCGGCCTGATCATGGTCAAGGGCGCCGTCCCCGGTTCGAAAGGTGGCTGGGTCACGGTGAAGGACGCCGTGAAGAAGCCGTTCCCCGAGAACGCGATCCTGCCCGCCGCGCTGAAATCCGCCGCCGAGGAAGCCCGCAAGGCAGCCGAGGAGGCCGCAGCTGCAGCCGAAGCCGAAGCCAAGGCAGCCGAGGAAGCCGCCGCCGCCGAGCAGGCCGCCGCCGAGGAAGCCGCGCTGAAGGAAGCCGAAGCGTCGATCGAGGCTGACAAGTCCGATGACGGCGCCGCCGCACCCGAGAAGAAGGAAGGCGAAGAATGAAACTCGACGTGATCAACCTGGACGGCTCCGCAGCCGGTTCCGTCGATCTCGGCGACGAGATCTTCGGCCTGGAGCCGCGTGCGGACATTCTGCACCGCGTGGTCCGCTGGCAGCGCAACAAGGCGCAGGCCGGCACCCACAAGGTGCTGACCAAGTCCGAAGTCAGCTACTCGACCAAGAAGATCTATCGCCAGAAGGGCACCGGCGGCGCACGCCACGGGTCCAAGAAGGCCCCGATCTTCCGTCACGGCGGCGTCTACAAGGGCCCGACCCCGCGCAGCCACGGCCATGACCTGCCGAAGAAATTCCGCAAGCTGGGCCTGAAGCACGCGCTGTCGGCCAAGGTCAAGGAAGGCTCGCTGGTCATCATCGAGTCCGCCGAGTCCGAGGGCAAGACCGCCGCGCTGGCCAAGCAGGTCAAGAGCCTGGGCTGGAAGCGCGCGCTGATCATCGACGGCGCAACCGTGAACGAGGGCTTTGCCCGCGCCGCGGCCAACATCGAAGGCCTGGATGTCCTGCCCTCGATGGGCGCGAACGTCTATGACATCCTCAAGCGTGACACCCTGGTGCTCACCAAGGCGGGTGTCGAAGCACTGGAGGCTCGACTGAAATGAGCGCGAAGGCAGAACATTACGACGTGATCCGCAAGCCGGTCATCACCGAAAAGGCGACCATGGCATCCGATGCCAACGCGGTTGTCTTCGAAGTGGCGATCGACGCGAACAAGCCGCAGATCAAGGAGGCCGTCGAGGCCCTCTTCAATGTCAAGGTGAAGGCCGTGAACACGACCATCACCAAGGGCAAGGTCAAACGCTTCCGCGGCCAGCTCGGCTCGCGCAAGGACGTCAAGAAGGCCTATGTGACCCTCGAAGAGGGCAACACGATCGACGTGACCACCGGTCTCTGAGATCGCCTTTGTCGGCATCGAAAGGCCCCCGCGGATCGCGGGGGCCTTTTCTGTTTCGGGGGGTGTCAGGCCACGGGTTCTGGGATCGTCATGACGTCGGGCATGACGTGATGGACGTGCCGCATCAGGTCCTTTGCGCCGGTCAGGCCCAGTGCGTAATTCGCCGCGGCGAACATCGCATCCCAGGTTTCTCCGGCGGCCGGGCCGTTCATTTCGGTGTCGTTGAGGAAGCTGACAAAGAGCAGTTTCGCGTCGATGCCCTGTGACCTGAGCCACCACAGAAACGCAACGCGGTTGGCATATTGATAATAGATCCGGGTCCAGTCGCAGGGGGCGGCAATGCCCAGGTCGGCCTGAACCATGCCAAAGGCGGTGGCGATCTGTGCCCGTGACTCGGGGCCGGCCTGGGTGGCGGGCGAGAGGAACTCGCGCACATGGGCCTTGGCCTCGACCAGCACGGGCGCGGAACCGATCGTGCCGAGCGCATCCCATTGCGGCCCTCGCTGCGGCCAGAACTCTTTCAGGGGCGCCGTCAGGTGCGCCAGACCGAGGCGTTCCAGAAACGCGCCGTCGCGATATTCGGCGTAGTCATCCGAGGCGAGCGGAGACAGCCAGGCGATCTGGGGCAATCCGGCGGGTTGAAGCAGGTGAGGGGTTTCGTTTACGGCGAGCTGTAGCCATTTGAGGCTGCCGCGATTGCCTTTTGGCTGGATGACACGCATGTTTTCCTCGGCTTGTCTGGGTGATCCATAATGCATTTCGAAGCTTGGGCGGCAACTTGGGCAAGGGGGTGGCAGGCGCAGCGGCGCGACAGGTCATTTCCGTGGCATTGCATGGTTCCGGGCCCTTGACCTGCTACCACCCATCCCGTACACGACCCCATCCGCAAGGCCCCGGATTCGTCCGGGGCTCTGCTTTTGCGGTCCATCGTGACCGCAGCCCCAGGGTCTGACCCCGGGGCAGGGTGGCCAGGAGGTCCCGGATCATGTCCGGGACACGGGGCCACCGCTCTAGCCGGGGACCTTCGGGGCCCTATACATCCGGTCACCTTCGGGGGGCCTTAAACATAGCCGGGCGCAAACGCCTGGCACTGCTAAACGGAAGACAGAAAGCATGGCACTCAAGTCGTATAAGCCGACGACGCCGGGCCAGCGCGGGCTGGTGCTGATCGACCGTTCGGAGCTCTGGAAAGGACGCCCCGTCAAAGCCCTCACCGAGGGTCTGACGAAGAACGGCGGCCGGAACAACACCGGACGGATCACGATGCGCCGCAAGGGCGGCGGGGCGAAACGCCTCTATCGGATCGTCGATTTCAAACGCACCAAGTACGACGTGGACGGTATCGTTGTCCGGATCGAATATGACCCGAACCGCACCGCCTTCATCGCGCTGATCCAGTACAACGATGGCGAGCAGGCCTATATCCTGGCCCCGCAGCGCCTCGGCATCGGTGACAAGGTCGTCGCCGGCCAGAAGGTCGACATCAAGCCGGGCAACGCGATGCCCTTCAGCGGCATGCCGATCGGCACCATCGTCCACAACATCGAGCTGAAGCCCGGCAAGGGCGGCCAGATCGCACGCGCCGCGGGCACCTATGCCCAGTTCGTCGGCCGCGATGGCGGCTACGCGCAGATCCGCCTGTCCTCGGGCGAGCTGCGGATGGTGCGCCAGGAATGCATGGCCACCGTCGGCGCCGTGTCGAACCCCGACAACAGCAACCAGAACTACGGCAAGGCCGGCCGCATGCGCCACAAGGGCATCCGCCCGAGCGTCCGCGGTGTCGTCATGAACCCGATCGACCACCCCCACGGCGGTGGTGAAGGCCGGACCTCGGGTGGTCGTCACCCGGTCACGCCCTGGGGCAAGCCGACCAAGGGTGCCAAGACCCGTAAGAACAAGGCGACGGACAAGTATATCGTCCGCTCGCGTCACGCTCGCAAGAAGGGCCGTTAAGACATGGGACGTTCTGTTTGGAAGGGCCCCTTCGTCGACGCTTATGTGCTGAAGAAAGCCGAAGCCTCGCGCGAGTCGGGCCGCAATGAAGTCATCAAGATCTGGTCGCGCCGCTCGACGATCCTGCCCCAGTTCGTGGGCCTGACGTTTGGCGTCTACAACGGCCAGAAGCATATCCCCGTCAACGTCTCCGAGGACATGATCGGTCAGAAGTTCGGTGAGTACTCGCCGACGCGGACCTATTATGGCCATGCGGCTGACAAGAAAGCGAAGCGGAAGTAAGTCATGGGCAAGGACAAGAACCCCCGCCGCGTGGCTGACAACGAAGCGATGGCCAAGACCCGCATGCTTCGCACCAGCCCGCAGAAACTGAACCTGGTCGCCGCGATGATCCGTGGCAAGAAGGTGGAAAAGGCCCTGACGGACCTGACCTTCTCGAAGAAGCGGATCGCCGAGGACGTGAAGAAATGCCTTCAGTCCGCCATCGCGAACGCCGAGAACAACCACAACCTGGATGTGGATGAACTCGTCGTGGCCGAGGCCTACGTTGGCAAGAACCTGACGATGAAGCGCGGCCGTCCCCGGGCACGTGGCCGGTATGGCCGGATCATCAAACCGTTCAGCGAACTCACCATCAAGGTGCGTCAGATCGAGGAGCAAGCCTGATGGGTCAGAAAGTCAATCCGATCGGCATGCGCCTGCAGGTGAACCGCACCTGGGACAGCCGCTGGTACGCCGACACCAAGGATTACGGTGATCTTCTGCTGGAAGACATCCGCATCCGTGAGTTCATCGCCAAGGAATGCAAGCAGGCCGGCGTGGCCCGCGTGATCATCGAGCGTCCGCACAAGAAGTGCCGCGTCACGATCCACACGGCCCGTCCCGGTGTCATCATCGGCAAGAAAGGCGCGGACATCGAGACGCTGCGCAAGAAGCTGGCGAAGATGACCGACAGCGAGCTGCACCTGAACATCGTCGAAGTCCGCAAGCCGGAACTTGACGCCCAGCTGGTCGGCGAGTCCATCGCGCAGCAGCTGGAACGCCGGGTCAGCTTCCGTCGCGCGATGAAACGTGCCGTGCAGAACGCCATGCGCATGGGGGCCCTGGGTATCCGGGTCAACGTCGCGGGCCGTCTGGGCGGTGCCGAAATCGCACGGACCGAATGGTATCGCGAGGGCCGTGTGCCCCTGCACACCCTGCGGGCCGACATCGACTATGCGCACTCCGAAGCCACGACGCCCTACGGCATCATCGGCATCAAGGTCTGGATCTTCAAAGGCGAGATCATGGAGCATGATCCGTCGGCACGCGACCGGAAGGCGCAGGAGCTTCAGGACGGTCCGGCCCCCCGCGGTGCGGGCGGCGGTCGTCGCGACCGGTAAGGAGACAGAAAAATGCTTCAACCGAAACGCACGAAATTCCGCAAGCAGTTCAAGGGGCGCATTCATGGCGTCGCCAAGGGCGGCTCGGACCTCAACTTCGGCACCTATGGCCTCAAGGCCACGGAGCCCGAGCGCGTGACCGCACGTCAGATCGAGGCAGCACGCCGCGCCCTGACCCGTCACATGAAGCGTCAGGGCCGTGTCTGGATCCGGATTTTCCCGGATACCCCGGTCACGTCGAAGCCCACCGAGGTTCGGATGGGTAAAGGTAAAGGCTCCGTCGATTACTGGGCCTGCAAGGTCAAGCCGGGCCGCATCATGTTCGAGATCGACGGCGTGGGCGAGGATATCGCCCGCGAAGCGCTGCGCCTCGCCTCGATGAAGCTGCCGGTCAAGACCCGCGTCGTGGTCCGCGAGGACTGGTAACCGGCGGGTCTGCCGCCGCCCGAAACAGTGACGACGGCGGCAAGGCAGCAGACGGAACAGAATTGATGGGAAGGGCGGGGATCATCCCCGCCCTTTTCGCGTTCCGCGCTGGTGTCATGTCATCGCCAAGCGGCGCGCGGTATCTTTCGACACCCGGCCCGGAGGCGGCTAACCTGCCGGTATGCATGCTTTGAACACCCGAACCCCGCTGACCGGCCTGACGCTCCTGCTGGGCGCGATCGTCCTGGCCTGTGGCCTCGCCCGTCCGGCGCAGGCGACCCCGCTGAACGACTGGTCGATTTCCTGCTCGGTCGATGCGGGGGCAATCACCCGGAAGGGCAAGGTCTGGACCTTCCGGCCCAGCACCAACAGATGCCCCGGCGGCACCTTCGGGCAGCGGGCCGAGATCAAGACCAGGGAGATCGCGCCCACGCACCGCGGCGACTATGTCTTCGAGACAACGGTCCGGATGCAAAGCCCCGCGCGCGAGCGGTTCGACATTTTCCAGATCCACGACGGGCGCAATGGCTGTGCCCCGCCGCTGAAGGTCGAGGTCCTGCCCGACGGGCGACTGTCCTTCGACAGCGCCTACAAGGTCGGCACGGCGCCCGGGAACACCTGCGTACCGGTTCGGGCGCTGAACGGCGCTGTCTCGACCGGCCGCATCAGCCGGGACGGCACGCCGCATCGTTTGCAGATCATCCTGTCCTTTGACGGAAAATCCGGGTTCCGGGTCTGGGTGACGCTCGACGGGCGGCAGGAACTGGCGGGCGCCTACAGCTTTGTCGAGGGGCGGACTTATGCCCGGTCCAGGCACTTCTATTTCAAGCACGGGGTCTATTCGAAGACCATGTTCGACTACGAGATGCGCTCGACCGGCATGAAGGTGTCGAAGGTCCGCCTGGGGGGCTGAGCCTCCGGCCCTTCCGCGCCTCTGGCCCCGGGGCATCCGGTCCTGTCCCGCGGGCAAGCGGGTGGAGATTTGCGCCGGGGCCTTTGCAAAGCACGGTGCCTGAGGGTAGGGGAGGCGGGCAACCCAGCCACCCCGAGGGCCCCATGACCCGGATCAGATCGCTCTTTGCCACCCGACTTTACCACGCACCCCTTTCGGCGCATGACCCCGCCATCGACGCGGCGGAACTGGAGGCCTCGTGCTATTCCATCGCCGAGGATGACGAGGCCGGCCAGCAGTGGTGCGAGGACAACGCCTATCCCGGCTACACCTCCTATGCCTCGCTGACCGATCTGCCCTGGCGCTTCCCGATCTTCGGCGATCTGGTGAGCGCGCTCGACGCCCATGTCGCCAGCTTTGCCAAGGATCTCTGCTTTGACCTTGGCGACCGCGAGCTGAAGCTGGAGGACCTCTGGATCAACATCCTGCCAGAGGGCGGCACTCATTCCAGCCATATCCATCCGCATTCCGTGATCTCGGGCACGACCTATGTCGCGATGCCCGAGGGCACCAGCGCGCTGAAGCTGGAGGACCCCCGCCTGCCGATGATGATGGCCGCGCCCACCCGGGTAAAGGACGCGCGCGAAGAGCTGAAACCCTTCATCTACGTCACGCCCGCGGTTGGCGACGTGCTGCTGTGGGAAAGCTGGCTGCGCCACGAGGTGCCGATGAACATGTCCGAAGACGACCGGATATCGGTCAGCTTCAACTACCGCTGGGACTAAAGGCCCGGCGGGGTCAGATGCGCCCAGGGCCGGTCCTGTTCCACCGCGCCCGCCAGCGCCAGCAGGTTCATGTCGTCGTACCATTTCCCCACGAACTGGACCGAGGTGGGCAACCCGTCCCCGCCAAAGCCCGAGGGCACGGCCAGTGCCGGGTTGCCGGTCAGGTTGAACGGGTAACAATAGGGCGACATGCCCACGCGGGTCAGGCCGTTTTCCTCTCCGTTCACGATGACCTGGCCGTCCAGTGCCTCGAAATCGGCGGGCAGGGCGGTGCGGGTCAGGGTGGGGGTGACGATCACGTCGTAGCGGTCGAACAGCGTCTGGACACGGCGGTAGAGCCGGGTCCGCGCGATCTGCGCCTTGCGGTAATCGTCGGTGGAAAACGCCTTGCCGCGTTCGATGAAGCCTTTGTAGACCGGGTCCATCTGGTTGGCGAACTTGGCCAGATGCGGCCCGCCCGACACGGCGATATTGGCCTGGTACATGACCCGGCCCTGATATTCGATCCAGTCGATCCGCTCGGTCACGTCCTCGACATGCGCGCCGCGCGCGGCCAGCAGGTCCAGCACCGCGCGGGTGTTCGCCGCCACGTCGGGCGAGAGATGGGCGTTGTGGAACTTCTCGATATAGCCCACCCGCAGCCCGTGCAGCGAGGCGCCGCTGCGGGTGGCCACCGGCACCGGGGCCGCCAGCGACCAGGGATCCAGCGGGTCGGGCCCCCGGATCGCGTCGAGCATCAGCACCGCGTCCTCGACCGTGCGCGACAGCGGCCCGGCGGCGGCGTAGTTGAAGAAGGCATCGACAGCCTCCTCATAGGGGAACAGGCCGGGCGAGGGCTTCAGCCCCAGGGTGCCGCAGGCGGCGGCGGGGATGCGGATCGACCCCGCGCCATCGGTGCCCAGGCCCAGCGGGCCGATCCCGGCGGCCACCGCGCAGGCCGCCCCGCCCGAGGACCCGCCGGCATAGCGCGATGTGTCCCACGGGTTGCGGGTGGTGCCGAAATGCGGCCCGTCGGTCTGGCCCTTGTGGCCGAATTCCGGCGTGTGGGACTTGGCAAAGACCACCGCGCCCGCCCTGCGCAAGCGCGTCACCAGCAGGTCGTCGGCATCGGGGATATTGCCCGCGTGGATCGCCGAGCCGTATTCGGTGGGGATCCCGGCGGTGCGGAACAGGTCCTTCACATGCACCGGCAGGCCGTGCAGCGGGCCAAGCGCCTCGCCCGTCATCAGGGCGGCCTCGGCGGCGCGGGCCTCAACCCGGGCGCGCTCGGCGGCGACATGGGCGAACGGGTTCAGCCGGTCGGCCTGCGCCTCGGCCCGGGCGAGCAGGGCGTCGAGGTAGTCCACCGGGGACATTTCGCGCCGTTTCATCATCGCCACGGCCTGGGCCGCGGTCAGCCATGCGGGATCGGTCATCGGTCAGGCTCCGTCGTAAAGGTGGCAGGCGACGCTGTGGCCGGGGGCGACCTCGCGCAGGGCGGGGGCCTCGGTTTTGCAGCGATCAAAGGCCGAGGGGCAGCGCGGGCAGAGCGCGCAGCCCGCCGGGCGGTTCAGCATCGAGGGCACCTCGCCCCGGATCGGCGGCTTGCGTACGCCGACCTCGGGCCGCGGGATCGCCGCCAGCAGGGCCTGGGTATAGGGATGCCTGGGGTCCTCGTAGAGCGCGCTCTTGCCCGACAGCTCGACGATCTCGCCGGCGTAGAGCACGGCGATGCGGGTCGACACGGCACGCACCACGGCCAGGTCATGTGCGATGAAGAGGTAGGACAGCCCCAGCCGGTCCTGCAGGTCCATCAGCAGGTTGATCACCTGCGCCTGCATCGACACGTCCAGCGCGGCGACCGCCTCGTCGCAGACGATGAAATCCGGGTCCAGCGCCAGGGCGCGGGCGATCACGATGCGCTGCCGCTGCCCGCCCGAGAATTCATGCGGAAAGCGGTCGGCGAACTGGGCCGACAGGCCGACAAGGTCCAGCAGTTCGCTTACCCGGTCGGCGCGCGCCTTGCGCGACCAGCCGCCCTGGATGTCGATCGGTTCCGCGATGATGTCGGAAATCCGCATCCTGGGGTTCATCGCCGCGTGGGGGTCCTGGAACACGAATTGCAGCCGGTGGCGCACCCGGGCCAGGGCACGTTTGCCCAGCGGGCCGGTGATGGTTTCGCCGAACAGCTCGATCTCGCCGCCGCTGGCGGGGAGCAGGCCGACCAGCATGCGCCCGATGGTCGATTTGCCCGACCCGGATTCGCCGACCACGCCCAGCGTCTCGCCGGGCATCACGTCGAAACTGGCGTCGTTCACCGCGCGCAGCACACCCCGGCCCCGGCCGCGCGCGCCGACCTTGAAGTCGCGGCGCAGGTTGCGGACCCGGATGATCGGGACGGCGGGATCGGTCGTATCCTTCATGCGGCGGGCTCCCTTGCGGCAAGGCGGACGGGACAGCGGATGCGGTGGCCGGGGGCCAGTGTGTCGAGCGCGGGCGGCGTGGCCGAGCAGGCGGGCTGCGCCAGTGCGCAGCGCGGGGCGAAGTTGCAGCCCGGCGGGCGGTCGCCCGGATCGGGGATGCGGCCCGGGATGGCGTAGAGGCGGTGCATGTCCACGTCGGCCGAGGGGATCGCCTTCAGCAGCCCCTCGGAATAGGGATGGGCGGGGGCTTCGAAGATGTTGCGCGCGGGGGCGTCCTCCACCAGTTCGCCAGCATACATCACCAGCACCCGTTCGGCGAATTCCGCCACAAGCCCCAGGTCGTGCGAGATCAGGATCACCGCCATGCCGATTTCCTCGCGCAGGTCGCGCAGCAGGTCGAGGATCTGGGCCTGCACGGTCACGTCCAGCGCGGTTGTCGGTTCGTCCGCGATCAGCAGGCGGGGGCGGCAGGCGATGGCCATGGCGATCATCACCCGCTGGCGCATTCCGCCCGACAGCTGGTGCGGAAAGTCCGTGACGCGGCGTTTCGCATCCGGGATGCGCACCATGTCGAGCAGGCCCGCGGCGGCCTTTTCGGCGGCGGCGCGGTTCAGCCCCTGGTGGATGCGCAGCGTCTCGCCGATCTGGTCGCCGATGGTCAGCACCGGGTTCAGCGAATGCATCGGGTCCTGAAAGATCATCGCGATGTCGCGGCCGCGCATCTCGTGCAGGCGGCGTTCCGGCATCGCCAGCAGATCCTCGCCGTCAAAGACGATCCGGCCCGTCATCCGGGTGTTGCGCCGGGCGTGCAGGCGCAGGATCGACAGGGCCGTCACCGACTTGCCCGACCCGCTTTCGCCCACGATGCCCAGGGTCGACTGCGCATCGAGCGCAAAGCTCACCTCGTCGACCGAGCGGATCCAGCCGCTGTCCACCCGGAAGTCCACGCTCAGGTTTTCGACTTGCAGCATGGTCAGGCCTCGATCTTCAGCCGGGGGTCCAGAACGTCGCGCAGCCCGTCGCCCAGCAGGTTGGTGCCAAGCGCCGCCAGGCTGATGGCCAGCCCGGGAAACAGCATGATCCACCAGGCCTCGACCGAATAATCGCGCCCCTCGGCGATGATGTTGCCCCAGGAGGGCTGCGGCGGGGGCGGGCCGATGCCGAGGAAGGACAGCGCCGCCTCGGCCAGGATGGCATAGGCGAAGACGAAGGTGAGCGAGACGATCAGCGGGGCCAGGCAGTTCGGCAGGATGTGGCGAAAGATGATCCGCCCCGCGCTGGCCCCGCTGACCCGGGCGGCGTCGACATAGTCGAGTTCGCGCACCACCAGGGCGGCGGCGCGCACGATCCGGGCCATGCGCGGCACATAGGCGGCGGCCAGGGCGATGATCACGCTCGACACCTGCGGGCCGAGGGCGGCGTTGATCCCGATGGCCAGCAGGATCGCGGGAAAGGCCAGCAGCGCGTCCATGATCCGCATGATCACCCCGTCCAGCCGCCGGTACCAGGCCGAGGCCAGGCCCACCAGCGCCCCGCCGGCCGCCGCCAGCATCGCCGAGGCAAAGCCGATCCAGAGCGAAATCCGCGCGCCGTAGAGCACCCGGGTAAAGATGTCGCGCCCGAAGTTGTCGGCGCCAAATATGAAATCGGCCGAGGGCGGGGCAAAGCGCGCCCTGAGGTTCATCTTGGTCGGCTCGCCATTGCTCAGCAGCGGCGCGGCCAGGGCCATCAGCACGATGACCAGCAGGATCACCGCGCCCAGCCGGAACGAGCGGTGCCGCCACAGGCGCCGCATCAGGATGCGGCGGCGCGCGGCGCCGGGCGACAGCGGCGCGCGGGCGGCGGCGGGGGGGACGGTGGCATCAGTCATAGCGGACCCTCGGGTCGACATAGGCATAGATCAGGTCGATCACGATGTTGATGAAGACGAAGGCGAACCCCAGCATCAGCATGGTGCCCTGCACCACCGGGTAGTCCCGCGCCATGATCGCCTGCACCAGCAGTCGGCCGATGCCGGGCATGGCAAAGATCTGTTCGATCACGACCGAGCCGCCGATCAGCAGCGACAGGATATAGCCCGAGACGGTGACCACCTGCATCAATGTGTTGCGAAAGGCGTGTTTCAGGATGGTCTTGCGGGGCGAGACGCCCTTGGCCCGGGCGGTGCGGATGTAATCCTGATCCAGCACGTCCAGCATGGCCGACCGGGTCATTCGCGCCAGATAGCCGATCTGGAACAGCGCCAGCACCGTGGCGGGCTGGATCAGCGAGGCCAGCCAGCGCCAGAAATCCGTGCCCATCGGCACATAGCCCGAGGACGGCAGCCAGCCCAGCGTGACCGAGAACAGGATCACCGACAGGATGGCGATCCAGAAGTTCGGGACCGAGACGCCGATCAGGGCCAGGAACATCACCGCGCTGTCGACCCAGGTGTCGCGCCAGACGGCGGCGACGACACCCAGAACGATGCCGACCGGGATGGTGATGACAAAGGCGACCAAGGCCAGCGACAGGGTGACGGGCAGGCGTTCCCAGACCGCCTCGGCCACCGGCTGGTTCAGCATCAGCGATTTGCCGAAATCGCCCTGTGCCAGGTTGGTGATCCACAGCCAGAGCTGCGCCAGCACCGGCCGGTCCAGACCCAGGTCGCGGCGGACCTGGGCGATGGCGTCCTGATCCGCCATGTCGCCGGCGATCAGCGTGGCCGGATCGCCCGGCAGCATGTGCATCAGCAGGAAGGTCAGCACCGCCACCACGAACATCACCGGGATCGCCTGGGCGATACGGAACGCGATGAGTCTTGGCATGCCGATCATCTCCTGCCGGTCGGGATAGGGGGGAGCGTGGCGGAACGGGCGGCCGGGCCGCCCGTTCCTGGGTCAACGGTCGGGGATCAGCGGTCCAGCCACATGTCCCAGAAAATGTTGATGTTATAGGGGCGGAAGCCCTTGAGGTCAGTCGACAGCGCCCGGTTCGAGCCACGGTCCGAGACCTTGATCATATAGGCGCCGTCCAGCACTTCGGCCTCGATATCCTTCCAGGCCGCCACGCGGTCCGGCAGGTCGAGCGAGCTGTAGAACTTGGCATAGGCGGTATCGAGCTTCTCGTTGTTCTCGATATGCGGGAAGTTGTAGATCATCGTCTCCCACTGCTGCGGGCCAAGGATCGGGTTCGAACAGAACGAGGTGGTCGACACGTTCCAGCCGCCATTGCCCGACTGCAGGTTCGAGGCGTTGGTCGTCCAGTCGGTCACGTCCAGCTTGACGTTCATGCCCGCGGCCTTGAGCTGCTCGGCCAGGACGATGATCGAATCCCGCATGTAGTCGTAATTGGTGTTGGTCTGCAGCAGGATTTCCTCGCCGTTGTACCCGGCTTCCTTCAGCAACGCCTTGGCCTTTTCGGGGTCGCCGCCGTCGTACCAGCCGGCGTTGTCCTCGCCGATGAAGTATTCGCCGTTGGGATAGACCATCGAGAAGTTCTTGTTGGCCGCCTCGCCGCTGGCCAGGATCAGGTCGTCGACATCCGCCGCCGTCCGGATCGCCTGCCGGATCAGCCGGTTGTCGGTCGGCGGATTGCTGGAGTGAACGATCAGGTACTGCTGGCAGTAGGGGAAGACGGTGACCGGCACGACGCCCTCGGTCCCCTCAAGCCGCTTGGCCAGGTCCAGCGGCAGCGAGGTGGTGATATCCGCCTCGCCGGTCTGCATCGCGGCCACGCGGGCGTTGGCCTCGGGGAGGAAGTTGTAGCGCACGCCGTCGACATAGACGGTCTTCTTGCCGACATAGCCGGTGGGGCCTTCGGCATCCTCGCGCGGGACGTATTCGGGGTTCTTCTCGATCACCAGGTGGCTGTCCTTGACCCATTCGCCCAGCTTGAAGGGGCCGGTGCCGATCACCTCGATCCCGCGCGGCGGCGCGTTGCGCTGCGAGGCGGGCAGGATGTAGAGCGGATAGACAGGCGTCTTGAGCTGGTCGATGAACACCGCGTTCAGCTTGTTCAGCTCGATGACGAAGGTATAGGGATCGGGCGTGCGGTATTCCTTGACGTCGGCCAGCGTGCCCTTGCCGGGGCTGACCTCGGCATAGCGTTCATAGGTGGCCTTGACGTCCGCCGATGTCATCTCCTGCCCGTCCGAGAACTTGACCCCCTTGCGCAGGTGGAAGGTGAAGGTCGTGCCGTCGTCCGAGATCTCGTAGCTTTCGGCCAGCATCGGCTGGGCCGAATAGTTCTCGTCCATCGAGACGAGGCTTTCGAAGATATGCGCCTCGACTTCCAGTTCCACCAGGCTGGCCGACATCTGCGGGTCAAGCTGGCCGGGGCCGGAGTTGTTGGCATAGATGATCGTGCCGCCCATCTTGGGCTCTTCGGCAAGGGCAGGGGCCAGGGTCGCCGTGGCCAGAACCGTCGCCGAAAGCAGGATGCCGATGGTCTTTCGTGGATCGAAGTGTTTCATCTCGTTTTCCCTGTTGTCGGTTTCATGTGTCCGGGCCGGCTGGTTGGGCTGCCGGCCTTCTTCTTGGTCTTGGTCGATCCTTGCGGCCCGCCGGTCAGACGGGGCGGAAAACGGTGCGCGTTGCGGCATGGGCGGCGACGGCGGCGGCGCTGTAGGCCATCGGCACCATCTCGCCCCGCGCCCAGAGCGGGTTCTGGTCGGAATAATGCGGATCGCCGGCATGACCCGAGGTGCCGTGCATCACGATCCAGCGGCTGTTGTCCCAGTCGGACAGGTCGAAGATGTAGCGCGACACCGGCCCGTAGACCGAGCCTGTGCCCGATCCCGGAAAGCCGCCGGTGGCCAGCACGCAGTCGCCATCCCCGCCCGTCGGGTCCGAACTGGGCGGGGCCACGCCCGGCGCGCCGGGAAAGACGTGGGCCAGCGGATGGGTAAAGACCGGGCGATGCGCCTTGCCCCAGGGCTGGGGCTGCGGGCCTGCGCCGACGGTGGCGACCGCCTCGGCGATCACCGCGCCCCAGTCGGCGCCATCCAGCAGCGAGGTGTCATCGGCGCGCAGCAGGTTCGGCAGGGTCCACCACAGCTGGTTCAGCGCGGGGATGCCCGGCGCGGGAGAGGCCGCCACATGGGCCGAGGCGCGGTCGAGCCCCGAGCGGCGGGCCAGGATGCGCGTCATCTCCTGCCGGATCAGGTAATAGATCGTGGGGGCCGTCAGCCCCGGATCCATCCGCCCGTCCCAGGCGGCGAGGGCGGACAGCAGCGGCCCGCCCCGGGGCACGGCGGCCAGGATGCGGGCCACGATCTCGCGTGCGGGGGCGCTGTCGGTGTCGCGCAGGAAATCCTGCATGTCGCCCGGGGTCAGGGCCGCGACCCTCTCGATCCGCTCGGCCAGGCGGCTGGCGCGGGTCGTGGGGTGGCAGTCGGTCACCATGTAATCGGGGTGATCCTCGGGCACGGGGCGGTTGTTGGCGGTCGTGATGTAACCCTCGGCCGGGTCCAGCTGGCGCGGCATCCGCTCGAACGGGATGTAGCCGCGCCATTCGTGGGTGCCGGTCCAGCCGGGGACGGGCAGCCAGCCGTTCACCGCGTCGCGCTCGGGCACGGTGGCGCGGATCAGCACGCCGATATGGCCCGCGCGGTCGGCGCCGACGACATTGTGGTCGATCACGCCCCAGCCCTTGCAGCTGTCGTAAAAGGCGTCGAGCGAGGGCGCCGTCATCATCGGCACGAGGCAGTCGAGCGAGCGGTCGGTGTCGAACAGCTGCGCCGATTTCAGCGCCAGCGCCTTGCCCGTTGCCGGATCGCCCGCGATGACCGGGCCGTGGCGCGTTTCGTGCACCGTTACGCTGGCATCCGCGCCGTCGCGCACGCGGATCGTCTCGCGCCGCGTGGTGGTCCTGGCCCATCCGTCCTCGGTCCGGTAGGTCGCGCCGCCCTCGGCGAATTCCTCGACATAGAGGTCATGCAGGTCGGCGAAGGTATGGGTCACGCACCAGGCCACGTTTTCCGTGTGGCAGAAATGCGGGAAGGCCGGGACGCCCGGGACCGAAAAGCCGATGGCGTCGAATGCCGGGCAGGTGAGGTGCAACTGGGTGTAAATCCCCGGGATCTCGTAGGCGCGGTGCGGATCGCCCGCGACCAGCGGCATGCCCGAGGCGGTGCGCGCGCCCGAGACGGCCCAGTTGTTCGACCCGCCCACCGTCCCGTCGCCGGGGCCAAAGCCCGACAGCGCCTCGACGGCGGGGGCCAGGTCGGCCAGCGTGGCGGTCAGGCGGCGGCCCTCGGGGCCCTGGGGCACGATGAAGCGTTCCGGGCCGTTGTCGTCGTAGCGCAGCAGCGGCACGGCCTCGGGCCCGACGGTGCCCAGGGCGGCGGCGCGCCACAACTTGAACCAGACAGATCCCATGAGGATCCCGCGCTGGCGCATCACGGCGACGCCGAACCAGGGTTCCCACCGGATCGGCGCCTCGCCCAGCAGGTCGTATTCCTGCGCCGTTCCGCCCGCGTCTATCCAGGCGTTCACGCCCGCCGCGTAGCTGACCAGCATCGCCTGTGTTTCGGGGGCCAGCGCATCGTAATCCCGTTTCGCGGCGGCCTCGGCCCCCAGCTGGCGGGCCAGCCTGTCCGCGGGCAGGGCCGAAGGGCCGGCCCATTCGGCCAGCCGCCCGATGCCCCGGCGCAGGGCGGCCTCCATCTGCCACATCCGGTCCTCGGCGTGGATATATCCGTTCAGAACGAAAAGATCGTCAGGATTTTCAGCTTTCACATGGGGAATTCCCCACTGGTCCCGGGTGACCTCGACACGGCCGCGCAACCCCGCGAGGGTCCGGAGCTCTGCGTCGATTGCCTTGGAATTACTGGCTGGCGAGTCCATGTCAGCCCCTGCTTGATTCGGATATATCATGCCCCCGATCTTCCTCGCAGTGCGGCGGGAAAACCAGCAAAGATTATGCAAACCGGGGGATGTTAGCTGAAAAAATTTTAAATGGGCCCTTCCCTGCGTGTGATTTTAGTGCTGTCTGATATATTATGATGGCGCGTCAGGCTGGACCCGCCGGGCATTTGCCCCGTGTGACAGCCGTCAGGGTTGAAAGGACAGTGATGATCATCGTGACGGGCGGAACGCATGGCATCGGGCGCGCGGCGGCCGAGATCATGGCGGGCGAGGGGCATCAGGTGCTGATCGCCGGGCGGGACGCCGAAACCGGCCAGGCCATCGCCGGGGCGGTGGCGAACATCAGCTTTCAGCAGACCGACATCACCGACGAGGCCGCCTGCCGCGCGCTGGTCGACCGGGCGATGGAACTGGGCGGCGGACGGATCGCGGGGCTGGTGAACAATGCCGGGCTGGGCCGGCGCCATGTCTTTGCTGAAACCACGCTGGCCGACTGGGACGAGGTGATGCAGGTCAATGCCCGCAGCGTCTATCTGATGACGCGGCTGGCGCTGGACGGGCTGATCGCGGCGCGCGGGTCGGTCGTCAACATCTCGTCCATCGCCGGCCGGGCGGGGGAGGAGGAGCTGGCGATCTACACCGCCTCCAAGGCCGCCGTGATCGGGCTGACCCAGGCGCTTGCGCTGGAACTGGGCCATGCGGTGCGGTTCAACGCGGTCTGCCCCGGTCAGATCGGCACCCGGATGATGGGGCGCGTGCTGTCCGACGACCGGCGGCGGCGCGAGCTGGAGCTGCGCATCCCCGCCGGGCGCATCGCCGATCCGCGCGAGGTCGGCGAGGTCATCGCCTGGCTGATCTCGGACAAGTCGAGCTATGTGAACGGCGCGGTCCTGCCCGTGGACGGCGGCGAAACGGCGGGCCTGCGCACCCCGCGGCAGCTGGAGTGACCCGCCGGAGCGGGCCGGGCAGCCGCGCCTGCTGACAGACCGAGCGCCGCTGCGGATGGGGCCGGATCCCCTAGCGCAGCGGCAGAGTGAAAACTTGTGGCCCCCGACCCTTCACATTAGGTTGGGCCCGCGTCCGCAGGGAGCCCGACTTGACCACATCACGCGACCTTCTGGCCGAGATGAGCCAGAACCGGCCGATGCGCCGCAGGGGAATCGAACGCTATCACCTGATCCTGGATGCCACCGAAACGCTGCTTTCCGACAGCGGGGACGAAGATATCAGCCTGGCGCAGATCGCCGAGCAGGCCGAGGTCTCTCTCGCCTCGGTCTATTACTTCTTTCCCAACCGAAATTCCGTCTATGTGGCCCTGGCCCTGCGGTTCAACGAGGAAATCTACGCCCGCTCGATCCAGCCCCTGACCGATCCCGAGCCGCAGACATGGCAGGAACTGCTGGACATGAAGCATGCGGCGGCGGCGGCGTTCCAGAACAGCCGCCCGGCGGCGCTGCGCCTGTTCCTGGGGGCGGGGGTGTCGGCTGCCGTGCGCAGTGCCGATTTCACCGGCAACGCGCGGCTGGCCCGCAGCCGGGCGCGGATGTTCGAGGCCTATTTCGACATGCCGCCCATGCCCGACCTGCCACGCTGGCTGGAGATGTCGGCGGCGGCGATGGACGGGATCTGGTCGCTCTCCTACGGCTATCATGGCACGATCACCGAGGCCTACCGCCGCGAGGCCACCGCCTGCGCGGTCACCTACCTCAGGCGGTATCTGCCGGAATACCTGCCGCGCAAGCCGTTGACCCGGGTGGCGCTGGACCAGATCGAGATCCCGCTGGAGGCGACGGGGCCATTGCCGCGCTGACGGATCCGGCGGACCGGGGCGCCCGCGCCATTCTGCGGGGGGCTTGGCGGTCCGACCCGTAAACCCATAGCCCAGGGCCGAGCGGCTCGCCGTCGCGCCGGACAGCCCGATTGCGACGTCGGGGGCAGCGCTGGCGGGGGCCAGCGCCCGCGAAATCGCCTTGCGCCGGCGCGGGATACCGGGCGCGCCATTGGCACGTTGTGCTGTACCGGCGGGCAGGGTATCGGGTAATCGCCCATCGGACGCCGCCGCCGCGACAGGCGGATTGTCCGGATCGCGGCGCACGGGGACAGACGGGAACGACGCGCAGCATGACCCAGGCCGAACAGGACGAGACCGGGGAGGAGACCTGCCCGCCGGAGCATCCCAATCTGGCACTGCTGCGCCGTCACGCGGCGCTGATCGTCACGGCCATTCTCTTTGTCGCGGGGGCCTATGCGCTCTACCGGCTGCTGGCGCCGCTCGACATGCGGGTGGTGCTGGGCCAACTGCGCGCCGTGCCGCCCCATATCGTGATCGGCTCGCTTGCCGCGACCGCGATCGGCTATGCCGCACTGGTCGGCTATGACTGGTCCGCCATGCGCTATATCGGCAAGACCGCGCCGCCCAGTTCGATCATCCTGGGCGGGTTCCTGGGCTATGCCCTGGGCAACAGCATCGGGCTGACGGCGGTGTCGGGCGGGGCGGTGCGCTATCGCATCTACTCGGCCCTCGGGCTCGATGCCTATGACGTGGCCGCGATCTCGACCTTTGCGGCGATGTCCTACGGGGTGGGGGCCACGCTGATCGGGCTGGGGGCGCTGGCGATCCACCCGGCCGCGCTCAAGGGCATGGTGCCGCTCTCGCCCGACGCGTTGCGCTTTGGCGCCCTGGCGATCTGCCTGCTGGTTGTCGCGCTGCTGGTCTGGGTGGCGCGCCGGGGGGGCACGGTGCGGCTGGGGCGCTTCGCCCTGACAGCGCCCGGCGGCGGGGCGATGCTGCGCCAGCTGCTGATCACCTCGGTCGATATCTGCATGGCGGCGCTGGCGCTGCACCTGCTGCTGCCCACCGGATCGCTGCCCTTTGCCAATATGCTGGCGGTCTTTGCCGTGGCCACGATGGTGGGGGTGGCCAGCCATGTGCCCGGCGGCATCGGGGTGTTCGAAAGCGTGGTCATCGCCGCGCTGCCGTCCTCGGTCCCGGTGAACGACGCGGTGACCGCGCTGCTGCTGTTCCGGCTGATCTATTTCCTGCTGCCCTTTGTCCTGGCCCTGCTGCTGCTGTCGCTGATCGAGGTCTGGGGCGCCGCCGGCCCGCGCCTGCCGCGCATCGCCACGCTGACGCCCGTGGTCACGGCGGGGCGGTCGCTGATCCCGATGGCAACCGGCGTGCTGGTGCTGGGTTCGGGCCTCTTCATGATGTTCGCGGGCCTGCTGCCCAATCCCAATGTCACCGCCAAGGAGCTGGAGACGCTGCTGCCGCTGTCGATGGTGGAGGGCGGGCCGATGGTCTCGTCGATCCTCGGCTCGCTGCTGGCGGTGCTTTCGGTGTCGGTCTTCCGCCGGTCGCGGCTGGCCTACTGGATGGTGCTGGCGGTGCTGGGGGTGGGCATTGCGGTGGCCGGATTCAAGACGCGCGACCTGGAGCGCGTGGCGGTCTTTGTCGCGATGGCCCTGATCCTGTGGCCCTGCCGGCGCGAGTTCTACCGCCGCGCGCGTCTGACCCAGGGCGTGCTGTCGGTGCGCTGGATCGTCTTTACCCTGTCGACGCTGATCACGCTGGGTTTCACCTGGTATCTGGTGCACGAACAGACCGCCGCGCGGGACATGATGTGGTGGCAGGTGACCGGCGACGCGCCTGCCGTGGCCGCCTGGCGGGCGGCGCTGACGGCGGGGGTGATCCTCAGCGCGGCGCTGCTGTTTTCCGGGTTGCGCACCGCGCGGGCGGGCGTGATCGAGCCGGACGCCGAGGCGCTGGACCGGGCGCAGCGCATCATCGCCGAACATGGCGAGGGCTCGGACCTGATCGCCGTCACCGGGGACAAGTCGCTGATGTTCGGCCCGGCGGGGCAATCGGTGCTGTCCTACGGTGTCAGGGGCGGGTCGTGGATCTGCATGGGCGCCCCGGTCGGCACCGAGGAAGATGTCGAGGACCTGTCCTGGACCTTTCACGACGCCGCCCGCGCCGCCGGGGCCCGGCCCGTGTTCTACGAGGCGCCGACCGGTTTCACCCCGCAGGCCATCGACATGGGCCTGACCCTGCACAAGATGGGCGAAGAGGCGGTTGTGCCGTTGCCCGCATTCTCGCTGGAGGGGCCGCAGCGCAAGAAGCTGCGCACCACCTGGAACCGGGCGCAGCGCGACGGGCTGGCTGTCGAGATCGCCGCCGCCCCCCATGACCCGGCCCTGCTGGACGAGTTGCGGGCGATCTCGGACGGCTGGCTGGCGCGGCAGGCGGGGCGGGAAAAGCGGTTCTCCGTCGGGCGGTTCGATGCGGACTGGCTGAACCGGACCCGCATCGCGCTGGTACGCCACGAAGGCCGGATCTGCGCCTTTGCCAACCTCATGGAATCCGACCGCAGCAGCGCCGTCGACCTGATGCGCCACGGCGAGGAGGTGCCGGCGGGCACGATGGAATTCCTGTTCGCCGACCTGATGCTGAAACTGCGCGACGAGGGGCGGCAGAGCTTCAGCCTGGGGATGGTGCCCTTTGCCGGGCTGCCCGGGCGCAGCGGCGCGACGCTCTGGGCGCGGTTCGGCAATCTGGTCTATTCGCGCGGGGACCGGTTCTACAGCTTCGAGGGGCTGCGCCGGTTCAAGTCCAAGTTCGATCCCGTCTGGCGGCCGCGCTATTTCTGCTGCCGCTCGGCCCTGCCGCCGGTCGGCCCGCTGGCCGATGCGGCCCGGCTGATCGCCGGATCGGCGCGCGGAATCGTGGGCAAATAGCCGGAAGTCTCAGACACCCAGCCCCAGCCCCAGCCCGACCCAGAGCGCCAGCACCAGTGTTTCGCCCAGAAGCAGGAGGAGCGGGGCGGAGCCGACCTCGAACAGCGCCTTGAGCGAGGTCTTGATGCCAAGCGCCGCGATGGCGGTCACCAGGCACCAGCCCGAGACGGTCGAAAGCCATTCGGCCGCCACGGGTGGAACCGCGCCCAGCGAGTTGGCGACCACCAGCGCGGCAAAGCCCAGGACGAACATCGGCAGCGGCGCCTTGGGCCCGCCGCCCGCGCGGGTGCCCAGGCCGATGATCAGCACCACCGGCATCAGCATGGCCACGCGGAACAGCTTGGCGATGGTTGCCGTGTCGCCGGTTTCGGGCGAGACCGAGTAGCCCGCGCCCACCACCTGCGCCACGTCGTGGATCGTGCCGCCCAGAAAGATTCCCGCGGCCCGGTCGTCAAGCCCCAGGGCCGCCGTCACCGTCGGGTAGATGATCATGGCCAGGGTCGACAGGGCCGTCACGGTGACAACCACCAGGATGGTGTCGCGTTCGCTGCGCGCATCACGGGGCAGGACGGCGGCGATGGCCATCGCGGCAGAGGCGCCGCAGATCGCCACGGCGCCGCCTGACAAAAGGCCGAAGCGCCTGTTCTGCCCGGTCAGGCGCACCGCCAGCACGCCAAAGCCGATGGTCAGGACAATGCCGCCCGCCATCCACAGCACCGCCGGCGCGCCCAGATCGCCGACCTCGTCAAAGGTGATCCGCACGCCCAGCAGGGCCACGCCGATCCTGAGGATGTGGCGCGCGGCGAAATCCACGCCAGCGGCGCTGCGCCCTTCCTCCATCAGGAAATGCAGGGCCATGCCCAGCATTAGGGCGAACAGCATCTGCGGGGCGCCGTAATGTTCCGACAGGAACCGCGCGGCGGCGGCCACGATCAGGCAGAGCGCCAGCCCCGGGGCCACGAGTTCCAGCCGGGCGCGGGTGGACAGGGGGGAGGTGTCAGGCATGTGCGTCCTTCGCGGGCTGCGGGCCGGGTGCGGCCACGCGCGGCGATCCTGCGCCGCATTCCCGCCGGATTGAAGGGGGTGCGGCGGCGAATATGACCCGATCCGGCGCGGACGGGTTGCGGATCGGTGCCCGCGCTATCGGGGGCGGACCGGCTCGTTCGAAGGCCGCCGCAAGCTGGCCCCGAGACCGACAAGACGCTGGCCGGGGCGCCCGAAGCCTCCATCGGCGACGCGCTGCGCCTGGCCGGGGCCGCTTGCGGGCGGCGCAGGCCACCCCGTCCCCGCCCTCTGCCGCTTCGAGGCCGGGGCGCGGACCCGTCCATCTGGCCCGAGTTCGTGACCAGCGGCAGACCGCCATCGCCCAAGTCCCCGATCCCGGCTTCTACACACCTGCGGGATTTTCGACGTCGCGGCCCATGACGGCCAGGTCGGAATACCGGTCCCCGATCCGGTGATGCGGCCGCCCGCCTGTGGCGGCCCCCAATGCGACCACCAGTTCGTCCACCGCAGGTGCGTCGTAGATCGAAAACTGCACCGTCAGATAGTGGGACCGGCGGCCGGTATCGTGCTTGTCCATGAGGGGGATCTGGATCTGGGTATTCG
This sequence comes from Pseudooceanicola pacificus, assembly GCF_009789075.1. Classification (GTDB taxonomy): domain Bacteria; phylum Pseudomonadota; class Alphaproteobacteria; order Rhodobacterales; family Rhodobacteraceae; genus Pseudooceanicola; species Pseudooceanicola pacificus. Next base: position 23,472 of record NZ_WNXQ01000005.1, read on the forward strand.
CCGGGCCCCGGGTGTTGGTGAAGCCGAGATAGCTTTTGGCGCCCACGGCCTCGCGATAGAAGTTGCCGAACTGCAGGGTGTGGATGAGGGCAGAGGCGTGTTCGACCTCGCAGCCGGTTCCCGCGATGCAGGCCTTGCCATAGGCCTGGATGGCGTCCCCGGACCCGGCCAATGCGATCAGCCGGTCAGTCAGCAGCGCGCCCAGAACGGGCGCCATGCGGGTGATCTCGGGCGACAGGTCTTCGACAAATCCGCGGCCCGCCCAGGGGTTGCTGACCACGGCAGCCACCCCGATCATGCGCAGGACGGGGTCGGCTGCGCGGCCACCTTCGGTGTGAATGTCTTCGTCGAAGGTAACGATTTTCCGCAGTTCGGGCAGCATCTTTGGTCTCCTGTCAGACATGATAATTCCGGCGTCCGGCAATGGCGTGAACCACCCCTTCGACCTCGGTTCCGTGATAGATGCCAAAGGCACCGTATTGATATTCCTGGACATACCGGCGCAGCAGCGAGCGCTCGGCCTCGGCTCTGACCCGGTCATAGGGCAGGGCGTCGAGCGCGAAATACCGCATGCCTCCGGGCGCGTCCCCGGCAACGACACCGTGATAGATGATGTGCTGGGTCGCATCCGGCCTGTTCTGGTAGACCGCGTAAAGGTGATCCAGGTCGGCCGTCAGGCCAATGCGTCTGAGGTGATCCGTCAGCCCCTCGGCCGAGCGTGTCCGCGCCGGGGCCGCGGGCACCGACAGCTTGCCCGAGGTATCCTCGCAGAGCAGGATCCGGTCCTCGCAGGCCAGAACCGCGCCCAGCGAAACGCTGCCGGCCGCGGCGGCGGCGTCGACCAATGCGTCGTCCATGCCGATGTCGAAATAGGCCCCTTTGTAAAATCCCAGCGGCGTGCCTTCGGCGGTTGCGAATTGCAGCACCCGGCCAATCAGGATCAGATGGTCGCCCGCATCCACCAGCCGATGCCGCGCGCAGCTGAAACTGGCCAGAGAGCCGTCGATCAGGGGCATGTCCTGCGCATCGGCATGCCAAGTCGCGAGGGCGAATTTGTCGGCCGCTTGCGATGCGAAAAGGCCCGAGAACTCCTTTTGCCGATCCGTCAGGATGTTGACCGCAAAATGATCCGCCTGCGCGAAGGTATCGCAGGACAGCGCCGCCTTGGCGATGCAGACCAGCAGCAACGGCGGATCAAGCGAGACCGAGGTGAACGAATTGGCGGTGAACCCGCGCGGCGTGCCGTCCGGCTGGCGCGTTGTCACGACGGTCACACCGGTGGCAAAGCTGCCAAAGGCGTTGCGCAGGGCGCGTCTGGCCTGTGCATCGGACTGTGCGGGGGCGGTCAGGCTGTCCAGCAGGGCGTCATCCGCGCCCAAGCTTGGCGGGGCAGAGAGCGGGCCATGACCATGCGCCGCGAAACGCAAGGGATTGGCGGCAATTGTCCAGGGGGCCCGTCCGGGTGCCGCGACGCGGGCCAGCATGCCACGCGCCGCGACATGGGGGTCGGCTGCGATGTCGGCGATTGTGTTCATCGGCCCGAAAGGCACCTCGCCGCCCAGCAGGGTGGTCAGTTCGGCCTTGCTGCGCCCGCCACACCAGCGGGCCACCAGGGCGTTGAGTTCAACCGCATTGGCAGAGCGCGCCGCGCGGGTGGCATAGCGGGGATCCCCGCCCAGATCGGGCCGGTCCATCAGCTCCGCCAAGCGCCGCCAGAAGGCATCATCCACAATGCCGAGGGCGATATGCCCGTCGCTGGCCGGAAACAGTCCGAAGGGGGCCAGGAAGGGATGGCCGTTGCCCTCGGGACCCGGCACCGCGCCTGTCATGTCATGCAGATAGACCATGCGTTCGCAAAGCGAGATCATCGCGTCATACATGGCGACATCGACAAACTGGCCCTTGCCGGTTGCCTCGGCCTCGCGCAGGGCCGCCATGATGCCAAAGGCCATCATCATCCCGGCAAAGATATCGCCCACGCCGGGGCCGGTCGTGGTTGGCGTCGCGGCATCGGGGCCGGTCATGGCCATCAACCCGCCCATGGCCTGGGCCACGACATCATAGGACGGCCAGTCGCTGTAGGGGCTGGCTCCCGAACGCGGATCGCCAAAGCCGCGGATCGCGGCATAGACCAGTCTGGGATTATCCGCCGAGAGGCTTTCGAAGGACAGGCCCAGGCGGTCCATCACGCCGGGGCGGAAATTCTCGACAATCACATCGGCGGTCGCGGCGAGCCTGCGGAAACCGGCCTTGCCGCTTTCGGATTTCAGATCGAGCCGGACGCTCTTCTTGCCCCGATTGAGGCTGACGAAATACCCGGCCCAGTCCTGGCCGGGATCGTCGTCGCGGAAGGGGCCGTTGCCGCGGCTGGTGTCGCCGCTGCCGCCTTCGATCTTGATCACCTCGGCGCCGTGGTCGGCCAGATGCATCGTGCAATAGGGCCCCGAGAGCATGCGGCTCAGGTCCAGGACGCGCAGGCCTTTCAGGATTTGCGTGCTCATGATGCAGGGCTCAATGCGTCAAGGAATTGCCGGATCGGCCCGTTCACCGCATCCGGGGCCTCGGCCAGGGCCATGTGGCGCAGGCCGGGCAGGATCACGGTACGGGCGCCTACGATTTCAGCGGCGATGGCGGCGGTCATGTCGGGGCCGTTGCCGTGGTCTTCGTCGCCCGTGATGACCAGGGCGGGGCAAGAGATCGCCGGGTCAGGGGCCACGATCTCGTCAATGCCGGTGGCCAGAACGCTGTAGTTCCTGTGGTAGATCGACATGTCATTGGCCGTTACCCAGCCGCGCACGGTCTCCATCATCCCGGGGTTGGCGGCGCGGAACGGGTCGGTAAACCACCGCTCCAGCGCGGCCTCGACGGTGGAAGCCGGCCCCATGTCGCGCGCCTGTTCCACCCGTTTCAGGATCGCGGCCTGTGCGGCCTCGCTGCGCGTGTGGGGGGAATGCAGGATGATCAGGGCCCGCGTCCTGCCGGGGGCATCCTGAGCAAAACGGCGCGCGATCATGCCGCCCAGGGAGAAGCCGCCGATCACGGCGCGATCACTGCCGCAGTGATCCAGCAGGCCGGCCAGTTGCCTGGAAAACAACGACAGGCTGGGCGTTTCAGGCGGCATGGCAGAGCCGCCATGCCCGTAAAGGTCGTAGGTCAGAACGCGGTAGCTGTGGGCAAGGGCCGGGGTGGTCCACTGCCAGCACATCCGGTTCAGACCCAGACCGTGGATCAGCACGACAACCGGCGCATCCGCCGGGCCTGACAATGCGAATCGCGTGCCGTCGGGTGCCAGGGCCATCATGCCTTGCCCCCGAGGGGCTTGTGGGCGACGACCTCGACCTCCACCCGCACGTCGACCAGCAGGTCGCTGACAACGGCGGATCGTGCCGGCGGGTCTACCGGGAAATATGCGCCGTAGACTTCGTTGAAACCGGGAAAATCGGCGCGCTCGCGCAGCCAGACCATGGCCTTGACCACGTCGTCGCGGGTGCAGCCTGCCTGGGCCAGAGTCGCGGTGATCTCATCCAGCACGGCGCGGGTCTGATCCTGCACGCTGCCCCCTGTCATCGGCACACCGTCGCGCATCGGAACCTGCCCCGTCAGAAAGACGAAATCGCCCGCGCGAACGGCCCGCGAGAGCGACAGAACCCGCCCGCCGATTTCCAGCGGCCCCCCGATGACTTGCTTTTTCTCGACCATCTTGCGGCTCTCCTTTCGGCTCACCGTGCCCCGATCCAAAAAGGAGAGTTCCGGATTTTTCGACAGATGGTGTCGTTTTTTCCCGAATCCCTGGCGAGAAAGCCGCCATGAATGGGACTCACATCACGGAGGGTTTTTTGCGATGGATGACATCAGGACCTATCAAATGCTGATCGACGGCGCCTGGGTGGATGCATCCGACGGCGGCAGTTTCGACAGCGTGAACCCCAGCACCGGCGCGGTCTGGAGCCGCGTGCCGGAGGCGACGGAAGCCGATGTGAACCGCGCGGTCGAGGCGGCGCACAGGGCCTTTACCAAAGGCCCCTGGGCCAGGATGACACCGACAGAGCGGGGCAAATGCCTGCGCAGGCTGGGCGATCTGCTGGCCGACCAGTCCGAGGGGCTGGGGCGCACGGAATCCTTCGATACCGGCAAGATGCTCAAGGAAACCCGCTGGCAGGCCAGGTATATCGCGGAATTCTTTCACTTTTTCGCGGGCTGTGCAGACAAGGTCAGTGGCGAGACCCTGCCCATCGACAAGCCCGACATGTTCGTCTTCACCAAGCGTGAACCGCTGGGCGTCGTGGCCGCGGTGGTGCCCTGGAATTCGCAGCTCTTTCTGGTGGCGGTCAAGATCGGCCCGGCCCTGGCGGCGGGCAATACCGTGGTGCTGAAGGCCTCGGAACATGCCAGCGCGCCGATGCTGGAATTCGGAAAACTGATCGAGGCGGCAGGCATCCCGCCCGGTGTGGTCAACATCGTGACCGGGCATGGCGAACCCTGCGGGCGGGCGCTGACGGGCCATCCCCTGGTGGCGCGCGTGTCCTTCACCGGGGGGCCGAATGCGGCGCGCCACGTGCTGGAGAACGTAAAGCGCAACTTTGCCGAAGTCTCGCTGGAGCTGGGCGGGAAATCCCCGTTCATCGTGTTCGAGGACGCCAATATCGAAAGCGCGGTCAACGCCTCCATCGCGGGGATATTCGGGGCCACGGGGCAAAGCTGTGTGGCGGGGTCGCGCCTCTACCTGCAGGAAGATATCGCGGATGACTTTCTGGCGCGGATGACCGCGCTGACGCGCCGGATCGTGATCGGCGATCCGCTGGCAGAGGACACCCAGATGGGGCCGCTGTGCACCCGCGCGCAGCTGGAGACCATCCAGCGCGAGGTGGCCCATGCGCAAGAGCAGGGCGCCACGGTCCTGGCCGGGGGCAGACAGCCCGATGGCATGGGCGGGTTGTTCTACGAGCCGACGATCATCGAATGCCCGCGTCAGGATTTGCGGATCGTGGATACCGAATTGTTCGGGCCTGTACTCACCGTCCAGCGCTTCAAGACCGAAGAGCAGGCGCTGGAGCTGGCCAACGACTCCGAACACGGGCTGGCGGCGGGCATCTTCACGCAGAATTCGGCGCGCTCGCTGCGCATGGCCAATGCGGTGCAGGCGGGGATTGTCTGGGTGAACACCTACCGCGTGGTGTCACCCATCGCGGAATTTGGCGGGGTCAAAGGGTCGGGCTTCGGCCGCGAAAGTGGGTTCCAGGCGATCCATGACTACACCCGCCCCAAAACGGTCTGGGTGAATACCTCGGACGAGCCGATGGCGAACCCGTTTGTGATGCGCTGAGCCGCCCCGGGAATCGAGAAGGGAGAATCAAGATGAAATTCCAGCTGGCCGTGAACATGGAGCGGATCGACGACAGCTACGACATGAAAGACGTGGCGCGTCACACGCTCGAGATGGTGCAGATCGCGGAAGAGGGCGGTTTTGATATCGTCTGGGCCGCCGAGCATCACGCGCTTGAAATGACGATTGCGCCCAATCCCTTTCAGCTGCTGACCTGGTGGTCGCATGAGACCAGCACCATTCGCCTGGGCACGGCCGTCGCCACGGCGGCCTATTGGCATCCGATCAACCTGGCCGGCGAAGCGGCGTTTGTCGATCTGATCAGCGGCGGGCGGCTGGAATTCGGCATCGGCTCGGGCGCCTATCAGCGTGAGTTCGACCGGATGCGGCCAGGGCTGAAACAGTCGGACGCCTGGCGCTACATGCAGGAAATGCTGCCGGCGGTGCGCGCGCTGTGGCGTGGCGACTATGCCCATGACGGCGAGTACTGGAGCTTTCCCACCTCTACCTCCGTGCCCAAGCCGGTGCAGCCAGAGGTGCCCGTCTGGGTCGCCGCTCGCTCGCCCATCACCTACGACTATGCCGTGCGCGAGAAATGCAACGTCAACTGCTGGCCGCTGACCCGTCCCTTCGCCGAAGCGGAACTCTACATGCGGCAATTGAACGAGGCGATCGCCAAGGCGGACAATGGCTGGAGCCCGCGCTTTGCCCTGATGCGCCACGCCTGCCTTTACGACAATGACGCGGACCGGCAAGAGGCGTTGAATGCCATCCGCCGCCTGCTCAGCCAGTTCGAAAACCTGTTCCGCAACACCGGCGACGTGGTCAATGGCTTCCCCAAAGCCATTCCCCTGGATGAGTTGGAAGGCCGCGAACAATACGACCCCGCGATGCTGGAGGAAAACCTGATGTTCGGCTCCCCCGACACGGCCATTCGGAAATTGAAGGACTATCAGGCCCTGGGGGTGAACGAATTCATCTATTACGCCTCCATGGGCCTCAGCCACGAGGCGCAACAGCGTTCGCTGCGCATGTTCGTGAAAGAGGTCATGCCGGAATTCAGAGAGGCTCGGTGATGTCGACAGACGTCACGACCTGCGCGCCCGGGCGCACTGCGTCAGCTGCGGTCCGCCTGATCCTTGGCCGGGGCCTTGTTCAGGGTGTTCAGGAAATCGGTAAGCGAGACCGGCCAACTGGGCGCGGGCTCGTTTTCCGGCCAGGCCTCGCGATAATCCGACGGGCGGCGGCCAAAGAATTTCCCGAAGGAATACGCGAAATGTGACAGGGTGTTGAAGCCCGAAGCGGTGGCGATCTGACGGATGCTCAGCTGGGTCGAGATGAGCAGGAGCCGCGCATTCTGCAACCTTCTCAGCAGCCCGAACTGCACCACGGTGCACCCGACATGCTTCTTGAACTGCCGTTCCAGCTGGCGCTGCGACACGTCGAGCAGATCCGCGATTTCGGGCACGGTCAGAGGCTCTTCGATATTGTTCTCGATCAGGGTCATCGCCTCGCGCACCAGCGGCAGCATCGTCTCGGTGCCGTGCCCCATCGTGCGCCGTTGCGGCGATGTGGCGGTGCGGATCGGGTGGTGCAGCATCTGGTCGGCAATCTCGCCCGAAAAGCTGCTGCCGTGGCGCTCTTCGATCAGGCGCAGCATCAGATCCACACCGGCCAGCCCGCCCGCGCAGGTCATCACCTTGCCGTCGAGCGTGAACAGCCCCTCGCGCACCTCGACATTGTCGAAGGTCTCGCGGAATCCGTTCAGCCATGACCAGTGGATCGTCGCCGGCTTGCCATCCAGAAGTCCGGCGCGGGCCACGATGTAACACCCCAGCTCGACCCCGCAGATGAGCGTGCCGGCGCGGGCGCGTTTGCGCAGCCATGCGATGAGTGTCCTGTTGGTGTAATGTTCCGTCCCCCAGCTGCCCAGAACGAAGGCGAATTCGGACTCAGCCAGGCCGTCGTCCGCCACACCGACCGCGGTTGTCATCCCGTTGCTGGCCGTGATCCTGGCGCCGTCGAAGGAGGCAACCTCCCACGAGAATATCGGCGCCGGTGCGAGATAATTCGCGATTCGCATCGCCTCGATCATCGTGATCAGCGTGGTGATGTTGAACCTTGGCACAACGATAAAGACGGCATGTGTTTGCGCCCGCGCCATCCTGGGCGAGACATCGATTTCCACGGCGATCGTCCTTTGTATCGAGGTGCGATTTTTCGTCATCCTAGCGAAAGACGTGGCGGATAATCGACAGAATACTTGCCCCCCTGAGCGCCAAGCCGAGGAAAAGGGGAGCGTGTCCGAATGAACTGCGAAGTCGTGCTGACCCGCGCCGTCACCGGGGCGGGCGATGCCACCGGCAAGATCCGACACGTGCCGGTGACACCCGAAGAGAGCGCCGATGCGGCAATCGAAGCGGCCAGGGCGATGCCGGGCCGTCCAGGGGCCTTGCCCCGGCCATACGGTGCAAGGCCGGGGTCTTAAGGTTCCTCCGCGCGCGGGGGCGTGCCATCAGCGTCGCGGACGCGTTCACGGTGGAAGACATACCCGCCCGAGGCGAGGATGATCGCCGTGCCGAGGAAGGTCATCCCGTCAGGTATTTCGCTGAACACCAGATAGCCGACCGCGGTCGCGCCGACGATCTCGAGATACTGGAACGGTGCAAGCAGGCTGGCCTCGACCTTGCTGAAGGCGAAGGTGATCATCAGGAAAGCGACCATCGCCAATGCCCCGGCACCGGCCACGGCCCAGGGCCCCCAGCCAGGCAGGGCGGTCAGGCCGGTCAATCCGACCCCGAGCCATGACGCGAGCACAAGCACAGCCAGCGCAAGCCCTGCCGCGAACATCGAAGCGCCGAACTGAAAGCTCAGCGCCGACCGCGCGCGGGTGGATTTGCGCATGACGATCATGTTCAGCGCATAGGCAAGCGCCGCCAGCAGCGGCAGCAGCGCGACCGGGCCGAAGGTGATGAAGTTCGGGCGGATCACAACCAGGGCGCCGATCAGGCCGACCCCCACGGCGGCATAGCGACGCCAGCCCGGCACCTCGCCCAGGAACGGCCCGGCGAGAAGGGTCAGCAAGAGCGGCTCGACAAAGAAGATCGCGATGGCCGTCGCGATCGGCATCGTGGCAAAGGCGGTGATCAGCGACAGCGTCACCGTCAGGATCAGGCAGGCGGACAGGAACGAGCCGAGCGAGAACATGGACCCGTGAAAATGGCGCCGCATCAGCACGGCGGCGGGCAGGAAAAAGACCGCCTGGGCGATCATCCGCCAGACCGTGACCTCGAACGGCGCGGCATAGGCGGTCAGCGATTTCGAAATGGCGTCCCCCATCGGCAGTAAGACCATGGCGATGCACATCGTGGCCATGCCAAGACGCTTGTCCATATCGGTTTTTCCCGGGTGGGCGGCGGTCGCAAATGCCATGAGATACCCCGCTGCAACGGACAGGATGTTCGAACGAGTCCGGGCGTCCAGGACGGTCTGATCGGGAAACGAGATGACGCCATCATCCCGCGACCCGGGCCTATTGCCTTGGCCGTCCTGGGTCAATGGCCTTCGCGGGGGATGCCTGTCGGGGCGGGGGCGACACATGCGAATGTCGGGCCACGGGGGGCGTCGATGAATGCCGTATCGCCCCCCGGGCCGCGACTTCAGGCGACACCCGCCATCCATCGTGCAGGCGTCACCCGGCGGTTCGAACCGCGCGGCAGCCGCCAGCCGCTTTTGCGGAAGCTGGCGGATGCCGCCCGGGCGCGTGCTTTCATTGCCGGGCGATCGGAAAAACCGGTCATCGGAAGGGGCAATTTCCCTGACGCCCCGACCCCGGCAAAGGGCGGGGTGGTCAGTTCCGATTCGACTCCCAGAAAACAACTCTGCGATGCACCACCCGCATGATTTCGTTCAACGCAATGCCGAGCACTGCGAGAAGAACGATGATCGCGAACATGTTGGCCACGTTCAGGTTCGTCATGGAGCTGCTGATCAGCACCCCGAGGCCGAGCTTGGAGGCCACGAATTCGGTCACAATTGTTCCGATCAGGGCGAACACGATCGAAACCTGCAGACCTGCAAAGATCATCGAAGCGGCGCCAGGCAGCTTGAGATGCCAGAGCATCATCCAGCGCGATGCCGAAAAGGCCCGGAAAAGGCTGATCAAATTGGCATCCGTCGCCTTGATCCCGACCACCACGTTCACGAAGACCGGGAAAAAGCAGATCATCGCAACCATGATGACCTTGGAAGACAACCCATAGCCGAACCACACGATAATCAGTGGCGCCAGGGCAACCTTGGGAATGGCCTGCAGCGCGACGATATAGGGCGTGAGGATCTTTTCTACCAGCGGTGTCTCCGCGACGATCACCCCGGTGACGATAGCCAGTCCGCAGCCCAGAACATAGCCGTAGAGGGTCGCACTGAGCGTGGCCCAGATATGCGGATAATACGGGCCTGACAATCCGTACAGCAACGCCTCGCCCGTCGCTTCGGGAGACGGGAGGAAGTAACTGGGGACCTCAAACCAGACCACCCAGAATTGCCAGAACAGGATCAGAAGCGTTCCGCTGATCAGAAACAGTCCGATGTTCTGAAGAGTGGCTTTCATGCGGTAGCCTCCTGCGGATCGGCGGATTTGGCCATATCGACGAACAGTTGCCGAAGTCGCGCACTGTGCGCGCCGAATTCGGCGCTGGTCATATCTTGCAACTGACGCGGGCGGGGGAGGTCGATGCGCAGGTCGTCGATCACGCGTCCCGGCCTCTGCGACAGCGTCACAACACGGTCCGACAGGAAGACGGCCTCAGGAATCGAATGGGTGATGAAGAGGACCGATTTGCGGGTCTCCATCCAGATGCGCTGCAGTTCACCCATCATGGTCTCTCGCGTCATTGCATCGAGCGCGGCGAAGGGTTCGTCCATCAGGAGAACCTTGGGGTCATGTACCAGTCCCCGGGCGATGCCGACGCGCTGCTGCATGCCGCCCGACAACTCGTAGGGGTAGTTGTTTGCAAAATCGGAGAGATTGACCAGATCGAGCAGCTGCATCGCGCGAGACCGGTACTGCTTTTGCGGAAGTCCGAGGCTCCGGATCGGCATCAACACGTTTTCGAGCACGGTTTTCCACGGAAGCAGGGTCGGCTGTTGAAAGACCACGCCGACCTCGGGATTCGGACCGGTGATCACCTGGCCGCTCAGCTTTGCCGACCCCGAAGTCGTCGGAAGTAGACCGGAGGCAATCTTCATCAGTGTCGATTTCCCGCATCCGGACGGGCCAAGAACCGAGACGAATTCAGCCTCGGCAATATCGATATTCAGCCCCTCAAGGGCCGTGGTGGTGCCGCTGCGGGTCTTGTAATTGAGCCCGACGGCATCAAAGCGCAGGACGGACGGCAGTGCCGTCGCGTCCTCCTCGTGTTGCGTCTTCATTCCGCGGCCCTGGCCCTTTTGATAACTTCGTCCGCGTCGAAATCGTTGTACTGGCTGACGAATTCGTTGGTGAAGATATTGTCGTCCGGAATGTCGGCCGATGCCAGAAGACCACCGTCCTTTGCTGCCTCCAGCAAGGCGCGGACCGAGTCCGGATAGAACGCGCCGTATTCGCCCGGCTTCACGAAGTCGGGAAGCATGTGGTCGAAGTTGACGTTAATCGTGGCCACGGCCCCTTTCAGCGCCTTTTCTTCCGAGCCGGGGACGCGCAGTTCTGGCATGGCGCGCCACAGCGACCGCGCACAGGCTTCCGGGTTCGTCTTGCAGGCAAGGTTCGCCTTTGCCAGGGCCCGCCCGAAACCGGCAACGACATCGGGCTTCTCCCGCACAAAATCCGTGCCGAAGAAGATCGAACTGCTGGGCACCTCGCGGAAGCCTTCGGGATAGGATAGGCGGCGAATTGCAGTGCCCGATGACGCAAGGCTTTCGTGCATCGTGTGGAACAGGTTGAGCGCGTCGATCTGGCCCGACGTCAGCGCGTGGAATGCCTGGGGTCCAAAGCCCACCGCCAGGAACTGGTAGTCGGTATCGCTGAAACCCGCAGCGTTGAGCGCGGCCTTGGTGAACGGCACATTGCCCGAAGAATTCGTGCCGACGCCGATCGTCTTGCCCTTCAGACCGGCAAAATCGGTGATCGGGCTGTCCTGCAGAACAACCACTTCCCACACCGTCTTGGGGTAGGCGTTGTACGTCAGCACAACCGGCAGCGGATCGTTGCCGTCCTGAAAGGACACGGCGAGCGATTCAGGGCTGAGATAGCCAAGGTCCCCATGCCCCCCCACGACCTGCTGGACTGCGGCAAGCGACCCCTGCGCGACGACGTAATCGATGTTGATGTCCTCGGCGGCGAAATAGCCAAGCTCTTCGCCAAAGGTGAACTGCGCACTGTCCATGCCCCAGGGCGATGATCTGACCATGGTCAGGTTCTCCGCGGTTACCGCCGAACCGGCCGTCAGCGAAACGGCGACCGCAGTGGTTGCCAGTATGTTTTGAAAATTCACTTCGTGGTCTCCTCCGTGTTGTTTTCCTGTGTTTCAAGGATGCCCGCCCCGGTCAGAAACCGGCGGGGGTTGTCAATCAGCATGATGTCCAGTTGGGCATCGGTTACCCCTCTCTGCTTCAGCAGCGGTAGGAAGCCGTCGACGAGATGGTCCATCCGGCTGAGTTCGTCCCAGTCCGCTTGCGGCATCGGGCGGAACGGTTTGCCGGCAAATTCCACGAACCGGTCCTGGCTCATCATGATTTGGCGTACGAAACCGTCCTTCATCAATCGGGCGATATTGTCGGCGTGCACTGTATCGGGGTGGCGGAAGGCCATTCCGATACGGTCGAATCCGATGAAGGAACCGTTCTCGCAGACCTGACGATGATACGCCGGCTCGGCACTGTTCGAGCAGTGACCGATCAGGCACCGGTCAAGCGCCACACCCTCTTCGGCGAAGATCTCCTGCTGTTCGGGCGCGCCCAGATCGTCCTCGGTGTGGGTCATGATCGGCAGACCCGTCGCCTTGTGGGCGATGCAGACGGCCCGAAGCACCTTGCGCTCAAGATCGCTTGGCGCCTGTCTGCTCGTCGCGCATTTGATCACGCCCGGACGTATGCCGGTTTCAAGACATCCGTTCTCGATCTCGTTGATGTAGAGCGCGGCGATATCCTCTGCCGATCTGATGCGCCAGTATCCCGGGAGGCCGACCTTTTCCGTGTAGAAGCCGGTGGCGCAGATGACGTTGATCTCGCCCTTTTCCGCAACTTCCCTCATCAGCTCCGGGTCGCGGCCAAGCTCGATCGGGCTGGCGTCGACGATCGTTCCTATGCCCTGCGCCTTAAGACGGTGTATCAGGTCGACAGCGCGTTCGACGAAGCCGGCCCGGTCAAAGATATAACCGGCCTCCAGCTCAGCGCCGGGGAATGCTACCCGCAGGTGTTCATGAACCAAAACGCGACCGAGTTCGTTCGGGTGAACTGATCCTGTTACAGTCGATACTCTCATTTTCGGTCCCTCCGAGCAGCAGGCTATCGGCTGCGCCACATTCGCGCGAGGTCTGTGCGCAAATAAGCGGCATTTGCCTGGCGAATAGTGCGCTGTCACTTTTCAGCCGGCACGCCGGGTCTTGGACGGGCTGCAACTCTGCAGGGGATAGGTCAGTGCCTGTCCATTCTCCCCACGATAGAGCGCCTTGGGTCCGGCACACCTTCGTTGCGCGCGCGTTTCCGGGGCACGTGACATGAGCTGTCCAGCCTGACGCATCGTCTTTCGGCGCAGCGGCATGCCATGTGGTGTCTGCAAGGTGACAGGGCCAGAGCCATCCGAAATACGTCAGGGCGGGCGGCATCGGCATTCATGGATTTGCGCGGTTCCCGAGGCGCTTGGTGCCTCTGGCCACACGGCGCGTCAGGTTCGCCAGACGAATATCCACAATCCACGTCGTGCAGTTAGATGAAGTGCGACGCAGTGCTATCCAAAAGGGACGCTTTGATCGCGGGCATCTGACCCGCGTGGAACAAGGACCGACCGTGATACACGAATTACGCGCCTACGATCTGAAGCCTGGGCAAGCCCTTGCGTACCTCGAGACCTTTCGAACCGATGGTGTGCAGTACGTCACGCGCCATCTTCCGATGGTCGGATATTGGCTTACGGACAACGGAGCGCTCAACCGTCTGTATCACCTCTGGCCATATGCGGACATGGAGCACCGGGCCAGAGCGCGTGCCGCTCTTGCCGAGGACGCAGACTGGAATTCCCGCTTCGTTCCCAAGTGCTTTCCGCTGATCCTGCGTCAGCAGAGCTTTTTCCTGCGCGCCCTGGACCTGAGTCCGGAGGTCGAGGAATTACTCGGTCGCACACAGGTCCCCGTCGGCCATCAGGACCCGTCCGAAGCGATCTTCGCGTCGTGTTACCATTCACTTTCGTTTTCGGCCGCCGAGGTCGCGGTGTCCGGAGCGGAGGTGCTTGGACGTTGGTCCGTAGCCTCCGGGCGGGACGTCGGGGCGCAGGTCACGATCATGCGGCACGAGCGCGGTCGGGCCACTCCGCCGGACGGAGTTCTCAGACACGAATTCCTCCGACCCCTGGCCCTCTCACCGCTGCGCTGAGGGTTGGTCCGGTCAGCGCAGCGCGTCACGCGGCGCAATCTGACGCTGGAGTCCCGGGGTCACCGCCATCAAGACAACCGCAGCGGCGATCACGGCAAGGCCGATGACCGCGATTTCAATGTGCCCGAGGCCGAGGGAAGGCACGCCGGGGGATGCCAGGAGCAGGCCACCTGCGATGAGACCGCCCCGTTCCAGCCAACCGAGAGGGCCGGCGGCGCAGGTGCCTACACGGTGCACGTAGCCCTGAAGTCCCCAGGCGATAGCCGCGATCCCGACTGCCGCGGTCGAGATCGCTTTTGCGACTTCGGGCCAGGTTCCCTGCAACAATAGCGCCGGCTCCATGACGAAGAAGAACGGCACGAAGTATAGCACGCTGCCGAGACGCATGGCCTGGAACCCGATTTTCGTGGGAGATTCCTGCGCGATCGAGGCAGCGGCGAAGGTCGCGATGGCGACCGGCGGGGTAATGAAGGACAACATGCCCCAGTACATGACGAACATATGCACCGCGATTGCGTTGTAGCCGATCTGGACCAGGGCGGGGACCAGCACGATGGCCAGAAAGATATAGCAGGCCGAAACGGTCATCCCCATACCGAGGATGAAGGCGGAAAGTGCCCCCATCACCAGAAGTGCGATAGGAGTGTCGCCGGCCAGATAGACAAGTTCGGTGGACAGGGTGCTGAGCACGCCGGTTGCCGAGAGTCCGCCCGCGATCATGCCGATCGCGAGGATCACGGCAATGATCTCTGCCAGCCCACGCCCGATGTTCTGCAGCAGCCGGACGAACCCCGCCAGGTCGAGCCTGTGCTGTTTCTTGTACTGGTTCACCACAAGCAGAAGACCGGTGGAGATGAAGGCGGCTCTGCTCTCGTTCATGCCCTGTACGAGAAGGTAGATCAAAGTCCCGAAGACCAGCATGTAGTGCCAGCCGTCGCGGAACGCGGCCCCCAGTGTGGGTATCTGGTCCTCGGGAAGCGGTTTCAGCCGCCGCGAGGCAGCATAGCAGTCGACCTGCAGGAGCAGGCCGAAATAGAACAGGGCCGCCGGCACCGCCGCAGCCAGTGCGATATCGGAGTAGGGCACGTTGAGGAAGGTGGCCATGATGAAAGCCGTGGTTCCCATGACAGGCGGGGTAAGCACGCCGCCTGTCGAGGCCACGGCCTCGACCCCGGCGGCATAGGTGCCGCTGAACCCGGTGCGCTTCATCGCGGGGATCGTGACAGAGCCGCTGGTCATCACATTCGAGATGACGCTGCCGCTGATCGAGGCCTGCATGCCGCTGGAAATCACAGCCACATGCCCGGCCCCTCCGCGCACGCGCCCCATGAGGGCAAAGGCCACGTCGTTGAAGAACTGGCTGGCGCCGGTGTGCTGCAGGGTCAGGCCGAAGACGATGAAACCGATCACGAGGTCGGCGAAGGCCTTCATGGGCACCCCGAAGACGCTTTCGAAACTGAAGAAGTGGAATCCGAACAGATCCCAGAACGGCGTGTTGACGCTCTGCAACGACCCGGGGAGCAGCCCGGCGATCAAGGGATAGAGCGACATGACCACGACCACGACCGTCAGCGGCCAGCCGTTGGTGCGGCGCGCGCCTTCGATCAGCACGAGCCAGCCTATGAACGCGACGATCCTTGCCTCGAGCGGCGAGATGTACTGCCAACTGGAATAGATGATGTCATGCGCATGCACGACCAGATAAGCAAAGACGCCGGTCGCGACACAGAACAGTGCCCAGTCGATGGGCCCGGCCTTGTCTCCTGTGGTCGGGCGAACCAGGAAAACTACCGGAAACAGTATCGCCGCGAGGACATACATGAACGTCTGAGAGTCGATCACGAAGTCGATGCCGCGTGAGAAGACGAACGTCTGGTTCACGACCAGCATCAGTCCGAGCGCGGACACAACAGTTAGGACAAACGACACGCGCATTGGGCTCTCCCGGGGGGGTGGGGGCGCGGTCGATACCGCGGCCCCCTCCAGTGTCTGTTACCAGGATGCCAGAGTGACCGAGAAACCGGCCTCTTCGAGGCGCTCTCGACGGAGCTTCTGCCAAGCCTTGGCGAAGTCCGCGTCGTCCGAGATATCCTGAGCGACGACCTCGTCCCATGCCGCCTTGAGGACATTTTGGCGTTCGATCAGGCGGTCCTGTTCCTTCTGTGCCTCGTCGCTCCAAAGACCGGCTTCCTTGAAGTACTGCACCGCGCCGTCGTGATAGGGCACCACATATGGCAGCAACTGGCGATCCGTGGCGAAGCCATAGGCTTTCGGCACTGATGCCTTAAAGGTCTCGAAGTTGTCATAGATCGCCTTGACCATCGCGTGGACATAACCTGCGTCACGGTCGGCATAGGTGTTCAATATCATGTCCGGCGACGCTGCCAGTTCAATGCCACTGCTCGGGACATTGACACCCTCCGTGGCCACCTTCTTGATCCAGCGCGGGTCGCTGGCCCGAATTGCGGACCAGCATGCCTCGTCGTCGTGCGGGATCGGCACCCAGCCCAGGCCGCGGCTCGAACTGTCGGCCTTGATGGACGTCGATGAGCCGGTGACCGTGTAATACACGTCCACATCGTCGTTGATGTAAGCATCCACGGAGGCGCCAAAGCCGGGCACGGAGACCTTCTCGACATCGCTCCAGTCCAGTCCTCCGCACCCCATGATCAGGGCGTTCAATGCCTGGTCGATCGAGGTCGAACCCTCGACATAGGCGATGCGCAGCCCCTTGAGCTCGCTGGGATGCGCGATCCCGAGTGCCGGATCCACGGCTAGAGCCTGGCTGTCATTCGGGTTGGAGGTCACGACGAGGCGAACCGGTTGCGGCCCCCACTCCCGTGTTCCGAAGAGTACCGCGCCTTCTTGCGCGAAGTACACGTCGAACCCCGCCAGGACGAAGTCCGACTTGCCGATCCGCAGCGTGGTCTGCTGCGCCGTGCCGTTGCCGGCCGTCAGGATCCGCATGTTGACGCCCTGCTCCTTCTTCAGGATGGAGCTCAGCGCAACAGCTGTGGCGTGGTTGCTGCCGCCTGTGTCGTAGGTCGTCCAGAAAAGAGTATTCGGCAAGCGCGCGTCCTGAGCGGCAGCAACCAGCGGTACCGCGGCCGCCAGCATCATCGCGCCAATGGCGCTCGTAATCCGTTTCATCGAGCAATTCCCTCCCTATCGGCATTTGCCGTTCGCGCCGGATCGGCACGTGCCGGAGAGCAACTAGCCTCCAAGACACAAGCGCGTCCATGCAATAGGGTCGATACCGAGTATTCGCTTTCCGAATAGTCTTTTCAGACCAGGCGGGCGTTCGGGTGCATGATGCTTGCCACCTTCTGGCGGAGCCAGACGTTGCCCGGTTCGAGGTGGAACCTCTCGTGCCAGAATTGGCGGACCAAGTATGTGGGCAACTGGATCGGGTGTTCCAGAACGCGCAGGTTGCTGCCCTTCGCAAGCACCCCCCCGACCGGTCGCGGCACGGTCGAGATGAAATCGGATTCCCCGATGATAGTGCGCAGGCTGTGAAAGTCGGATATCCGCATGGCGACGTTCCGCGCGATGTTCTGCTCGCGGAACGCATCTTCTGCGCGTTGCATGCCGGATCCCTCTGCGTGCACGATGACATGGCGCTCGCGTTCGAAGTCCTGGCGGGTCATCGTCGTTCCGATCCGCGGATGATCCTTGCGCGCAAGGGTGACAAAATCACGCGTCAGAAGGCGGCGCTGAAAATAGCCGTCCGAGATATCAGGTACATAGCCGACAAGGAAGTCGGTCTTGCCGCTCTCCAGCCCGGCGACCGTCGTTGCATCCACGTCCACCACGTAGAGCTGGATCATCGGGGCTTCCTCCATCAGGATCCGGTGCAGCAAGGGCAACACGACCATCTGCGTGATATGCGTCAGGCCGATGCGAAAGACCCGTTCAGAACTCCGCGGGTCGAATGTCTGCTGCGTGCCGATGGCCTTGTCGAGCAAGTCGAACGCGTTGCGCACCGTGCGCATGACTTCGGTCGCAAGCGGTGTCGGCTCCATCCCGCGCGAGGTTCTGACGAAGAGCGGATCCCCGAAGTGCGTGCGAAGTTGCGCCAGGTGGCGGCTGGCACTCGGCTGGCTCAGGCCGAGCACCTCGGCCGCCCTGGATACGCTGCGTTCGTTGTAGACCTGTTCGAAGGTCCTCAAGTGGCGCAACAGCATTTCTGACCGATCTTCCATTTCGCCTGCTCCGCTGCTGTATTCGCTCGATGGATACGACGTATCGTATCCGCGGCATGGACTGAATTTTACTTTGGCCGCTAAACCGGGGTCAACCGAGAGGAGACCTTTGTTTTGGCCAAATGGATAAAGTCGGCACAGTTCATCGATTTCGATGTCTCAGAAGGGGTCGCCACGGTGCGGCTGAACAAGCCCGATCGGCGCAACGCACTGTGTTCGGAGCTGCTGAGCGAATACCGCAACGCGCTGCTGGAAGCGGATGACCTGAAATCCGTGAGCGTTGTCGTGGTCGAGGGCGCGGGGAAGGATTTCTGTGCCGGCTACGACATGAAGACGGCCTATGCAAACTACGCGGCTGAGGACGGGACCTCCCCCTACCGGTCCGGCAACAGCAGCCTGGACGACGATGCCTGGAAACTGGAACGCAACCAGGAGTTGCTCCGCACGCCCTTCGCGCTCCACAAGCCGGTGATCGCCAAGGTCCATGGCAACTGCGTGGCCGGCGGCACCGACCTGGCCCTCTACTGCGACCTCGTCGTGGCCGCAGAGTCCGCGCGCATCGGGTTTCCCGCGACCCGGGCCATGGGGTCGCCGCCGAACCATATGTGGATCTACCACGTCGGCCCGCAATGGGCGAAGCGTTTGCTTCTGACTGGCGGTGTCGTCACCGGCCGCGATGCGCCCAAGATCGGGCTGGCGATCGAAGCTTTCCCAGACCATGAACTGGACGGGGCCGTTCGCGACATGGCGGTCTCGATGGCCACCATCGACCCCGAGTTGCTGACCACCAACAAGCGGATCGTCAACATCGCGCTCGAGGTGATGGGTGCCAACACGATCCAGCGCATGGCGGCAGAGATGGATGCCCGCGCCCACCTCACACGGGCAAAGGCGCTGTTTGACGAGGACGTGAAGTCACTGGGATTCCGCGACGCCTCGCGCAAGCGCGACGCGCCTTTCGGGGACGGGATCGTGAAGGTGTCGCGATGACGGGTTTGGAAGACTTCGCTCAGGGACCGATGACGGGTCTGAAGGTGCTGGACCTGTCGCGTTTCATCGCCGGGCCCTATTGCAGCATGATCCTGGGCGACATGGGGGCCGATGTCGTGAAGGTCGAAAAACCCGGCCTCGGGGACCCCGCACGCGGCTACCAGCCCAAGATCGGCGATGCCAGCGCCTACTCGCTGGTTTTCAACCGCAACAAGCGCAGCGTGGCGCTGGAACCGCGCGATGCGGACGACCTGGAGATTCTGTCCGGTCTGGTGGCCAAGGCCGATGTTCTTGTCGAGAATTTTCGCCCCGGAACCCTGGAAAAGATGGGGCTCGGCCCCGATCGCCTCAAGGAGATCAACCCGCGCTTGATCGTCGCGCGGATTTCGGGGTTCGGACAGGATGGCCCCTGGGCGCACTTGCCGGCGTTCGACGGTATCGCGCAGGCGCTTGGCGGGCTCATGGATTTGACCGGAGATCCGGACGGTCCCCCGACGGTTTGCGGCACCTTCGTCTGCGACTACGCGGCAGGCATGTACGCCACGATGGGAATCCTCGCGGCGCTCAGGGTGCGCGATCGCACGGGGCAGGGGCAGGTGGTCGACATCTCGCTGCTCGATACCGCGGCCTCACTTCTGGTTTCGGCGATCCCGGAGTTCCATGCACTCGGGACACGGTCCCGTCGGACCGGCAACCGCGACCGCTACTCGGCGCCGACGAATGTCTATCGAACACAGGACGGTGACTGGGTGTACATCGTGTGCGGTGGAGCCGAGTACTTCCCGCGCCTCTTGCGCGCGATGGAGCGGCCGGAGCTTATCGAGAACCCCAAGTTTGCAACGGTCAAGGACCGGCGCGACAACTGGGACGAAAGCGAGGCGCTGGTCCGCTCCTGGTCCGAGGCGCACACGACCGAGCACGTCGTTGGCGCCTTGCAATCCGCCCAGGTGCCCTGCGGCAAGGTGGCAACGATCTCGGAGGTGGCGACGAACCCGCAGCTCAGGCATCGCGGACAGATCGCCGAGATCGAGGACCCCCGCGTCGGCACATTCCATGTTCAGGGAGTCACGATTCAGATGTCCGGGACTCCGCTGTCGATCCGCGGTGCGACGCCCGCCGTCGGCGAACACAACGATGTGGTTCTCGGTGAATGGCTCGGACAGGAGGAAACGGCATGAAGGACGACGCTTCCGTGCGGGATTTCCGGGCCGAAACGCGCGCCTGGCTGGAACAGAACTGCCCGCCAGAGATGCGGCTTCCGATTGTCGAGGAGGAACGCTGCTGGGGCGGTCGGAAATGGACGTTCCACTCAGACGCGCAGCGCCTGTGGCTTGAGCGCATGGCCGACCGCGGCTGGACGGCTCCGACGTGGCCCAGGGAATACGGTGGTGGCGGCCTAAGCCACGCCGAGGCCAAGATCCTGCGGGAAGAGATGGACGCGCTGAATTGCAGGCCCCCGCTGGAACGGGTGAGTCAGGCGCTCGGCCTTCTGGGCCCCACAATCCTGGCCATCGGCACCGATGCTCAGAAGGCGCGGTTCCTCCCCCCGATCGCACGCGGTGAAACCCGCTGGTGCCAGGGCTATTCCGAACCCAATGCGGGCAGCGATCTCGCTTCGGTGCGCACCCGCGCCCGGGACGAAGGCGACCATTTCGTCATCAACGGACAGAAGATTTGGACCAGCCATGCGCACCTGTCGGACTGGATGTTCGCCCTCGTGCGCACGGGGCCCGATACCCCGAAACATGCGGGCATTACATTTGTCCTGTTGGATATGGACTCGCCGGGTGTCGACGTGCGCCCAATCGAACTCATCTCGGGCAAGTCGGCATTCTGCGAGACTTTCCTTACCGACGTGAAGGTCCCGAAGGAAAACGTGCTCGGCGAGGTCAACGACGGCTGGAACGTGTCGAAGATACTGCTTTCGAACGAACGCAATTCGATCTCGACCGCGCGCAACTTTATGGCAGAACGGTCGATCGGCCTGACCGCGTTGGATCGCCAGCGCGAAGGTCCCGGGCACGAGAGCGATGCCAGCCTGCTGGACACGTCGCTAAGAGAGCGCATCGCCGCCTACGAGGCGTCGGCCTGGGCCTTCTCCGCCCTGTCCGAAAGGGCGGGCGACCTCGCCGCCGCAGGTGAATCGACGGCGGCCCATGCCTCGGTTCTCAAGATCCACTACGCCAGGCTGAACCAGCTTCGGACCTCGCTCATGCTGGAAATCGGCGGCTCGGATTACTTCGAATGGGATGCGCCGGTCAGCGACGCGGCAAGGCTGTGGCTGCGTGCCAAGGCCAATTCCATCGAAGGCGGCTCGACCGAGATCCAGCTTAACATCCTGTCCAAGCGCGTCCTTGGCCTTCCGAACCTCTGACGCGTTGCACCCTGGAAAGTTAACATGCTCAATTTCAATGACGAACAGCGGATGATCCGGGACAACCTTCGGCAACTTCTCACGTCCGAAACCCCGGTCTCGCACCTCAGAGCGCTGCGCAATGCCCGGAGCAGCGACGGCATCTCGCCCGCGCTTTGGAAGACGTTCGGCGAGCTTGGTTTCGCCGGAGTTCTCGTGCCGGAAGAATTCGGTGGACTTGGCTTGTCTCTGTTCGATGCGACCATCGTGGCCGAAGAATACGGCCACACGCTCACGCCGTCCCCCTTCTTGTCGACTTCGGTGATGGCGACCACGGCCCTCGTGGTATCGGGCAACACGCACCTTATGCGGCGCTTCCTGCCCGAAATCGCATTGGGCCGCATCGTCATGGCCTGTGCCGTCGACACCGGGCCGCATCATGACCCAAGGATGCCGGGACTCGGCTTCGCCCGGTCCGGGGCAACGGTTACGGCAAACGGCACCAAAACCTTCGTGGTGGACGGCCATATCGCGGAAACCGTTCTTGTGACCGGGCTCCTTGATGGCGAGATGACGGTTGCGGCCGTGGCCAGGGATACGCCGGGCGTGACAGTCAGACGTCAGTGGATGATGGATGCACACAACTCTGCCGCACTGAAGTTCGAGGACGTCCAGCTGAACCAGATGCAGCTTCTGTCCGACCCCGGAAAGGGCAGGGACATCCTTGACGCCGTGCTCGCCGCCGGGCGGATCGTGGTGGCGGCCGAGCTGATCGGCCTGGCCGACGAGGTGCTGTCGCGGACCATCGCGTACCTCAAGGAGCGTCACCAGTTTGGGCGCCCGATTGGCAGTTTTCAGGCCCTTCAGCACCGCGCGGCCTTGCAGTTCGCCGAAATCGAACAGGCGCGCGCAGCAGTTCTGAAAGCCGCACGCGCGGTGGATGAGGGTGCCGAGAACGCCGAACTTATGGTCTCGGTCGCCAAGGCCAAGGCGGGGGAGGCGGCGCTTGGCGCGTCCGAGGAAGCCGTCCAGATGCATGGCGGGATGGGCATCACCGACGACCTCGACATCGGGCTCTTCCTCAAACGGGCGCGCGTTGCCGACCACCTGCTTGGCAACGCGCACTATCACGTCACCCGCGTCGCTGCTCTCACAGGTTACTGAGCGCGCCGGAGAGAAGGGGGAAATCATGCCGTCACTTGGGGCATCTCATTACGATCTGGTCGTCATCGGATCGGGAGCCGGAGGGCTGACAGCCGCGATCAGGGCGAAACTGGGTGGGCTGAACGTTGTCGTGCTGGAGAAGGCCGAGACGTTCGGCGGCACGACCGCCCGGTCGGGCGGAGTGCTGTGGATTCCGGGCAGCACCTACGATCCAGGGGGCGAGGAGAGCCGCCGCTCGGCGCGCCAATACATCGCTGAGGAAGCGGGGAACCATTTCGACGGCGAGGCCGTGGACCTGTTCCTGGAGCAAGGTCCGAAGATGGTCGACTTCCTGGAGCGGCACACGGAGGTCAGGTTCGTGCCGACGCTCTATCCCGACTACCATCCCGACAGGCCCGGCGGGGTGGATGTGGGGCGCTCCATTCTCGCCGCGCCCTACGACATCACCCGACTTGGCGACCGGATGAAGGATCTCAGGCCGCCTCTGGAGACCATCACCTTCATGGGGATGATGTTCAATTCGTCCAATGCGGATATCCGGCATTTCTTCAACGCGACGAAGTCGCTGAAATCGGCGGGTTACGTGACCCGCAGGCTGGCGAGCCACATGGTCGAACTGGCAAGGCGGGGCCGGGCGACACAAGTCACCAGCGGCAACGCGCTGGCCGCCCGGCTTGCGAAATCGGCACTGGACCTGGAGATCCCGATCCTTTGCGGTGTGTCGGTCCAGCGCCTGACGACACGCGACGGACGCATCACCGGCGCGGCGCTGGAGGATGGCCGGGAAGTCTCCGCCTCCCGGGGCGTGGTCCTGGCAACCGGCGGCTTTGCTCGCGATCGCAGGCGCACGGCCGACCGGTATGCGCACAAGAATGGCATTGAAGACCACCTCTCGCCCGTTCCCGCCGAAAACACGGGCGACGGTCTGGACCTGGCCGAGGCCGTGGGCGGCGCGCTCTGTGCGCCGCTTGCCAACCCCGCGGCATGGATGCCCGTCTCGGAGGTGCGCTACGCCGATGGCCGGACCGAGGCCTTCCCTCATCTGCTGGATCGCTACAAGCCGGGCATGATCGGCGTCCTGCGGGACGGACGACGCTTCACAAACGAATCCGCCTCGTATCACGATGTCGGAGCGGCGATGGCCGCGGCGGCGCCGGCGGACCGCGCGCCGGAAATGTGGCTGGTCTGCGATCACCGGACCATACGGAAGTACGGCCTCGGACACGCCAAGCCCGCGCCTGTGCCGCTGGCCGGACCGCTTCGGAAGGGGTACATTCAGAGAGGCCGCGACCTCAAGGAACTGGCGGAGCACTGCGGCATCGACCCCGATGGCCTCGAACGTACGGTGGCGCGCTTCAACGAAGGGGCGCGCAAAGGGGAGGACCCCGAGTTCGGCCGCGGCACGACGGCGTTCAACAGATATTTGGGGGACCCGGACCACCGACCCAACCCCTGCGTGGCGCCGATAGACCGCGGTCCTTTCTACGCCCTTCGCCTCACCTTGGGTGAGCTCGGCACCTTCGAAGGCCTGAAGACCAGCGTGACCGGCGAGGTATTGGGGCAAGACGATGCCCCGGTGCCTGGCCTCTTCGCAGTCGGCAACGACAGGGCCAGCGTCATGGGCGGCGCTTATCCCGGAGCAGGAATCACCTTGGGCCCGATCATGACGTTCGCCTTCGTCACGGCGGAACACATCCTGCAGATGTAGCCGCGAGCGTTGACGCGGCGCGCCTTTCTGCCCCTGGTAAGCGGAGGGTCGCAGGCCCCTTTGGCCGCCATCTCGACCCCGCCGCAGCGGCAGTGCAGCGTTGCCGGCGTGCCAATGGTTCGGCCTTTCAACGCATTGACGCGTCCCGCCAGTCAGCGGGACGGTTAGCCGTGGCGTACAGAGGGCTCTTGCGTCGGGCGGCCGTTCTCGAAGCCGCGTTTTCGGTGCCTGCGGGGCGCGCGGCGATCAAGCGGCCCTGTCGGAATCGAACAGGGGCTCAAAGCCCGCCCACATCATCCGCATTCCGTCGAACGGCATCTGGGACATGTCCATATCGCCAAACTCGGCCTCCATTGCCTTGGCGGCGGTATCGCAAGTGGTGCGGTCGGGCCAGGCCACCCAGCTGAACATCGCGACTTCGCCGTCTTGCGCCTTGGTGGCGCGGTAGAAATCCGTGACCTCGCCGCGGGGAACGTCTGCGCCCCATCCCTCGACCATGCCGATGGCGCCGCCCTTCTCGAACATCTTCCAGCCCTCATCGGCCATTTGCACGTAGGGTTCCCTGTTCTTCTCCGGCACGGCGAGCACGAAACCCTGATAATATCCGGCGCCGTTGTGCGTTCCGGACTCGTAGATCGGGGCGAACCCGCCGTAGATCATGCGGCGGCCATCAAACGGCATCTCCGGCATAGCTTTCATTGCCGCGTCGTCCTGCATGGTCTGCCAGGAGGCGTCCGCCGTCGTCTTGTCGGGCCATTCGATCCAGGAGAACACGATGGCTTCGTCTTCCCGGGCCTCCACCGCGCCATAGAAATCCGTGACTTTGCCCTTGGGCACATCCACGCCCCAGGTTTCGACCATCCGGGTGGCGCCGTAGGATTTGAACAGCGGCCAGACAGCAGCGATGTGGGCTGCGTATTTCTCCTTGTTGGCGGTCGGCACGGCCGCAACGACACCCGTCAGATAGGTCATGTCACATCTCCCTTGCATCGGAATCGGTGCGGTGAATCTCCGCTTGTCGGTTCAGCTTGCCAGAGGTAGTATGAAAAAACAACGGACGATATTAAAAGATGACCAATCGAGCCAAAGACCTTCGCATCCGCTATGACGAAGGTTGCCTTGCGGCCCATGCGCTGAACCTGATCGGGGACCGCTGGGCGCTGCTGGTCGTGCGCGAACTGATGTTCGCACCCAAGCGCTTTCAGATGATCCGTGCCGGCCTGCCGGGCATCACGGCGAGCGTGCTGACCGGCCGTCTGACGCAACTTGCGCAGGTCGGCGTGATCGACCACGACGAGCGGCTCGGCATCTACACGCTGACCGGGGCCGGGCGGGGCCTTCTTCCGGTTCTCGAAGCGCTTTGCCGTTGGGCGCTGACCGTGCCCGGCCACGATCCGTCACGCTTCATCAGCCCCTCGGCTCTGCTGATCTCGATGGGGGTCAATCTGGTTGCGGATCTGGCCCGGGGACAAGACGCACTGGCCGGGTTCGACTTCGGTCGTGAAGCCTTCGAGATGCACCTGGCAGAGGGACGTCTGCAAACGACTTCGGTCAGCAAACCCGATGCGCCTTTTGTGCTCAGGGGAAATGGCAACACGCTTGCGGCAGCGGTCTATGGCGCGACGCCTCTGCCGGCGCTGATGTCCAAGGGCGTGGTCGATGCCGAAGGCGATATTGCGGCAGCCGCAAGGTTCCTGTCGCTGTTTCGGCTCGCGCCGCAGAATTGATCGCTGCCGCGCGGCTTTCAGGGAGGCGTCGATGACCGAAATCCGCCGCAGCAGAGAGTGTGGACACCCTCCCAAGAACGCATTCGTTCAGGAGATCGCGATTGCCCCGGAGAGCGGCAAGGCGAACCCCGAAAATTTCAGCGAGGATGTGATCCGGGAGCGCGGCGCAAAGGTCCGGGTCACAGGACGCAGCGCGTGGGCCAGGGCGCTGATGGCCCGGGCGGCGCCCGCCACCTTGACTGCTATCCGCTGGTTCCCGGGTCGGTCGTTTCAGCTGGCACAGTGCCGTCGGGGTCAGGCGGAACCCGGCCAGAACCCGGCGGCCAGAACCCGGCGGCCGGCACGGCGGTCCGGCGGACATCAAAAAATTTTTCCTGCGATGTCGGGACAGGGTTCACTCGACCGTCTTAATGACAGAGCGGCAGGACATACTGTTCGCTTCGGAAGCAACCAGACGACAAACCGGCCCGAAAGGAGAACCGCCTTGCCCAACACTGTCCGCCTGCACCGCGTCATCGCCACCAAGCCCGAGAAAGTCTATCGGGCGTTTCTCGAACCCGACGCCGTGGCCAGTTGGCTGCCGCCCTTCGGCTTCCTGTGCACCGTCCATGAGCTTGAGCCCGAGGTGGGCGGCAAGCATCGGATGTCGTTCCGCAACTTCACCACCGGCAACGGCCATTCCTTCGGCGGCGAGTACAAGGAACTCGTCCCCGGCCGGCGGCTTGTCTACACCGACCGTTTCGACGACCCCAATCTGCCCGGCGAGATGACAGTCACCGTCGAGCTGAAAGCCGTCTCGGTCGGCACGGAAATGTCCATCGTGCAGGAAGGCGTTCCGGACGTGATCCCGCTGGAGGCCTGCTACCTCGGCTGGCAGGAAAGCCTGCGCAAGTTGGCAAAGCTCGTGGAGCCCGAGATCAACCAGTAAGGCGGGCACCCCCGCCTCGTTGCACCGCAATCAAGTCAAAGGAAATCATCGGATGACGACTCAACCGATCACCGTCGAAACCACCGTCGCCGCACCCATCGCGACGGTCTGGGACGCCTACACCACCCCCGAAGACATCATGCAGTGGAACTCGGCATCGGAAGACTGGCATACGCCGGCTGCAACGGTCGACCTGCGCGAAGGTGGCGCGTTCAGCTCTCGGATGGAGGCCAGGGACGGCAGCATGGGGTTCGACTTTGCCGGGACCTACACCAGGATCGTGGAACATCAGCTTATCGAGTACGAGTTCGGCGACCGCCATGCGAAGGTCGAGTTCCTGCCGGACAGCGCCGGAATCCGGGTTCGCGTGACATTCGATGCCGAGACCGAAAATTCGGTGGAGGACCAACGCGCCGGCTGGGGAGCCATCCTCGACAGTTTCAAGCGTCACGTGGAGTCGTGAGGCGGGCCTCGCCTGCGGACACCGCCAGAGCGGCCAGGACCGGAGTCTTGGACCACGGTCCTGGCCGCACCGGAGCGATACCGTGAAAGCGCCTGATGTTCTCGTTTCGTGTCGGTTGATGCAAGGTAGCGCGGTCGTTTGAATGGAGATCCCGAAAGATGCGCTACACGATACTTTGCTACCACAGCGAGGAAGTCACCTCTTCCTGGACCGAGGAAGAGGACGCCGAGGTGATCGAGAACCTCAAGGCGGTCAACCGCAAATGGGCGAAAAGCTTTGAGCCCATCGTCAGGCTGATGCCGACAACCGCGGCGACCACCCTGCGCAAGTCCGAGAACATCGTCACCGACGGGCCGTTCGCCGAAACCAAGGAGCAACTGCTCGGCTTCTACGTCGTCAATGTGGAGAGCTACGAGCTGGCGGTCCAGATCGCGCGCGAGATGGCCGAGGCAAACCCAGGCGGCGCCTACGAGTTGCGGCCAATCGCGCTCTACTATCCGAATGGAGAGGCCATAGAAGATGCCCCAACCCCCTGAAGCGGACTGGATCGAGGCGCGTCTCGTCGGCGCGCGGCCACAGGCGGTGGCTGCGTTGTTGCGCTATTTCCGCGACCTCGACCTGGCCGAGGAAGCGTTTCAGGAGGCCTGCCTGAGGGCGCTCAGATCCTGGCCGAAGAACGGTCCGCCGCGTGACGCGGCTAGCTGGCTGATCATGGTCGGTCGCAACGCCGCCATCGACCACAAGCGCAAACAGGCGCGGCTGACCGCGCTGCCCGACGAAGAGGTGTTTTCCGATCGCGAGGACACCGAACCGGACATGGCCGAGCGCCTGGATACCGCCGATTATCGCGACGATATCCTTCGGCTTCTCTTCGTCTGCTGCCATCCCGATCTGCCCGCCACCCAGCAGATCGCGCTGGCGCTCAGGGTTGTCTCGGGGCTGTCGGTTCCCCGTATCGCGGCGGCCTTTTTGGTCGGCGAACGGGCGATGGAACAGCGGATTACCCGTGCCAAGGCCCGCATCGCCAAGGCAGATATCCCGTTCGAGACGCCCGGCCCGGTCGAGCGGGCAGACCGTTTCGCGGTGGTGGCCGCGATGATCTATCTTGTCTTCAACGAGGGCTATACCGATGCCAACCCGAAATCCGAGCGGGCAAAGCTCTGCGACGAGGCGATCCGCCTGTCTCGCTTGATGCTGCGGCTGTTTCCGGCCGAACCGGACATGATGGGGCTGCTGGCGCTGATGCTGCTCCAGCACTCCCGACAGAAGGCGCGGTTCGACGAAACGGGGGCCCCGATCCTGCTGGACGACCAGGACCGAAGGCTGTGGAACCACGGACAGATTGCCGAGGCGCTGGCGATGATCGACAAGGCCATGCTGCACCGCCGGCCCGGCCCGTATCAGATCCAGGCGGCGATCGCCGCACTCCACGCGCGTGCCGAACGGCCGCAGGACACCGACTGGGCGGGCATAGACGCACTTTACGGCGCCCTCGAACGTCACACCCCGTCGCCGGTCGTCACGCTCAACCGGTCCGTCGCCGTCTGGAAGCTTCACGGCGCCGAGGCGGCGCTTGCCATGATCGCGCCCCTGTCCGAACCGCTGGACGGCTATTTCTACTTCCACGGGGTGCGTGGCAATCTGCTGGAACGGCTGGGGCGCCATGACGAGGCCCGCGCCGCCTTTGGCCGCGCCATCGCCCTTGCCAACACGCCCGCCGAAGCCGCGCATATCCGCCAGCACCTGGATCGGTTCGAAGGGGAGCGCGATACGGGCGGATCGTAAGCGCTCCGTCGCGTGCGGCCGACGTCCGGGCGCGCATCAATCGGTCGGAAGCGGTCACATTCGCAGCGGCGTCCTCCGCCATGACCACGGCCAATGGCCTGCCGAGGCACTGGACCGTGCCCATGAGGCGCTCACCTCACAATATGATGAGCCCGCGACCAAGGGCGCTGCCCTGCAGCTCGCGTATCCGCGCCGATGGATCCGAAAAAAGTTTCCCCCGCATGTCGTGACGCGACGATCTCGTGCGTCCTTGGGACACAAGGCCCGGCAGGGCAAACAACCAGGGATTACCAGAATGGCAAAAACAACGGCAATTCTCATCGCGCGCCTGATATTTGGCGGAGCATTCCTCATGGCGGCCTGTTTCAAGTTCGCGGATATGGGCGCGACAACGGGTTACATCGCCTCGATCAATTTTCCGGCTCCGCTGGTCTTCGCCTGGGTGGCTGCCTTCTTCGAACTCGGCCTGGCTCTGGCGCTTTTCACCGGCGCGGTCTTCAGCGAGGCGGCGGTGATCTCCGCCGCCTATGTCCTGTTCCTCGGGTTTGCGTTCCACGGGCCGGATCGGTGGGCGGAAAACCCGATGGAGTTCGGCTTCTTCGTCGATCACTTCACCTTTATCGCAGGCTTGCTGTTCGCCGCCGTTCACGGGCCGGGCAGCACGCTGGCGCTCGGCTGGCGCATCAACTGGAAGACGAAACGCCCAAGTGCCGGTGCGACAGACACCGTGCAACCGCCCCATTCCTGACAACCGGGGGACTGGACATGACCTGTCTCGCAACCTGCCTGTGGCACGACCGGGGCGAAGCCCCCACGCCGGCGGACTTCCATGCCGCGACTTTTCCCGACAGCCATATCGACAAGGTGAACAGTGCCGTCACCGTCTCAGCCCGGGTGACGATTGGCTTCCCCCGTGTCGACTTGCGAACCGGACCCGCATGGCCGGTGCTATCGTCTTTGCGCTGTCGTCTCCAGGTTTGAAGCAGGGGTCGCGGGCTGCTATGAGCCTGAGACCGGGACTGCAAATCCGGTGTCGGGCCTGCATTTGTGGTCCCGCACGCACGAAAACCCGCGAAACGCGGCCGAAACGACGGAAACGCGGGATGTACGAGCCCTCGGACACGCCAATGAAACAAGGGATATCCAGCGTCCGTGCGGCGGCGCGTCTGTCCGTCGCCCCCATGATGGATTGGAGCAACGCTTCGTAGGTCATTGATCTTAATTGAATAATACGCCTCGCAGAGTCAAGTAGCAGAAAAATAGCAACAACATTTGGCCGTCGTCGGCGATCGTCGTTGATCGAGAAATGCCGACACATCATGTCGCGCGCGGGACCCGACCGAGGGAAAAGGTTCTCGGTCTCGTCGATGCCCGATCTGGCCAAGCTCCATTGCATGGAGCAAGAGGAGCGACATGCGCTCCATATAGGATACCCGCCCGATCGCTTGGGCTGGTCCCAGAGTGCCTTGCGGGCTGCCAACCGCGACCTGCCGCACCTGCGCATTTACGCGCAGGCGCATGTCGGCCCGCCGAACCGCATCGCGTTCGTCGTGGTTCACGGGGTCGACGAGGACCGCGACCGGCGCCGCCGGGTCCGCGCCGAGGCAAGCGATCTCCTGGAGCGCCTCGGCTACGCGGTTGAGCTTGAGCCCGAGCGCGACGTCTACGAGGTGGCGCCGCGCCGGCCCGTCTCCGCCCACGACGAACTGCAGATGCTCTAAGCCATACGGAGGGCCTGCGGCGCTTCCGGGCTGGAACGCTAAACCGCCGGGCCGGGTGCATTTTCTTCTTCGCCAGTCCGGCGGCCGGACAAAATCCCCTCCGAACGGAGCGACAGACGGAGACCCGGACCCCTCATTCAAGACCTTGCGACCCCTTCTTGACGGCCGCAGCGGTAACCCTCGCCGTCGTTTCCGACGCGGCCCTCGGGCGGAATGCCCCGGACACATCGCTACGGAGGTTCGCATGAACTCGATCGTCCTAACCCATGTCGCCGCGCCTGCGCCCGACGTCTCCCACCTCGAAATCGCTCTCGATCGCCTGGGCGCCTGGCTCGATTCGGAGCGCGAGACTGTCCGGGCGATGGCGCGCCGCTGGTTCCGCGTCGCAAGCTCGAGCAGGGAGCCGACGACCGCCGCCTCGACGCTTCGCGCGATCCCGACCTCGCCGATGCCGCTGATCGTGCCGCCGAGGCTCGGGTTGGGGCCAAGCGCGACCTCCCAGAGGTCGGTCGCGGCAAGGCCGAGATCGGCAAAGGCGGCCTGAAGCGCGCGGTTGTTGATCAGGGCGACCTGGACGGCGGTTTCGGGACCGATCGTCTTGCCGTGGATCAGCGCCCTGACGCGCTCCTCGATCTCGGCGCTGCTCTGGGCCCAGGTCGGGCTTGACCCGGTAGCTGCGCGCGCGGTCGTATCCACCATCACGAAGCCCGGACGAGGGCCGGCGGCCTCGGAAACGGTGGCGGTGTCGGCGCAGGCGGCGAGCAGCGCGGGGACCGCAAGAACGGTCATGCCCAGCACCCTCACGCTCCGCCTCCCGGCCCCTGTGCGTCGTTCAGGCTCCTCCAGTCGGCGGGTGCCTCGATCCGTCGGGACTTTTGCGTGACGATGGCGTGGGTCGGCGGCGGGGCGGTTTGCAGCGACACCGCCGGCTCGATGAGAGCGGCGGTCTCGGGAAGGTCCGGCAACGTTGCGCAGTCGGCCAGAACAAGCGGCACCGTGGCCGCAATTCGGAATATCATGGAATGCTTCCTGGGATGAGTGTCGCGCGTGCCGGCGGAGCCGGCATGGGACACTCAGCCCTTGGGCGATTTCCTCGGGCCTTTGGGATCGACGAGGTTCGCGCCGATCTCACTCATCCCGTGATGCCGTGCGATGATGAGGGTGGACTCAGTCCGGTCCACATGCGGCAAAAGGTTCATGGCAAGACCGCACATGCCGATGCAGCATATGCCGGGCGCCGCTTGCGCGTCCGACGTCTCTGTCTGCTCTTCCGCCGCGTGATCGGCGTGGAGCCGGTGCGTCTCGTGCACACCCTGCATGACGGCGACCGTGGGGGCGGTCCTCGCCACGCAGTCCAGCGCCGCGGTCCGTGCCATCACGGGCTCGACCCCAAGCACCAGAAGGGCCAGGACGAGCACGTATTTTGCCATGATTGCGCGGAGACTTGTCATCGTGCGGCGACCATTGCCGCGTACAAAGAAACAGGCAAGAGGTATCTTCACGCCTGGCTTCCGTTGGTGGTCACAGGCCCGTGACAAGGGGGTGTCAAAGCTTCACCCGGCGCAGGCGCAGCGCGTTTGTGATGACCGAGACCGAGGACAGGCTCATCGCCGCGGCGGCGATCATGGGCGACAGCAGGAGCCCGATGAAGGGATAGAGGATCCCCGCCGCGACGGGCACGCCGGCGGAGTTGTAGGCGAAGGCGAAGAAGAGGTTCTCCTTGATGTTGCGCAGCGTCGCGGTGGCCAGCTTGCGGGCGCGGACGATGCCGACGAGATCACCGCCGAGCAGGGTGATCCCCGCGCTCTCGACCGCGACGTCGGCGCCGGTGCCCATGGCGATGCCGACATCGGCGGCGGCGAGTGCAGGAGCGTCGTTCACGCCGTCGCCCGCCATGGCGATGTAGGCGCCCTGCGCGCGCAGCTCCTCGACCAGCGCCTTCTTGTCCTGGGGCAGGACGCCGGCGCGCACATCGTCGATGCCGAGATGGCGCGCGACGGCCTCGGCGGTGCGCTGGTTGTCGCCGGTCGCCATGATGACCCGCAGGCCGAGCGCGTGCAGGTCGCGGATGGCGCCCTCGGTCGTTTCCTTGATCGGGTCGGCCACGGCCACGAGGCCGACGAGGGCGCCATCCAACGCCACATACATCGCCGTCTTGCCGTCCGCGCGCAGGGCGTCGGCGTTTTCCTCGGCGGAGGCGGCGTCGATCTTCAGCGCCTCCATGAGCGCGCGGTTGCCGAGCGCCACGTCCCGGCCGGAGACACGGCCGGTCACGCCCTTGCCGGTGACCGCGTCGAAGTCGGTGACGTCGCGCCGTTCGGCGTTGCGCTCCCGCGCGCCCTGCACGATCGCTTCGGCCAGCGGATGTTCCGAGCCGCGCTCGAGGGCCGCGGCGAGGGCGAGCACCTCGGCCTCGTCGGTCTGCCCGAGCGCGAGCACGTCGGTCAGACTGGGCTTGCCCATGGTCAGCGTGCCGGTCTTGTCGACGATCACGGTGTCGACCCGCGCCATGCGCTCGAGCGCCTCGGCGTCCTTGATGAGCACGCCCGCCTGCGCGCCGCGCCCGGCGGCGGTGGTGATCGAGATCGGCGTCGCGAGGCCCAGTGCGCAGGGGCAGGCGATGATGAGAACCGAGACCGCCGAGGCGATGGCGAAGGCGAGGGCCGGGTCCGGACCGAAAGCCAGCCAGGTGAAGAAGGCGAGCACCGCGATGCCGACCACCGTGGGCACGAAGATCGCGGACACGCGGTCGGCGAGGCCCTGGATCGGCGCGCGCGACCGGCGGGCGCCCGCGACCATGTCGACGATCTGTGCCAGCACCGTGTCGGCGCCCACCTGCGTGGCGCGGATCGCCAGCGTGCCGTTCCTGTTGATCGTGCCGCCGGTGACGCGGTCGCCCTCGGTCTTCTCGACCGGGACCGGCTCGCCGGTGATCATGCTTTCGTCGACCGAGGAGCGGCCCTCGACGACCTCGGCATCCACGGGGA
Organism: Pseudooceanicola pacificus; assembly: GCF_009789075.1. Lineage (GTDB taxonomy): Bacteria > Pseudomonadota > Alphaproteobacteria > Rhodobacterales > Rhodobacteraceae > Pseudooceanicola > Pseudooceanicola pacificus. The sequence goes on from NZ_WNXQ01000005.1 coordinate 57,412, forward strand.
TGCTGTCGCCGGGGCGAACGCGGAGCATGTCGCCCGCGACCACGTTCTCGAGCGGGGCATCGTATTCGGCTCCGTCCGGCAGGATGCGCCGCGCGGTCTTGGGGGCGAGGTCCAGCAGCGCGCGGATCGCGTCGCCGGTGCGTTCGCGGGCGCGCAGCTCGAGCACCTGGCCCACGAAGATCAGCGCGACGATCACGACGGAGGCCTCGAAATAGGTGCCGACGCCTTCGCCCATCCGGTAATCCTCGGGGAAGACGCCGGGCAGGAAGGTGGCGAAGAGCGAGTAGACATAGGCCGCGCCGACGCCGAGCGAGATCAGCGTCCACATGTTGGGCGACATGTTGCGGAACGAGTCGAGTCCGCGCCTGAAGAAGGGCAGCGCCGCCCAGAGGACGATGGGGGTGGCCAGCAGGAACTCGATGTAGGTGGCGATGCGGTGGCCGAGCCAGTCGCGCACCGGCAGGCCCACCAGCTCGCCCATGGTCAGGATGATGAGCGGTACGGCCGCCGCCGCGCTGATCCACATGCGGCGGGTGAAGTCGGTCAGCTCCTCGGAGGGCTCGTCGGTGGGCACCATGGGCTCCAGCGCCATGCCGCAGATCGGACAGGCGCCGGGCTCGTCGCGCACGATCTCGGGGTGCATCGGGCAGGTCCACTGCGTGCCCGGCTGGACGTGCTGCCCGGCCTTGTCGGCGTTGCCCGAGGCGTAGAACCACGGATCGGCCTTGAACTTCTCCTCGCAGCCTTCCGAGCAGAAATGATAGGTCTCGCCGCCGAACGCCTGCGTCCGGGTGTCGCCGGTCACCTCGACGGTCATGCCGCAGACCGGGTCCGTCGCGGTCTGCGCGCCTTCGGAGATATGCGCGTCATGGTCGTGATGAGAGTGATGGTGGTGGTGTTTCGCGTGTTCGGACATGACCGTCTCCTTCTCACACGACAAGGCATAGGGCTTCCAGTCACTGAAGGGTCAAGGGCCATGTTGATGGTGATGACGCGGCGGCGGGCGCAGCCGCAGGAAGACGTGCTCGAAGACGAAGACCACCGCCATCCCGGCGACGGCGATCAGCACGATCGACGGGTCTGCCTGCCATTTCATCGCCGCGAAAGCAGCAAGCACCACGGCGTCGAGCCCGATGGCCGTCAGCAGGATCCAGCCGCGGGCGCCGACTTCCTCGCGCAGGTTACGGAAAACGCCCCAGTGGATGAGGATGTCCATGACCAGGTAGAAGAACGCCCCGAGCGAGGCGATGCGGCTGAGGTCAAAGAAGACCGTCAGCAGCGAGGCGATCACCACCGTGTAGACCAGCGTGTGGTCGCGGATGACGCCGGGCATCCCGAAATGGCTGTGCGGGATCATCTTCATGTCGGTGAGCATCGCCAGCATCCGCGACACGGCAAAGACGCTCGCAATCAGGCCCGAAGCCGTGGCAACCAGTGCAAGCGCGACTGTGAGGTAGAAGCCGGTGCGCCCGAGCGCGGGTTCGGCGGCCTCGGCCAAGGCATAGTCCTTGGCAGCCACGATCCGGTCGAGCGGCAGACTGCTGCCGACGGCAAAGGCGACCAGCAGGTAGACCAGCGTGCAGACCGCGATGGAGATGACGATGGCGCGGCCGACGTTGCGGTGCGGCTTGGTGATCTCGGCGCCGCTGTTGGTGATGGTGGTGAAGCCCTTGAAGGCGAGGATGGCCAGCGCCATCGAGGCGACAAAGCCGGCTGCACCCGTCGTTTCGCCGCCGCGGCCCGTGGCCTCGAAGCTGAACCCGCCGGCCCAGAGCGCCGCCGCGCCGAAGAGCGTGATGCCCCCGACCTTGAGGGCGGCCATGAGGACCGACAGCCACCCGACCGAACGGTTCCCCGAGATGTTGACCAGCCACGCGAAGAAGATCACGCCGACACTGATCGCGGGCACCAGCCAGGTGTCGCGGGGCATGTCGAGACCGCGCAGCAGGTAGTTGGCGAAGGTCCGCGCCACGAGGCTTTCATTGATCACCATCGAAAGCGCCATCAGCAGCGCGGCGCCGGCGGCGACGGCGGTGGGCCCATAAGCCTTCTGCAGGATCATCCCGATCCCGCCCGCCGAGGGGTAGGCGTTCGACATCTTGATGTAGGTATAGGCGCTGAAGGCGGTCACGACCGCGCCGGCGATGAAGGCGAAGGGAAAGAGCGGGCCGGCCAGGTCGGCGATCTGCCCTGTCAGCGCGAGGATGCCGGCGCCGATCATCACGCCGGTGCCCATGGCGATGGCGTCGAGAAGGGTGATGCTGTTTTCCCGGTAGTCGGAGCTCATCTGATGTGTTCCTTGTCCTGTATCTGTTCGGTCTGCCGTCGGTTCGCGCCCGTTCCGCCGCGCAGGGCGAGCAGCACCAGCGGCACCGCGGTCAGCAGCCCGAGGCCGAGGGCGATCCATTCCGCCGTGCCGAAATCGCCCTGCACGGCCACGCTGCCGAAATGCGCGAGCACGAAGCTGGCCGGCAGGATCCCGGCCAGGGTGGCCAGCGCGAAGCGCCAGAAGTGCAGGCGGCTCAGCCCGGCGGCGTAGCTCATCGCGTCGAAGGACACGAAGGGCAGCAGGCGGCTGACGAAGACGGTCAGCGTCAGCGCGTTCTGCGAGCCGAGCAGGCCGTAGTCGCGCTTGTCGCCGAGCATGCGCTCGACCGCGCCGCGGCCGGCCCCGCGCGCGATGAGAAAGGCCGAGACCGCGCCGAGCTCGGAGCCGAGCGCGACATAGGCCGCACCCGCGTAATGTCCGTAGGCCGCCCCGGCGGCGAGCGCGATCGGCGCACTGGGCAGCGGGCTGGCCACGACCGCCGCCGTCATCAGGCCGATCACGGCAAGCGGCCCCCACGGTCCGGCGCCCGCGACCCAGCGGGCGACGGTCTCACGGTCGAGGCCATCGGGTGGCCAGCCGGCCAGCCAGGCCACGACCAACGCGGCCAGCAGCAGGACCCCGGCGCCCGCCGCGACGATCCTGAGTGTCCGCTTCCCCGTGGCTTCCGTCATTCGTTCTCGGCGCGTCGCCAGCTCCTCTGGCACACGGTGAAGAGGTAGGTGGCCGACCAGGTCAGGATCATGAAGCCGCCCAGGGATTGAAGCATGGTCACGATCCTGATGTCACCGGCGAGCTCGATCTGCGTGTAGCCCAGCGTGGTGAAGTTCACCCCGGTCAGGTAGATGAGGTCGGCCCAGGACAGCGGGGCGGAGGCGGGTCCGCCCAGGCCGTCCCAGCCCAGCAGCCACCGGTTCGCCGCGGCGAGGCCAAGGATCTCGGCGACGTGGAGAAGCAGCAGACCGATGAAGGTCGACTGTATCGCCATCGTCGAGCTGGAATCCGGCCGCGGCGCCGCCCGTCCGAGGGCGTAGAGGGCGTAGTGGTGGACAAGGCCCACGAGGGCGACGAGGCCCACTCCTATGGCAATCGCGGCAAGTGTCATGACCGGACGGGATCAGGCGGCATCGACGGCACCGATCAGCATGTCGCGGACCTGGCCGGCGACGGTGTGCAGGTCGTCGTTGTCGATGGCCGTCATCGAGGCGACGGGGTCGATCGCGCTGATCTCGGTCCCGCCATCGGTCTCGCGCAGGATCACGTTGCAGGGTAGCATCGCGCCGACGCGGGGCTCGATCCCGATCGCCTCGTAGGCCATCTTCGGGTTGCAGGCGCCGAGGATGCGGTAGCCGTCCATTTCGGCGCCGATCTTCTTCTTCATCGTCTCCCGGACGTCGATTTCGGTCAGGACGCCAAAGCCGGCATCCGAGAGCGACGCGCGGAGGCGCGCCTCGGCATCGTCGATGGAGACGCCTTTCAGCAGGCGGTCGTGCGTGTAGCTCATGGAACTGCTCCTTTCCGATTGGTCGGGCCCGGTCCGGCGGACCGGGCCACGGGTCAACGCAGTGCAGCCGATTCAGTTCTGGTCCGGCATGCCCTGCATCATCGGGCGGTCGCCCGTGTCATCGCCCTGCATCATCGGCCGCCTGTCAGGCTCGCCGCCGCGCATCCGGGCCACGCGGCCGGCGAGGGCCTTCATTTCCCCGGAGGTGATCGTGCCATCACCGTCCGCGTCAAGATGCTGGAAGCGGTCGACCATGGTCTCGCGCAGCATCGCGGCGTGCCACTCGGCGAACTCGTCGAGGTTCAGCGCGCCGTCGCCACCCGCGTCGTAGTCCTCGAGGCGCGACTGCATCATCTGGCCGGGCATGTCGTTCATCATGTCCGGTCCCATCATCATCTGCATCATGTCGCGGTCCATCATGGACATTCCGCCCATGCCGGGGCCGCCCATGAACCCCATGCCCGTGCCCGGGCCCATCGCGTCCGAGCCGTGCATCTGCATCATCATGCGCATCATGTGCTCCATCATCTCGTGCCCGTCGCCGCCCATCGGCATGGCGTCGCGGCCCATGCGCGGCTCGTCGGCGCCCATGCGAGGCCCCGAGCCATCGCGATCGTGGTGGCCGCTGTCGGCCAGGGCTGCTCCGGTGGTCAGCACGGTGATCGCGAGAATGCTTGCTGTTCGTGCCAGTGTCGGCATGGAATCCTCCTTTGTTCGGGTCGATAACCCATGACATCGCCATGATTGCGCAAAATTGAATGTAAGTGCATCAGCGGAATTGTAACGGTCTGTCGCAGAGCGGTTGCCTGATACAAACCGCTACAATTCCATTGATGAAACCCGGTCCTGTATTCCGGTAAAATCAGGGGCATGGGCCAGCCTCCGCATATTCTTGTCGTGGACGATCACGCGCAGATCCGCGAGAGCGTGACGCGCTATCTCGCGAAGAACGGGATGCGCGCGACCGCGGCGAAGGACGCCACCGACATGGATGCGAAGCTCGCGGCCGGTCATTTCGATCTCGTCGTTCTGGACGTGATGATGCCCGGCGAAGACGGGCTCTCGGCTTGCCGCAGGCTTGCCGCCGAGGGCGCGGTGCCGGTCATCATGCTGACCGCTCTCGGAGAAGAGCCGGACCGTATCGCAGGGCTCGAGATCGGGGCCGACGACTACCTCGCCAAGCCGTTCAACCCGCGCGAACTGCTGGCCCGGATCAGGTCGGTCCTGCGGCGGAGCAGCCGGGGTGAGCCCCTCGCCGGCAAGCTGGCCGGGCGGAGGGTGCGGTTCGAGCATCTCGTGCTCGACACCGACCGGCAGATCCTCGTCGACGACGAACAGGGCGAGATCCCTCTCACCGACTCCGAGTTCCGGCTGCTGGTCGTCATGCTCGAGCGCGCGCGGATGGTGCTGAGCCGCGACCAGCTGCTCGACCTGACGGCCGGCCGCACGGCGGGACCGCTCGACCGGACGATCGACAACCAGATCAGCCGCCTGCGCCGCAAGATCGAGCCCGATGTCCTGCGTCCGAGGATCATCAGGACGGTGCGCAACGGCGGCTATTGCCTGGCCACGGACGTGGAGGAGCAGGCGTGATCTCGCGACATATCAGTTCACTGCGGGTCCAGTTGATTCTGATCGTCGTCGCGGCACTTGTCGCGGGCCAACTGGTCAGCCTGTTTCTCTTTGCCGATGAACGAAGCCTTGCGATCCGCGCCGCCCTGGGGTTCGAGGCGGCAGGCCGGGCGGCGAACGTGGCGCGGCTGATCGAGGAGGCGCCGCCCGACCTTCACCCTTCGATCGTCAGGGCCGCGAATTCGCCGCTCGTGCGCTTCGATCTGTCCGGAATCGCATCGGTTCAGCATTCGGATCATTCCGACGGCGGTCTTGTCGAGGCCCGGATCCGGACCCTGCTCGACGACAGCTACAGCCGCGATATCCGTGTCGAACTGCACGAGGTCGAAGGCCAACTGATGCCGCTGCCGAACCTGTCGCGCGAAATGACCGACATGCACATGGCGATGATGCGGGGCGAATTGACGGCGGTCGAGATGAACCTCTCCATCGCGATCCGGGGCGGGCAGTGGCTGAACGTCGGAACCCGGTTCGAGCGTCCGCCGATCCAGTGGCCGCTTTACTCGATGCTGACCTTCGCCATGTCGGCGGGGCTTCTGCTCGTCGTGGTGATCTGGTTCGTCATGACGCGCCTGACCGGCCCGTTGCGGCGGCTGGCCCGCGCGGCCGACAGCCTTGGCCGGGGCGAGGACGTGGCCGAGCTTCCCGTGGCGGGACCGACCGAAGTGCGCGACCTGACCGGGGCCTTCAACCGCATGCAGGACCGCCTGACGCGGTTCGTGGGCGACCGGACGCGGATGCTGGCCGCGCTGGGGCACGACCTGCGCTCGCCGCTGACCGCCATGCGCGTGCAGGCCGAGATGGTCGACGACACCGAGACCCGCGACAGCCTCGTCGCCTCGGTCGAGGAAATGCAGGGCATGGTCGATGCGACGCTGACCTTCGCGCGCGGGTTGACCGGGTCCGAGCCGCCCGAGACCGTCGATCTGCACGACTTCCTCCAGGCCCTGTGCGCGGACATGCCCGGCGGGTTCGCCATCGACGCCGGCCCCCGGATCGAAGCGCGCCTGCGGCCGAATGCCATGCGGCGGGCGCTGCGCAACCTGATCGAGAACGCCATCCGCTACGGGGGCGGCGCCACAGTCGGTTGGCATCGCCAGGGCGATACCCTCGTGGTGACGGTCGAGGACGATGGTCCCGGCATTCCCCGGGACAAGCTCGAGAAGGTCTTCGACCCCTTCTACCGGATCGAGGAGTCGCGCTCGCTCGAAACCGGGGGGCACGGCCTGGGCCTGTCGATCGCGCGGACAATCGTCCAGGCGCATGGCGGTGACATCACGCTCGAAAACCGGGAAACCGGCGGGCTGCGCGCGGCGATCTCGATCCCGCTCGCCCCGAAACCACCTGAAGAAAGGAGAGAACGATGACCTTCAAACTCTGGAGCATGACCGCCCTTGCGAGCCTTGCCGCCTCGCCGGCCCTGGCCGATCCCGACGGTTCATGGGACGGGCACATGATGTGGGGCGGCGGCTACGGCGTCTTCGGCGGCCTGATGATGCTGGTCTTCTGGGGCGTGATCATCGCCCTGATCGTGCTGGCGGTTCACTGGCTGCGCGACAACAGCGGCACCGGCGGCAAGTCCTCGGACGCGCTCGAAACCCTGCGTCAGCGGCTGGCGAAAGGTGAAATCGACGAAGAGGAGTTCCGGCGGCGGAAGGCCGCGCTCGAGGAGTGAGGCGCGAGGCGTGACGCATCAGGACCAGTGAAAGACAGACAGAGGGACAGACATCATGATACCTGAAATCGGGCATTTCGCCCTCGCGTTGGCCTTGTCCCTCGCTGTGGTCCAGAGCGTCATGCCAATCCTCGGGGCCTCACGCGGCAACGTGCGGTGGATGCAGTCTGCCCGGTCTTCCGCGATCGGGCAGGTGTTTTTCGTTGGAGTGGCCTTCGCGGCGCTGATGCGGTCATTCGTGGTCAGCGACTTCACCGTCAGGAACGTGGCGGAGAACTCGCATTCCCTGAAGCCACTGCTGTTCAAGATCGCGGGGACCTGGGGCAGTCACGAAGGCTCGTTACTTCTTTGGGTGCTGATCCTGACGGTATTCGGTGCCGGCGTGGCCGTGCTGGGATCGAACATCCCGGCAGCCACGAAGGCGCGCACGCTGTCCGTGCAGGCCTGGATCAGCGTCGGGTTCCTGTCTTTCCTGCTGTTCACCTCCAATCCGTTCGACCGCGTATTCCCGCCTCCCGCGGACGGCAGCGACCTCAATCCCCTGCTGCAGGACGTGGGGCTCGCGATGCATCCGCCCTTGCTCTATTTCGGCTATGTCGGGTTCTCGATCGTGTTTTCCTTCGCCGTCGCGGCCCTGATCGAGGGACGCATCGATGCCGCCTGGGCGCGATGGGTCCGGCCCTGGACCCTGGCCGCATGGATGAGCCTGACCGCGGGGATCGCCCTTGGGTCGTGGTGGGCCTATTACGAGCTGGGCTGGGGCGGCTGGTGGTTCTGGGATCCGGTCGAGAACGTCAGCTTTATGCCCTGGTTGCTCGGCACGGCACTCCTGCATTCGGCCATCGTGACCGAGAAACGCGATGCATTCAAAAGCTGGACCATTCTCCTGGCCATCCTGACGTTCTCGCTGTCGCTTCTGGGCACCTTCATCGTGCGCTCGGGGCTGCTAACCTCGGTCCATGCCTTCGCCGTGGATCCGGAGCGGGGGATCTACATCCTCGGGCTCCTGGCCCTTTCCATCGGCGGCTCGCTGACGCTCTACGCTTGGCGCGCGCCGGTCATGGAGGGCGGCGGATTGTTCCGTCCAATCAGCCGCGAGGCCGGGCTTTTGGTCAATAATCTGATCCTGGCGGCCGCAACCGGAACCGTCCTGTTCGGAACCTTGTATCCCTTGCTCCTCGAGGCCCTCACGGGCGACAAGATCTCCGTCGGACCGCCCTTCTTCAACGCGGCGTTCGTGCCCATGATGCTCGTGCTCGGCCTTTTCATGGGTGCCGGCCCCTTCCTGTCATGGAAGCGCGCGGATCTTGCCGGCGTTCTTCAACGGGTCCGGTTCGTCGCCGGGCTGGCGGTTCTTGTCACTCTCGCCGTCTGGTACCTGATCAGCGGCGGTCCTTTCCTGGCCTATGTTTCCATTCTGATCGCGGTATGGCTGCTTCTGGCGACTCTCCGGGAATGGGCGTTGCGGATCAAATTCATGGAAGCTCCTCTGAGCGAGACGCTGCGCCGGGCGCGCAATCTGCCGCGTGCATCGCACGGCATGACGCTGGCGCACGTCGGCCTCGCCGTGGCAATGATCGGCATGATCGGATCAAGCGCTTGGAAGAGCGAAGAGATCGTCTTCGTCACGCCGGGGACCGACGTAACGATCGCCGGATTCGACGTGACCTTTACCGGTGCCGAGCGTCTGCGCGGCCCGAATTACATCGCGGATCGCGGCAGGCTCGAGGTCCGGCGAGACGGCGAGCCGGTGACAACGCTCTACCCGGAGCGGCGGAGCTATCCCGTGGCGCAAAGCACGACCACGGAATCCGCGATCCGGTCGACACTTGCGGGCGACCTTTATGCTTCGATCAGTGAGCCCGCCTCGGAAGAGGCGGCCAGCGGCGAAGCCTGGACGCTGCGCATTCTCTACGAACCGCTGGTCAATTTCATCTGGCTCGGTGCCTTGATGCTGGTGGCAGGCGGCGCGCTCTCGCTATCGGATCGGAGGCTGCGCGTGGGGGTGCCGCGTCGAACCCGCCCCCATGGCGACCTGCGCCTGCCTGCAGAATAGGAGACCCCATGAAACGCCTGTTTGCAGTGGTGCCGTTGGCTGTCGCCGTAGTGCTCGGAGGATTTTTCCTCTGGGGGCTAAACCCCGAACGCGACCCGAGCGAAATTCCGTCGGTCCTGATTTCGCAGCCCGCACCGGAATTCGATCTGCCTTCCGTTCCCGGTGTCGATGTGCCGGGCCTGGGGCGCGCAGACCTGACGGACAACCCGGGCCCCGTGGTCATCAACGTCTTCGCCTCGTGGTGCGTCCCGTGCAAAGCCGAGCATGCCGTGCTGACGCGGTTCGTCGAGCGTTACGGCCTGCGTCTCTTCGGGATCAATTACAAGGACGAACCCAAGGACGCCGCGACCTGGCTCTCGGATCTGGGCAACCCCTACGCGCGGATCGGCTCGGATCGTTCAGGACGCGCGGGCATCGAATGGGGCATATCCGGCGTCCCCGAAACCTTCATCGTCGGCCGCGATGGGACGGTGCTCTACCGCTATGTCGGCCCCATCGTGGGGGAGGAGGCTGTCGCGAAGTTCACCACCGCACTGACCCAGGCCGGGGCCCTTGACCGGGAGTTGGGCTCATGATCCGGGCCCTGTTTCTGATCATCATGCTGGGGTTGCCTGGGCTGGCGAATGCCGTGGAGCCGGACGAGATGCTGGCTGACCCGAACCTCGAAGCGCGGGCCCGCGAGATATCGAGGGAGCTGCGCTGCGTCGTCTGTCAGAACCAGGATATAGACAGTTCGAATGCAGGCGTGGCGCGCGACCTTCGCCTTCTGGTGCGCGAGCGGTTGACGGCGGGCGACAGCGACACGGAGGTCATCGACTTCGTCCGCGCCCGCTATGGCGATTTCGTCCTGTTCAAACCTCCGTTCAAACCGCAGACCTACGCGCTCTGGATCGCGCCGTTCGCTCTGCCCGCTGCCGCATTCGTGATTGGCGGAATACTCCTCTGGAGAGCACGGCGACGCGCTTCGGTCGAGGACCTCAGCGATGAGGAAGAGGCGCTCGTCGCCGAGGTCCTCGCAAGACATGGTAGGAGAGACGAAAAATGATCTGGGTTGCTTTCCTTGTGATGGCTCTTGTCGCGACAGCTTTCGCGCTCTTTCCGATCTTCAGGACGGATACGGCGGCCGTCGTTCGCTCCGACGCGGTCCCGGCGGTGCTCGCCGATCAGCTGGAAGAAGTCCGGCGTGATCTGGACCGTGGTCTTATTTCCGCCGCCGAAGCCAAGGCTGCGGAGCTGGAGATCAAGAAACGCATTCTGTCTGTCGTTCGCAGAACAACGAGTGAAGAACATGGTCCCGGCGCAGGCGGCGGACGGGCCGGCGCGATCCTTGCCGCGCTTTTCGTCCCGCTCATGGCCTTTGGATACTACACCGTGAACGGGGCTCCTGACGTCCCGGCCCTGGCATTCGGGGAGAGGGCCCCCGAGCGCGCGGAGGAGGCCCGGATCGTGGACTTGGCGCAGCAACTCCATGATCGCTTGCAGAACGATCCGAATGGCGGCGCGAGCGAAGGCTGGATGCTTCTCGGTCAGACCTACATGCGGATGCAGCGCTTCGAGGACGCCGTGAGGGCCTTCGAGACGGTCGCGGATCGCTCGGATGCAACCTCGGCGACCTGGTCGATGCTGGCAGAAGCCTTGATCGGGGCCAACGCCGGGACGGTGGTTCCGCGCGCCGAGGCGGCAATCGAACGTGCCCTGGAGATCGACGCAATGAACCCGGCGGCCACATTCTACGCCGCGCTGGCCGAAAGTCAGGGAGGCGACGACGCCAAGGCCTACGATCTGCTCACGACCCGCCTGACGGAAGCAAACGGATATGCGGCCTGGATGGATAGCTACGTGGCCCGGATCAATCGGCTCGCACAGGCGACAGGCAAGCCGCGCGTCGCGGTTTCGGACTACGCGTCCGAAGCTCCGCGCGGTCCCAGTGCCGCAGACGTTGCGGCGGCGCGCGACATGTCCGAGGACGACAGAGCCGACTTTATCAGGTCTATGGTCGATCGTCTTGCATCCCGGCTGGAAGCGGAACCGGACGACCTGGACGGGTGGATGAGGCTTGGCAATGCCTACAAGGTCCTGAACGAGCGCAAGAACGCCATCGAGGCCTACAGCCGTGCGCAGGAACTGCTGGAAGCCGCGGCTCAAGACGACCCTCGAAGACAGATCGTCGAGAAAGCTCTCCGGGATCTCCAGGGGTGACGTAGTGCCGAAGGGGCCTGAGATGGCCTTTTCAAGGATCTGCCGCGGTCATCTGCCGGACAAGGCGGCCGCCCGCTGGATCGATGGTGAAGGACACGGCAAGGAGGAGAGAGCGATGAGTTCGCATGGCAACCCGCACGCCGGCCACATGCCTTCGGGCGGTCGGGGCATGGCAATTTCGGCCTGGCTGACGGGCGTGTATTTCGTGATCGAGATGGGCATCGGCTTATGGACCGGGTCGATCGCGGTGATCTCGGACGCGTTCCATACCTTTTCGGCTGTCGGCGGCGTGCTGGTCGCAATTGCCGCGGCTCGGCTTGCCAAGCGCCCGGCAGACGAATCCTTCAGTTTCGGCTGGTATCGCTCGGAGATCATCGGTGCGCTGGTCAACGGTGGCTTTCTGCTCGGCATGGCACTGGTCGTCATCTACATGGCTGCGATGCGCCTCGGGTCGCCGATAGACCTGCCGACCGGGCCGATGCTGATCGCGGCTGCGGGCGGGCTCTTCACCGAGGTGATCTCGCTCTGGCTGATCTGGCAGCAGAGCAAGACCGACCTCAACGTGCGTGGCGCTCTCTGGCACATCATCCAGACCTTCGTCGGGAGCCTTCTGATCATCGTAACGGCACTGGTCATCAAGTTTACTGGATTCCTACTGATCGACCCGATCCTCGGCATGGCATTCGGGGTCGTGCTGCTGTGGGCGAGCTGGGGCATCCTGCGCGACGCGGCGCGGCTGCTGATGGAGGGCACGCCCGACGAGGTGGATTTGCGAGGGGTGATCGAGGCGCTGGAGGCAATGGACGGAGTGCAGGATGCCCATCATGTCCACGCCTGGACTCTGACCAGCGGGCGCAACGTGTTTTCCGGACATCTGAGGGTTTCTCAAGACGCCGATACGCAGGCACTGCTGAAAGATGCGAATACGATGTTGAAATCGGATTTCGGTTTCTTCTTCGTCACTCTTCAGATCGAAACCCGGTGCCTGGACGAGAGCGGCGCCAAGAAGATCGACGTGACCCGTGGTGCTGCCGAGACGGGAGGTGAACCATGACCGCAAGGGGCCGAGGATCGGAGCCGTCACCTCGGCTTCGTGTCGCGCGACAGGTCGTCCGTCAGACTGTCAGACGTGCAGTGCGCAGCGGCATTGCCAACCGGCAGTTGACGGACACGCAGGGCCGCCCGATCCGCTGGCTCGGTCCTGAGATCCATTCCTATCTGGCCGCAATGGATGCGGAAGCGGTTGCTCGTCGCCCGCACGCGCGGTTCGACGAACTTGACCGCTTCGGGAACCGCCTGATGGTCGAGATGGCGATCTGGACCGTCGCGGCCGACCGTGCATTGAGGAAATCGGGCATTTCGCCTGAGAGCGCGCGACAGGTGGTGGCCGACCTCGGCTGGGAAATCTACCGCAGGATGCTGAGCCTCACCTCTCTGCCCGTGCGGCTCGTGACGAGGGATCCCGGACGGCGCCTTAGGTGGACCATCCGAATACTGCTGGTCTTTCCCTTCAGCGCCCCCGGAGCGCCCGGATACGAGGTGCAAGCGCGGCGTGAGGGCGATGACATCCTGACCCATTTCACCTGCTGCCCGCCCCAGAGTTTCGTTCGCCGGGTGGCCGAGACGGAGGGCGATCCCGACGCGCTGGAGACCTTCCGCCGCAGCTGGTGCACCTACGATTGGCCGGGCGCCGACCTGATTGCAAGCGATGCTTCGCGGGGCCATTACCGTCGTCCGCACACGCTGTCGCACGGCGACTCCGTCTGCGACATGTGCTGGGCAGCGCGGGCACGGTCTGCTTAGGCTGGAGGTTTCATGCGCACGCTACTGCTGCTGGCCCTGATCACCGTCTCCGAGGCGACGATCGGCATATTCGTCAAGCTCACCGGCGGACTGATTCCCATCCACACCTTGAACTTCTACGCGTTGCTGACGGCGACATTGTTCCTCATGCTGACGATGCCCGTCCTGAATGGTGAGCCTTTGCGGCTGCCTCGGGGAAACATGACCGACACCGTGATCATCGGCGTGCTCATTGCGACGCAGATCAGCGTCTTCAACCTGGCGATGACGCTTGTTCCCATCGCGAACGCCGTGATTTTCTGGAGCGTTGCACCGTTCTTTACCTTCATCTTGTCGGCCATTTTCCTGAAAGAAAGAGCGACCCTCGGGAATGTCCTGACCTTCGGGATCGCGATCGTCGGCATCGTTCTTGCCAAGCCGCTGTCCGGCGGACACATGCTCGGCAATCTCGTGGCGCTGGTTGATGGAGCCGTCTATGCCGCGATGGTCACCTACATGCGGCACGAGGGAAAATCCGAGACCGGAAACGACATTGCCTGGTCGATGCTGGTGGCCGCGCTGATCCTTGCCCCTTCGGTGCTGATCTTTGGGCCCGGACAGGTCTTTTCACCAACGCCAGGCATGGGGGAGGGCGGGGTCCCGGTCGGCATCTGGGCTCTGGCGCTGGGACTCGTCTCAACGGGCTTCGCCTATTTCGGGATCTCCCTGGTCCTCAAGAGGCTGAACGCCAATGTCTATTCGCTGATCGACATTATCGTCTCGCCGGTCGTGGCGACCCTGCTTGGTTTCCTGATCCTGGCGGAAATCCCGGCGGCGAGCACCGTTTATGGTGGTGCGCTCCTGCTGTTCGCCGGGTTCCTGCTCACCTGGCAGACCACGCGGGACACCCCGAATATCGCGGTTCACCCGTGCCAATGCCAGGCAGCGTCCGCGTAGCGTCGGGGGTCACCAGTCCTGATCAAGAAGGCCAGACGTGGTCGCCCGGTCGCCCGAGGCGGAGCGCAGCGCGTTGATCACCGCCTCACCCGACAGGATTTCCGACAGCACGATACCGTCAGGGACGCCCGGGCCGTAGACGGCGTTGAACGGGATGCCGTAGCGATCAAAACTTTCGAGATAGCGAGAAATGGTCTCGTCCGGTCGCGTCCAGTCGGCCTGCATCGGGACGGTGCCCTCGGCGCGCAGCGCGGTCAGCACGGGATCGCGCTCGATGACCAGTGCCTTGTTGGCCTTGCAGGTGAGGCACCAGTCGGCCGTAACATCGACGAAGACGACCTCTCCGCGCGACACGCGCCGCGCGATTTCCGCCCGGTCGAAGGGCATCCAGCCGAGCGAAGAGACCGCGACTTCGGTCGCTTCTGTTTTGGTCAACTGGGGAACTGCGATCAGGGACAGCCCGGCGCATGCGGCGACGATCGGCCAGCGGGCGGCCGAGGGCAGACGTGGGACGGAGAGAGCGACCGCCAGCGCCAGCGCCAGCCCGCCTACGGCGGCTGCCGCGGCTGTCCCAGCCACCCCTGCCATCACCCAGAGAAGCCAGGCCACCGTGGCCATGAGCAGGCCCCCGAGGAGAAACCTCAACGCCACCATCCAGCGCCCGGGCTTCGGCAGGAGCGAAATGGCGCCCGGCACGGCTGCGACCAGGAGGTACGGCACGGCCAGCCCGATCCCGAGGCTGGTGAAGACGATGAAGATATCGATACCTCGCCCGGCCAGTGCGAAGGCGATGGCCGTCCCGAGGAACGGGGCCGAACATGGCGTCGCCATGACAGCGCCGAACATGCCGGTCAGGAAATCCGCGGCATGCCCGTGTCCGCGTCCGGAATTCGCCAGCCGCGTCTGCAGGCCGGAGGGCAGGCTGAACTCGAAACCGCCCAGCATGTTGGCAGAGAAAACCGACAGCAGCAGCACCATCGCCGCAAGGAACAGCGGGTTCTGGAATTGCAGCCCCCAGCCGACCACGACACCGGCCCGCTGCAACAGGAAGAGGATCAGCGCCAGCCCCCACATGAATGTCAGGGCGCCCCCGGCGGCGGCGAGGAAGCCCGCGCGCACCGTGCGCCTATCCTGCTCGCCGTGTTTCATGACCGTCGAGAGCTTTATCGAGAGGACCGGCAGCACGCAGGGCATGACGTTCAGGATCAGTCCCCCGAGGAAAGCGACCAGTGCGATCCAGATCAGGGTTTCGATGCCGGGGGCGGCGGTCGCGATGCTGAAAGGTGGGGCAGGGGCTTCGGCAGCACGGTCCGGCGTGACGGTGAAGGCTCGGTCCGGGCCGTCTGTCACCGTGAGGACCGGATCGTGAAGCGTCGCGTCGTCGGTCGAAAGGACCGGCAGCGTGGCCCACAGTCTGCGCCCGCCGTCGCCAAGCCGGACATCGGGTTTGCCGAGAGCGTTGTCTGCGCCGAGTTCCGGGAAGACGTCCGGGTCCTTGAACGGTGTGGCGCTGCGAAGCGAGATGGTGAGCGCGGTCGTCTGGTTGTCGAGATGGAAAAGCGCCTGATCGACGCCGATGCCGTCCCCCTCAGCTGGAACGCGCGCCAGAAAGCCGGCGATACGGTCGGCGACCGGCTGATCGATTCCGTTACTGGCCGGCAGATCGAGGCTCAGGTGGAAATCCCGCGGCACGCAGACGTCTGAACAGACGAGCAGCGAGACTTGCGCCTCAAGCTTTGCCGGCTCTCCCGGTCGTGCGAGTTCGATCCGGAGCGGGAAGACGACTTCGCCGTGGTAGCCGAAGTTCTCGATACCGAAGGCCGTGAAGCGCTCAGGGGCGGGCCAGAGGAATTCCACCTCCGCGATGTTCTCCGATCCCGCCCAATCCACCGATGGTGAGATGCCGACTTCACCTGGTGACCGCCAGTAGGTCTTCCAACCGTCGCCAAGGTCCAGGTCCAGCCCCCCTGATAGGGTTCGGCCGCTGTCGGGCACTCCGTCCTGGGCAGAGATCAACCGCGCCGTGACGGCGGGGGACTCATATGGCTGCGAGGACGCGGCATGGACGGCTGGGGTAGTGCCGAGCGCCGCGGCCGCAATGACCATGACGAAACGATATGTCGTCAGCATGTTATGGAGCATCTTTCGGGATTCCGTAAGTGGCGGGCAACGATCGGCGATCTCCCAGACAAGCGGACATGCCGTGAAGCTCGTTGCAACGCCACCGGCAGAACAGGACCCGTGGTCGCGTGATCGCTGTCGTCTTCGACAGGGGGGATCATGACCCAAACACGAAGCCCTGGCGGCCGTCATCGCATTCGAGCCTTCGCAAGTCCGTGCCCGTTCTGTCCGTCACGCGACACCCCCGGGGAAGAGCGACACCCTCTTCCCGGGTCGACAGCGCGCCGGTATCGCGAAAGCACTCGGCAAGAGAGGCCGAGCATCCGCCGAGCGCAAGCAGCAATGCGCTAACCTTCAAGACTTGTGGCGTGGACACCCGGGCTCCCCGTCCGACTTTCGTTCCCTGGCCGATCGTCGGCAACCGGTATGGGCTCAGCGATGAGCTTGGGAGCTGTTTCACCGTCCCCATGGCAGGACTTGCCCATCATCCTGTGCATGACAACATGGCCCCCGGCGCACAGGATCAACGGGGCGAAAATCCCGGCATTGGCCCAGAGACCTGAAACGCTACCTCCCGTAACGAAGAATGCGCCGACGGGGATCAGCATGACCGCGCAGCAGGCCATCATGCCGTATCGCATGAGCTTGTTGCCTTGGGGGTTGCCAGGTCGATTTGCGTGTATCATGGTCGCCTCATCCTTCAGAAATTGTTGCTTCATTTGCCGCCCTCCCGGAGTGGAAGGTCAAGGATACAAACCGATACATTTCTCGCAGGCTTGTCAGGTTGTCGCACGCACCTTCTCGGGTATTCATCTTCTTGGAACAGGCAAGGAAGAAGGACACAGGCAGATGAAGGCAGATCGTTCGATCAACTTGAACCGGCGCGGACTGATCGGCGGTGCTCTCGCCCTGATAGCCACGCCGGGTATCGTTCACGCCGCCGCCGATAAGGCGCGGCGCAACATTTCGTCGTTCCGCACGCACGACTGGCGCGATCACTTCGACCGGATCGGAAACGGCATCATCATCGCCGACACCACGTCGAGGATGCTCCAGCACTGGACGGGAGACGGCGAGATGCGCATCTACCCGACCTCCGTCCCGCTGACCGAGGACCTCACCCGCCGCGGCTACACCGAGGTTGTCGAAAAACGCGAGAACCCGGGCTGGGGCCCCACGGCGTCGATGCGGGAGCGCGATCCGACCTTGCCCGCTTACGTCGAAGGCGGCGACCCGCGCAATCCGCTCGGCACGCGCGCGCTTTATCTCTCGTGGCAGTACTACCGGATCCACGGCACGCAGGACACGCGCAAGATCGGGCGCCGCTCCTCGAGCGGTTGTATCGGCCTCTACAACCGGCAGATCGAGGAGGTCTATGAAAGGGCGCCCGTAGGAACCCAGGTCAAGCTCATCTGAGTTTCGGAAAGAGAAAGAAAGACAGGTACATGGACAAGCTGACCGTGATGGTGGCCGTCGTTCTGGCCGGGGGGCTCGGAATTGCGGGCTGGCAGTTCCTGCAGCCCGCGGCCGCGCCGACGGGGCATTCGATGACACCGCCTGACATCAGTGAGGTTGCCGAAGGCGCTCCGATTGCGGAGGTCAGCCTGCCGGAAGAGCTTTCCGGCAACGCCCAACTGGGGAAGAAGATCTTCGAGGCCAAGTGTTCCAGTTGCCACGGTCAGAGCGCAGCCGGACAGAATGGAGTCGCGCCGCCACTGGTTCATAAGATCTACGAGCCGAGCCATCATTCCGACATGGCGTTTGTCGCGGCGGCTCAGAACGGGGTGCGGTCGCATCATTGGGATTTCGGCAACATGCCCCCGGTCGAAGGCGTGACGCCGGGCGACGTCAAGATGGTCGTGGCCTATGTCCGCGAACTGCAGCGGGCAAACGGGATCGAGTGATGATCCTGCGGCGTGCGAACGGATTGCTGAACGCCCTGGTTCTGCTTGCCGTGATGTTCGTGGCGGGCGTGCCCGATACCGCGTCGGCTCACGCGGACGATCACGCGCCGTCCCGCTCGGCGGCCCTGCATGAGGCACATGACTCACCGGTCCACCAGTCGGACGAGGAGGGCGCGGGGCATTGCCATCCCGGGCTCGACTGCTTCACGGCCGCCGTTTTCATCCTGGCGGTGGACATCACGCCGCCTGAATTCGTCACCACGACGGCATACCTCACGCCGTTCCACATGGTTGACGACGTTCGCCCCGACATGGACCTCCCGCCGCCGCGCCGGCATTCCTGAACAACCCATGAACCGGAATTCAGGACGACGGAGTAACGATACGATGAAGAGAACGACCATTCTGGCAGCAATCGCCGTGACTGGAACGGCGGCGGCCGCCCTCGCACACAGCGGCGCGACGGGCATCGTCAAGGAACGCATGGAAGCAATGAAGGCCATGGGCGACGCCGTGAAGACGGTCACCCCGATGATGCAGGGCGAGGCCGAGTATGACGCCGATGTCATGCGCGACGCCGCGCGCACCTTCCAGGAGCATTCGGGCGAGGCCCTGACCGAGCTGTTCCCGGAAGGCTCCGACGGGGCACCCTCCGAAGCCAAGGACGTGATCTGGTCGGACTGGGAGCGGTTCGAGGAGCTTGCGAGGTTGCTCGACGTCTACGGCGAGGGCCTGGAAGGCGCCGCCGGCAACGGCATGGCGGGTGGCGGCAACATGGGCGCAGGATCCATGATGGGCGGCAGCTCCGGCATGGGGTCCGGCTCCATGATGGGAAGCGGGTCCATGATGGGCTCTGGCTCGGGCATGATGGGCGATGACGCGTCCGACATGATGAGCGCGGAGGACATCGCCGAAATGCCGGCCGATGCGGCGTTCAACATGACGACGCAGGTCTGCTCGGCCTGCCATTCGCGGTTCCGGGCGGAAGACGACTGACCATGCGTCGGATAATCTATTGGTCGGTCGGGGCGGCGGCGCTTGGCGGCGCCGCCCTGGCCGCGGTGATCGCATGGCCGGTCGGCAGCGCACCCGCGCCGATCGAGCTGGAGGGTAACGTCGACAGGGGGGCCTACCTGGCGCGCGCCAGCGGCTGCATCGCCTGTCATTCGAATTTCGAGGTAGGAGGCGCTCCCCTGGCGGGCGGCGCTCCGCTCGAGACGGATTTCGGCACCTTCTACCCGTCGAACCTGACCCCGGACCCGGAGCACGGGATCGGAGACTGGACGGCAGAGAGCTTTGCCAAGGCGGTTCGCCAGGGCATAGGCCCGGACGGCGAGCCTTATTTCCCGGCTTTCCCCTATCCGTTCTATGCCGAGTTCTCGGACCAGAACATTGCCGATCTCTGGGCCGCGTTCCAGACCGTCACGCCGGTGGCCGAACCCGCGCCAGAACACGACGTCAGCTTCCCCTTCGATCAGCGGTGGGGGCTGAAGCTCTGGCGCGCCGCGTTCTTCTACGAGCCCAACACGGAACCGCTGCCCGACCGCAGCGACGCCTGGAACCGGGGCCGTGAACTGGTGCGTGGTGCCGCGCATTGCGGGGCCTGCCACACGCCGCGGAACCTGGCGGGTGGCCGTGACCTTGGCGCCGTCTTTGCCGGCAATGCCGAGCTTCCGGGCGGTAGCAAGGCGCCGTCCATCCGGGCCGAAGACCTCGAACAGAACGGATGGACGGTCTCGTCGCTGGCCTATGCGCTGCAATCGGGCGTCACGCCCTCGGGCGACGCATTCGGCGGCAGCATGGCCGAGGTTGTTCGCGAAGGCACGCGGTTCCTGTCTTCACAGGATCGCGAGGCGATGGCGATCTACCTGTTCGACGCGGAGGTAGGCGGGGCCGACGACATCGTGAAGGAAGAAGGGGAGTCCGCAGAGCGGAAGACCCGGATCGACTGAGAGAACGGCGGGGCCATCGGCCCCGCTCTGAAAGGAATGAACCGATGATAGCCACAAGGCGTGATGCCCTGAAACTGGCCGGACTTGCTGGGCTTGGCGCGGGCCTTCCGCGGGGGCTCTTCGCCGCCGAGGAGAAGCCCGAACTCGCGGCGCAGGTCGCTCGGCTTCAATTGCTGCCCGAAAGTTACCCGCAGACCGAGGTCTGGGGCTATGGCGGCACCATCCCGGGACGCGAGATCCGGGTGGGGCAGGGCCAGCGCCTGCGCCGGCGCTTTGTCAACGACCTGCCGCAGGCCAGTTCGATCCACTGGCACGGGATCCGCATCGACAATGCGATGGACGGGGTGTCAGGCCTGACGCAGGACGCCGTCGCGCCAGGCGGCACCTTCGACTACGATTTCGTGACGCCGGATGCCGGGACCTACTGGTATCACGCGCACAACAGGTCCTGGGAACAGGTGGCACGCGGACTGCATGGCCCGCTGATCGTCGACGAAGCCGAGGCGCCGGATGTCGATCGCGAAGAGGTGCTCGTTCTCGACGACTGGTTGCTGAATCCCGAGACCGGCCAGATCGACGACAGTTTCGGTCATCCGATGATGATGAGCCACGGCGGACGCACAGGGAATTACGTCACCACCAACGGGCGCTACAACCTGTCGCTGCCCGTGCGACGGCACGAGCGGCTGCGTCTTCGGCTGATCAACGCATCGAACGCCCGGATTTTCCCGCTGAAGCTGTCGGGGCTGGAGGGCTGGATCGTGGCCCTGGACGGGATGCCGCTCGCCACGCCAGCCCCGGTGGAGCATGTCCTTGTCCTTGGCCCGGCACAGCGGACGGACCTGATCGTCGACGTTTTGGCAGAAGAAGGGGAAACGGCAGACCTGGTCCATGTCGGCGATGCCGAGAATTTTTCGCAGGTCGTTTTCACTGTGTCGGGCACGGCCAGCCAGACGCGGCGCGCGGCGCCCGTGGCCCTGCCGCCGAACCCGAAGATGGATCTGCCGGACCTGGCCGGGGCGACTCCGCTGCGGCTCGTCATGTCGGGCGGCGCGATGGGGCGCATGGACTCCGCCATCCTGAACGGCGAACGCATGGCTTTCCGCGAATTGGCGGCCGCGGGTCGGTTCTGGGCATTCAACGGCGTGGCAGAGATGACAGATACGCCGCTGGCCGACTTGGGGCTGGGCGAGACCGTGCTGCTGGAGATCGTCAACGACACCGTTTTTCCCCACGCCATGCACCTGCACGGCATGCATTTCCGAGAGGTGTCCGAGGACGGCGCGTTGGGACCGCTTCGGGACACGATCCTTGTTGGCGGCAGGGAGACGCGCGAGATCGCCTTCACCGTCGACAATCCCGGCGACTGGCTGTTCCACTGCCACATGCTCGGTCACGCGGCCTCGGGCATGACGACATGGGTGCGGGTCACATGAGGGGCGTTGTCATCGGGACAGTCTTCGCGGTTCTTGCGGCTGCGGGCTTCTGGTTCGTCCTCGGGCAGGGGACGACCGAGAATGCCTCTGCGGCGCCGGTGGACATCGCCGAAGGCAAGGCGCTCTACGCCGAGAACTGCGCCTCCTGCCACGGAGCCGAGCTTGAGGGCCAGCCCGACTGGCGCTCACCCGGCCCCGATGGGCGTCTGCCGGCGCCGCCGCATAACGAGACGGGTCATACCTGGCATCACCCGGACAGCGTCCTGTTCGACTATACCAAGCTGGGCGGAGAGGCCCTGATGGCGCAACGTGGCATGGAATTCGGCAGTGGCATGCCGGGTTTCGGTGACAGCCTGACGGATCAACAGATCCGAAACATTCTGGGTTACATCCGCTCGACCTGGCCCGAAGACGTGAAACAAGCCCAGGCAGAACGAACGAAAGCGGACAATGGAGCGAACTGAAATGACGCTGAAGAAACCGATCCTTGCGCTGGCGATGGCAGCCCTGCTGCCGATGCCTGCGCTCTCCCAGGAGCTTGACGAGGCGCGGGTCAAGGAACTGGTCCTCGAGGCGATACGCGAGAACCCCGAGATCATCATGGAGGCGGTCGCGCTGCTCGAACAGCGGCAGGCGGATGCCCAGGCCCAGAACCAGTCGGACGTGCTGCGCAACCAGCGTGACCTGATCGAGCATGATCCGAACGCGCCCGTGCTCGGCAACCCGGACGGCGATGTGACCGTGGTGGAGTTCTTCGACTACAACTGCCCCTATTGCCGCCGCGCAAAACCGGAGATCCGGGCCCTGATCGAGGAAGACCCGAACGTCCGGCTCGTCTACCGCGAATGGCCCATCCTCGGCGAAGGATCCGTCTTTGCCGCCAAGGCGGCGCTCGCGGCCCGTGCGCAAGGCAAATACGAAGACTTTCACTGGGCGATGATGGCGATTGATGGCCGCGCGAACGAAGCCTCAGTCATGCGTGTCGCCGAAGACGTCGGGCTGGACCTGGATCAACTGAGACAGGACATGGAGGCCCAGGAAGTTGCCGAGCACATTGAAACCTCGATGCGCCTGACGCAGGCGCTCGGGTTCAATGGGACGCCGTCCTTCGTCATCGGCGACGCGCTCGTGCCCGGCTTCGTCGAGAAAGAGCGTCTCTCCGATCTGGTGAGCGAGGCACGCGATTCTTCGCAGTGACGGTAAGCTCTGCGCCAGCGATGACCGGCGCGGGCCATGGTCAGGCGCTGACCTGCTGTGCGTCGTAGCCCGCGTCCTTGATCGCCGCGCTCACCTGCTCCGGCGCGAGGACGCTGTTGATGCTGACCCGGTGCGTGTCCAGGTCGCAGGCGACATCGGCGCCGGGGTCGGCGGCCTTGACCGATTTCTCGATGGCAGCCGTGCAGTGGCCGCAGCTCATGTCGGGCACATTGAATTGCATTGCGACGTCTCCTTGCGTTTGCTTCGCCGCAGATATGAGGATTCCAGCGGGTGGAAGGTCAAGAGGGCCGGTCACCGCGAAGAAAATTCATCCGCACGCTTGACCTTCCAGTGACTGGAGGCCCCACATGAGGGGCAGCCAAGAGGAATCAAGGAGGCCGTCATGCCCGAACCAAAGCCCGTCACTCTCTCCGTCGAGGGCATGTCCTGCGCCTCCTGCGTGGGGCGCGTGGATCGCGGTCTGGCGGCGCTGGAGGGGGTCCATGACGTCTCGGTCAACCTCGCCTCGGAAACCGCCCGCATGACCGTCGACGATCCCGCGCGTGTCGGCGCGGCGGTCGAGGCGCTCGACGACTTGGGCTACCCGGCGCGCCGGGCGACGGTGACGCTGAACATCGAGTCGATGTCCTGCGCATCCTGCGTGGGTCGCGTCGACAAGGCGCTCGAGGCCGTGCCGGGCGTGCTCGAGGTGAACGTGAACCTCGCCTCGGAAACCGCGAAGGTCACCTACGCCGAGGGCGCGGTCACGCCCTCTGACCTGACCGCCGCCAGCGCCGAGATGGGCTACCCCGCCACGGTGGCCGAGGCCTCCGGCGGCGAGGATCGTGGTGCCCGCAAGGAAGAGGAGGCGCGCGGCCTGCTGCGCCAGACGGCGCTGGCCGCCGCGCTCGCGCTCCCGGTCTTCCTGGTCGAGATGGGCGGCCACGTCTTTCCCGCCGTGCACCACTGGATCGACGCCACCATCGGCCAGCAGACCAGCTGGGTGCTGCAGTTCGTGCTGACCACGCTGGTGCTCGCCGGCCCCGGGCGCATGTTCTACCGCAAGGGCATCCCCGCGCTGCTCAAGGGCGCGCCCGACATGAACAGCCTCGTCGCCGTGGGCACCGGGGCGGCCTACTTCTACTCGGTCGTGGCGACATTCCTTCCGGCGCTGCTCCCCGAGGCGGTGCGCGCCGTCTATTTCGAGGCGGCCGCCGTCATCGTCGTGCTGATCCTGCTCGGCCGCTTCCTCGAGGCGCGCGCCAAGGGCCGCACCGGCGCGGCGATCCGCAAGCTGCTGGGCCTGCAGGTCCGCACCGCCCGCGTCATGCGCGACGGCGAAAGCGTCGAGGTCTCGGTCGACGATCTTTCCGCCGGCGACATGGTCCTCGTGCGGCCGGGCGAGCGTATTGCCGTGGACGGCGAGGTCACCGAGGGCTCCAGCCACGTCGACGAAAGCATGCTCACCGGCGAGCCGGTCCCGGCCGAGAAGGGCCCTGGCGACGCCATCACCGGCGGCACCGTGAACGGCGCGGGCAGCCTGACCTTCCGCGCCACCCGCGTCGGCGCCGACACTACGCTGTCGCAGATCATCCGCATGGTCGAGGAGGCGCAGGGCGCCAAGCTGCCAATCCAGGGGCTGGTCGACCGCATCACCCTGTGGTTCGTGCCCGCCGTCATGTCGGCGGCGCTGCTGACCGTGCTGGTCTGGCTGGTCTTCGGCCCGTCGCCCGCGGTGACGCTGGCGCTGGTGGCCGGGGTCTCGGTCCTCATCATCGCATGCCCCTGCGCCATGGGCCTCGCGACGCCGACCTCGATCATGGTCGGCACCGGCCGCGCCGCCGAGATGGGCGTCCTCTTCCGCAAGGGCGACGCGCTGCAGCAGCTCGCCTCCGTGGGCGTCGTGGCGCTCGACAAGACCGGCACCGTGACCGAGGGGCGGCCCGAGATGACCGACCTCGTGCTGGCCGAGGGGGGCGAGCGCGCCGACGTCCTGTCCAAGATCGCGGCGGTCGAGTCGCGCTCCGAGCACCCCATCGCCGAGGCCGTCGTCCGCGCCGCCCGGGCAGAGGGCGCCCCGCGCGCCGAGGCCACGGATTTCACCTCCGTCACCGGCCACGGCGTCCGCGCCACGGTGGACGGCGCCGAGGTCCTGGTCGGCGCCGACCGCCTGATGGCCCGCGAGGGCATCGAGACCGGCGCGCTCGCGGCGCGCGAGACCGAGCTTGCCAGCCGCGGCCGCACCGCTCTCTTTGCCGCCATCGACGGCCGCATCTCCGCGGTCATCGGCGTGGCCGACCCCGTGAAGCCTGCCAGCCGCGAGGCCATCGCCGCGCTGCACGACAAGGGCCTGACCGTCGCGATGATCACCGGCGACAAGCGCGAGACGGCAGAGGCCATCGCGCGCGAGACCGGCATCGACCATGTCATCGCGGGCGTCCTGCCCGACGGCAAGGTCGCCGCGCTGGACGAGCTGCGCGAGGGGCACCGCCAGGTCGCCTTCGTCGGCGACGGCATCAATGACGCGCCCGCGCTGGCCCATGCCGACGTCGGCATCGCCATCGGCACCGGCACGGACGTCGCCATCGAGTCCGCCGACGTGGTGCTCATGTCCGGCGACCTGCGCGGTGTGGTCAACGCCTTCGAGGTCTCGACCCGCACCATGCGCAACATCCGCGAGAACCTGTTCTGGGCCTTCGGCTACAACACCGCGCTGATCCCGGTCGCGGCGGGCGTGCTCTACCCGGCCTTCGGCCTGCTGCTCTCGCCAATGCTGGCCGCCGGGGCCATGGCGCTCTCGTCGGTCTTCGTGCTGACCAACGCGCTGCGCCTGCGCCGCATCGCGCCCGCCATGGACGAGGGCGCCGCCGCGCGCCCGGCCGCCCACGCGGCGCACGCGCCCGCAGAGTGAAAGGAGGACTGCCATGAACATCGGAGACGTCGCCCAACGCTCGGGCCTGCCCGCCAAGACGATCCGCTACTACGAGGAGATCGGCCTGATCCGCCCGCAGCGCGGCGAGAACGGCTATCGCCGGTTCCGCGAACAGGACCTGCACAAGCTGGCCTTCCTCGGCCGCGCCCGCGCGCTGGGCTTCACCATCGAGGACTGCCGCACCCTGATCGCCCTCTACGAGGACGAGAGCCGCGAGAGCGGGCAGGTCAAGCGCGTCGCCGAAGAGCACCTGCACCAGATCGACGACAAGATCGCGCAGCTTCAGTCGATGCGCGCGACGCTGGCCGAACTGGTGAGCTGCTGCGCCGGGGACGACCGCCCCGACTGCCCGATCCTGGAGGACCTGGCGCAGGATGTTCCGGAAGAGGCGGTCGGCGCATCAGAGGGAGTCCGATGACGGGAACCGGGGACAGAGCGCACTGGGATGAGGTCTACGAGTCGCGCGACGAAGGGGCCGTCTCCTGGTTCCAGTCGGAGCCGCAGCCAAGCCTTGAGCTGATAGAGCGCCACGGCGGCGGCAAGGCGGCATCGGTTATCGACATCGGCGGCGGGGCTTCGCGCCTTGCGGAAGCGCTCCTGGCCTCGGGTTATCGCGACCTGTCGATCCTGGATATCTCCGAAGCGGCGCTCGCGCGGACGAGAAAGCGCCTCGCCTCCTTGGCGGATCGGGTCGGTTTCATCGTGGCCGATGTCACCACTTGGAAGCCGGCCCGTCACTGGGATGTCTGGCATGATCGGGCGGTGATGCACTTCCTCGTGTCGGAGTCCGGCCAGGCGGCCTATCGCCGGGCGATGCTGGCGGCCACCGTGCCCGGGTCCGTGGCGATCATCGGCACCTTCGCGCCAGACGGCCCCGAGCGGTGCAGCGGCCTGCCGGTGAGGCGCTGGTCCGCGGACGATCTGTTGGACTTCTTCGCACCTGAGTTCTCGCTCCTGGACACGCGAAGGCACAGGCACGAGACGCCGGGAGGGGGAACCCAGAGCTTCGAGTTCGCTGTGCTCCGACGGGTTTGAGCCGTCGGCCCCAGACCCGGCCCGAGGTTGGCCAAGGGGAACCCTCCAGCGCGGGAGTGTTGTTTCACACTCAATTTACGGCAATTGAGGAGGCGACATGTCCTATATTCGGTTCGGTCTGATGATCGCGACTTCGACGATCATCATGTTCATCCTGATGTATCTGAACACCTACGCGTGGGAGCATCTCTTCTTCTCCGAGACGCGCGCCTACATGGCCATCCTGATGGGGGCAACGATGGCCATCGTGATGCTGTCCTTCATGGTGGCCATGTATTCGAGCAAAGCGCTGAACATCGCCATTTTTCTTGGCGCGGCGGTCGTCTTCGCCGGATCTCTCTGGCTGGTTCGCAGCCAGGTCACCGTCAGCGGGCCCAGCTACATGCGCGCGATGATCCCGCACCATTCCATCGCGGTCATGACGTCGGAGCGGGCCGGGATCGAGGACGCGCGCGTGCGCAAGCTCGCCGACGAGATCATCGCCGCGCAGCGCAAGGAGATCGCGCAGATGAGCCATCTGATCGCGGATGTCTCCGGCGGCAACGTGGTCAACGACATCTACGAAGACCCCGCCGCCGAACCGGGCAGCGTAGAGGACGCCCTGAACAACACCCTGATTTCCAAGCTCGACCTTTCGCCGCTCCCCGAGGAGGAGGCGAACCGGGTCGTCGACGCGCCGGGCGCATGCCGCTTCAACCGCAGTCCCGAGGCCGACCCGATCCTTTGGACCGGACCGGACGGTGAAGCCGTGACCAAGCTCAACGGTGTTCTTGTCGGTCTGCAATCTTCCGGTGGCGAGCCCAGCTTCACCTCGGATGGCATGGAGGTCAGCGTTCGACCGCTCGGAGATGAGGCGGACTGGCGGGGTGATGCGGAACTGACCTTCGCCCTCGATGCGGGGCTGACTGCAGGCTACCGGGGTTTCTGGTCGTGCGGCTGACGTCGAGCGCGACGGCACCCAGACTGCCTCGTCTAAAATCTGCGCTGCGGTATCACGCGGAGGCTCCACGTGATCCATTGTACTCGTCGAAGATGTCGTCGATCTCTTTCCCGGCTGCCGCGAGCGCGGCCAGTTTTGCCCTGTCACCAGTATATTTCTTTCGGGCCTGCTGCGAGGTGTGGTCATTCATCAACATGCCGGCCAGCGTCGCATCCTCGCTGATCGCGAACACGACATCGTAGACGATGGATCGACAGATATGAGCACCGGTCCCAAACTCGGTTGACCAGACCTGCGACACGTAGTTCTCGGCAACGCGCGTGCTGTCAGGATGGACAAAAAGAGGCCATTCTTCTTCCTTGGCCGCGTCGCGCAGGGCGTCGAGATATTTCGGGTCATCATCCTGAAGCAGGCGGGCATCGACGAAATGCTGCACATTCGGATGAACCGAACCGGGGTAGTCCTCCCGACCGGGACGATGCCGTGTCTTGCGCAACTTGTAGTCCCGCAGGCGGTAACGGCCCTCGGTCCAGACGAGGTCGCGGCCGAACCTGAGATCATGCCATTCTCGTCGAAGGGGAGTTAGCGGGGGCACCGCGATCGCCATGGCCCGATTGCGCTTGATGACCCGCGTTGCCGGGTTGGTTTGCTTGGCCACGTCTGCGAGGATGGATTCGGCGCGCGGATGAATGGTCGTGATGTCGATCGCGGCAAGGGCGGCAAATTTCTGCGCCGTCTCGACGCTGGCCCGGTCCCGCAGCTTCTGGAGAAGCTTGTCGATTTGCTTGACCAGGGGCTTCGGGTAGGCCTTCGAGAAGCGGAGGAAATCCCTGAGATCGGCGAATGTCGCGATGATGGTTGAGGTGCTCAGTGGCGCGCCCCGGGCGGAAATTCTGGTCGTCTCAAAAGTATAGTATTTCCGGAGGGAGGTTATTTCGAAGTCCAGCGCCAGCTGGCTTTCCCGGAGATACCAGCCGTATTGACACAGTTTCCGGGTCATGCGGTCGTAGAGATCCGGTGCCAGCTTGATCTCGCCACCTTCCCTCCGGTCCCGGATGCCCGCAAGGTGTTGTTGCCACTCCATGGGAAGCTCTTCGAGATAAAGCGAGATATTGCGCTTGTAGTCGCGGCGCGGCTCACGCGAGATGCCGGCAAAGCGCGCGCAGGCGGTCAGAGACTGTTCTGCAGCACGCAGAGACGCGAGCGGCGGGGCCTCGGGACCGTCGGTCTTGATCATTGCCGCGACAGCATTGCCGATGGCGGCGGCGCCGTCATTGAGGCGAGCCCAGACCCGGCAGTCGGACGGCGTGAGTTCCGCGCAGCCATGTTCGATCATGAACTCGACCAGGCTGTCGAGTGCCTGCAACTCCGCGAGCGGCATGCCCAGCAGGATGGGGGAAGCCGCGTTGGGTTGCCAGTGCGGTTTTGCGAGGATGACATGACGGGTCATTTTCCGGCCAAAGCCTCCGCCAGGAGATCCTGCACTTCCTCGAGCTTCTGCCGCTTGTCGATCCACCCGTAATAGGTGTCGAGCACGCCGACCGAGCAGCCGAGATACGCGGCTGCCCGCCCTCGGTTGCTCCAGGACCGCGCGAGCAGCAGCGTTGCGAAGCCATGCCGGAAATTGTGCGGGAACATCGGCAAGCCGATCTCTGCGCTACTGCGGGTCAGCCACTTGTAGAGCATCTTCCCTCCGAGAGGGTTTGCCGATCGCTCGGAGACGAACAGGTGTGTGGCCAGGGCGCACTTCTTCTCTTCGCAGTAGTCCGGGTTGGCGAAGTCGAAAAGCGGCCGCCCAGTCGTCAGGTACCAGTCGAGCACATCGTAGCCGCAATACTTGTCATCCCGGATGTGGATAGGGGGCAGCTCAACATACTCGCCTTTCATGTCTTTCTGCGCGACCCGTAGCTCGAAGAACTTCCTTTCACCTGTCGTCTTGCGGAACAGATTCTGCCCGGTGCCGCTACACTCTGCAGCCAGCGCACTGCCTTTCCGTAGGCCGGCGCCACGGATTGCCAGCGCGGAGAAGGCGGCGCAGGTCGATAGACGCCGCGCGGCACGCAGCTGCGATGTGGTGAGAGCCTTGTCTGTCGCGAGAACGTCCTTCGCACGCTCCTGGTAAAGCACGTGTTGCCTGAGAAACGTTCGAACGTCTGCGGGATTGTGAATGAGGTTCTCGCAGAAGGTCCGGTTCTTGGCGGACATCTTTTCACCCGCCGCGTGGCCTTCCTGAAGGTGCGGGTTCTTCTTCAAATTCTTCAGCCACTTCTTGGTCTTGAGACCGTTGGCCTTGCCGATCTGGGCGACGATGCGGACGTAATCCGCGGCGGTCCGAAGACTGAACCCGGCATCCGTTTGAGACTGTTCGATCCAGTGACGGATGGCGGCGATGCGAACCGGTGTCTCGAACAGCGAGTCGAGACAGTTCAACGACGCCACGTCCGCAGCGCCGGTTTCCTGTGCGGCCCGGGCCAGCGCGACCAAAGCTGCGCGGTAGGTCTCGGCCGTTTGCGCCTTGTAACTCTCTGTGCAACTCTCGGAGACATCATCGTAGGTGCTTTGGTCGTAGCGTGCCGTCTCGACCATGTCGGCGATCATCTTGCGCACGGAGTCGGGCAGGGGGATGCGGGCCGTCGGAACGAGATAGGTTGGGTCGAAGTCTGGTGGCAGATGTGCTGCGATCTGCGGGAAGACGCGATGGCGGGCAAGTGCCCTGAGGGCTGTCGCCGACGCGTCTCGCTCGTGGACGGGCATTTGATCCAGGAAGGGCGGAACGAGGTCGGGGGTCAGGTCCATCGGATCGATACCGGCCGCTCTTGCGCGGTCCGAGAAGGTTCGGATCGCGCCGAGTGTCCCCGAATGCACCGGACCGTGGTCTTTTGATAGGTCCGCCAGGACGGCCAGGAACGGGGTCCAGCCGTCGATGCGCTCCCGCAATGCTTTCTTCGCGGCGACAAGACCAAGGGTGGTCCGGATCCTGCGGCGGACGACCTCGCGCCACTTTGCATAGCTGGTCTTGGACTGCCAGAAACTCCGACCTGAGCCGGGCAGCGGACCGGCGCCGATCTGCTTGAGTGCCGGGAAATTTGTGTCAAACCACGCGAGGAGGTCGACCTCGCCCCCATCGAGAGTAGAGAGCGGTGCGTTGAAATACTCGGCCAACCGAGCAATGCGGGTGCGTTCGGTTTCGTTGACGGTCTCGTCGCATACTGTCTGCATGGTTTTCGAGGCTGGCACGACGTCGGACATGGCCGCCTGAGAGGCATTGGCGAAAAAACCCATTCGGTATTCCTTGTCGGGTTGTAGGGAGGCGGTCGACGTTCCGGACGGCCGCGCGATTTCGGAGTCAATCGGACTTAGGGTCCGATGCGGCCTCACGGAAATTTGCGTAATGGGCCCTGGTGCGCTTGACACCAGTGTGCCCGAGAAGCTGGGCTGCCGGGATCGGGGAGTGGGGGGGCGCATTCGTCCGGGAGAGGAGGCTCGCCTGGACGTGACGGATCCGCATGACGGACGTGCCGAGCGCGAAGACGTACCGCCGGATGGCGCGGCGGACGGCGTGGCGCCAAGCTTGGTAGGCTTGGGCACTGGTCCAGGGCGCCTTGGCATTGTCGAAGCCGCCGCTCGGAAAGTGCGCATCGAACCAGTCGATGTCCGCGGGAATCTTCTCGGGGGGCCTGTCGAGGAGGGTCTCGAGCCGGCGCAGGGCGGACTGTAGGCGCCGATCGGGTTCGTGCTCGAGCACCTCCCGAAGCGTGAATGGCGCCTGGGCGAGCGGGTTCGCAACGATGCGGCTTTGGTATTTCGTTTTGGGACCCATGGAATTTCCTTTCATCTGGTTCATTGAGGAGATTGGTCGCTTGGCGTGCAGACGAAGCGAAAATGTGCACTCGAGTCGGAATATCCGGGAACTAAGCGACGCCTTATGTTCCCGACAGTTTCGCCTCTTCCGGCGCCCCGTGCAGGCCATCGCCTCGGCGTGCATTTGCGCCGGATCCTGTGCAGGAGAGCTGCGTTTCAGACTGGGCGGCCGCACGTGCCGTGGTGTCTGCGAACAGGCCGCGAGACGTGCCGCCCGTGGAGGAGGGCGCGGCCTTCGGGGTGGCGATATTTGTCTCTTCGGCCCGGAGAGCGTCCTCCGAAGCGGGTTTCTCTTCTGAGGATGCGAGCCTGTGCACCACGTCCGAAACGATGTAGCGGATGCGCCCATGGCTGATGATCCGGGCCGGCAGGTCGCCCTCGTCCGCGAGGATCGCGTCGATCCGGGCTTGCGGGACCTTGAGATGCCGCGCCAGGCGCGTCGCGGGCAGGGCATGCCCGGGGATCGGCGCCAAGTCATGAAAGGTGTTTCTGGGGCTCGCCAGCAGCTGCTCGACCTGAGCCTTCAGCATGCGGTTCCGCTTCGGTCCAAACGCGTAGAGTGGCGGGTAGGGGTTGTCGGGCGCGCGCAGCTGGTTAAGGAGATTCTCCCCGGAGACACCGAACCACTCCGCGACGTCCGCGACACGTACCAGGCCGCTGCCGAGCATGTCGTTTTCGAGGGGGCCCGATGGCGATAGGCCGAGCAGGTGCTCATAAACTCTCGGCATCGGGTACTTGCGACCAAGCGGTTCAATTTCGAACCGGGCAAGAAAACGGCGAACTTCGTTGCGCGACAGCTTCGACCAGACACTCAAATCGATGAGTGTCGCGGCGTGAAGTCTTGCGAAGGGCGGCATGGGCATCTCCTGTTTTGCAGGAGATGGTTCCAGGCACAGAGTGACGGAAAGAATTTCTTCGCCGACGTGGTTGACGCTGATCTAAACCAGGCCTGGGCGGCTTTCGCGCCAATCGCGGATCCGCGCGACGTGGAGGCGGGCCGACGCGGGCGTCATAAAGGGTTGCTCGCGCATGATCCGCTCGAGGTTCTCCTCCGACACCAACTCGCCGGTCAAAGGATCGTCCCCGCACGAATGGACCCCGAACTTTCGCAAGCAGCGCCAGACGAAATGCGCGGCCTCGAGAACCTGCACGGTCTCGCCCTCGAGCGCGGTCTCGAACCTGCGCGGAAGGGGGAAATGCGCATTCTTCAGCCGGGTGCCGATCCGGGGCATCGGCCCGAGTTTCTCGGCCGGCAGAAGACTGTCCCCGGCGATTTCTGGAACGGACCACAAGGCATCGAAGTTTTCTATGGCGCGGACCCACTTTCTGCGCAGGTCTGGACGCAGGGATCTCTCATGGATCCATGCCCATTCGCGATCGAGCTGCCAGGGTTCACGCGCTTCGTGGGCCGCCACGTCCATCAACGTGTCGACAGGATTTCCGGCTCGCGGAAGACCAGCCTCCACGATCCTGGACTGGAGCTTTTGCCAACCGGGTGTCCACGCGCGGCCGACGCGATCAGCCAGACGCTGCAGTGGCGCGCGGTAATGGAGCATTTCCCGTGGATGGCTCGCGGCCGCCGCCGCGATCAGGTCTCGCCATGGAATGACGTCGATCTGAGCTTGGAAGACCTTTTTGTCGGACGTCAGCTCAAACAGGCGCCGCGCCGCAGTGATCAGCTCCTTCACCCCAAAGGCGCCGTATCCCGCCGCTTCGGCGATAGACCGCAAGGAGTTCTCCAAGGCTGTGGGCATGTCACCGCGGTGATGGCGAAGCCAGTCGCGCTGGTCGCCGATCGCGGGCCCCGGCAAGAGCTCGGGAAATACAGAACGCAAGACGTCGAGGGCTGCCAGTCCCGTCAGGCACTTCGGAACATCTCGCAGTCCTTGAGCCTTCAAAAGGAATTCCCGCGCGACATCCATGTCGATCTTTTCGGGAGGTATCGGCGGCTCGGAGCATTCGGCATATTTCCTGACCAACAGCAGGCCCTGCATGTCGGTGCCGCTCGCGATCGTGCCCTTGGCGCGGGAGATCATACCCTCCCAAGAAGAAAGCCTGTGCGTGTGCGCCAGAAACGTGCGGAGGGCGGTCCGGTAGTCGCGCCGAGTGAGGTCCGCACGTTCCTCGACCCTGGTCTCGAAAAAGACCACGGCGTCCTGCAAAAAGGTGGGACTGTCGATGTCGAAGCCTGCGTCCAGAAGGTCTCGCAGCAGCCGGCGTAAGTCCTTCACGTGCCGTCGGCTGGTCGAGCGGTCTTTCGCAAAGGCCGCAACCTCTGCCTCGATCGCGGTCGGTAACATGACCGGTTTTCTGTTTGTCTTTCGTTTCCGAGGTTCGGCGAGCCTGTCATGGCGTTCAGGTCGACGCACCCGGTCCGCAGTAACATCTTCGGACACAGCCGCAGGCTCGGTGCATCGAAGTAACGAGAGCAGCGTCCGGAGATAGAGAGCCGCGGTGTTCGCGGAGATCTGCTGCCCTACCGCTGCATGATATCTCGTCGCATCCTCGAGGCTCAGCGACCAGCCTGGCTTCGGCCCGTCTTCTGAAAGTAAACCAAAATCCACGGCAAGTTCGAATGCGCGCCGAGCGTGAAGGGCGTGGCCGACGGGAAGTCGTCCTCGAACTGCCGCGAGCGCGGCCGGCAATTCGATGCGGTGTTTGTCGCCATCGCGATAAGCCGGGAAGGGGCCGATTTTCTCAGGGCGAAGGATCCCGGCCACGACAACGCGCGGATCGTCTCTGAGCTTGTCAATTGTCGTAGCGGAATTCCGGAACGCATTCCTCTGCTTATCACGGAGATCGCGGTCGGCTGCGATGGCCAACTTACGCGTCACATCCCGCAAGATCGTTCCAGGGAACATCTCTTCCATCAGTTTCCGGTTCACGCCAGGCAGACGGCGTTCCCGCGCAAGCTGGTTAAGCAGCGTGTAGGGATCAGTGTCGGGCCATGCCCCTGCCAGCCGTGCGTGCCGCAGGAGGCTCTCCCGGCACCGGCCGTAAAGGCCAGCGTCCCCGAATGCAGCGGCAAGATTGTCGTCTGGAACCTGGGGAAACGTGGCCGCGAATGATGCTTCCGAAGCGAGCACCCCAGGGTCGTGGAACGTCTCTGTTCCTATCGCGCAGCAGGCAAGGTCGAGGAACGCCAGGATAGAGATTCTGCCCGGTGATTGCACGGCGCCGCTTTCGATCCGCATCCGCAGATCGGCCAGGCACAGGGAAGGTTGCGAATGGGTCATGTGGAGCAGATGGGATCATTCGGGAAATCGAAAAATCGCCCTTGGCGACCAAGCTGGCCGCCAAGGGAAAACCCGTCATTTGGCCAGACCCCTCTCGAATGCTCTGATCGCGTCGGAGAGCAGGTCGGCAATCACGTGCAGGACGGCACCACGCCCTGTGATCCTCCACTCCGCACCGTAGGGATCGGCCGGCCGCTCCACTGCGAATTCCGCTTGCGCTGCCAGCTCCTCGACCGCCAGCTGACGATGGACGCAGATGAGCATCGTCCGGCAGCTCGCCAGGCGCTCGGCGTCCGCCGATGCTGCGCCGAGAAGCACATGGTAGTGGGACACGCTTTCCGAGAATGCTGGGGCGGCGGCATGCGACCGGAACCGGATCAGGACGAGCCATTGTGCCGCGCGGCATGAAAGCGCCTGTGCTCGCAGAAGGCGGCCTGACATGTCCTCTTCGATTGCGAAGCTCGCCGCCGCGCTGGCTCGGCCGACGCTGCTATCCTCCGTGTGATCGGTGGCGATGACGGACACGCGATTAGTATCGTGATGCATGGTTTCCCTTTCCTCGAGTGAGAGATTGCGGCGATCTGCCGCTTCAAGGGCTCGGCCCGGGCTACTGACCGTCTCGTGGTGGTTCTTTCATCCGCCGGCGACCATGAGATTGGCCAGAGCTTGGTCAGACGAAGAACTTTTCTGCAACGTTTGAGCATGGGAAGAAAAAAGCAGCCATCATCACCCGGCCATGACAGTAGAGTTGAAAGGCCCCACAACGCCTGGTCACCGGCTGACGATCCCGTCCAGGATTGCGTGGCGAGGACGGAGATCGACTCCAGCTATTTCGCGCGGGAAAATGTCGTCAGCTCGCGGGTTTTTTGCGTCAAGGCGCGGGGAAATATCGTCATCTCGCGGGGTTCCTGCGTCATTTTGCGGGGAAATTGCGACAGAGAAGGCTCTAAGCTGCTGATTTTTCGAAACGAAACAACCTCTGAATCAAGAGAATCCTGAATCCCCCTGAAAGAGCCGCAGAGCGGCGGATTTTGGGGGCCTTTGGAGGCACCAGACGCCCGCTTGAAGAAAAACCGATCGGATGCTTTTCTCTCCGGCGAACGTTCCAATCTACTCTTCGTGTCGGGTGCACCTCGACAGGGACTGAAACAGACGAGGCTCTGCGGCGCGCAGTAGGGTCTATGGCTGGAGCAGGACTTGGCGAGATCGGTCCGGCGCTGGCTCGCAGACGTGCGAGCAAAGGCTCTCGCCCTTATTGCGCGGGAGTTGAGAAGGTTGCTGTCTCGGGAGGGTCGAGATGTGAAGCCTGTTGCGGCGCGCAGCAGTAGGCTCTGCTGATCGACAGTTTCCGGGGCAGTGACCACCTTCATTCGGTGCTATCTGTTCGATCGGACGCAGGGTTTTGAAACTCCGACGATCTTCACCAATGGCCGGTGGCGGGGCGATCTTCGCTCACCTCGGAGCGGCACGCCATGCGGAAGACCAATTTGCAGACCAATGTGGCAAAGGGGCAGATACGCGAGGACTCAGGTCGAGGATGCGCGAATGCTTTCCATCATCATATTGGTCGTGGTGGGCCTGCTCGCCGGGATGGTCAACGCCATTGCCGGTGGCGGGACACTCATTAGCTTTCCTGCCCTGGTCTGGCTGGGAGTGCCGCCGATCATGGCCAACGCCACGGCGACGCTGACTGCCTTGCCAGGTTATATTGGCAGTGCATGGGCCTACAGGCACGATATATCCGCAGAGGGAAGCCACGGGCTAAGGAGCATCATCGTGATCGCCGCGCTTGGCGGCCTGGCGGGGGCGGGGCTGCTATTGCTTACGCCGGGCGATGCTTTTGTCGGAATCGTGCCTTGGCTCTTGCTCTCCGCCACGCTGCTCTTTGCAATCGGTCCGCGTCTCGTAGCTCTGGTTCGCGCGAAGGGACTGACGATCGGACCGAGTCTCTCGGCTTTCGCGATCTTCCTCGTTGCTGGCTACGGCGGCTATTTCAATGGAGGTCTTGGCATCATGTTGCTGGCGGTGTTCAGCCTGATTGGCTTCCAGAACCTGCACGGGATGAATGGTCTGAAGAACCTGCTTTCAGCCGTGCTTTCCCTGGTATCTGTCACGACGTATGTGACCGCTGGCCTGATCGCCTGGGAGTCCGCTACGATCCTGGCGATCTCGACAACGATTGGAGGATACATCGGCGCCCAACAGGCGCGGCGGATTCAACACACCGAGTATCTGCGGGCTTTGATCGTCGGTGTTGGTGCATCGATGACGCTGGTATTCTTCGCAATCTGACTGTCGAGACTCAGCGTGGAACTAACGTTCCAGGTGCGCTCCGTCGGAGAGAAAAACCTCCGTCATCGGGACGCGCCAGGGCATGAAGTCGATGGGCGCCAAGAGGCCAACTGTAGGATCCCGCACCGATGATCCGTGACCCCGACAACTGCCGCTGTCGCCTTCGCGCGCTCTTCCGACGACGCAGCGCTCGCCGCGAGGAGTGGGGCCCGCTCTGCGCGCTGGACCGGCCGACGGCCCGTGCCGTCTTAGGGTCGACCGGATGCCCGTCGGCAAGAAAGTGAGCTAATCAGGGAGCGGCGCCTCTGCCGGCCTCATCGTCCCTTGTCACGCTGTCCGTGCGGTCCGTTGAGGCGGGAAAAGGGTATCGTAACCCCAAGTGAAGACAAAGGCGTAGCCCATATAGAAAACCGCAAAGGAGATCTCCATTACCAGTGAGGCGATCAGTGGGACACCGAGCCACCAGGCGAAGAGTGGCAACAGGAGGACCAGAAGCGTCGCCTCGAAGAGCACGGCATGAACAATCCGAAGCGGCATCGTCTTGCGGACATCGCGTCGCCGCCAATTCAGAACGTGGTCGAATACCAGGTTGAAGATGTAGTTCCACATCGTCGCGGCGGTGGCACCAAGCACGACCAGTGCTCCCATGTCGCCTATGGGGTGATCGAAGACCCAGGCGAAGAGCGGCGTGACGATAACAATGCCGATGAACTCGAAACTGAGAGCTTGGCGAATTCGGTCTGCGGTGCTGCGCATGATGGCTCCGATTGTTGTTCGGGCCGTCCCGCGTGTTGACCATCTGGCTGGGCGAGGCCGTCCTCGCTTATCGATGCAAGCGGCCTTCATGCCGCAGGACGTTCCTCTGCCCCAGCAAGCAGTAGTCGCATGATATCAGATCGGGTCAGGATCCCGACCAGTCGCTGCTCCCGGGTCACCGGAACAACCTCGCTTCCCTGCGCCGCCAGCCTGTTGAGGAGCACGCCAACGGGCATATCGTCCGGCACCGCACGGTCGGCGGGTCGCATCACGTCTGATATGGTGCGACGCGGAGATCTCTGCCGCCAGGCCGCCGGGCGGTCCTGCGCCGCGACGACGTGCAGAAGATCGGCCTGGAGCACGAGGCCGCGCAGTATCATATCTTCGTCTACGACCGGGAGGCTCTTGATAGAATGGCTGCGGAAAAGCCGTGCCGCATCCGAGAGCGGCGTGGCGGGTCGGACCGTGATCAGACCGGTGGTCATGACGTCAGCACAGGTTGTTCCGTCAAAACGGTGCTGGGCCGCCTCTGCTTCGGCAGCGGCCAGCAACCGGCCGAGGTCTGCCACACCAAGGTTGGTCGACTGGTTGAACCGGTGGAGAAGCTCACCGAGTTGCTCGGTCGTCAAACCCAGGCGCAGCGCGGGATTTCCCGTCTCGTCCGTCTCAGGCTGGCGGAACGGATATACCCGGCCCGTTGCCCTGTTGTAGACGATGGCGGCAAGGACCAGTACGGCGGTGGTCAGCCCGACCGGCATCAAGGCGAAAAGCAGTCCCGCTTCCCGGGCCACGCCCGGATCGAGGGCGGTGAGCAATGCCACTGCCCCTCCCGGCGGGTGGAGCGCCCGAACGAACATCATGGCGGTGATCGCTGCGCCGACGGCGACGCCAACAGACCAGGGAGCGGGCACGATCCGGAGAACCAGGAGAGTGACGAGTGCTGCCGTCACATTGCCGACGATGGCCGACCACGGTTGGGCGAGGGGCGAGTTCGGAACGCAGAATACGAGCACTGCCGTCGCTCCAAGCGGAGCCATCAAAAAGAATGTCGATTCCCCCAGCCTGGCGGCCAAGCTCACTACGAGAGCGCACAGGCTGATCCCGAGAACTGCGCCGAGCCCGGCGCGCAACTGCTCGCGGCCGTGAAATGCCGGCAGCGCCGGGTAGAGATGATACCATGCCCGCATACGAAGGCCTCCTTCGCTGCCCGAAAAGAGAGCAACTTCCGCCTCCTATGCCTTAGATGATGGCAGAATGTGAACAGATGCATCCGACGAAAAGGACATTGGTCCTATCTCCAATTGAATGGGGGGATCGTGGTCCCGCGTAGACGTCAGGATCGAAACGACCGATCGCACGCAGGCTCCCGCTTGTTTTCAGCGGTAAATGGTCTGAATATTGGCCTGAATGGGGGAATGGCATGCGAACAGGCAAGGATGCGGCACGGGCGCGACTCTGGCAGGTTCTCGAGGAACGTGCGCCGGCCTCGGGAGATCGTTTACCGCCAGAGAGGGTGCTGAAGGATCTCGTCGGATGCAGTCGTGAGACGCTTCGTGGGGCGCTCGCCACCCTCGAGGCGCGCGGCGAGATCTGGCGCCATGTCGGTCAGGGGACCTTTCGCGGCCGAGCGCCCCTGGGCCGTCCGGTGAAGGATACGCTCCTGCTCGAGGCGACAACACCCGCGGACCTGATGGACGCACGCCGCCTACTTGAACCGCAGGTCGCAACGGCTGCCGCGTTGCGGCGTGTAACGGAGGACATTTCCCTGCTGCGACAGCGCGTCGCCAACGGACGTGCCGCTCGAAATCGCGCGGAATGCGAGCGGGCTGATGACGCCTTCCACCAGTCGATCGCGCAAGTCGCGCGCAACCCTCTCTTGATTGCCCTCCTGCGTCATTTCTCGAGCGCCCGATGCCGCGCGGTTTGGCAGAGGGAATGGGATCGCACCTATCGCCGAGTCGGCGTGGAAGAGTTCACCCGGGTGCATGGCGATCATCACGAACAGGTCGTCGACGCAATTGCCGCCGGCGACGGGCCGGCCGCGCATCGTGCCATGGCCCATCATCTCGAGGCTGTCAGCATCGATATGGGCGTCCTCAACCCAGTGCCGTCATGCTGATGATGCCTCTGTCAGCGAGGTCGGATCCTCCGGCTCTTGTGAGCGGTCGGCAGCATGGAGGCCGGCGCGCGTGATCTCTCCCGATAGACGACGTAAAGGCCCGAGGTGAGGATGACTGCGATCCCCAGCCAGGTCATCCGATCGGGAAAGTCTCCGAAGACCACGAACCCGGCGGCGGTGGCGCCTATAATCTCGAGATACTGGAATGGTGCCAGGAGACCGGCTTCAGCGTGGCGAAAGGCTTCGGCGATCAGGACATAACTTGCAGCGGCGAGGAGGCCGCTTCCCAGGATGAGGACCGTGGCCCAAGTCGAAAGGGCGCTCGGGTCCGGAGTCACAATTCCCGCTGCGTGAAGACCGGAAGAAAGCGCTACCATGCCGAGGCAGGCATAGGTTGTGGCGCCGCACTGAATGGTCAGCCCGGAGCGGGTGCGCGAGGCACGGCGGAGGACAATCATGTTGAGCGCATAGGAGACGGCCGCGAGGAGCGGCAGCAGCGCAGCGACCTCGAACTCGGGCCCCGGCCGGATTACGATAAGCGCGCCCGCGAGCCCTGCGCCAACTGCTGCGAGGCGTCGCGGTCCGACTGTCTCGCCGAGGAGTGGACCTGCCAGCACAGTCAGGATCAAAGGCTCAACGAAAAAGATGGCGATCGCGGTGGCAATCGGCATGACCGCGAAGGCGCCTATCAGGCAGATGAGGGTGATCATCACCAGCAGACCGGACAGCGCGACAACCGGCGAGAACATGGCGCCCCTGAGACGTTTCCGCAGCACCACCGCCGCCGGCAGGAGGAAGGCCCCCTGGGCGAGAACGCGCGCGGTCGCGACGTCGATCGGATTCAGTTTCTCTGTCAGAAGCTTCGACAACGTGTCGCCCAGTGGTAGCAGGAGCATTGCCGCGGCCATGCAGGTCATTCCTGCGAAAGATCCAGTCCACATGGTCTGCGACCTGTCGAGCAAGGCAAGAGTCATAGGACACCTCATAACTTCAGGCTCCGCACGATATGTGCGGAAGCAAGTCCGGGCGTTCAGGACATCGGTTGAAAGTATCGGGGCGGGGCAGCGGACGCGCGACGCCATCGCATGCTGCCTTGCAACGCGGATATAGGGGTCTTCAAAGGACTTGTCCAATCCGGAGAGCAGGTAGCTCTCTGGCTTATTGCTCGGCAAGGCCAGTGACGTCAGGCAAGAGCGCTCAGAATGAAACCGGCTCGCGCTTCGACTTTGAGCCTTGGCAGAATGACGGATCATATCCGAGCCAATCGAAAGCCTCGATCAGCCGATGATGCTCGGCGATGCCGTCCTTCAGATCTTGCTGGCGTTCACTGTCCCTGTGGTGGATCTCTGGCCAAGGTGGAGTTAGAAACACCTGGTGATGGAAGCGGGCGTGTCCCGAGAGGGTGACGGACGCCGCCAATCCGCTTGCATGTTCCAGCGCGATGGCCGCATCCAGCAGCCCGCGATCGAAGAACACCCAACCCTGCGAAGACGCGACGCGGTTGCGGTCCCCGGTCGCTATGTCGATGGCGCGCCTTGCGAAGGCTTCGAGATCGACCCAGGGAAGTGCCACACCTGCGCCGTTCAACTCCTCCTGCACGATCTTCCTGCCGGGCTCCTCGACAGTTTCGAAGCCTCGGGAAGCGAGTTCGGCCAGCAACGTCGACTTCCTGCCTCCCGAGCAGCCGGAAAGGACCACGTGCTGGCCTCCATGGCCGTTTGTCATCGGATGTCTCTCCATGTTGTCAGCCGCTCCTCACGCCCCGATGCGCTCCGTCTTGGGCGGCGCAGCGAATATCCGTGCGACCTCCGTTTCATGATCGACGGGGAGCATGGTTTCCCCGCGGGGCCTATTCAGCTCGATCTGCATGCGTGGGGTCGGGACTTTCGCCTGCCGCATCGCGCGGTCGATCAGAGACAGCAGCTCGTCGCGGCAGTCAACGTCCCGTTCGAAGCGCGACAGCCAGAACCGGACCGCATAGGAATTGCCTTCGCTTCCCAGCTCCTGCACGCGGACATCCGGTGCCGGCTCGCTCTGGATCAGGCGCGCCTCGCCCACGGCCTTCAGGATTATTTCCTTGGCGGCGTCCACGGAAACCTCACGCGATAGCTTCAGAGACAGCTGCGCGCGATACTGTGGTTTCGGTGCCGAGTAGTTGATGATGCGTCGGCGCGCGATCTGGCTGTTCGGCAGGATCAAGTAGGTCGAGTCCAACGTCAGCACCCGTGTCGTGCGCCAGCCGATCTCGATGACCTTGCCTCGTGCGACCTGCTCGATATCGACCCAGTCCCCGATCCGGTAGGGTGCCTCGACGCCCAGTGCGATGCCGGACAACGTGTCCGCTACGACGTTCCGGATCGCGAAACCCAGCACCGCGAGTATCAAGCTCGATCCCGCAAGCGCGCCAAGGAGACCTTGTTCCAGCAGGAGCGAGGCAGAGGCAACGATGGCGGCGAAGAACAGTAGAACCGCCACGAGATCCCGAAACAGACGCGGGTATGGGCGCTTGTCGCGTCTCCGGCGATCCGCGAACAGGCCGAACAGCCGGCTACCGAGCCAGGCCGCAGCAAGGCAACCGACAACGCGGCCAAGCATGCGGAGAGGTAATCCAGTCCGCCGCTCGACATCCTGGTCGAAGATTACCAGGCCGGCGGCGACAAGAAGCAGGACCGAAGGCCAGATCAGCCGACGGAGATGTGAGAGAAGTCTCATGTCAGCAGCCCTGTTGCTGATGCCGCGATGGTCGGCGAGACCGGCACTGGAGGCAGGTCACGGCGGCGCCGGCATGTCGCTCGACGGCAGAGCCACAACGACGACAGGAAATTCGGATAATGGGGGTATTGCCCCCGAGAATGTGCCGACAGCTGGGACAGCGATGAGCGGCCGCGCGGGGAAGCGATGTCTTGCAGGAGGGGCAGGCAAGCGGAAGGTGACGATTCATGGGACCCTCTTTCAACGGGAAGGGAAGACGCCGAAGCGGCGATTGCCGATATCCCGGAAGGAGCGTCGTGGCTTCGTCAGCGCATCGAGCGGCTCCTTCCGGGCA
Source organism: Pseudooceanicola pacificus (assembly GCF_009789075.1). GTDB lineage: Bacteria > Pseudomonadota > Alphaproteobacteria > Rhodobacterales > Rhodobacteraceae > Pseudooceanicola > Pseudooceanicola pacificus. Next base: position 100,370 of record NZ_WNXQ01000005.1, read on the forward strand.
GAGCATGGGCTTCGGCAGGGTCCCGGGAATGTCGGTTCATTGTGCCTCCAGGCTTTCGGGGGCATCCTGGGACGCGACGTGGAGCACGGTCAGAACCCGCCGCTCTCCGTCCCTGGTGTCCCAGTGGAGCGATGCGCCCTCTGCCAGTCCGATCAGGGCAACCCCGATCGGTGTCAGGATCGAGATCCGACCGCGTGCGATGTCGGCGTCCTCGGGATAGACGGGCGTTACCGTCTTTTCCTGGCCGGTCGATTCATCCCGATAGGTGACCGCGCGACCGATGGCCACGACGTTCTGCGGGAGTTTCGCCGCCGGAACGATACGGGCCCGGCCGATTTCGCCGAGCAGCCGGTCGGCAAGGTCCGGGTTGCGCTGGATCGCGCCCTCCGCAAGTGCCTCGAGCCTTTCCAGGCAGTCCGCACCTATGACGACCCTGGGCCGCCGGCCGGTGCCGCGTGACGTAGAGAGTTGTTTGTTCATCGTAGTTTCCTTTCCACCATCTGGTGGTGTGAGTGAATTATGGGTGGCCATAATCCCTGACCCGCCACGAACGGATCAAAGCATCAGGCCGCGGCGTGGTCCGGCGACGGATGCACGTCCAGTACCACGACGACTTCGATCTGACCGTCGTCCCGCAGGAGCGGAACCTTCTGCAGCTTTCGCATCCCGATCAGGGTCGCCCCAAGCAATGAAGCAACGAGAATATGTCCCGGGACCGGCGCGGGGTTCATGGAGAGCACGCCGCTGCGAGCGCCCTCACCGCTGATCATGTAGGTGACGTGGCATCCGGCCACGACAAGATCTGGCGAGGCCGGCTCGGGAGTTCCGCGCGAGATCCGCAGCTTGTGGCGCAGCAGCCCGTTTAGTAGAGCGGGATTGGGCGAATTCCTGGTTCCGCGATAGCGAAGCAGGTGCTCGATGCCGAGCCGGTCGTCGACAGTGAGAAGAAAGCCGCTCCCGACAGCGGAGCGTTCGAAGAGCGATCGAAAGTCACTGCCGGCAGGCAGGTGGGGGATCCTGGTAATGGTCATGATGTGTCTCCCGGAGCGGTGAAGCCCGCGTTCTCAGATGCAAGGGTGTGAGAAAGCCCCGGGTGGTCGAAGACGCGCTTATGCGCAGACCGCCCGGGGACCCGGGCGGTTTAGAAGCAGAAACCGGAAAAGGTTCTCGTGCGTGACCATGATGAGACCTTAGTCTTTGGGCGCAACCTGTCAATCTTGGAGACCGGGCCAGTTCTGGAACGGTCAAGGATGCACAGATCTCGAGACGGCGAATTGATGACGAGGTCCACGAGGCGGACTTCGACGACGGGGGGGTCACCGACGGCGCACCTCGAAGATTGAGTCACGTCGAGCTTCCTGGATCGGCCGGCGGTGTGGCAGCGGGATGATGTTTGCCGAAGTCGTGCGACCACCATCATCTTCCCAACGCGCCAGGCACTTGGCGCTCGGCTCAGCGACCGACCTCTCCATGTCACTCGGCCGGAAAAGTTCCGGAAACAGCTCGTCGAAATCTGCCTTGCAAAGCATCATTTTGTCACTCCTTTCCATCGCTCCATAGGGAGCCACTGCACGGCGAAGGCTGCGCACCACTGCAGTCCAGTGGTGCGGGTTCTCGAGAATGGGACCGGCTTATGCCGTTCGGCCGCCGCGCCACCGCGCATCGACCTGCACATCCGAAGAAACTGGACGCATGCTCAGTTCGCGATCCGTGAGACCATCGACGACGCGCGGGATATCACTGCGATCAATCCCGATGTCGCGCAGCAGGCGATCGTCCATGCCTCGAAGAGTTTCGATCATTTTCCCGCGTTGCCAGCGGTGGAATGCGGTCTGGAGCCAATGTCGAAACGCTCCGGGCTTGCGGTTGCGCGGACTGGCCGCTCGAGGGGGTGGGAAGTGATGGTTATTGGATTTGAAGACGTGGGGGTGCATGTCATGCTCCATGACGAAGAAACTGAACCGAGACGCACGCACCACGTCAGCTGGGCGACCCGCACAGGCGTGGTCTTCCGGCCAGATTGGCGCGTTTGTCACTTCGACTGATCTGTAAGAGATCGAGAAGACCCCGAGGCGCGGACCGGCACGCGGCCTGATCCCGCCCGGGGCTACCGGCGGTTCAGTGTGTTTCCTGCGTTGAGCAGGAACCTCGTATGAAGACTGAACATGGTCATGACTGAGATATCGGCATTCCGCGTGCGTATATCAAGAGCACGGCGTGGCCTGCGACCTTCTGGCACTGCCGCCATGAGAGGCGGACGAGGCTCATGGATGATGCTCCGCCAAAGGAAATCGCAGACCTCGGTTTTATTGTCGCGCAGCAGTGAGAACAAACTCTTATAGTGTTGTCACTTCGCCGCACCGCGGCCGTGACGGTTGACAGAATCCATTTGTTGCATAGCCTGTGTACATGGTTACGAACGAAAGCCTCTTCCGGTTTCTGCTTCTGAACCGCCTCCCTGCCCGGGGGGCGAGCGCGTAAACGCGTTCACGGCCACCCGGGGATTTCTCGAACATTTGGATAGAGACATCGGGTCTGCTGAGATCAGCCCCTGGGAGACGAACATGACCAACGCACAATATGCGCGGGTGCCGAATAGCTTTGCTTACGACACCACCCCAGAAAACCGCCTCAACGATGTAGAGTTTTTTCTTCGGCCTTCTGACCGCACCGACATCGACTGGCTGCTTTCCCGAGATGACCCCGCGGCACGGAATATGCCGCGTCTTGTAGAAGGGATCCTGCGCTACAAGATGCGAACGGCCGGGAAAGCGGCTGGCAAAGGCATCGACCAAATCGCATTGCCTTTGAAACGCATTACATATGCTGAAAACAATGGCCCTATACAGAAGGGCATTTTGACAATGAGCGTAGTAGAACGGCCGGGCCATATTCCCGTGGGATCTCTGCTGGGCGCAACTCTCTTGGGCATGTCAAGATACCAGGAAGAGCCCCTGAAGAAAGAGGACGGTCGCACTGTCATTGTCGGCGTTTTGAAGATCGAAACGGTGGAACCGGTCTAACGCGCCGAGTAGCAGACCGATCTGCGGCAAGGCATCGCGAGTGACTTGCTGCCTCGGTTAATCTGCGCCGGTAGCGCCACGATCGCCGTGTCAGGCGGGTTCTGGTGCGGGGAGGGCGACATCGGCAAGGGTCGAGCGGTTGAGGTTCTCGATAAAGGCCATTTCGGCCACCCGAAGCCGAGCCTTCAGGCGACAGCATCCGTCGATCGTGCAATCCCCACCATTCGGTTGGAAGCATTCGACAAGCGCTTGGCCCTCTTCCAGCACCCGAACCACGTCCCCCAACCGGATCTCCTTCGGGGCGCAGGCCAGGGTTGCACCGCCACCGCCTCCACGGCGTGTCTGCACCAACCCGGCCCGACCGAGTTTCTGCATGATCTTGATGAGATGGTTGCGGGAAAGCTGGAATTCCTTGGCGAGATCAGCCGTGGAAAATGCTCGGTCCGGCGCGCTGGCAAGGCGCATCAGCATGCGGAGTCCGTAGTCGGTGAATGAGGTAAGGCGCATCTGCCATCCATGAAGTGGAAGTGGTATTTACAGTGCCTATTATGGCGCTTATCCAGAAGAGTGAACAGTCCCGGCGCGGATAAATGGCTCTTACCGCGAGAAAGACTACACCTGCATTTCGGAGTTCGGCCATGGGCAATGGGTCCAACAGCTTCAAGAGTGAGGGAGGCTTTGCCTCCCCGCCCTGCATGGCGGCAGAGGTCGATCCTGGGTATTTCGATCCCTTGGCCGTAGATCCCGAACAAGCGCGCGACGTGGCCCGGTGGCGCACGGCGGAACGCAAGCGGCTTCGTGAGGCGCGTCGGACGCTTTCCTCACCCCGGAGGAAAGCAACAGGTGAAGCGCTGATGACAGGACTGGAGAGACTGTTTGCAGCGAACTCTGCCGGGGCGGGCGACGGGATCGTTGCCTTCTATTGGCCGATCAAGGACGAGCCGGACCTGCGATCTCTGATGACCGAGATGCAGGCGTCTGGCCGCCGCATTGCCCTGCCTCTCGTGGAGACGCGGGCGGCGCCATTGGTGTTCCGCCTGTGGACTCCGGAGACCCGGATGGAGCGCGGACACTGGAATATCCCTGTGCCGCCACGGGACGCGCCGGAGGTGATGCCGGATGTCGTTCTCGCGCCTCTCATGGGCTGGGACAGTGAGGGCTATCGCCTTGGCTATGGTGGAGGGTATTTCGATCGAACCCTGGCGGCGCTGTCGCCGCGACCCTTCAGCATCGGCGTGGGTCTCGCCGCGGCGCAGCTGCCCACGATCTATCCGCAATCCCACGATATTCCGATGGATGTCATACTCACCGAGCGTGGGATCGAAGTCGGAGGCTAACGATGGACAGAAACCAGATGGCGCGAAAACTGTTCGAGGGCATGCCCGATGCGCTGGTGGTCGCGGACCGCGAAGGCATCATCCGCGTCTGGAACGGGGGTGCGGAGCGGATATTCGGCTTTGCAGAGGGGGAGGCGCTTGGCCAGTCATTGGACATCATCACGCCGGAGCGACTGCGTGAGCGACACTGGATCGGCTACGAGGCCACCATGCGGACCGGCCAAACCAAATATGGCGCAGGCGATCTTCTGTCAGTTCCAGCAATCCGTAAGGACGGAGCACAGATCTCGATCCAGTTTTCCATCGTTCCGTTGCGCGGCGAGGACGGCGACTTGCAGGCGGTCGCGGCGATCATGCGCGACGTCACCGAGGACTTTGAAGAGCGCAAGAGGTTGCGGCGCGCGATTGGCGGTTGAGGGGAGTATCGAGGCGCTCTCACTGCATGTTCTGAGAGGGCGGATTACTACACTACCCGCTTGATCTTCGGCGATCCGATCCTCGAAAAATGGCCCGCGGCTGTAGAAATAGCGGACCGCCTCCCCGCGCGGTCGCTCGTATCAGGATGCTGGTTGAACGGTGACCGGGACAGCCTACACCGAACCAAGCTTACCTTGGGAAAACGGATGCTGCGAGAGCTTCAATGCCCGGTTCCGCGACAAACTATTCAACGGAGAAATCTTCTGTAGCCCCAGCCAAGCGCTGGCTCCGATCGAGCGAAGTCGGAAACACCACAACACCAAGCGACCCCATGGCGCTCTGGGCGATCACCCTCCGGCTCCCGAAACTATCGCCCCGATGGACCGAAAGCTGACTGTTCTCCAGCATACAAACTGGACTTTCGGGGTAGGGCCGATCATTGCGATAGAGCCGCAAGTAGCCCGGCGTGGTGGATTTCGCTTACGAGGATCACCGGACTTGTCCAGCAGTTCATTCACACGTGTAGACAGGCTCTTGTCCTCGATGGGATATGGTGCCCGCAAGGACATCGCGCGGCTGGCGCGGTCTGGTGGCATTGTCTTCGATCAGGCTGAGATCCTGGACGCCTCCGTCCGCATCCCTGTCAGCGCGGACCTGCCCCGCCGCATGACGGTCGCGGGCAGTTCGCTTGATCCGCTTGCTGGCCTGGTCGTCATGATGAACAAACCCTCGGGCGTGACCTGTTCGCACAAGGAGGCAGGCGAGCTTGTCTATGACAGGCTGCCTGCTCGCTGGCGACGCCGCAAGCCCGCAATTTCAACCATTGGGCGTTTGGACAAACAGACCTCTGGCCTTTTGCTTCTGACCGACGACGGAGACCTTCTGCATCGTATCAGCAGCCCCAGAAGCCGGCTCAGAAAAACCTACCGTGTCACGCTTGCCCGTCCACTCGATGGCACGGAAACCGCACTGTTTGCGTCTGGCAGACTCACGCTCAGAGGCGATGACAAACCCCTGGCGCCGGCAGTGCTGGACATAATCTCGGAAACCGAAGCCCTGATCACCGTCACCGAGGGCCGATACCACCAAGTTCGCCGCATGTTCGCCGCCACCGGCAATTTCGTCGAAGCTCTGCGACGTGAACGCCTGGGCGATCTCTGCCTGCACGAGAACTTGGCTCCCGGTCGATGGAATCTGCTGAGCGAGGAAGAGACCGCCCTCGTCTTTCGATGACCGAGGGGATCGGCTCAGATCACTCCCAGCATCCGCATGGCTTTCGCAACCCGCTCGAAACCGGCGATGTTCGCGCCGAGGACGTAGTCACCGGGGGCGCCATACTCATCGGCAGTTTCGGCGCATCTGTCGTGGATGCTCTTCATGATTTGAGCCAACCGCTGTTCAGTCTGCTCAAAGCTCCAGCGGTCACGGCTGGCGTTCTGCTGCATTTCGAGCGCCGACGTCGCAACGCCCCCGGCATTCGCCGCCTTGCCAGGCGCGAACAGGATCCCGGCCTCGCGCAGGATGCGGATCGCCTCGGGGGTGCAGGGCATGTTCGCGCCTTCGCCGACAGCCAGAACGCCGTTCTTGACCAGTGATTTCGCGTCCTTGCCCGTCAGTTCGTTCTGGGTGGCCGAGGGCATTGCCACGTCACAGGGTAGATCCCAGACAGAGCCTTTCCCGACAGGCACAAAATGAACCCCGTCCCCACGCAACCGGGCATATTCCGAAATGCGCTTTCGGCGCACGATCTTGATCTCCTGGAGCAGGGCAAGATCAATCCCGGCTTCGTCTATGACGTAACCGCTGGAATCCGAACAGGCGATGACCGTGCCCCCAAAGGATTGCACCTTTTCGATGGTATGGATGGCGACATTGCCCGCGCCCGATACCACGACGCGCTTCCCGTCGAAGTCGCTCTGGCGCGTTGCAAGCATGGCCCTGGTAAAATAGGCGTTGCCGAAACCAGTTGCCTCGGTCCGGGCGCGGGATCCGCCGTAGGCGATGGCCTTGCCGGTAAACACGCCTGATTCATAACGGTTGGTCAGGCGCTTGTATTGTCCGAACATGTATCCGATTTCACGCCCGCCAACACCGATATCGCCGGCAGGCACATCCGTCTGCTCGCCCAGGTGGCGGTGCAGTTCGATCATGAGAGATTGACAGAAGCGCATAATCTCGCCGTCGGATTTGTTCTTGGGGTCGAAATCCGTTCCGCCTTTTCCACCACCGATCGGCAGGCCGGTCAGGGCATTCTTGAAGGTCTGCTCGAAGCCCAGGAACTTGATGATTCCCAGATTGACAGACGGGTGGAAGCGCATCCCTCCCTTGTAGGGACCGAGGGACGAGTTGAACTGGACGCGAAATCCTCGATTGATCTGGACATTCCCCTGGTCGTCAACCCAAGGGATGCGAAAGATAATCTGGCGTTCGGGTTCGCAGATCCGTTCGATGAGCGCTTGTTCGAGATAATCAGGGTGCTTTGCCACGACTCGCCCGAGGCTTTCCATCACCTCGTGCACGGCCTGGTGGAATTCCGGCTCGCCGGCATTGCGCCGCGCTACTTCGGTAAGGATCGGTTGTAGCTTTTCGTCGATATTGTTCATGTGCCTCGTCGCATCAAAGGGGGGTGTTGGTCGGGTGCGGAAAATGTGTGCATCAGCACCACGAGCGCCCATTTGCTCATCAGCTATTTGATCCTCGACCGTTGTGCAAACCGTTCTCGCGCAGGGTGGACTCCAACAGACGGTGGATCGAGACACGAGACGTGGTCCCTTGTGGAGGCAGACGGAGAACGCAAGATTCTCTTCGAGGCTCACGAGGTCGGAAAGGCGGGCGTGTCGCAGACCGTTGAACAGCGTTTTCTGGCCTTGCGCGAGGCGCTGCGGGGACCGCAGGATGTAGCGCGCGAGATCTGGCTGGGTCTCGAGGACTAACCGGTGGGCCAGCCTTCTGCGTTGGCAACGCCGACGCCTGGCTCACTCTCCACGTTTCGGGGGAATTGCGAGCACGTCGGTTTGCGCGGTTCTGAGCACCTGCTCGGTCACGCTGCCGATGAGCATTTTGGCAAGTCCGCTTCGACCATGCGTCGACATCACGATCAGGTCCGCCTCCTCTTCACTTACTGCTTTCAGGATTTCGTGTGGCACTGGCGAAGCTTCGTATCGCGTGATCGGTCGCTGGCAGCCCTTCTTTCGCGGTATTCCTCGCAGGCGGGTCTGAGTTGAATGGACGACTTCCCGTAACTGAGCGAAGGTGCACACCTATCTCATTGCCTCGGTGACGATATGGACGTGCTACCTTTGGGTCTCTGGCTGGATTTTCTCGGAACCTTCGTGTTCGCCATCAGTGGCGCGCTGGTGGCGGTCCGCCGCGGCCTCGACATATTTGGGATTTTGGTCCTCTCGGTCGCAGCCGGCCTCGCGGGTGGCATGATCAGGGATATGCTTCTGGGTGCGACGCCGCCAACAGCGTTGGAGGATCCGCGTTACCTTCTCACGGCGCTCGCTGCGGGTGTCTGCGTGTTCTTCGGGCATCGGCTGCTGGAACGCTTGAACAAGCCCGTGATGGTGCTGGACGCGCTCGGGCTCGGGGTCTTCGCGGTCAGCGGCTGCCAGAAATCACTCCTGTTCGGTCTCGATCCGTTGCCCGCGATCCTGCTCGGGGTTCTGACGGCTGTGGGCGGTGGCGCGACGCGGGATCTTCTTGTTGTCGAGATCCCGCGTGTCCTGCGCGAAGAAGTCTATGCGCTTGCCGCGACGGTCGGCGCAACAATCGTGGTGGCCGGGACTGCGCTCGGTCTCTCGGAGGTCTGGATCGCCGTCGCCGGTGTCGTGGCGGCCTTCGGGTTTCGGGTGATCAGTGTCTGGCGGGGCTGGCGCGCCCCGCGCGCGCCAGGGTCTTGATTCTGAGGGCCACCGGCACCGTCAGCCCAGGGAACATTCCGGCCCGAGAGGAACGATGCCGGTGGGGTTCAGCGCCTTGATCGAGTAGTAACCGCGCTTGATGTGGTCGACGTTGACCGTATCGCGCACGCCGGGGATCGCCAGGATCCGTTCCTGGTAGCGGCTCAGGGCGGGGTAGTCCGCGATGCGGCGCAGGTTGCACTTGAAGAGGCCGTGATAGGCCACGTCGAAGCGCACCAGCGTCACGAACAGCCGCACATCGGCCTCGGTGAAGCGATCTCCCGAAAGGAAGTCTCGGCCGTCAGCGAGACGATCTTCAAGTTCATCAAGCATCGCGAAGACCTCGCGGAATGCCTCCTCGTAGGCGACCTGCGTGGTGGCAAAGCCCGTGCGGTAGACGCCGTTGTTCAGGGCCGGATAAATGCGGTCGTTGAGCGCGTCGATCTCCTCACGCAGGTCTGCCGGATAGAGATCGACGCAGTCGTCTGCCAACTCTCCGAAGCCGGAGTTCAGCATCCTTAGGATATCGGCGGACTCGTTGTTTACGATGGTCCCGCGAGCCTTGTCCCAGAGCACCGGCACCGTTGCCCGGCCGGAGATGCCGGGATCGGCCCGGGTGTAGATCTCGTGCATGTAGGAAGCGCCCTCGGCTTCGGTCGGATCGCCAAAGCGCCAGCCTTGGTCGGACAGTTCCGGCTCGACCACAGAAACAGAGATCACGTCCTCCAGTCCCTTCAGCTTGCGCCCGATAAGCGTGCGGGATGCCCATGGGCAGATCAACGCGACATAGAGGTGGTAGCGGCCCGGCTCGGCTTTGAAGCCGCCCTCGCCGGTCGGCCCTGGCGCGCCGTCAGGCGTGACCCAGTTGCGGAAGCTCGATGTCTGGCGGACGAAGCCGCCCTTGTCGTCCTTGGCCTGGACCGGCTGCCAGTCCGCAACCCATTCTCCGTCTCGAAGCATGATCGTCTCCTTAGTTCCTGAGCGTGATGCCGGTGCCCCAGGGGTCGTTCAGGGTCAGTCCATCCGCGGTGCGGGTGCTGGCAATGTCGGCGCTTTCGGCGCGGGCGGCAATGCCCGTGATGTCCCCGGCGTTCTGGACAATAATCTCGACGGAATCGAGACCCGCCATTCCCTCGGGGCGTTTGCCGGCCCGGCGGCTGTTCCAAATATTGCCGGCAAGCTGGTGGTGGTAGCCGCCGCTGCCGTAGAAGCTGGCGCCGGGATAACTCGCGGAGATATCGAGGCCGAGCACGTCGCGGTAGAAGCGGTCGGCCTCGCCCGTGTCGCCGACCTGCAGGTGGACATGGCCGATGCTGCCATCCTCGGGGAAGCCTGACCATTCAGTGCCTTCGGCGCTTTGCAGCAAGTCCTGCAGGTCCAGCGGATCGGTGCTCATCCGGATCTCGCCGTCGTCGCCGTGCCAAGCCGAGACCGGGCGGTCCGCATAGACCTCGATTCCGTTGCCCTCGGGATCGACGAGGTAGAGCGCCTCGCTGACGAGGTGATCCGACGCGCCCTGGAGCGGCACGCGCGCCTCGGCGGCATGCCCGACCCAACGGGCCAGGTCGGACCGCGTCGGCATCAGGAAGGCGGTGTGAAAGAGCCCGGCCTGCCGCGGATCGAGCGGGGAAAGGTCCGGGTCACCCTGAAGCTCCAGAAGCGGCACGTCGCCGGTGCCGAAGGTGATGCGATCACCGTCGGTCGCAACCGGGACGAGCCCGAGCACTCTCTGGTAGAAGGCGGAGACCGCATCGAGGTCACGCACCTTGAGCCGGACCGCGCCTATGCGCATCGGCGCGGTCGTCATGTCGAAGAAGTGGGTGGCGGTGGTCATGGCAAGGTCTCCTTGGGATAGAGTGCGGCCGCGGGAGGATCCCGGCGGCCGACGGGGAAGGTCAGGCGAACTGGCCGAGACGGCGGTCGGGTTCCGGGATACGGAGGGCGAAAGCGCCGCGTCCCAGGACAGCAACGACGCCTTGCACCACCGTCCAGAAGAGCGGGTATTCCCAGCCGCCCCCTTCGTTCGAGAAGCTCCAGCCGAAGCCTGAATGGGCCCAGACAGAGCCGAGCAGAATCGCGACGAGCGGGATCGAAACGGCGCGCACACCGACGCCAAGGATCAGCGCGAGCCCGCCGCCGAGTTCTCCGAGAATGGTCAGATAGGCAAAGAAGCCGGGCAGGCCGAGGCTTTCGAAGAAGGCCACGGTGCCGGGGATGGTGAAGAGGCTCACCTTCATCCAGCCATGGGCGAGAAAGGCCACGCCACTCGTAACGCGAAGGACGAAAGCAGCATAGTCTGCATTGGTTCGGGTCGTCATGTCATTTGCTCCGCTCAGAAGGTTCAGGAAAACTGCCAGCGCGGCGCGATCCCGGTGCCGTGACCGAAAACGTAGCCGAACTGGATGTTGAGGAAACCGATGGGCTCCAGGTAGCGGGCGTTGGCGAGCGGGCCGGCATCGACCGGCTCGAGGCCGATCTCGGCGGCCAGGGCCTTGACCCTCTCGCGTGCGGCCTCGTCATCGGCTGCGACGAAGGTCTGGATAAGCCGGCCATTCACCTTGAGGCCCGTGCCGTAGTGCTGGGCGAAGACCGTGTTGAACGCCTTCACCACCGTCGCGCCAGGCAGCCGGGAGGCGATCTCTTCGGCAGCCGAAGTCTTATGACCGACCTGGAGACCCGAAAAGTCCTCGGTCACCGGGTTCGAGACATCGATGACAGTCTTGCCGCTGAAGTTCGCCTTGCCGGCAAGATCCGCCACGGCCCCATAGGGCGTGGCCAGGACCACCAGTTCCGCCTGGGAGACGGCGGCAGAGAGATCGTCGTTGCGGCCGATGGTGGTTACCTCATGGCCGGCCTGGCTCAGCACCTTGGCGAGACCGGAGCCGACGTTTCCGTTTCCGATAACTGCGATACGCATTGCATTCTCCTTCAGTTTCCCGCCCTCGGGCGGCCTGTTGTTCACTGAAGTCAAAGTAAGGCTTCCCCATCTTCCATAAAATGACGATGTTATTGAATGACTATCGCGATTTTGTTCTTAAAGGGGGCGATATGGATATCGTGGACGAACTCAAGGCTTTCGTGGCCACCGCGCGGACCGGCTCCTTCACTGCCGGAGCCGAGCAACTGGGGGTCTCGAACCGCCTGACTTCGAAATACGTGGCCGAACTGGAGGCGCGCCTCGGCACGCGGTTGCTCCAGCGGACGACCCGGAAGGTCGGGTTGACACCGGCCGGGGAGGATCTCCTTGCGCGGGCGCCGGCCGTCCTCGACGAGCTTGATGCTCTCCTGAGCAATGTCTCGGAAGGATCGCGCGGCCTGAGCGGGATCGTCCGGGTCTCGGCGCCCGTGACCTTCGGCGAAGTCTACGTGGCCGGCATGCTGGCCCGGTTCGCCGAAGCGCACTCGAATCTGACCTTCGACCTGAGGCTGGATGATCGCTACGTCGACCTGGCCGCCGACGGCATAGACCTGGCGTTCCGGATAGGCGTGTCAGAGACACTTTCGCTCAAGACCCGCAAGCTTGGTGTCTTCCATAGCTGCCTGGTGGTCCATCCCGACTACGTGAAATCCCAAGGAGCTCCGCAATCACCTGACGAACTCGTGCATCACGCCTGCATCGTCGACATGAACCGTCGCCAACCGCATCGGTGGGTGTTCAAAAAGAACGACACCGAGATTGTCACCCAAGTGCGGGGCCGGTTTCATGTCAACTCGGCCAGGGCAGCAATCGAGCTGGCCGCGGCCGGCATGGGGATCGCCTTTCCGCCCCGGTTCGCCATTGCGGACATGCTTGAGACGGGCCGCCTCGTTCCCCTGCTGGAGGATTTCGACATGGACATGGGACCGGTCAGCGCCGTCTATCTCGAAGGTCGGACCCTGCCTCGAAAGATACGAGCCCTTATCGACTTCGCCGCCGAGGATATGCAGACCACTCACTTGCTTCAAAAAGCGACGACAAGCTGATCAAGGCTGGCGGAGCTACACGTGGGCAACCTTCGAGATGTGCCGGTGAGCGTCTGCTTTTCTTCGAAGCCTTCGTTTCCGAGGTTGTGCAATATTGGGTCTTGTTCCGGATGTGTCCCGCCGATGACCCAGACATTTGCCTTGCCGCGACCAGACACACATCGGGTTGCAGGCTTCTGCAGCCCCGCCGTTTCCGGGTCAGGCCGGACGAATGAACATGCGGTCATCCTCATGCGCGGCAGCGTCGTCTGAGCGGATGGCGCGGTAGCAATGCCACGTCGCATGTCCCAGCAACGGGAACACCAGGATCAGCCCCAGTCCGGCCGTGAGTAGGCATAGGACAAACAGCACCACTACGATGGCACCCCAGGCGATCATCACCCCGAGGTTGTTCCAGACCATCGCCATGCTGATCCCGAGCGCGGAGAGCGCGTCGGTCCGTTCCGTCAGCAGCATCGGAAAGGCGAAGACGCTGATGGCGAAGGAGAAGGCGGCGAAGAGCGCACCGACGGCAGAGGCGACCAGCAGCAGGGCCCAGCCAGTGGGAGTCAGGAGAAGCATCGGCACGATCTCCTCGGTGCCGGGAAAGGCCACCATGCCGAAGAAGAGCGCATAGATCAGGACCGCCGCGCGCATCCACAGCAGGAAGAGCCCCAGCAGCATGACCCCCATGAAGACACCGGCACCGCCGGACCGAAGCCGGACGAACAGCATTGGCCCGAGGCCGACCGGCTCGCCTGCCTCCAGTCGCCGGCTCTTCTCGTAGAGCCCGCCGGCGATCAGCGGCCCGACCACCATGAAACCTGCGAGTGCCGGGAACAGCGCATAGTCAAAATTCAAGTGGAACAGAAACCAGACCACGGCGACCGAGACGAGGAAAACGCCGAGGCCGTAGATCAGGCTCGGAAGCGGGTGGGTCCAGAGATCGCGCCACCCGGCCCGCAGCCATGTGAAGGCGGTGCGCCACGGCAGGTCGCGGGCGTGCGAGCTCGGGCGCGCCAAGGGTGGGACCACCTTCGGAATGACGCCCCCGGCGTGCGGATTGTCGGGCGGCGGGGCATTGTTCTGGCTCAGCATGACGGTTTCGCCGGGCGGTAGGTGCCGGCGCCTTCCTTGGCGATTTCAACGCAGTTCGGTTGCGACGACAGCGAGACCGAGACGAGATGGATATTGGCGGCTGCGAAGACGGCCACTACCAAGAATGCGGCGGAGATCGCCAGGACACGGGGCCGTTCAATGGTCATTGCGGGCCTCCATCGGCCAGCGAGGTGATGTAGATGGCAAGCAACTTGCGCTGCGCCCCGGTCAGCCGATTTTCCCATGCGGGCATCCAGCCCTGTCGGCCACCATAGATCGTCTCGAACAGCGCCTCATCGGAGCCGCCGTAGATCCAGTAGTTGTCTGTGAGGTTCGGGGCACCAAGGTCCTGCATGCCCGCACCATCCTCGCCGTGGCAGCTTGAGCAATTGTCGGCGAAGAGTGCGGCGCCTTCCTCCAGCCGCTCGGGCGAGGCGCCGCTGTCGAGGCCCGCCAGCGACTGCACGTAGTCCGCCACGACGCGGATCTGGTCTCGGTCGAGCATGCCATCACGGCCGAACGCCAACATCTCGGCATAGCGCGTGTCGGGATGAGGTGAATTGATACCGACACGCAGGGTTTCGAGGATCGTTTCATCGTCACCGCCCCAGAGCCAGGCGTCATCGACGAGGGAGGGATAACCGGGGCCGCCTTTGGCGCGGCTTCCGTGGCAGGCCGCACAATTGTCACCGAAGAGTGCGGGCGCTGTCCGTTCGACGTGGGCCATGAGCAGGGTATCGTCACGGATTTTGTCCAACGGGAGCGCGGCGATTTGATCCGCCCAGATGCCACGGGTGGCATCCGCGGCGGCCACGCGCTCTTCCACCTGTTCTTGTTGGTCAATGCCCAGCAGCCCGCGAGTATAGGTGTTCACCAGTGGCCAGGCCGGCATGAGCACCCAGTAGACCAGCGCCCAGATATGGGTGACAATTATGAAGAACCACACCGCGCGCGGCACGCGAGTGTTCAGCTCGGTAATCCCGTTCCATTCGTGGCCCGTGGTCTGGTGCCCAGTGAGGGGATCTCGTTCCTTTACTGACATGGCCCGTCCTCGTCATCCAGGATGCTGTTGGCGGCCTTGTCGAAGCGTTTGCCCAGCGACGGCCAGTAGGCGTAGGCGGTGATGCCCACCGACAGGGCGATGAGGTAGAACAACCCGAAGGACTTCGCGATCACCGAGGTCAGGTCGTGGGTGAGATCCATGCTGTCAGTCCTCCCCGAGTGGCTGATTTTCGAAGGCAGCGTCCGTGAGCCCGCCGAGGATCTGAAGGTAGGCCACCAACGCGTCCATCTCCGTGACGCGGTCGCGCTGTCCGTCGAATTGCCGGATGCCGGTCGTGTCTCCGTATCGTTCGCTGACCCCGTCGGCTGCGTCGGTGTCGGGCCGGGCCTGTCCGCGCGCGTCGACATCGGCATTGGCGATCTGTTCGTCGCTGTAGGGCACGCCCACCACCCGCAGGGCCGCAAGGCGATCCGGCAGGCTCTCTGTCTCGAGCGTGGTATCCAGCAAGAAAGCGTATTGCGGCATCACCGATTCCGGCACCACGGCGCGTGGATCGACGAGGTGACGCACGTGCCAGTCGTCGGAATACTTGTTGCCCAGCCGCGCGAGGTCCGGACCCGTTCGCTTGGACCCCCAGAGCATCGGGTGGTCGTATTGCGATTCCACGGCCAGCGAATAGGGGCCGTAGCGATCCACCTCGTCCTGTAGGGTCCGGATCATCTGGGAGTGGCAGGCATAGCAGCCCTCGCGGATGTAAATGTCGCGCCCGGCCTGCTCGAGCGGCGTGTAAAGCCGCATGTCCGGTGCGGCCTCGACTGTTTCGTCGATGGTGAAGAGCGGCGCGATTTCCACGAAACCGCCCACTCCAGCGGCGACGATGATGCCGAGGGTCAGCGCCATCGAGTGCCTCTCGGTGCGGTAGTGGGTACGGGCGTGAAACTCGAACAGGCGGGCGAAGGGGGAGAGGATTTTGCGAAACATCGTGTCACTCCGCTGCCGGGACGGGAGGTTCGGTGGCTTCGGACGAGGTAGGGTAATCGCGTTCCGGGCGTTTTTCAGGGGCGTGCCGGATCGTCATGTAGACATTGTAGGCCGCCAGGATCGCGCCGGTCAGGAACAGGGCACCACCGCAGGCCCGTGCGACGTAATAGGGATGCATGGCCACCAGCGTGTCCGTGAAAGAATAGGCCAGCGTGCCGCTCTCGGTGTAGGTGCGCCACATTAGCCCTTGGATGATGCCGCTGTTCCACATCGCGAAGACGTAGATCACCGTGCCGGCCAGCGCGAGCCAGAAGTGCCATTCCACCAGCTTCCAGGAATACATCGTCTCGCGCTTCCACAGCAGTGGGACGACGGAGTAGATCGAGCCAAAGGTGATCAACGCCACCCAGCCCATCGCGCCGGCATGGACATGCCCTACCGTCCAGTCGGTGTAATGCGACAGCGAGTTCACCGCACGCACAGCCATGAACGAGCCTTCGAAGGTGGACAGCCCGTAGAACACCGCCGCCACCATCATGAAGCGCAGCGTGGCGTCGTCGCGCACCTTGTGCCAGGCGCCGTTCAGCGTCATCAGCGCGTTCCCCGCGCTGGCCCAGGAGGGCACCAGCAGCATGACCGAAAAGGTCATGCCCAGCGTCTGCACCCATTGCGGCAGGGCGGTGTAATGCAAATGATGCGAGCCGGCCCAGATGTAGAAGAACACGATGCCCCAGAACGACAGGATCGACAGGCGGTAGGAATAGATCGGCCGCTCCGCCCGCTTGGGCAGGAAGTAATAGAGCATGCCGAGGAACCCGGCGGTCAGGAAGAAGGCGACCGCGTTATGGCCATACCACCATTGCGTCATCGCGTCCTGCACGCCCGCGAATGCCGAGTAGCTCTTTGCTCCTGTCAGGCTGGCGGGGACGGCGAGGTTGTTGACGATATGAAGGATCGCCACCACCAGGATGAACGCCATGTAATACCAGTTCGCCACGTAGATATGCGGCTCGTTCCGGCGCGCCAACGTGCGGATGTAGAGCACGAAGTAGACCACCCAGACGATCACCAGCCAGATGTCGGCATACCATTCGGGCTCGGCGTATTCCTTGGATTGGGTGACGCCCATCAGGTAGCCCGAGGCGGCGACGATGCAGAACAGGTTGAAGCCCAGCAGCACGAACCACGGTGAGACATGTCCCGCCAGCCGGGCCCGGCTGGTGCGTTGCATGACATGATAGGACGTCGCGATGAGGGCGTTGCCACCGAAGCCGAAGATCACCCCCGACGTATGAACGGGGCGAATGCGGCCAAAGCTCGACCACGCCGCATCGAAGCGCAGGTCCGGCCAGGCCAGTTGCGCCGCGACCCAGACGCCCATGCCCATACCGACGACGGCCCAGAATAGGGCAATTACCAGCCCGGCCTTGGTCGGGTCGTCATAGTAGTTGACCGTGCGATCCTCGGCCGGTTCGGGCTCGCCAATCGCACGCAGGACGAAGAAGGTCGTGATACCGGCTGCAATCAGCACGATCGCGCCGTGGCTCCCCATCGGATCGCCTCGACCCGCTGCGGCCATCACCAACCCGACAGTCGCCATGACGACACAAATCATCAATGCGATCTGGCGTTCGGCACCTGTCAACCGCTCCATCATCTGGCAACCTCCCGGTCAGTTCTATGTCTTGGTGGCAGCGGACGGTCCTCCGTCTGGAGTATCCGGCGGGCATCGCCTTCCGGGTCGTCGAACTGGTCGGTCTTCATCGCCCAGAAAAATGCTCCGAGGCCGATTGCACCCATCATCAGCGTCACGGGTATCAGCAGTAGAAGGATGTTCATGTCCGCCCCACCGGCGTTTGCCGGCCTGATGCGAGGCGAGCTTGAGCCTCGGCACACAGGGTGTTCAGGCGCTGCGCCGCCGGGACAATCTCGTCGATCTCACCCGCTCCGGTGCCGCAATAAAGCGGCATCTGTTCAAGATCTCCGGTCGTGGTGCGCAGGGGCGAGTCCGTGCTCTGGCGCAGCCGCGGGATGAGGCCGTCGCGGGCGATCACCTCATGTGCGATCCTCTCGGGGTCATGTCCCATCAGGGCCGGGCCAAAGGTCTCGGTGACGCTGTTGCGGAGGACGCGCACGACCGATCCCTTGGGCCAGTTCAGCACGAAGCCGTCGGTCAGGACGGTATCCTCTCCCTGGGCGGTCACGACCCGTTGCTTGTGGTAGTCGTGGGCGAAGGATTCGGCCGTGGCCAGGAAGGCGGTGCCGCACTGGACGCCCTGCGCCCCGAACGAGAGCGCCCGGGCCAGCCCCTTGCCGTTGCTGATGCCGCCCGAGGCGACAACCGAGAGAGCCGTTGTTTCCAGCACGGCCCGAAGCAGGTCGAATGTCGGGGTGCGCCCGTGAACGTGGCCGCCAGCATCCTGCCCCTGTGCGATCAACACATCCGCCCCGGCGGCTTCGGCCTCCCGTGCCGCGCGCAGCGTGCCCACCTGGTGCAGCAGGAGAGCGCCTGCCGTCTTCACCCGGGCAACTGCCTCGGGCACCACGTCCCAGAAGAACGAGAACACCTCGACCTCCATCGCAAGGCAAGTTTCGATTTGCTGGTCCAGCAGGCCTGGGTCGGTGGCTGCGGGGATGAGGTTGACGGCAAAAGGGCGGTTTGACAGCCGACGATAGGCCCTGATCTCCGAGGCGATCAGTGAAGGCGCTTCGCGCACCATCCCCAGCGTCGGGAAACCGCCGGCATTGGCGACCGCGGCGGCCAGTTCGGCGCGCGCGACGCCTCCCATACCGGCCAGGATGATGGGATACTCACATCCCAGCAGATCGCAGAGGGGGGTGCGAAGGGACCCGGGTTCAAGCGTCATGACTTGCTCCCCTTGAGTCGCTGCTTCAGGTAGTCCCGCAGGACCACAGCTTGGTTGTGGTCCCGGTCCTTCGCGGCGAAGAGCAGAGTAACGGGGCCAGCTCGGCACCATGCGAGGCAGTGCTCGACAGCGTCCGTGTTGTCAGCCAGTTCTTGCAGGTAGCGGTTGCGGAATTCTCCCCATTTGTCCGGGTCGTGGTCGAACCATTTCCTGAGCTCGGTGGTCGGCGCGATGTCCTTGATCCAGTCATCGTGCCCGAGACAGGTCTTCGAAATACCTCGCGGCCAGATCCGATCCACGAGCAGCCTCGCGCGGTCCGTGCCGGACGTCTCGTCGTGAACGCGGGCAATATCGATATCGAATTGCTTCGCCATGCGAGGGTCAAACCAGTTTCGGGATGCCGGTGCCTTTGGCATCCTCGACCGCGAAGTTGAGCGACCGGGCGATGCGTTCTGCCCGCTCGATGACATGGGAGGCGCCTGCGGGTGTGCAGATCTCCTTCGCGGTCTCGCGAAAGATGGTGAGCCACCGCTCGAAATGGCCCCAGTCAATCGGCAGACCGACGTGCTTGGGTACCGGGGCGCCATGATAGCGGCCTGTCATAAGGGCAACGGAGGACCAGAATGCAGTCATCCGCTCCAGATGCGGTGGCCAGTCATCGATGCGCGCCGCGAAGATAGGGCCAAGAACAGGATCCTTGCGGACCTTGCCATAGAATGCATGGACCAGCTCGCGCAGCACCGCGTCATCGAGTCCGGTCCGTGCCTCGAGATCGGCGGTGATCTCCGGGCGCGCGGAGGGGCTGCGCGATGAATAAGGCTGGATGGAGGTCATCGGTGTGGCACCTTGGTCGCAGTTGTATTGACGGGGTACGTCTCCCAAGTGGTATTGTAAATACCTATTGTGGTCGAGCGCAATCGCGCGAAACCGCGCAGAGCTTGACTGGCGGAGATCGGCGCGGGATCAGGGCATGGGAGACGCTGGGATGAGTGAAGTATCCAAAACCGACAGCGGGTTCGTTGTGGAAGCAGCCGCCATCGCGCGGGCCTTCAAGATCACGGAAGAGCAGGTCCGGGAAGAGATGCGGAACGGACTCATCAGCAGCCGCTCCGAGAGCGGGGCGGGCGAAGACGAAGGACGTTGGCGCATGACCTTCTACCGTGCAGACCGCGCGTTCCGTCTCGTTGTCGACGCAGAGGGAGAGGTGCTGTCGCGGGGAAGCTTTCCCGTCACTCCGCGATCGCGGTCAGTGCGCCGGGATTGACACTCGACGGGCGGCAAGCAACGA
The DNA here is from genome assembly GCF_009789075.1 of Pseudooceanicola pacificus. Lineage (GTDB taxonomy): Bacteria > Pseudomonadota > Alphaproteobacteria > Rhodobacterales > Rhodobacteraceae > Pseudooceanicola > Pseudooceanicola pacificus. The sequence continues at coordinate 120,228 of NZ_WNXQ01000005.1, forward strand.
TCAATCCATGGTCAGGTATCAGATCAAGTTCCGGTTTCTTCTGCTGAACCGCCCTTAGCCCCGGGCGGTTCGCGGGCGTTCTATGCGCAGCGATCTCCCGGGGACATCTCGAGAAAAGTTCAGAGATTGTCGGAGGCAACTCCAGGGGGAAACATGGCCATACCTGACGTTACGGGATCAACGATACCGCGACACGGAAAGCCGGAAGCGGGTAGCGGGGATTGCAAGTGCCGCCTGACAAAAGCCGATCGGCTGGGAATCGAGAGATTTCTGAGCTTCGCCGGCAACAGCAGTGTCGCCTACTCCCAGCTCATGCTGGATCTTCTATACCAGAAACTGCAGGTCGCCGTTGCCATAGAGGGTGCGGCACCGTCCGATGTTGCCACATTTGGCAGCTACATTTCCTGCGTGGTGGATGGGAAAGATATCGAAAGTGGGGTTCTCAGTTTCGGCCTGGTGACGCGTGCCGGAGAAATCCCGATTCACTCTCTCCTGGGGGCCACGCTCATCGGAATGTCGACCGGGCAACGCACCAAGCTGCTGTCCGAAGACGGCACCACCCGGTCATTGGTGGTAACCCAGGTGGGGGCGCCTTTTACCGTGTAGTGACGGGTTGCAACTAATGCGGGCGCTGGAGCATCCGAAGCGGGGACTATCGGCATCAACGGCTTGCCTGGAGGCGGGACGGCCTCACTGGTCTTCATTTTCCGACTCTCGGAAAGGTTTCCCGCCTCGGCCTGAAAGAGTCAGCGCGGCGGGTGGTGGTGGCATCTGCTGTTCCGAGGACCCGGCAAAGTTTGACTTGGCGCCGGAAACTTCATAGCGTGGCTCGATGTTTGTGTTCTCATGCAAAATCAGAGGCCGGTCGTTTCCGGGATCTCTGCTGAACCGCTCCCTGCCCCGAGCAGGGGGCCGCATGCGCTGACCTCCACGCTCGGGGATCTTCTTCACCAACAACTTTGGATTCTTGAGGCTTGCGTCGAGCAGGCCGAGGAGAAGATATGCGAACATCAAATGAAATGGCGATTTTCGCTGGAAGATCAGGCAACGAGGCTGCCGCGATTGATAGCCGGGCGTTCGCAAGCGTCGAGACCATGCGACCGCTCCAATCGTTCCTTTCCAAGCGGGACTTCTGGCACCTGCAAGAACTGCGGAGGGAATGCGCAGCTATCGAAGGCGGTGTCTTTCCTCTGCTGTCCCACCTGATCCGGGCAAAGCTTCAGGATGCATATATTCTGAATCCCAAAGAAGAGGCCGGAAACGTCGCCACCCTGGGCTCACGTGTGACCTACTCTATCAGGGGGACGGCACCACAATCGAGGACACTCTTTGACCATGGTTTTGCACATGATCAGGGAGGTATCCCGATCAAGACATTCCTCGGGGTCACCTTGCTCGGAATGAAAGTGGGACAGACAGTGCAGCTCCTTAACGCAAGTGGGACGACAGAGCCGCTCGAGCTTGTTGCGATACCGTGGCAAGTCGAGGCGAAATAGCAGCGAGAACGTATCTGACTTGCGCAGGACGACGGATCGCGAAGACCTTTGCAACTTGCCCGCCGACTTAAACCAGGTCGGCGGGTCGATCCTTTTCCATCGCAAAGGTGCAAGCACCGGAGCTGCGAAGTGCTGGAGGTATCATGACAACGAATACGCGCAGAATGCTCGATGTGGTCTTGACCGCCATTGGCGTCTCCCTGCTGCCTGGCATCTTGAGTGCGGAGATTGATGGGCATGGCCCCGATGCATGGCGGGTGACCGGGGTTGCTGCAGATGATGTTCTGAATGCTCGGATGGGGCCCGGCACCGGCTATCCGGTGATCGAGACCTTTGCCCATGATGCGCGGGGGGTGGAAGAGATCACCTGCGTGCCGTTCTTCACCATGGCGCATTACTCAACCATGACCGAGGCAGAGATCGAGGCTCTGCCGCCACGATGGTGCCTGGTGCGTTCGGCGGACATGAGCAAGGCCGGCTGGGTGGCACAACGCTACCTGATTGGCGAAGGCTACGAGCAGGTAGAGACGCCCGCCGCCGATACGGACGAGGCGCCGGGTGATGCAATGATCCGCGAGGCGCAGGAGCTTGTCCGCGCCCTATATGAGAGCGCGCGCCTGGCACGGATGGGCGGGCCGGACCCGCTCGATCCGGCGAATGCGGGCACTTTTTTCTCCGCTGATGTCGTGGCGGCCATGCAAGCGACACCGCTTCAGGCCGACCCGATCTATGGTGCGCAGGATTTCGATGGCACCGTAAGTGTCCCGCAACCCGATCCCGAACAGCCCATGGTCCGCGGCATGATCACCATCAATGTTCGGATTGAGAATTTCGGGCGGACGCACACCGCCGTCTTCCGGCTGCGCCCAGAAACGGGCCGGCCTGGCGCGCCGTTGCGTATCTTCCGCGTCGAACATGACGGCAGGACATTCCCGTAAGTGGCGCAAGACCTATGGAGACTATTATGAACACGAAACTTCTTTCGGTCCTTGTGACCGGTCTGCTGATGATTTCCCAGACGGCGACGGCCCAGATCGAGACGGTCCCGGTCGGCGCGGTAACCGCCACCATCGGCGAGGCGGCCTACGAGGGTGAAACCCTCGACGTTCCTTCCGAAGGAACCTCTACCGCGGAATGGCGCACCTTCGGTCCGGTGTCCTCCCTGAGCATCCAGGCACATGACCCGGACGCGGAGAGCATCATGCAGGGCATCTTGACGATCGAGATATCCCTTATGGGCACAGACGCCTCGGCCGCGATGATGGATGCCTCTGTGTCGTGGTGGCCAGAGGGCATGAATGCCCCCTTCTACATGAACGAGGAGATCGGGGGCGACCTGAGCATCTCGCTCGACACGCTCTCCCTCGAAGAAGAGGGGTCGACGATCACAGGCAGCTTTTCCGCGCAGTTGTGCCGCAAGGACAGCTTCTTTGCCGATGCTGACAAGGAGGACTGTCTTCCGGTCGAGGGGCATTTTGACACGGCCCTGAAGAAGGCGGAGTAAGGGCGTCCCGGACTGGCCGGCTCACGCCATTCGGCGCGGTTTCAACCGTCGACGAACTGGCTCCCAGCCCCAACCCCTGCGGGGGCCAACCAATCATCCGGCAGAGTGGAGGCTGAAGGCGGAGCTGTCTCCGCGGCGGGTGCGCTGGGTCTTGGCCGCCAACGGTGCCGATCGAGGCCCCATAGTCAGTTTTTGCGGACGATCTTCTGGCTCGCGGGGTCGTAGCGCAGCTCATGCAGGGTGCCGTTCCGGATCGCCGCCACGGCCTGGCTGACGTGCTCGGGCAGGACATAGAACCACTCGCGTGGATAGATGCGCTTGCCGAACCGATCCCGGATCCAGAGATCCCGCGGCCGGGCCGTGTCGAAGAAGCGATGCAGCAGATCCTCGACCTTGCGCCTGGAGAGGTTCTTCAGCTCGTAGGTCGCCACGACGTCGACAGGGGCGAGCAGGAAGGTCGGGTCGTTCCGGGCGTCCGCAAGGCGCCTCTGCACATCCTGGGTGGTGACGCCGATCTTGAGGAGGATGTCACGCACCTCGGCGATGGCCGGCTCGGTGGAGCGGCTGCGCGCGACGTAGATCGTGCCTGTGAGGTCGAGTTGGTCGGCTTCCCAGTCCGGATCGAGCGGGCCGATGCCGGGACGATGGATGACCCTTGCTGTCGGGTCCGCGGCGAGCGCCTTTCGGAACGAGGAGATCAGGGGGTCACTCTCGGTGCCGTTGGAGAAGATGACCCGGAGGCGGTGATCCCGCTTGCCGCCGCGCGCGGTCATCTCTGCCTTCTCGGCGATGTAGGCGAGCAGGCCATTGCGGATGAAGTAGCCGCCCTCCTGCACGTCGATCACCTCTCGTGAGCCGACGGCCGTCGCCTCTCGCATACCGGTCTCGAGCTCACCCTGGAGCTCTTCGAAGGCGGGCTGGAAGACCTCGAAGTCGGGGCAGGGGAAGAACTCGGCACGATGGTCCGGCAGGTGGCGCTCGGCGACCGGCGTGACGTTCTGGATCCGGGTGAAGGCCTCGGAGACGTCCCCGTCGTCCTCGTCGAAGATGTCGTCCAGGCTGTCGGGGATCTCGTCCTCGAGCGGGTCGTCGCGCCAATCCCGGGCTGGAGGGGCCTCTTCCACAGGCGTCATGGCGAGGAGCCCGTTGCGGTCGACGTCCGCGAAGACGTCAGGGTCGGCGCGTCCTGCAAGGCCGCTCCAGATCGTTCCGAGCCGCATCTCGTCGTGGTCGGAGGCATTTTCGTTGGGCAGCCGAACGTGCCGGTCGTAGAAGTCGTTCACCTCGCGCACGAGCCCGGCATCCCGTTCGAGTTCCGGCGGCCGCGTGCCGCGCGGTTTCAGCCGGACATCGAGGAGGCCGAACTCGTCCGGCTCGTCGAAGATCTCGTCAAGCGTGGGCCGCGGCATGCGTTCACTCCGCGGCGGCCGAGCGCAACCGCTCCGCCTTCTTGGACCTGATGTAGGCGAGGGCCTCGGCCATGCGCTTCTCCAGGGGATCCGCGGCGTGCGGGTTGGGCTCTCGCCCCTCTGCCTCGCGGAAGCGCTTGATGCGGGGCCAGAGCGTACGCGCCTCGTCCTCGGTCATCTGGATGCGCTGTGCGACCATGGCGCTCTGGATCTGCTTGAGCAGCGGCGTGTCGAGGGCCTTCGAGGCGACATCGAAGCCTTCGCGGAACGGATTGATCCCGTCGATCAGGTCGATGTCGAGCTCGCGGACGTTGATGAACTTCTTCACCATGTTGATCAGGTTCATGCCATCGGGCGCGCTCTCGATCTCGTCCTCCTCGGCGTCTCTGTTGCCGCCCTCAGCCTCTGCCTTTTCCTGGTCCCTCTCGGCTTCCCGCCGGGCGAGGTTGGCAATGTTCATGCGCGCGGCCAAGTCCTGGCGGATGGCCTCGGTCTCGTCGGCGGAGAGGTTCTCGTAGCTCTTCTCGATGATGTCGGTGAGGACCATCTGCGTCGCGACCTCGGGTGCGATGTCGTCGCCGACGGTTCTGCGGTCCATGGCCTGGCAGGCCTTCGCCATCAGGTCCTGCATGTCGTTCTCGCAGATCGCCTTCGATCGGTTCGTCGGCGGCTCCATCAGGCCCTTGATGCCGATATGGACGGTGCCGGTGTCGTCGACCTCGATCGGCTCACGGATGTCGCCGTCCTCGCGGCGGTAGAAGCGGAAGTTGGGCTGCAGGACCTGCTCCATCAGCAGGGCGCCAGAGATCGCCTTCAGCATGTCGTTGACCGCGTCGGCCACGACCGTCGTCTCGACGCCGGGCTCGGCGATCAGGTTCGTAAACTGCGCGTGCGCCTTGCCCGCGGCATCCCGGGTGGCGCGGCCGATGATCTGGACGATCTCGGTGAGCGAGGAGCGGTAGCCGATCGTCAGGGCGTGCTCACACCAGGGCCAGTCGAAGCCTTCCTTGGCCATGCCGAGCGCGATGATGATGTCGACCTTGTCGCGGTCGGCCGCGTCGTCGCGGCGGCCGTCGGGGCCGGTGATCTCGCGGGTCAGGGCAGATTTCACGCCGCCGCGCTCCTCGTTGTCATTCACCAGGTCCGCGACCTTGAGGATCTTCCCGTCCGACTTGCGGCGGACCAGATCGAAGCCGGTTTCCTCGTCGCGACCAACATGCTCGCCGATGGCGTCGATGATCCGACCAACTTCGTCGTTCTTCTCCCCATAGGCCTCGGCCGAGCCGCGGTGCGGGATGTGCACGATGGTCTTGAGGTCGGTGTCGAGAACGTCCGGGATCGCCGAGATGTATTTGCCCCGGTAGAAGCTGTAGCTGATCCCGAGCGACTTGAGATGCTCGTAGCCATCGAGCTGCTCGTAGTAGGAGTAGGTGATCGAGCGGAACTTGGCCTCGTCCTCGGGCCGCAGGACCGGGATGCTGTCCCCGCGGAAGTAGCTGCCGGTCATCGCCACGACATGCGCCTTCTCGCGCACGAGCAGGCGGCGCAGGATCTCGCCCAGTCGATTATCGTCGCCGGCGCTGACATGGTGGAATTCGTCGATCGCGATCAGGCAGTCATCGAAGGCCTCCGCGCCGATCTCGGCCTCGATGGCGTCATAGGCGAAGCGGAAGGTGGCATGGGTGCAGACGATCACCTCGTCGTCGGATGCCATGAACTCCCGGAAGGCCTTCACCTTCTGCGACTTCGAACCTTCCTCGGCGCCGCTCTCGCAGAGATTCCAGCGCGGTTCGACATGCCAGTCGCGAAAGAAGGCCGGCCGAAGCTCCGTCGACCGGAACGAGGCGCCGATCGAGGTCTCGGGCACGGCGACGATCACCTTGCGGACACCCTGGTTCTCGAGCTTGTCGAGGCCGAGGAACATGAGCGCCCGGGACTTGCCCGCAGCGGGCGGAGCTTTCAGCAGGATGAACTGCGCACCGCGAGCTTCGTAGACCCGCGCCTGCATGGGCCGCATGCCCATGGCGTTTGTCGTCTTCGATGTGCCCGTGCGCCCGTAGGCGACCTTAACAAGATCGACCATCACGCGGCCTCCTCGTTTTCCCTTGCAACACGAACGGAGTAGAGTTTCATGAGCATGTCCCGGCGCGCAGCATCATTCGCGAATGTTTTTCCGGTGTACAGGTTCTCGAGAATTCTGTCGTTCTTCTCGTGTGCAGTCCTTAAATTGTTCGGAAAGTTACCTTCGGAGTAGAGCTCGTCGAGGTTATGAGGATAATTTTCGTATCGCGCTTTGAGAATTTGGCGCCCCGCCGCCGCCAGCTCTTCTCTATCGCCATCGGTCATTCCGGGAAGGGGAAAGGTATTATATACGAGGGTGCCGGAATACCTGAAACCGTTTCCTATCCGACCGCCGACCGTTGCAAGCCAAACTTGATGCATTCTCGAAGAGAGAATGGCGAGCACCCAGTCTTCTGTGGTGTATACGGCAAATGCTTCCTTGCTTACAACGGTGCCGGCTGGAACTCGCGCAGTGGGCAGATAGGGCCGTTTTGACGATTGAGAATTCGGTATTGCAATGCAGGGAAGATCTTTCACAGTCCCGCGGTAAGCGAATCGATGCGGCTGGTCTTGGTAGCGCCGCGCGTCTCGACCTGCATCTTTTCGGTATTCCCGGCACTCTCTTATCCTGGCAGCAATCGGAGGGCAGGCTTGTGCTCTCTCCACGGCGTCGTCATCGACCCAAACGCAGAATCGTTCTTTCCCGCCAAGTATCTCGTCGCCACCAAGATATGGCCGGATGAACTCCTCAGCTTCCGGGTGTGAATTAACGATGCGGTTCTTTTCCTCCGGGGAGACAACCAACCGCTTACCGTCGACAGGGTTCGAACCCATGACGATTTCTGGAAGCCTCCACAGTGGAGTAGATCGAGCCGAGACATAGGTCTCAGCGCCGAGGAACAGATATGGGCTGATGGTGGAGCCAGTTCCAACCCATCCTTGGTCAAACAACCTGACCGGTTTGCGGGGCCGATTGCGCAAACCGACTATGACTACCCATACCCCAGCGTTATCGGCTGCGGAATTGCGCCATTGGAACGGCATATGACCAAAGCTGATCGACAGACCAGCGTTGAAAAGCCTGCTCCAAAGGGGGGCTACTTGTTCTCCTTGGCAGATCGAACTTGTCGCCACAAACGCGAATGCGCTCGGAGAATATCCCTGAGCCTTAAAGAACCAAGCTGTGACGTAATCCAGCAATAGGACGTCCTCGAGACCGCAGTAGCGCATATCGTCCGTCTGCCAAGCCTCGCGCTTCTTGCCACCAAGATACGGTGGATTCCCTGCGATGTAGACCTCGTCGCCGTCCTCTTTAGCAGGCTGCTGAAAAACACCGGGCTCGACGCGGTTTCGAGAACATGATTCACCCCTGTCACGGAGACGGAGGCGGGTGTGATGCGCGGGACGGACGAGGCAAGCGGGACGCTTTTCAGCTATGTGGACCTTGAGGAACGGGTCCCTGCGGGTCATCCGCTCCGCAAGATCCGGCAGATCGTGAACGACGCGCTGGCGAGCCTCGATGCCGAGTTCGACGCGCTCTACACGGATTTCGGCCGTCCCTCCATCGCGCCGGAGCGGCTGATCCGAGCGAGCCTTCTCCAGATCCTGTTTTCGATCCGCTCGGAGCGGCAGTTGATGGAGCAAATGGACTACAATCTGCTGTTCCGATGGTTCGTCGGGCTCGGCATCGACGATGCCGTGTGGGTCCCAACCGTGTTCACCAAGAACCGCGACCGGCTGCTGACTACGGACATGTCGCGCAAGGTCATGGCCGCGATCCTGGCGCACCCTGAGGTCAAGCCACTGCTGTCTGACGAGCACTTCTCGGTGGACGGCACGCTGGTGAAGGCGTGGGCTTCCATGAAGAGTTTTCAGCCGAAGGACCGTCCGCCACCCGATCACGACGACGATCCGGGCAACCCGCCGCCACCAAACCAAGAGCCCACCGCAGACACCGACAAGCCGCCCCAGCAGACCGAGACCCAGCCGATGCCCGCCACGCCCCGCCAGCCCCGCAACGCCGAAGTGAACTTCCGGGGCGAGAAGCGCTCAAACGCGACCCACGCGTCCGTGACGGACCCCGATGCCCGCCTCTACAAGAAGGCGCCGGGCGCCGCGGCGGCGCTATGCTTCATGGGACATACGCTTATGGAAAACCGCAACGGCCTTGTGGTGCAGGCGGACCTGACCCACGCCGACGGCCATAGCGAGCGGGAGGCGGCGATCGAGATGATCAACCGGCACTCGCCGGGCTCGACCCGGCGCGTGACGCTCGGGGCAGACAAGGGTTACGATGCGGCCTCCTTCGTCGCCGAGCTCCGGCGGATGGTGGTGACGCCGCATGTCGCGCAAAAGGCCCGGCATTCCGCCATCGACGGCCGGACCACCCAGCATCCGGGCTATGCCCAGTCTCAGCGGCGCCGAAAGAAGATCGAGGAACCTTTCGGCTGGGCCAAGACCGTGGGCGGCATGGCCCAGACCGTCCACCGCGGCCTCGACAGGGTCCGCGCACAGTTCACAATGACAATGGCGGCCTGCAATCTGGCCAGGTTGCCGAAACTCCTGGCAGCATGAGAAGCAGACCATCCCAGACCCGGCGTCCGCCGCCGATGTTACAGAGAACCGCCTTCAAATCGTGGCGGCAGGAACAGCGTCCTTCGAGCCCGACTTCTTCAGCGGCCTGTTAGGGCAGAATGAGGACCAGTCTACTCTGAGGGCGTTGCAGCACAGAACATTAGCGCCACCTTTCAGCGGCAGCGCGGCCGGCTTGCGCCCGAAGGCTTCGCCGAACATGGCATTCGCCTGATACTCGGCGATGAACATGGCGAGCTTCGCTGTTTCGGCCGAGAAGTCAGTTATCTCGATGCCGTAGAAGTTCGTGATCGGGATTTGCGACCACATCTGGATCTGGGTCTGGCCTTCGATCGCGCCGAGACGCCGCAGGATGCGGATTTCGCGGGCGCGCAGCTCGCGGTAGGCGACGACCAGAAAGTTGCCGCTGCCGCAGGCCGGGTCGAACACCCGTATCTCCGACATCCGATCCAGCACTTTGCGCAGCCCGTTCGGCCGATCCCACGCCTTGTCGATCTCGGCGTCGAGCTCGTCGAGGAAAAGGGGCCCCAGCACCTTCATGATGTTGGGCACGCTGGTGTAATGCATGCCGAGCTCGGCACGCGCCTTCGGGTCGGCGACCGACTGAATCATCGAGCCGAAGATGTCCGGGTTGATCTCCTTCCAGTCGAGGTCGCAGCCCTCGCGAAGGTAACGGAAGGCGATTACGTCGAAGCGCGGCGCGTCGATCGTGCCGGCAAAGAGCCCGCCGTTGACGTATTCGAGGTCGTGGCTCCACGCCGGAAGGTCAGCCCGCTTGTTCTTGGGCAGATTCATCGCCTGGAAGGCGGAGATCAGGACGCCATGGGCCTCTTCGCCTTTGTCGCCGGCATGGGTGAAAATCGCACGCGAGAACTGGTTCTCAGGGAAGATCCCGACATCCTCGGCGAACATGCAGAAGATCAGACGCGTCATGAACTGGTTCATGTCGTGGCGCCGGGCATCGGCGGCCCAGTCGGGGTTGGCCTTCACCAGGGCGTCGTAGAGCTTCGCGAGCTTGCCCGTGGCTTTCACATCGACTGGGTTCTCCTCGGCCGGGCGATACCGGTCCTTGCCGGCGGCCGGCAGGAAGAACCCGAAATGGTCGCCGATCTCCGAGAAGGCGCAGTGCAGCCGCTCGCCGCTCTTCCAATGCTCGGCCGCGACTGTCTCGCCGTCGGTGGCGATCAGGATCGCCGGCTTGTGCTTCGCGGTCCGCTTGCTGCCCTTCAGCGCATCGAGGGTGGCCTCGACCCCAAGCGCGTCGGCCGGGGCGTAATGGAACTTGAGGTTCATCAGGACACCGCCCTCGATGTCCGACCTGTTCAATGACCCGCCGCGGAGCTTCGAGACCGTCGCCTGGGCATTGTCGGTTGCCTCGGCGAAGGAGAACCCGAAATCCGCCGGATCGAAGGGAGCCTTGGCAATGGCATCGAGAGCCTCGAAAATGTCTGTCGGGTTCATGCGCTCACTCGGAAAATCGTTGCTGAAATGAATATTGCTCGCGGCGGAAGGCGTCTCAAAGGCGGACCTCCTCCTGCACGGCTGATCCCAAGGTGTCGAGGGCAAGCGCCCGCGACGCATGCTCGGTGCCGGAAAGGGCCTTGATGAACCGCCGGTCGGCGGTGATGAGCTGGCGATCCATGCGTTCGGCAAGCGCCAGGTAGACGCAATCGTAGATCGGGTGCTCGAGCGCCAGCGCGAGGTCGAGGGCACGTCGCTCCAGGAGCTCGTCGGCGTCGATGATCGTCACCGGGGCCGTTTGCAGAAACAGGAAGAGGTCGATCGCGCGCTCGTTGGCGAGGACCTGCTTCGAGACGAGGGTGCGAAGGACGTTGCTGGCCTCGATCCGGAAGAGGGCGGGGGCCACCATGTCGGCGCCCTGGAGGAGCTCTGCCTTGTCGCTGTCCTCTTCGTCCACGATCCATTTGATCGCGACGGAGGTGTCGACAACGAAGCTCTCGCCGCCTGTCATGACGCCTCGTCGCGATCACGATCCGCGCGCAGGATCTCGGTCGTGGTCGGAGCACCAGGGGCCAGTTTCACGCGCTTGGTGCGCGCCTCGGCAAAGAAATCGGCCCTGTGTCCGGGGCGGAGGGCTTCCTCGAGGATCCTGCGATGCTCCGCCTCTGCGGATCGCCCCGCTTTCGCCGCGCGCTCCTTGAGGGCCGCGGCGATTGCATCGTCGACATTTCGGACGGTGAGTTGTGCCATGACGCATCCTGACTGCGAAATGATGGCATTATGAAGGCAGTTCGGAGATCTGGCAAGTTTCCTCTGTATTCGAGGATCCTGTCAGTTGGCTGGGGCCGCCCCTATGACCTTGATGCCCGCGCTTTCGAGCCGGTGGTAAGGCGCATCGCGGATACATGCATCGAGGTCGATCTTCGGTCGCTCGTCCCTCGGTGGACGCAACATGATGACACTCGCGATCATCACCAGGCCGCTGACGCCGAGCAGGCCGCACCCGACGATGATCTCCGTCGTGAATATCTCGGTCATGCGGTCCTGCCTTCCATTACAAATGTCACCTGATGCTCGGCCGCCTTCAGCCAGCCTCGAGCGAGACGCGCGCTGTCCGGCCCCGCCCGATGCGGGGCAGGGCGTCGCTCCACCGTCTCGTAGAGCAGGTCCAGAGCATATCCCTCGAACATCGCGAAAGATGCGCCGTCGAAATCTTCGACCGAAGGGTTCTCTGCACGCCCGGCAGCTCGGAACAGGCGGTCCAGCCATCGTGTCTCGAACTCAGGGGCGTCAGAGACGAGTCTGCGGCCTCCGAGGACCTTGAAGAAGGTTTCGGCCACTTCTGTTGCCGAGGGCGCCTCTGAGAGCTCGGACAGGGGAATGCCGTGAACCGCTGCGCTCTGCGGCGACCAATCGTCGATTTCCCAATCGTGAGCCGGTTGGATAAGGGAGGACCAGGTGCGCACTTCTCCGTGCTCGAGCCACGAGAGTCCGATTTCTATGGGCCAGCTGGCCCCCGACAGGCTTGATGCCTCGAAGTCCAGGATCGCGAATTTCTCAACTGCAGCATCCATGGTCTCACTCTTTGCGCGCCGTTGAAGGACAATAGCTGGATCTCTTGGTGTGCGCTTGCTTCACCGCTCGACGAACGCGGGCGATATCTGCCAGGCGGGCATGGGCGGATTGCGCTTGAGACGGGCGATGGAAGGTTGAGCGGACATCGCGCCCTTCGGGCTTGAAGGACCATCCGAGTGCCGTGAGCGCCTTTTCCGCGGCATCGCGTGCTTCATGCCGCCTGAGGCGATCCGTCACCCGTGGTTCAACATGTGCTATCTCGTTGTCTTCGCAGCTATGATGTCGCTGCAGTTCCATGATGATAATCAGACCAGGGAATTCCGCATCCAGCCAGCAAGTGACAGCAAGTGCATCATCATCAAGCCGCTGTGCGGCCTCGCGGGTCCGCTGCATTGCCAGTAGGTCCTCAGGCGACCTCTGGATCGGCGATATCGTAGCTGCTTCGCTGTCGTCCGGCATGATCGGATCTCCGGTTATTTTGCCCCTGTTCAGTCTTCTTCGAATGGTGCGAGAAGGTCGATTTCAACATCCTCGACCAGGTCGGCGGCGCGCTGGACGATGTGCCCGCCGAAAGGCCGCAGGCGCTGCGGGTCGGACGCGGCTTCCTGCTCGAGAAAGCCCAAGAAGGCCTGAACCGTTGGGTCGATTGCCGATATCATCCTTCTAACCTCCTCAAGTCGAGCCTCTCGCGGCGGGGACCATGAGGGTGGTTTTTTCGACCCCAGCTCAGATGATGGCTTCGATGCCTTTCCGATCGATGACGTCGAGCAGCCTCGCCGATGAACCACCCGGGGATTTCTTGCCTTGTTCCCACTGAGCGACCGTTGTCGCACCGACATTGAGAAACTGGGCAAAAACGGGCTGGCTCATACGGCTCTTGGCCCTGATCTTCTTGATCCTGGCCGGCGTAAAGGAAGGTTTCTCCGGAACGCAGACCCGATCCATGACGCGCATGGTGATGTCGTCCATGGCGCCGACCTCGTGCAGGTCCTTCGCCATGTCGTGGGCCATATCCAGAATGTTACTCATGCCTTGCACTCCAGCTCTGCGATGGTGCCCTTCGCCTTCAGCGCATCGATCTGGCTGTCATCAGCCTCGATGAGCACCTTGGCGTTGACCGAGAGGGCATCCTTTTCCCGGCGCGTGATGTTCGATCGGCTGCTCTTCGGAAAGCCGTAGAGGAAGAAGATCCTATCGGATTTCTTCTTCCGGAAGCCGATGATGGTCCGGAAACCACCCGACTTGCCTCCGCCTGTGCGCGCGATCCTCTTCTTGAAGAGGTAGCCGCCAAGGTCGGCTTCGACGTTGCCGTCAAACGCTTCCTTCGCGGCCGCACAGAGGTCCTCGTCCGATATCGCCTCGGACCCGGCCCACTTTCTGAACGCCTTTCCAACGAATACTCTCACGCTCCTCCCTAACACTTAGTGTTACACTTGTCCATTTCAATCAGCTCTCGGCGGTCTCGGCTGCAACCTGAGACAGGTGACGATCGAGAACGAAGTCGACGAAGGTGCTGGCGGCCCCGATCGCGAGCCGCGCGTGCCGCGGCTGGAGACCCTTGAAGTCGCGCCCGCGGCCATGGCCCTTGCCGTAGGCGTTGCGCAACGGAGCGAGAGAGTGCGCGATATTTCCAAGGCTGGTCAGGATACCCCTAATTTCGTTCGCGCCCTTGGCGTTCTCATCGATCCCGTCCGGCATGATCTTAATCTCTCGGCGGAGAAGCTTCAGCAGCTCGGGGATCTCCGCCTTTTCGGGATAGGCGACCTTCCGATCGTCGAGGATCAGCTTGCAACAGCTCTCCACGATCTCCTTTGCCAAGGCGATCGCCTCGCCAGGCTCGCTGTCGCCGATGCGCTCGAGGCGTCGCAGATCCTCGTAGAGCGTATCCGAGTTCAGGGTTGCTGCCACGGCCTTGATGCGCTGGACAGACCCACCCAAGGCGTGAACCTTGCGTTGTGGCACATAGGCCGGTCGGCCATCGATGATGGCGTCCTCGACGAGTTCCCATCCGTCGGCCCGCAGGTGACCATTGAACGCCCGGGCGAGCGCATCCTGCTCCGCGTCGTCCTTCCGGACGATGGGATGAAGAATCTCGCAGATGAACTTCAGGAAGGTATCCTGATCAGCGGCATAGAGACGGAAGCGCGGGTCGCTGTAGACCCAGTCCTGCGACCAGTCGAAATTGTTGATGCAGTGTTGCCAGATGTCCTGCTCGGCGTTCTGGAACCGGCTGTCATAAGAGGGCAGGGAGGTCAGATCGAAGATCCGGCTGAGGAAGGCAATCTCATCCAGGGCGCCGTGCCAGGCAGTCTCCCTGGCACGCATCTCGTCGAGGATGGCGGCGCGTGTCCGTTCGCTGATCTTCCCGTCGGGCAGACGCCGCCCCGGCGGCGCGGCGCGCATCGGCGAGATCTCCGCGCTCACCCAGTATCCATTGTCCTTGCCTGTGACGAGTTCGAGGTTCTTCGAGATGATCCCGGCGATCTCGTTCCGGCTGTCCTCTATCCACACGAAAACACTGACCGGGACGCGTAGAAAGACGGTCCAGAGCTCGGTGCCGCCGTTCCAGTTGTCGTACCCGACCTCGTCGATCTCGATATCTGCCTGACTCATGGCGCGGAGGGCATCATTTTCGCCTTTCTGGCGAAGGAGCTCTGCCACGGTGGGCAGGCTCCCCTCGATTTCGCGTCTGATGCTCAGGTATCTCATCGGCGTAGTCTCGAACAGGTTGAGCCGAAGGACCTCAGTTGGCAGCTGCCAACCTCATGCGCCTTCGTCTTCCAGGGGATCTTTGCTGCGCATTTTGGTGAGGTTACGTGCTGACTTCACGCAGTCACCAATCGTGTTCAGGACGGCGTCTTTATGATCTCGATTTATGTCCACCGCCAGAAGCCCCGGGGAAATAATGTGGGTAGTGCTTCTCAGGAGCGGGGGGAGCTTGATCATTCGGGCGTTTCTCTGCGCCTTCGCGACCGCCGCGGCAACTGAATCACCAAGCATCTTGATCGCCGGGCCTTCACCCAATCGCTCTGAGAGCTCTTCAAGCATGAAGGCGGCATAGGCGACGCAACGCGCTCCATCGTCCGTATCGTCCCAGAGTTCCAGAAGGCTGGATCCGATCAACTGGGCAACACTCCAGGGGTCGTTCGTCGGCAGGGCGATATGATCGAGGAATTGCTTCAGCCAGAGCGACGTTTCTTTGCGCTCCCACTCGAACTGCGTCGTATCTCCGTCGATGCTGACGTATCGGTAATTCCCCTCCAGCATAGCGCCGAGGGCATCAGAATATGCTTCCTGCGAAATCATGCGCTTGTTGCGCGCGATCTGTAGAGCGACCTGGCTCCAAGCCGATGAAATACCATCCAGGCTCGCAAACAGCCGGAGGGAGGTGTCATCCGCAAGCAAGGTCCACCCTCTCTCCTTGGCGACTACCAGCGTATCTACGAAGCACGGGCCCACATCTTCGAAAACCGCTTCGAAGTCCGGATGAAGGGCAGTGCCTTCTTCCGGCATGGCGATTTTCAGGCCTCGTGCCAGGTCGAGGGTTCGCCCGAGGTCCGATATGAGAAGGTCGGACATCTCTCGGGACAGCTCGATGATACGCGCCCCATGCTCGTCCGCTACGAAGCTACCTCGGCGTCCTTCTCCCCCGATGGCATCCACCCTGTCCCGATAGGCTTCGTGAAGCAGATCGATGCTGCTCTGGGTGATATGCAGGTCCGGGCAGGCCTGAAGGAGGGTGTCGGCGAAGCCGAGCGTCTGGGCGCTGTATAGGGTGATTGGATCGACGATCACGCCGGGCGCAGCCATAGCCGATTGCGTTGCCGCCTTCCGTTCTACAGCATTACCGAGGGCCATCTTGATTTTGATGCTGCCGTGGTGCCGCAGAAAATCCCAGAAATCGAAGACCGTGCCTCCACCTGCGGCGGCCAACAGAGCTATCGGGGCTTTCCCTGACTCGTAGGCCTCCTCGATGCGCTTGACCTGCCCCGCACGCTCCCTGGCGCTTTCGAGGA
This sequence comes from Pseudooceanicola pacificus, assembly GCF_009789075.1. GTDB lineage: Bacteria > Pseudomonadota > Alphaproteobacteria > Rhodobacterales > Rhodobacteraceae > Pseudooceanicola > Pseudooceanicola pacificus. The sequence goes on from NZ_WNXQ01000005.1 coordinate 136,342, forward strand.
TGGGACGAATACTGCCTTCCAGATCATTTTCATCGATCCGAAGCGCTCCGAATATCTTGCTCTCCGGAAACAGGCGCTCGAAGTCCTTCTGAGACCGATGATACGCATGGGCATACTTGGACAGGATCTTTGTGACGGTGGCGTTCAGCTTCCCGACAGCGGAATCCATCGGGAGATTGTCACCCACAGCCTTTCCCATCAGGCGAAGAGCCAGCGGGTCTTCAGGGGAAATTTCGTCGCGGTCCGCCCGCGGGGCAGGGGCTGTCTCGATGATCTTCGTGAGCGGGTCAGCGTGATCTCGCGAGACCACAACGACTGTATCCTCCTCAACGACTTCGTGGTCGAAATCGACATGTCGCCCAGAACGGCCTGTCAGGATCAACCCGACCATGAAGCCGAGATGTATCTGTGGGTCTTCATAGCCGTCGCGCAACGCGCGGTATCCGATCTCGAGCGCCCTCTGGAAGTCGTCCGTGTAGTGATCGAGCTTGTGCGCAAGGTGCATGCGCATCCGGGGATCGCCGGAAATGTCCACCGGCACGGTGTCGAGATACCGGATGATTGAAGAGATGTCCGGCAGACGCTCGCAGATATCGATCCAGCGAGCACGGTCTTCCAGGGTTTCATCCCCTGTGCCGAACACGTGCTCGAGTTCCTTTCTGGCGCCCTTCAAGTTGCCAGCGCATTGAAAGATGACAGCGCCGATCCTGCGCATGCTGGCGGTATCTTTGATCCTGGCGTCGAGCTTCCCATAGAGTTCTCGGGCTTCTCGAATCCTGCGGCAGTTCACCAGTGTCTGGAGTGCCATCCTGAGTTGGGGCGTATCCGTGTCAGGACTACAGAGATCGAGATAGATGTCCGCGGCTTCGGAGTTCCGGCCGACCATGGCAAGGGCATGGGCCGCACGGTCACGTGCGAAGCTGTTGGTTTCGCGCTCTGACAACTTGGCAAGGCGATCGATGACTGCGGGATCGTCGAGATCGCCAGGATGGTTGAACACATAATAGGCCAAGAGCAGTGTGGAGTCCGGATGCTCCGTCAAGATGTCATGGGTGACTTCCTTGAAGAGATCAGGGTTGATCTGCGCAGCCGCCAGGATACGGCAGTTGCCAAACGCGACACGCAAGCCGGCGTCTTCTGCTGTTCGATATAGGAAGTCGGCACGTGCGAGAGCTGCTTCTGGGTCCCCTTCATTGATGCGCGCCTGGAGGAGCATGAGCTCATCATTCGGATCCCGATCGCCTTCGGGAATCCTCGACAGCGCATCGGCAACCGCGGCATCCTCACCCTTGTGCATCTGATAGGCGGCGCGGAACCGGAGCAGTTGCGGCGTATTTCCAATCCTCCGGAAGGCCTCTTCGATGAGCTCTTCGGCCTTCTCTTCATCCCCAAGCATCAGGGAGGCCGAGAGGGCATTCATGACGCAGGTTTCAGCCTCTCGCGCCCACCCGCTTGCCTGAAGAAGATCCCAGGCAACGAGAAAGTGTGCTCTCGCATCCTCGACGATCTCGATGTCGCTTTTCCGCACGAGTCTGAGGCTGCGGATGTCGTCTCGCTCGGCGACTTCCTGGAACCTGAGGTAGCCCGCATATGCGCGCACGCGCCAATTATCGGGATCTCGATTGACCGCATCCTTGGTCAACCGCCGGCAGTCCTTGATCTGACCCGCTTTCTGCGCGTGCTCCGCGAGCGCCAGAAGGAACTCCGGGATCCGCTGGAACTGTTCCGGAAGCTGAGCCTGAAGCTCTTGCCATTGCGTTTCCGCCGGAGCCGTCTCCAAGAACACTCCGGCTGCCCGCTGCTGTGGCTCTCGCATCGCCATGGCGCTGGCGGCCAGTTCAGCCGCCTTCTCACGATTGCCTGCGATGGACTCGGCGGCCGCGAGTATGGATAGCGCTTCGGATGTATCGGGATACTCGTCGTGAGCCTGACGATACCAATCTACGGCTGCATCCTTGTCTCCCTTGGCAAAATGGGCGGATCCAAGGTTGGCCTTGATGCGGAAACGGTCTCGAGCGCTGGCAGTGCGGCCCTCATTTTCGAGAAGTCGTTCAAGCCGGGTGATGGCGGTTTGCGCCGGGCTATCGTTCAGGAGGTCGGCGGCGTCGGTGATGCGCTGACCGAGCGCGTCTCCAGTCGGCTCACGCTCCAAGCCCGCTATGACTGACCTCTGGAGATCGAGGATACTGGACGTGAGCCCCGCCAGATCTCGGGATACGTCACCGCGCAGATCGTTCATTGCTGCAGATATCTGGAGGTCGGCGACCGTCGACACGCCCGAGCAATGAATGGCCGCAACGCGAGGATGGCGATTGAGAACAGCCTTGATCTCGTCCCAGCCCATGACATCGACTTCGAAGAGAAGCTTCTTTCGGTTCTTCTCATTCAGCTCTCGCGCGACTTCCTGTATTCGCGCGTCATTGGGGGCTGTGGTGGCGAGGATGAACCTGTCGAGAGGAGGGTGAAATGACTTGGCTTTCTCGACCTCCTCGCGAAGATCCTTTTCTTTAAGCGCCTTCCCGTAGCCTCCGGAGCGGCCTTTGCACTGGACGCCGACCCATTTTTTGTGAACCCGGTCCGTGCCGTAAACATCGACACCATGCTGCTCCTGACCAGACCGGCCATTGGCGCGCGCATCGTCTGTCTGCCATTCGCTTTCGAACAGATCCCTCGTCAGCCGCTCGAATGCCTGCCAGTCGGCAGGTGCGGGAAGATTTACGCTCGTGACGTTGACCATGCTGCTCGTGTCTTCTTATGCCTTTGCTAAAAGAGATGGGTTCGGACGGCAAAAATCGAAAGCAGGCATTTGCCTGATCTGATGCAGCTTTCAGCGGTCACAGCCTGCTCCGCACCTCCCGGAACAGCGCCTTGATTTCCGTGACGGCCTTCGAGCTCGGCCGATCGAACTCCGTAATCGCCTGGCCCGAAATCAGCGCCTGCATGAAGGCCTTGCGCTGCCAGAGCCGCGCCTTGGCTACCGGCACGTCCGGGTAGAGTTCCTGCAGCACCGCCGCGGTGTCGTCGCCCTGGGGCCCGACGGCCGCCACCTGGCTCAGGACGAATCTTCCCTGCCGACCGTTCTGCTTCATGATCTCGACCGTGCCCGCGGCCACGTTGATGTGGAAGGGAGTCGACCGAATGGGAATGATGAGCAAGTCTGCGGCGCGGATCGCGGCGTCGATCGTGCCGCCGGCATGGGGCGGCGTGTCGATCACCACGCAGTCGGCGTCATCTTCCTCGGCTTGTGAGAGATAGGCGATCTGCCCTGCCACCGCGCCGGAATTGACACTCGAAGGCCCCTTGGGTGTGAACCTCTCGGTTGGGGATCGAGTTGAGAGCTTGCGACCTGTCATTTGTTCCCTTCAGCTTCCTCTATTCGCATAGCATGTCAGCCGTCTTCTTCACCATCGTCTTGCCATTTCTTTTCAAAGTTGGCGCGCGCTGCACGATGGCGCTCCTCGATGATAGTGGCAATGTCTGTAAGCATCATGAGACGAGCTGCCTTCTGACGTTCGTCGAGCCGAAAGTAGGGTACTCGAACCTCCCCACTGTCGGCTTTCCTGGCCAATGTGTCTGCCTCATAGCCCCAGTATTGAGCCGCCACCTCAAGAGGAATTACGGGTGTGCCGCCGAAGTGGGCCAGGAGCATATCAAGTGTTGTCATCATTACCTCCGCATGGTTCCTGCATAGGAATTGAGATCGAACTGCAGGACGCGGAAAAGTTCCTTTGCGGAAGTCTGCTGTGCATGACGAGCGTGATCGTTTCGCGACGGTGGTCGGAGATCGCGAGTGGCGTCATTTCGGGGTGGTGCAACACCCCACCCAACTGGAGACGGCGAGCACCAGGCAGATCACGCCAAGACGGAGATTGCCAAGACCGTGCCGACGCTGCCCTGGGCTGTTCGCGTCGTGCCAGTTCCAATCGGGGAAGGTTGACGATCGGAAAGCCCTGCCTTAGCCAACTACACTTTTCCTCCTTGCCTTATAGGCGCCGAACCTCCAGCTGGTCAGTGCAAGCCGCCAAGGAATTTCCAACAGACCTGAGTCACGACTCAGGTGTGGCCCTGTCGCCAGAGAACGCGCCGAAGTCACGGAGTCGGCAGGTGATCAGGTTCTGGCCCAGTATGCCAGAACCCAGTCCAGCCAGTGCCAATTCTTGAATTTATCGCCCTTCTTTTCGACATTCACATACCGATCCAAGCAGCTTCGAGACTGATGCCCTGAGGTCTTCATCACGAAATGGTCACGCTTTCCCTTCTCGAACAGACGGCTGATACCTTCGTGCCGGAGATCGTGAAAACGCAGATCGTCAATCTTGACGCGCTCCCGGTGGCGTCGAAAAGCGGTGCCCACTGAACGCGGATTGTATGGGAAAATAAAGTCCGACGTCCTGGGCATGGAAAGGATGATTTTCATGGCCTGAGGGGTGAGCTTCACCCAAACGTCGTTAGTTTTCTTCTTGCGGGGGTGCTTCATCTCCCGCACCAGAATCTTTCGATCAGTCACGTTTAGGTCACTCCAGCGAAGACGACAGATCTCACTGAGGCGGCGACAGGAGAAGATGGCGAACACACTTATCGTGATAACAGGGATCTTTTGCCTTTTGTTCGCAAGCACTGCGTCAAAGATCAGATCGAGCTCATCGAGAGTGGGGCGCCGTTCACGCTCCTCGGACCGTGCCAAGATTTCATCGTGCCACAATACTTTCATGGCGCGAACGACGACATCGTATGGAACATCCTCGTCGCGTTCAGCTGCCCATTTCAAAGATGAAGCAAGCATTGTCATGTAGGTCGCCGCGGTTTGCGGCATCATTTCCAACTTGAGCAGGTCCTCTGCCGCGTTTTGGAACCACTTCAGGTCTATGGTAGACGCTGGCTCCTGACAGTGTGGGTGATTGATCCAAAATTCGAGATTTTGGGTTGCGGTCTTCTCGACGCTCCGCCCCTTGTCCTTCCTTTTTTGAATTAGATCACAGACACGAGGTGCCGTTTTTGAGCCTTCTTCTTGCTTGGGAGCAAGTAAACCCAGTTGTATCTGGGCCAACGTGTCATCTCGCCACTTCTTGGCGTCCTTGAGGCTTGTGAATGTCTTGCTTATATTGATTGGACCACCGTCGGTCCTGCGACGGATTTGCGCGCAGTATCTCGGGAGGCCGTCTTTCGGAGCGCGTGCCGAAATGAAGGGTTCGTCCGAACAGTCTTCTACTGTGGGCAAGTTATCCGCTTTGGTCGACACTTGCGTCCGCTTGGTCTGTTTCGGCTTTCGCAAAGAGTCTTTCTTGCTGGTCCCGGAACTTTCGGCAGGTCGCGGCTGGGCGGGCAGTTCTGCGCGGAAGGCAAATGGAGAACCCGCTGCGCGGTCACGCGAGATTTGCTGGAGTATATTTTTGGAGCTAACTTGGGTCGTGTGAGACATGACCGTCCCTTTCTTGTTGATCGTCGAGAACGTGGTGTCACTTCGATCTGGCCGGAAACCGTCCGGATGGGGTAAGTCGAGGCGCAGCCAGAATCAGGTGGGTCGCCTGACCCTGGCGGAGCTCTGGCTCGGACATGATTGGCGGGATGGATGTTGCTACTCGGTAGCAAGCTGTCTTGGAAAACCCACGGAAACCAGGGAAAACCCCCGGGAATCACGAGAAATCCCGTTAGGTGGCTGTCTGCGTATGCGGAGAGTAAGTGTATGAAAGTAAATGCAAAATATGCGTCACGGCTTGCCGTGGCACCCATGATGGATTGGACTGACCGCCATTGCCGGTACGTCCACCGTCTGCTCAGCCGCGACACGCTGCTTTATACCGAGATGGTGACCGCCCCCGCGCTGGTCAGGGGCGGGGCGGTGCATCTGCTGGCCTTCGATGCCTCGGAACATCCGGTGGCCCTGCAGCTGGGCGGCTCAGACCCCGAAGAGCTGGCCGAGGCCGCGCGGATGGGGGCTGCCGCCGGGTATGATGAGATCAACCTGAATGTCGGCTGTCCCTCGGACCGGGTGCAATCCGGGGCATTTGGCGCCGTGCTGATGAAGGATCCGGCCCTTGTCGCGCGCTGCGTGCAGGCGATGCAGGCGGCGGTGGAGGTCGAGGTGACGGTCAAGTGCCGCATCGGCGTGGACGATCAGGACCCCGAGGTGATCCTGCCGGATTTCCTGTCGCGCATGTCGGATGCCGGGGTGGGGCGGGTGACGGTGCATGCCCGCAAGGCCTGGCTGCAGGGCCTCAGCCCCAAGCAGAACCGCGATGTGCCGCCGCTCGACTACCCGCTGGTCCTGCGGATGAAGGAGAGGTTCCCGCATCTGCATGTCTCGATCAACGGCGGCATCGCCTCGCTGGCCGAGGCGCGCGGCTTTCTCGACGCGGGGCTGGACGGGGTGATGATCGGCCGGGCGGCCTATCACGCCCCGGCGGATATCCTCTGCGCGGCGGACCGGCTGATCCACGGCAGCGGCCCGGACAGCGATCCGGTCGCGGCGGCGCGGGCCATGGTGCCCTATGTGGATGCCCATGTGGCAGAGGGCGGCACGCTGGCGCAGGTCACGCGGCACATGCTGGGCCTCTTTGCCGGGCGGCCCGGGGCGCGGCGCTGGCGGCGCATCCTGTCCGAGGGCGCGCATCGCGCCGGAGCGGGCAGCGCGCTGATGCTTGAGGCGCTGGAGGCCGTCACCTCCGCCACGGCCGAGGCGGCCGCGGCGGCGGAATAGGCCCCGGGGTCAGGCGGCGGCGCCCGCGCGGCGGGGCAGCACGATCAGCGTGAGCGTCAGGCTGACACCGGCGCAAAGCGCGATGGCGATCATCATCGGCGTGGCCGTGCCGTCGAAGAACAGGCCCGACACCGCGATCACCAGCCCGCCCGCCAGCATCTGCAGCGTGCCGCCCAGCGACGATGCAAGCCCGGCGATGTCGCCGTGTTCGTCCAGCGCCAGGACCATCGTGGTGGGGATCACCAGCCCCAGGAAGGCATTGCCGCAGAACAGGCCCGCGGCCACCACGGCCAGGCTGGCGAACCCGGCCAGGCACAGCAGGGCGGTCACCAGGGCGCAGGTGAAGAAGCCGACCACGCCGAGGCGCACCAGTGCCCGGATGCCGAGCCGCGCGCCCAGTGGCCCGGCGGCCTGCGAGGCGCCGAAGAAGCCGATGGCGTTGACCGCGAAGGCCAGCGAAAAGCCGGTGGTGCTGAGCCCGAACTGCGAGGTGTAGACGAAGCTGGCCGAGGCGATGAAGACAAAGAAGCTGGCCATGCCGAAGCCGCCGATGAAGGTCAGCCCCATGAAAATCGGATCGCTCAGCAGCACCTTGGCGCCGCGCATCATGTTGCCCGCGTTGATGCGCACGCGGTTCTCTTTCGCCAGGGTCTCGGGCAGGGCAAAGACGGCGAGCGCCAGGCTGAGGACCGACAGCACCGCCATGAAACCGAAGATCGCCCGCCAGCCGGTGAAGGCGATGACGATCGACCCGGCCAGCGGCGCCAGCATCGGCGAGACCGAGATCACCAGCATGATCAGCGCCATCAGCCGTGTCGCCTCGGGCCCGGTGTAGCGGTCGCGGATCACGGCCCGGGGCACCACCATCAGCGCCGCGCCGCCCAGGCCCTGGATCCCGCGCCACAGGGTCAGCGTTGCGATGCTGCCCGCGCTGGCCGCCCCGATGGAGCCGGCAAAGAAGATCACCGTCCCGATGAAGATCGGCAGCTTGCGCCCGTTCTGGTCGGCCAGCGGGCCATAGACAAGCTGCGCCAGCCCGAAGGTCAGGAAATAGGCCGTCAGGGTCAGCTGCACCTGCCCCTCGGAGGCGCCGAACCCGTCGCGGATGTCGGGCAGGGCGGGCAGGTACATGTCGATGGCGAAGGGCCCGATCAGCGACAGGAGCCCGAGGGTGACGGCGAGCCGGAACATGGGAAACCTTTCAGGAAAACGCGCGCGGACCCTAGGCGCGGCCCCCCGCAAAGCCAAGGCGCGATTTCTGCAACTGCACGGTTGGCGTGAGAGAGAAGGGGCGCCGTGACTTGCGTCAGCGCACAAAAGCTGGTTGAGGTTTGCGGGCGGTCCGCGACGCCCCGGGCCAGAACTGCGAAGGACTGCCCATGCCCGATCCCGGATTGCTGTTGACCATGCTGGTGCTGCTGATGGCGATAGGCGCGCTGGCGGGGGTGCTTGCCGGCCTGCTGGGCGTCGGCGGCGGGATCGTCCTGGTGCCCGCGTTTTTCTATGCGTTCCAGACGCTTGGCTATGGCGGGCCGAACCTGATGCAGATTTGCCTGGCGACCTCGCTGGCAACCATCGTGGTGACCTCGCTGCGCTCTCTGTCCAGTCACAACCGCAAGGGCGCGGTCGACTGGGACATCCTGCGTGCCTGGCTGCCGGGCATCGTGGTCGGTGCGATCCTGGGGATGCTTACGGCAACGGCGCTGCGTTCCTCGGCGCTGCAGGTGCTGTTCGGCTGCCTGGGCATCGTGGTCGGACTCTACCTCGCCTTCGGGCGGGTCGAATGGCGCATTGCCGAGAACATGCCAAAGGGCTGGCGGCTGGCGCTGCTCTCTCCGCTGCTTGGCTTCCTGTCGGTTCTCATGGGGATCGGCGGGGGCAGTTTCGGCGTGCCGACGATGACGCTCTTTGGCCGTCCGATCCACCGGGCGGTGGCCACGGCGGCCGGGTTCGGCGTCATCATCGCCGTGCCCTCGGTCATCGGTTTCCTGCTGTATTCGCCGGAAAATCAGGTGCTTCCGCCGTTCACCGTGGGGGCCGTGAACCTGCCCGCCTTTGCCGTGGTGATCGCGATGACGCTGATCACGGCTCCGCTTGGCGTGCGCCTTGCCCATGCGACGGATCCCAAGCCGCTGCGCCGAATCTTTGCCGCATTCCTGCTGCTGGTGGCCCTCAACATGCTGAGAAAAGCGATTATTGGCTGACAATGCCCGCTAGGGGCGAGTAGCGGGATTCCATGCTACCGTCGCGGGACGGCCACGAACCCGCCCCATTCCCGAGGATAATCGAGCATGTATCGGTACCGGGAGTTCTGCCATGCTCGAGTTACTAGTTGTCTTTGGACTTGCCTCCATCGGCGTGTTTTTCACCGCGACGACACATGAACCGGAGGGCGCCGGCAATGGCCGCAATGCGCGCGACGGATATGGGCTCGACGAGGAGGATGGCGACGAGGGCGGTATCGGTGTGCTTGGCATCGACGTGGGCCGCAAGGGCCGCAAAAGCCGTTTCCGCCGGGCCCAGGCCGCCCGTGCCGCCGCCCGTGACGGCAGCGCAAGCGAGGCCGCGGCCAAGGCCCTCGGCGTCGACACATCCGCCATTAGCGAACTGGTGAGCGGCGACAGCCTGGGCGACGAGGTCGGCGAGGACTTGCCCGAGTCCCAGGACCAGACGGCCCGCACGGCCGCGACCGTGGATTTCAACGACACCGACCGGCTGGAAGACGACCACGCCGAGGACGACCTGCTGGACACCTGGGACCAGGAAGATTTTGCACCCGACACCGGCGCGCCGGTCGATGCGGTGCACGGCGCCCCGGTCCATCCGCGCCATCCGGTGGTGACCCATGCCAACACGCCGCGCCCGGCCAGGGCCAGGCCCGTGGGCAGCAAGGATGACGAGAGCTTCGACGAGACGCGCAACCTGCTGCGCGCCGCGCTGATCGAGGACGAGGCGGTGACCGAGGCAGAAGAGGCCGCGGCCGCGCCCGCCAAACGCCGCCCGGCCCCCGTGGCGACCCGCAAGGCGCCCGAGCCCGAGATGCTGGACGACGACCTGGATGACCTCGACGACGATGAGGGCCCCGTCGCCATGCCCCTGTCCGCCGAGGACGGCCCGCCGGTGATCGACGATTTCGATCCGAACGAGGACCAGATCGTCATCGGCTACCGCCCGGGAGAGGCCGGGGACGGCCGGATCGGCATCTCCGAGGACCCGCACCACCCGGGCACCGCCCGCGTGACCCTGGGCGGCCGCGTCGTTGCCGTGGTGCAGAACGGATACGGCAAGGTCCATGCCCGCCATATCGAACTGGTTCAACTGGGCGAAGCCGCCTGATCCCTTGGCCATCCGCCCCGAGAGGGGCGCACCGAAGTCACGATGCCCCGGGCGCGGATCGCGCAGCGGGGCATTGTCGTTGACCGGGGGCGGCTGAGGGGGCGCAGGCGATGACGATCCCGCGTGACAGACGGGCGCGTGGCGGCCCGGCTCAGCCGTTCCGGTTCAGCCGCGCGGCGCGTCCGCCCCGGCGCCGGGCCAGCAGGCCCTTGCGGCTTGGCAGTTCGTCCATGATCCGGCTGCGCTCCTCGTCGGAATAGCGCGACCAGCCGGCGATCTCGTCCAGCGAGCGCAGGCAGCCGGTGCACAGCCGCGCCTCGGGGTGGACGACGCAGATGCGCACGCAGGGCGAGTCGATTTCCTTGCGGTGCCAGATGGTGTCGTCCGTCATGTTCCCGTTCCGATATGGCGCAGCCTGTCCAGCGCACCCTGCAGGATATATCCCGCCGCGACATGGTCGATCACCTCGGCGCGACGTTTTCTGGTCGTATCCGCCTCCAGCAGGGCACGTTCTGCCGCAACAGTGGACAGGCGTTCGTCCCAGAAGGTCATCGGCAGGTCCAACACCCGCTCGAAGTTGCGGGCGAAGGCCCGGGTCGACTGGCAGCGCGGCCCCTCGGTCCCGTCCATGTTCAGCGGCAGGCCCAGCACCAGCCCGCAGACGCCGCGCGCCTTGAGGATGGCGGCCAGCGCCTCGGCATCCTGGGTGAATTTGCGGCGGCGGATGGTCTCCAGCGGGGTGGCGACGCTGCGAAAGGTGTCCGACACAGCCACGCCGATGGTCTTTTCGCCCAGGTCGATCCCGGCGAGGGCGCGCAGCGGGGGCAGGGTGGTGGCAAAGGCGGCGATCTCGGGGTGGATCATTCGCCCAGACCCGCGCTGGCGGCGGCGGCACGGATCGTGGCGAGGTCGTCCTCGCGCCCGGCAAAGACCTGCAGCGCCTCGTCCCGGATGGCGCGGGCCTGCCCGGTGTCGCCCAGCACGCCGTAGGCCCCGATCAGCCGCGCCCATTCCGCCGCCGACCCGCCCTGCGAGGACAGCCGTTCCGACAGGCGCGAGACCATGCCGCGGATCATCTCCTGCCGGTCCTCGGCGGACAGATCGCCCGCGGCCTCGATATCCGCGGCACTGGGCCCGGCGAGGGTTTCATCCGGGCGGGGCTGTTCGTACTGCACCCCGGCGAGGGCGGCGGCCTGGTCGATCTGCGCGCGGATCGGCGGGATCCAGGGCGCGCTTTCGGGGCCCTTGCGCAGCAGGCGGTCCCACAGGCGGAAGGCGATGTCGGGGCGTCCGGTCTGGCGCATCATCAGCCCGATGTAATACTGCGCCGGGCCGTTTTCAGGGTTGCGCGACAGGGCGCCGCGCAGGGCGGTCTCGGCCTCGGGCGAGACATAGCCCCCCGCGGCCAGCACCAGCATCTCGCCGTAATCGGCGTAATCGGTGTCGGTGGCCGTGTCGCCCAGCAGGCTCAGCACGCGTTCCTGGGCCGCGTAGGCGGCGCGGAAATTGCCGATGGCGGCCTCGTTCCGGGCCAGCAGGCGATTGCCCTGCAGGTCGTCGGGGCGGGTGGCCACGGCCTGGCGCAGCCGGTCCATCAGCCCGGCGAATTCCGGGTTCAGCTCGGCGGCGGGCCGTTCGGGCTGCTGCTGTTCCGCATCGGCCTGCGAGGGGCGGGTGTCGCGCAGTTCCTTGGCGCGGGCGATCCGGTCGGACAGCGGCAGGTCGCCGTAGCCCGGCGCGCCGATCGTGGTGTAGAGCGCCCCGGCCCCCAGCACCGCCAGGCCGCAGATGGCCAGCACGGGCCAGGATGCCGTGCTGCGTTGCGCGGCGGCCGGTGCGTGCTGCGCGGCATCGGCGGCCAGCAGGCGGCGGGCGATCTCGTTGCGCAGGCGGCCGGCCTCTTCGGCGCCGATGGTGCCGCGGGCCAGATCGCGGTCGACCTCGGCCAGCTGCGCCTTGTAGACGGGCACGTCGGCACCGCCGTGCAGACCGGCAGAGGCACGCGCGCGCAGTGCCGCCAGCGACAGCACGGTTGCAACGGCCAGAGACAGGCCGGAAACGAGGATCCAGAACAACATGGGCAGGCCCTTTCCGACCGCCCGTTTACCGTGCCGAGCCCTTGCAAAAAAGCGCAAAAGGACGCAGGGCTGCACCATGTCGCAACTGTGATCCGACATGACGTTCCCGTACTGCGGTCGGGGCTGCTAAAAGTACAGTTTGCCGCCCATACCCAGCCCGGAGTCGCCCGCAACATGAAACGCTATTCCGCATTCGCCATCGCCCGAGAGGCGCTTCGTTTCCACAAGGGGTGGGAACGGGCCTGGGCCTCGCCCGAACCCAAAAAACGCTATGACGTGATCATCGTCGGCGCAGGCGGGCACGGGCTGGCGACCGCCTATTACCTGGGCAAGAACCACGGCATCACCAATGTCGCGGTGATCGAAAAGGGCTGGCTTGGTGGTGGCAACACCGGGCGGAACACGACGATCATCCGCTCGAACTACCTGCAGGATCCCTCGGCCGCGATCTACGAGAAGGCGCGCAGCCTGTACGAGACGCTGAGCCAGGACCTGAACTACAATATCATGTTCAGCCCGCGCGGCGTGATGATGCTGGCCCAGACCCAGCACGAGGTGCGCGGCTACGAGCGCACCGCCCATGCCAACGCGCTGCAGGGCGTGAAGACCGAATTTATCAGCCCCGAGCGGGTCAAGCAGCTGGTGCCGATCATCAATATCGACGGGCCGCGCTATCCGGTGCTGGGCGCGCTCTGGCAGGATCGTGCGGGGACCGCGCGCCACGATGCCGTGGCCTGGGGCTATGCGCGGGCCTGTTCGGCCATGGGCATGGACATCATCCAGAAATGCGAGGTCACCGGCGTCACCTCCGCAGGCGGCAAGGTGACCGGCGTGTCGACGACGAGGGGCGACATCGCCTGCGACCGTCTGGGCATTGTCGTGGCCGGTCACTCGGGCGTGCTGGCCGAAATGGCGGGCTTCCGTCTGCCGATCGAGTCGGTGGCGCTGCAGGCGCTGGTCAGCGAGCCGATCAAGCCCTGCATGGACGTGGTGGTGATGGCCAATACGGTGCACGGCTATATGAGCCAGTCCGACAAGGGCGAGATGGTGATCGGCGGCGGCGCGGACGGCTACAACAACTACACGCAGCGCGGGTCGTTCCACCATATCGAAGAAACCGTGCGCGCCCTGGTCGAGACCTTCCCGATGATCTCGCGGCTCAAGATGCTGCGCCAGTGGGGCGGGATCGTGGACATGACCGGCGACCGCTCGCCGATCATCTCGCAGACCCCTCTGGGCAATTGCTACATCAACTGCGGATGGGGCACCGGCGGGTTCAAGGCGATCCCCGGCTCGGGCTGGGCGATGGCGGACATGATGGCCAAGGGCACGCCGGGGCCGCTGGCTGCGGGCTTTGGCCTGGAACGTTTCCGCGAGGGGCGTTTCGTCGACGAAAGCGTCGCGGCGGGGGTCGCGCACTGATGCACAGCCCGCGGCCGATCCAGACCCACGGCACGGCCCGCCCTGGCGGTGCGGCGCGGCTATTCGGCCGCGACGTTGCGCGCGGTGCGGTGCAGGTCGGTCAGGGCGGTGATCTCGCGCAGGGCGTCGCGTTGCGCGTTCAGCGGCGTGGGCGTACCGGCCAGCAGGTCGGCCTGCGCCTCGTCCAGCCGGGTGTCCATCGCGATCACGCCAAAGGCGTTCAGCCCCATGCGGATCGCCGGTTCGAACTTCTCGTGCCGCGGGATGGTGTCGGCCAGCCCGGTTTCGGCGCGTCCGAAGAACAGCGCCCGGGGCGGCCCGATCCGCGCCGGCGGCACGGCCAGCAGGACAAAGATGCCCGGCACGTCGGGCAGGGTGTCGAGAGAGCGCTCGACAGTGAAATCCCAGGCTCGGCCGGAACCGCCCGTGGCCCGGAAAACAGCCTGTTTCAGGTCTTCGGTGTCAGTCATGGCTCGGCCTCATCCCGTTTCGGACTTACCACTTATTGTAGCCCGAAAGCGGAAATCGGCAACATTTTGCGCAATGCAAATGCAGAAAATCGACTGTTTGCGGTAACCGCAGGCAGGTCTGCCCGTTCGGGGGCACATCCCCGGGCAGGGAACCGCCTTTCACGTCACAGCGTTGGATATGGGAACGCAACGACTGTGGAGGGCTTACCATGGCCGAACATCATTATCACGACACCCGCTCCCGCAGCGGCACTGCGCCGCTCGCTTTCATCGTCGGCGGCCTTGTGGTTGCCGTCGGGCTCATCCTGTTCTGGGTCTTTGGCGACATCGACGGCATGGCCCCGGCAACCGGCGGCGCCGACATCGAAATCAACGCGACGTCTGACAGCGCGGCGGGCGCCGCAAGCGATCCGGCGCCTGCCGGTGGCGCGGCCGACAGCGGCGCTGCGGCCTCTGCCGGGGCCGAAAGCGGCTCGGGCGATGCAGCGGCTGCGGCAGGTGCCGACAGCGGCAACTGATCCCGTCCGCCCGGGCGGGGGCGACGATGTGCAGGGGCGGGGCCTTCCGGGGCCTCGCCTTTCGCATGTCCGCGCGATGGCGGCCTGTGCCACGCCCGCCGCAAAAAATTTCGCATCCTCGGGGAACCTTTCCCCAAGTGCCTGCGTTTCTTCGACACTGCCTGGGAAGACATCGACCACCCCGCGGCACGCCCGCCGGATCGGTCCCGCGTTTTCCCTTGTCCCTTACCTGTCCCCTAGGGCGGAGGCCTTGCGCCTCCGTCCCTTTTTTCTGCCCGGACGGCCGCTGGCCGCATCCGGGTTTCCGTGCTTGACCGAGGTGCGCCATGCTTTTGCTTGAATGTCCCTGTTGCGGCGTGACTGCCGAGGAAACCGAATTCCACGGCGGTGGCGAGGCGCATCTGAAACGCTTCGGCCCCGAAAGCTCGGACCAGGAATTCGAGGGCTACCTGTTCAACCGCGTGAACCCGCGCGGGGTGCATTTCGAACGCTGGCGCCACGTGAACGGCTGCGGCAAGTGGTTCCACGCCGCGCGCTGCACCGTCACGCTTGAGGTCTTTGGCACCTATCCGGCCCAGACGGTCGAGCCGCCGCAGATCCTGCGCGAGCTGATCTCGTCCAAGCGCCCCGGCTGGCAGTGGAGAGAGTTCACGTGAGCCTGTCCGCCGCCCCTTTCCGCCCCTGCGACACCTTCGCCCGACCCCGCAACCCGATGCCCAACGAGGCCGCGACATGAGCACCCGACTGGCCGCTGGCGGCCGCCTGCTGGACCGCGCGAAACCGGTTCACTTCACCTTCAACGGCAAACGCTTCACCGGGGTGGAGGGCGACACGCTTGCCTCGGCCCTGCTGGCGAACGACCAGATGCTGATGGGGCGCAGCTTCAAGTACCACCGCCCGCGCGGCGTCGTCGCCTCGGGCGCCGAAGAGCCGAACGCGCTGGTGGGGCTAGGGCAGGGCGCCCGGTTCGAGCCGAACCAGCGCGCCACCACGACCGAGCTGTTCGACGGTCTGACGGCGCAGAGCCAGAACCACTGGCCCAGCCTGGAGTTCGACATCGGTGCGGTGAACGCCAAGCTGTCGCGCTTCCTGCCGGCCGGGTTCTACTACAAGACCTTCATCGCGCCCCGGCCGTTCTGGAAACATGTGTACGAGCCGATCATCCGCCAGTCCGCCGGCCTGGGCAAGGCGCCCAAGGAAGGTGACGCCGACCGGTACGAACATTTCTACGCCTTCACCGACGTGCTGGTGATCGGCGGCGGGGTGGCCGGCCTGACCGCCGCGCTGGCCGCGGCACAGAGCGGCGCACAGGTCATGGTGCTGGAGCAGACCGCCCATTGGGGCGGCCGCGCCCCGGTCGATGGCGGCACCGTGGCGGGGCAGGAGGTTTCGGCCCATGTGGATGCCTTGGTGGCCGAACTGTCGGGGATGGACAATGTGCGCCTGCGCCTGCGCTGCATGGGATCGGGCGTCTACGACCACGGCTATGTTCTGGGCTACGAACGCCTGACCGATCACCAGCCCGAAGCCGGTGGCCCGCGTCACCGCCTGTGGCGGATCCGGGCAAAGCAGGTCGTGACCGCAACCGGCGCGATCGAGCGTCCGCTGTCCTTTGCCGGGAACGACATCCCCGGGGTCATGCTGGCCTCGGCCGTGCGCGATTACGTGGTGAACTGGGCGATTTCGCCCGGGGACCGCACCGTGGTGGTGACCAACAACGACGACGCCTATCGCACCGCCATCGCGCTGAAACAGGCGGGGCTGGAGGTCGCGGCCATCGTCGACCCGCGTCCCGAGGCGGGCGGCGCGCTGACGCAGCAGGCCCGCGACCTGGGGATCCGGGTCGAACAGGGCCGCGCCGTGGCCAAGGTGATGGGCGCCAAGCGCGTCACCGGCGTGGCGATCTGCCCCCATGCGGGCGAGGGCGCGGCGCTGGAGACCATCGATTGCGACGCCGTGGCCATGTCGGGCGGCTGGTCGCCGGTCGTGCACCTGTGGTCCCATTGCGGCGGCAAGCTGATCTGGGACGAGGCCCAGGCCCATTTCCGCCCCGATGCCGAACGCGCGCCCACCGGCCATGACGGGTTGCCCTTCGTCACCGTCGCGGGCAGCGCCAATGGCGAGATGGGGCTGGCAAGCGGGCTGGCCGATGCCTGCGCCGCCGGTCTGAAGGCCGCCGCCGCCGCCGGGTTCGACGGCACTGCCACCGCGCCCGAGGCCGAGGCGCCCGAAGAGGCGCCGCTGCTGCCCGTCTGGCTGATGCCGCAGGGCGCGGGTCCGGCGCTGCGGATGAAGGCCTGGCTGGATTTCCAGAACGACGTCAAGGTCTCGGACGTGCAGCTGGCCGCGCAGGAGGGGTTCGAAAGCGTCGAGCACGCCAAGCGCTATACCACGCTGGGCATGGCAACCGATCAGGGTAAGCTCAGCAATATCAACGGCCTGGCCGTGCTGTCGCAGTCGCTGAACACGACGATCCCGCAGGTCGGCACAACGACCTTCCGCCCGCCCTATACGCCGATCAGCATGGGCGCCATCGCGGGCGAGGCCCGGGGCGAGACCTTCCAGCCGCTGCGGCGCACCCCGATGCATGGCTGGCACGAAAAGGCCGGCGCCTACTGGGAGCCGGTGGGCCACTGGCGCCGCCCCTATTGCTACCCGCGCGACGGGGAAACCCATGCGCAGGCGGTGGAGCGCGAGATCAACCAGACGCGCAAGGCGGTTGGTCTGCTCGACGCCTCGACCCTGGGCAAGATCGTGGTGAAGGGGCCGGATGCGGGGAAATTCCTCGACATGCTCTACACCAACATGATGTCGACGCTGAAACCGGGCCGGTGCCGCTATGGCCTGATGTGTTCGGAAAACGGGTTCCTGATGGACGACGGCGTGGTTGCCCGCTGGGACGAGGATACCTTCCTCTGCCACACCACCACCGGCGGGGCCGAGCGCATCCATGCCCATATGGAGGAATGGCTGCAGACCGAATGGTGGGATTGGAAGGTCTATGTCGCCAATGTGACCGAGCAATATGCCCAGATCGCCGTTGTCGGGCCCAGGGCCCGCGAGGTGCTGGAACAGTTGGGCGCCACCGGCATGGACAGCCAGACCTTCCCCTTCATGGCCTGGGAGGACCGCACCGTGGCCGGGATCGGCGCGCGGATCTACCGGATCTCGTTCTCGGGCGAATTGTCTTACGAGATCGCCGTGCCCGCCTCGCAGGGGCTTGCCCTGTGGGAGGCGCTGCACAAGGCCGGGGCCGGGCATGGCGTGATGGCCTATGGCACCGAGGCGCTGCACGTGATGCGGGCCGAAAAGGGCTTCATCATGATCGGGGACGAAACCGATGGCACGGTGATCCCGCAGGATCTGGGCCTTGGCTGGGCGATTTCGAAGAAGAAGACCGACTACCTCGGCAAGCGGGCGCAGCAGCGGACCCATATGACCGACCCGACCCGGTGGAAGCTGGTCGGCCTGGAAACCGTCGATGGGTCTGTCCTGCCCGATGGCGCCTATGCGGTGGCGGACGGCACCAATGCCAACGGCCAGGTGGCGACGCAGGGGCGGGTCACCTCGACCTACCACTCGCCGACGCTGGGGCGCGGCATCGCCATGGGGCTGGTCCTGCACGGGCCGGACCGGATGGGCGAGGTGATCGAATTCGGCAAGGTCGACGGCAGCCGCGTGGCGGCCCGGATCGTCGATCCGGTGTTCTTCGACAAGGACGGAGAGAAACAGAATGTCTGAGCCTGTGACCGCGCTGAACGGCGCGACCTATGCCGGGGTGGCCCGGATCGCCGAACTGCCCCGCCGGGGAATGATCACCATCCGGGGCAGCCAGGAATCCGCCGCGCTGGTCGCGGCTGTCGGCGCGGCCTCGGGCGGGCTGGACATGCCCGGCCCGGGAGAGGCGGTGATCGCGGCCGACCGGATGCTGGGCTGGATGTCCCCGGACGAGTTGCTGCTGATGCTGCCCCCGGCCGAGGTCGCGGGCGCGCTGGCGGCCCTGGCCGAGGGCATGGCAGGCGAACATTATCTGGCGGTCGAGGTGACGGATGCCCGCGCGCTCTTCTCGATCTCGGGCGAGGGCGCGGTGGCCCGCGAGGTGCTGGCGCGGCTGGCGCCGGTGGATCTGTCGCCCGCAGCCTTCGGCCCGGGCAACTTCCGCCGCACCCGTCTGGCGCAGGTCCCGGCGGCCTTCTGGATGCTGGAGGACGGCTCTTTCGAGCTGATGTGCTTCCGCTCGGTTGCCGCCTATGTCTTCGGTCTGCTCTGCACGGCCGGCGAGGGCGACGCGGTCGGTCATTACTGAGTTGCGGTGCCCCGGCGCAGGCCGGGGCCTCGCCGGTCACCTGCGCGGCATGGGGGGCAGGGCGCTGGCCGCGGGGCATCCCGTCCCGTGCCCTGTCGCGATCCGGCGCTTGCCCGCCCGGCGCCGCGCGACCAAGGCCGACCACAGCCAGAGCGCTGAAATGGCAAGCTTTTTCCCCGCGCCTTGGTGTTCGCTCCCCGCGCCATTGCTGCCCTTGCGCAAGCGCACGCCCGGCACAGGGACAGGCGACACCCCCGGCCGTCAAACCCCGCCCGCCGGTCCCCGATCCCCGCCGCCAGGCACCCTCTCCAGCCCCGGGGTTTCTGCGCGGACCCGCGCGTCACGCCTGCCGGTTGTGCACCTTGGGCCCCCTGCAATCCGCCCCTCAACGGCCCGCGCCCCCTTGACCTTCCGGGGTCGGGGGTAACATCTAGGGGCAATCACCGACGCAACCCGAAAGGACGAAATTATGGCTTTCGAACTTCCCGACCTTCCCTACGCCCACGACGCGCTGGCCGATCTCGGCATGTCGAAGGAGACGCTGGAGTTTCACCACGACATTCACCACAAGGCCTATGTCGACAACGGCAACAAGGCGATTGCCGGCACCGAGTGGGAAGGCAAGTCGGTCGAAGAGATCATCAAGGGCACCTACGACCCCAAGGCCGTGGCCCAGAACGGCATCTTCAACAACGCCTCGCAGTTCTGGAACCACAACCAGTTCTGGGAAATGATGGGCCCGGGCACCGGCGGCATGCCGGGTGAGCTGGAAAAGGCCATCACCGAAAGCTTCGGCTCGGTCGACAAGTTCAAGGAAGACTTCTCGGCCGCGGGCGCGGGTCAGTTCGGCTCGGGCTGGTGCTGGCTGGTCAAGGACACCGACGGGTCGCTGAAGGTCACCAAGACCGAAAACGGCGTGAACCCGCTCTGCTTCGGCCAGACCGCTCTGCTGGGCTGCGATGTGTGGGAACATTCCTATTACATCGACTTCCGCAACAAGCGCCCGGCCTATCTGTCGAACTTCCTCGACAAGCTGGTGAACTGGGAAAACGTCGCCTCGCGCATGTGATCCCGGGCCTGCGGGCCTGTTTTCAACACCTATCGGACGCCTCCGCAGGGATCTGCGGGGGCGTTTTCGTTTCGGACCCCGGCCTCCGCCGCCCGGCAGGCCGGAACCAGCCGCCGCGCGGGACCGGACAGGAACCGGAGGCCGCGCGCCTTCGTTGACCCTGTGAAGCCAGAAGGAGGATCATGACATGGCACAGCGTCAGAAGTCTCAGGACCGCAAGCGCGAGACCGAGGCGATCCTGGGCGAGCGCCCCGAGGACATGCCAGCCCCCGGCCAGCAGGGCGCAAACGGCGGCGAGCTGCAGCGCAAGGTCGGCTCGCGGGACGAAAAGAAGCGGCTGGACGAGACCTCGGCCGGGGCGACGCGCCCTCTGGCGCAGGACCGCAACCGCAGTGGCGACAAGGAGAACATGTGATGACCGCTCTTCCCAATGACGCCTGGGTGCTGGTCGCCGATGGTGAAAAGGCGCTGTTCCTGCGCAACCTGACCGACGGACAGGACCCTCATCTGGAGGTCGTGCGCAAGGAGGAACAGGACAACCCGTCGGACCGTGCGCAATCGGCCAACCGGCCGGGGCGGATGCCCGATACCGGGCCCGGACAGCGCTCGGCCCTGGATGACACGGACTGGCACGAGCTGGCCAAGGAGCGGTTCGCCGACGAACTGGCCGACATGCTCTATCAGCGTGCGCATCGCGGCCGGTTCGATCACATCGTGATTGTCGCCCCGCCGGCCACGCTGGGCGAACTGCGCGACAAGCTGCATGCCGAGGTGCGCGCCAAGGTCCTGCACGAGGTGCCCAAGACCCTCACCAACCACCCGATCCGCGAGATCGAGAAGCTGATCCGCAAGGACCTGGCCGCCGCCTGAGGCGCGTCAGATGGCGGCGAGGCGCGGGGCGAGATCGTCCATCAGCGCCTCGACCGTCGCCTTGATGGTGACGAATTCCAGGACCGAGGCATCGGCAAAGCCCTGTTCGACCACATGGTGCATCAGCCCGATCAGCGGCGCCCAGTAGCCCTGGGTGTCCAGCAGGTAGATCGGCTTGTCATGCAGGGCGAGCTGGCGCCATGTCAGCACCTCGAAGAACTCGTCCAGCGACCCCGCGCCGCCGGGCAGCACCACGATGGCGTCGCAGTTCATGAACATGACCTTCTTGCGCTCGTGCATCGTCTCGGTGACGACAAAGCTGGTCAGGTCGCGCTTGCCCACCTCCATGTTCATCAGATGGGTCGGGATCACGCCAAAGGTCTCGCCCCCCGCCGCCTGGGCCGCGCGGGCGGTCAGGCCCATCAGCCCGACATCCCCCGCGCCATAGACCAGCCGCCAGTCGCGGTCTGCCAGGGCCTTGCCCAGGCGTTCCGCTTCCGCCGCATATTCGGGCAGTGCGCCCTTGCGTGATCCGCAGAACACACAAACCGAGGCTTTGCTCATGGGGGCATATCCTTCCGGGTCAGGCGCGTAATGCGCTTTTGACCCCTGTTATCCCTGTTGATATAGGGTCTCAACCTCAGAGCCGCGTGGTTCTGACCTTGGAAGGACCCGGGGATGACGAAACTGGCAGGTCTTGGCGGTTGGCCCGTTGCAGCCACGGTGGCGGCGGCGGCGGCGCTTGGTGCGGCTGCATATTTCTCGGGCATGCTGGACGGGTTGCGGCCCGCGCCCGACGCGCCCGCGCAGATGGCGACCGTGCCGCCAGAGCAGGCCACCGGGACGGGCGGGGCGACCGCGCCGGCGAAAAAGCCCTCCGTGACGGCATCGGCTGCGGCTGACGCGGCTGCGACCGACAGCCCCGCAAGCGCCGAAACGGCCAATGACACCCCGCCCGCCGCGGAAACCGCCGAGCCCGCGCCGTCCGATGCCGCCCCGGCGCCCGCCGTGGCAGGCCTGCCGTCACCGCCCACCTTCGACCTGGTCAGGGTCGAGGCCGACGGGTCGACCCTGATCGCGGGCAAGGCCTCTCCGGAATGGTCCGTGGCGGTGGAGCTGGACGGGGACGAGCTGGTGCGCGAGGTCGCAGGCTCTGACGGCAAGTTCGCCACCTTCCTGTCGCTGCCCGTCAGCGACGTGCCGCGCGTGCTGACGCTGGCGATGTACGGCCCCTCGGGGCAGGGGCCTGTCGCCTCGGAGGACCGGGTGATCCTGGCCCCGCGCGCCCCGGTCGCCACTGCCGGAGCCGCGCCCGCAGGCGAAGCCCCCGCACCGGCCGGATCGCCGCCGGAGCGGACGGCGGATGCCACCGCCGACGCGGCGCCCGAAGTGACGTCGCCCGACGTGGTGGCCGATGCGCGGGATACCACAGCCGCCGCCGGTCCTGCCGGAACCACCACCACCCCCGCCGAGGCTTCCACGGATGCGGCGCAGCCTGCCGGCACCCCGGCCACCGGTGCCGATGCCGCGGTCGCCGATGCGGGCGAAGGCGCCGCTGCGGGCACCGGCGGCGCAGCCCCGGTTGTCGCCGATGCGGCGGCCGGCATGGGCCAGCCCGGCGTCGACGGAGCCGGACCCGAGGTCGCGGCCGGCACCGACCCCGACGCCGAGACCGCCGCGCCCGACAGGATGGCGGATGCGGATGACGCGGCAACCGCCGATACCGGCTCGGCCCCCGAACCCGAGGTCGCCGCCGATACCGGCCTGGCAGAAACCGCGCCGGTCGCCGCGACCGAGGCACCCGCCGCGCCGGTGTCCGGCAGTGACACCGCGGTCGAGGTGGCAAGCGCCCCGGCGGCGGTTGCCGAACCGCTGCCGCCCACGGTGATCCTGTCGCGCGCCGACGAGACGCGCGTGCTGCAAGCGCCGGATGCGCCGCCCACGGTCATGTCCGAGGTCTCGCTGGATGCCATCACCTATACCGATACGGGCGAGGTCGAACTGGCCGGACGCGGTGTGCCGGGTGCCTTTGTGCGGGTCTATCTCGACAACAAGCCGATCGTGGATTCCCGGATCGCCGAGGACGGCACATGGCGCACGGAACTGCCCAATGTGGACAAGGGGGTCTATACCCTGCGCGTCGACCAGGTGGATGACGAAGGCACCGTGCGCGCCCGCGTGGAAACACCGTTCGAACGCGAGGCCGATGCCGATGTGCGCGCCGCGCTGAAGGCGCAGATGCGCAACGGGGTGCTGCAGGTGACGGTGCAGCCCGGCTTCACCCTCTGGGCCATCGCGCGGGAAAACCTCGGCTCGGGCGTGCAATACGTCAAGGTCTACGAGGCGAATGCCGACCGGATCCGCAATCCCGACCTGATCTATCCGGGCCAGATCTTCACCGTGCCCGAGGCCGAAACCAAGATCGAATGAGGGCGCAGCGGGCGGCGGACGGGCTCAGCCCGCCCCGTCCTCGGCGGGCAGGCGGATCGCGGCCTGGCTGCAGCAGGCGCGCACCTCGGGGTCGTCGGCGCAGCAATCGCTCAGCAGATAGCCGATCAGCGCGCCCATCCGGGCCCGGTCGAAGGCATAGATCACCTGCCGCCCCTCGCGCGTGGCGGTGACCAGCCCGGCCTGTTCCAGCAACCGCAGGTGAAAGCTGAGGCGCGAGGCCGAGACGCTGACCATCCGCGCGATTTCGCCCGCCGGGGCCCCGCGCCGGCCGCGCCGGACCAGCAGGCGGACGATGTCCAGGCGCGTCTCGTGGGCGAGCGCGGACAGGGCGGCGAGGGCTGGACTCCGGTCCATCGTTCAACTACTCATGAAACGTTGAAATTAGGTCCGTGATAGCGCGAATGCGGCCTCACGGCAACCAAAAGGCAGCCCGGGACCAGCGATGAGCAGACGCATGACCATGACCACCACCGAGATGCCGAAGAACGGGCGCAAGATCGTGGCGCGGGTGCTGCCCTATCTCTGGCCCGACGAACATCCTTGGGTGAAAAAGCGGGTCATGGCCTCGCTGGTGGTGCTGCTGGCGGCCAAGCTGGTCGCGATTGTCACGCCGTTCTTCTACAAGGCGGCGGTGGATGCCCTGGCGGGCGAAGGGGACAACGCGGCCTGGCTGATGGGCCTTGGCGCCATCGGGCTGACCGTGGCCTATGGCCTGTCGCGGGCGATGAACGTGGGCTTTCAGCAGCTGCGCGACGTGATCTTTGCCAAGGTCGGGCAGCGGGCGCTGCGGCAGATGGCGTTCGAAACCTTTGCCCATATCCACCGCCTGTCGATGCGCTATCACATCGGGCGGCGCACCGGCGGGCTGAGCCGTATCATCGAGCGCGGGGTCAAGGGTGTCGACTTCCTGTTGCGCTTCATGCTGCTGTCGATGGGGCCGCTGCTGCTGGAACTGCTGCTGGTGGCCATCGTGCTCTGGTGGGTTTTCGACATCTGGTATCTCGTGGTGGTGGTGGCGGTGGTGACGGCCTATGTCGCCTTCACCTTCAAGGTGACCGAGTGGCGGGTGAAGCTGCGCAAGGAGATGAACGACCAGGACACCGACGCGAATCAGAAGGCGATCGACAGCCTTCTGAACTTCGAGACGGTGAAGTATTTCGGCGCCGAGTCCCGCGAGGCGCAGCGCTATGACGTGGCGATGGCCGGATATGAGCAGGCGGCGCTGAAGACGGCCTATTCGCTGGCCTTCCTGAACTTCGGCCAGACGATGCTGATCACGGCGGGGCTGGTGGGCGTGATGGCGATGGCCGCCAATGGGGTGGCCAGCGGCGCGCTGACGGTGGGCGATTTCGTCATGGTCAACGCCTATATGCTGCAGATCACCATGCCGCTGAACTTCCTGGGCACGGTCTACCGCGAGATCCGGCAGGCGCTGGTCGACATGGCCGAAATGTTCGAACTGCTCGACCAGCCCGCCGAGGTGCAGGATGCGCCCGACGCCAGACCCCTGGCCGTAAGCGGCGGCGCGGTGGAGCTGGACGCGGTGGCATTCGGCTATGAGCCCGAACGCCCCATCCTGCGCGGGGTGACCCTGCGCGTGGGCGCGGGCGAGAAGGTGGCGATTGTCGGGCCCTCGGGGTCGGGCAAGTCGACGGTGGGGCGGCTGCTGTTCCGGTTCTACGACGTGCAGGGCGGGGCGCTCAGGATCGACGGGCAGGATGTGCGCGGGGTGACCCAGGACAGCCTGCATGCCGCCATCGGGGTGGTGCCGCAGGACACCGTGCTGTTCAACGACACGATCCGCTACAATATCGCCTATGGTCGCGATGGCGCCAGCCAGGACGAGATCGAGGCGGCGGCGCGCGCGGCGCAGATCCACGATTTCATCGTCTCGCTGCCCGAGGGTTACGAGACCCGGGTGGGCGAGCGCGGGCTGAAGCTGTCGGGCGGCGAGAAGCAGCGCGTGGGCATTGCCCGAACCCTGCTGAAGGACCCGCCGATCCTGCTGCTGGACGAGGCGACCTCGGCCCTGGACACTGAGACCGAGCGCGACATCCAGGCGGCGCTGGCCCTGGCCGGCGAGGGGCGCACGGTGCTGACCATCGCGCACCGGCTGTCGACCGTGGCCGATGCCGACCGGATCGTGGTGCTGGACGCGGGCCAGGTGGTCGAGGAGGGCAGCCACGCCGAACTGCTGGCCCGGCAGGGGCGCTATGCCAGCCTCTGGGCGCGGCAGGCCTCGGAGGCCGAAGCCGCCTGACGCCGCCCGGCGCTCGTTCCTGCGGAACATCGCCCCGCCCGCCGTCCCGTGGGGCGTCGGTTGCGGGTGTCCGGCGGCCGCCCTGGCCGCGTTGGCGGTTCCCGGGCGGGCTTGCAGGCGGTCCGGGAGGTGGAAGTGTTGCAGCGGGCGCCCATGCCGCACAGCCCGGACCCGTCACCTGCGCGGGGCCCCGTCGATGCCGTTCCGGGCCGCGTGGCCTGACATTCGCAAACCTTGGGTGCGGGGCATGGCCGGGAGCCGCGGCGGCGCCATTCTGTGGTTTGCCCGGCAGGCAGAGATGCGGCAGCATGTCCGGGCATCGTCATGCCGCGGCCTGGCAGGGGGCGCGGCGGTGCCTGTGCCCGGGTGGCGGGCTGCCATGCGGAGGCATGTCCGGGCGCGACGCTTTGCACTTGTCCCGGGGGGAGCGCTGACCTGCTGAGGCACTGCCGGGGGGCACGGCCAGGGGCCGGACCCGCGCGCGCCCTGGCCCACACGGCCCCTGGCTCTCCCCCTCAGCCGCAGATGCGCCGGGCCCGACTCGCCCCTGGGGGCCGGGCCGGACCCGGGTCTCCGGCCGAGGCAAGTCCTGCCGGATAAAGGTGGCGCGTCGTGGCGCGCCTATTCCGCCGCCTTCAATGTGCCCGGGCCGTCGTGCATCACGATCCGGGGGCCGGTGCCTTCGTCGTCCCAGACGATTTCCGGCGATTTCAGCCGGCGGGCGGCCCGGCGCAGGGCCCAGTCCTGCGCTGCGCGGCTGCCGCGGCCGAAGGACAGGCGGGCCAGCAGCCGGGCGATCCACTTGGCATAGGTTTCCGCCCAGACCCGCAGCGCCAGCATCGACGGGGTGAAGACCAGCGTCAGCACCGTGGCGATCCCCAGGCCGAAGACCACCGCCGTGGCGAGCTGTTTCCACCACAGGGCCGTCGGGCTGTCGATCGAATAGCCCCCGGCGAAGAAGTCGAGCGAGAGGCCGAACATCATCGGCGCCAGACCCGCCATCGTGGTGACCGTGGTCAGCAGGACCGGGCGGATGCGGGCCTCGGCCGTGCGGATGATCGCCTCGATCCGCGGCATGTAGGCGCTGTATTCCTGGTAGGTGTCGATCAGCACGATGTTGTTGTTCACCACGATGCCCGCCAGCGCGACGATCCCCGTCCCGGTCATGATGATCGAGAAGGCCTGATCCATCACCAGCATCCCGATCAGCACCCCGGCGGTGGAAAGCACCACGGCCAGCAGCACCAGCACCGCGTTGTAGAAGGAGTTGAACTGCGCGAGCAGGATGATGAACATCAGTGCCAGCGCCGCCCCGAAGGCCGAGACGAGGAACTGCTGGCTTTCCTCCTGGTCCTCCTGATCGCCGGTCCATTCGGTCGAGATCCCCGAGGGCAGGTCGGCCCCGCCGTCATCCAGCCAGGTCTGCAGATGGGCAATGCGTTCGGCCGCCGTCAGCGGCACCTCGCCGCCGTTCGGCCCCTTGGCCATCAGGCCGGGGACAACCGCCGCCTTGACGTCGAAGAACCGCTTTTGCCCGACGCGCTTGATCTGGGCCAGCTTGGCCACCGGCTCGCGGGTGATGAAGTTGGACAGCGGCACCAGCCCGTCCGGGGTGCGCACGCGCAGCGTGTCGAGGGTCGAGAGCACGCGGTCCTTCTTGGGCAGGCGGACGCGGATTTCGATCTCTTCGTCGGAACTGTCGACCGACATGGTGTCCAGCAGCAGGCCGCGCGTCACCAGCTGGACCATCGCGCCCACGGTGGCGACGTTGGCGCCGTAGCGGCCGGCCTTTTCCACATCGACGTCGATCTGCCAGTCGATGCCGGGCAGGGGCAGGGTGTCCTCGACCAGGTCCAGGCCGCGCGTCTCGTCGAACTTGGCGCGCACGCGTTCGGTCGCGGCGATGAGGTCGTCCCAGTTGTCGCCCTTGATCCGCAGATGCACCGGCTTGGCCGAGGCCGGGCCCATGTTGGCGGCCAGGATCTCGACCTGGATGCCGGGGATCCCCGACAGCCGGTCGGTCAGTTCCGCGATGACGATGTCGCCGTCCAGCTCGGGCCGGTCGCGGCGATCCTCCCAGGGGACGATTTCCAGCTGGATCTGGCCGATCGTGTCCAGCGGAGGCTGCGCGCCGCCGGTGTTCTGGTTCAGCCCGCCGTCACCGGCAAAGGCAAATGCGTTCAGCACGCCCGGATGCTGCAGCACGATATCCTCGGCCTGCATCACCAGCATGTCCTTCTGCGCCAGCGACAGGTTGCCCCGGGCACGGACATAGACGATGGCCTGTTCCGGTTCGCTCTCGGTGAAGAATTCGACGCCCTTGTTGTGTTCGCCGAAGTAGCTGAACGTGGCTATGACGAAGGCGACGACCGCGGCGATGGTGACCAGGGGCATGATCGGGTTGCCCGCGATCAGCTTGATCAGCAGGCCGAAGGCGGTGCGGCGGTGGCCGGCGCGCACCCGCTTGCGGCGCCAGGTGATCCTGGCGGCGCCCAGGGTGATCGAGGCGGCGACCGAAGAGGCCAGGAACAGCAGGATGCCGGGCAGGGTGGCCATGACGCCGGTGGCCCCGGGGCCGGACAGGATGGTCGGATTGATCGTGGCCATCGCGCCGGTGAACATGCCGAAGAGCGCGACCGGCACCAGCGCGGCGCGCACGACCCAGGGCACCGCCCGGCGCAGCCCGTCCGAGGCCCGCCCGAAAAGGCGCGAGATGCGGCCCGTGACGCCGCCCATCACCGGCAGGTAGATCAGCGCCACCACCAGCGAGGCGGCCAGGACGAAGATCAGCGTGACCGGCAGCATGCCCATGAACTGGCCCGGGACGCCGGGCCAGAACAGCATCGGCAGGAAGGCGCAGAGCGTCGTCGCGGTGGAGGAGATCACCGGCCAGAACATCCGCTGCGCCGCCTCGACATAGGCGGTCATCGGGCCGGAGCCCTCGGAGATGCGCTTGTCGGCATATTCCACTACCACGATCGCGCCGTCGACCAGCATGCCGACCGCGAGGATCAGGCCGAACATCACGATGTTCGAAATGGTGATCCCCATCATCCCCAGAAGGACGAAACAGAGCAGGAAGGAGGTCGGGATCGAGAAGCCGACCAGCAGCGCCGGCCGGGGCCCGAGTGCGGCCAGCACGACGATCATCACCAGCGCGATGGCGGTCAGGACCGACCCTTCGAGCTGCTGGACCATCGAGCCGACGACGCGGCTCTGGTCGTTGGAGGTGCCGACATTGACCGAGGCCTGCAGTTCCTCGGGCCAATCGGCGCGGGCCTCGGCGACCACGCGCTTCACCTCGGCGGCGGTGTCGATCAGGTTGTAGCCCTTGCGCTTGACCACCTGCAGCGCGACCGTCGTTTCGCCGTTGAAACGGGCGGTGCCCAGGCGGTCCTCGAAGGTCAGGCGGATGTCGGCCAGATCGCCCAGGGTGACCACGCGGTCGCCGTTGGTCTTGACCGGCAGCGAGTAGATATCGCGCGGTTCCTTGAAGGAGCCGGGGATCTTGATGGCAAATGTGCCCTGTTCGTTCTCAACCTCGCCCGCCGCGATCAGCTGGTTGTTGAAGGTGACAACGTCGATCAGCTCGTTCGCCGACACGTTGTAGCTTTCCAGTTTCAGCGGGTCGATGATCACCTCGACCATCTCGTCGCGGTTGCCGGCGATCCCGGCCTCCAGCACGGCGTCGATGCCTTCGACCTTTTCCTGCAGGTCCTTGGCGACGCGGGCCATGG
The DNA here is from genome assembly GCF_009789075.1 of Pseudooceanicola pacificus. Lineage (GTDB taxonomy): Bacteria > Pseudomonadota > Alphaproteobacteria > Rhodobacterales > Rhodobacteraceae > Pseudooceanicola > Pseudooceanicola pacificus. Next base: position 165,556 of record NZ_WNXQ01000005.1, read on the forward strand.
TGCGTTCGGGCACCTGGCCGGTCAGGTTGACGATGATGATCGGGAATTCCGAGAAGTTGATCTCGTTCACCGAATATTTGTCGAACCCTTCGGGGAACCGGGATTCGGCCTTGGACATGGCGTCGCGCACGTCGGCCATGGTCTTGGTCTTGTCCCAGCCGAATTCGAACTCCAGCGCGATGCCGGCATAGCCCTCGGCGGCGGTGGAGGTCATCTTGTCCAGCCCGTCGAGGTCCGACAGCTCGGTTTCCATCGGCTTGACCAGCAGCGTCTCGCTGTCGCTGGCCGAGATGCCGGGGAAGGGGACCGAGATGAAGAGCGCGGGGATCTCGATGTCCGGCTCGCCCTCCTTGGGCAGGCTGACATAGGCAAAGCCGCCCGCGATCAGCGAGACGGCGATGAAGGCCAGGATCATGCGGGCGCGCGAGGCGGCCCAGTCGACTATTCCGGTCATTGGGTCGCTTCCTGGTACGAGGGCACGACGGGCACGCCCGCGACCACGAATTCCTGTCCGATGACGATCACGTCCGCCTTGTCCTCCAGCCCGGTCAGCCAGACGCCCTGCGGCGTGTCGCGCAGCAGTTTCACGGGGACAAAGGCGGCGGTGTTGTCGGCGGCGACGGTGCGCACGCCAAGCGCGCCGTCATCGTTCAGCGTCAGCGCCGATTGCGGCAGCAGATGCGCCAGCGCGCCCTCGGCCTCGATCCCGATCTCGGCGGTCTGGCCGTCGCGGATCGACAGATCGTCATTGGCGACCTCGACCTCGACCCGGAAGGTGCGGGTCTGCGGGTCCGAAGACCGCGACAGGAAGGTGACCTTGCCGATCACCTCGCGCCCGTCGGCGGCCAGGCGGGCCCCGGCGCGGGCGCCGGTCTGCACGCGGCCGATCTCGGTCTCGGGGATGAATCCGACCAGCTTGATCGGGTCGAGCTGGATCACCGTGGCACAGACGTTGCCCGGCTGCAGCAGCGAGCCGAGCTCGGCCGTGTCGGTTTCCAGCAGACCGCCAAAGGGGGCGTGGATTGCCAGCTTGTCGATGGCGCTGGTCGCGGCGGCCACATTGGCCTCGGCCGCCTGGATCGCCGCCTGGGTGCTCGACAGCCCGGATTCGGCAGAGGCGACAGCCGCCTCGGCCGAGCGCACGGCGGCCTTGGTCGAGGCGACGCGCGTGTCCGAGGCATAGCCGCCTTCGGACAGCTTCCGCGCCGCATTGTCGTTGATCTGGGCCTCTTCCAGCACCGCGCGGGCCTCTTCCACCCGCGCCTGCGAGGTCGGGACGGCGGCGCGCGCCTCGGCCAGGCGGGCCTGCGCCTCGGCCAGGGTGGCGTTGCTGGTGCCCGGGTCCAGCTCGCAGAGCAACTCGCCCGCCTCAACCAGCGCGCCCTTGCGCAGCGGATCGGAAATCACCCGGCCCGAGGTCTCGGCCCGCAGCTCGACCTGGCGCACGGCCTCGGTCTGGCCGCGCAGGATGACGGCGCCGTCGATCTCGCGCGCCTGGCTGTGGATGGCGACCACGCGCACCGGCTTGTGGGGCGGGGCGGCGTCTTCCCCGGCGGGGGCAGGGGTTCCGGCCGCCGCTGCTTCCCCGTCGGCGGGGGATTCCCCGGCGGCGGCGGGCACCTCGGCGGCTTCGGCGGTCATCGGCTCGGCCTCGCCCCGGGCGATGGCGATCGAGCGGTCCAGCCCCTCGCCCCGGGCAAAGGCCATCAGGGCATCGCGCTGGATGATCACGGCGTAGAGCGTCGCTGTCACCAGCACGGCGGTCAGTAGGGGAAGAAGTCGCATGAGTCGCTCAACCTGAAACGTCGCCCGCGCCGGGCATTGCACAGCCAATTAGGAACGCGCTGCCACGATACAAGCGGGCAGCAGCGAAGTTCTGAACCGTGTAGTTCAAATTCGACATTTCTGCAACGCCGCATTTCGGTTTGACGCAACGGATCCTGCCATCTGTCGCCACTGTGCCCAGCCTGTCCGCAGACCTTGGCAGCGCCAGGGCAAAGCTGTAAGAGGGGCCGAAATCAAGGGGGGCCGGGCATGAGCCAAACGGACAGTTTCATCGACGAGGTCACCGAGGAGGTCCGCCGCGACCGGCTGTTCGGGCTGATCCGCCGGTATGGCTGGATCGCGGTCCTGGTCGTTCTGGTGGTTGTCGCCGGGGCGGCGTGGAACGAATACCGCAAGGCCCAGGAGCGCACGGCGGCCCAGGCTCTTGGCGATGCGCTGCTGTCCGCGCTGGAACAGGACACGCCCGCGGAACGGGTGTCCGCCCTCGACGCGGTCGACGCCACGACCCCGGGCCAGCAGGCGATCCGCGGCCTGCTGGAATCGAGCGAGGCCGCGGCGGCCGATGATCCCGAAGGCGCCGCAGACACGCTGATGCAGGTGGCCGGGTCGTCTGACCTGCCGAAGATCTACCGCGACATCGCCCGGTTCAAGGCGCTTGGCCTGCAGGCCGGGCAGCGCGATCCGGCCGAGCGGCGGGCGGATTACGAGGCTCTGGCCAACTCGGGCTCGGCCCTGCGGCTGCTGGCTGACGAGCAGATCGCGCTGACCTATGTCGAGGCCGGCGAGACCGACGAGGCCATCGCCCGCCTGCGCGCGATCCTGGAGGATGCGGAACTGACCACGGGCTTGCGTCAACGGGCGTCTCAGTTGATTGTGGCGCTTGGGGCCGATCCCGCTGCACCGGATGGTGCGGCGGCAGGCAGTGAATGAACTTGGGGCCGCGACAGATGGCTGAGGCAGTGATGGCGAGGGGCGCCGGTAGCGCGGGCGCTGGCCCGGTGCGGGGCAGATGGCTGGTGCGGGCCGCAATGGTGGCGGTGCTGGCGGTGACGGCGGCCTGCGACGAACGCGAGGTGATCCTGCCCGGCAAGCGCGAGGACCTGCGCGCGGCGCTGAGCACCGGCGCGCCGGTGGAAGACCTGGCCGCGCGCCAGGGCAACCGGTCCCTGCCGATCAGCCTGCCCGCGGCCCGCAACAATGCCGACTGGCTGCAACGGCCCGGCACGCCGGCCACGCGGACGGACAATCCCGCACTCGGCCCGGCGCCGGTGCTGGCCTGGTCGGCGCCGATCGGCGCGGGCGACAGCCGCCGCAACCGGATCACGGCCGAGCCCGTGGTGGCCGGCGGCCGCGTCTTCACCCTGGATGCCGAGGCGAAGGTGACCGCCACCTCCACCGCCGGCGCGACGCTCTGGCAGGCCGATCTCGTGCCCTCGACCGACGGTGCCGGCGACGCCACCGGCGGCGGGCTGGCCGTGGGCGGCGGGCGGCTCTACGTCTCGTCCGGCTTCGGTCGGCTGACCGCGCTGGACCCGGCCACGGGCGCGGTGATCTGGCAGCAGGAGCTGCAGGCCGCGGGCAATGGCGCGCCGACCTTCGCCAATGGCGTGGTCTACCTCGTCGCGGGCGATGCGACCGCCTGGGCGATCGAGGCCGATACCGGCCGGATCCGCTGGCAGCTCTCCTCGGCGCCCGACTCCAACAACGTGCTGGGCGGGCCCGCCCCGGCGCTGACCGACAAATACGCGATCTTCGGCTTCGGCTCGGGCGAGGTGCAGGGCGCCTTCCGCAACGGCGGGCTGCGGGCCTGGGAGGTCATCGTCGGCGGCCGCCGCCTGGGCTATGCCCGCGCGAACATCAGCGATATCACCGGCGATCCGGTTGTCCTGGGCTCCACCGTCTATGTCGGCGCCCAGTCCGGGCGGCTCGCGGCGCTGGACGTCTCGACCGGCGAGCGGCTCTGGACGGCGGACGAGGGCCCGCTGGGCCCGGTCTGGGTGGCCGGCGGCTCGGTCTTCCTGATCTCGGACCGCAACGAACTGCTCCGCCTCGACGCCGCCACCGGCGACCGGATCTGGGGCGCCGAACTGCCGTTCTTCGTCAAGGACCGGCCGAGGCGGCAGAAAGAGGTCTTTGCCCATTACGGCCCGGTGCTGGCCGGGGGGCGGATCGTCATCGCCTCGAACGACGGCTGGCTGCGGTTCTACGACCCGGCCTCCGGCGCGCCGCGCGGCTCGATCGAGGTGCCCGGCGGCGCCACGGTCGCACCCGTCGTGGCCGGCGGCACGCTCTACGCGGTCTCGACCAAGGGCATGCTCTACGCCTACCGCTGACGGCACCGGGACAGGGCAGGGGGCCGGCCGCCCCCGCGCCCCGTCCCGCCTCCGCCCCCCGTGGCCCGCAAGGGAGCAGGGACCTGCACCGGCATCGCGGCGCCTGGCGCTGCGCAGGGTTCGGGGTCTCGCGGGTCCGCCTCCGGCGGGAGTATTTCGGACGAGATGAAGCCGGGTGGATCGCCCCTGCTTCATCTCGTTGCAAATACTCCGGGGGAGTCCGGCGCGCAGCGGCGGACGGGGGCAGCGCCCCCGGCAGCGGTCCGGCGGGTGCGACGGTGCCGTTGCATCCCTCTTTCCGAAGCTGTTCAATTCCTGTATCGCGGCCCCTCGTAACCCTGCGGAGCCCGCCATGTCCTTCACCCTCGCCATCGTCGGCCGGCCCAATGCCGGCAAGTCGACGCTGTTCAACCGGCTGGTTGGCAAGAAGCTGGCGCTGGTCGACGACCAGCCCGGGGTGACGCGCGACCTGCGTGAGGGCGAGGCCCGGCTGGGCGACCTGACCTTCACCGTGATCGACACGGCGGGTCTGGAGGAAGCCACCGACGAAAGCCTGCAGGGCCGGATGCGCAAGCTGACCGAGCGGGCGGTGGACATGGCGGATGTCTGCCTCTTCGTGCTGGATGCCCGCGCCGGTGTGACACCGACCGACGAATTCTTTGCCGAACTGCTGCGCAAGCGCGCGCCCCGGGTGATCCTGGCCTGCAACAAGGCCGAGGGCGCCGCCGCCGATGCCGGGCTGATCGAGGCCTATGCCCTGGGCCTGGGCGAGCCGCTGCGCATCTCGGCCGAGCATGGCGAGGGGATGGCCGATCTCTATGCCGCCCTGATGCCGATCTCGGATGCCTTTGCCGCGAAAGCCGCCGCTGCCGCCGAAACTGCGCCCGAGACCGATATCTTCCTGCCTGAGGACGACGGCAGCGAGGAGCTGGACCTGGGCGCCGCCGAGGAAGCCTGGCGCCCCTCGACCGCCAGGCCCCTGCAGGTCGCCGTGGTGGGCCGGCCCAATGCCGGCAAGTCGACCCTGATCAACCGCATCCTGGGCGAGGACCGCCTGCTGACCGGCCCCGAGGCCGGGATCACCCGCGACGCGATCTCTCTGCAGATCGACTGGGACGGCCTGCCGATGCGGATCTTCGACACCGCCGGCATGCGCAAGAAGGCCAAGGTGCAGGACAAGGTCGAAAAGCTCTCGGTCAGCGACGGCCTGCGGGCGGTGAAATTCGCCGAGGTGGTCGTGGTGCTGCTCGACGCCGCCATCCCCTTCGAGCAGCAGGACCTGCGCATCGCCGACCTGGCCGAGCGCGAGGGCCGCGCCGTGGTGGTCGCGGTGAACAAGTGGGACATCGAGGACGACAAGCAGCAGAAGCTGCGCGACCTCAAGGAGGCCTTCGAACGCCTGCTACCGCAGCTGCGCGGCGCCCCGCTGGTCACCGTCTCGGCCAAGACGGGACGTGGGCTCGACCGGCTGCGCGCCGCGGTGATCAAGGCGCATGAGGTCTGGAACCGCCGGGTGTCGACCGCGCGGCTGAACCGCTGGCTGAGCGGCATGCTGGAGGCGCACCCGCCGCCCGCGCCGCAGGGCAAGCGGATCAAGCTGCGCTACATGACCCAGGCCAAGACCCGGCCGCCCGGATTCGTGGTGATGTGCTCGCATCCCGACAAGATGCCCGAGAGCTATTCCCGCTACCTGGTGAACGGGCTGCGCGAGGGGTTCGACATGCCCGGCACCCCGATCCGCCTGCACATGCGCGGGCAGGGCGATCGCAACCCCTACCAGTCGCGCAAGAAGCCCGGGCCCTCGAAGTTGCGCAAGCACCTGGACAAGGGGCCGGCCAAGGCGCCCGGCCGCGGGTCCGGCAAGTCCCGGCCCAGGTGATGGCGCCGCCCCGGCCCGGTGCGGCCCGCCGGGGGCGGGCATGATCGACAAGCTGGAAATGCTGATCGCCCTGGCGCGCGAGGAGCATTTCGGGCGTGCCGCAGAAACCCTCGGGATCACCCAGCCGACGCTGTCGGCCGGGATCAAGCAGCTGGAATCGCAGCTCGGGGTGCAGCTGGTGCGGCGCGGATCGCGCTATGGCGGGCTGACCGACGAGGGCGTGCGCACCCTGGAACGGGCCCGCCGGATCGTGGGCGAGGCGCGGGCCCTGCGCGACGAGATGCGCGCCGTGCACCGGGGGCTTTCGGGCACCCTGCGCCTGGCCGTCGTGCCGACCGCGCTGAGCGAGGCCGCCCGCCTGACCGCCACCTTCGGCGCCGCCCATCCCGAGGTGCGGCTGATCGTGCTGTCGCGCTCCTCCACCGAAATCCTCGCCATGATCGAGAACCTGGAGGCCGATGCCGGGGTCACCTACCTCGACAACGAACCCCTGGGCCGGGTCCTTTCGGTCCCGCTCTACCGCGAGGAATATTGCGTGGTCTGCGGCTCCGGCGCGGCGCTGGCGGCGCGTGAGTCGGTGGACTGGGGCGACCTAGGCGGCGTGCCGCTCTGCCTGCTGACCCCCGAGATGCAGAACCGCCGCATCGTGAACCAGAAGCTGATCGAGGCCGGCGTGGCCCCCGAGGCGCGGATCGAATCGAACTCCACCGTGGTGCTGATGAGCCATGTGGAGCGCGGCGGATGGGTCACCGTGCTGCCCCGGCAGCTGGCCGAATTCCTGGCGCGCGGGCGCGGCGTGTCGGTGGTGCCCCTGCGCGACGGCGGCGCACCCCATGCCGTGGGCCTGATAGCACCCTGGCGCGCGCCGCAGACGCCGCTGGTGGAGGCGCTGATCGAGGCCGGGCGGGGCCTGGCGGGCGTCTCGGCACGATAGAGCCTGTCTATCGTCTGACGGAAATGCGATATTGATTTTACGATCAAGCGGCGCGAGAACCACGGCACAGCCAGCCCACCCGCCGGAGCGCGCCATGTCCCCATCCACCCCCCCCTCCGAGGCCGAGATCGACGCCATCGTCGCGGCGCATATGTCGATGGAAGGGCCGATGCTGCCGATCCTGCACGCGCTGCAGGCCGCTTTTGGCCATGTGCCGCAGGCGGCGGTGCCGCGCATCGCTCAGGCGCTGAACCAGACCCGGGCCGAGGTGCACGGCGTCGTCTCCTTCTACCACGATTTCCGCGACGCGCCGGTCACGGGCCGGGTGGTGCGGCTCTGCCGGGCCGAGGCCTGCCAGGCCTCGGGCGGGGCGGCGGTGGCCGAGGCCGTGATGCAGACCTTCGGCATCGGCTGGGGCGAGAGCAAGGGCGGCGTGACGCTGGAGCCGGTCTATTGCCTGGGGCTCTGCGCCTGCGGCCCGGCGGCGCAGGTCGACGGTCGGCTGCACGGCCGCGTCGACGCCGCGCGGATCGAGGCGCTGGTGGCGGAGGGCGCGGCATGAAGGTCTATGTCCCCCGCGATGCCGCCGCCCGTGCGCTTGGCGCCGATGCCGTGGCCGAGGCCGTCCTGCGCGAAGCCGCGGCGCGCGGCCTGACGGTGGACCTGGTGCGCAACGGCTCGCGCGGGATGGTCTGGCTGGAGCCGCTGCTGGAGGTCGAGACCGAGGCGGGCCGCACCGGCTTTGGCCCGGTGAGCGCGGCGGATGTGCCGGGCCTCTTCGACGCGGCGTTCGGGGATCACGCGCTGGCCCTCGGCGATGTCGAGGCGATTCCCTTCTTTGCGAAACAGACCCGCCTGACTTTTGCCCGCTGCGGGCTGATCGACCCCCTGTCGCTGGCGGAGTACGAGGCGCATGGCGGGCTGAGCGGCCTGCGCCGCGCGCTGGAAATGACACCAGAGGCGCTGGTGGCCGAGGTCACCGACAGCGGGCTGCGCGGCCGGGGCGGGGCGGGCTTTCCCACCGGCATCAAGTGGGACACGGTGCGCAAGGCCGAGGCCGACCAGAAATACATCGTCTGCAATGCCGACGAGGGCGACAGCGGCACATTTGCCGACCGGATGATCATGGAGGGCGATCCCTTCTCGCTGGTCGAGGGGATGGCGATCGCCGGGCTGGCCACGGGCAGCACCCGGGGCTTCGTCTACCTGCGCTCGGAATATCCCGATGCCATCGAGGTGATGCAAGAGGCCCTGCGCCGCGCCCGCGCCGCCGGGGTGCTGGGCGCCTCGGTCCTGGGATCGGGGCGCGCCTTCGACATGGAAATCCGTGTCGGCGCGGGGGCCTATGTCTGCGGCGAGGAAACCTCGCTGCTGAACTCGCTCGAAGGCAAGCGCGGCGTGGTCCGGGCCAAGCCGCCGCTGCCGGCGCTGCAGGGCGCCTTCGGCAAGCCGACGGTGGTGAACAACGTGATCTCGCTGGCGACGGTGCCGGTGATCCTGGAAAAGGGCGCGGCGCAGTACCGCGACTTCGGCCTGGGCCGGTCGCGCGGCACGATCCCGGTGCAGATCGCGGGCAATGTGAAACACGGCGGGCTGTTCGAAACCGCCTTCGGCATGAGCCTCGGCACGCTGGTCAACGAAATCGGCGGCGGCACCGCCTCGGGCCGCCCGGTCAAGGCGGTGCAGATCGGCGGGCCGCTCGGGGCCTATTTCCCCGAGACGCTGTTCGACACGCCCTTCGGCTACGAGGAATTCGACGGGCAGGGCGGGCTGATCGGCCATGCCGGCGTGGTGATCTTCGACGACACGGCCGACATGCTGGCGATGGCGCGCTTCGCGATGGAATTCTGCGCGGTGGAAAGCTGCGGCAAATGCACCCCCTGCCGGATCGGCGCCGTGCGCGGGGTCGAGACCATCGACCGGATCGGGCGCGGCGACGCGTCGGCGGTCGAGGTGCTGACGGATCTCTGCGACACGATGAAGGACGGCTCGCTCTGCGCCCTCGGCGGCTTCACCCCCTATCCGGTGATGTCGGCCCTGCGCCACTTCCCCGCCGATTTCCCCGTCGCGAAAGAGGCCGCGGAATGACGCCCGGCGCTTGTCCCCTGCGGGAACATCGCCCCGCCCGCCATCCCGCGCACCGCCCGGGCCCGGCGCGCGGCCCCCTGCTTCATCTCGTCAGAAATACTCCGGGGGAATCGGCCCGCAGGGACGATGGGGGCAGAGCCCCCTCCCGTGTCCATCTGTCCCCCCGCCAGGACCGTTTCACAAGGAGCACCCCGCGATGACCGACAAGGTAAAGGGCCCCGCCTCCTACTTCCCCTCGATCGAGAAGACCTACGGCCAGCCCATCGACCACTGGCTTTCCCTCGTCGCCGCCCGGCCCGGGGAGAAGCACATGGACACCGTCGCCTGGCTCAAGACCGAACACGGGCTGGGCCACGGCCATGCCAATGCAATCGTCGCGCATGTACGCGCCGGGAAAGGCTGAGATCATGAAGGATTTCATCATTCCGCCCAAGGACTGGGACATGGGCACGCCGCTCTCCCGCTCCGGTGTCAGCGTCACCCTGACCGTCGACGGGTTCCCCGTCACGGTGCCCGAGGGCACCAGCGTGATGCGCGCGGCGATGGAGGCCGGGCTGAGGATCCCGAAACTCTGCGCCACCGACAGCGTCGAGGCCTTCGGCTCCTGCCGGCTCTGCGTGGTCGAGATCGAGGGACGGCGCGGCACGCCCGCCTCCTGCACCACGCCGGTGGCCGAGGGGATGGTGGTGCATACCCAGTCCCCCAGGGTGAAGAAGATCCGCCGCGGCGTGATGGAGCTCTATATCTCCGATCACCCGCTGGACTGCCTGACCTGCGCCGCCAACGGCGATTGCGAATTGCAGGACATGGCCGGCATGGTCGGGCTGCGCGACGTGCGCTACACGCCCGGGCAGAACCATTACGCCGCAATCGGCGGCACCCTGGCCCAGGGCGACATCCGTGCCCGCGCACCCGGGGGCGAGGCCAACCCGCGCTACATCCCCAAGGACGAGAGCAACCCCTATTTCACCTACGATCCCGCCAAATGCATCGTCTGCTCGCGCTGCGTGCGGGCCTGCGAAGAGGTGCAGGGCACCTTTGCCCTGACGATCGAGGGGCGCGGGTTCGACAGCCGGGTCAAGGCGGGGATGCCGGGGGATGATTTCATGTCCTCCGACTGCGTGTCCTGCGGGGCCTGCGTGCAGGCCTGCCCGACGGCGACGCTGCAGGAAAAGAGCGTGATCGAGATGGGCACGCCCGACAAGTCGGTGATCACCACCTGCGCCTATTGCGGCGTCGGCTGCTCCTTCAAGGCCGAACTCAACGGCGACGAACTGGTGCGCATGGTGCCCTATCGTCACGGCAAGGCGAACCGGGGCCATTCCTGCGTGAAGGGCCGTTTCGCCTATGGCTATGCCAGCCACAAGGACCGCATCCTGAACCCGATGATCCGCGACCGGATCGACGAGCCCTGGCGCGAGGTGACCTGGGAGGAGGCGCTGAGCTTTGCCGCCACCCGGATGCGCGGGCTGCAGGAGACCCACGGCAAGAAAAGCATCGGGGTGATCACCTCGTCGCGCTGCACCAACGAAGAGACCTACCTGGTGCAGAAACTCGCCCGCGCGGTCTTTGGCAACAACAACACCGACACCTGCGCCCGGGTCTGCCATTCGCCCACCGGCTACGGGCTGGGCCAGACCTTCGGCACCAGCGCGGGGACGCAGGATTTCGACAGTGTCGAGGATAGCGATGTCGTCATCGTCATCGGCGCCAACCCGACCGACGGGCACCCGGTCTTTGCCTCGCGGCTGAAGAAGCGGCTGCGGGCCGGCGCCAAGCTGATCGTGATCGACCCGCGCCGCATCGACCTGGTGCGCTCGGCCCATGTCGAGGCCGCGCATCACCTGCCGCTGCGGCCCGGCACCAATGTCTCGGTCGTGACCTCGATGGCGCATGTGATCGTGACCGAGGGGCTGATGGACGAGGCGTTCATCCGCGAGCGCTGCGACTGGGACGAGTTCAGCGAATATGCCGAATTCGTCAGCGACCCGCGCCACAGCCCCGAGGCGACCGCGCTGCTGACCGGCGTTCCCGCGGCCGAGCTGCGCGCCGCCGCACGGCTGTTTGCCACCGGCGGCAACGGGGCGATCTATTACGGGCTGGGCGTGACGGAGCACAGCCAGGGCTCGACCACCGTGATCGGGATCGCCAACCTGGCCATGCTGACCGGCAATATCGGCCGCCCCGGCGTGGGGGTGAATCCGCTGCGCGGGCAGAACAACGTGCAGGGCTCCTGCGACATGGGCTCCTTCCCGCATGAACTGCCGGGCTATCGCCATGTAAAGGGCCCCGAGGTGCGCGAGATTTTCGAAACCCTCTGGGGCGTCGAGATCGACAGCGAACCGGGCCTGCGCATTCCCAACATGCTGGACGCCGCGGTCGACGGCACCTTCAAGGGGCTTTACTGCCAGGGCGAGGATATCCTGCAGTCCGACCCGGATACCAAACATGTCGCGGCGGGGCTGGCGGCGATGGACTGCGTCATCGTGCATGACCTCTTCCTGAACGAGACGGCGAATTACGCCCATGTCTTCCTGCCGGGCTCGACCTTCCTGGAAAAGGACGGGACCTTCACCAATGCCGAACGCCGGATCAACCGGGTGCGCCGGGTCATGGCCCCGCGCAACGGCTACGAGGACTGGGAGGTGACGCAGCTGCTGGCCAATGCCATGGGCGCGGACTGGCACTACACCCACCCGGCCCAGATCATGGACGAGATCGCGGCGACGACGCCGTCCTTCGCCGGGGTGACTTACGAGGTGCTGGAGGAGAAGGGCTCTGTCCAGTGGCCCTGCAACGAGGCCAACCCCGACGGCACGCCGCTGATGCATGTGGACGGTTTCGTGCGCGGCAAGGGGCGGTTCATCGTGACGGAATACGTGGCGACGGACGAAAAGACCGGCCCGCGCTTTCCGCTGCTGCTGACCACGGGGCGGATCCTGTCGCAGTACAACGTGGGTGCCCAGACCCGGCGGACGGCAAACACCGCCTGGCATCCCGAGGACCTGCTGGAGATCCATCCCCACGATGCCGAGAACCGGGGCCTGAAGGAGGGCGACTGGATCAAGCTCGCCTCGCGCTCGGGCGAAACGACGCTCAGGGCGCATGTGACCGACCGGGTCTCGCCCGGGGTGGTCTACACGACCTTTCACCACCCGGACACGCAGGCCAATGTGATCACCACCGATTTTTCGGACTGGGCGACGAACTGCCCGGAATACAAGGTGACGGCGGTGCAGGTCTCGGCCTCCAACGGGCCGACGGACTGGCAGGAGGACTATGCCGCCCAGGCCGAACAGGCCCGGCGAATCCTGCCCGCGGCGGAATGATGAAGGGGCTGGCCTCCCTGCCGATGACGGCGGTGCATGCGGGCGGGCGGGTGCCCGCGCTGCGGGCGCTGCCCGAGGAGGTGCCGGTCTCTCTCGTCTGTCAGGGATCGTCCCAGGCGGTGATGATGTGCTCGCCCGCGGATCTGGAGGATTTTGCGGTCGGCTTCTGCCTGACCGAGGGGATCGTGCGCGCCGCCGACGAGATCGAGTCGCTGGAGGTCGTGCCGCATGCGCAGGGCATCGAACTCAGGATGTGGTTGCGCGCCGACCGGGCCGAGGCGCTCGGCGCGCGGCGGCGGATGATGGCGGGGCCGGTGGGCTGCGGAATGTGCGGGCTGGATTCGCTGGAACAGGCGATGCGCGACCTGCCGGCGGTGGTCTCGGACCTGCGCTTCGGCGTGGAGGAGATCGCCGGCGCGCCCGAGGCGCTGCGCGCCAGCCAGCCGATGCACGACCGCGCCCGCGCGGTCCATGCGGCGGGGTTCCTGGTGCCGGGGCAGGGCATCGTGCTGGCGCGCGAGGATGTGGGGCGGCACAACGCGCTCGACAAGCTGATCGGGGCGCTGGCGCGGGGCGCGGGCGATCCGGCCTCGGGCGCGGCGGTGCTGACCAGCCGGGTTTCGGTCGAGATGGTGCAGAAATGCGCGATGGCCGGACTCCCGGTGGTGGTCGCGGTTTCCGCTCCGACCGCGCTGGCGGTGCGGATGGCGGGTGAGGCGGGGCTGACGCTGGCCTGTTTCGCGCGCGAAGGCGGGTTCGACCTGTGGTCGGGGCCCGAGAGGATTGCCGGAGGGGCCGATGTCGCCTGAGAAACTGGTCTATATGGCGAACCAGATCGCCACCTTCTTTGCCACCCAGCCCGGGGAGGACCGGGCGGAGCGTGTCGCGGCGCATCTGTCGGATTTCTGGGAGCCCCGGATGCGGGTGCAGCTGCTGGAGATCGTGGCCGCCGGCGGGGCCGGGCTGTCGCCGCTGGCGCTGGAGGCGGCGGGCCGGCTGCCCCAGCCCCCGGACGGGGCGTGATCCAGTTGAGCGCTGCCGCGCATTCCCGGTTCTGACATCTGCGCGGCGACGCCCCGGGGGCTGGTGGCGGGTCCGGTCGATGGGTCGGGAGATTTGCCGAGAAGCGGTTCAGGGGCAGGTCTGCCCTGAACGCGCCCGTGTCGAGTGTTCTGCGAGTCGCGCTCGCGTCAAGGACGGGCCGCGCTGGCGCGCGGTGGCCTGCGGCCATCCTTGACCCGGTCCCGACTCACGGGTGGCGCGTGGCCGTCGTGACCAGCAGGACAAGCCCTGCGGCTGCCATGGCGAGGATGGGCCAGAGCGGTGGATTGGCATTGGCGGCGAGGATCCCGACCAGGGCCCAGCCGAGGCCCGCGGCATAGGCGCGGCCCGAGGCGGTGAAGCGCAGGGTGATCAGCCCGATGCCCAGGGCCAGCAGGATGAATGCGGCGTGGATCGGCACCACCGGCGCGGCGCCGTAGCCGGTGGCCAGGATCGCGCTGGCCACGCAGGAGGCGGCGGTGAGCCAGCCCGCGTAGAGACCGATGGGCCAGGCAAGCCAGGCCCGGTCGCGCAGCGGCGTGCGGATCAGCGCGGCCAGGGCCGTGGCCAGCATCGCCCAGATCAGCACGGTGGCCCAGACCGGCGAGGCCTGTGCCAGCGGCACCCAGGCCGCGCCGAGGGTGAGGCTGGCCAGCAGCGGCCAGCGCGGGCGGTCCCAGTCCGGATCGCGGGCATGGCGCAGCAGGCCGAGGCCGGCGGAGAGGATCAGCCAGGCATAGATCGGCAGCCAGATCGAGAAGGCCCAGCCCGCCGGCTGGATCGGGGGGGCGAACTGCGGCACGGGGAACTGCTCGGGGCTGAAGCCCGCGAAGCCGCCGGTGACAACCGGCGACAGGGCAAAGGCCAGGGCGGCGATGAGGGTGAGCAGGGCTTTGACAGGTTGCATGCCCGGTCAACGCGCGACTGGCGGATCGGGTTCAGGCCCCGCGTGGCCGTGACGCAACGTCCTGGCGGCGTCAGGTGCCGGGGGATGTGCCATCAGCCGGGGCGAAAGGGTGGGCCGCCGGCCTGTGCGCCGACGGCTCCGTGGGTCAGGCGAGCTGACCCTCGGGCGTCAGGGTGGTGCGCCCGCCGAGGTAGGGGTGCAGCGCCGCGGGCAGGGCGACCGAGCCGTCCGCCCGCTGGCCGTTTTCCAGCACCGCGATCAGGGTCCGGCCCACGGCGAGGCCCGAACCGTTGAGCGTGTGCACATATTCCGGCTTGCCGCCGCCTTCGGGGCGGAAGCGGGCGTTCATCCGCCGGGCCTGGAAGTCGCCGCAGACCGAGACCGAGCTGATCTCGCGATAGGTGTTCTGCCCCGGCAGCCAGACCTCGATATCGTAGGTCCGCCGCGCGCCAAAGCCCATGTCGCCGGTGCAGAGCACCACGGTGCGGTAGGGCAGGCCGAGCTTTTCCAGGATCCCCTCGGCGCAGCGGGTCATCCGCTCCTGTTCCTCCAGCGAGGCGTCGGGGCGGGTGATCGAGACCATCTCGACCTTTTCGAACTGGTGCTGGCGCAGCATGCCGGCGGTGTCGCGGCCCGCGCTGCCGGCCTCGGAGCGGAAGCACTGGGTATGGGCCACGTAACGGCGCGGCAGATGGCTTTCGGCGATGATCGTGTCGTTGACGATATTGGTCAGCGTCACCTCGGCGGTCGGCACCAGCCACCAGCCCTCGCGGGTCTGATAGCTGTCTTCGCCGAACTTCGGCAGCTGGCCGGTGCCCAGCATCATCTCCTCGCGCACCAGGACCGGGGTCCAGGTCTCGGTCAGGCCGTTCTCGTCGACATGGGTGTCGACCATCATCTGCGCCAGCGCCCGGTGGATGCGCGCCACCGCGCCCGAGAGCACCACGAAGCGGGAGCCCGACAGCTTGGCCGCGGTTTCGAAATCCATCCCCTGCTGCACCCCGGCGAGCTGGTAATGCTCCACCGGGTCGAAGGCGAAGTTCGGGATGGAGCCGTGGCGGCGCAGCTCGACATTGTCGGCCTCGTCGGCGCCGTCCGGCACCTCGTCCAGCGGCAGGTTCGGGATGCCCAACAGCAGGTCGGTGAGCTGGGCGTCGAGCGCCTTGGCCTCGTCCTGCATCGCGGCGATCTCGGCCTTCTTGTCGGCCACGAGGGCGCGCAGGCGCTCGAACTCGGCCTCGTCGCCGCTGGCCTTGGCGGCCCCGACGGATTTGGAGGCCTTGTTCTGTTCGGCCTGCGCCGTCTCGGCGGCGAGGATGCGGGCGCGCCGGGCCTCGTCGAGGGAGAGGATCTCCGACGACATGGCCGAGGCTCCGCGGCGGGACAGGGCGGCGTCGAAGGCGGCCGGGTTCTCGCGGATCATTCGGATGTCGTGCATGGGTTCTCTCCTTTGGGCACGGATTCGTGGGCGGGTTATGCCGCAAAACGGCGGGATGTGTAACTGGGCAGGTTGGGATGGGGGCCGCACGGTGCGCGGACAGGGCGAGACCCCGGCGCGCGGGCCGGGGCGCGGCGGAACGGGCGAGATGACCTCAGCGGCGTCCGGCGGGGTCGGGGACGTAGCCGATGCGATCCTGGAAGGCGCGCCATTCGGGTTCGAATTCGAACAATTGGAGGGGCTCTGCATCTTTCGGGCGCCAGTCTTCGGGCCAGGGATAGCCCTCGGGCAGGGTCACGTCGCTGTCACCAAAAGTGTCCTTGAAGAGATCCGCGTTGAGCGCGAGCATGGAGAGGTCAACCGCCTTCAGCCCGGCACCTCGGAGAGTAGCCGGATAAAAAGCCGTTGTGTCTGAGAACTGCGCCCCCGTGAGGTCCGCCCCCTGCAACTGCGCCTCCCCGAGGTGCGCCCCCTGCAACTGCGCCTCCCCGAGGTTCGCCCCCTGCAACTGCGCATCACTGAGGACCGCCCCCTGCAACTGCGCCTCCCCGAGGTCCGCCCCCTGCAACTCCGCCCCCCAGAGGTCCGCCCCCTGCAACTGCGCCTCCCTGAGGCGCGCCCCCTGCAACTGCGCCCCCCAGAGGCGCGCCCCCTGCAACTGCGCCTCCCTGAGGCGCGCCCCCTGCAACTGCGCCCCCCAGAGGCTCGCCCCCTGCAACTGCGCCCCCCAGAGGTTCGCCCCTTCGCAGCGCGACGTTGAGACAAGTGCTGTCCGAAGATCGAGGTCGCTCAGGTCCGCTAATTGAAGGTTCGTATCGCGGAGATCGGGTCGATAGTCCTTCCGGCGTGTGCTTGATTGCGCAGCGGCCTCCAGCGCGATCTGCCGCAGGCTGCGCCGCCCGATGACCGTGATCGCGGTCTGAACGTCGATTCTGGGTTTGGCACGCGCCCGCCCCCAGGATGCCAATGCATTCGGCTCGATCATGTCCGGCGAAATCCCTGTCTCTGTCTGTATCCGGTGGGGGATTTCACCTTCGTCGGCGCCGTCACCTTCCAACCGCTTCCAGGCCGCATCCCAGATCATCTTGGGGTTCGGGGGCGCATCCTTTGCCGGCGCATTTTCGCGGATATAGGCGCAGAGGATTTCCATGATCTGCACGTGGTCGCGGTCGCTGTCCTGGGCGATGCGTTCCAGCGCGTAGATGGCGCCGATGCGCACCTCGAGATTCGGCAGGGTTTCCGAAAAGACCTGCCAGTCGCCCCGTTCCGTGACGGTTTCCCCGTTGTCCAGGCCCAGCGTCTGGGTCTGCCATTCGATGCGTGTGTCCGTGGTTGCACCCTGTGTGACGGTTACCGGGCGGCCGATGCGGTCCACCTTCTTTTCGGCGCCAAGGCCCTGCACGGCGGTGTTGATCCGCTCGGTGATCAGCCCTTCCTCGGCCGCGCGGGTCTGGCGTTCGGTGGTCGTCACCCGGATCAGGGCCATCGGAATGCCCAGTAGCCCGGCCAGCGCGGTCAGCAGGCCGACCAGTGCCAGCACGTGCCAGCGCAGGTCATCCGCGCCGCCGCTTCCCTCCAGCCTCAGCGCGCCCCACAGGACCGAGACGCCGGGCGCGCCCTCGTCGCTGTGGGGAAAGGCCCAGACCAGGCGCCAGAGGGCATAGAGGACGAAGGCGATCAGCGCGGCCCAGATCGGGGTCAGGGCGCTGGCAAAGGCCGCGAGCGCCTTGATCGACCAGTCCCGGGGAAGGCGGTAGCTGTTGGATCGCTGGAGCAGGATCCACCAGACGAGGACGGACAGGGCGATCACCGACCCCGCGAAGACCAAGGTCCAGAATGCCGCCTCGGACAGCGGCACTGTCAGCGTCATGTTCCCGTTCATGGCACCGTTGACCCCCATCCCTGACGCCGCCCCGCGTCAGCCTACCCAGCCCCGCCGGTTTCGCAAAGGAAAACCCGCAGCCGCCCGGCCCGCGTCGCACCGTCGCAGAAGGCCCTTTGACCCGGGTCCGGCACCCCTTTCCCGCCTTGCAATTCCGCCATGCCGACCATAGGTTCCGCCCACATTCGCGGGGGGCCCCCGCAGCAACCAAGGAGACCCCCCCAATGGATGGGAGCGCCATCGCCCAGTTCGTCCCCCTGATCCTGATCTTCGCGATCATGTACTTCCTGCTGATCCGCCCTCAGCAGAAGAAGGTGAAGGAGCACCAGGCGCTGGTGAATGCCGTCCGCCGCGGGGACATGGTTGTCACCCAGGGGGGCATCATCGGCAAGATCGCGAAGGTCAAGGACGACAACGAGGTCGAGGTCGAGGTCGCCGAGGGCGTCAAGATCCGCGTCGTGAAATCCACCATCGCGCAGGTTCTCAGCAAGACCGAGCCGGCCAATTCCTGACCCCGGGAGGGCCGCCTGAATGCTTCAGATCGATCTGTGGAAGCGCATCCTGATCTGGCTCGTCGTCGCGGCGGGCCTGCTTCTGGCTCTGCCGAACGCCTTTTATTCCCGGGTCGAGGGGCATAACGATGCGATCGCCTCGGGGGTCGAGGACAGCACCTGGCCCTCGTACCTGCCCACGGGGCTGGTGAA
Source organism: Pseudooceanicola pacificus (assembly GCF_009789075.1). Taxonomy (GTDB): domain Bacteria; phylum Pseudomonadota; class Alphaproteobacteria; order Rhodobacterales; family Rhodobacteraceae; genus Pseudooceanicola; species Pseudooceanicola pacificus. The sequence continues at coordinate 183,876 of NZ_WNXQ01000005.1, forward strand.
CCTGGGGCTGGACCTGCGCGGCGGGGCGCACCTGCTGGCCGAGGTCCGGGTGGCCGATGTCTACGAGTCGCGGATGAAGGGCATGTGGCCCGAGATCCGCAACCGCCTGCGCGACGCGCGCGAGCAGGTCGGCACCATCCGCCTGGTCGAGGGCAAGCCCGACGAGCTGCGCGTGCGCATCGGCGATGCCGACGGCATGGCCCGCGCGGTGCAGCTGGTGCGCGATCTGGCGCGGCCGGTGACGACGCTGACCGGGGCCGGGGCCAGCGATATCGAGGTGCGCGCCGAGGGCGACATTCTGGTCGTGACCCTGTCGGAGGCCGAACGCGCCGCGACCGACGACCGCACCGTGCGCCAGTCGCTCGAAATCATCCGCCGCCGGATCGACGAGGTCGGCACCCGCGAACCGACGATCCAGCGCCAGGGCGCGGACCGGATCCTGATCCAGGTGCCCGGCATCGGATCGGCCAGCGAACTGAAACAGATCATCGGCACCACGGCGCAGCTGACCTTCCAGCCGGTGGTGAGCCGCACGGCCAGCGCCGATGCCAGTGCCGGCCCGGGGCAGGAGGTCCTGCCCTCGCTGGACGAGGAAGGGGTGTTCTACATCCTCGAGGACACGCCCGTCGTGACCGGCGAGGAGCTGGTGGATGCGCAGCCCTCCTTCGATCAGAACGGCCGCCCGGCGGTGACCTTCCGGTTCAACCCGACGGGGGCGCGCAAGTTCGGCGATTACACGGCGGCCAATATCGGCAACCCCTTCGCCATCGTGCTGGATGACGAGGTGATCTCGGCCCCGGTGATCCAGAGCCATATCGCCGGCGGATCGGGCATCATCACCGGGAATTTCTCGGTCGAGGAAAGCACCAACCTGGCCGTCCTGCTGCGCGCGGGCGCGCTGCCGGCGGGGCTGGATTTCCTGGAAGAGCGGACCATCGGCCCGGAACTGGGCGCCGACAGCATCGCGGCGGGCAAGCTGGCCTGCATCGTGGCCTTCGCCGGCGTGCTGATCTTCATGGTGGCGTCCTACGGGCTGTTCGGCATCTTCGCGAATCTCGCGCTGCTGGCCAACGTGGGGCTGATTTTTGGCCTGCTGTCGATGATCGGGGCCACGCTGACCCTGCCGGGCATCGCGGGCATCGTGCTGACCATCGGCATGGCGGTGGACGCCAACGTGCTGGTGTTCGAACGCATCCGCGAGGAACTGAAGACGGCGCGCGGGCCCGCACGGGCCATCGAGCTGGGCTATGACCGGGCGCTCAGCGCCATTGTCGACGCCAATATCACCACCTTCATGATCGCGGTGATCCTCTTCGCCCTGGGCTCCGGCCCGGTACGGGGGTTCTCGGTCACGCTGGGCATCGGCATTGTCACCTCGGTCTTCACGGCGATCTGGGTCACCCGGCTGTTGATCGTCATGTGGTTCGAACGTCGCCGTCCCAAAACGATCGAGGTGTGAGATGCGGCTGAGACTGGTCCCCGACGAAACCCACATCGACTTCTTCAAGTACCGCTACGCCACCTTCGGCGTCTCGGTCGTGGCGATGATCGCATCCCTCATCCTGTGGCTCACGGTCGGGCTGAACTTCGGCATCGACTTCCGCGGCGGCACGACTCTGCGCACCGAAAGCAGCGTGGCGGTGGATGTGGGCGCCTATCGCGACGCGATGCAGCCGCTGAACCTTGGCGATGTCTCGATCTCCGAAGTGTTCGACCCCTCGTTCGGCCCCGACAAGCATGTGGCCATGATCCGGGTTCAGGCGCAGGACGGCCAGGAAAGCGTGGCCACCGACACCGTCAACCGGATCGAGGCCGCGCTGCAGCAGGTCGACAGCACGATCAGGTTCACCTCGGTCGAATCCGTGGGGCCCAAGGTCTCGGGAGAGCTGATCCAGACCGCCTTCATCGCCGTGGGCGTCTCGCTGGCGGCGATCCTGTTCTACATCTGGCTGCGGTTCGAATGGCAGTTCTCGGTCGGCGCCGTGGCGGCGCTGTTCCATGACGTGCTGCTGACGGTGGGCATCTTCTCGCTCCTGCAGATCCGGTTCGACCTGGCGACCATCGCGGCGCTGCTGACGATCATCGGCTATTCGATCAACGACACGGTGGTGATCTTTGACCGGCTCAGGGAAAACCTGCGCAAATACAAGACCATGCCGCTGCAGGACGTGATGAACCTCTCGGTCAACGAGACGCTGAGCCGGACGCTGATGACATCGGGCACCACGCTGATGGCGCTGATTGCGCTGCTGGTGCTGGGCGGCGACGTGATCCGCGGCTTCGTCTTCGCGATCACCTGGGGCGTCGTGGTCGGGACCTATTCCTCGGTCTATGTGGCCAAGAACATCGTGCTCTGGCTGGGGGTGAAGCGGGACTGGACCAAGCCCGACGCCAACAAGGGCAACCAGTTCGCCAATATCGATGCCTGAGGGGCTGGCCGCGGCGTTTGCCACGCCGGGGCTGCCGTTTCTCGCGCTGGCGGTGCTGGTGGCCGGGCTGGTGCGCGGCTTCTCCGGCTTTGGCGCGGCGCTGATCATGATGCCGGTGGCCGCCGCCATCATGCCGCTGCCGGTGGCCATCGTGATGATGGCGGTTGTCGGCGTGCTCAGCTGGCCGGTCCTGCTGCCCCGCGCGCTGCGCGAGGCCGACCGCTCCGAGGCCGCGATCCTCGGCCTTGCCGCCCTTGTCACCGCGCCTCTGGGCACCTGGGTGCTGACCGCCGTGCCGCAGGAGGTGCTGCGCTGGACCCTCGCCACCATCGCCTCGGCCACGCTGCTGGCCCTGCTGTCGGGCCTGCGCTACCGGGGCCGCGTGTCCCGGCCCGGGGTCGCCGCCGTGGGCGGGGCGGTCGGGCTGATGGGCGGGGCGACGGGGCTTTCGGGTCCTCCGGCGGTGCTGTTCTACCTGGCGGGCCAGGCGCGGGCCCCGGCGATCCGGGCCAATGTGATCGTCGCCTTCGCGATTTTCGAGATCGGGGTCATTGCCAGCCTGTTTGCCCGTGATCTGGTCACGATGCGGGCGATCTGGCTTGGCCTCGCCATGGCGCTGCCCTACCTTCTGGGTTCGACGGTCGGGCAGATGCTGTTCCGGCCCGAGCGCGAGCGGGAATTCCGCCTCGCGGCCTATGTCACCATCGCGCTGGCGATCCTGTCGAGCCTTCCGGTCTTCGACTGATCCCGCGCCAGAGGGGAGGGACCCCATGCGCCTGACCGAGATCGACTATGCCAACGCCCGACCGGTCGAGGGCTACGGCCCCGGCTTCTTCCGCATCGGCGGAGAGGTGCATTCCGGCCCGATCCTCGTCACCGCGACCGAGGTCGATCCCTGGGCGGGCCTCACCGACCCCGCCCCCCTGCTGGATCTGCGCGGCCATGTCGATGTGATCTTCATCGGCACCGGGGCGGATATCGCCCCCGTGCCCGCCGCCCTGCGCGCCCCGCTCGAGGAGGCCGGTATCGGGGTTGAACCGATGGCCAGCCCGACCGCCTGCCGCACCTTCAACGTCCTGCTGTCGGAGGGCCGGCGCGTCGCGGCCGCCCTGATCCCGGTGTGACGATCCGTCTTCATCTCGTCCAAAATACTCCCGCCGGAGGCTTTGCCGGCCGCAGGCCGGCCACTTTCGCGCGCCACGGCTGAGGTGGCGCTGCCTGGCGGCGTCGCGCAGGGGGTCGGGGCGGAATTCCACCCGCAAGGGGTGGCCTTCCGCCCCGAAGCCTCCGGCGGGGATATTTATGGCCAGAGGAAGCGGGGGAACGGGTCTTTCCTGGCGGGGCGGTTCCCGCTATCCCGGCAGGATGGACCTGGTCGTCGAGGATCTCGCGATTGCGCGCGGGGGCATTCCGGTGCTCGAAGGGCTGAGCTTTGCGCTTGGCCCCGGCGAGGCGCTTGTGCTGCGCGGGCCGAACGGGATCGGCAAGACGACCCTGCTCAGAACCCTTGCCGGGCTGCAGCCGCCGCTGGCCGGGCGGGTCTCGCTGGATCGCGAGCGCATGGCCTATGCCGCCCATGCCGACGGGCTGAAGGCCACTCTGAGCGTGACCGAGAACCTGGCCTTCTGGGCGCGGCTGCACGGGCTGCGCGACATCGCCCCGGCGCTCGCGGCCTTTGCGCTCGACCCGCTGGCGGAGCGCGCGGCCGGGCAGCTTTCGGCCGGGCAGAAGCGCCGGCTGGGGCTGGCGCGGCTGATGGTCACCGGGCGGCCGGTCTGGGTGCTGGACGAACCGACGGTCTCGCTGGACCGCGAGGCCGTCGCGATGTTCGCCGAGGCCGTGCGTGCGCATCTGGCCGGGGGCGGGCTGGCGCTGATGGCGACGCATATCGACCTGGGGATCGAGGCGCGGGTGCTGGAGCTGGCCCCGTTCCGGGCCGTGCCACGCGCCGCGCGGGACGGTTTCGACGAGGCGTTCCTGTGAGGGGGGGCGGTTCTTGTGACATGATGCCTGCCTCCGGGCCCGGGCAGGGCCAAGGTCTCCGCCGGGAGTCCTGGGCCTGTGCCGGTCCCGAGGCGGGGCGGTTCCTCCGGCCTGCGGCCGCGCTGCCCGCTGCCGGGCAGGCGAGGGAGAGTATGGCCAGCGCCGGGCGGTATCGCGGGTGGATCGTCCACCACGTGGCTTTGCGGCGCGCGCGTCGGTGGACCTTCCCGCATGTTGCACCGGCCGGGCCTTTGCAGGGGCCCGCGCCAGCGTGCCACAAGATATTGCCGACGGTGCCACGGGGCCGTTCACTGCCCAGGCAGGCGCACACACACGGGCGCTGCAGAGCCTTGCCGATGCCGCGGCAGGGCCGTTTGATACGCCCGTTCGCGCCTGCGCAGGCGCGCCGCGGGACCCGGCCGACACCGCTCCGGGGCCATGCGCTCCCCCCGCAGGGGCCCGCGCCGGAGTGCCGCCCGTGAGCGCCCTGCTGCTCCGCGACCTGCGCCTGGCCTTCCGCGCCGGCGGCGGCTTTGGCCTGGGCCTCGCGTTCTTCCTGATCGTCACCGTGCTGGTCCCCTTTGCCGTCGGCCCGGAGACCGCGCTGCTCTCGCGGATTGCGCCGGGCATCCTCTGGCTCGGGGCGCTGCTGGCCTGCCTGCTGTCGCTCGACCGCATCCTGGCGCTGGATTTCGAGGACGGCTCGCTGGACCTGATCGCCACCGCCCCCCTGCCGCTGGAGGCGGTTGCCGTCGTCAAGGCGCTGGCCCATTGGCTGACCACCGGCCTGCCGCTGGTGCTGGCCGCCCCGGTGCTGGGCCTGCTGATGTCGCTGCCGGGCCCGGGTTACCTGTGGCTGACGCTGAGCCTCGCCCTCGGCACCCCGGCGCTGAGTGTGATCGGCACCTTCGGCGCGGCCCTGACCGTGGGGATCAAACGCGGCGGGCTGCTGCTGTCGCTGCTGGTGCTGCCGCTCTATGTCCCGACGCTGATCTTCGGGGCCGAGGTCGCGCGGCGCGGGGCTCAGGGGCTGGACCCGCAGGCGCCGCTGCTGCTGCTGGCGGGCATCACCTGCGGCACCATCGCGCTATTGCCCTTTGCCTCGGCTGCGGTACTCAGGGTCAACCTGCGGTGATGTGACTGGCAGGTGACCGGGGACTGCGGTAAGGGAGCGCCATGGGCTCGATCTGGGAATATGCCAATCCGCGCAAGTTCATGGCGACCACCGACGTGGTCCTGCCGTGGGTTGCCGCACTGGCCGGCATCGCGCTGGTGGTCGGGCTGGCCTGGGGCTTCTTCCTGACGCCGGACGACTACCGCCAGGGCTCGACCGTCAAGATCATCTACCTGCATGTGCCCTCGGCCCTGATGGCGATCAACACCTGGCTGATGATGCTGGTGGCCTCGCTGATCTGGCTGGTCCGCCGCCACCATGTCAGCGCCCTGGCCGCCCGGGCGGCGGCGCCGGTGGGCGCGGTGATGACGCTGATCGCGCTGGTCACCGGGGCGATCTGGGGGCAGCCGATGTGGGGCACCTGGTGGGCCTGGGATCCGCGGCTGACCTCCTTCCTGATCCTGTTCCTGTTCTACCTCGGCTATATCGCGCTCTGGGCGGCGATCGACAATGACGATGCCGCGGCCGATCTGACTTCGGTCCTGTGCATCGTCGGTTCGGTCTTTGCGATCCTCAGCCGCTATGCGGTGAACTTCTGGAACCAGGGGCTGCATCAGGGCGCCTCGCTCAGCCTCGACAAGGAGGAGAACGTGGCCGATGTCTTCTACCAGCCGCTGCTGGTCTGCATCGCCGGGTTCGTCCTGCTGTTCCTGGCGCTGGTGCTGCTGCGCACGCGCACCGAAATCCGTGCCCGCCGGATGCGGGCCCTGCTGGCACGGGAGCGCATGGGATGATGCCTGAACTCGGGAAATACGCGGGCGCCGTGCTCAGCGCCTACGGGGCCTCGCTGGCACTGCTGGCGGCGCTGGTGGTGGCAAGCCTCTGGCGCGCGCGCCGGGTGAAACGGGCGCTGGACCGGGTGGAGGCGCGGCGCGATGGCACGGCCTAGCCTTCTGATGCTCGCCCCGCCGGTGCTCTTCGCCGGGCTGGCCGCGATGTTCTTCATCGGCATGCAGCGCGAGAACCCGGACGAACTGCCCTCAGCCCTGGCGGGCCGGGCAGCGCCGGCGGTGGCGGTCACGCCCCTGGGCGATCTGCCCGGCTTCGACGACGCGGTGCTGAGGGACGGCACGGTCAAGCTGGTCAACTTCTGGGCCAGCTGGTGCGCGCCCTGCCGGGTCGAACATCCGCATCTCGAGGATCTGAGCGACGGGGGCCTCACGATCTACGGCGTGAACTACAAGGACGACCCGGCCAAGGCCCTCGGCTTCCTTCAGGAGCTCGGCAATCCCTATGCCGCCGCGGGCCAGGACCGCGAGGGGCGCATGGCGCTCGACTGGGGCGTCTACGGCGTGCCGGAAACCTATGTGATCGACGGCGACGGCACCGTGCTGCTGCGCGTCGCCGGCCCGATCACGCAAAGGGTGCTCGACAGCACGATCCTGCCCGCCCTGGCCAAAGCCGCCCGCTGACCCCGCCCGCCGGGGCCGTGCGCGGTTCCCCGGCTTCCTCTGGCCCGAAATATCCCGGGGGAGTCCGCGCGCAGCGCGGGCGGGGGCAGCGCCCCCTCCCACCTCCGCACTTTGCACTTCCCCTGGCCAACGGGGCCGACGTCTCACCAGGCGGCCGCGTCCCGCGTCGGGGGAACTGCGGACAATGGTAAGACTGGCCCCCCTCCCACCTCCGCACTTTGCACTTTCCCCGGAAAACCGGGGCGATGCCTCACCAGGCCGCCGCGTCCCGCGTCGGGGGCACTGCGAACAACGGTCAGACTGCGGACACGCACCACCTGCCACCGGACCGGCGCCGGAGACCTGATCTCGCCCCGGCGGATTTCGTCCCTTGCCGCGAGGGGCGTGCACGCCGCGATCGCAACGCTGGAAGCGGCACAACCGCCCCGGCCCATATCCCCAGCGTGTCCGGCGGCGCAGGCCACTGCCCTCAGCCCGCGACCGGCACCGGGATCACGTCGACCGCCTGGCTGCTTTCCTGCGCGCCGAAGGTGCGCAACACACCGCGGTCCGGGGACAGGTCGGAATAGTCCCGCCCGTGGGCCACCACGATGTGATCCGTGCCCACCAGCAGGTCGTTGGTCGGGTCGAATTCCACCCAGCCGGTTTCGATCCCCACCCAGGCGCGGACCCAGGCGTGCATCGCATCCGCCCCGGCCAGCCGTTCCTTGCCCGGCGGCGGAATGGTGCGCAGGAAGCCCGAGACATATCCCGCCGGGATGCCGATCCCGCGCAGGCAGGCGATCATCACATGGGTGAAGTCCTGGCAGACCCCGTGGCGGTGGCGAAAGGCCTCGGCCGGAGGCGTGTTCACATCGGTTGCCTTGGCGTCAAAGGTCATCTCGCCGTAAAGCGCCCGGCCCAGGGTGATCACCGCCTGCAGCGCGGTGATGCCGGGCCAGAGCAGGTCACGGGCGAATTGCGTCATCTCGGGCGCGGGCGCCACCCGGGGCGAGGCGGCGCGGAAATGGTGCGGCGACTGCGGGCCCAGGTCAGTGACCCCATTCAGCTCGCGCGCCAAGCCGGGCAGGTCGGGCGCCAGGTCCAGGGTCGAGGGCGCGGCAAAGCTCTGCACCCGGGCCTGCAGGTGCAGGACAAGGTCGTCCAGCGGTTTGCGCCAGGCAAATTCCGTCACCGGGTTGCCGAAGAAATCCGTGCGGTCCAGCCGCTCGTCGGGCAGGGGCGTGGCGCTGATCATGCCGGTGATCAGGCTTTGCCGCCCCGGCACCGTCAGCGGCATCAGGTGGACATGGGTGCGCGCGCCCTCGGCCGGGGTGGCGTAGCCATGCTCGATCGTCAGTTCGACATCGTAGAGCATCTTGTTCCTACCCGAGATAGGCCCGCGAGAGATCCTGCGCGATCGCGGCCAGTGTGGTGCGCAGCCCGGCCAGCCGCTCGGCCGGCCAGTCCCCGGGGTCCGAGGCGGCAAGGTCGGTTTCCATCCGCAGCAGCGCGCGCCCCAGCGGCTGCAGGCGGCCATTGATCCGGGCGTCGGGCAGGCGGGCGGCATGGTCGCGCATCGCCTCGACCTGGAACAGGATCGAACGGGGGTTGTTCCCGTCCAGCGCCAGCAGGTCGACCACGGTGTCGGTGCTGCTGTCCACGCGGTAGCGACGGCGATGCGTCATCACGCTGTCGCCCAGCTCGATCAGCAGATCCAGGCTGCCTTCGGGGGCGTCCTTTTCGGTGAAGCACCCCAGCAGCATCGCCATGTGGTCGGCCCGCTCCAGCGCCCGGCCCAGCGACAGGAAGCGCCAGCCGGAAAAGCGGTACATGTTCTCGTGCACCAGGCCGGAAAAGCCGGTGATCTTGTGCAGCAGCACGCCCATGGCCCGGGCGCTGTCGTCGCCCGGATAGCTTTCCCCGTTGATCGCGCGGGCGGTGCGGGCGAGGTCGCGCAGCGCCGCCCAGGCGTCGACCGAGAACCGGTCGCGCACCTTGCCGGCGCAGATTTCCGCCGCGTCCAGCTGCGACAGCAGGGCGCCGGGGACGCGGTGTTCCGGCTCGATCCCCAGCCCGTCGAGGTAGTCGGCCAGCCCCGCCAGCTGCGGCGCCTCGGGGGTGCCGGTTTCGGCCAGCCGGGTGTGCCAGGCCCTGAGCAGGCGGATCGTGCCCTCGCAGCGTTCGACGTAGCGGCCCAGCCAGACCAGATTGTCCGCCGCGCGCGAGGGCAGGACGGATTGCGTGTCCCGCAGCCGGCCGCGTTCCAGCTGCATCAGGCTGTCCTGCGGGGTGGGCGTGTCGTTGACGATCCAGACGTCTGCCACCGATCCGCCGCGCTGCATGGCCAGCGCGGTCGCATCGCCGCTGCTGCCGATCCGGGCATAGCCGCCGGGCATGATCTTCCAGCCCTCGGGCGTGCGGGCGGCAAAGACCCGGACAGTCATCGGGCGCGGCACCAGCCGCCCCTCTTCCCAGGCCGGGGTGGTGGACAGGCTGACCGCCTCCTGCCCCACCAGGTCGGGGCCCTTGGCGGCGATCCAGTCGGCCAGCGGCAGGTGATGCCCCCCGGCGGCGGTGCTCTGGAACTTGCCGCCAAGCGCGGTGTCGGCCTCGACCGAGAAGGGCAGCGAGGTGGACAGGGCAGAGCCGATCATCATGCGTTCGGCATGGGCGGCGACATGGGCGCGTTCGGCGTCCTGCCCGCACCACCAGGTGGCGATATTCGGCAGCTTGAGCGGCGCGCCGTTCAGCGCCCGGTTGATGCGCGGCAGGAAGGCCATCAGCGCCCGGGTTTCCAGCACGCCCGCGCCCAGGGCGTTGACCATGGTCAGCGAGCCTTCGCGCAGCGCCGAGATCAGGCCGGGCGTGCCGATCTTGGAATGGCCGTTCAGCTCCATCGGGTCGGCGAAAGAGGCATCGAGCCGCCGCCAGAGCACCGACACCGGCTTGAGCCCCGCCACGGTGCGGACCATGACCTGCCCGTTCTGCACGGTCAGATCCTCGCCCTCCAGCAGCATCAGGCCCAGGTAGCGGGCGATGTAGGTATGTTCGAAATAGGTGTCGGTCGACGGCCCCGGCGTCAGGATCGCGGGGCGGGCGTTGTGCGGGGCGCGGCCGGACTCGGTGGCCTCTTCGCGCAGCCCCTCCAGCGCGTCGCGGAAGGCGCGGAAGAAGCCCGCCAGCCGGGTGACGTTGGAACGGGCAAAGCTGTCGGGGAAGACCCGTGTGGTCGCCATGCGGTTTTCCAGCGCAAAGCCCGCGCCCGAGGGCGCCTGCGTCCGGTCGCCCAGAACGAACCACGACCCGTCGGGCGAGCGCCCGATCTCGAAGGCGAGGAAGTGCAGGAAATGCCCGCCCGCCGGCCGGATGCCGACCATCGGGCGCAGCCATTCCGGGCTCTGCCCGATCAGCGAGGCAGGCAGCGATCCGTTGTCGACCAGCTGGCGCGGGCCGTAGAGGTCGGCGACCACCTGTTCCAGCAGCTCGGCCCGCTGGGTCAGGCCATCCGCGATCTCGGCCCATTCCGAGGCATGCAGGATCACCGGGATATGGCTGAGCGGCCAGTCGCGTTCCGCCTTGGCGTTTTCCGAATAGTGGCGGAAATAGACCCCGGCATCGCGCAGGTAGAGATCACCCCGGGCAAACAGCGCGGGGATCTCGCGCGCCGGCATTTCGGCCAGCTGCAGGATGAAGCGCGTCCAGACCGGGCGCATCTGGCCGTTGCGGTCCAGCAGTTCGTCGGCCACGCCCGGGGGCACGGCATAGTCGCGCAGCAGTTGGGCGATGCGGCCCGTGTCCTGGTTCACCGCCTGCTCCCTCATCCCGCGCGCCCGCAGACCATCCGGGCCCGGCAGGCCGCACGGTTCCCGCAGGCCATCCGGTCCCGGCGGCGCAGGGCAGCGGCCAGGCAGCCCGGACGGCGGGCAGGGGACCCGGCAGCCCGGGCGGCCAAGTTGTCAGACCCCCGGCGCGCGCCTGAGGTCGAGGGTCGTCGGAAATTCCGGGTGCCCCTCGTCCGGCGCGGGTTGATAGGGGGCCGGCGTGTGGCCCATCGGCTGGAACCGGGCCAGGCGGCGGGCCTCGGCCTCGTTCCCGTTGACCGGGAAGGTGTCGTAGTTGCGCCCGCCCGGGTGGGCGACGTGATAGGTGCAGCCGCCAAGCGCGCGGCCGGTCCAGGTGTCGTAGATGTCGAAATGCAGCGGCGCGTTGACCGGCAGCACCGGGTGCAGCGCCTCGGCCGGCTGCCAGGCCTTGAAGCGCACGCCGCCGACATAGGTTCCCGCCTCGCCGGTTTCGACCAGGGGCACCTTGCGCTGGTTGCAGTGCACCGCGTAGCGGCCCGGATGGGCGGTGATCAGCTTGGCCTGCAGCCGCTCGACCGAACTGTCGGTATAGCGCACCGTGCCGCCGATGGCCCCGGTTTCGCCCAGCACGTGCCAGGGTTCCAGCGCCTGGCGCAGTTCCAGGGTGACACCCTCGTAGGTGACTTCGCCGCAGAAGGGGAAGCGGAATTCGGACTGGGCGACGAACCATTCGGGTTCCACGTCGAACCCGTGGTCGGCCAGGTCGCGCAGGATGTCCTTGAAGTCTTCCCAGACGAAATGGGGCAGCATGTAGCGGTCATGCAGCACGGTGCCCCAGCGGACCGGCTTGCCCTTGATCGGGGCGTGCCACAGCCGGGCGATGATGGCGCGGATCAGCACCTGCTGGGCCAGCGACATCTTGGCATCCGGCGGCATCTCGAAGCCGCGGAATTCGATCAGTCCCAGCCGGCCGGTGGGGCCATCGGGCGAAAACAGCTTGTCGATGCAGATCTCGGCCCGATGGGTGTTGCCGGTCACGTCGGTCAGCATGTTGCGGAACAGCCGGTCGACCAGCCAGGGCGGGGGCTGCTGCCCCTCGCCGGGATCGGGCACCTGCGCCAGCGCCATTTCCAGCTCGTAGAGCGTGTCGTGCCGGGCCTCGTCGATCCGCGGGGCCTGGCTGGTCGGGCCGATGAACAGGCCCGAGAAGAAATACGACAGCGACGGGTGTCGCAGCCAGTAGAGCACCAGCGAGCGCAGCAGGTCCGGCCGCCGCAGGAAGGGGGAATCGTTGGGTGTCGCGCCGCCGACAACCACGTGGTTGCCGCCGCCGGTGCCGGTGTGGCGGCCGTCGATCATGAACTTGTCCGCGCCCAGGCGGCAGGCGCGCGCCTCTTCATAGATCGCCTGGGTGGTGGCGACGCAGTCTTCCCAGTTGTGGGCGGGGTGGATGTTCACCTCGATCACGCCCGGATCGGGGGCGACGCGGATCACGTTCATCCGGGGATCGTGCGGCGGGGCGTAGCCCTCGATATGCACCGGCAGGCCCAGCTTCTTGGCCGCGCGTTCGGCGGCGGCGATCAGGTCCAGGTAATCCTCGATGCTTTCGACCGGGGGCATGAAGACGCAGAGCCGCCCGTCACGCGGTTCCACCGACAGCGCGGTGCGCACCGAGCCGCCCATCTCGGTGATCTCCTGTTCGATCACATCCTGAACCGACGACTGCTCCTTGGGTGCCGACACCGGCTGCGCCCGCTCGGGCGTGGAGTCGGGCATCTCGGCCTCGGCGTGGTAATCGGGCAGGTCGCCGCGTTCGACCGTGGGATCGACGATATAGGTGTAGGGATATTGCGACGGCGGCACATAGGGTAGGGTGCCCAGCGGAAGGCGGTAGCCGACCGGGCTGTCGCCGGGGACCAGGTAGATATGCCCGCGCCGCAGCTTCCACTTCTCGGACCGCCAGCGGCGGCCCGTGGCGCGCGACTGCCAGGCCTGGATCGGCAGGATGTAGCCCGAAGGCGTGGTCAGCCCGCGTTCAAAGACCCGCGCGATGCGGTGGCGCTCCTCGGGGTCCTTCAGCTTGGAATTCTCGGGCGTCACATTCTCGGGCAGGTTGCCTTCCTTGATGATCCACTCGGCCGGATCCTCGAAGGCGGGATAGACGTAGTCGCCGCCGACCTGCAGATCCTCGGCGATGGCCGACAGCAGGGCCTTGGCATCATCCGGTCCGGCGCCGGTCTGCGCATCCTCGGTCGCCACGAGCGATTCATCGGACCAGATCGGCTTGCCGTCGCCCCGCCAGTAGAGCGAGAAGGTCCAGCGCGGCAGCGTCTCGCCCGGATACCACTTGCCCTGGCCGTAATGCAGGAACCCGCCGGGGGCGAAGCGGTCGCGCAGGCGGCGGATCAGCTGATCGGCCAGCCCGCGTTTCTGCGGACCCACGGCGGCGGTGTTCCACTCGGCGCTTTCGAAATCGTCGATGGTGACAAAGGTCGGCTCGCCCCCCATCGTCAGGCGCACGTCGCCGGCGGCCAGGCTTTCGTCGACCTTGCGGCCAAGCGCGTTCAGCCGGTCCCAGGCCTCGTCGCTGAAGGGTTTGGTGATCCGGGGGTGTTCGCTGACCCGCGTGACCTTCATGTCAAAGGCAAAATCGACCTCGGCATAGGAGGCCATGCCCGAGATCGGCGCGGCGGTGCGGTAATGCGGCGTGGCGGCCAGCGGGATATGGCTTTCCCCCGCAAGCAGGCCCGAGGTCGGATCCATGCCGATCCAGCCCGCGCCGGGCAGGAAGACCTCGACCCAGGCATGCAGGTCGGTGAAATCGACATCCGTGCCCGAAGGGCCGTCGAGCGATTTCAGGTCCGGTTTCAGCTGGATCAGGTAGCCCGAGACGAAGCGCGCGGCAAAGCCGAGGTTGCGCAGGCATTGCACCAGCAGCCACGAGCTGTCGCGGCACGACCCCGAGACGCGCTGCAGCGTTTCCTCGGGCGTCTGCACGCCCGGCTCCATCCGGATGGTGTAATCGACGTGGTTCGCGACAAAGGCGTTCAGCGTCACCAGGAAATCCACCGTGCGCTTGTGATCGCGCGGGATGGTTTTCATGAACCGTTCCAGCAGCGGGCCCATCGGTTCCGGCGTCATGTAGATCGACAGGTCGGTGCCCAGGTCGGCGGGGTACTGGAACGGCCATTCCTCGGCCGTGTCCTCGACGAAGAAGTCGAAGGGGTTGTAGACCGACATGTCGGCGACCAGGTCGACCTCGATCTTGAACTCGCGCACCGGTTCGGGAAAGACGAAGCGCGCCAGCCAGTTGCCGTAAGGGTCCTGCTGATGGTTCACGAAATGCCCGCCGGGGCTGACCTTGAGCGAATGGGAAATCACCCGCGTGCGCGAATGCGGTGCCGGCCGCAACCGGATGACCTGGGGCGACAGGGTCACCGGACGGTCATATTTGTAATGGGTCAGGTGATAGATCGCGGCGTTGATCGACATGGTATTCCTTTGGGCATCCCGGTCCCAGGCGGACGAACCCCTGCATGACACGGTGCGGATGATGCGGCAAGCAAGGGCTTGACGGTCATTGCCATTCCATACCCCGCCAGAGGATCAAAAAACAGGCTTTCCTGCGGCGCTGCGGCATGACTTTGTCGCGCCGGGGCCGCGCGGACAAGGCTCTGGTCGCGCGCAAAAAGCGGGCTAGGGTAAAGAGATAGGTGCAAGCGGCCCGCACGATTCGGTCAGGGGTTGTGTGAGTGCAGGAATTGCGCAAGATCATGGCAGAAGGGCCTTGCCGCGAGCAATACGCCAGATCGCGGGCAGGTCGCCCTCGCCAACCGGCCAATGACCTGCAAGGATCGAGGCAATGGCCCTGAGAGGGATGCAAGGGGTGGTATGACCAACGGAAAGTTCTTTGACGAGATGAGCGAGGCAGGCGGCGCGCCGCGTGCCCCATATGCCCGGTACGCGGACTGGTTCTCGGGAGAGGACCCGAAATCGCTGCTGAAGAAATCGGCCGAGGCCGAGACCTTCTTTCGCCGAATAGGCATCACTTTCAACGTCTACGGACAATCCGAAGCCGACGAGCGGCTGATCCCCTTCGACATCGTGCCCCGCATCATCGCCGCCAGCGAATGGCGCCAGCTGGAACGCGGGATCGAACAGCGGGTGAGGGCGATCAACGCCTTTCTCGCGGATATCTACAACAAGCAGGAAATCCTGAAATCCGGGCGCCTGCCGGCGCATATCATCAGCGGAAACGAGGCCTATCTGCCGCAGATGGTCGGCGTCTCGCCGCCGGGCGGGGTCTATACCCATATCGTCGGCACCGACCTGGTGCGCACTGGCGAAAACCAGTTCTACGTGCTGGAAGACAATGCCCGCACGCCCTCCGGTGTCAGCTATATGCTGGAAAACCGCGAGACCATGCTGCAGATGTTCCCCGAGCTGTTCACCCAGATGCGGGTCAAGCCGGTGTCGTCCTATCCGGCCGAGCTGCGCCGCTCGCTCAGCGAAAGCGCCCCGCCGGGATGCACCTCGGCCAAGCCGACGCTGGCGGTGCTGACCCCGGGGATCCACAACTCCGCCTATTTTGAACACAGCTTCCTGGCCGATCAGATGGGGGCCGAGCTGGTGGAGGCCAGCGATCTGCGCATCGTCGACGGCAAGGTCGCGATGCGCACGATTCGGGGCTACAAGCCGATCGACGTGATCTATCGCCGGGTCGACGACGCCTTCCTCGACCCGCTGAACTTCAACCCGGAATCCCTGCTGGGCGTGCCGGGGATCATGGATGTCTACCGGGCGGGCAACATCACCATCGCCAACGCCCCGGGCACCGGGATCGCCGACGACAAGGCGCTGTATTCCTACATGCCCGATATCGTCGAGTTCTACACCGGCGAGAAAGCCATCCTGCAGAACGTGCCGACCTGGCGCTGCTCGGAAGAGGACAGCCTGAAATACGTGCTGGACCACCTCGCCGAACTGGTGGTGAAGGAGGTCCACGGCTCGGGCGGTTACGGCATGCTGGTCGGGCCCGCCGCCTCCAAGAAGGAGCTGGCCGAATTCGAGGC
The DNA here is from genome assembly GCF_009789075.1 of Pseudooceanicola pacificus. Lineage (GTDB taxonomy): Bacteria > Pseudomonadota > Alphaproteobacteria > Rhodobacterales > Rhodobacteraceae > Pseudooceanicola > Pseudooceanicola pacificus. The sequence continues at coordinate 199,731 of NZ_WNXQ01000005.1, forward strand.
CAAGCTGCGGGCGCGGCCCGGGAACTACATCGCCCAGCCCACGCTGGCGCTGTCGACGGTGCCGATCATGACGCAGAAGGGGCTGGCCCCGCGCCATGTCGACCTGCGCCCCTTCGTGCTGGTGTCGCCCAAGAAGATACATATCACGGCAGGCGGCCTGACCCGCGTGGCGCTGAAGGAGGGATCGCTGGTCGTGAACTCCTCGCAGGGCGGCGGGACGAAAGACACCTGGGTTCTGGGGGATTGATGCCGATGCTTGGACGTACCGCTGGCGGCCTCTTCTGGATGTTCCGCTATCTCGAACGCAGCGAGAATACCGCGCGCATGCTCGACACCGGGTTCCGGATCGCGCTGACCGGCTCGCAGCAGGCCGAATCCGAATGGGAAAGCATCGTCACCACATCCGGGGCGCGCGATCTCTACCTGCAGAAATACGACAGTTTCGACCAGGCGCATGTGATCAACTTCCTGCTGCGCGACAAGGACAACCCCTCGTCGATCCTGTCCTCGATCGAGGCGGCGCGCTCGAATGCGCGCATGGTGCGCACGGCGCTGTCCTCCGAGGTCTGGGAGGCCACCAACGAGACCTGGATGCTGCTCAAGCAGACCCTGGCCCGGCAGGTGTCGGTCAAGAACCTGGCCGAGGTGCTGACCTCGGTCCGGCAGCAGTCGAGCCTGGTGCGCGGTGCCCTGCACGGCACCATGCTGCGCAACGAGATCTTCGATTTCGCCCGGATCGGCACTTTCGTCGAGCGGGCGGACAACACCGCGCGAATCCTCGACGTGAAATACTACGTGCTGCTGCCCTCGGCCGCCTTCGTCGGCTCGTCGATGGACAATGCCCAGTGGGAGACGATCCTGCGCTCGGTCTCGGCCTTCCGGTCGTTCCGCTGGCTGAACGAATCCGACAGCTCGCCCAAGGCCATCGCGGCCTTCCTGATCCTGGACAAGCGGATGCCGCGCTCGCTCGCCTTCTGCTATGCCAAGCTGGCGGGCAACCTGGCCTATCTGTCGCAAAAGCACGCGGGCACGCTGCCCAGCCTGGAGATCGCGCAGCAGACCTATGCCAAGCTGAACGACAGGGAAATCGACTCGATCTTCGACGAGGGGTTGCACGAGTTCCTGGAAAGCAGCATCAGTGATACCGCCCGGCTGGCCAGCCAGATTCAGGAAGACTTCCGCTTCTACGGGTGAACGGGGAGCGTTGCGATGCGGCTGAAGATTTCTCACAAGACCACCTACACCTACGACAAGCCGGTGTATTACGCGCTGCAGCAGATCCGGCTGACACCGCGCACGGCCGACGGTCAGAAGGTGCTGAACTGGACCTCGACCTTCACCGGGGGCGAGCGACAGGTCAGCTTTGAGGACCAGTTCCGCAACCCGGTGGACCTGGTGCTGATGGCCGGGACCGAAAAGCTGGAGATCGTGTCGGAAGGCGAAGTCGAGGTCGAGGACCGCAACGGCGTCGTCGGCATGGGCAAGGGGCTGATGCCGCTGTGGGTCTTCATGCCCAAGACGGCGGCCACCTCTCCCGGTCCGCAGCTGCGCAAGCTGGTGAAACCGTTCGAGAAACAGGTGGCCGAGGATCAGCTGGCCACGATGCACCGCCTGTCCGAGGCGATTGGCGAAGCGGTGGAATACACCGTCGGGGCCACCACCTCGGCCACCACGGCGGAAGAGGCCGTTGTCGCGGGCAAGGGGGTCTGCCAGGACCATGCCCATGTGATGATCACCGCCGCCCGCCTGCTGGGCCGCCCGGCGCGCTATGTCTCGGGCTATCTGCTGATGGAGGGCGTGACCGAACAGGACGCCACCCACGCCTGGTGCGAGATCTTCATCGAGCGGCTTGGCTGGGTCGGCTTCGACGTGTCGAACGCCGTCTGCCCCGATGACCGCTACGTGCGTGTCGCCGTGGGCCGCGACTATGCCGATGCGGCACCAGTGCACGGGCTGCGGCAGGGCGATGCGCAAGAAGAGCTTTGCGTTTCCCTGCAGGTTCAGCAATAGACTCCGCCGGTCGAGTCGAAAGGTTCAGAGGCGGAACGTGACCTATTGTGTGGGTATCCAGTTGGATCGCGGGATCGTGTTCATGTCGGACACGAGAACGAATTCGGGCGTCGACAACATCTCGACCTTCCGGAAGATGCACAGCTTCGAGGTGCCGGGCGACCGTTCCATCACCCTGATGACCGCCGGCAATCTGGCGACCACCCAGGCGCTGATTTCGCTGCTGCAGGAGCGGTCGAAACATCCCTCGGACCGCTCGCCCGACATCCTGCAATGCGAAAGCATGTTCCAGGTTGCCCGGCTGGTCGGCGGCACCCTGAAAGAGGTGATTTCCAACCACGCCGACGAAGGCCAGCGCGCCGACGCGACCTTCAACGCGACGATCATCCTGGGCGGGCAGGTCAAGGGCGGCGCCCCGCGCCTGTTCATGATCTACCCCGAGGGGAATTTCATCGAGGCCGGCGAAGACACGCCCTTCTTCCAGATCGGCGAGACGAAATACGGCCGCCCGATCATCATCCGCGCCTACGAGCGGCAGATGAGCTTTGAAGAGGCGATGAAGCTGCTGCTGGTGTCCTTCGATTCGACGATCAAGGCGAACCTCTCGGTCGCCCTGCCGCTGGACTGGCACATCTACGAGGCCGACAGCCTGGCGAACGGCCGCATGGGCCGCGTCGACCGCGACGATCCCTATTTCGAGACGATCTCGAACGGCTGGGGCGTGGCCCTGCGCGAGGCCTTCGGCAACCTGCCGCCCTTCGTCCTGCCCGCCTGAGTCGCGGCTGCGCGGCGGGCGTTGCCTCGCCGGGCGGCGCGCCGTCCTTCGGTCATTGCGGCAGGCCGGGGCAGGGGGCGACACCGGGCCTGCGCATACCCTTCCGCAGGTTTCGCCCGCTCCCTTCGGCTGAGGCGGACGCCGACATCACGCAACGTCACTTTGCGCACCCGCTCCTGCACCCCCGCCCCGGCGGATGCCGTCCTCCCTGCTCCCGGGCAGGTTGGCGGGGCAAAGGCACACCTGCGCCCACAGCGCTGTCCGCGTCGATATCGCGGCCTCTCCCGCGCCGCGCGGGGGCCGGGCAGGGGGTGGCGGTGCCATCGGGCCCGCCCGTCCGTCCGTCGTGCAAATGCTTGCAATCGTCATGGGTTTCACGGCACGCTCCCCGAGTGCCGGGCAGGGGCGGCGCGAAAGATCACCAAGCGAGGTACCTATGAGCGCTGAGACGACTCCCCCATTCTTTGACGGTCACAACGATCTGGTCCTGAAGATCCTGACCGGCAAGGCCACCGTCGAAAATGTGGTGCAGGGCTATGACAGCGGCCATATCGACCTGCCGCGCGCCACGGCGGGCGGGTTCGCCGGCGGCTTCTTCGCGATCTACGTGCCCAGCCCCACGGACAGGGCCTTCCGGATGGAGGAGATGTCCAAACCCTCCTACGACCTGCCGCTGCCGCCGCCCGTGCCCCATGCAGAGGCCGCCCCCTTCGCCGAACGCGGGTTCCAGGTGCTGGCCGAGCTGGAGCAGGCCGGAGCCATCGACATCTGCCGCACCGTGGCCGAGCTGGAGACCGCCATCGCCGGGCCCCGCATGGCCGCCATCACCCATATCGAGGGGGCCGAGGCCATCGGCCCCGACTGCGCCGAGCTGGAGGGCATGTATGCCCGTGGCCTGCGCTCCATCGGACCGGTCTGGTCACGGCCCACGGTCTTTGCCGAGGGCGTGCCGTTCCGCTTCCCCTCGACCGGCGATATCGGCGGCGGGCTGACCGAGGCGGGCAAGCTGCTGGTCAGGGAATGCAACCGGCTGGGCATCATGATCGACCTCAGCCACCTCAACGAGAAGGGCATGGACGATATCGCCGCCCTGTCCGACGCGCCCCTGGTCGCGACCCATTCCAACGCCCATGCAGTGACCCCCCATGCCCGCAACCTGACCGACCGGCAGCTGCGCCAGATCGCCGACAGCGATGGAATGGTGGGCATCAACCTCGCCTCGGCCTTCCTGCGGCCGGATGGCCGGATGGCCAGCGATTTCGGTCTTGACGTCCTTCTGCGTCACCTTGACCATCTGGTCGAAATTTGTGGCGAGGACCGCGTGGGCCTCGGTTCGGATTTCGACGGGGCCCTGGTGCCGCAGGATATCGGCGATTGCGCCGGTCTGCCCAATCTGCGGGCAGCGATGATTGAACACGGGGTGGGCCCCGAATTGATGACGAAACTGACCCACGGGAACTGGTTGCGCGTCCTGCGCAAGACGTGGGTTGAATGATGCGGGCCGGATGACATCGTCACCGACCCGCCGCCGGCAACGACCGACAACCAACTGGGAGTAAGACCATGAAACACATGCGAAGCCTGATCGGGGTGGCACTGACCGCGACCCTGCTTGGAACCACGGCCCTGCCCGTGCTGGCCGAGACCCCGCCGAACATGCTGGTGATCGCGAACCGGATCGACGACATCAAGACGCTGGACCCGGCCGAAAGCTTCGAGTTCGCGGGCGCCGACGTGTCCCGCAACGTCTACGAAAAGCTGGTGAACTTCGACCCGCTGGACCTGGATGCCGGCTATGGCCCGCAGCTGGCCGAAAGCTGGGAAATCTCCGAGGACGGCAAGACCATCACCTTCACCATGGCCGAGGGGCATGTGTTCTCTTCCGGGAACCCGGTGACGGCCAAGGATGCCGAATTCTCGCTGCGCCGCGCGGTGCTGCTGGACAAGACGCCCTCGTTCATCCTGACGCAGTTCGGCTTTAGCGCCGACAACGTCGAGGATACCATCGTCGCGACCGACGACAGGACGCTCAAGATCACGCTGGACAAGCAATACGCCCAGTCCTTCGTGCTGAACTGCCTGACCGCCACCATCGGCGGCATCGTCGACAGCGCCACGGTGATGGCGAACGAGGTCGACGGCGACATGGGCAATGCCTGGCTGCGCGACAACTCCGCCGGCTCCGGCCCCTACAAGGTCGTCGAGTGGAAGCCCAACGAAAGCGTCCTGCTGGATCTGAACCCGAACTTTGGCGGCGAAAAGCCGGCGATGGAACGGGTGATCGTGCAGCACATCCAGGAAAGCGCGACGCAGCGCCTGATGCTGGAACGCGGCGATATCGACGTGGCGCGCAACCTCTCGCCCGAGGACGTGGCCGGTGTGATGGAATCCGACGGTCTGAAGATCGTGGACGAACTGCGCGGCCGTCTGATGTACTGGTCCGCGAACCAGAAGAACGAAGCGCTGGCCGATCCCAAGGTGCTGGAAGCGCTGAAATTCGCCACCGATTACCAGGGCATGGCCGACAGCTTCCTCAAGGGCCAGTACACGGTGCACGAGGCCTTCCTGCCGCTGACCTTCCTTGGCGCGCTGAAGGACAAGCCCTACGACTACGACATGGACAAGGCCAAGGCCGCGCTGGCGGCATCGGGCTTCCCCGACGGGTTCGACCTGAAGATTTCGGTCCGCGACGCGCAGGAGCGGATCGACATCGGCCAGTCGCTGCAGAACACCTGGGACCAGCTGGGCATCGGGGTCGAACTGGTCGTGGGCACCGGGGCACAGACGCTGGACCGCTATCGCGCGCGTGAGCATGACATCTACCTCGGCGCCTGGGGCCCGGACTATCCCGATCCCAACACCAACGCGGGCACCTTTGCCTACAACCCCGACAATTCGGACGAGGCCGGCGCCACCGGCCTGCTGGCCTGGCGCAACGCCTGGGCCCTGCCCGTGATGAGCGAGGAAACCCTTGCCGCTGTGGTCGAGAACGACACCGATGTGCGCAAGGAGATGTATCTGGAGCTGCAGAAAGAGCATCAGATGGTCTCGCCCTTCGGCATCATGTTCCAGCAGATCGAACAGAACGGGATGACGGACAGTGTCGAGAACTTCGTCGCGGGCGGCGCGACGACGGCAGTGTCCTACTGGGTCATCACGAAGTAAGTGGCCTTGCTCCTGGATCATGCGGACGGGCGGCATCTGCCGCCCGCCCGGTTCGGATTTATCTGGGGTCGGGCTGTGGCCCGCCTGCCCGCCGCGCAGCCCGCCCGGCGCGGGGCAGGGCGGATGACGCCCCCCTCCCATCCCGTCCCCCGGCAGGCCGAGGCGGCCACCTGTCGCGCCGCGCGCGCATCCGGCCCCGTGCCGCCCCCGTGGCGGGCAGCCCCCGGCCCGGCACCTTGCCCCCGGGGCAGGCGTTCGACATCCCCGGCGGCATGCCCGCGGTCCCGCGTGCCGGGGCCACGGCGCGATGCGCGCCTTTCCCATATTGCAGGACGGACCGAGCATGAGTGACAGCACCACGGGCGCTGCGGCCCTGACCATTCCGCCCTGGATCAAGAAGACGCTCAGCACCGCGATCACGGTGATCTTCACCATACTCGGCCTGCTGTTCGTAACCTTCATGATCGGGCGGGTGATGCCGGTCGACCCGGTGCTGGCCGTGATCGGCGAGCGGGCGACGCAGGCGCAATACGACGCGACCTATATCGCGCTTGGCCTCGACAAGCCGCTGCTGGTCCAGTTCGGGATCTACCTCGGCGACGTGCTGCAGGGCGATTTCGGCCGCTCCATCCGCACCGGCAAACAGGTGAGCGAGGATCTCGCCCGCGCCTTTCCCGCCACGATGGAGCTGGCCACCCTGGGCACGCTGATCGGCGTGGTCATCGGCGTGCCGCTTGGCGTGCTGGCCGCCGTCAAGCGCGGGTCGTGGATCGACCAGATCGCGCGGCTTGTCGGGCTGGTCGGCTATTCGATGCCGATCTTCTGGCTGGGGCTGATGGGGCTGCTGGTGTTTTACGGCATCCTCGGCTGGGTCGCGGGGCCGGGGCGCGTGGGCATCTTCTACCAGGGCATAGTCCAGCCGCAGACGGGGTTGCTGCTGGTGGACAGCCTTTTGCAGGGCCAGTTCGCCGTCTTCCGGGATGCCTTCAGCCATATCATCCTGCCCGCCTCTCTGCTGGGCTATTTCTCGCTGGCCTATATCAGCCGGATGACCCGGTCCTTCATGCTGGAACAGCTGTCGGCGGAATATGTCACCACCGCGCGGGTCAAGGGCCTGAGCGAGTGGGAGGTCGTCTGGCGCCACGCCTTCCGCAACATCCGCATCCAGCTGATCACGGTGATCGCGCTGGCCTATGCCAACCTGCTGGAAGGCTCGGTCCTGACCGAGATCATCTTTGCCTGGCCGGGCATCGGGCAATACATCACCACCTCGCTGCTGGCCAATGACATGAACTCGGTCCTGGGCGGGACCGTGGTGATCGGCGTGATCTTCGTGGCGCTGAACATCTTTTCCGACCTGCTCTACCGCTTCTTCGATCCGAGGTCGAAATGAACACGCCAACCGAACCGACAACCCTGCGCGCCTGGCTGCTGGCCGAAACGCCGACCTCGCGCCGGCAGGCGCGGGCGGCCTCGTGGTATCAGGGGTGGCTTACGCTGCGCTCGAACCCGCTGACGATGATCGGGCTGATCATCCTGGTCTTCATCATCGTCTGCGCGATTCTGGCGCCGGTGCTGGCGACCCACGATCCCTTTGCCCAGAACCTGGGCGAGCGGCTGAAGCCGCCGGGGTTCGACGGGCATATCTTCGGCACCGACAGCCTGGGGCGGGACATCTATTCGCGGCTGCTCTACGGCGCGCGGATCTCGATCTACATCGTGCTGCTGGTGGCGATGGTGGCGCCCCTTCTGGGGCTGATCATCGGCACGGTCGCGGGCTATGCCGGGGGCTGGGCCGATGTGGTGCTGATGCGGATCACCGATATCTTCCTGGCCTTTCCGCGGCTGGTCCTGGCGCTCGCCTTCGTTGCCGCGCTTGGCGCGGGAATCGAGAACGCGGTGCTGGCGATCTCGCTCACCGCATGGCCGCCCTATGCCCGGATCGCCCGGGCCGAGACGCTGACGATCCGCAATTCCGACTTCATCGCCGCGATCCGGCTGCAGGGGGCCGGGCCGATGCGGATCGTGACGCGCCATATCTGGCCGCTGTGCATCTCGTCGCTGGTGATCCGGGTCACGCTGGACATGGCGGGGATCATCCTGACGGCCGCCGGCCTGGGCTTTCTGGGGCTGGGGGCGCAGCCGCCCTCGCCGGAATGGGGGGCGATGATTTCCGAGGGGCGCAAGTACCTTCTGGATTACTGGTGGGTCGCGACGATCCCGGGGCTGGCGATCTTTGCCATCTCGCTGGCGTTCAACCTGCTGGGGGACGGGATGCGCGATGTGCTCGACCCGAAAGGGGGGCAGTGATGGGTCAGGATTGGCAAAGGCGTCACGGCGCCCTCTCCGCCGGGCCGCGGGGTGGCGCTCCGGGCGCGGATCGCGCCGCGTCTGCGGGCATGGGGCCGGGCTTGTCCACAGGGCGCGCGCTGCGCCGGACGGGGGCGACGGGATGAGCAATCTGATCGACGTGGAAAACCTCTGGGTGAAGTTCCCGACCCGCAACGGCATCTTCGACGCGGTGCGCGGCATCTCCTTCTCGCTCGGCAAGGAGCGTCTGGGCATCGTCGGCGAAAGCGGCTCGGGCAAGTCGATGACGGGGCGGGCGATCCTCAAGCTGATCCGCCCCCCGGGGCGGATCGAGGCCGACCGGCTGACCATGACCGGCACCGATGTGCTGACGGCCAGCGAGAAGGAGATGCGCAAGCTGCGCGGCCACCACGCCAGCATGATCATGCAGGATCCCAAGTTCTCGCTGAACCCGGTGATGACCGTGGGCCGGCAGATCACAGAGGCCCTGCGCACCCATGAAAAGGTCAACATGGCCCAGGCCCGCGCAAGGGCGCTGGAGATGCTGGACGCGGTGGCGATCCGCGATCCCGAACGGGTGTTCGACCTATACCCGCACGAGGTGTCGGGCGGGATGGGCCAGCGTATCATGATCGCCATGATGCTGATCCCCGACCCCGAGATCCTGATCGCGGACGAGCCGACCTCGGCGCTCGACGTCTCGGTCCAGCTGCAGGTGCTGGAGATCATGGACAAGCTGGTGGCCGAGCGCGGCATGGGGCTGATCTTCATCAGCCACGACCTGAACCTGGTGTCAAATTTCTGCGACCGGATCGTCATCATGTATGCCGGCCGGATCGTCGAGGTCTGCCAGGCGGGCAAGCTGCACGAGGCCAGGCATCCCTATACCATCGGGCTGTTGAACTCTGTCCCCAACCTCGGGTCGCCGCGCGAGCGGCTGGACGTGCTGCGGCGCGACCCGGCCTGGCGCGAGGCGCCTTCGGTGAGTGCGCTGCTATGACCCTGGCCATCGAGATATCCGACCTCACCGTCTGGTTCGGCGAGGGCGCGGCGCGCAGCAACGCGGTCAGGCAGGTATCGCTGAGCATCGGCGAGGGCGAAAGCTTTGGCCTGGTGGGGGAAAGCGGTTCGGGCAAGTCGACCGTGCTCCGGGCGATCACCGGGCTGGTGCCGAGCTGGAGCGGGTCGATGCGGATCATGAACCGCCCGCTGGGGGCGAAGCGGGACCGGACGTTCTACAAGCAGGTGCAGATGGTCTTTCAGGACCCCTATGCCTCGCTGCACCCCCGGATGACGGTCGACGCGGTGCTGTCGGAGGCGCTGAAGCTGCACGGCTTCGGCGATATCGACAACCGGATCGACCGGCTGCTGGAGGATGTCGGGCTGGGCAAGGGCTTCCGCTTCCGCTACCCGCATCAGCTTTCGGGCGGGCAGCGGCAGCGGGTGGCCATCGCCCGGGCCCTGGCGCCCGAGCCGCGCATCCTGCTGCTGGACGAGCCGACCTCGGCGCTGGACGTGTCGGTGCAGGCCGAGATCCTGAACCTGCTGACCGACCTGCGGGCGGAGCGGGGGCTGACCTATCTGATGGTCTCGCACGACCTGGGTGTCGTGGGGCACATGTGCGGGCAGGTTGCGGTGATGCAGACCGGCGAGATGGTCGAATTGCTGGGGGTCGAGGACATGCGCGCCATGAAGGCCACGCATCCCTATACGAAGCATCTGCTCGACAGCTCTCTGCGGTCCGTGCGCTGAGGCCGGGGGGCCGGAACCGGCCCGCGGGGTCCGGCCGGACCGGTGGCTTGGCCCGGATGACCCCGGGCGGTCCGCGGGGTGGCCCCCTCCGAGCGGAGCGCCTGCGGCGCACAGGATGTTTTGCACCGCGCATCCGCGCGGTGCGTCTGACGCCTCCGGCGGGCATATTTGGAGCAAGAGGAAGGTGAGGACCGCTCCCCTTGCTTCATCTCGTCCAAAATACTCCGGGGGAGTCGCACCGCAGGTGCGGCGGGGGCAGAGCCCCCTTGCGACGGTGCCGTCGCAGCGGCAGTCGGGCGGCGCGGGGTCGGTTCGGATGTGGGATGTCCGTCGAGGTGCGGTCCCGGGCAGATGCGTGTCCTTTACCGTGGCATAGCGGAGAGTTCGGCCCGGTGCGCCTGCATCCGCAGGAACACCGCGTAGTCCCTGTCGTAGCCTGCCCGGCGGGACGGGTCGGGTTTCAGGCAGCCGGGCCGCCCGGCCATCGCCTGCGCGGCTGCGGGCAGGCCGGGGTGCAGCCCGGCGGCGGCGGCGGCGGTCATCGCCGTGCCCAGCAGGACGGAATCGGGCTGGGTGCTCAGCTGCACCTCGCGCCCCGTGGCATCGGCATAGAGCTGCATCAGCAGCGCGTTGCGGGCATGTCCGCCGGTGATCAGCAGGCGTTCGATCCGGGTGCCGCCGGTTTCCATCTGGGCCACGATCTGGCGCAGCCCCAGGGCCAGGGCCACGGCGGCGCGCCAGTAGAGCCGGTCGAGCGCGCCCTCGCCCGTGTCCAGCGTCAGGCCCGAGACCACGCCATAGGCCATCGGGTCGGCCAGCGGCGTGCGGTTGCCGTTGAAATCGGGCAGGATGTCCAGCCCCCGGCCAAAGCCGCCGCCTTCCCGTGCGAGCGCCGCGCTGATCCGCGCGGCCACCCGGCGATGCGCGGCGGGCGAGGCATCGCGGTCCGGCGCATAGGTGTGCAGCACGTGGTCCAGCAGGGCGCCGGTGGCCGACTGCCCGCCCTCGTTGACCCAGAGCCCGGGCAGGATGGCGCCGGGGTAGGGGCCCCAGATGCCGCGCCCGCGCCAGGCCATGTCGGACATGCTCATCACGCAGGTCGAGGTGCCCGCGATCATCGCCAGCGCCCCGGCCCGGTCGCGCGGGGCCAGCCCGCCCATCACGCCCAGCGTCCCGGCAAAGGCGTCGATCAGCCCGACGGCCACGGTGCAGGCGGTGGTCAGGCCCAGCTCATCCGCCGCGGCGGGGGTGAGCGGCCCGGCGGCGGTCCCCGGCGCCGTGGGCATCGCGGGCACGCTGGCGCGCGCGGCGAGGTCGTCCAGCCCGATGGCATCCAGGAAGTCCCGCTGCCAGCCGCCCGCATGGGGCAGGTGGGTCCATTTCGCCACCAGGGTGCAGGTCGAGCGCAGGTCCTGCCCGCTGGCCCGCCAGGTGAGGAAATCGGTCAGGTCCATCGCCCGACCCATCCGGGGCCAGAGATCCGGGCGGTGCCGTTTCAGCCACATCAGCTTGGGGCATTGCATCTCGGGCGACATCGTCCCGCCCGCGTGATCCAGCACGCGGTGGCCGGTGGCGGTGCATTCGGCGGCCTCGGCCACCGCGCGGTGATCGAACCAGGCGATGGTGTCGCGCCCCTCGGGGCCAAGCGGCAGGGGCGCATCAGACGTGTCGCGCAGCACCAGCGAACATGTCGCGTCGAAGGCGACCGCCGCCACGCTGCCGGGCGCCACATTGGCCCCGGCGACGGCATCGCGCACGGCGGCGCAGACCGCCTGCCAGATATCCTCCGAGGCGTGTTCCGCCCGCATCCCGTCCTCTTCCCACAGACCGATGGGGCGGGTGTGGTGGCTCAGCGCGCGGCCGCCGGAGTCGAAGATACCCGCCCGCGCAGAGCGGGTTCCCACGTCGATGGCACAGACGAAGCGATCCATCCCTGAAGTCCCCGGATCAGAGCTGCGTCAGCAGAATGTCGGCCAGCGCGGCCATGTTGTCCACCTGTGCCGTTGGTCCAAGCGTCTTTGCGCGATTCGCCAGCCGGGCCGGGCCGGCATGGGCCCCGCCGGTGAAGGCCACGACCCGCATCCCGGCGGCCTGCGCGGCCTCGATCCCGGCCAGGCTGTCCTCGACCACCACGCAGTCCCGCGGGGCCACGCCCATTTCGCGCGCCGCATGCAGGAACAGGTCGGGCGCGGGTTTGCCCCGGGACACCATCGTCGCGCTGAAGACATGCGGCCCGAAGAGCGGGGCCAGCCCGGTGACCTCCAGCGAAAGTGCGATCCGCTCGGGCTGCGAGGAGGAGGCGACGCAGACCGGGCGGGACAGGGCGCGGATCGCCTGCGCCACGCCGGGCACCGGGTGCAGGTCGCGCCGGAACCGGGCGTAGAGCCGGGTGCGGATGTCGGCCAGATGCGCGCCGGTCAGGTCCAGCCCGTAATCGCGCCGGACCATCTCTGACACCGATCCGATGGACAGGCCCAGCATGCGCTCATAGGCGGTTTCGACGCTGATCTCGCAGCCCGCGTCCGCCAGCACCTCGCGCAAAACCTCGACCGAGATCGGCTCGCTGTCGACCAGGACGCCGTCGCAGTCGAATATCACCAGCCCCGGCGCCGCCAAGACCCTAGAGCCTGCCGTCGATATAGCTGGTCAGCACCGCTTCGGTCCCGTCTGACCAGAGCGCCTCCAGCGCCTCGGAAAAGGCCGAGGCGAACCGGGCGTCGCGGCCGGTGGCGCCATAGACCTCCTCCATGCCCAGCCATGTGCCGGGATCGTCCCTGGCCGCCTTTGCGATTCTGGTCAGCCGGTCCCAGTTGGGATCGTTGGGCGCGATCTCGGCCCCGCTTTCGCTGGTGCCGTAGCAGTAGCGGCACCACAGCGCGCTTTCCAGCGCCAGCCCGGTGACGCTGCCGTTGCGCGCCAGCGAATCGGCGATCGAGGGCACGATGAACTTCGGCTGCCGGTTCGATCCGTCGAGGCAGAGCCGGCGCACCGTGTCGCCGATCTTGGGGTTGGAAAACCGGCTGGCGATCAGGTCGTAATAGGCGCCGAGGTCGGTGTCGGGCACCGGGGGCACGCCGGGGATGATCTCGTCGTGCTCGATCTTGGCGAGGAAGGCGCGGATCAGCGGATGCTCCATCGCCTCGTGCACGAAATGGATGTCCAGCAGCCCGGCGGGGTAGGCGATCACCGCATGGCCGCCGTTCAGGATGCGGATCTTCATCAGCTCGTAGGGGCTGACATCGGGCACGAACTGCACGCCGACCTTTTCCAGCGGCGGGCGGCCCGAGGGGAAGTCGTCCTCGAGCACCCATTGGGTGAAGGCCTCGCAGAAGACCGGCCAGCCGTCGCGCACCCCGAAGTCGCTTTCCAGCATCCCGCGCTCGCGGTCCGAGGTGGCGGGCGTGATCCGGTCGACCATGCCGTTGGGAAAGCTGATGTTTTCGGCGATCCAGGCGGCCAGGGCGGGATCCGACAGTTCGGCCAGGCCGATCAGGGCGTTGCGGGTGATGCGGCCGTTGTGGGGGATGTTGTCGCAGGACATGACGGTGAAGGGCGCGAAACCCTTTTCGCGCCTGAGCCGCAGACCGGCGAGGATCAGGCCAAAAACCGTCCCGGGCGCGTCGGGCGTACTCGCATCGGCCTGGATCGCCGGATGCGTCGGGTCGAACCTGTCGGAACTGTCGAGGAAATACCCCCCCTCGGTGATCGTCAGCGACACGATGCGGATGGCCGGATCGGCCAGCGCCGCGGTGATCGCCGCCGCGTCGCCGGGTTCGAGATAGCCGACCATCGAGCCGATGACCCGGGCCCGGGAATGTGTCGCTTCCTGCTCGACCAGCGTGGTCAGCCAGTCCTGCGCCTGCAGCACCGCGCGGGCCTTGCGGTCGCCCTCCATCACGCCGGCGCCCAGGATCGCCCAGTCCTGCCCCTCGCCGGTCGCGAACAGCCGGTCGAGATAGGTCGCCTGATGCGCCCGGTGGAAGTTTCCGATGCCGAAATGCAGGATCCCGGCGCTGAGGTCGGAACGCGCATATCCCGGGACAGCCACGCCATCCGGCATGTCGGACAGGGTCGAAAGAGACAGCGCGGTGGCCATGCTCACATCCTCTTGTCGTGCGGGGCCCGGTTCACTGCCGGGCGCCCCTTTGAAACGTTTCTTGATCTCCCGGCGCGCAGTGGCGCCGGCGCGGGGTCCGGGCCGGGACCGCGCCCTTTCCCGGCAAAGAGGGGGCCGCGCGGCGGGGCCTAGAAGATCGACAGCCCCTTGCCGTCGAAGCGGTGCAGCTTGGACGGGTCGGGCGTCAGCCAGACGGTCTGGCCGGCCTTCACCCCCAGCTCGCCCACCACGCGCACGGTCATCTCGCCCAGGGGGCCGCAGTCGACCTTCAGGAAGGTGTCCGAGCCCAGGTGCTCGGCCAGACCGACCTTGCCCTCCCAGCTGCCGCTTTCGGTCGAGATGGTCAGATGCTCGGGGCGGATGCCGATGGTATGGGCGTCGTGCTTGGCGGCCTCGGGCCCCTCGACGAAGTTCATCTTGGGCGAGCCGATGAAGCCCGCGACAAACATGTTGCGCGGCCGCTCGTAAAGCTCCAGCGGCGCGCCGACCTGTTCGATATAACCGTCGTGCAGCACCACGATCTTGTCGGCCATGGTCATCGCCTCGACCTGGTCGTGGGTGACGTAGATCATCGTGGTCGCCAGCGACTGGTGCAGCTCGGAGATCTCCTGCCGCATGGTCACGCGCAGGGCGGCGTCGAGGTTCGACAGCGGTTCGTCGAACAGGAAGGCCGCCGGTTCGCGCACGATGGCCCGCCCGATGGCGACCCGCTGGCGCTGCCCGCCCGAAAGCTGCCCGGGACGGCGGTCGATGTAATCGGCCAGGTTCAGGATGCGCGCGGCATTCTCGACCTTGGCGTCGATCTCGGCCTGCGAGAGCTTGGCCATTTTCAGCGGAAAGGCGATGTTCTTGCGCACCGACATATGGGGGTAGAGCGCGTAGCTCTGGAACACCATGGCCAGCCCGCGCTTGGCGGGGGCGGCGTCGGTCGCCTCCTTTCCGTCGATCACGATAGAGCCCGAGGTCACGTCCTCCAGCCCCGCGATCAGGCGCAGCAGGGTGGACTTGCCGCAGCCCGAAGGGCCGACGAAGACCACGAATTCGCCGTCGTGGATGTCAAGGTCCAGCGGCGGGATGACCTCTTTCGGACCGAACGCCTTGGTGACTTGTTTCAGGGTGATGCTGCCCATGGTCGTCTTTCCTTATTTCACGGCGCCGAAGGTCAGGCCCCGGACCAGCTGTTTCTGGCTGAACCAGCCAAGGATCATGATCGGCGCGATGGCCATGGTGGAGGCGGCCGAGAGCTTGGCGTAAAACAGGCCCTCGGGCGAGGAGTAGGAGGCGATGAACGCGGTCAGCGGCGCGGCCTTGGCGGCGGTCAGGTTCAGGGTCCAGAACGCCTCGTTCCAGGCCAGGATCACGTTCAGCAGCAGGGTCGAGGCGATGCCGGGCACGGCCATCGGGGTCAGCACGTGGATGATTTCCTCGCGCAGGCCGGCGCCGTCCATGCGGCAGGCCTCCAGGATTTCGCCCGGGATTTCCTTGAAATAGGTGTAGAGCATCCAGACGATGATCGGCAGGTTGATCAGCATCAGCACGATGACCAGCCCGAATTTGGTGTCCAGCAGACCGAGGTCGCGGAAGATCAGGTAGATCGGGATCAGCACGCCGACCGGCGGCAGCATCTTGGTGGAGAGCATCCACATCAGCACGTCGCGGGTGCGCTTGCCGGGGACAAAGGCCATGGCCCAGGCGGCGGGCACGGCGATGAGCACGCCCAGCACGGTCGAGCCGACGGAGATCACGACCGAGTTCCAGAAATGTCGCCCGTAGTTCGAGCGTTCCTGCACCGTCACGTAGTTCTCGAAGGTCCAGTGAAAGCCCAGGAAGGACGGCGGAGAGGCGATGGCCTCGGCCTCGGTCTTGAAGCTGGTCAGCACGGTCCAGAGGATCGGAAAGAACAGCAGCAGCCCGACGGCCCAGGCAAAGACCGTGAACATCGCCTTGCGGCGCGGGGTTGTGGAACGGGCCATGTCAGGTCTCCTCCGTCCGGGCGGTCTTTGACGCGCCCGATGGGCGCGCGGGCAAGGCGTCGTGCAGGCCCATGAGGGACAGCACGATCTCGGGCGTGACGGCGCAGCCTGTGGGACTGCCGCCGGGGCGGGGCAGGCGGGTCATTGCCCGGCTGGCCCCTGGCGTCTTGATCTGCGCAACGTCATCCCGGCCTCGCGCCGGGATCTCGCAGGGCCGGTGGCCCGTGGTTTCGGCACCGCGACGGCCGGTCGTCATCGGCGCGGGGGCCCGGTGCGCGGCCTTGATCCCTGCGGCGCCGCCCCCTGCGAGGCCCCGGGTCTGGCCCGGGGCGACGCGCGGCAGCACGGCGGCTGCATGGGAAACCGTTTGACCGTCGCTCATGGCAAGACAGGCGCGGTTGCCGAGGGTGAGCACGAGGCACTGCATCTCAGGCGTCCAGGTTCTTGCCGATCATCCGCATCAGGAAGATCGCGACGATATTGGCCAGCACCACCGCGACGATCCCGCCGGCGGCCCCGCCGCCCACGTCGAACTGCAGCAGCGACTGGGCGTAGACCAGGTACGTGATGTTGGTCGAGGCATAGCCCGGCCCCCCGTTGGTGGTGACGAGGATTTCGGCAAAGACCGACAGCAGGAAGATCGTCTCGATCAGCACCACCACGGTGGCGGCGCGCGACAGGTGCGGCACCACGATGTAGAAGAAGCGCGAGAATGCCCCGGCGCCGTCCATCTCGGCCGCCTCGATCTGCTCGCGGTCCAGCGACTGCAGGGCGGTCAGCAGGATCAGCGTGGCAAAGGGCAGCCAGGTCCAGGACACCATCAGCACGATGGAGAACAGCGGCGCATGGGCGAGGAAATCATAAGGCTGCAATCCCAGCCCCTTGGCGATATGGGCGAACAGCCCGTTCACCGGGTTCATGAACATGTTCTTCCAGACCAGCGCCGAAACGGTGGGCATGACGAAGAAGGGCGCGATCGCCAGGATGCGCACGATGCCCTGGCCCCAGAACTCCTGATCCAGCAGCAGGGCCAGCAGCACGCCGCCGATCACGGTGATCAGCAGGACGCCGACCACCAGCAGCAGCGTGTTCTGGAACGCCGCGTAAAAGGCGGGATCGGTCAGGAAATAGCGGTAATTGTCGAAGCCGATGAACTCTTCCATCCCCGGCATCAGCAGGTTGTAGCGCAGGGTCGAGAAGTAGAGCGTCATCGCCAGCGGGATGATCATCCATGCCAGCAGCAGCAGCACGGCGGGCGAGATCATGAGGCGCGCGGCAGAGCGGGAATGCGTGGTGGCCATTGTGAAAATCCGGCTGGAGGGAAAAGGGGGGCCGACGGCTGCCGGCCCCTCCAGTCAGGTGCGGTTACTTGGGATAACCGGCTTTGCGCATCTCGCGCTCGGTGAGCTGCTGTGCGCTTTGCAGGGCCTGTTCCGCCGTGACCTGCCCGGCCAGAGCGGCCGCGAACTGCTGGCCGACGGCCGTGCCGATGCCCTGGAATTCCGGGATCGCGACAAATTGCGAACCGGTGTAGGGGATCTCCTGGACCGAGGGGGCCGAGGTGTCGACCGCGTCGATCGAGAACAGAGTCATCTCGGCGAAGGGCGCGACCTTCAGGTACTCGGGGTTGTCATAGAGCGACTTGCGGGTTCCCGGAGGGGCCGCGGCCCAGCCTTCGTTGGCTGCCACCAGTTCGGTGTAATGCTTCGAGGTCGCCCAGGCGACAAAGGCCTTGGCTGCGTCGGCCTTGGCCGAGGACGCCGGGATTGCCAGGTTCCAGGACCACAGCCAGTGGCCGTGGTTGTCGATGCCGTCCTTGTTCGGGAACTGGGCAAAGCCCACGCTGTCGGCCACGGTCGAATCCGGCCCGGTCACGAAGGAGGCCGCGACGGTCGCGTCGATCCACATGCCGCATTTGCCCTGCTGGAACAGCGCCAGGTTCTCGTTGAACCCGTTCGACGATGCGCCCGGAGGGCCGTATTCGTTCATCATCGTCAGGTAGTCGGTCAGCGTCGCGGTCCATTGCGGGCCGGTGAATTCGGGCTTCCACTCCATGTCGAACCAGCGCGCGCCGTAGGAATTGGCCATCGCGGTGATAAAGGCCATGTTCTCGCCCCAGCCGGCCTTGCCGCGCAGGCAGATGCCGTAGATCTCGTTGTCCTTGTCGGTCATCGCCTTGGCGGCATCCATGACCTGCGACCAGGTGGGCGAGGTCGGCATCTCCATGCCCGCCTTTTCCATCAGGTCGGTGCGGTACATGATCATCGCGGATTCGCCATAGAACGGCGCGGCGTAGAGCGTGCCGTCGACCGAGATGCCGCCGGCGATGGCGGGCAGCAGGTCCGCGGCGTCATAGCCTTCGGGCATGTCGTCCAGCGCCAGCAGCCAGCCCTGCTTGGCCCAGATCGGCACCTCGTAGTTGCCGATGGTCAGCACGTCGTACTGGCCGCCCTTGGTGGCGATATCGGTGGTGACGCGCTGGCGCAGCACGTTTTCTTCCAGCGTGACCCATTCCAGTTCGATGTCGGGATGGTCCTTGGTGAAATCCTCGGTCAGCCCCTGCATGCGGATCATGTCGCCGTTGTTCACGGTCGCAATGGTGATGGTTTCCGCGTGGACGGCTGCCGACAGGGCGCAGATCGCCGTTGCGCCCAAAAGGGCGCTGGTCAGACGTGTCATGTATCTCCTCCCGAGATCGTGTGTGGTCTGTTCCGGCGTCTCAACCGAGTGTTTGAGCATTCGCCGGGTATGTGGGCAAATGTTCACGCTTGGCGCAGTCTTGTCAACAGGCACCGGGTATCCTATTGCCGCCGAGCATGAGGAAGCGCCCGCAACACGCTGTAATGTAATGGAATATCAAGAGGTGAGGGCGCCGGATCGGGCGTGCCCCGGGGCACGCCGCCCGGGCCCGGCCGCCCCCTGAGCGCCGGATTGCGGCATGCAGCCAGCGAAAAGCGGCTATTCGGCTGGTGCAACCTCTGTCGAATCATAGGCCACCCGCGCGGCCCGGATGTCGCCATGCCGCGACTCGGCCCAGGCCAGCAGGCCACCCAGCGGAGTCATCAGGGACAGGCCGGTTTCGGTCAGCTCGTATTGCACACTTGGCGGCTTGGTCGGAAAGACCGTCCGTTCCACCAGCCCGTCGCGTTCCAGGGTGCGCAGGGTCTGGGTCAGCATGCGTTTCGAGATGTCCGGCACACCCCGGTTCAGCGCGGCAAAGCGTTTCGGCCCCTCCGCCAGCTGCAGCAATATCAGCGTCGTCCACTTGTCGCCCAGCCGGTCGAGCACGTCGCGCACCGGGCAGCGCCCGGCATCCAGCGCCGTGCCAGCCGGGGCGATGTAACGCGAGAGATCCGGCAGGTGGTTACCTTCCTGTGTCCTGGGCATGAAATCCTGCCTCCTTCCGGCATGGGTCTATACGGTCTACATAAGAGACCATATCCCGAATCGAGACCAAAATAAAGCCGGTTCGGGACCCACGAGACCCGAAAGGACATGACATGACCCGACCCGACATCCTGATCACCGGCGCCAGCGGACAGCTTGGCGCACTCACCATTGCAGCGCTGCGCCGCCGTGCGCCGGATGCGCGGATCGCCGGCCTTGTCCGCCGGGCCGACGCCGCCGAGGCGCTGAAGGCGCAGGGCGTCGAGGCGCGGATGGGCGATTACACCGATACCGAAAGCCTTGCGGCCGCGATGCAGGGCATCGACCGGCTGCTGCTGATCTCGTCGAACGAGGTCGGCCAGCGCTATGTGCAGCATCGCAACGTCATCGAAGCCGCGCAGGCCGCGGGCGTCGGATTCGTCGCCTATACCTCGATCCTGCGGGCCGACAGCTCGCCGATGGAGCTCGCCACCGAACACCGCCAGACCGAAGAGCTGATCGCCGCCGCGGGCCTGCCCCATGTCTTCCTCCGCAACGGCTGGTACAGCGAGAACCACGCGATGGGCGTCGGGGCGGCGCTGGAACACGGGGCGCTGGCCGGGGCGGCGGGGCAGGGACGGTTCGCGACCGCAAGCCGCGCGGATTACGCCGAGGCGGCGGCGCTGGTGATCGCCGGCGGCACGGTTGCGCCGGGCACCGCGCTGGAACTGGCGGGCGACGAGAGCTTTACCCTGGCCGATTACGCCGCCGAGCTGTCGCGCCTGGCGGGGCGGTCGATCCCCTATGCCGACATGCCGCAGGCCGACTATGCCGCGCTGCTGAAAGGCGCCGGGGTGCCCGCCGTGATGGCCGATATCCTGGCCGACAGCGATGCCAAGGCCGCCGGGGGCGCGCTGCTGGATGACGGCAAGGTCCTGTCGGGCCTGATCGGGCGCCCGACCGAGCCGTGGCAACAGACATTGGCCGGGGCCGTCGCGGCGATGGAAGCCGCCTGATCACAGGCAAACGGGGCGGCGGCTCAGGCCAGCAGGGCCTCGGCCGTCGCCTCGTCGGTGACCAGCCCGGTGATGCGCCCGCCCCGGATCGCGCCCAGGATGCCCGCCACCTTGGCCGGGCCGCAGGCGGCGGCGATCACCGGCGCGCCTTGCCCCGCCCGCAGCGGGGCCGAGGAAACGCGGGTGTTGCTCAGCCCCTCGATCAGCTGGCCGTCGCGGTCGAAGACCCAGCCCAGGATCTCGCCCACGGCGCCCGCCGCCTGCAGCGCGCCCAGCTCGGCCCGCGCAAGGAAACCGTCGAGCACCAGCGGCGCCGCCGCATCCACCTGGCCGATCCCCACGATCGAGACATCGGCCCGCGCCGCCATCGCCCGGGTCGCCGCGATGGTCTTTTGCGCCAGCAGGGTGTCGCGTTCCTCGGCCGAGGCGGCGATAACGGGCATCGGGATCGGGAAGGTCGGGGCCGAGACCCGGTCGGCAATCGAAAACAGCACGTTGTAATAGGCGGTGGAGCCGTCGGGCGCGATGTTGCCGGTCAGCGAGACGATGCGGTGCTGGTCGCAGTCCAGCCGGGGCAGCAGCTCGATCGCCGCGCGCAGGGTGCGCCCGGTGCCCAGCCCCATCACCAGCGCCGCGTCCCGCGCCAGCCATCGTTCGATCACGTCGGCGGCGGCATGGGCGACGCCGGTCAGCCCGTCGCTGCCGGGCAGCGTGGGCACCACGTCGCAATACTCCAGCCCCAGCCGGGCCTTGAGCGTTTCGGCAAGGTTCAGGCAGTGCGAGATCGGATGGTCGATGCGCACCTTCACCAGCCCCGAGGACATTGCCAGCGACACCAGCCGCTGCGCAGACTGGCGCGACACGCCCATCACCGCCGCGATTTCGTCCTGGGTCTTGCCCGAGATGTAGTAGAGCCATGCCGCCCGCGCCGCCTCGTCCAGCCGTCGGCTGGTCTTGTCGGCGCTTTCGGTTTTTGGTTGCTTCACGGCGCGGCCCTCCCGGTACGGCGGGACTGTTCCCGCTGCGCCGTCGCCCTGTCAACCCACCGGCCCGGGGGGACGGGGCGGCATATGGTCGTGGCGGGTCCCGCCGGCGGGTGGCGGGGCGGGGCGCCTGGCGGCGGTCCGGGCCGCCTGCCGCGGTGCCGGTGTCGGGTGTCGCGCATCGGGCCGGATGATCGCCTGTCCGGGCGCCGGCATCGCGATGGCCGGGTCCTCCGGGTCGCTTGAGGGCGCCAGCCCGCGCTTTCGGGCGGGGCCGGACCGAGCCCGTGCCCGGCCTGCGCAGACGACCGGCCCGCGCAGAGATGATCGGCAGAGGCTTGACGCGGTGGGGCCACTTCGCCCATGTCATCGCGACGCGGGCGCTTGCCCGAACAGCCGGCGGATGCCCAGGACCGGCAATGGAAGGAGCCAAGACATGATCCTCTGCGCCGGTGAGGCCCTGATCGACATGATCCCCGCGACCCTCGCCGATGGCGAACCGGCCTACCTGCCCAAGGTGGGCGGCGCTTCGCTGAATTCGGCGGTGGCGCTCGGGCGGCTGGGGGCCGATGTCGCCCTGTGCACCGGCCTGTCGACCGATGTCTTTGGCCGGATGATTGTGGATCATGCGGGGGCGTCGGGCGTCTCTGTCGATCTTTGCGATTTCAGCGACCGCCCGACGGGGCTGGCCATCGTGACCAAGCGCGACGGGCATGCGACCTACGGGTTCTACGACGCGGGCAGCGCGATGCGCGAGTTGCAGCCCGGCGACCTGCGGACCGGCCCGGTGCCGCCCAGTGCGGCGCTTTTCGGGGGCATCTCGCTGGTGCCCGAGCCCTGCGGCTCGGTCTTCGAGGCGCTCTGCGCTACACTGAAAGCGGCTGGCACGCTGGTGATGTTCGATCCCAACATCCGCCCGGCCTTTGTCACGGATGACGCGGCTTACAGGGCGCGGATCGCGCGGATGTTCGCGCTGGCCGACGTGGTGAAGATCTCGGACGAGGACCTCGCCTGGCTGACCGGTGCGCCGGCCGACGACAGCGCCGCGATGGACGCCGCCGCCAGGGCGCTGCTGGACGAGGGGCCGGTGATGGTCTGCGTGACGCGCGGCGCCGAGGGTGTCACCGCCTGGCGCGCCGCCGGAGATCTGCATGTGCCCGCGACCCCGGTCGCGGTGGTCGATACCGTGGGCGCGGGGGATACATTCAGCGCGGGTATGCTGGCGGGGCTGTCGCGCGATGACCTGCTGTCGCGCGAGGCGCTGATTGCCGCGTCAGAGCCGGAGCTAGCCAAGGCCCTGACACTGGGTGTGCGGGCCGCGGCGGTCTGCGTCGCGCGCGCGGGGGCCAACCCGCCCTGGGCATCGGAACTCGACGGCTGACACGGGCAGGGGGCTTTGCAAACCCCGTTTTGCAAAGCCGGATCTGCATAGCCTTCCTGGCAAAGCCGCGCCTCTCCCCTGTTTGCAAACTGCCCTTTGCAATTTGCTGTTTGCAAACCGCACCACCGGCCCTTGCGGGGCCTGCAGGGGCGCGCGGGGGCCGTGCCGGCGCCCTCGCGGGCGGCTTGGGTCACGCTGGCTGGGTGTTGAGCTTGCCACACGCGCCGGGATTGCCACGCGCTCCGGTGAGAGAGGACGCGGCACAGGCTCCGCAGGCCGCAAGGCGGCGAGGGTAGTGCCTGGATCGGGCGCGGACGCGGCTGGCTGCAATGCGGCGAGGGTAGTGCCGGGATCGGGCACGGACGCGGCTGGCCGCGATGTGGCGAGCGTGATGCCGGGTTGGGCACAAGCCCTGCGGGTTCTATGCGGCGAGGGCGGTGCCGGGATCGGGACTAAGCGCGACAGGCCGCAATGCGGCGAGGGTAGTGCCTGGATCCGGCAGGGACGCGGCTGATTGCGATGCGGTGAGGGTGGTGCCGGGTTCCGGAACGGGCGCTTTGGCCGGCCACCGGGAGTCCGCCGGTCCGTTTGGCGGCAGGCGCGCAGTGGCCGGTGGCCCTTGACAG
This sequence comes from Pseudooceanicola pacificus, assembly GCF_009789075.1. Classification (GTDB taxonomy): domain Bacteria; phylum Pseudomonadota; class Alphaproteobacteria; order Rhodobacterales; family Rhodobacteraceae; genus Pseudooceanicola; species Pseudooceanicola pacificus. The sequence goes on from NZ_WNXQ01000005.1 coordinate 223,205, forward strand.
GCGGTGGGATCGCCAGGGCCCGGCGGTGTCATGGGACGGGTGCGGAACGCACGATCCGGCGGAACCCGGTCCGGCTGTCGCGGGCGCGCCCCGCCCGCGACGATGCAGGCAGACCGGCCGCTCAGGCGCCCTTGAACGCGGGCTGGCGCTTTTCGACAAAGGCGGCCGCGGCCTCCTTGTGGTCGGCGGTGACCGTGCTGCGGGCGTGGTTGCGGGCCTCGCTGTCCAGCAGGTCGGACAGGGTGCCGCCATGTTCGGTGACCAGAAAGTTCTGCTTCATCCGGCCAAGCGCCAGGGTCGGCCCCTCGGCCAGCCGGGTGCCCAGCACGATGGCCTGCTCCAGCGCCGCGCCGCTTTCTACCGCACGGGTCACCAGGCCCATCTGCGCGGCCTCGGCGCCCGACAGGATCGGCGAGAGCATGTAGAGTTCGCGCAGCTTGGCCGCACCGAGGATCTGGGACAGGAAATAGGACCCGCCGTAATCGCCCGACAGCCCGACCTTGGCAAAGGCGACGGTCAGCTTGGCATCTTCGGCACAGACCCGGAAATCGCAGGCCAGGGCCAGCGACAGGCCCGCGCCCGCGGCGGCGCCCTCGATAGCGGCGATGGTCGGCTTGGGCATCTCGTTCAGGATGCGCGAGACCTCCATCCGGCTGCGCAGGTCGGCGGCCTTCTGATCTTCGCTCCGCTCGGCACCCACGCCGGCATGCATGTTCTTGACGTCGCCGCCGACGCAGAAATAGCCCTCGGCCCCGGTCAGGATCACGGCGCGGACCGATGCATCCTCGGCCGCGGCCTGGCCTTCCTCCAGCATTTGGGCGGTCAGGTCGGCGTTCATCGCGTTGCGCGCCTCGGGGCGGTTCATCGTCAGGATCCGCAGCGGCCCGCGATCCTCTCTCAATACGGCTCTGGTCATTGCGTTCTCCTCCTTCGCAGGTGTTGGTTCAGTCCTGTCGGTATCGGTCCGACAGCTCCCGTGCGGCCCGGGCCATCAGGCCGGAATCCATGCCCACGGCGACAAAGGCCGCGCCCAGCTCGATGCAGCGGCGGACAAAATCGTCGCGGAAGGTCAGGATGCCGGCGGGCACGCCCAGCTTGACCAGCCGGGTGATCGCACCCTCGATGGCCGCGACCACCTCGGGGTGGAACTGGTCGCCCGGGTGGCCCAGGCTGGCCGAGAGGTCCGCCGGGCCGATGAAGACGCCATGCACCCCGTCGACGCTGGCGATGTCTTCGAGGTTGTCCAGCGCCTCGCGGGTTTCGACCTGCACGATCAGGCAAAGCTCCTCTTCGGCCCGGTGTACGTAGTCGGCGATCTGGCCATAGCCCGCCGCGCGCACCGATCCGGCCATGCCACGCTCGCCGCGCGGGGCGTAGCGCATGGCGGTCACGGCGGCCTCGGCCTCGGCCCGGGTCTGCACATAGGGCAGCAGCAGGGTCTGCGCCCCGAGGTCGAGAAAGCGCTTGATCAGCACGCTGTCGTTCCAGGCCGCGCGCACCACGGGCGCGGTGTCAAAGGCGGCCATGGTCTGCAGCTGCGGCAGGATGGTCAGCGGATCGCCCGGCGCATGTTCGGTGTCCAGCACCAGCCAGTCAAACCCGCAGTGCGACAGGATCTCTATCGGCACGGTGCCGGGCAGCGAGGTCCAGAGCCCGATCTGGCATCTCCCCGAGGCCAGCCCGGCCTTGAAGCGGTTGACAGGCAGCTCCATCAGACGATCGCCTCGATCAGGAACGGCCCCTTGCGGGACATGGCGGTTTTCAGCAGGTCGTTGAACTGCTCGGCGGTTTCGGCGCGCGCGGCCTCGACCCCCATGCCCTTGGCGAGCGAGACCCAGTCGATGAACGGGTCGTCGAGGTTCAGCATGCGCTGTGCGTTCAGCCCCGGTTCGCCGGCGCCGACATTCTTCAGCTCGCCCTGCAGGATGGCATATCGGCGGTTGGAGAAGATCACCGTGCAGACGTCGGATTTCTCGCGCGCGATGGTCCAGAGCGCCTGGTTGGTGTACATGCCCGAGCCGTCGGCCTGCAGGTTCAGCACCTTGCGGTCGGGGCAGGCGATCGCGGCACCGGCGGACAGCGGGATGCCCCCGCCGATGGCCCCGCCGGTGACCTGCAGGTGGTCATGCGGCGCGGCACCGTGGGTGAAGCCGAAGAATTCGCGCCCCGAGGTGACGCTCTCGTCGCAGATGATCGCGTGTTCGGGCAGGTAATTGGCCACGGCCGAGGCGATGGCGGCGGTGGTCAGCGCGCCGGAGTGCAGGCCGGGGATCTCGGCTGTCGCGATGCCGGGCGCGGCGCCGGGTTTGACGCCAAGCGCCTCGGCCAGCTGGTCGATGGCGCCGGGCAGGTCGTCGGTGTTCTCGGCCAGGGTGATGACCTCGCAGCCCTCGGGCAGGGGGGTCGTGGGGCGGCCGGGATAGGCGAAGAAGGTGACCGGGCTTTTCGCGCCGATCAGGATCAGGTGGGTGGTGCCTTCCAGGAACTTCATCGCCACGTCGATGACATAGGGCACCCGTTCCACCGGCACCCGGCCCGCGCCGCGTTCGACCCGGCCGTTGGACTGCTGGGCGATGATGCGCGCGCCGGTTGCCTCGGCAATGGCGGCGGCGCGTTTGAGCGGGCCGTCGCGCAGGGCGGTCCCGGCGAGCATCAGCACAGGCTTCGCGCCGGATTTCACCGCCTTGGCCGCCGCGTCCACCCGCTTGGGGTCGGCGGGCGGCGGGGTGCGCAGGCTGGCCTTGCTGATCGGGCTGTCGTCGGGGACATCGGTCCAGGCGGCGTCGGCGGGCAGGATCAGCGTGGTCACGCCGCCGGGGGCGGCACGGGCGGCGCTGATCGCCTCGGCGGTGGCGCGGCTGACGTCATCGGCCCCGGCGATCCGGCGCACGAAGCGCGACATCGGCTTGGCGAGGCTTTCGATATCCGTGGTCAGCGGCGCGTCGTTGGGCAGGTGATAGGCCGCATGATCGCCCACCACGTTGACCATCGGGGTAAAGGCGCGCCGGGCGTTGTGCATGTTGGCCAGGCCATTGGCCAGGCCCGGGCCGGTGTGCAGCAGCGTGGCGGCGGGCTTGCCGGACATCCGGGCATAGCCATCGGCGGCGCCGGTCACTACGCCCTCGAACAGGCCCAGCACGCAGCGCATGTTCTGCTTGCGGTCGAGCGCCGCGACGAAATGCATCTCGGACGTGCCGGGATTGGCGAAGCAGACATCCACCTCGTTTTCCAGCAGCGTATCGCAGAGCAGGTCGGCCCCGTTGGTCATTGCAGTCACTCCTCCGTTCGGCTTGCCCGCCATTAGTGCCCGCGGTTTCCGGCATGGTCCAGCCCTGTTGCCGCTGGCCGTGAGAATGGCAGAAGGGGAGCGTTCAGGCCGCCAGCACCAGCAGAATCGCGATCTCGGCGACCTGCTGCGTGGCGCCCAGAACATCGCCTGTCTGACCGGCGATCTTGCGTCGGGCGAGGGCGGCAAGGGCAAGCGTGGCCAGGGCCGCGACCAGCAGGCCTGCCAGCGCCTGCAGCGGTGGCAGGCAGGCCAGCGCGATGGCGGCGCCGATCAGCGCGGCGGCCAGGGCGCGGGCCGGGCTGGCACGCCCGACGCTGTGGGACAACCCTGTGTCGCGGGCATGGGGCAGGGCCGCCATCACCGCGGGCATGGCGGCGCGCGACAGGGCGGCGGCGGCGATCAGCGGGCCCCATGTGCCCTGCGCCAGCACCAGCGCCAGCGCCTGCCAGCGCAGGCCAAGCGAGAGGACCAGCGCGATGGTGCCATAGGCGCCCATGCGGCTGTCCTTCATGATCTCGAGCCGCCGCTCGCGGGTCCAGCCGCCCCAGAACCCGTCGGCCACATCGGCCAGGCCGTCCTCGTGCATCGCGCCCGTCATCACCACCAGCGCAACCAGAACAAGGCCCGCCGCCAGCACCGGCGGCAGGCCAAGCGTCATCGCGGCCCAGGCCAGCAGCGCCGCCAGAGCGCCCAGCACCACGCCCGCCAGCGGATAGGCCCATACGGCCCCCGCCCCCACCGGGCCGGAGGCGGGCACGGGCAGGCGGCTGAGCAGCACCAGCGCGGCGGCCAGGTCGGACAGGGGGGTGAAGGGCTTCGGTGTCTCGGGCTTCGTCATTTCGCCTTGCTCTCGGAGGTGCCTCGGTTAGACACGGGGTTCCGGCCAGGATCAATCGGAGTTTCCCCATGTCCCAGAGCGTGCCCCAGAGCTTTGCCACCCTTGACGATTTCCGCGCCGCGCTGGCCGCGCTGTCCGGTCCCTCGGACGCGGCCCGCGCGGGGGCCGCAGAGCGCAACGGCCAGCTGACCAAGCCGCCGGGTGCGCTTGGCCGGCTGGAGGATCTGGCCATCTGGTACGCCGCCTGGCGCGGCGATCCGCGCCCCGCGATCACCATGCCCCAGGTCATTGTCTTTGCGGGCAATCACGGGGTGACGGCGCAGGGCGTTTCGGCCTTTCCCGCCGCGGTGACGGAACAGATGGTGCTGAATTTCCGGGCCGGGGGCGCGGCGATCAACCAGCTGAGCAAGGCCGCCGGGGCGCGGATGGATGTGCATGCCCTGTCGCTGGACCGCCCGACCGCCGATTTCACCGAAAGCCCCGCGATGAGCGAGGCCGAACTGGCCGAGGCGCTGTCGGTCGGATGGGATGCGGTCGACCCGCAGGCCGACCTGCTGGTGACCGGCGAGATGGGCATCGGCAACACGACCGCGGCGGCCGCCGTTGCAAATGCGCTGTACGGCGGGGCGGCCGAGGACTGGGTCGGGCGCGGCACCGGGGTCGATGACCACGGGCTGGCGCTGAAGGCGCGGGTGGTGTCGGCCGGGGTCGCGCTGCATGGCGGCAAGGGCGACGGGATCGAGGTGCTGCGCCGCCTCGGCGGGCGCGAGCTGGCGGCGATGGCCGGGGCCATGGCCCGCGCGCGCAGCCTGCGCATCCCGGTGATCCTGGACGGGTTCATCTGCTGCGCCGCCGCCGCCTGCCTGGAGGCCGCAAGCGCCGGGGCGCTGGATCACGCGGTCGCGGGCCATGTGAGCGCCGAGTCCGCCCACGGCGCGCTGCTGGAGCGTCTCGGCAAGGCGCCGCTGCTGTCGCTGGGCATGCGGTTGGGCGAAGGCTCGGGCGCGGCGCTGGCGATCCCGGTGCTGAAGGGCGCGGTGGCCTGCCTGTCCGGCATGGCGACCTTTGCCGAGGCCGGGGTGTCGGACGGCTGAACGGCGCTCGCCGCCGGCAGGGCCGGCGGCATCGCCCCGCCCACCGTCCCGTCCGGTGCCTGCGCCCGGCGGTGCGGGCGCATTGGCGAGGGGTGGATGGCGCGGCGGTCAGGCCTTGTCCCAGCGGATCGCGGTCCGCGTGTGGCCGAGGGGTGGCTCTGGCGGCGCGGGCCCCGGGGCAGGCCCGGGGCGTGTCGTTACAGGGTGCTATGGCTTGCGTCGGCAGCGCCAGGGCGGCGCGGCGGTCAGGCCACGTCCTTGCGGATCGTTGCGAGGGCGTTGGACAGGGCGCTTTCCAGGTCCTTCTCCAGCTCCTTGGCGCGCGCGATGTATTCCTCGTTCTTCGAGGCGGGGATCTCGGGATCCCAGAGCTCGGCCAGCTCGCGCACCGTGTGGCGGTCGTGCTGGTAGAAGGTGTGCTGCGCCTCTTTCGCCTCGTATTCCGTCAGGCCCATGCGTTCCAGCACGTAGCGCCCGGCGCGCAGCGAACTGTCGAACATCTCGCGCACGATGTCATCGGCCCCGGCCTGGTAAAGGCCGTAGACATGGGTCCGGTCATGGGCGCGGGCGACGATGTGCAGGTCGGGCCGCTCGGCCCTGGCATAGTGCACCAGCCGCAGGACCGCGTCGGGGTCGTCCATCGCGGCCACCAGCACGCGGGCCTTGCCCAGCCCCGCGGCGCGCAGGATGTCGGGGCGGGTGGGATCGCCGAAATAGCCCTTCATCCCGAAGCGGCGCATCACCTCGACCGTGGCGACGTCGTGATCCAGCACCACTGTCTTGAACCCGCTCGACACCACCAGCCGGTTCACCACCTGGCCGAACCGGCCGATGCCGGCGATGATCACCGGGCCGCCCTCGTCGATCTCGTCGGGTTCCTGCGCGATGCCGGCATCGGCGATGCGCCGCGACAGCAGGTCGTAGAGGATGAAGAACAGCGGCGTCAGCAGCATGGTCACGGCGATGGCCAGCAGCACCTGTTCGGCCAGCCCGGCCGGCAGAACGTTGGTCTGGCGCGAGAACGAGACCAGCACGAAGCCGAATTCCCCCGCCTGCGCCAGCGACAGGGTAAAGAGCCACAGGTTGCGCCCGCGCAGCTTGAACATCCGGCCCAGCGGGTAGAGCACCGCGCCCTTCAGCACCATCAGCCCAAGCGCCATGCCCAGGATCAGCAGGGGTTCGGCCAGCAGCACGGTGAAGTTGATGCCGGCGCCCACGGTGATGAAGAAGAGGCCCAGAAGCAGGCCCTTGAACGGCTCGATATCCGATTCCAGCTCGTGCCGGAATTCGCTGTTGGCCAGAACCACCCCGGCGAGGAAGGTGCCGAGCGCGGGCGAGAGGCCGACCATGATCATCAGGAAGGCGATGCCGACGACGATCAGCAGCGACAGGGCGGTGTACATCTCGGGCAGGCGCGCGATGTGGATGAAGTTGAACACCGGCCGCGTCAGGTAGGTGCCGGCCAGGATCACCAGCCCGACCGCGCCGAGGGTCACCAGCGTGACACCCCAGCCGGGCAGCCCCTCGACCAGCGACATCGAGGCATGGGCGGCGTCCTCGGCGTGGCCCAGCGATCCGTCGGCGGCGATCTGGGGCATGGCGCCGATGGCCAGCAGCGGCAGCAGGGCCAGCATCGGGATCACCGCGATATCCTGCGTCAGCAGGACCGAGAAGGCCGAGCGCCCGCCCTGGGTCGTCATCAGGCGCTTTTCGTTCAGGGTCTGCAGCACGATGGCGGTCGAGGACAGCGCAAAGATCATGCCCACGGCCAGCGAGATCGACCAGGACTGGCCGATGGCGATCCCCACCACGGTGACCGCCAGGGTGGTGCCGACAACCTGCAGCCCGCCCAGGCCGATCAGCTTGTGCCGCATGTCCCAGAGCGCCCTGGGTTCCAGTTCCAGCCCGATGATGAACAGCATCATCACCACGCCGAATTCGGCGAAATGCTGCAGGTCCTCGGTTTCGCTTCCGACCAGCCCCAGGACCGGGCCGATCACGATGCCGGCGAGCAGGTAGCCCAGCACCGACCCCAGCCCCAAACGGGATGCGATCGGCACCGCGATCACCGCCGCAAGCAGGTAGATCGTGGCCTGGTAGAGGAATCCGTCCATTCGAGTGTCCCGTCGGGTGCTGGGCCGGTCAGGGGGCGGCGGGCCCCGCGGCTGGGTGAGGTCGGCGGCCCCCGCTGGCCGGGGGCCGGTCTGGCTGGGGCGGGCAGGGCCCCGGGGCGTCTGTGCGGGCCCTGGCGGGCCTGCGAAGTCTGGGCGGGCCTCGCGGCGAGGCCCCTGGGAACGGCCCGCCTACATCGGCAGCGGCGCGTCCTGTTTGAACTGGTCCATCACGATCTGGCTTTGCACCCGGGTCACCGCGCGGTGCGGCAGAAGGACCTCGTGGATCAGCCGGTTCAGTGCGGCCAGGTCGGCGCAGTACACCCGCAGAAGATAATCCGCTTCGCCGGTCAAGGTCCACGCGCTGGTGATCTCGGGCCGGGTCGAGACGAGCCGCGCGAATTCGCGGCTCTGCTCCGGTCCGTGCGTGCCCAGCTGGACCTGAACGAAGGCCTGGATCGCCAGACCCAGCCGCGTCGGATCGAGACGGGCGTTATAGCCGGTGATGATGCCGTCGCCTTCGAGCTTCTGCCGCCTGCGCCCGGCCTGGCTGGGCGAGAGGTGGAGCAGCTCTCCCAGCTCCTGCGCGGTGAGATGCGCGTTCTTTTGCAGTGCCGCCAGCAGGCGGATATCCATTTCGTCCAGCATATGCGGGATCCTCGCGTGGTGCCAGCCTTTCGGTGCGGGAAACCCGCAGGAATGGGTCGTTTCTGCCTTGTGAATGCGCAAAACTCCAGTGGCTTGTGCGGTAGACTGGCACAAACGCGCTGAACAGGAGATGACTCATGGGTCCATTCCCGCACGATGCCCCGAAATCGACCATCACCGCCGAGAACCCCGCCGGCACGGATGGCTTCGAATTTGTCGAATTCGCCCATCCCGAACCCGAGGAGCTGCGCCAGCTTTTCGCGCGCATGGGGTACGAGCTGACGGGCCGTCACAAGACCCGGGATATCGAGCTCTGGCAGCAGGGCGACATCACCTATCTGCTGAACGCCGAGCCCGACAGCCATGCCGCCCGCTTCATCGCGGAACACGGCCCCTGTGCCCCGTCGATGGGCTGGCGCGTGGTCGATGCGCAGCATGCCTATGACCATGCGGTGAAGAATGGGGCCGAGCCCTACGACGGCCCCGGCAAGGCGATGGACGTGCCCGCCATCGTCGGCATCGGCGGTTCGCTGATCTATTTCATCGAGGAGTATTACGAGACCTCGCCCTACAACCGCGAATTCGACTGGCTGCGCCAGTCCAAGCCCGAGGGCGTGGGGTTCTATTACCTCGATCACCTGACGCACAATGTGCACAAGGGGAACATGGACACCTGGTTCCGCTTCTACGGCGACCTGTTCAACTTTCGCGAAATCCGCTTCTTCGACATCGCGGGCAAGTTCACCGGGCTGTTCAGCCGGGCGCTGACCTCGCCCTGCGGGCGCATCCGCATCCCGATCAACGAGGATCGGGGAGAGACCGGCCAGATCGTGGCCTATCTGAAGAAATACAACGGCGAGGGGATCCAGCACATCGCCGTCGGCGCGCGCAACATCTATGACGCCACCGACGCGATTGCCGAGAAGGGCGTGCAGTTCATGCCCGGGCCGCCGGACACCTATTACGACCTGTCCTTCGACCGGGTGAGCGGGCATAGCGAACCCGTGGACCGGATGAAACGCCACGGCATCCTGATCGACGGCGAGGGCGTGCTGGACGGGGGCGAGACCAAGATCCTGCTGCAGATCTTCTCGAAAACCGTGATCGGACCGATCTTCTTCGAGTTCATCCAGCGCAAGGGCGACGACGGCTTTGGCGAGGGCAACTTCAAGGCGCTGTTCGAGTCGATCGAGGCCGAGCAGATCGCCAACGGAGAGCTCGCCGCCGAGTGAGTCACCCGCCCCGGCCGGGCCTCAGAAGCCGCTCAGCCGGGGCAGCCAGGTCGACAGGGCCGGCACGAAGGTGATCACCATCAGCGACAGGAAGAGCGCCACGAAGAAGGGCGGCATCTCGCGGATCAGCGTCGAGGGTTTGATCCGCATGGTCGAGGAGACGACGAAGATCAGGCTGCCCACCGGCGGCGTGGTCAGGCCCAGCGTCAGGTTCACGATCACCACGATGGCGAAGTGATCCGGCGCGATCCCCAGGGCCGAGGCGATCGGCGCCAGGATCGGCACCAGGATCATCACCCCTGGCAGCGGGTCCATGAACAGCCCGAAGATCAGCAGCAGCAGGTTCACCGCCAGCAGGAAGACGATGGGCGACAGGTCCCAGGCGATGATCGTCTGGGCCAGGAACTGCGGGATACCCTCGATGATCAGGATCCAGGCAAAGGCCCGCGCCGCACCCAGGATCAGCAGCACCGCCCCCGCCGTCAGCGCCGCGCGCAGCACGATGGCGGGCAGGTCGCGCAGGCGCAGCGAGCGATAGACCGCCATGCCCACGACCAGCGCGTAGAAGACGGCGATGACCGAGGCCTCGGTCGGGGTGAAGATGCCGAAGCGGATGCCGCCGACAATCAGCACGATCAGCAGCAGGGCCGGGATGGCATAGATGAAAATCCGCAGGATATCGCGCAGCGGCGGCATCGGCGCGCCGCTGGCATAGCCGCGCCGGTGGCTCACCCGGGCGTTGGCCAGCAGCACCATCGCGGTGATCAGCAGGCCCGGCAGCACCCCCGCCATGAAGAGCGAGCCGACCGAGACCGCCTGATCCTGCATCGCGTAGATGATCATGGTGATCGACGGCGGGATGATCGGCCCCACGACGGAACTGGCGATGGTCAGCGCCCCGGCATAGGCGCGGTCATAACCGCCGCGTTCCATCATCCGGATCATCATCGTGCCGGGGCCCGCCGCATCGGCCAGCGCGCTGCCCGAGATGCCGGCGAACATGGCGGAACTGACCACATTGGCATGGCCCAGCCCGCCCTTGAGGTGACCGACCAGCGATTGCGCCAGCCGCAGCAGCGCCATCGTGACCGCGCCGCCGGTCATGATCTCGGCCGCGAGGATGAAGAAGGGCACCGCCAGCAGGGGAAAGCTGTCGAGCCCGGCGAACATCTCCTTCACCACCACGAGGTGCGGATAGGACGAGCCGAAGCTGAGCGCGATGAAGACCGAGATCGCCATGGCAAAGGCGACGGGCAGGCCAAGCGCCAGCAGGACGAAGAGGGCGGGAAAGAGGATCTCAGCCATTGGCCCCGCCCGGCAGGGTCGCCGTGCCCCCCTCTGCGTCGTCCAGCCGCTTGTAGCTGCCCGCAGTGATGAAGGGCCGCGCGATCAGCAGCAGGTGCAGGATCAGCAGCGAGAAGCCGACCGGCATGGCGGCATAGACATAAAGGAACGGCAGGCGCAGGGCCGGGGTCACCTGGTACTGCATGCGCTGCGCATATTGATAGCCGACCTGCACCATGAAGCCGAAAAAGACCAGCAGCCCCAGCACGATGGCGGCGCGCATGATCTTTTGCCCGGTTGCGGGCAGGGCGTCCTGCAGGTTGGTGATGGCGACATGGCCGCCGGTGCGCAGGACCAGCCCGGCGCCGCCGAAGGTCATCCAGATCATCAGGTAGCGCGCGGCCTCGTCCGCCCAGGGCAGGGAATGCGAGGTGGTGTAGCGCAGCGTGATATTGGTGCCGACGATGAGGGCCATCGCCGAAAGCATCGCGATCAGCGCCCAGCCGTTCAGCGTGACGAAAGCGGTTTCCAGCCTTTTCAAGACACGGCCCCGGGACAGGCGCCGGCGCCACGGGGGCGCCGGCGGCGGTGGTTCACTGGAACGACACGATCGACTCGACCAGGTCCTGGCCGTAGGTCTTGTAATAGCCCTCGTAGGCCGACTTGATCGAGGCCTGGAACTCGGCCTTTTCCTCGGGCGAGAGGGCGTTGACCTCCATCCCGCGCGCCTTCAGCGTCTCGACGCCGGTGGTCTCGACATTGTCGACGAAGCCGCGTATGGCGACCACGGCCTCGGCCGCGGCGGTGTCGAAGGCGGCCTTCTGTGCGTCGCTCAGCCCGTCCCAGAAGGGTTTCGAAACCAGCAGGATGGCGGGCGAATAGACATGGCCCGACAGGGTCAGGTACTTCTGCACCTCGTTCAGCTTGACCGAGACGATCACCGACAGCGGGTTTTCCTGCCCGTCGATCACGCCCTGCTGGAGCGAGGAGATCACCTCGGGCCAGGCCATTGGGGTCGGGGCCGCGCCCATGGCGTTGAAGGCCGCCAGGTGCACCGGGTTTTCCATCGTCCGGATCTTCAGCCCCGCGACATCGGCGGGGGTGTGGATCGGGTTGCGGTTGTTGGTGATGTGGCGGAAGCCCTGTTCGCCCCAAGCCAGGCCATGCAGGCCGACATTGTCGAACTTGGCCAGGATCTCCTGCCCGATGGGCCCGTCCAGCACCGCGCGGGCATGGGTCAGGTCACGGAACAGGAAGGGGATGTCGAAGACCCCGGTATCGGGGACGAAGTTCGCCAGGGTGCCGGAGGAGACGATGGTCGCCTCGATCGTGCCCAGTTGCAGGCCCTCGATCACCTCGCGCTCGCCGCCCAGGCCGGACGAGGGGAAGTGGGTGAAGGTGAAGTCGTCGCCGGTTTCGGCGGTCACGACTTCCTCGAATTTCTTGGCCGCGACGCCGTAATGGCTGTCAGGCGCCAGCGCATAGCCGATCTTGACCTCGGTCTGTGCGACGGCGGGGGTGCCAAGCGCCACGATGGCCCCGACAAATGTCAGGGCACGAATTGGGTATGTCATTGCGATCCTCCCGTAATGCAAGGATTAGCTACACAGGCGCGAAATGGGTTACAACCCCGGCCGCGCAGACCCCGGAGGTTGCGGCACGCGGCGTGGCCGGGGCTGGTGTCGCCGCCGCGCCCCGGTTGCAGAGGGGCGATATCGGCGGGGACTGCGCGGGTTGGAGGGTGGCAAAGCCACCGCGGCCGGGCCGGACAGGGCGATGCCGGAGGCACCGGTGCCGTGATGCGGCGGGACCCGGGGCGCGCCCATGCCACTGTGCCCCGTCGCGCCGCGGGCGCTGGCGCGACGGGGGGCCGTCCTGACGTGGCGCGGATGTGTGGCTGGGGCAGCGGCCGACCCGTGCCACCGGAGGGCGCCGGGAGGTGTCGGGGCCGCGATGATCCGCGCGCGGGCGCGCGGTGTCGCCGGGGGGAGGGGGCCGGTCTATCCGTTATTTGCAGTGCCCCTGCCGCGCAACGTGGCGGCCAGGTGAGGCATCGCCCCCGTTACCCGGGGACAGTGCAAAGTGCGGAGGTGGGAGGGGGCGCTGCCCCCGTCCGCGCTGTGCGCGGACTCCCCCGGGATATTTCGGGCCAGAGGAAGCGGGCGGGGCGGGGAGCCGGGGCGGGGCCGGCGCCCTGCGTTCAGCCGACGAAGGCCTTTTCGACCACGTATTCCAGCGGCTCGGAATTGGCGCCTTCGCGCAGGCCGTGGCTTTCGAGGATTTCCTTGATCTCGACGTTCAGGCCCATCGAGCCGCAGACCATCGCGCGGTCGTGCTCGGGCCCGAAATCGTCGATGCCGAGGTCGCGGAACAGCTCTCCGGAGCGGAGCAGGTCGGTGACCCGGCCCATCTTGGGGCTCTGCTCGCGGGTGGTCGTGGGGTAGTAGACAAGCTTGTCCAGCCCGTCGCCCAGCAACTCCCGCATCATCTCGTCGCTGCGCAGGCTGTCGACCAGCTGGCGGCCGTATTCCAGATCCTTCACCTCGCGGCAGGTGTGGGTCAGGATGATCCGGTCGTAAAGCTCGTAGGTCTCGGGGTCGCGGATCAGCGAGGCAAAGGGCGCGATCCCGGTGCCGGTGGCGAAGAACCAGCAGCGTTTGCCCGGCAGCAGGGCGTCATGCACCAGCGTGCCCACGGGCTTGGGCCGCAGGATCACCTGATCGCCCGGCTGGATATGCTGCAGCCTGGAGGTCAGCGGCCCGTCCTGCACCTTGATCGAGTAGAATTCCAGCTCTTCGTCCCAGGAGGGCGAAGCGATGGAATAGGCGCGCAGCAGCGGTTTCTGCTTGCCCGTCTTGGGGTCCGGATCGCCCATCAGGCCGATCATCACGAATTCGCCCGAGCGGAAGCGCAGCGAGGCCGGCCGGGTCACGCGGAAAGAAAACAGCGTGTCGGTCCAGTGCTTTACCGCCGTGACGGTCTGGGCGTCGGGCAGGGTCGGGACTTTCGGTGCGTCGGCTTTGGTGTCGGTCACGGCAAGCTCGGTCATGGTTTCTTTCCGGGGCGTACCCTCTAGCATAATCGTTTGTGTGCAAACTATCCAGTGGTTCAGCCGGCGCGCAGGCGCGACTGATAGTCATGCGCCCGCCAGTCGGCGCGGAACTGCCACTGGTCTTCGGGCTGGCGGGCGGCCATCTCGTCGGTGATCTCGACCTCGTCGAAGCCCGAGCGCCGCGCCATCGCGTACTGGTCCGCGATCACATGGCCCGCGGCGCGCAGGCGGCCGGTATAGCCCATCAGCCGCAGGCGGCGCGCGATGGTGAAGCCGCGCCCGTCCGCGAAGGAGGGGAAGGCCACGCGGATCATGCGCGGCATCGGGTCCAGCGCCACCTCGGCCGGGTCGGCGTCCGGGGCGAGGTCGAAGACATCGGCGGCGTCGAAATCCTCGGGCCAGGTATCGGCGGCAAAGCCGCTGTCGGTCACGATGACGGTCATGCGTTCACTCCCTTGCGGACGGCCTTGCCATTGACGAAATGGATGCCGCATTCGGTCTTGTCCTGCCCGCGCCAGCGCCCGGCGCGGGGATCCTCGCCCGGGGCCACCGGAGAGGTGCAGGGCGCGCAGCCGATGGAGGGATAGCCCCTGGCCACCAGCGGATGCCGGGGCAGGCGGTTCTCGTCCATATAGGCGCGGATGTCCTCGGGGGCCCAGTGGGCCAGCGGGTTCACCTTGATGCGCGTGGGGCCGTCGGCCTCGAAGAATTCCAGCGCCGCGCGGGTCGAGCCCTGGAAGCGCTTGCGCCCGGTGATCCAGCCGTCATAGCCCGACAGCGCCTGTTGCAGCGGCCGCGCCTTGCGCAGGTCGCAGCAGGCGTCGGTGTCGAACTGGTGCAGCGTGTCGTCCGGGTCTTCATGGGCCAGGCTCTGCGCGCTGGCCCGGATCAGATGGACGCTTTCCAGCCCCAGCCGTTCCGACAGTTCCTGCTGATAGACCAGCGTTTCCGGAAACAGCATCTGCGTGTCGATGAACAGCACCGGCGTCTTGCGGTCGATGATCGAGATCAGATGCAGCAGCACCACCGATTCCGCCCCGAAGGACGAGACCAGCGCCAGGCTGCCCGCCTGCGGATCCTGCAACGCCCCGGTCAGGACCGAGGTGGCCCCGTGATGCCGGTAGCGGTCGTTCAGCTCGGCGATCCGGGCGGCCTGTTCGGCCCCCGTCTCGCCGCTGAAGTCCATGGCTGCTTCAGGCATCGACCGTTTCCTTGGGATAGAGCGCTTCCTTGAAGGGCTCTGCCCCAAGACGGCGGTAGGTTTCGAGGAAGGTCTCCTGCGACCCCTCCCGCAGCTTCAGATAGGCGCGCACGATGCGCTCCACGGCGTCCGTCACCTCGTCATAGGCAAAGCCCGGCCCGGCGCGCTGGCCGATCTCGGCGGTTTCCGTGCCGTCCCCGCCCAGGGTGATCTGGTAGTTCTCGACCCCCGCGCGATCCAGGCCCAGGATGCCGATATGGCCGACGTGGTGATGCCCGCAGGCATTGATGCAGCCCGAGATCTTGAGCTTGAGCGGGCCGATGTCATGTTCCAGCTTCAGCTGTTCGAAGCGCTGCGCGATCTCTTGCGCGACCGGGATCGACCGGGCGGTGGCAAGGGCACAGTAATCCATGCCGGGGCAGGCGATGATGTCCGAGATCAGCCCGATATTCGCCGTCGCCAGATCCGCCGCCTTGAGCGCCGCGTGCAGCGCGGGCAGGTCCGAGCGGTGGACATGGGGCAGGATCACGTTCTGCTCGTGGCTGATGCGCAGCTCGTCATGGGCGTAGCGTTCGGCGAGGTCGGCCATCACGCGCATCTGATCGCCGGTGGCGTCGCCGGGCGTCTCGCCGTGTTTCTTGAGCGAGATCGAGACGATGGCATAGCCTTCGGAGCGGTGCGGATGCAGGTTCGTGTCGCACCAGGCGCGGAACACCGGATCCGCGCGATAGGCCGCGTCATAGGCATCCGTCGGCGCGTTGCGGAAGGCGGGCGGGGCGAACTGCTTTTCGATCTCGGCCAGCATCTGCTGGTCGACCCCGGAAAACAGCGGCTTGAGTTCGGCAAACCGGGCCTCGACCCGCTCGCGGATGGTGTCGATGCCGTTCTCGTGCACGGTGATCTTGATCCGCGCCTTGTACTTGTTGTCGCGCCGGCCCAGCAGGTTGTAGGTGCTGACGATCGCTTCCATGTAGGGCAGCAGATCCTCGCGCGGCAGGAAATCGCGGATCACCTTGCCGATCATCGGCGTCCGGCCCAGGCCGCCGCCGACAAGCACCTCATAGCCCGCCTTGCCGTCCTTTTCGATCATCCGCACGCCGATGTCATGGGCGCGGGTCACCGCGCGGTCGTTCGGGCTGCCGGTGACGGCGAATTTGAACTTGCGCGGCAGGAACTGGAATTCCGGGTGATCGGTCGACCACTGGCGCAGCAGCTCGGCCACGGGGCGGGGGTCGGCGATCTCGTCCGCGGCGGCCCCGGCGAAATGGTCGGCGGTGACGTTGCGGATGGTGTTTCCGCTCGTCTGGATCGCATGCATCCCCACCTCGGCCAGCGCGTCCAGCATGTCGGGCACGTCGCGCAGCTTGGGCCAGTTGTACTGGATGTTCTGCCGGGTGGTGAAATGGCCATAGCCCCGGTCCCAGCGGTCGGCGATCATCGCCAGCTGGCGCATCTGGCGCGCGTTCAGCGTGCCATAGGGGATCGCGACGCGCAGCATGTAGGCGTGCAGCTGCAGGTAAAGCCCGTTCATCAGGCGCAGCGGCTTGAATTCGTCCTCGGTCAGCGAGCCGTCGATGCGACGTTCCACCTGCGCGCGGAACTGCGCGTTGCGGGTGGCCAGAAAGTCGCGGTCGAATTCGTTGTACTGATACATCTCGGTCTCCGTGGCGAGGGTCCGGCCCCCGTTGCTGCGTGCTGCGTGCTGCGGTGGCGGGATCAGGCGCGGGCCTGTTCCTGCTTGCCGTGGAAGTAGTTGGACGGGCCGGTGCGCCGGAAATCCTCGCGGAAATGGGTCGGCTCGGGGCCATGCGCGCCCGGCTTCATGTCGGCCAGATAGGCGCCGACGACGATGTTGCCCTGCTTCTCGGCCTCGATCAGGCGCAGCGCGGCATGGGCCTCGTCGCTCAGCAGCTCGGCCTCGGCCAGGTGCCGGGTCCAGCGGTCGTCCGCGGTCAGATAGACCACGTCGCCTTCCAGCAGGTCATTGGCGGTGACAACTTTGGGGGTAAAGGCGCGGGGCATCAGGCGGTCTCCTTGAGGGCGGCGGCGGCGGGGCGGGCGGGGTCGGCCACGCCGGGAATGACGGTCACATCCATCCCGGCCGCGCGGCAGCCCTGTTCCAGCCGGTCGGGCAGGGGGCGGGCCGAGAGATAGAGCACATGCGCCCCGCCCCCGGTCTGCGCGTTCAGCAGGCGCGGCATCGGCGGCACGTCGGTCGGGCGCTCCAGCGCGACGAACCGCGCCTCGCGCCGCGCCAGTTCCAGCACGGCGGGGGCGATGTCGGCGTCGTGCACCACCACGTCGGCGGCATCCAGCGCCTTGCGGGTCTTGAGCGTCAGCAGGTCGGGATCGTCCGATCCGGTCCAGGCCAGGGTGATCCGCCCCTCGGAGGGCGTTTGCGCCAGGTGACGGTCCAGCAGGCCGGTCAGGGCCAGGCCCAGCCCGACCTCGCCCTCGGCGCGATAGGCCTCGGGGCCGGCGCGGTCGAAATACTCGGCCCAGAAGGCCCGGCGCGGACCGCCGAAGGGCAGCGCCTCGGCCGCCTTGCGAAAGCCCTGCGCGGCCCGGGTCAGCACGCCCAGCGACGCGGGCAGGCGTTCCTCGATCTCGGCCTTGATCGACCGGGCCAGCACGGGGGCCGCGCCCTCGGTTCCGATGGCGACGCAGACCGGGCTGCGGTCGACGATGGCGGGCGTGATGAAGCCGCTGTCGTGCAGGTTGTCGACGATGTTGATCGGCACGCCGACCGCGCGGGCCAGAGCGGCGGTGCGGGCATCGCGGGCCGCGTCCTCGTCCGCCGCATAGGCCAGCGTGGCGCCGGGCAGATCGCCGCCCCGCAGCGCGCGGCGGTAGAGGTGAACCAGCCCCTCGCCCTGCCAGGTCTCGATCTCCGGCGCGGGCGCCTCGGCATATACTTCGATACGCGCAGGGGTTTTCAGCAGCAGCCGCAGTTTCGCAAGCGCAGCATCCCCGCCACCGGAGAGGACAACCCGGGCGTGTTCCATATTCATGAAGACCGGAAAATGCCTCATGGACCTATCCTTTTGAGCGTGGCGTACTGTTTGACTCACCCCATAATCTAAGAAACATTCCCTGTTATGTGCCAGTAACCCCCGGAAATAAGGACGAGATCCCTAGGCGGCGGTACATCGTGGTAAGTGTTCCATAACAACAGAGGCAGTCAAAATGTCCGTCCGGTTAGATGACATCGACCAGAAAATCCTTTCGCAGCTGCAAGAGGACGCCAGCCAGTCGCTGGACGAAATCGCCAAGAAAGTTGGGTCTTCGAAGACTCCGGTCTGGAATCGGATCCGCAAGCTCAAGGACGCCGGGATCATCGGTCAGCAGACCGTCATCCTGGATGCCGAGGCGCTCGGATTCGAGGCCTGCTTCTTCGTTCTGATCCGCACATCCGAACATGACGCGGCCTGGCAGGGGCAGTTCCTGACCGCGCTGAAAAAGCGCCCCGAGGTGCAGGAGGCGCACCGCCTCGCCGGGGAAATCGACTATATCCTCAAGGTCCGCGTGCGCAATGCCCGCGCCTATGACGCCTTTTACCAGGCGCTGATCTCCGAGGTGAAGGTCCACAACGTCACCGCCCTGCTCTCGATGGAAGAGATCAAGGCGACGACGGCGCTGCCGATCTGACCTGTCGCACCGCGGGACGGCCCTGGGCAGATCCGGCGACGGAGGCTCAGGCCGTCTGAGGGTGCAGGGCGGGGACCTGCTCGCCGCGCTCGGCCCGGCGCAGGATGCGCCAGGTGATCGCGCAGACGGCGATGACGCCGATCGCCCCGAGCGAGGGGACATCGTCGGCCACCGGGCCAAAGGCCAGCACCTTGCCCAGCCCGTATCCGCAGGCCAGCCACGAGGCGGCGAAAAGCAGACCGCGCTCGGCCGCGCTGCCCAGCCGGGCCAGATCGGGCGCGGCCAGGGCCAGGGCGACGGACAGGATGCACAGGTCGTAGTCGTAGTTGTAGGGGCTGACCGCCACGCAGGACAGCACCGCCAGCGCCAGCACACGGTGCGGCGCCCATTTCGCCAGGCTGGCATGGACCACCACGGCCAGCGCCAGCAGGGCCAGCGTCAGGTGGATGCCCATGGCCAGCCCCGGGGCCATGTCGAAGGCCCGGATCAGCGCATAGACCGAGGTCATGCGGAACAGCGGGTAGAAGCCGAGCCGCAGGAATTCGCCGGACTCCCGCGCCGAGGCGAGGAAAGCCGCCCAGATGTCCGGGCCAAAGGCCAGCGTCGCCGCGCCGATCAGCGCCACGGTCACCGCGGCCGCCACCGCAATGGCGCGCCAGTCGAGCCGCAGCAGCGCGACCAGCACCAGCCCCACGCCCAGGTGCGGCTTGTAGGCCATCAGGCCCAGTGGCACCCCGCGCCAGGCCGATCCGCGCAGGCAGAGCAGGCAGAAAAGCCCGACCAGCGTGGTGGAATAGAGCCCGTTCTGCCCGTAGCGCAGGGTCACGATCAGCGAGGGCAGGACCATCATCAGCACCGGGGCGAACTGCGGCCCGGCGAGCCGGCGGATCACCCAGAGCCACAGGCCCAGGCCCAGGCTGGCAAAGACCAGATAGGCCAGCCACAGCGGCATCAGCGCCAGCCCGGCCGAGACCAGGTTGAAGATCGGCGGATAGGTCCAGGGCATGAAGATCTCGGTCCCGGCGCGCTCCCACTGGATCGGCATCAGCGCGCGCGCGTCATAGGCCACGGCCAGGTCGCCGCGCCAGAACAGCTCTCCCACCAGGTGGAAGATGTGGAAATCCACATAGCCCGGCTGGCGGCCCAGCAGTTCGGGCGCGCCGATCTCGACCGCGGTAAAGACGATCATGGCGATCATCAGCACGAGGATCAGGCGCAGGCTGCGCGCGGTCACGGGGATGAGGGGGCTGTCCCCGCTCCGGGTGTCGGTCATGTCTGCTCTCATCTTGCTGTCCGTCCTGCGGCGGGTCCTGTCCCGGCTGGGCGCCCCTTGGTCATGTCAGGTCATATCGCCGCTTCGGGGCAAGGATGCGACGGGCAGGGGGCAAGTTTTCGCCCGCGGGTGAGTCGCCGCGGCCACGCTCCGGGCCTCTCTCCGCCGGGGCAGGCCCGGGCGATGGGGGCGGATGCCCTCAGCCCCCGGTGTCGCGCCACTCGCCCGGTGCCAGCCCGTCCAGGCTCCAGGGCCCGATGGCGGCCCGGATCAGGCGCAGGGTCGGGTGGCCGACATGGGCCGTCATCCGCCGCACCTGCCGGTTGCGGCCCTCGCGGAGTTCCAGCGCGATCCAGCAATCGGGGATCGACGGGCGGACCCGGATCGGCGGATCGCGCGGCCAGAGGTCGCCCGGCGCCGCGATCCGCGTCACCCGGGCCGGCCGCGTCATCCCGTCCTTCAGCGCCACCCCGCGCCGCAGGGCCTCCAGCGCGGCGTCGTCGGGCAGCCCCTCGACCTGCGCCCAGTAGGTCTTGGCCATCTTGTGCTTCGGGTCGGCGATCCGCGCCTGCAGCCTTCCGTCCGAGGTCAGCACCATCAGCCCCTCGCTGTCGCGATCCAGCCGCCCCGCCGGATAGACACCGGGCAGGTCGATGAAGTCCGACAGCGTCCGCCGCCCGCTGCCCGCCGTCCCGCGGTCGGTGAACTGCGACAGCACGTCGAAGGGCTTGTTGAACAGAATGGTGCGCGCCATCCCCCAGCCTTACCGCAGCCCGGGGCGGCGGAAAAGCACCCCCCATCGCCCGCACCCGCCCGACATCGCCAGCCGGGACCCGACACCGCCGCTCCCGTGCCAAACCCGTCCCGGTCCGCGCCACCCCCCTGCTTCCTCTGGCCGGAAATATCCTCGGGGGGTGAATTGCGCCGCAGGCGCAAGAGGGGGGCAGACAGACCCCCTTGCCCCGGCCAGGGCGCCCGCGGCGCCCGGCCCCCCTGTCGCACCGCTTTCCCGTTGCGCGCCACCCCGGTTTCATGTTGCATCGCAGCATGAGCACGCGCCTCTCAATTGTCGTTGTCGAAATGGACCGGGAGCGGGCGCTCCTGATCGTGGACAGCCTGCGCGAGGCGGGCGATTACGACATCCATGTCATCGGCGAGGTCACCGGCCTGGCCCGCCGCATCACGGAACGCAACCCGGATGTGGTGCTGATCGACGTGGCCAATCCCTCGCGCGACATGCTGGAGGAACTCGCCCTCGCCTCCGGCCCGCTGGAACGCCCGGTGGCGATGTTCACCGACCAGTCGGGCGCCGGGCTGACCAAGGCGGCGATCGAGGCGGGGGTGTCGGCCTATGTGGTCGACGGCATGCGCGCGGACCGCCTGAAACCGGTGCTCGACGCCGCGATGGCGCGGTTTCACATGTTCCGCCAGATGCGCACCGAACTGGCCGCCACCAAGCGCGCGCTTGAGGAGCGCAAGGTGATCGACCGGGCCAAGGGCCTGCTGATGAAGGCGCGCGGCCTGGACGAGGACGCGGCCTATGCGCTGCTGCGCAAGGCGGCGATGGACCAGAACCGCAAGGTGGCCGAGGTGGCCGAGGCGCTGGTGACCGCGGCGGGGCTGCTGTCTTGAGCGGCGCGACCCTGGCCGTGGGCTTCGTGCCGCTGGTGGATGCCGCGCCGCTGATCGTGGCGCAGGAAATGGGCTTTGCCTCGGAAGAGGGGATCGAGCTCGACCTGCAGCGCGCCGCCTCGTGGAGCCAGGTGCGCGACATGCTGGTCCTCGGTCGGGTCGAGGCGGCGCATATGCTCTCGCCCGTGCCGGTGGCGATGGCCCTGGGTCTGGGCGGCATGGCGACGCCGCTTTCGGCGGTCTCGGTCCTGTCGGTGAACGGCGATGTGATCGGTGTCAGTGGCGCGGTGGCCGAACGGATGCGCGCGGCGGGCTACCGGTTCGATTTCGCCGATGCGACCGCCGCGGGCCGGGCGCTGATCGCCGCGGCGCGCGGGCGGCTGCGCCTCGGCGTGCCCTTTCCCTTCTCGATGCATTCCGAGCTGATCTACTACTGGCTGTCGGCCCTGGGCCTGCCCGCCCCGCAAGAGGTCGACATCCGCACCGTGCCGCCCCCGCTGATGGCCAGGGCCATCGCGGCGGACG
Organism: Pseudooceanicola pacificus; assembly: GCF_009789075.1. Lineage (GTDB taxonomy): Bacteria > Pseudomonadota > Alphaproteobacteria > Rhodobacterales > Rhodobacteraceae > Pseudooceanicola > Pseudooceanicola pacificus. The sequence continues at coordinate 245,032 of NZ_WNXQ01000005.1, forward strand.
AGATCGACGCCTTCTGCGTGGGCGAGCCCTGGGGCTCCATCGCGGTCGAGACCGGGGTGGGGGAACTGCTGCTGCCCGGCAATGCGATCTGGGCCTTCGCCCCGGAAAAGGTTCTGGCCGTGCGCACCGACTGGGCCGAGGACGCGCCGGTTCTGCTGGGCCAGCTGATGCGCGCCGTCTGGCGGGCCGGGCGCTGGCTGGGCCAGCCCGACAGCCATACCGTGGCCAGCGAGATCCTCGCCCGGTCGGAATATCTGGACATGCCGGCCGAGGTGATCGACCGCGCGATGACCGGCCGGCTGACGATTTCGGCCAGCGGCGGAGAGCGCCATGTGCCCGGCTTCGTCGAATTCCACCGGGGCGCCGCGAATTTCCCCTGGCGCAGCCAGGCGGCCTGGATCGCGCGCCAGCTGGCCGCGCGCACCGGGCTGGACCGGGACGAGGCCGCGCGCCTGGCGCGGCAGGTCTTCCGCACCGATCTCTACCGCCGGATGCTCAGGGACACCGGCGCCGAACTGCCCGGCGCCTCGGAAAAGCTGGAAGGCGCGGTCGAGACCGATATCGCCGTCGCCTCGGTCTCGGGGCGGCTGTTCCTGCGGCGCGACCGGTTTTTCGATGGCCGGATTTTTGATCCTTCGGCCCCGGATTGACGCTTTTCTAGGCAAGCATTCGAACGCTGCGCATGTATTTGCGGGGCCCGCGCCGCGCGCCGCGCCATCACGCTTGCGTGACGGGCCGGGGCCGCGCTAGGGATTCGGCACGGATCGGCAATGGCGTCGGTCCAACGACATTCTTCCCAATGACTGGGTTAGCTGAGCAAAGCCGCTCGACCCTTCGCGACATCAGGTTCGCGGAGCGTGTCGTCGGCTTTTTTGTTTTGCCCGGTCCCTTTCGCGGCCCGGGTGCAGGAAAGGAACAACGGAATGAAACACGTCGCCTTCGCCCTTCTGGCCTCGACCGCGCTGACCGGCCCGGCCGTGGCCGAGATGCTGGATCTGGAAAAGGACCAGCTGACCTTCGGCTTCATCAAGCTGACCGACATGGCGCCGCTGGCTGTCGCCTATGAGCAGGGCTTTTTCGATGACGAGGGCCTCTTCGTCACCCTCGAAGCCCAGGCCAACTGGAAGGTCCTGCTGGACGGCGTGATCTCGGGCACGCTGGACGGCGCGCATATGCTGGCCGGCCAGCCGCTGGCCGCGACCATCGGCTATGGCACCGAGGCGCATATCGTCACGCCCTTCTCGATGGACCTGAACGGCAATGGCATCACCCTGTCCAACGAGGTCTGGGAGATGATGAAACCCGGCCTGCCGACCGATGCGGATGGCAAGGTCGCGCATCCGATCTCGGCCAGCCATCTGAAGCCGGTGATCGAGACATTCAACAGCGAGGGCAAGCCCTTCAACATGGGCATGGTCTTCCCGGTCTCGACCCACAATTACGAGCTGCGTTACTGGCTGGCGGCCGGCGGGATCAACCCCGGCTACTACTCGCCCGAGAATGTGACCGGCCAGATCGGCGCCGAGGTCTTCCTGTCGGTCACCCCGCCGCCGCAGATGCCCGCCACGCTCGAAGCCGGCACGATCAACGGCTATTGCGTGGGCGAGCCCTGGAACCAGCAGGCGGTGTTCAAGGGGATCGGCGTGCCGGTCATCACCGATTACGAGCTGTGGAAGAACAACCCCGAGAAGGTCTTTGGCATGACCGCCGCCTTCACCGAGGAAAACCCCAACACCACGCTGGCGGTGACCAAGGCGCTGATCCGCGCCGCCATCTGGCTGGACGAGAACGACAACGCCAACCGCGAAGAGGCCGTCGAGATCCTGTCGCGCCCCGAATATGTGGGGGCGGATGCCGAGGTGATCGCGAATTCGATGACCGGCACCTTTGAATACGAAAAGGGCGACACGCGCGAGGTGCCCGATTTCAACGTCTTCTTCCGCTACAACGCGACCTATCCGTTCTATTCGGACGCCGTCTGGTATCTGACCCAGATGCGCCGCTGGGGCCAGATCCCCGAGGCCAGGCCCGACAGCTGGTTCGATGAGGTCGCCAAATCGGTCTACAAGCCCGGGATCTACCTGAAGGCCGCGCAGATGCTGGTCGACGAAGGCCTGGCCGATGCGGCCGATTTCCCCTGGGACAGCGATGGCTACAAGGCGCCGACCCCGGCCGCGGACATCATCGACGGTATCCCCTTCGACGCCCGGACACCGAACGCCTACCTCGACAGCCTGCCGATCGGCCTGAAGGGCACGCAGAAGGTCGTGGGCAACGAGGTCCAGGGCTGAGCCCCCTGATGGCGGACGGACGTGCGTTCCTGCGCAACGACACCCCGCCCGCCATCCCCGGGCACCTAGCGGGCGGCGTGATGCGCCACCGTCCCGCCCCCCCCCCGCAAACCGACGCGACACCGTTTCAAAGGAATGACCCCATGACGACCGTCGATCCAGATTTCGTCCGCGATCAGGCCCGCGAGGCGCGCCGCGCCCGGCTGTTCACCCGCATCAACGCCGCCGACAAGTGGTTCAACGTGCTGGGCCTGGCCTGGCTGACCCCGTTGCTCAAGGCCGCCGCCGGCGACAACCCCCGCGCCCAGATGAAGGATGTCTGGCGCCTGCTGGGCGTGCCGCTGCTGGCCATCGCGCTGTTCCTGGCGCTCTGGGCGAACCTCGCCCCCCGGGTTCAGACCTCGCTGGGCGCCATTCCCGGCCCCGTCGCCGTCTGGCAGGAGGCCGTGACCCTGCACGAGGACGCTGTCCAGAAGGCGGAAAAGGCGGCCGATTTCCAGGCCCGCGTCGACAAGCGCAACGCCCGGCTGATCGAGCAGGGCAAGGCCGACGAGGTCAAGGACATCGCCTATACCGGCGCGCCCTCCTATTACGACCAGATCGGCACCTCGATCTTCACCGTGTTCTTCGGCTTTCTGCTGGCCTCGGCCGTGGCGATCCCGCTGGGCATCGCGGCCGGTCTTTCGGTCACCGCAAATGCCGCGCTGAACCCGCTGATCCAGATCTTCAAACCCGTCAGCCCGCTGGCCTGGCTGCCCATCGTGACCATGGTCGTCTCGGCCGTCTACACCACCAACGACGGCTTCTTTGCCAAGTCGTTCCTGGTCTCGGCGATCACCGTCACGCTCTGTTCGCTCTGGCCGACGCTGATCAACACCGCGCTTGGCGTGGCCTCGATCGACAAGGATCTGGTGAACGTGTCCAAGGTGCTGAAGATGAACACCTGGACCAAGATCACAAAGCTGGTCCTGCCCTCGGCCCTGCCGCTGATCTTCACCGGGCTGCGCCTGTCGCTGGGGGTGGGCTGGATGGTGCTGATCGCCGCCGAGATGCTGGCGCAGAACCCGGGCCTGGGCAAATTCGTCTGGGACGAGTTCCAGAACGGCTCGTCCTCTTCGCTCGCGCGGATCATGGTCGCCGTCTTCACCATCGGCATCATCGGCTTCCTGCTGGATCGCGTGATGTTCGCCCTGCAGTCGCTCTTTACCTTCTCGAACCACCGCTGAGCCGCACCAGCGCGAAAGGACATGCCATGAGCATTCTCAAGTTCGACGCCGTTTCCAAGAGCTTCGGCGCAGGCACCCACCGGGCCGACGTGCTGAAAGGGATCGACCTGGAAGTCCGGGAGGGCGAATTCCTCGTGCTCCTCGGCTTTTCCGGCACCGGCAAGACGACGCTGATCAACCTGATGGCGGGGCTGGACATGCCCTCCTCCGGCAAGGTCACCTTCAAGGGCCAGCCGATCACCGGCCCCGGCCCGGAACGCGGGGTGATCTTTCAGAACTATTCGCTGATGCCCTGGCTGACGGTGCAGGGCAATGTCCGCCTGGCCGTCGACACGGTCTTTCCGGGTATGTCCGGCAAGGAGAAGGAGGCCAGGGTCGCCCATTACGTCGGCATGGTGGGACTGAGCCACGCCGCCACCCGCCGCCCGGCGGAACTGTCCGGGGGCATGCGCCAGCGGGTCAACGTGGCCCGGGCGCTGGCGATGAACCCCGAGGTGCTGCTGCTGGACGAACCGCTGTCGGCGCTGGACGCGCTGACCCGCGCCAACCTGGCCGACGAGATCGAGCATATCTGGGAACAGGACAAGAAGACCTGCGTGCTGATCACCAACGACGTGGACGAGGCGATCCTGCTGGCCGACCGGATCATCGCGTTGAACCCGGACGGGACCCTGGGCGAAAGCTTTGCCGTTTCGATCCCGCGTCCGCGCGACCGCACGGCGATGAACCATGACGAGACCTTCAAGGCCCTGCGCGCCCGGGTGACGACCTATCTGATGGATGTCGGCATCGAGGCCAAGGCCGAAGAGACCCGCGTGCTGCCGAATGTCTCGCCGATCCACGCGGTCCCGGCGGCGGTGGCCAAGGCGCAGGAAGGGATGATCGACGACCGCTTCCTGTCCTTCGACAACCTGCACAAGATCTATGCCACGCCCAAGGGCCCGCTGACCGTGGTCGAGGATTTCAACCTCAAGCTCAACCGGGGCGAATTCATCAGCCTGATCGGCCATTCCGGCTGCGGCAAGTCCACCGTGCTGACCATGACGGCCGGTCTGAATTCGATCTCGAAAGGGGTGATCAAGCTGGACGGCTACGAGGTGCGCGGCGCCGATCCCGAACGCGCGGTGGTGTTCCAGTCGCCCTCGCTCTTCCCCTGGCTCACGGCGAAGGAGAACGTCAGTGTCGGTGTCGACCGGGTCTACCCGAAAGCATCCCGGGCCGAACGGCAGGATGTCGTTGAGTATTACCTCGAAAGGGTCGGGCTGGCTGATCATATGGATAAACCGGCCAGCGCGCTCTCCAACGGGATGAAGCAGCGGGTCGGCATCGCCCGGGCCTTTGCGCTCAGCCCCAAGCTGCTGCTGCTGGATGAACCCTTCGGCATGCTCGACAGCCTCACCCGGTGGGAGCTGCAGGAGGTGCTGATGGAGGTCTGGTCGCGCACCAAGGTCACCGCCGTCTGCGTCACCCATGACGTGGACGAGGCGATCCTGCTGGCCGACCGCGTGGTGATGATGACCAACGGGCCGCAGGCCACCATCGGCAAGGTCGTCGATGTCGACCTGCCGCGCCCGCGCACCCGCAAGGCGCTGCTGGAGCATCCCGATTACTACAACTACCGCCAGCAAGTGCTCGATTTCCTTGAGGAATACGAGCATGGCGCCAAGCCGAAACCCAAGCCCGCGCCGCAGGCCCTTGCGGCGGAATGAGGGGCAGGGGCCGGTGCTGCCGGGGCGCATCCCGCGGCTGGCCCATCACCGAAACGGAGTATGGAAGATGACCAAGAAACTTGTCGTCATCGGCGCCGGAATGGCGTCGGGCCGCGCGCTGGAGCATCTGTTCGAAACGGATGCCGGTGCTTATGACGTGACGCTCTTCAACGCCGAGCCGCGCGGGAACTACAACCGCCTGATGCTGTCTCCGGTGCTGTCGGGCGAAAAGACCTATGAGCAGATCGTGACACATGACGATCGGTGGTACGCCGAGCACAACGTCACCTGCCGGTTCGGCGAAAAGGTCGCGCGGATCGACCGGGCCCGCAAGGTGGTGGTCGGCGAGAAGGGCGAAGTGCCCTATGACAAGCTGCTGATCGCGACCGGGTCGACCCCCTTCATGATCCCGCTGCCGGGCCATGATCTGGACGGCGTGATCGCCTATCGCGATCTCGAAGACACCGAGCGGATGATCGGCCTTGGCGCCACCCCGGGGGCAAAGGCCGTGGTGATCGGCGGCGGCCTGCTGGGGCTGGAAGCCGCCGCCGGCATGGCCGCGCGCGGGGTCGAGGTGACCGTCGTGCACATCATGGGCCATCTGATGGAACGCCAGCTGGACGAGGCCGCCGGCTACCTGCTGCGCAAGGCGCTGGTCGACAAGGGCATCCATGTCCGCTGCTCGGCCAATTCCCGGCAGATCCTCGGCGACGGCACGGGCCATGTCCGTGCCCTGCTGCTGGATGACGGGACCGAACTGCCCTGCGACCTGCTGGTCATGGCGGTAGGTATCCGCCCCAGCGTGGCCCTGGCGAAAGAGGCCGGGCTGGAGGTCGCGCGCGGTGTCACGGTGGACGATCACATGGTCACCTCGGACCCCGACGTGCTGGCGCTTGGCGAATGCGTGGAACACAACGGCGCGCTCTTCGGGCTGGTCGCGCCGCTTTACGATCAGGCCAGGGTGGTGGCCAGGACGCTGCTTGAGGACACCGCGCATTTCGTGGCGCGCGAGGTGTCGACCAAGCTGAAGGTGACGGGCTGCGATCTGTTCTCGGCCGGGGATTTCGCCGAGGGCGAGGGCCGCGAGGACATCGTGTTCCGCGACCCGGCACGCGGTGTCTACAAGCGCCTCGTGCTGGAAGGGAACCGCATCGTCGGCGCGGTGATGTATGGCGACACCGCCGACGGCAACTGGTTCTACGGCCTGATGAAGGACGGCGAGGACGTGTCGGGGATGCGCGACACGCTGATCTTCGGCCCGGCCTATCAGGGGGGGGCCGCGGCGGACCCTATGGCGGCCGTTGCAGCCTTACCGGCTGACGCAGAGATCTGCGGCTGCAACGGCGTGTGCAAGGGCCGGATCGTCGAGGCCATCCAGGGCGGCGCGGGCACTTTGGATGCGGTGCGCGCGCAGACCAAGGCCAGCAATTCCTGCGGGACCTGCACCGGGCTGGTTGAGCAGGTGCTGGCGGTGACGCTGGGCGACGATTTTGTCATGCCCGCCGCCAAATCCGTCTGCGGCTGCACCGATCTGACGCATGAGGACCTCCGCCGTCTGATCAAGTTGCAAGAGCTGAAATCCCAGCCCGCCGTCTGGCAGGAGCTGGGCTGGACAACGCCCAACGGCTGTCATGTCTGCCGCCCGGCGGTGAATTTCTACCTGCTGGCGGACTGGCCGCTGGACTATCAGGACGACCCGCAGTCGCGCTTCGTGAACGAACGCAATCACGCCAATATCCAGAAGGACGGCACCTATTCCGTGATGCCCCGCATGTGGGGCGGCATGACCGATCCCAAGGAGCTGATCGCCATCGCGCAGGCGGCCGAGAAATACGGCGCCGCGGTCAAGGTGACCGGCGGGCAGCGGATCGACCTGCTGGGCGTGAAGAAAGAGGACCTGCCGGGCATCTGGGCCGATCTGAACGCCGCCGGGATGGTGTCGGGCCATGCCTATTCCAAGGGCCTGCGCACGGTGAAGACCTGCGTCGGGTCCGACTGGTGCCGTTTTGGCACCCAGGACAGCACCGGGCTGGGCATCAGGCTGGAAAAGAAGCTCTGGGGGTCCTGGACGCCGCACAAGGTCAAGCTGGCGGTGTCGGGCTGCCCCCGCAACTGCGCCGAGGCGACCTGCAAGGACGTGGGCATCGTCTGCGTCGACAGCGGCTATCAGGTCGGTGTCGGCGGCGCGGCCGGCATGGATGTGAAGGAGACCGAACGCCTTGTCGACGTCAAGACCGAGGACGAGGCGATCGAATGGACCGCCGCCTTCATCCAGCTCTACCGCGAGAACGCCAAGTACCTCGACCGGCCCTACAAGTGGATCGCCAAGGTGGGGCTGGACTGGGTCAAGGCGGTGCTGGCCGATCCGGCAGAGCGCGCCGCCCTGAACGAACGTTTCGAACTCTCGCAATCCGTCTATCGCAAGGATCCCTGGGCCGAACACGTGCACAACCGCGCGGACCGCTACCAGCCGATCGCAGACATCACCCTGGAGGCCGCGGAATGAGCTGGATCGACATCGGACATATCGACGACGTGCCGCTGCGGGGCGCGCGCCTGGTCAAGACGCCCGTGGGCTGCGTGGCGGTGTTCCGCACCGCCGAGGATCAGGTCTTTGCCGCCTCCAACAGCTGCCCGCACAAGGGCGGGCCGCTGTCGGAGGGGATCGTGCATGGCACCAAGGTGACCTGCCCGCTGCACAACTGGGTCTTTTCGCTGGAAACGGGCGAGGCGCAGGGCGCCGACGCGGGCCGCATCGCGACCTATCCGGTGCGGATCGAGGGCAAGCGGATCCTGATCGACGCTGCCTCTGTCGGCAAGAAGGCGGCGGCCTGATGGACCGCCCCCTGTCCCCCGGCGCCGCCCGGCCTGCCCCCGTCCGCGCGCCGGACGGCCCGGCATCCCCGGCCGTGGCACCGCCGCGTTCCCCCCTGCCGTTGGCACGGGACGGGACGGGGGAGGGGGTCGCCGCGCCCGCCATCCGCACGACCTGCGCCTATTGCGGCGTGGGCTGCGGCGTGCTGGCCCGCCCGGACGGATCCGGGGGCATGACGGTCGAGGGGGACGCCGATCATCCCGCCAACCGCGGGCGCCTCTGTTCCAAGGGCACGGCACTGGGGGAAACGGTCGGCCTGTCCGGCCGCCTGCTGACGCCCCTGGTCGGCGGCGCCCGCGCCAGCTGGGACGAGGCGCTGGACCTCGTCGCCACCCGGTTCCGCGACACCATCGCCGAACACGGGCCGGACGGCGTGGCCTTCTACGTCTCGGGGCAATTGCTGACCGAGGATTACTATGTCGCCAACAAGCTGATGAAGGGGTTCATCGGTTCGGCGAATATCGACACGAATTCAAGGCTTTGCATGGCGTCCTCGGTCGCGGGGCACCGCCGCGCCTTTGGCACCGACACCGTGCCCGGGACCTACGAGGACCTGGAGCTGGCCGATCTCGTCGTGCTCACCGGATCGAACCTGGCCTGGTGCCACCCGGTGCTCTACCAGCGCATCGCCGCCGCCAAGGCCGCGCGGCCCGGGATGAAGGTCGTGGTGATCGACCCGCGCCGCACCGCCAGCTGCGACATCGCCGACCTGCACCTGCCGATTGCACCGGGGGGCGATGTGGCGCTGTTCAACGGGCTGCTGGTGCAGATCCTGGAACAGGGCGCGGTCGACGCGGGCTTTGCCGCCCATCTCGACGGGTTTGGCGCGGCGCTGGATGCGGCCTCGTCCGACGATCTGTCGGCTACCGGGCTGGACGGCGACCTGTTGCGCCGGTTCTATGACCTCTGGACCCGGACCGAGAAGGTGGTGACCGTCTATTCCCAGGGCGTGAACCAGTCCTCCAGCGGGACCGACAAGGTGAACGCGATCCTGAACTGCCACCTTGCCGCGGGCCGTATCGGACGGCCCGGCATGGGCCCTTTCAGCGTGACCGGCCAGCCCAATGCCATGGGCGGGCGCGAGGTCGGCGGGCTGGCCAATATGCTGGCCTGCCATATGGAGCTGGAAAATCCCGCGCACCGCGCTGCCGTGCGCGCGTTCTGGCAGGCCCCGGCCATGCCCGATGCGCCCGGGCTCAAGGCTGTCGACATGTTCCGCGCCGTGGGCGAGGGGCGGATCAGGGCGCTGTGGATCATCTGCACCAACCCCGCCGTTTCGATGCCCGATGCCGATGCGGTGCGTGCCGCCATTGCGGGTTGCGATTTCGTGGTTGTCAACGACCTGACCGCCCGGACCGACACCGCGCGGCTGGCCGATGTGCTGCTGCCCGCCACAGGCTGGGGCGAAAAGGACGGCACCGTCACCAATTCCGACCGCACCATCAGCCGCCAGCGCGCCGTGCTGCCGCCCCCGGGCGAGGCGCGCCACGACTGGGCGATCCTGGCCGAGGTGGGCCGCCGCATGGGCTGGTTCCGCGCCTTCGACTATGCCAGCCCCGCCGAGATCTTTCGCGAATATGCCACGCTGTCGGGCATCGCGGGCCGGTTCGGGCTGGATTTCGACATCTCCGGCCTTGCCGCGATGACCGACAGCGCATTCGCGGCGATGGAGCCGGTGCGCTGGCCGGTGAGCGACACCCGCCGCGGCGGGCGGTTCTTTGGCGACGGGCGGTTCTTTACCCCCTCGGGCCGGGGTCGGTTGCTGCCCGTTTCGCACCGCGCGCCCGCCGTGGCCCTGGGTGACGGGTTCGACTGGCGGCTCAACACCGGGCGCATCCGCGACCAGTGGCACACGATGACGCGCACGGCGAAATCGCCCCGCCTCAGCCGCCATCTGGCCGAACCGTTTCTTGAGGTGCATCCCGCCGATGCCTCGATGCTGGGTCTGTCCCCCGCCGGGCTGGCCGAGATCACCAGCCGTCACGGCCGCGCCGTGCTGCGCGTGCTGATCACCGACCGCCTGCGCCGGGGCGAGGTCTTTGCCCCCATGCACTGGACCGGCGAGACCGCGCCCACGGGCCGCGTCGATGCGCTGATCGCCCCGGTGGTCGATCCCGTCTCGGGCCAGCCGGAAAGCAAGGCCGCCGCCGTGGCCATCGCGCCCTTCGCGGCCAGCTGGTTCGCCTTTGCCGTCTCGGCGGGCGAACCTGTGCCCCAGGCCGATTACTGGGCGCGCGCCAGGACCGAGGGCGGCTGGCGGCTGGAGCTTGCCGGCACCCGCGCCCCCGATGACTGGGAGGCCGAGGCGCGCCGCCTGTTCGGCCTGCCCGGGGCCGAGATGCAGATGCTGAGCGACCCGCACCGGGGCATCACCCGCATGGCCTTTAGCGAAAACGGCGTGCTGAAGGCCGCGATCTTTGTCGCGCCCGAGCCGGTGGCGGTGTCGCGCGATCATCTGGCCGGTTTGCTGGGAGAGGCGGACGTGCCGGTCCTGTCGGGCCGTCCGGGGGCCGACCGCCCGGATCCCGGGCCGATCCTCTGCGCCTGCTTGAACGTGGGGGTGAACACGATCCTCGGGGCCATTTCCTCGGGTGGCGCTCTCAGTGTAGAAGCGATCGGAGAGGCCCTTGGCGCGGGCACCAACTGCGGCTCGTGCCGGCCCGAGATCGCCGCGCTTCTGGCGCGGGCAACCCTGAGGGAAGCCGCGGAATGAGCCTGTCGCCCTTCGTCCAGATCCTCGCACGCGGTCAGGGCCGCGCCCGCTCGATGACCCTGGACGAGGCGCATGCCGCGATGACCGCCATGCTGCAGGAGGATGCCGCGCCCGAGGCCATCGGCGCGATCCTGATGCTGATCCGGATGAAGGGCGAGCGGCCCGAGGAGATCGCCGGTTTCACCGCCGCCGCCCGCGCCAGCCTGGGCCACTGGCCCGGCGCGCGCCCCGCGCTCGACTGGCCCAGCTATGCCGCCGGGCGCACGCGCGGGCTGCCGTGGTTCCTGCTTTCGGCACGGCTGCTGGCCGGGGCGGGGCACGCGGTGCTGCTGCACGGCTGGAATTCGCACCAGCAGGGCCGCGCCTCGGTGCGCGCGGTGCTGCCGGGGCTGGGCATCCGCTCGGGCGCGAGCATGGCCGAGGGTTCGGCGATCCTGGAGGAGGACGGGATCGCCTATCTGCCGCTGGAGGCGATTTCGCCCCGGCTGATGGCCCTGCTGCGGCTGCGCGAGGTGCTGGGGCTGCGCTCCTGCGTGAACACGGTGCTGCGGATGCTGAACCCGGCGGGTGCGGGAACGGCGGTGCAGGGCGTGTTCCATCCGCCCTACCGCGAGCTGCAGGCCGATGCCGCGCTGTTGCTGGGGCAGGAGCGGCTGACCGTGCTGAAGGGCGGCGGCGGCGAGTTCGAGCATCACCCGGTCAAGGATATCCAGGTCTTCGGGCTGCGCGACGGGCAGGCCTGGACCGGCACCACGGGCACCGCCGCCGAGGGACGCCGCCGCCTGGCCGAGACCCAGACCGAACCCGAGGCGCTGCTGGCGCTCTGGGACGGCCGGGTGCAGGACGATTTCGCCGAGGCGGTGGTGATCAGCACCGCCGCGCTGGCGCTGGACACGCTGGGGGTGGCCGAGCCGCAGGCCGTGGCCGCGCGCCTGTGGCAGGACCGGCGGCGGAGGGCGGCCTAGGGGGCCTGTCGGTACCGACCTCTGAGTGACGGGTCTGACCTGCGGGCTGCGTCCTCTGCAGTAGGTGGGCCGGATCGGGGCTGGCCCGGTCTTGCCGACCAGGGCGCGGCGCCGCCCGTCGCGCCCCGCGGGGCGCTTGGTCAGTCAGTGCGCCACGCCAACTGCCGCACGCACGCGCGCGGTCACGTCACCAGCATCAGCCACAGCGGCAGGGTAAAGCAGCCGATCATCGTTGTCTGGGCGATCAGCGTGGCCACGATCTGCCGGTCCGCGCCAAAGACCGAGGCCAGCACATGGGATGCCGAGGCGGTCGGCAAGGCGGCAAAGACCACCAGGACCGAGGCATGCAGCGGCGACAGCCCGATGGCCCAGGTCACGAGGTAGGCCGCCCCGGGCAGGATCAGCAGTTTGATCGCGTTGATCGCCAGCATGAACGGGTCCAGCCGCATCAGCGCCCGCCAATCCAGCGCCGCCCCGATCGACAGCAGCGCGATCGGCAGGGCCGAAACGGCCAGATGCTCCAGCGGCGCGCGGACCAGGTGGGGCAGGGTGACATCCAGGATCGACAGGGTCATCCCCCCGACGCTGGCCAGCAGGAAGGGATTCGTGACGACCTGCACCAGGGTCCGCGACAGCGACATGGCCTGCCCGCGCGACAGGGCCGAAACCGCGAGGATGTTCGCGAGCGGCACCGCCAGCCCGATGGCGATGGAGAGCAGGGCCCGCGCGCCCTCGGGCAAGGCCTGGATCGCGACGAAGCCAAGCGCGGTGTTGAACCGCCACGCCGTTTGCCAGGTGCCCGCGAAATCGAGGAACCGCTCGGGCCCGAGGGGGCGGACCAGCCAGGCGAGCCCCATGCCCAGCAGGATGATCGACCAGACGCCCAGCCCGATGGTCAGCAGATCGGCGGCGGCGGGTTGCCGCCCGAGGGCCGAAATGAAGATCAGCGAGGGAAAGAGAATCATGTAGTTCAGCCGGTCGATTCCGACCCAGGCGGCCTCGGCCACGCCCTTTTTCAGCAGGCGCCCCAGAACGATGAGGATGAAATCCGGCAACAGGGAGATGAGGACGCTCATGGGCGGGGCCTTGTAGCGGGGGCGCGGCAGGGGGCTGGCACCGGGGAAAGAAGGATCCGGATCGAAACCTGCCCGGCGCGCCCGGGATATCCCGCCGGCCCGGCGCCTGCAACGCCCGGCGGCGCGGTCCGGGGCGCCGCGGACCGGCGCGATCCGGGACGCCTGTCCCGCGTCACCGCGCGGACCGGCCCGGCGGGTGACGGCACGGCGTCCGGCCCGTGCGGTTGACATCTTCTGCCGCCTGCCCATCTGGGACCGGATGACGCGGCCCGGCGGCAAATCCGCCCGGGGCACAGACGCGACCGTGACAACGCCGGCCGGGCAGGCTATCCATCCGCCGGACGAGGCGGCAGGCAAGAGGCTCACCACCACATGGGATTGAACCCCTTCAAGAAACGCGAGCCCAAGGACAAGCGTCCGCTCTTTACCGAGAAGGACCGCGCCAACATCAGCTGGTTCTGGCACGGCTATCTCAAGCAGAAGACGCCGTGGCTGTTCCTTGTGCTGGGCATGGTCATGATCCAGGGCCTGGTCTATCAGCAGTTCCTGCGCCTGACCGAGGACGGCCTGCGGGTCATCTTCGACAGCGGCCAGAAGACCGAACTGATCAAGGTCTGCATCATCGTCTTCGGGCTGTTCGCCGTGCGCGGGCTGATGTCCTACCTCGTGCCGCGCCTGTCGGTCTGGCTGGCCTCGGATGCGGTGCTCAAGCTGCGGCGCGACCTGATCCAGCACCTGATGACGCTGGACCTGGCGTATTTCGAGCGCACGAATTCGGGCGAGATCATCCTGCGGATGGTCAACCAGGCGCAGGACCTCAGCGATTTCGTCGGCCAGCAGACGGTCAACGCGGTGCGCGATGCGGCGACGGTGATCATCGTCTCGGGCTATCTGATCTACAAGTCGCCGATCCTGTTCTCGACCGCCGTAATCGTGCTGCCGGCGATCTTCTTCATCATGCAGAGCGTGTCGGACCGTATCAAGACGGTGCAGCGCTCGGCGGAAAACGCGCTTGGCAACTACATGACGGGCATCGAGGAGATGTCGAACGGCATGCGCACGGTCAAGATCTCGGGCCAGGAAGAGAACGAGAAACACCGCCTGCGCAAGGCGACGGTCGAGATCAAGTCGCTGTCGATCCGGCTGCAGGCGGCGCAGGCGCTGGTCGCGCCCTCGATCGACCTCAGCTCGGCCTTTGTCTACGTTCTGGTGATCGGCGGCGGCGGGTACCTCGCGCTCGACCCGGAAAGCGGGCTGGACGGGGCGGGGATCATCGCCTTCCTGCTGGGCATCGTGCTGGTGTTTGACCCGGCGCGGCTGCTGGCGCAGTTCTTCACCCGTCTGCAGGCCAACCTGATCATCCTGGATTCGGTCTATTCCCTGTTCGAGCAGAAGCCGAGCGTCACCGATTCGCCCGATGCGAGCGACGAGTTCGATCCCCAGGCGGATATCACGCTGAACAACGTCGCCTTCCACTACAGCCCCTCGGCGCCGCTGTTCCACGATCTGGACATGACCATCGCCGGAGGCAAACGGACAGCCATCGTGGGCGCGACCGGGTCGGGCAAGACCACGGTGCTCAGCCTGCTGACCCGCCTCTACAACGTCGAAAAGGGCGAGATCCGCATCGGCGGCAAGCCGATCAACTCGCTCAAGGTCAAGTCGCTGCGCAGCGCGTTTTCCGTGGTGGCGCAGGATATCGTGATCTTCAACTCCTCGATCTGGGAGAATATCCGCTACGTCCGCCCCGAAGCCACGGACGAGCAGATCTGGGCCGCCGCCGAGGCCGCCGAGATCGCCGAGCTGATCCGCGCCCGGGGCGACGCGCCGCTGGGGCCGAAGGGCAGCCAGCTCTCGGGCGGGCAGAAGCAGCGGATCGCCATCGCGCGCGCCCTGCTGCGCGGCGCGCCGATCCTGCTGCTGGACGAGGCGACATCGGCGCTGGACCAGAAGACCGAGGAGAAGATCCAGAAATCCCTGGGCATCGTCTCGGAGGGCAAGACGACGATCATCGTCGCGCACCGGCTGTCGTCGGTCGTGGGGGCGGACTGGATCTACGTCATGGATGCCGGGACCATCGTCGAGCAGGGGACCCATGCGGATCTGATGGCCCAGCAGGGGCTCTATGCCGGCATGTTCCAGGCGCAGAAGAAGAGCTACGGCGACGACTGACCGCCGCGCCCCGCCGCAGGGCGGGGCCGGGTCCGCCGATGCCCCGTCCAGCCGGTTCCCGGGAGTGCGCTTTGGTTCCGTAGAGTGCGCCTCCGGCCCCGTGGGGGCGGTCGTTCCCGGCAACTGACGCCATGCCCCCGGGCTGCACGGCCGGACCCGGGATCGCGCCGGGACAGGGGGCCCGCACACCGGACCCCGGGACTGCACGAGGGTCCAGTGGACTGCGCGCCGGCCCCCGGGACTGCACGCCGGGTCTTGCCTCACGCGACAGCGCCCCGGACGCCCCCGCCGCCAGCGGCCTCTCCGGGTGTCATTCGCCCGGCGCGGCGACCTCTCCGCCCTTGCGGCGGCGCACGGGGGCGGGGCGGGCGCGCAGCTCGATCTCGTCATAGAGGCGCGAGACGACATCCTTGCCGCTGGCCTTCTCGATCCCTTCGAACCCGGGGGAGGAGTTGACCTCCAGCACCTTCGGCCCGCTGTCGGAGCGCAGCAGGTCCACCCCGGCCATGTTCAGGCCAAAGGCGCGGGCGGCGCGCAGCGCGGTGTCGCGTTCTTCCTTGGTGACGCGCACCGATGTCGCCTCGCCCCCCTGATGCAGGTTCGAGCGGAATTCGCCGGGCCGGGCCGTGCGCTTCATCGAGGCGACGACGCGGTTGCCGATGACGAGGCAGCGAATGTCCTCTCCCGCCGCCTCCTTGACGAACTGCTGGACGAGAAAGTTCGCCTTGAGCCCGCGAAAGGCCGAGATCACCGAATCCGCCGCCTTGGCGGTTTCGGCCAGCACCACGCCCTTGCCCTGGGTGCTTTCCAGCAGCTTGACGATCAGCGGCGCCTTGCCCACCAGCCCGATCAGGTTCTCGGTATCCTTGGGCGAATTGGCAAAGGCCGTGACCGGCATGCCGATCTTGTGCCGCGCCAGCACCTGATGCGCATGCAGCTTGTCGCGCGAGGCGGTGATCCCGGCAGAGCCGTTCACGCAATAGGTGCCGATGGTTTCGAACTGCCGGATCAGCGCGGTGCCATAGGGCGTGATCGACGCCCCGATGCGCGGCACGACGGCGTCGTAGCGGGGCAGGCGCTGGCCGTCATAATGGATTTCCGGGGCCAGCGCGTTGATCGCCATGTAGCAGCGGGCGGTGTCGATCACCTCGACCGTATGGCCCCGGCTTTCGCCCTCGTCGACGATGCGGCGGGTGGAATAGTTGTTCTCGCGGCTGAGGACGGCGACACGCAGCGCCCGGTTCGGCGCGGCCTGGCGGACGGTGGCGGAATGGTAGACGTCATAGCTGAGCTCGGGCTGGCAGAAGCGCTCCCACGGGACCACGGTGGCGCGTTCGGCCAGCGCCTGCCGCCCCAGCAGCATATGCGAGGTCATGCCGCGCCGGTCGGTCAGGGTGACCTCGATGGGCCAGGCCTCGCCGCCGATCTCCATCCGGGTGCGGATCACGTAGCGCAACTCGCTGTCGCCGTTGGAGGACGTCACCTCGCGCCGGTCCAGCACCTCTGCCGAACAGGGGATCACCAGATCGTGGCGGGCCGGGATCGGGTGCACGGTGAACCGCACGCGCGGTCTGGCAGAGGGGCCGAAGGTCTCGATATGGGTGGCATGCAGGGCCGAGGTCTTGGCGCCGGTGTCCACCTTGGCCCGCAGGGCCGGCAGGCCGAGGTCGGGCAGGGACAGCCATTCCTCCCAGCCGAGGTTGAGCGGTGTGGGGGTATCGGTCATGGGGGCAGTCTCCGCGAGAATCGGGGTGGCGGGGAAGGGTCTACAGACCGGATGTGACCAGGATGTTCCAGCCCCCCGGTCAGGGTGCCGCAATCGGGCGGCGGGTTGGGTAATAGCTCCCCCGTCAGCGTGCCGCAGACCGGCAAGGGGCTGGGGCGCTGCGCCCCGGTCAGGGTGCGGCAATCCGTCGGTGGGCTGGGGGAATGCGCCCCGCCCCGGATCGCTGCCGGCCCCCCGCTCGCCGCAGGCCGCCGCGATGGTCAGAACGCCCAGGTCATCATCACGTTCTCGGACCGCCAGAGCGGACCCGGGTCGGAAAACCTCGCCGTCTCGACCCCGCCCATCCGGGTGTAGAAGGCCCGCGCCCCGGCATTCTGGCGCACGACGACCAGCGCCGCGCCGGGATAGCCCCCGGCCCTCAGCTGTTCGATCCCGTGGCTCAGCAGCCGTGTGCCCAGACCGGACCGGCGGGCCCGCGCGGCGATGTAGAGGTGCTTGACCTCGCCCCGCTCGCCCATCTGGTCATAGCCCGCCGGGCCGATGGTGACGAACCCGGCCAGCCCCGCGTCATCCAGCGCAAGGGTCGCGCCGGTGCCGTCGGTGCGGGTCAGCAGGCCGGTCCACTGGCGCAGCCGCATCGGCAGGTCGAGCGCCTCCAGCGCCTCGGGCGGGGCAAGCTCGCCATAGGTTTCGCGCCAGATGGTCAGATGCAGGGCGGCCACCTCGGCCGCGTCGGCGGGCGTGGCGGGGCGCAGCGCGTGCGCGGTCATTCCGCGGCTTTCCTGGCATCCGGCGGTGGCCTGCGTTCGCGCGATGGCATGTCGACCCGTTCCGCCAGCAGGATGGCGACAAAGCGCGTCGCCTCGAACCGCGACAGGATGATCGCCACGATCGAGGTCAGCGGGATGGCCAGGATCGCCCCCGGTATGCCCCAGAGCGAGGACCAGAACGACAGCGCCGTCAGCACCACGAAGGGCGACAGGTTCAGCTGCCGGCCCACCAGGCGCGGGTCGAGCACGCCGCCCACGGTCATCTGCGCCCCGGTCAGCAGCACCGTCAGCGCCGCCGAAGTGGGGATCGAGCCGAACTGCGCCAGCGACAGGACCGAGGGGAACAGAACGCCAAGCAGCGAGCCGACGTAGGGGATGTAGTTCAACAACCCGATCACGATGGCCCAGAACAGGGCGAAATCCACGTTGAACGACCACAGGATCACCCAGGACACCACGCCGAGTATCAGGTTCACCAGTGTCTTGACCGCCAGATAGTCGCCGATCTTGCGGTTGATGTCGGTCACCGCCTGGATGGTCTGGGCGGCGGAGTCCTCGTTCGCCAGGGCGGCGCTGAGCTTGCGCATGAAGACGGTGCGTTCGCTCATCATGAAGGCGGCATAGACGATGACCAGAAAGATCGTGGCGCCGAACGCGGTGAAGCCGCCGAGGATCGACAGGGTCAGGCTCTGCAGGTTGATCCGGTCGATGGTCATGCTGCGGATTTCCTGCCACAGCTCGGCGCTGTCCAGATCGTAGCGGTCGGCGATGCGTTCCAGCATGGCGATCAGGTTGGCCTGGTACTTGGGCAGCACCGCGACGATGTCGGTGATGGTCGAGGTCACCACCAGCGCCAGCACCACCACCGCCAGGGAAAAGGCGATCAGCACGACCGAGCGCAGGATCAGCGTGGGCAGGTGGCGCAGCACCGGCTGGCGGCGCAGCGCCTCGGTCGCCGAGCCCATGACATAGACCGAGATGGCCGCCGTCACGATGGGCAGCAGGATCGGCCGCCCCACGACCAGAAGCCAGCCCAGGGCCATGACAAGGATCACGGCCAGAACCAGAGTGACGAGCGGCGCGTCCTTCATGATGCGATTTTCCCCGGGCGACGACGGCGCAAACCATCCCCCGGGCGGCCCCCCGGGTCAAGGCGGGCGGATGTCGCGCCCCTTGGCAATTCCGCGTGAAGACCGTTAAAGAAGCGCGGATTTATCTGAAAGGCGGATCATGACGGATCGGGTCTCGTTCGAGCTGAAGGCGGTGGACGGCCGCGCGCGCACCGGGGTGATCCGCACGCCACGCGGCGATATCCGCACGCCCGCCTTTATGCCCGTGGGCACGGCGGCGACGGTCAAGGCGATGCTGCCCGAAAGCGTGCGCGCCACCGGGGCCGATATCCTGCTGGGCAACACCTATCACCTGATGCTGCGCCCCGGCGCCGAGCGGGTCGAAAGGCTGGGCGGGCTGCACCGGTTCATGAACTGGGAGCGCCCGATCCTGACCGATTCCGGCGGCTTTCAGGTGATGAGCCTGGCCGAGCTGCGCAAACTGACCGAAGAGGGCGTGACCTTCCGCAGCCATGTCGACGGGTCCAAGCATTTCCTGTCGCCCGAGACCTCGATGCAGATCCAGCGCCAGCTGGGGTCGGACATCGTGATGTGTTTCGACGAATGCCCCGCGCTTCCGGCGGATGAGGCGCGGGTGGCCGAATCCATGCGCCTGTCGATGCGGTGGGCCGCCCGCTCGCGCGAGGCCTTTGGCGACCGGCCGGGTCATGCGCTTTTCGGCATCCAGCAGGGCGGGGTGACCGAGGCGCTGCGCGGCGAAAGCGCCGAGGCGCTGAAGGCTATCGGCTTTGACGGCTACGCCATCGGCGGTCTGGCCGTGGGCGAGGGGCAGGAGGCGATGTTCGGCGTGCTCGACTATGCGCCCGGCATGCTGCCCGAGGACCGGCCGCGCTATCTGATGGGCGTGGGCAAGCCCGACGACATCGTCGGCGCGGTCAAGCGCGGGGTCGACATGATGGATTGCGTGCTGCCCTCGCGCTCCGGCCGGACGGGGCAGGCCTGGACGCGGCGCGGGCAGGTGAACATCAAGAACGCCCGCCACGCCGACGATCCCCGCCCGCTGGACGAGGACTGCACCTGCCCGGCCTGCAGCGGCTATTCCCGCGCCTATCTGCACCATGTCTTCCGCGCCGGAGAGATGATCTCGGGGATGCTGCTGACCTGGCACAACCTGCATTACTTCCAGCAGATCATGCAGGGCATGCGCGCGGCCATCGCCGCCGGCACTTTCGCCGCCTGGGAGGCCGATTTCCACGCCACCCGCGCCGCCGGGGATATCGAGCCGGTCTGACCGGGCAGGCGGCCTGAACGGCCCCTCCGCACTGCTCTGGCACCGCATGGGGGACCAGCCACCGCCCGCACCGCATCACGGCCCCGCATGGCGCACTTCGGCCCCGGATGGCGCACCACGGCCCCGGATGGCGCGCCACCGCCCCCCGCATCTGCCACGCCCCGGCCTTGCGCCGGGGCCCCGCCGCGGAACCCTCGACCCCGGCCCCCGGGCCGCCGCCGGAAGGTCAGAGCTTCGGCGCCTTCGGCTTTGCCGCCCCCTCCAGGCGCTGGATATGCCTTCGCTCGATCATGTCGAAATCGGCGATCAGTGTGGCCACCGCGCCCTCGCGAAAATCGACCCGGACCGAGGCCGGGCAGTCCCGCAAGCGGCCCGGCGCGGCCGCGTTGTAGCGCAGGCTGATCGCGCTGCGCCCGACCACCGCCTTGTGCAGGTCGGTCGCGACCCCGGCAAAGGCCATCGGCCCGGCACGGTTCGTCGGGTTCAAGGTGCATGTCGCCTCGGCCGACATGGCAAGCCCGGGCTCGTCTTCCCAGGTGCTGCCGGCGGGCAGGGCGAGGCCCCAATCGGCATATTTCTCCTTGAACGCCTGCCACAGATCCCTGGTCGGTTCGGCCGCGATGGTCCGGGCGGCGGCCATCAGCTGGCTGTCCTGCCCTGGTCCGTCAAAGGCCAGGATCACCAGCGACCCGTCCCCGGCGATGTAATGCACGGTGTCGCGCAGCATCTCCAGATCATCGTTCACCGGCGGCAGGTATTCGGCCCGCACGGGGCCAAGCGCGTCGGCCAGGGCGGCCAGCGCCTCGGCCCGCGTCATATGTAGCCGGATGCCGACGATATCGGGCGGAATCGCCGCCGCCGCTGCCGGTGCCGCTGCGGCCGCTGCGGTTGCCTTTGCCGCGGCCTGCTCGGCGCGCTTCGCGGTTTCGGCGGCATTGCGCTCTTCTTCAGCGCGGGCCTTGGCCGCCTGCGCCGCCTGTTCGGCGCGACCCACCTGCTGTTCCAGCAGGGCCATACGGCGCGCGCGCTCGCGGTTCAGCTCTTCGGCGGTCAGGTCGGCGGCCTCCACAGCCTCGGCAAAGCCGGCGAGGCGGCGCAGCACGGTGCCGGGGGTGTACTCCTCTTTCGACGGCAGATCGGCCTGGTCTTCCAGGTCGCGCAGATCCAGCGTGTAGTCGAGCGCCGCTTCGCGTTCCGGGGACAGGCGGCCATTTGCAAGCGCCTGTGCGGCGCCTTCACTCATCGGGCAGAAGTGCGCGACGGTCATCCGCCCGACCTCGGGGCTGAGCGAGGCCGCCGTGGCGGCAAAGCTCGGCCTGCGCCCCAGCCAGAACAGGTAACGTTCGATGCCGGAGGCGCGCGTGCCGTAATCGCATTGCAGGATTGTCTCGCCGATATGCCGATCCGCCCGCATGCCGTGTTCTTCGGCCTTGAGCTTGTCGCAGGCGCGCGCGTGCTCGGGTTTCACGTTCCGCCCCGAGCATTTGCTGGCCAGGTCGCGTGAAATGCCCAGGTTGAAGCGGGTATATTCGGCCCGCTGCAGGAAGCTGCCACCCTGGCGGTCGAACCGGTAGGCGACGAAACGGCGCTGCCAGTTCTTGTCCATATACGCGCGCATCTGCCAGCTCTTGGCGACGCGGGGCGTGACCTCGGGGGACGAGACGCCGTAGTCGACTTCAAGATACCAGCCGGCATCGTTGACCTCGGGGATCGCGATACCGGCCTTGCGCAGTTCCAGCACGGTCAGGCGGTCCTGCAGGCCGGCCATGTCGCCTTCGCCGCAGAACGCGACCAGCCTGTCGATCTCCTTGCAGGCGGCAAAGCTGCGGCCCGCGTCGATGGCGGCCTGCGAACATTGCATCCACTGGTCGAAGATGCCTTTGCACATCGGTGTCGTGTCTTCCAGCCAGGCTGGCCTGGGCTGTTTGGACAGGTCGATGCGGTCCCTCCGGCCGGTGGCCTGCAATCCGCTGAAACTGCCCGGGTTCTCGACCCCGAGGAACCGCATCACATTGGCGTCGTAGCCCATCCCGGCCAGCACGGATCCGGTGAACTGCTGAAAGCTCTGTTGCGTCTGCTGCCAGCCCGCCAGCTCGGATTCCAGCTGCGTCCGGTCGCATCCACGACATTTGTCCAACTCACCCTTCAGGCGCGTTATCTCGGCCTTCCACATGGCGGTTTCGGCCTGCAGCTTCTGGTAGGACCGGATGCCGTCGCTCGCGGCGCTGGACATTTCGGACCAGAAACCCAGCTCGACCAGCGGATCGACGGCAAGGGCGGGCAGAGGGGCGAGGCCGGCCAGAACGGCCGCAAGGAAGGTTCGGACTATGCGCATCGGGACTGTCCCTGTCGGAAGCATCAACACCTTCGGGCAGGATAACATTCTTTGACCATCCCGCAAAACCGCGGGCGCCGGGGGACGGGGCATCCGAATACGGGACGGGGCCATGCGCTGCCGGCATTTGTAATGCGGCGTTGGGGCATTACCTCGGATGGTCCAGGGCCGCAGGCTGTATGGCGGGCCCACAAGGAAAGGACGCTCGATGACCGAAGCACTGTTTACCCCCTTCACCGCAGGCGACATGGCGCTGAAGAACCGGGTCGTCATGGCCCCGCTGACCCGCAACCGCGCCGACAACGACACCGGCGAGGTCGGCGACCTGCATGTCGCATATTACCGCCAGCGCGCCGGGGCCGGACTGATCGTGACCGAGGCGTCGCAGATCTCGCCCGTGGGCAAGGGCTACCTCGCCACGCCCGGCATCCATACCACCGGCCAGGTCGCCGCCTGGCGCAAGGTGACTGACGCGGTGCACGCGGCGGGCGGCCGGATCGTGATCCAGCTGTGGCACGTGGGCCGGATCAGCCATGTCTCGCTGCAGCCCGGGGGGCAGGCGCCCGTCTCGGCCTCGGCCGTGCCCGCCGGGGTCAAGACCTTCACCGCCAACGGGTTCGAGGAGACTTCGCCCCCCCGTGCCCTGACGGTGGAGGAGATCGCCGCGACGGTGGCCGATTACCGCCACGCCGCCCGCTCGGCCATCGAGGCCGGGTTCGACGGGGTCGAGGTGCATGGCGCGAACGGCTATCTGATCGACCAGTTCCTGAAGACCGGCACCAACAGGCGCGACGACGCCTATGGCGGCAGCATCGAAAACCGCACCCGCTTCCTGTTCGAGGTGATGCAGGCCGTCACCGACGAGATCGGCGGCGCGCGCACCGGGCTGCGCCTGTCGCCCTATTCGCCGGCCAACGGGATTTCGGACGCCGATCCCACGCCGCTTTTCACCCATGCGATCCAGGGGCTGAACCGGTTCGGGCTGGCCTACCTGCACATGGTCGAGGGCGCGACCGGCGGCTCGCGCGAGCTGGCCGAGGGCGAAAGCATCGCCGCGCTGCGGGCGCATTTCGACGGGCCCTACATGGCGAATAACGGCTACGACCGCGCGATGGCGCTGAATGCCGTGGCCTCGGGCGCGGCGGATCTGGTGGCCTTTGGCCGGCCCTACATCGCGAACCCCGATCTGGTGGAACGCCTGCGCCGCGACGCGCCGCTGAGCGAGCTCGACCGCGAAACCCTCTATGGCGGCGGGGCCGAGGGCTATACCGACTACCCGGCCCTTGGCGCTGCCGAGCAAGGCCAGGCCGCCGGCTGACCACCGCCCCCCGGTTGGTCCCCCGGCCCCCGCGCCGGGGCCTCGCGGTGCGGGGATCCCCGCGCCGGACCCCATGCCAGCATGGACAAGGCCCGTGGAGTGCGACCTCCACGGGCCTTGTCCGTGCTCCGTCCCCGTGTGGGGCAGCAGCCCCGCATGTGCCCCGCACCGGCCACTCGGAAGGCGCCGCAGGCCCCCTTAGCCCGGCTGCGCTTCCTGCATGTTGCGCACGGTCTTCAGGATGTAGCGCATCGGCAGCATCGGAGAGATCCGCATCATCATCCGGCGCGACCGGCTGACCCCGGCATAGACGTTCAGCTCTCCCGCCATCATCGCCTCATAGCCGATCCGGGCGACCTCGGCGGCGGAGGTGGTGTTGGCGAACAGCGGCGTCTTGTCCATCCCCGAGGTGGCCGCGAATTCGCTGGCCGTGGCGCCGGGCATCAGTGTGGTGACGGTGACGGCGGTGTCGCTGACCTCTTCGGCGATGGCATTGCCCAGGAACTTCACAAAGCTCTTGGAGGCGAAATAGACCGCCTGCAGCGGCCCCGGCACGATGGCGGCGGTCGAGGCGACGTTCAGGATGCGCCCCCGGTTGCGCGCGACAAAGCCGGGCAGGAACAGCCGGGTGAGCGCCGACAGGGCGATCACATTCACCTGGATCATCTCGCGGTTCCGCGTCCAGTCCTGTTCGTGGAACTTGCCGCGCAGGGCAAAGCCCGCGTTGTTGATCAGATAGCTCAGCTCGACCCCTTCGGACGCGACCGTGTCGTGGATCCGCTGCGACGCCGCCTCTTCGTTCAGGTCCTCGGCGATCACCAGCACGCGGGTGCCGTGTTTCGCCTCGATCTCGGCCTTCAGCGCATTCAGCCGGTCCAGCCGCCGGGCCACCAGCACCAGGTCGCCGCCCCTGGAGGCATGCAGCCGGGCCATTTCGGCGCCGATGCCGCTGGAGGCGCCGGTGATCAGTGCAACGTCTTTCATGGTGTCTCTCCCGATGGGGTGAATCCGAATCTGGATTCGGTTTTGACATCCTCGCCGCGACCTGTCAATTAAACCGAACGCAAATTCAGTTTGAGACGTGACGTGGCAGAAAACCGTTGGACCTCCGAGCTGCACTGGCGGCGCGCCGGGCAGCAGACGCGCAGCGAGCGCACCCAAGCCGCCCTGATGGATGCCGCCGAAGAGCTGCTGATGGAGAAGGGGGCCGAGGCGACCTCGATCGCCGATATCGCCAGGCGGGCGGGGTTCTCGGTCGGATCGGTCTATCACCATTTCCGCGACAAGCGGGCCCTGCTGCTGGCGTTGTTCAACCGCATGACCGAGTCCTACGCGGCGCTGACCCGCCAGGCCTCCGATCCCGCGATGTGGGAGGGCGCGCGCATCCGCGACCTGTTCCGGGGCTATCTGGAGGTGACGCTGAGCCTGTCGCGCGACCACGGCGCGGCCAAGGCGGCGGTGTCGGCGGCGGTCGCCGATCAGCCCGAGCTGGCCGTGCATTACGCCGAAATCCAGGGAGAGACCCGTCGCGCCCTGCTGGGGCTGGTGCTGGCCCGCCGGGACGAGATCGGGCATGCGGCGCCAGAGGCGGCGGCGGGTTTCGCCATCGACCAGCTGGCCGCGATGCTGCGCGCCCGGCTGGACCCGGTCCAGAAGGTTTCGGCCCTGCGCGACATGGACGACGCCGCCTTTGTCGACGAGGCGCTGCAGATGGTTTCGGACTACCTGCGGCTGGCACCGGCCGGGGCGGGCTGAGCGCCGTCAAGTTTCCGTTACGTCCGCCATTCGACGGTTAACCGGGCACCTGTCAATTTTCCCTTAAAGCACCACATTCGCAACTTGCCTGTGCCCCGCGCTTGAGGCCACACTGGCCGCAACGAGGTTGAAACCGGGGTGACAGGGCCCCAGATTAAGCCTTCATAAACCGGGGGAAGCCGGGTCGCCGATCATCGGGGCCAGAGCTTTCCGCCTGAACTAAGGATAGAGCATGACGAATCCCCTCAACCCGTCGTATCCGGTCCTTCCGCTGCGCGACATCGTGGTTTTCCCCCACATGATCGTGCCGCTCTTCGTCGGCCGCGAGAAATCGGTCCGCGCGCTTGAGGAAGTGATGGCGGACAACAAGCAGATCCTGCTGTCCAGCCAGATCGACCCCGCCGAGGACGACCCCGACACCGACGGAATCTACGAATCCGGCGTGCTGGCCAATGTGCTGCAGCTGCTGAAACTGCCCGACGGCACCGTGAAGGTGCTGGTCGAGGGCCAGGCGCGCGTGCAGATCGTCGAATATCTGGAAAATCCCGACTTCTTCGAAGCCCGTGCCGAGTACCTTGAGGAAACCGAGGGCGACCGCGACACGATCGAGGCGCTGTTGCGCTCTGTCGGCGCCGAGTTCGAGCGCTACGCCAAGGTCAAGAAGAACATCCCCGAGGAAGCCCTTGCCGCCGTGGCCGAAAGCACCGAGCCGGCGCGTCTGGCCGACCTGGTCGCCGGGCATCTGGGCATCGACGTGGGCCAGAAGCAGGACCTGCTGGAAACCCTCAGCGTCAGCGAGCGGCTGGAAAAGGTCTATGGCCTGATGCAGGGCGAAATGTCCGTCCTGCAGGTCGAGAAGAAGATCAAGACCCGCGTGAAATCGCAGATGGAGCGGACGCAGCGCGAGTACTATCTGAATGAGCAGATGAAGGCCATTCAGAAGGAACTCGGCGATGGCGAGGACGGCCAGAACGAGGTCGCCGAGCTGGAAAAGCGGATCGCCGATACCAAGCTGTCGAAAGAGGCCCGCGAAAAGGCCGAAGCCGAGGTCAAGAAGCTCAAGAACATGAGCCCGATGAGCGCCGAGGCGACGGTGGTGCGCAACTACCTCGACTGGATGCTGTCGATCCCGTGGGGCGTGAAGTCCCGCACCAAGAAGAACCTGCACAATGCGCAGGAGGTGCTGGATACCGATCACTACGGGCTGGAGAAGGTCAAGGAACGCATCGTGGAATACCTGGCCGTGCAGCAGCGCAGCCAGAAGCTGAAGGGGCCGATCATGTGCCTCGTCGGCCCTCCGGGCGTGGGCAAGACCTCTCTCGGCAAGTCGGTCGCCAAGGCCACGGGGCGCGAGTTCATCCGCATCTCGCTGGGCGGCGTGCGTGACGAAAGCGAGATCCGCGGCCACCGTCGGACCTACATCGGCTCGATGCCCGGCAAGATCATCCAGGCGCTGAAGAAGGCCAAGACCACGAACCCTCTCATCCTGCTCGACGAGATCGACAAGATGGGCCAGGATTTCCGTGGCGACCCGGCGTCGGCGATGCTGGAAGTGCTGGATCCGGAACAGAACTCGACCTTCGTGGATCACTACCTTGAGGTCGAATACGACCTGAGCAACGTGATGTTCCTGACGACCGCGAACTCCTACAACATGCCGGGCCCGCTTCTGGACCGGATGGAGATCATCCCGCTCGCCGGTTACACCGAGGACGAGAAACGCGAGATCGCCAAGCAGCATCTGGTGGCCAAGCAGATCAAGAACCACGGCCTGCGCAAGGGCGAATTCTCGATCAGCGACGACGCCCTGAACGAGATGATCCGCCGCTACACCCGCGAAGCCGGTGTGCGGAACCTGGAACGCGAGATCGCCAAGATCGCGCGCAAAGCGGTGACCAAGATCATCAAGAAAGAAGCCGAGACGGTCGAGGTGACGGCGGCAAATGTCGACGAATACCTGGGCGTGAAGAAGTTCCGCTATGGCCTGGCCGAGAAGGACGACCAGATCGGCGTCGTGACCGGGCTGGCCTGGACATCGGTTGGCGGCGACCTGCTGTCGATCGAGGCGCTGCGCCTGCCGGGCAAGGGCCGGATGAAGACGACCGGGAAACTGGGCGACGTGATGAAGGAATCCATCGACGCCGCGTCCAGCTATGTCCGCTCCATCGCGCCCGAGATCGGGGTGAAACCGCCGCGTTTCGACAAGTGGGACATCCACGTCCACGTGCCTGACGGGGCGACGCCCAAGGACGGCCCCTCGGCCGGCCTGGCGATGGTGACCGCCATCGTTTCGGTGCTGACGCAGATCCCCGTGCGCAAGGACATCGCCATGACCGGCGAGGTCACGCTGCGTGGCAATGCCTCGGCCATCGGCGGGTTGAAGGAAAAACTGCTGGCCGCTCTCAGGGGCGGGATCACCACGGTCTTCATCCCCGAAGAGAACGAGAAGGACCTGGCCGACATCCCCGACAACGTGAAGCAGGGGCTGAACATCATCCCCGTCACCCACGTGCGCGAGGTGCTGAAACAGGCGCTGATCCGTCAGCCCGATCCGGTGGAATGGGATGAGGAGGCCGAAGAGGCCGCCGCAGCCGCCCGTGCCCTGGGCGAAAAGGGTGGCGAAGGCGCAACCGCGCACTGACCCGGCCCTGACCGAAAGACCAAAGGCCCGCCCGGCATCTGCCGTGGCGGGCCTTATTCGTTTTGCGGGCCGCCCCCTGCCTTGGCGGCGGGGCCTGTGGGCGCGGCGGCAGGCGCGCAGGCTGGCCGGGGCCGGTCAGTCCCGGATCGCCCGTGGCAGCGAAAGCGTCGCCGCCAGCCCCGCCAGCGCCACCGCCGCCGCGCCGCCCCAGATCACCCAGACCGCCCCGGTGCCGGAGCCCGATTGCAGCGCCGGGATCAGCCCGGTCAGCCCGGCGGCCCATCCGCCCAGCCCGGCCCCCACGGCAAAGCCCGTCGTCTGGATCGTCGGCATGAAGGAGCTGGTGCGCCCCTGCTCCCCCTCGGCCGTGGCCCGCATGATCGCCTGGTTCGCCGGTCCCCAGACCAGCCCGAAGGCGACGCCCGACAACCCGTGCCCGATCGCCACCAGCCCGGGCAGCCCGGCCGAGAATCCGCAGGCGATGGTCAGCGCGCCCGCCACCTGGAACGCAGGCCCGGCCCGCATCAATGTGTGGCGCAACCCGGCCGGGCGTGCCGCGACCCACATGGCCGACAGGCTCCAGCACATGGCCATGGTGACGGCCATCCACCCGACCCAGACCGGCGAGATGTCAAAGGTCTCGCGCAGCGACAGCGGCAGGAAGACCGAGGATACGCTCTGCGCCACCGGCATCAGGAACAGCGCCCATGTGGCCCGCCCCACGGTGCCGGTGCGAAAGGCCGCGCGCGGGAAGAAGGCGTCGTCGGCCCCCGCGTCCCGGTGCAGCGCGGCGGCAAAGAGGGCCAGCCCGACGGGGATGGCCAGCGCCGCCAGGGGCAGGGCGGGCAGGGCGGCGGGGACCGACAGCAGCACCGCCCCGGCCAGGCACATCTGCACCGGCAGGGAAGGGGTGACGCGCCGTTCGGGTGCGCGCGGCGGGCGTGCGGGCAGGATCAGGGTGGCACAGATCAGGAACAGGATGGCAAAGGGCAGGCAGACCAGCATCGCCGCCCGCCAGTCCAGATATTCGGTCGCAAAGCCCCCCGCCAGCGGCCCAAGGGCGGCGGCAAGGGCCCAGACGACCGCCTCGACCGAAAAGACGCGCTGGACGAGGGCGGGGGCGATCAGTTCTGGAATCAGCCCGTAGCAGAGCGCCACGATCAGCCCGTCCGACAGCCCCTGCATCGCCCGGCCCAGGGCAAAGACCGCGCCCGCCGGGGCGGTGGAGGTCAGCAGCACCCCGGTGACAAAGACCGTCGCCGCGCCAAGCGCCAGCCGCCGCGCGCCGAACCGCGACCTGAGCCGGGCTGACAGCAGCCCGCCGGTCACCACGCCGATGAAGAACAGCGCATAGGCCACCGGCAGCATCGGCAGGGCGCCCAGATCGGAATAGGCCACGGGGACCGAGGCCGCGATCGCCAGGTCGTTGAAGGCATGCATGCCGACCCCGGCCGAGATCAGCATGACCGGCCCGCGTTGCCCGGGGGCCAGGATGCCCGTGGCCCCGGCCGTTGCCGGGACGATTGTCGAGTGTTCGCTCATGTCTGCCTGCCTCTGTTCCAGTCCGGTGACTCGCACTCTGCAACCTCAACCGCGGTTGAGGTCAAGCGGTCCGTCGCCGGGCGGAAGTCCGGGCGCCGCTGATGTTTCGCGGTGACGGTTGCCGTTGAAAATAAGGCCATTTTTGGGCGCAACTGGATTGGATCCGCCCCCGGTGATAGGGTCCGCGCACGGGGGCAACCTGAGCAGAGGGCACTGAAACATGGCCAAGTCGACTACCACCCGTTCGGCGGAGACGAAGACATCCGCCACCAAGACCGCGACCGCAGCCAAGACTGCGAGCGCGGCCGCCAAGACGGCCGTCGCGGCCGCATCCACGCCCGATCTGAAGGTCGTGGACGAAACCGTGCCCAGCGTCACCGGGCCGGAGCTGAAGAAGAAAGAGCTGATCGACCTGGTTGTCGAACGCTCGGGCCTGAAGAAGAAGGATGTGAAGCCGGTGGTCGAGTCCGTGATGGCCGTCCTCGGCGAAGCTCTGGGCGCGGGACGCGAAATGAACCTGCAGCCGCTCGGCAAGATAAAGGTCAACAAGATCAAGAACGTGAACAACGGCAAGGTTGTGATCACCCGCATCCGCCAGTCCACGGGCACCGTGGAAGCCGCCGAAAAAGACCCGCTTGCAGAGGCGGAAGAGTAACGCTAAACACCGCCGCACGGGTGATTAGCTCAGTGGTAGAGCGCTTCGTTCACATCGAAGATGTCAGGAGTTCGAATCTCTTATCACCCACCATCTAATTCCTTGAAAGGTCTCGATTATTTCGGGGCCTTTCTTCGTTTTGCAAGGTGTCTTCCGGGGGGGTCAACCTAAGGTCCGGATGCATCGATTTGCAATGCGCCGCGTGATTCACGGCCCGGAAAACGCAGCGCAGACAAGAGCGACCTTTCCTGGCTGACCGGGGCGCTGATGGCCTGGCTTGCGCCCCTTCTTTGCGACGTCGCACGGCAAGGCGTCGAAGTCGCGGTCGATGGCAGACGGGTGCCGGGTGGGGCGGCCTACTGCGGCCAGCATGGTCGCGCGCAGGGGGATCGGTTCCCCGACAACCGGGGGCGTGGCCGACCAATCGGGCGCGGCACGGCCTGATCCCCCTGTCTTCCAAGCCTTCGCCAAGCCAGCCCATGTCGTATCCCGCGGACTGCGGGGCAACCGCTCTGCCGCCCAGAGGCCGCTCAACGGACCTCTGCTTCCGGTGTCATCGCTGACCTGGCCGGTGGCCAGCCCTGCCATCCATCTGCCGGATGCCCGCCAGCCATTGCAATCTGCGCGGGAAAACGGTGCAATCGGTTTCGAATGTCGGGTCTGGAGGAGGACAGCATGAACAAGATGACCGGGCTGAGCGCTGCGGGATCGCTCGAAACCCTGACAGAGCCGCTGGACGTGCTGATCGTGGGGGCGGGGATCTCGGGCATCGCCGCCGCGCGCTACCTGCGGGCCGAGCGGCCCGGCGACAGCTTTGCCGTGCTGGACGACAACGAAAGCTTTGGCGGCACCTGGCTGACCCATACCTACCCCGGCATCCGGTCGGACAGCGACCTGCACACCTTTGGCTACAGCTTCAAGCCCTGGATCGGGCCGCCGATCGCCACGGCCGGCGAGATCCTCGCCTATATGCGCGAGACGATCGAGGAAAACGATCTGGCCGGCACGCTGCATTTCGGCGCCCGCATCTCGACCGCCGCATGGGATTCGGACCGCAAGCTGTGGACCGTGACCGCGACGGACAAGGCCACGGGGCGCGAGCACGAGGTTTCGGCCCGCTTCCTGTGGATGTGCCAGGGCTATTACCGCCATTCCAAGGGCTACACGCCCGACTGGCCGGGGATGGCGGATTTCGCGGGCGAGGTCATCCACCCGCAGAACTGGCCCGAGGATTTCGACGGCGCCGGCAAGCGCATGGTGGTCATCGGATCGGGCGCCACAGCGGCGACGCTGGTGCCCAATGTCACCGACCAGGTCGATCACGTGACCATGTTGCAGCGCTCGCCCACCTATTTCCGGTCCGAGAAGAACGAGATCGAGATCGCCACCAAGCTGCGCCGCCTGCAGGTGAGCGAGGAGTGGATCCACGAGATCGTCCGCCGCGAGATCGTGCTGATGGGCCATGATTTCACCGAACGGTGCTTTTCCGAGCCCGAGCAGGTGAAGGCCGAGCTGGTGAGCGTCGCCCGCGCGTACCTGGGCGAGGCGTTCGACGTCGACACGCACTTCACCCCCGACTACCTGCCCTGGCGCCAGCGCATCGCGCGGATCCCGGACGGCGATCTCTACAAGGCGCTGGCGGGCGGCAAGGCCTCGATCGTGACAGACGAGATCGAGCGGTTCGAACCCGACGGCATCCGCCTGAAATCCGGCGATCTGCTGCCCGCCGACGTGGTGGTGACGGCCACGGGGTTCGACCTCTGCGCCTTTGGCGACGTGGCGTTTTCGGTTGATGGCCAGCCGGTCGATTTCCACGACACCGTCGGCTATCGCAGCATGATGTTCACCGGGGTGCCGAACATGGTCTGGGTGATGGGCTATTTCCGTTCGTCCTGGACGCTGCGGGCCGAGATCGTGGCGAAATTCGTGATCCGCCTGCTGGACCACATGCAGGAGACGCAGAAATCCCGGGTCGAACCGCAGCTGCGCGCCTCGCAGAAGGACATGCCGATCCACGACTGGGCGGACGAAGCGGACTTCAACCCCGGCTACCTGCTGCGCGGGCAGCACGTGCTGCCCCGGCGCGGGGCGGATCCGGAATGGGCGCTGAATCAGGACTACTGGACCGAAAAGGACGAATTCGAGGCCATCGACCTGTCGGACGAGGTCTTTGCCTACGACTAGCCCGCCGGGGCCGGGCCGTAGATCGCGCTGTTGATCTGGTCCGGCAGCGTGCCCGACATCCCCTCATAGGCGGTGTTGGTCAACAGCAGCGAGATCCGGTCGTTCGCCGGGTCCATGAACCAGGAATGCCCGTAGACGCCGCCCCATTTCATCGTGCCGGCGGGCAGCGCGCTGTTTGATGCCGCCGGGTCGGTATGCACCGCCCAGCCATATCCAAAGCTCCACCCCGGGCCCTGGATCGTGGGCATGTCGGTGGGGATCTGCGGCCGCGACATCCGCGCCACGCTGTCCGGGGACAGCAGCGGGGTGCCATGCCCGGCTAGGCTGGCCAGCACCGCCATGATATCGGGCGCCGATCCGGTCAGCCCCGCGCCGCAAGAGGCGAAGGAACCCGCGTCATGGGCGCGGGAGGGGGCGAAGGTCACGCCGCCCTCGTCCCAGAGCAGGGGGCGCATCCCGTCCTCGGCCGGGATCGGTTCGGGGCTGGCGTCCAGATAGGCGGTGGCGAGGTCCGGCGCGGGCGGTGTGGTGAAACGCAGGCTGGTCAGGCCCAGCGGGGCCGAGATGCGGCTGTCGATCAGCTGTTGCAGGCTCTGCCCGGTGGCCGCCTCGGCCGCGGCGCCCAGCACGTCGATCCCGACAGAGTAGCGCCAGGCGGTTCCCGGCGGGAAATAGAGCGGGGCGGCGGCGATCCGGTCGAGGTTCTCGGCCATCGACAGGCCGGGCTGGTCCATCCCGTCCGAGATCCCGGCCCTGGCATAGGGGCCGGTCTCGGCCTCAAGGAACCTGTAGCCCAGGCCCGAGCTGTGGGTCAGAAGGTGATGCAGCGTGATCTCGGGCGCCGTGCCGTCGGGCAGGCGGGGCCGGAACCCGGGCAGGAAATCGGTGACCGGCGCGTCCAGCGACCAGGTGCCGTCCTCCTCCAGCGCCATGAACAGTGCGGAGGCCACCGGCTTGGTCACCGAGGCGAGCCGGAAGCGGTCGCCAAGCTGCATCGCCCGCCCGGTGGCCCGGTCCGATTGCCCCACTGCACGGGCATGGACCCGCTTGCCGCCCTCGGTCACGATCAGCACCGCGCCGACGATGCGTTTTTCGGCCAATGCGCTGTCCAGCGCCGCGTCGAGTCCTGCCTGCATGCCCGTCTCCTTGTCTGCGCCGGGCAGTAGACGCCGGATCCGGGGGAGGCTCAAGCCGATGTCCGAAATGTGATGGCGGGGGCCGGAGCTTTGCGGATTGGCGAGGTCGCGCGGGACCGCAGGGGCCGCCGCCCGGGCGCCCGGGCGCAGGGCAGGCGAGTGTCCGATGCCTGGAAATCCAAGGGGCCGCTGGCCCGGTGCGGACCCGTGACGCAGGGGCTGTCCTGATGCGGATGGTGGGTGATGAGGGACTCGAACCCCCGACATCTTCGGTGTAAACGAAGCGCTCTACCAACTGAGCTAATCACCCGTGGCGCTTCGTCTACCCCAAGCGGCGCGCAGGGAGCAAGAGCCTGAATGACCGCCCTGGACCTGATTGTCTTTTCCGATCTCGACGGCACCTTGCTGGACCATGCCACCTATGACTGGAGCCCGGCGCGCCCGGCGCTGGACCGGCTGGCGGCGCTGGATGTGCCGGTGGTGCTGGCCTCGTCCAAGACTGCGGCCGAGATCGCGCCGCTGCGCCGCGAGATGGGGCTGGAGCGCTGGCCCGCGATTGTCGAGAACGGCGCCGGGCTGCTGCCGGCGGGGCAGGGGGCCGATGCGCCGGGGCCGGAGTACCCCCGGCTGCGGGCGGTGCTGAAGGGGCTGCCCGAGACGCTGCGCGCCGGGTTCGAGGGCTTTGGCGACTGGTCCGATGCCGAAGTCGCCCGCCGCACCGGCCTGCCGCCCGAAAGCGCGCGGCTGGCCCGCATCCGCGCCTTTTCGGAACCGGGGATCTGGGGCGGCGACGATGCCGGGCGCGATGCCTTTGTCGCGGCGCTGGCGGCGCAGGGCGTGTCGGCCCGGCTGGGTGGGCGCTACCTGACGCTGTCCTTCGGCGGCACCAAGGCCGACCGGATGGCCGAACTCGCCACCTCGCTGGGCCGGACCCGCATGGTGGCCCTGGGCGATGCCCCCAACGATGCCGAGATGCTGACAACGGCCGATATCGGCGTCGTCATCGCCAATCCGCATGGCCCGGGCCTGCCGGAACTGCCGGGCGAAGCCGCAGGTCGCATCCGCCGCAGCACGAAAACCGGTCCGGCGGGTTGGAACGAAATGATCCTGCCGCTAGTTTCGGATCAGGCCGACACCCCGGCCGGATGACATGGGACGGACCGCGTGACGGATTTTCATCAGAACGGCAATATCGCGACGATCCACAACCTGCGCACGACAACGGACGAGGATCTGACCCGCGAACTCGTCAATTTCGCCACGACCCGCAAGATCAGCCTCATCCTGCCCTCGCTCTATTCCGAACTGGAGGGCGACGCCCTTCCCAACATCCTGCAGGAACTGGCCAAGGTGCCCTATCTGCACCGGATCGTCATCGGGCTGGACCGGGCGGACGAGGCGCAGTACCGCCACGCGCGGGACTTCTTCTCGGTGCTGCCGCAGAACCACGTGGTGATCTGGAACGACAGCCCCCGGATGCTGGAAATCCAGGCCCGGCTCGAAGGGCTGGGCCTGGCGCCGACCGAACCGGGCAAGGGCAAGAACGTCTGGTCCTGCCTCGGCTTCCTCATCGCCTGCGCGGATTCGGCGGTGGTGGCGATCCACGATTGCGACATCGTCACCTACGAGCGCGAGATGCTGTCGCGGCTGGTCTATCCGGTGGCGAACCCGAATTTTCCCTACCAGGTGGCCAAGGGCTATTACGCCCGCATCGGCGACGGCAAGATCAACGGGCGGGTCAGCCGGATGCTGGTCTCGCCCCTGCTGATCGCGCTGAAACGGGTGATCGGGGACCGGGATTACATCGATTTCCTGCGCGCCTTTCGCTATCCGCTGTCGGGGGAATTCGCGATGCGGACCTCGATCCTGCCGGACCTCAGGATCCCCTCGGACTGGGGGCTGGAGATCGGCGTGCTCTCCGAGGCCTGGCGCAACCTCGCGCCCAAGTCGGTCTGCCAGGTCGAGATCGCGGATGCCTATGACCACAAGCACCAGGATCTCAGCCCCGAGGACAAGAGCCAGGGCCTGTCGCGCATGTCGATCGACATCTGCAAGGCGGTGTTCCGCAAGCTGGCCGCCGACGGGACGGTGTTTTCCGAAGAGGTGTTCCGCACGCTGAAGGCGACCTATTACCGCTCGGCGCTGGACCTGCTGGACTGCTATTACAACGACGCGCGGATGAACGGGCTCTGGGTCGACCGGCACCAGGAGGAGGCCTCGATCGAGATGTTCGCCGAGAACATCACTGCCGCCGGGCATGTGTTCCTGGAGAATCCGGCCGAAACGCCCTTCATTCCGACCTGGAACCGGGTGCATTCGGCTGATCCCGACCTGATGGCGGACATGCTGAAAGCGGTGGCCGCGGACCTGCGGGAATACGGCTGAACCCATCGCCCGGGGGCGGCGCCCCGAGACATGACCGCATCTGCGGCCCGCCCCCCGATCGGGGGGCGGTGACATCGGCCATGCTTGGCGTTCGCTCGATCCGGCGGCTGAATTGCGACGGCGTGGGGGGCGCTGCCCCCGTCCGCGCTGCGCGCGGACTCCCCCGGAGTATTTCGGACGAGATGAAGCCCGGGTGGATCCCCCGGCTTCATCTCGTTCCAAATACTCCCGCCGGAGGCTCCGGCCGCGTCAGCGGGCGGATTCGGCGGAGCATCTGCAAAGCGCGCAGGCTCAGCCGCGGTTGGTGATCCAGCGGCACTGGTAGGGGGCAAAGCGGATCGGCGGGCCGTTGGGGTCCACGTCCTCGCCGGTCAGCAGGTCGCTCCAGGCCTCGCCGTCGATCAGGTTGATCGCCATCGGCTCGATCTCGACCTCGGAGGCCGAGACATTGTGCAGGGCAAAGATCGACTGGTCGCGGTCCAGGCTCTGGCGCCAGAGGCCGAAGATGCGGTGGTCGAGCTGCAGGGTGAACTGCGTCGCATTCGGGTGGAAGCCGCGCTGGCGGCGGCGGATGCTGATGCGGCGCAGCATCTCGGTCAGCACGACGTGGTGCTGCGAGTCCGGGGTGTCCAACCGGGCCTGCAATTCGGGATATTCCCAGCGGTGGCGGTTGATCGCCCGGTTGTGGCCGCTCTTTTCCACCCCTTCCACGTCGTTGTTCGTGGCCAGCAGCGAGTGGATGTAGAAGGCCGGGATGCCTTCCAGCGCCATGACGAGGGTCTGGCTGGCCAGGAACCGGGCGATCTGGTGGTCGTCCTCGCCCGCGAAGGTGCCCTTCATCGCCTCGAACCAGGTGATGTTGAGCTCGTAGGGGGACTGGCCGCCATCGGGAAGGGCGCGCATCGAGACGCGGCCGCCAAAGTCCTGCACCGCCTGGATCACGCGGCCCGTGTCCTCGGCCGAGAGGATGCCCTCGGCCGGGCGCATGCCGATGCCGTCATGGGACGCGGTGAAGTTCAGGTAGGCGCAGCCCATCTGCGCCGGAGGCATGCCGCCCTGCCAGCGGATCAGGTTCCTTGCCGTTCCCGCCAGCATCGCGTGCAGCACCAGCGGCGGCAGCGAGAAATTGTAGACCGCATGCGCCTCGTTCCTGTTGCCGAAATAGCTGAGGTTTTCGGCGTTGGGCACGTTGGTTTCGGTCAGCAGGATCAGCGGCTCGGTCGCGTAATCGGCGAAATGGCGCATCAGGCGCACGATCGCATGGGTCTGCGGCATGTGGATCGACTTGGTGCCGGCCTCTTTCCAGATGAAGGCCACGGCATCCAGCCGCACGATGCGCACGCCGTTGTCCATGTGCAGCCGCATGATGCGCAGGAATTCCAGCAGCACCTCGGGGTTGCGGAAGTCGAGGTCGACCTGGTCGTGGCTGAAGGTGCACCAGACGTGGCGCGGCCCGCGCGAGGTTTCGACCTCGCGCAGCAGGGGATGGGTGCGGGGGCGAACCACCATCGAGAGGTCTTCGTCGGGCGAGGCCTCGAAGAAGAACCCGTCGAAGGGCGAATGCCCCTGGCGGTAGGCGTTGAACCAGTTCGACTGCGACGAGACATGGTTCAGCACCAGATCCGACATCAGCAGGAACTCGGTCCCGATCCGCTTGATATCGGACCATTCGCCCAGCACCGGGTTCACCGCCCGGTAATCGGTCACGGCAAATCCGTCGTCGGAGGTATAGGGAAAGAACGGCAGGATATGCACGCCGTTGATCACCCCGGCGAGGTGGCTGTGCAGGAAGTCGCGCAGCAGGTCCAGCGGCTTGTGCGCGCCGTCGACGATGGAATTGCCGTAGGTGATGACCAGCGCGTCGCGTTCCGACCATTGCCGGTTGCCGGGCACCCGGCCGCGTTTGCGCATCACCGTGCCCTCGGGCCAGAAGGCCTCGGTCATCCGGGCCGCCAGGGCAGCGGCGTCCTGCTCCGGGTAGATCTGGCCGATCAGGCTGAGAAGCTTGGCGGTGAAGGGAGAAGAGGTATCGCTGCTCACACCCGGAAATCCTGTCCTTTTCCATTGAGTCCCAGAACTTGGCCCCACATGCAAGCTTCTGCACGGATGTGAGCGCCGGACATTCCGGGAAATCCCCCCTGCGGCGGGCAACGCCTGTGCAGTCATCGCCGGGGCCCGGCGGGGCGCAAGAGCGGATTTCTCCTTTTCCCGCAAAGATTGAATCGTCTAGGCTGTGCCGGGGCGCTGCGGCATCAATTTGGCCGGGCAGAGGCGCCTGCGATTTGAAGGCAATGCATTGGAGGGCCGGTATTGGCACAGGACGGTTCGATCTCGCGGCGGGCTTTCATTGCCGGGGCGGGGGCCCTGGCTTCGGGCTGCACAGTCAACGGGATGGATTACGCCCAGGCCTCGATCTGCGAACCGCCCGGCGATGGCGGCCCGGTCCGGATCGACATGCATTGCCACCTGATGAACATCCACGACCTGTCCGAAGGCGCCTTTCTGGCCAGGCGGTTCTTTGACATCGAGGATGATGCGGCGCCGACCACCGAGGTCATCGCCATCGCCCTGGCCCGCGCCCTTGGCAGCCTGCTGTCGACCGGCGCCTGGACGATCAAGCGCGAACGCGAGGTGCTGCGGGTCGAGATGACCAGGGCGCCGGACCTGACACCGGCCGGAACGAAGCGCACGGCGCGGCAGTCGAACCGGGATTTCTGTTTCTTTGCCGGGCGCACGCAGCAGGGCCTGCTGAAGGCCGAGACGATCCAGCCCTTCTACAACGCCTTTTTCAACGCCGAGGCGCAGAACCAGGCGACGGGCATCTTTTCGACCCGGATCCGCAACGCGGCGCGGATGATGACGCTGTTTCCGCAGACCGACATCTTCCTGCCCTCGATGGTCGATCTCTACGAAGGGTCGAAGCGGTTCAACTATCCGCTGCAGATCGCGTTCTATTCGGAACTTGCGCTGGCCACGCGGGGGCGGTTCCTGCCGCTGGCCTCGTTTTCGCCGGAACGGGAATACGATGACCGGCGCAAGGGGCGTTCGCCCGACAATCCCGAATTTCCCAGCCAGCTCTACTATCTGAAATACGCCATCGACCAGATGGGGTTCGTGGGCGTCAAGCTGCACCCTTCGTCGGGATTCGCGCCGACGGACAACCTGCGGTGGGGCTGTGTGAACGAATCCGGGCGGCGGATCAGCGAAAGCGATGCCGAGCTGTACCAGAGGTTCACCGCCTACGACGCCTATCTGGCCGAGCTCTTCGCCTTCTGCAAGGAACGGGACGTACCGGTGCTGACGCATAATTCCACCGGGATCAGCGCCAATCTGGTCTGCATGCGCGGCGGCGCTCCGGCCAGCCATCCGCTGGACCGGCTGCCGCCCGCGACAGACGCGGCGGGCCAGCCCGTGCCCGGCACCTGGACCTACCCGTTCCGCGATCCCGACCGCCCCGGGCTGCACCGGCGCTATCGCCCGGGGCAGGAGGTCGCCCCCGGCGTGGCCGATCCGCGCGACGAATCCGACTGGACCAACAGCCCGGCCGCCTGGGCCCAGGCGATGGAGGAGGCCGATACGGCAAATC
Source organism: Pseudooceanicola pacificus (assembly GCF_009789075.1). Lineage (GTDB taxonomy): Bacteria > Pseudomonadota > Alphaproteobacteria > Rhodobacterales > Rhodobacteraceae > Pseudooceanicola > Pseudooceanicola pacificus. The sequence continues at coordinate 284,453 of NZ_WNXQ01000005.1, forward strand.
CCGCGCTGCCCGGGCTCAAGGTCATATTGGCGCATTTCGCCAATGCCTTTGCGGTGAGGCCGGACGCGGCGGGCGTGCCGCGCCTGCATCCCTCGCGCTGGCTGATGGATGCGGCCCGTCTGATGCGGCGGCAGCGCAACCTCTACACCGACCTGTCCGAGGTGAACGAGTTCTTTGCGCCCGAAAACGCCGGCGCCTATGGACAGGTGTTCCGGGATCTTCTCGGGGCCGAACCCGCGCTAAGGCGCAACATCATGTATGGCTCGGACTGGCATATGCCCAACACGGCGCTGGCGGGGGCAAGCTATCCGGGCAAGGTGGAATCGATCCTGCCGGACCGGATCAGGCCCGCCGTGATGGGGGGCACTGCGGCGGAGGTCTTTGGCCTGCGCTCCGGTCATCAGACCCGGGCGCGGCTGGCGCGGTTCTTTGACGATCCTCCGCTGATCGACGGCACCCGGCGGAGGCCTTCGATCAGTCTGCCGACAACGGATATCGGGTGGTGGGACCGCCTCTGACAGGCTGCGATCCGCGACGGGATCAAGGCTGACCTTTCGAGAGGGACGGCCCGGCAGTCCCGTGCCTGATCTTCCAGACATGCCGACACAAAAAAACGGCGGTGCCAGGGAGGAGGAGAGGCACCGCCGTTCATTTCACGACCACCCAGGGAGGAGGAGAGGGCAGCCGATGCGTGTGGCCCGGATGGGCCTTGTTGTTACGGCAAAATCTCCGGCGCCAGGGAGGAGGAGAGGCGCCACCGATCTTGCCGTCACCGACCCAGGGAGGAGGAGAGGGCCGATGTACGTTCGGGGCCCGGCGGCCCCTTGTTCCATGCAAGGTTCCGGCGGTGCCAGGGAGGAGGAGAGGCACCGCCGGACTTGCAGCGACCGGTCCAGGGAGGAGGAGAGGACCGGCGCGTTCCGCTGGGGCGATCAGGGCCCCTATGTGTCTGGTGCAAGGTTCCGGCGGTGCCAGGGAGGAGGAGAGGCACCGCCGGACTTGCAGCGACCGGCTCAGGGAGGAGGAGAGAGCCGGCGCATTCCGCTGGGGCGATCAGGGCCCCTATGTCATCTGTGCAAGCTACCGGCGACACCAGGGAGGAGGAGAGGTGCCGCCGGTCTTGCTATCACCGGCCCAGGGAGGAGGAGAGGACCGGCAAATTCCGTGGAGCGTATCCCCGCTCCGGGGTAGAAGGGTGCGGCGACGCCAGGGAGGAGGAGAGGCGCCGCCGCAAGTTCACAGAAGACCCAGGGAGGAGGAGAGGGCCTTCTGATCCGAATTACATGTTCCGGTAGGCTTCTTCGTGTGCCAGCGACCGGATCATCGAACGGTGCAGTCCCAGGTCGCCGAGTTCGCGATCCGAGAGAGCCGAGAGTTCAGCAACGCAGCGGCGGTAGGCGCCGTAGCGGGAAAGCTTCTCGGCCAGACGCCCGAAGAAACCTGTTTCCAGTCCGCGGACCGGAGCTTTCGTTGCCTGGGTGTCAGTGATCATTGCCATCGTCGTAACCTTTCATCGTCGTCTGCGCGGGCTCGTTTCCGTCGTGCCGTTGCTGTATCTGTTGGGTTAAAGATACGATTATGCTGCAACTGCACAATGCCCGATGCGGCAATGCTGCTATGCAGAAAGTGCATACGGAGTGTTGACCTAACGACAATTGATATTGTTGGATATTTTCGAGCGGTGGTCCTATGTGCACATTAATAAATCAAACTGGCGTATCTATGCCTGAAAGGGTGGCATGTCTGTAACGCGCAACGACGTTAACCAAATACTCACCAAGCTGGAGCTGCCCGACGGGGGGACTCTGGTGTCCCGCGACATGATCCGGGCGCTGACCGTCGACGGCGGCGCGGTGCGGTTCGTGATCGAGGCTCCATCGCCCGAAGTGGCCCGCCTGATGGGCCCGCTGCGCGACGCGGCCGAGCGTCTGGTGGGCTCGCTGCCGGGCGTGACCTCGGTGCAGGTCGCGCTGACGGCGCATAGCGGCGGGCCGGGCGGGGCATCGGCCCCGTCTCAGGCTCAGCCTCAGGCGCCCAGCCTCAAGATCGGCGGTCATCCCACGCCGCAGGCCGGCCCGACCAAGCCCTCGGGCGTCGACCGCATCCTGGCCATTGCCTCGGGCAAGGGCGGGGTGGGGAAATCCACCGTCTCGTCCAACCTGGCCGTGGCGCTGGCCCGGCAGGGGCGGCGGGTCGGGCTGCTGGATGCCGATATCTACGGCCCCTCGCAGCCGCGCATGATGGGGGTCAGCCAGCGCCCCGGCTCTGTCGACGGCAAGACCATCGTGCCGCTCAAGGCGCATGGCGTCACCATGATGTCCATCGGGCTGATGATGGAGGAGGGCAAGGCCGTGGTCTGGCGCGGCCCGATGCTGATGGGCGCGCTGCAGCAGCTGATGGGGCAGGTGGACTGGGGCGAACTGGACGTGCTGATCGTCGACCTGCCGCCGGGCACGGGCGATGTGCAGCTGACGCTGTGCCAGCGCACGCAGCTGACCGGTGCGCTGGTCGTGTCGACCCCGCAGGACGTGGCGCTGCTAGACGCGCGCAAGGCAATCGACATGTTCAACACGCTCAAGACCCCGGTTCTGGGGCTGATCGAGAACATGTCGACCTTTATCTGCCCCCATTGCGGCCAGGAATCCCATCCTTTCGGGCACGGCGGCGTGGCGGTCGAGGCCGAGAGACTGGGCATTCCCTTCCTCGGCGCCCTGCCGCTGGACCTCGACACCCGGCTGGCGGGCGATGCGGGCACGCCGATTGCCGCCGGTGACTCGGCCCAGGCCCAGGCCTTTGCCCGGCTGGCCGACCGGCTGGTGCAGGGCGGCATGGCCTGAGATGGCACTGATCTTCCGCCCCGCCCGTCCGGGCGAGGCGGGGGCGCTCAGCGCATTGTGCCTGCGGTCCAAGGCGGTCTGGGGCTATGACGCGGCCTTCATCGCCGCTTGCCGGGCCGAGCTGACGCTGGGGGCCGAGGATTTCGCCCTCTGCCGTCTGGCGGTGGCCGAGCTGGCGGGGCAGGTGGCCGGGCTGGCGCAGCTCGGCCCGGGGCCGGGGCCCGATGTCGCCGAACTCTGGAAACTGTTCATCGCGCCCGAGGCGCAGGGCCGGGGGTTGGGCCGCGCGCTGATGGCCTGGTCCTGCGCCGCGGCGCGGGCACGGGGCGCGCGCAGCCTTCATATCGTCGCCGATCCGGGGGCCGAGGCGTTCTACCGGCGCATCGGGGCCAGCCGGACGGGCGAGGCGCCGTCGGGGTCGATCCCGGGCCGGGTCCTGCCGGTGCTGCATCTCGCCCTCTGATCGCCGTTAAGGGGCTCTCTTGGAATAGATGGGAATTGCCGTCCTTTCGGGCCGGACGGTCTGCGCGGTCCTGGGCGCCCCCGCTGTCGCGGCCCGTGCCACGGGCCAAAATGCGGCCCCGGGCACCTGTCGGGGCGAGATTTCTGGAAAATCTGGGAAGGCCGCACCGGATAGGGCCGCGGTTTTGGATAATCTGGGAATGTGGGGGCGAAACCGCCCCTCGGAGGGGCGTCAGGCGGGGAAATCCGGCCAAACCAGAATCACGGGGCCGTGATTCGAGGGGGAATCTGGCGGAATCTGTCCGATTCACATCCGCTCATGGGGCTGTGATTTGCGGAAGGTTACATAATCCGGTAAATTAGATGGCTCAGCGTGGAAAAGTTGGGAAAAAAGTGGGTCCGGGCGCGGGTCTATATATTGTGTGCCTAAGGCATATATTAACCAATTGTGCCATTTTGCCTGTGGATAGTTTTACTACATGTTGTTTTTGGGCATCGGTCGGCACCACTGGTGGCTTTTCCGAGGCGACAAAGTTCTTGTCTCCCATGTTTTCCCATGTCATCCATGTACTCACAGATGAGGACGGGAAACGGGGCGCAAACAAGACCCCAAAAAACTTCCCAAGGCAGTGATCATACAGGCAACCCGCTTCATCAAAACTGAGAGATCCGTAGCGCGAGCGAGCAGACATCCCCCCAGGTGGCACGCGTAAACGGACACCCCGGAAACGGGACGAGGGCGGCGGATAGGGCAGTGGCAGCAGCTCCTATCCGCCGTTTTCCGTTTCAGGGTCCGAGATCTCGGTCGGTTCGTCAAGGGGGAACAATATCGAGGGGCGCAACAGGCAGTGGCCCGCGCGAGATTCAGAGGCGAACTCCATCAGAAGATGGACAGCAAGGGGCGGGTTCTTCTCCTGCCCGACTGGCGCCGCTTTCTCGAGTCCGGCAATGCCGATCACACCCCCGGCGACGCGCCCAGCATGGTCATCGTCTATGGCGACCACCTCTATGGCTACGTCGAAGGCTACACCCACGATGAAATGGAGAGTGTCGAGGCCGATATCGACGCTCTGCCCGACGGTTCGGACGATCGCGAGGCGATGGAGCAGTTCATCCTGACGCAGTCCAAGACCGTCTCGCTGGACGACACCGGCCGCCTGGTCCTGCCTGCGCATATGCGCGACAAGCTGGGCGTCGCCAACGGCAGCGGCATCTATGTGCGCGGCCGGGGCCGGACCTTCGAAATCTGGAACGCCGAGACCTATGCCAAGGTCAAGGACCAGAAGGTCAACCGCTGGCTGGACGGCAAGGATGGCGGGCAGGCGGCCCGGCAGCTGCTGGACAGCGCGCGGCGCAGCCGGACAGGGGACGAATAGGCCATGGCAGAGCGCGGCCCTGCCCCCGATGCCCCGCATATCCCGGTCCTGCTGCGGCCGCTCCTCGCCGCGGTCGCCCCGGTTGGCGGGCGCTGGCTGGACGGCACCTTTGGCGCGGGCGGCTATACCCGGGGGCTGCTGGCGGCCGGGGCCGACAAGGTCTATGCGGTCGACCGCGATCCGATGGTCTTTGAGATGGCGCGGGACTGGGCCGGCGCATACGGCGACCGGATCGAGATGGTCGAGGGCGTCTTCTCGCAGATGGACGACTATGCCCAGGAACTGGACGGCGTGGTGCTGGACCTCGGCGTGTCCTCCATGCAGCTGGACCTGGCCGAACGGGGGTTCTCGTTCCAGAAGGACGGGCCGCTCGACATGCGGATGAGCGGGCAGGGGCCAAGCGCCGCCGATCTGGTCAATTCCGCCGACGAGGGCGAGCTGGCGGATGTGCTGTTCCAGTATGGCGAAGAGCGGGCCTCGCGCCGGATCGCGCGGGCCATCGTCAAGGCGCGCAACGCACAACCCATTGAAACCACGCTGGAACTGGCCCGGATTGTCGAGGGCTGCCTGCCCCGGCAAAAGCCCGGCCAGTCGCATCCGGCGACCCGCAGTTTCCAGGCGATCCGCATCGCGGTGAACGACGAATACGGCGAGCTGGCGGCGGGCCTCTCGGCGGCGGAACGGGCGCTGAAGCCGGGCGGCTGGCTGGCGGTGGTGACCTTTCATTCGGTCGAGGACCGCATGGTCAAGCGGTTCCTGCAGCAGCGCTCCGGCGGCGGCGGGCGGGCCAACCGCTATCAGCCGCTGGCCGAAGAGGTCGCGCCGCGGTTCGAACTGCGCAGCCGCAAGGCCATCGGCCCGGATGACGAGGAACTCTCGCTGAACCCGCGGGCCCGGTCGGCCCGGCTGCGGGTCGCGCAACGTACCGAGGCCCCGGCGGGGGGCATCGACACATCGGCATTGGGGATGCCGCAACTCAGGGGGAAATCGACATGAGAAGCCTGTTCTACCTGCTTTCGTCGCTGGCCGTGATCGGCCTGGCGGTCTGGGCCTATCGCGAGAATTACGAAACGCAGAAGGTCGCCTCGCAGGCGCAGAGCCTGCAGCGCGAGATCGGCGAGGCGCGGGCCCGTCTGGCGGTGCTCAAGGCCGAATGGGCCTATCAGAACCGCCCCGACCGGCTGCGCCAGCTGGCCGAGATCAACTTTACCGACCTGGGGCTGCTGCCGCTGCGGCCCGACCAGTTCGGCAAGGTCGATCAGGTCGCCTTCCCGGTCAAGGACCTGCTGTTCAACGCCCCCATCGAAGTGTCCAGCGACGGAGCCAGCCAATGATCCGCACGCCCCTGCGCCCGCTTGCCCGAATCCTGCGTGCCCGTGACATGGGCGACAACCCGGATGCCATCGAACGCGAGAACATCCGCCTGCGCCACGAGGAGATGCGCGACCAGGCCCGCCAGCGGGCCGAGGGCCGTCTGCTGGTGCTGGGCGTGACCTTCTTTTGCGCCTTCACGGTGATCGGATTCCGCATGGGGGCGCTGGCGAATTCCGAACCCGAGGAACCGCGCGCCTCGGCCGCCGGATCGGCCATCGTGGCTGCACGGGCCGATATCACCGACCGCAACGGCCGGGTGCTGGCGACCAATCTGGAAACCCATGCGCTTTATGCCCATCCGCAGCAGCTGGTCTATCCCGAACGCGCCGCCAAGAAACTGGCCGCGATCTTTCCCGATCTGGACGAGGCGCGGCTGATCAAGGATTTCACCGGCCCGCGCAAATTCCTCTGGGTCAAGAAACGCATCAGCCCGGAACAGCAGCAGGCGGTGATGGATATCGGCGATCCCGGCCTGCTGTTCGGCCCGCGCGAGATGCGGCTTTATCCCAATGGCCACCTGGCCGCGCATATCCTGGGCGGTGCCGGGTTCGGAACCGAAGGCGTGCAATCGGCCGAGGTGATCGGCACGGCGGGGGTGGAACGCCGGTTCGACGGCTATCTGCGCGACCCGGCCAATGCCGACAAGCCGCTTGAGCTGTCGCTGGACCTGACCGTGCAGGCGGCGGCCGAACAGGTGCTGTCCGGCGGCATGGCGCTGATGAACGCCAAGGGCGCGGCGATGGTGCTGATGGACGTGCATACCGGCGAGATCGTCGCCATGAGCTCGCTGCCCGATTTCGATCCCAACGACCGGCCCGCACCGCCGACCAAGGGCCATCCCGATGACAGCCCGCTGTTCAACCGGGCGGCACAGGGGCTGTACGAACTCGGCTCGACCTTCAAGATATTCGCGACATCCCAGGCACTTGAGCTGGGTCTGGTCAATCCCGACACGATGATCAACACCAAGGGCCCGATCGCCTGGGGCCGGTTCCGGATCAACGACTTCCACGATTACGGCGCCCAGCTGAGCGTGACCAACGTGATTGTCGAAAGCTCCAACATCGGCACCGCGCGCATCGCCCAGATGATCGGGGCCGAGCGGCAGAAAACCTATCTCGCCCAGCTGGGCCTGGCCGCGCCCACGGCGGTGGAGCTGCTGGAGGCGCGCCAGGCGCAGCCGCTGCTGCCGCCGAAATGGACAGAGCTGTCGGCGATGACGATTTCCTACGGCCACGGCATGTCGGCCAGCCCCCTGCACCTTGCGGCCGCCTATGCGGCGGTGGCCAATGGCGGGACCCAGGTCCGCCCCACGCTGCTGAAGCAGGAAGGCCCGCAGAAAGGCGTGCGGGTGATGTCGGAACGCACCTCGGCCCAGTCCCGCGCGATGCTGCGCAAGGTCGTGACCGAGGGCACGGCGTCGTTCGGCGAGGTCGAGGGTTACGCGGTTGGCGGCAAGACCGGGACCGCCGACAAGCCCAAGCCCACCGGCGGGTATTACGATGACAAGGTGATCGCCACCTTTGCCTCGATGTTCCCGGCCTATGATCCGAAATACGTTCTGGTCGTCACGCTGGATGAGCCGTCCGAGAATTCGGGCCGGACGCCGCGCCGAACGGCAGGCTGGACGGCGGTGCCGGTGGCGGCCGAGATGATCCGCCGCGTCGCGCCGCTGCTTGGCCTGCGGCCCGACGTTGAACCCGGGCAACTGGCTGGTATAACGCTGACATCAAACTAAGCCGGAGGGCAGGGTCAGATGGCAGCGAGGCAGACGGGCAAGATCAGGACTCTGGCCGACCTCGGCCTGACGGCCAGGCAGGGCGGGGCGGCCAGCATCACCGGCCTGACGGTGGACAATCGCACGGTGACGCCCGGCAGCCTGTTTGCCGCCTTGCCCGGCACCCGGGTGCATGGCGCCCGCTTCGTGGGGCAGGCGCTGGAGGCCGGGGCTGCGGCGATCCTGACGGATGCCGAGGGGGTGCAGATCCTCAACGCCACCGCCGCCGAGGCGATGATGCGCTCGGGCGCCGCGCTGATCGTGGCCGAGGACGCCCGCCAGACGCTGGCCTATGCCGCCGCGCTCTGGTTCGGGGCCCAGCCCGAGGTGATGGCGGCGGTGACCGGCACCAACGGCAAGACCTCGGTTGCGACCTTCACCCGGCAGATCTGGTCGATTCTGGGCCATGACGCGGTCAATGTCGGCACCACCGGGGTCGAAGGCGCCTGGCACGCCCCCCTGTCGCACACCACGCCCGAGCCGATCACCCTGCACCGCCTGCTGGCCGAGGCCGCACGCGCCGGGGTGAGCCATGCGGCGATGGAGGCCTCTTCCCACGGGCTGGCGCAGCGCCGGCTGGACGGGGTGCAGCTGACGGCGGCGGCCTTTACCAATTTCACCCAGGACCACCTGGATTACCACGCGAGCTTTGACGAATATTTCGACGCCAAGGCGGGCCTCTTCCGCCGGCTGCTGCCTCCCGAGGGCGTGGCGGTGATCAATCTCGACGGACATCGCGGGGCCGACATGGCGCAGGTCGCCGTCGACAAGGGCGCCAAGATCCTGGGCGTGGGCCGCACCGGGCGGGCACAGCTGCGCATCCTGGCGCAAAGGTTCGAACCCGACGGGCAGGTCCTGCGTTTCGGCTGGGACGGGCGCCAGCACCAGGTGCATCTGCCGCTGATCGGCGGCTTCCAGGCGGAAAACGTGCTGGTGGCGGCGGGGCTGGCGATTGCCTGCGGCGACGCGCCGGGCGATGTCTTCGGCACGCTTTCGGGGCTGGAAACGGTGCACGGGCGGATGCAGCTGGTCGCCCGGCGCGAAACGGGGGCGGGCGTCTATGTCGATTTCGCCCATACGCCGGATGCCGTGTCGACCGCGCTCAGGGCCATGCGCCCGCATGTGATGGGCCGGCTGGTGGTCGTGCTGGGCGCCGGGGGCGATCGCGACGCGACCAAGCGGCCCCTGATGGGGCAGGCGGCGGCGGAACATGCGGATCTGGTCATCGTGACCGACGACAACCCGCGCTCCGAGGATCCGGCGGCGATCCGGCAGGCCGTCCTGCTGGGCTGTCCCGACGGGCTGGAGGTCGGCGACCGGGCCGAGGCGATCCTGCGCGGTGTCGACGCGCTTGGCCCCGGCGATGCGCTGCTGATCGCGGGCAAGGGGCACGAGACCGGCCAGATCATCGGGGCGAGCACCTATCCCTTCGACGATGCCGAACAGGCCTCGGTCGCGGTGGCGGCGCTGGACGGGAGGCTTGCATGAGCCTTTGGACCGCGGCGGAAGCCGGGGCAGCGACGCGGGGCGAGTTGCGCGGCGACTGGTCCGTCAACGGCGTCTCCATCGACACCCGCACGATCCGGCCGGGCGATCTGTTCGTGGCGCTCAAGGCCGCGCGCGACGGGCATGAATTCGTGGCACAGGCGCTGGACAAGGGCGCCGGGGCCGCGCTGGTGGATCACGTCCCCGAAGGAGTGGCCCCCGACGCGCCGCTGCTGATCGTGCCCGATGTGCTGGAGGCGCTTGGCGATCTGGGCCGGGCGGCGCGGGCGCGGATGGGCGGCAAGGTCGTGGCGGTCACCGGCTCGGTCGGCAAGACCTCGACCAAGGAAATGCTGCGCGTGGTCCTCAGCCATCAGGCCCGCACCCATGTGGCCGAGGCGAGTTACAACAATCACTGGGGCGTGCCGCTGACGCTGGCCCGGATGCCCGCCGACACCGAACTTGCGGTGATCGAGATCGGCATGAACCACCCCGGAGAGATCGCCCCGCTGGCCCGGCTGGCCCGCCCGCATGTGGCGATGATCACCACCGTCGCCGCCGCGCATCTTGAGGCGTTTGAGGATCTCGCCGGGATCGCCCGGGAAAAGGCCAGCATTTTCGAGGGGTTGGAGCCGGGCGGCGTGGCCGTTGTGAATGGCGACCTCGATACCTCGCCGATCCTGATCGACACCGCGCTGGCCCGTGGCGCGCGGGTGATCACCTTTGGCGAGGCGGCGGGCAATCACCACCGCCTGACCGGCATCGGCTTTTCCGACGACACCACCGTGGCCGAGGCGCGGGCCTGGCGGACCCAGGTGCTTTACAAGGTCGGCGCGGCGGGGCGGCATTTCGCCGTCAACGCCCTGGGCGTGCTGGCCGTGGCCTGGGCGCTTGGCCTCGACCGGGCGCTGGCCGCCGCCGACCTGTCGCGCTGGTCGCCGCCCGCGGGGCGGGGCATGCGCGAGGTGCTTCTGCTCGACCGCGTCGAGGAGGGGCTGAGCTTCGAGCTGATCGACGACGCCTTCAACGCCAACCCCACCTCGATGGCCGCCGCGCTGGAGGTGCTGGCCGCCGCCACCCCGCGCGACAATGTCGGGCGCCATTCCCACGGGCGCCGGGTGGCCGTGCTGGGCGAGATGCTGGAACTGGGCCCCGACGAGGCGGCCATGCACCTTGGCCTGGCGGATCTGGAAACGATGTCGGCCATCGACGTGGTGCATTGCGTGGGCCAGCTGATGCGCCCGCTCTACGAAGCCCTGCCCGAGGCGCAGCGGGGCCGCTATGCCGCCAAGGCCGAGAGCCTGGCCGGCAAGGCCGCCCGGCTGGTGGATGCCGGCGACGTGGTGCTGGTCAAGGGATCCAAGGGCAGCAAGGTGTCGCTGGTCGTTGACGCCATGCGCAAATTGGGCCATCCGGCGGCACAATCATGAATTGGGAACCGATATGCTCTACTGGCTGACCGCGCTGTCCGATGGCGGCGATGTCTTCAACCTGTTCCGCTACATCACCTTCCGCGCTGGCGGGGCGTTTATGACGGCGCTGATCTTCGGTTTCCTGTTCGGGACCCCCCTGATCAACGTGCTGCGCCGCAAACAGGGCAAGGGCCAGCCGATCCGCACCGACGGGCCCGAGGGGCATTTCGTCAAGGCGGGGACGCCGACGATGGGCGGGCTGCTGATCGTGGGCGCGCTGCTGACCTCGACCCTGCTCTGGGCGCGGCTCGACAATCCCTTTGTCTGGATCGTGCTCTTCGTCACGCTGGCCTTCGGGCTGATCGGCTTTGCCGACGATTATGCCAAGGTGTCGAAACAGAACGTCGCGGGGCTGTCCAGCCGGATGCGGCTTGGCCTGGGCTTCGTCATCGCCGCGATTGCCGCGATCTGGGCCACCTGGGCGCATCCGCCAGAGTTGCAGAACCAGCTGGCGCTGCCGGTGTTCAAGGACGTGCTGCTGTATCTGGGCTATTTCTTCACGCCCTTCGCCATGTTCGTGATCGTCGGATCGGCCAATGCGGTGAACCTGACGGACGGGCTGGACGGGCTGGCGATCATGCCGGTGATGATCGCGGCCTCGGCCCTGGGCGTGATCGCCTATACGGTCGGGCGGGTCGACTTCTCGGACTATCTCGACGTGCATTACGTACCGGGCACGGGCGAGATCCTGATCTTTGTCGCGGGCCTCGTGGGCGGGGGGCTGGGCTTCCTGTGGTACAACGCGCCGCCCGCCGCCGTCTTCATGGGCGACACCGGCTCGCTGGCGCTTGGCGGGGCCATCGGGGCGATTGCCGTGGCCACCAAGCACGAGATCGTGCTGGGCATCATTGGCGGCCTCTTCGTGGTCGAGGCGCTGTCGGTGATCATCCAGGTGCTCTACTTCAAGCGCACCGGCAAGCGCGTCTTCCTGATGGCGCCGATCCACCATCACTACGAGAAGAAGGGCTGGGCCGAGCCGCAGATCGTGATCCGGTTCTGGATCATCTCGCTGATCCTCGCGATGATCGGGCTGGCGACGCTCAAGCTGCGCTGAGATGCGCCGCCGGGTGGTGCTGTCGGGCTGTTCCGGCGGGGGCAAGTCCTCGCTGCTGGAGGAACTGGCCCGCCGGGGCCATGCCACCTGCGCCGAGGCCGGGCGCGATATCGTGACGGCGGAGGAGGCGCGGGGCGGCACCGTGCTGCCCTGGCTGGACCTGCCCGCATTTGTCCGCGCCACGCTTGAGCTGTCGGTGGAACGGTTCGATGCGGCGGCCCCCGGGGTCACGTTCTACGACCGCTCGTTCCTGGATGCGCAGGTCTGGTTCCTGTCGCACGGCGGGTTGCCGGGGGATTGCGCAGAACGGATCGGTGACCGGCGCTATGACGGGACGGTCTATCTTGTCCCGCCGTGGCGCGATATCTACCGGATAGATGACGCGCGGCGGCACGGCTGGGACGCGGCTGTGGCGGAATTCGAGGCGTTGCATCGGTTGCTGCCGGACCTTGGCTACCGCACGGTGGAGGTGCCGCGCCTGACGATCGGCGCGCGGGCCGAATGGATCGAGCGGCAGGTCGCCGGAACGGCGTGAAACAAGGGGCAGGGAACGGCATGATACCGGTCACGGGATTTGACGGACAGAACATCGGCGTACTGGGCCTGGGACGCTCGGGCCTGGCGACGGCGCGGGCCCTGCGCGCGGGCGGGGCGGTGCCGGTCTGCTGGGACGACAACCCCGCCGCGCGCGAGGCGGCCGAGGGCGAGGGCTTTGCCTGCCGCGACCTGTCGCGCCCCGATGCGCTGGACGATATCGCGCGGCTGGTGGTCAGCCCCGGGATCCCGCACCTTTACCCGCGGCCCAACCCGGTGATCGCCCTGGCCTATGACGCGGGCGTGCCGGTGGACAATGACATCGGGCTGTTCTTCCGCTCGCTCGCCTCGGGCGCCTGGGATGACTTCGACACGCCGCCCCGGGTGATCGCGGTGACCGGGTCGAACGGGAAATCCACCACCTCGGCCCTGATCCATCACCTGCTGCTGGCCGCCGGGCGCAGCGCGCAGCTGGCGGGCAACATCGGGCGCGGCGTGCTGGACATCGACCCGCCCGACGATGGCGGCGTGGTGGTGCTGGAACTGTCCTCCTACCAGACCGACCTGGCGCGCGCGCTGACGCCGGATGTGGCCGTCTTCACCAACTTCTCGCCCGACCATCTGGACCGTCACGCCGGGCTTGGCGGATATTTCGCGGCCAAGCGGCGGCTCTTTGCCGAGGGCGGGCCGGACCGCGCGGTGATCGGCGTGGACGAACCCGAGGGCCAGTACCTGGCCGGGCAGCTCTCCGAAGGGGCGGCGGACGACCGGGTGATCCGCGTCTCGTCGGCGCGCAAGCTGTCGGGCCCGGGCTGGCAGGTCTTTGCGCGCAAGGGCTTCCTGTCGGAATGGCGCAAGGGCAAGCAGGTCGCCTCGATCGACCTGCGCGACGTGGCGGGCCTGCCGGGGGCGCATAACCATCAGAACGCCTGCGCCGCCTATGCCGCGGTGCGTGTGCTGGGCATCGCGCCGCGGGTGATCGAAACCGCGTTCCACAGCTTTGCCGGCCTGCCGCACCGTTCGCAGCTGGTGGCCGAGGCGCATGGCGTGCGCTACGTCAACGACAGCAAGGCGACCAATGTGGATTCCGCGGCCAAGGCGCTGATGGCCTTTCCGAAAATCCGCTGGATCTGCGGCGGGCTGGAAAAGGAGGGCGGGCTGGACCCGCTGCTGGAGGCCGCCGGTTCGGTGATCAAGGCCTATGTCATCGGGCGCGAGGCCGCCGCCTTTGCCGTCAAGCTGCGCGGGATCGAGGCCGAGGTCTGCACCGATATGGCCACCGCCGTCGCCCATGCCGTGGCCGAGGCGGAAGCGGGCGACACGGTGTTGCTGGCCCCCGCGGCGGCGTCCTTCGATCAGTACGACAGTTTCGAGCGGCGGGGCGAAGATTTCACCGCCCGGGTCAAGGCGGCGCTGGACCAGGGCTAGGCCGCCCGGATCGCCCCGGCGGCGGCCATGCCCGAGGCCCAGGCCCATTGGAAATTATGCCCGCCCAGGTGCCCAGTCACGTCGACGCATTCGCCGATGAAATAGAGCCCGGGCACATGTTTGGATTCCATGCTCTGCGAGGACAGCCCGCCGGTGTCGATCCCGCCCAGAGTGACCTCGGCGGTGCGATACCCTTCGGAGCCGGTGGGTTTCAGCCGCCAGTCCGCCAGGGTTGCGGCCAGCGCGTCGAGCGCGCGGTCTGACTGGTCGGCGAGGTTGCCCGACATCCCCAGTTCGACCCCCAGATGGTCGGCCAGCCGGGCGGGCAGGTGGCGGGCCAGCACTGTCGGCAGCGCCTTGCGCCCGTCGGTCTGGCGCGCCGCCTTCAGCGCGCCGGCCAGGTCGGCGGCGGGGGCGAGGGTCACCGCGATCTCTTCCCCCTCGCGCCAGTAGGAGCTTGCCTGCAGCACCGCAGGGCCGGAAAGGCCCCGGTGGGTGAACAGCAGGGCCTCGTCGAAACTGGCGGTGCCGGCGGCGACCCGGGCGGGCAGCGAGACACCGGAGAGACCGGGGAAACGGTCGGCGTTGAAGGTCAGCGGCACAAGCGCGGGGCGGGTGTCGGTCACCGCATGGCCGAACTGGCGGGCCAGGTCATAGGCAAAGCCGGTGGCGCCCATGCCGGGGATCGACTTGCCCCCCGTCGCCACCACAAGGTTGCGGGCCTGCACCCGGCGACCGTCGCTCAGCCGCACCGTGAATCCGCCGGGGGAGCGTGCGACATCCTCCACCCCGGTTTGCAGCACCAGCTCGGCGCCGGACGCCTTGAGCAGGTCCAGCAGCATGGCGACGATCTGTTTGGCGCTGTCGTCGCAGAACAGCTGCCCCAGGGTCTTTTCATGCCAGGCGATGCCGTGGCTGTCGACCAGCGCGATGAAATCCCAGGGCGTGTAGCGCGCCAGGGCGGATTTCACGAAATGCGGGTTGGCCGACAGGAAATTCCCCGGCTCGCAGTACATGTTGGTGAAGTTGCAGCGCCCGCCGCCGGAAATGCGGATCTTTTCGCCCGGGGCGCGGGCGTGGTCGACCACCAGCACCCGGCCGCCGCAATGGGCGGCGCACATCAGGCCGGCGGCCCCGGCGCCCAGGATCAGCGTGTCATAGTCCATCCGCGCGGGATGCCCGACGCGCCGCCCCTTGGCAAGATGGTGTCAGGCGACCAGGGCGGGCAGGCGCCTGCGGATCACGTCCTCGGCCTCGGCCACGATGCCGGCGATCAGCGCGGCGCAGGTGGGCACGTCCTCGATCAGCCCGGCCACCATCCCGGCGGTCCAGAGCCCCGAATCCGGGTCGCCCTCGGTATAGACGCCACGGCCCCGGGCGCCCGATACGAGGTCCATCAGGTCCTCGATCTTGACGTCCTGGCCCATCTCGCGTTCCTTGGCGACCACCTTTTCGGACACCGCGTTGCGGATCACCCGGCTGGTGTTGCGCAGGGGGCGGAGGATCAGCAGCGTGTCGCGTTCGCCCGATTCGACGATGCGCTGCTTGACGTTGGCATGGATCGGCGCCTCGGCGGTGGCCATGAAGCGGGTGCCCATGTTGATCCCCTCGGCGCCAAGCGCGAGGGCCATCGCCAGCTGCCGCCCGTTGCCGAACCCGCCCGAGGCGATGACGGGAATATCCAGCGCATCCACCGCCAGCGGCACGAGGATCTGGTTCGTCACGTCGTCCTCGCCCACATGTCCCGCGCATTCGAACCCGTCGATCGAGATCACGTCGACCCCCAGGCGCTGCGCCGTCAGGGCGTGGCGCACGGCGGTGCATTTGTGGATGACCTTGATCCCGGCCTGTTTGAACATGCCGATGAATTCGGCCGGGTTGGACCCGGCGGTCTCGACGATGCCGACACCGGCATCCACGATGGCCTGGGCGTAGTCCTTGTGCGGGATCGGCCGCAGCGAGGGCAGGATCGTCAGGTTCACCGCAAAGGGCTTGTCCGTCATCGACCGGCAGCGCGCGATCTCGGCGCTCAGGGCCGCGGGGTCGGGCTGGGTGAGCGCGGTGATGACGCCCAGACCGCCGCCGTTCGACACCGCCGAGGCGAGTTCGGCCGTCGCTACCCACTGCATGCCGCCCTGCACGATCGGGTGGTCGATGCCCATCATTTCGGTGAACCGGGTTTTCAGCATGTCTGGCCCTCTCTGTGCTGTGCCCGGCACTATAGACGCGGGCACAGGGCCGCACAGCGCGGGGGGCAAAGCGGCATGGATGTGGCATGGCGGGACATGGCGGTGCGGGGCAGTCGTCACGCGGTGCGAGAAACGGCTCGCACCGCGCGCGTGGCGCGTGCCTCTGGGGACGGGCCTGGCGCCGGTAATTTTGGAAAAGGGCTACGTCATTAAATGGCGACCGGCTGCTTGATGGGACGCGCGGCCGGCATATCCGATGGTTTCGCTGAAATTTCCAAGCCTGGGGTTGCAAGCTTCCCCCGCGTCACTTGTGTAGTCCCACCTGGGCCCGGGTTGCTCCCCCCCGATCAGGGGGGCAGCAAAGCATTGATCGGGACACTGAATGCCCGCAAGATCACGCGGATTTCATCCCGGTCCGCATCTTGCGGGGTTCCCGGGCGCGGGCCGCCCTGCGGTCCGGCGGTTTTACGGATTTCTGGAATGCTGCGCACGCCATTCATTCTGCTTTCGGGCCTGATCGCCCTGCCCATGATTTCGGCTGCGGTGGTGCTGTGGCTGGCCCTGACACAGCCCTTCCTGGGCCTGCACCTGGTCCCGCAGGAGGGCGCGGCGGTGGTGGCCGGGCGGCTGGATGACGGCCCCTCGGCCGGGCTGCGCTTCGGGGATCGCCTTGTCGCGCTGATTCCGGGCGGCGGAGCGCCCCTTGCCATCAGCGCCGAGGATGTGATCGAGGAACCCGACGGCCTGCCCACCGTTGCCGCGATGCAGGAGATGTTCGCCCACAGCGGCGCGCTGGACGCGGCGCTGCGCGCCGGGCCGGTCGAGCTGGTGGTCGCCCGCGACGGGGCCGAGCTCGCCCTGCCGGTCCGGCCCGGGGACATGCGCCCGATGAGTGATCTGCCCGGGGTCTTCTGGGTGCAGCTCCTTGTCGGGCTGTCGGCGGTCTGGATCGGGGGCTGGGTGCTGGCCGTGCGGCGGCGCGAGCCGGCGGCGGCCTGGCTGGCCCTGTCGGCGGTCGGGCTCATGGCCTCGTCCCACGCCGCCGCGCTCTATTCCACGCGGGAACTGGCGCTGCCCGAGATGGTCTTTGCCTTCGCCTCGGCGGTGAACACGGGCGGGGCGCTGGCCTTTGGCATCGGGATGATCTGCCTGTTCCTGGTCTACCCGGTCCGCTACCTGCCCCGCTGGGCGGTCTGGCTGCCGGTTGCGGTCTTTGGCACATGGGCAGTGCTGGCCGTCCTCAGGCTGACCGTCACCTCGGTGATGACGATCCACCTGCCGGTGCTGATCGAGATGATCTGCATCCTGGTCGCCGCCACCGCTCAGGTGGTGGTGACGCGCGGCAATCCGCATGCCCGGGCCGCGCTGCGCTGGTTCGGCCTGTCGGTCACGCTGGGCGCCGGCGGCTTCGTCGGGCTGATCGCGATGCCTCAGGCCTTTGGCATGGAGCCGCAGATTTCGCAGGGCCATGCCTTCGGGCTGTTCCTGATCGTCTATGCCGGGCTGGCCGTGGGCGTGGCGCGCTACCGGCTGTTCGACCTGGAATTCTACGCCTTCCGGATGCTGTTCTATGCCGGGGGGGTGGCGCTGCTGCTGCTGCTGGACGCGGCGCTGGTCTATGCCGTGACGATGGACCGGTTCCCGGCCTTCTCGCTGGCGCTGCTGGTGGTGGCCTTCCTCTACCTGCCCGCAAGGGACGAGCTGGCGCGCGCCCTCGGCGGGCGCAGGGCCACCACGACCGAGGAGCTGCTTGACCTCGTCTCCGGTGTCGCCCTGGCGCAGGGGGCGGCTGCGCAGCGCGACAAGCTGCACGAGCTGCTGACGGTGCTGTTCCAGCCGATGGAGATCACCCGCGCGCCGCAGCAGGTCGACGCGCCGGTCCTGCGCGAAGGCGGCGCGGCGATGGACCTGCCGGGGATCGACGCCGTCGAATCGACGCGGATGAAATGGTCGCACCGGGGGCGGCGGCTGTTTTCGGCCCGTGACGCCCAGCGGGTGGCGGCGGTGCTGCAGATGGCGGCGCAGGTGATCGAACGCCGCCGCGCCTACGAGGCCGGGGCCGAGGAAGAGCGCCGCCGCATCAACCGCGACATGCATGACAACATCGGCGTCCAGCTGCTGGGGGCCCTGCATTCGCGGGATCCGGGGCGCAAGGATGCGCTGATCCGCCAGACCCTGACCGACCTGCGCGAGATCGTCTCGACCCCGGCCGGAGAGGTGGTGAACATGGCCGACCTGCTGGGCGACCTGCGGGCGGAGATCTCGGAACATCTGTCGGCGGCGGATGTGGCGCTGGACTGGGCGCAGGATGCCGGCCTGCCGGACGGGCCGGTCGCGCCGCATGTGGCGAATTCCCTGCGCGCCATCCTGCGCGAGGCGGCAAGCAACGTGCTGCACCATTCCGGCGCGGGGCGGGCGCAGGTCGCGCTGACGATGCGCCCGGGTGCCGGTGGCGCGCCGCGCCTGATGGTGCGGGTGTCCGATGACGGGCGCGGCCTGGCCGCCGCGCAGGCCGGGCCCTGGGCGCGGGGGTTGTCGCCGGCGGCGGCCTTGAGCAACGGGGTCAGCCG
>NZ_WNXQ01000006.1 GCF_009789075.1 Pseudooceanicola pacificus
GCGTTGCCAGCCGCAGCCCGCTGGCGGCCTCGCCCAGCACCACACGGTCGCGCAGGGTGTCGCGGCAGGCGCCGCGAAAGCTGCCGAGCACCGCGCGCCGCCCAGCCAGTGCCTGCCGCGCGTCCGGCGGCAGGTCGTCAGGCAGGGGTGTCAGCGGAATACCCAGCCGGTCAAAGGCCGCCATCAGCGCCGGATCGTCGCCAACCGCCCCGATGGCCTGCACCATGCGCACCCCGCGCGGGTGCTGTGCCAGGGCCAGCCCCGCCAGTTCGAACGTGGCCCGCCGCCGGGCCGGATCACGATCCGCCACCAGCCAGCCATGCGTCATCGCCACGGCCCGGGTCACCACCCGCCAGGGATCGCCCTGCCCGCGCGCGGTGACGGCGCGTGCCATCCGCCCCGCCTCGCCCCGGCGGGCACCGCGCAGCGCGGCCAGCGCCACCGCCCGGTGCCGCATCAGCGCGACGGGGCGCATCAGCGGCCAGAGCATCACCCAGAGCCGGAACGCCGCCCGGTCGACCGGCCCGCCCTCCTGCCTGCCGCGCCGCGCCATCGCTCAGAGCCCGAACCGGTCGAGGAAGACCTGCCGCACCGACCGCCACCCCTGCCGCGCCAGCGAGGCAGAGCCGTGGTCGAAGCGGACATAGACCCTCTCGTTGAAGAACGGCGCCGCATCGGGCCCGTCGACGGCGATGTCCACGACGAACACGCTTTCCAGCGCCAGCACCCCGCCATGCGCCGGGTCCGACAGGATCCGCCCGCCGCCCTGCGTGCCAAGCGCGGGGCTGGGCAGCTGAAAGGTCGCGCGCGGGGTCTGGGCCACCATCCGGGCGGGATAGACCCGATCCAGCGCCGAGGAGAGCCGCACCGCAATGCCCCGCGTCCGCCCGTTCACCAGGTCGATCTGGGTCTGCGGGATCACCGCCCGCACGAACCAGCCATCGGTCCGCAGGACATAGCCAAGCAGCGCCCCCTTGCGGAAATACCCGCCCTCGGTGCCATCGAGCAGCGGCTCGAACCGGCCCGGCTGCGGCGCCAGTATCTCCAGCCCCTCGCGGCGGGCGGAAATGCGCTCCAGCTCTCCGGCCGCCAGTTCCATCCGCGCCGCCTCGATCCCCTGCTGCACCGGGCGCCCGACGTCGCTGGAGGCAAGGCGGATCCGCGCTTCCTCCATCCGGGCGATGACCACCCGTTCGCGGGCGTCGATCAGCGGGTTCACCAGCCGCCCGAGGGGCGCCCCGGCGGCGGCGACCTCGTGCGGCGCGCGGTCCAGCGCCTGCAGCCAGCCGTCGGTGCGGGCGATCACCCGCGTCTCTCCCGGCACCCAGACGACGCCCTGCGCCACGGTCGCATCGGGCAGCGGCACCACCACCAGCGGCCCGGCGATCAGCCCGGCCAGGATCAGGGTCGCCACCAGCGCCCGGCCCCGTCTCTGATCCAGCTCCGAGGCCGTCATCAGGTAGCGCAGCAGCTTGAGGATCGGCGCGCCGATGAACATGAAGACCGCCCAGATCGCCAGCCCGATCCCGACGAAGAAGAACTTGCCCGCCACGAAGAGCGTGATCCCGGTCATGATCACGATGCGGTAGAGGAAGGCCGCGATGGCATAGGTCGCCAGCCAGGGCCGCTCTCCGCGCGCCGTGACGGGCGAGGCGGCATGCGGCAGGCCGAACAGGTAGCGCCGCACCAGGTAGGTCAGGTAGTTGCGCGACCGGGGGGCGAGGTTGGGCACCTCGATCAGGTCGGAGAACACGTAATAGCCGTCGAACCGCAGCAGCGGGTTGCCGTTGAACAGCAGGGTCGAGACCCCGCCGATCAGCATCACGTTGAAGGCCAGCGCCCTGAGCGGCCCGGGCTGCATCTCGGGCCACACCAGCGCGGCGGTGGCGGCCAGCGCCAGTTCCACCATCACCCCGGCGGCCCCCACCACGATCCGCTGCCGTTTCGAGCTGAAGCCGATGGCGGCCGAGGCATCGACATAGGGCACCGGCATGAAGACCAGCAGCATCACCCCCACCTCGCGCACCTGCCCGCCCCAGTGCTTGACCGCAAAGCCGTGGCCCAGCTCGTGCAGCGCCTTGACCAGCGGATAGGCGATCAGAAGCAGCGCGATGCCCTGCGTCGACAGCACCCGGTCGGTCACGTCGGTGGTCAGCGCCTCCCAGTGGATACCGGCCGAGGTGACACCGGCCACCACGAGGCAGAGCCACAGCAGGAAGCCGACCCAGGTAAACAGCGGCCGGACCAGCGGCATCAGGGTCGAGACGAAGCCGTCGATGGGAAACAGCGGGATCCGGATCCCCAGCGGGTTGCGGATCGACTGCATCAGCTTGCGCCGTGCCGTGGTGCGGGCGCGCTCGCCGATCTCGTCGAGGTCGGGTTCGGTATCCGTGGTCAGCAGCCCGGCGAGGTAGAGCTGCGAAAGCAGCTGGATGATCTCGTCCTGCGAGGGCAGGTCGCTGCCAAGCCGGCGTTCGGCGATGCGGTAGATCTCGGCCAGGCTGCGCCGTCCGTCCATCAGCCCGATGATCGCATAGGCCTCGGGCGAGAAGCGGAAGAACCGTCCGCTGGCCCGGTCCTCGGCGATATACCACAGCCCGCCGCGAAAGAACTGGCGGTAGAGCTCGGCATGCGGGCGCAGCGAGGGCGTCAGCAGCGCGATCCGTGCCCAGACGGCGGAAAAGGGGTTGGGCGCCTGCGCCATGATCAGGGCTTCCACCGCCACAGGAACAGGCGCAGCCATTCCACCGCGTCACGGGTCCAGACATCGACCAGCAGGCGGCGGTCGACGGCGACCCGGGCGATGCCCTCCATCCCCGGCAGCAGGGTCGCGCCGCCCTCGGTGCTGGCGCGCTCCATCAGCGCCTCGACGGCAAAGCGGTTGGCCCCGCCTTCGGCCTGCGCCACCGGCAGGATGCGGTTCACGGCAAAGGGAAAGACCTCGTCGGGCTGGGCCGAAAAGCGCACCTGCCCGGTCTGGCCCGGCTGCATCTCGGCGATGTCGCGTTCGGCCACCATCAGGCGCAGGCGGTAATCGCCAAGCGGGGCGACGATGAAGAGCTCCTCCCCCCGCTCGACGGCGGATCCCAGTTCCTGGCTGCGGTCACCCGAGACGACAACCCCGTCGAAGGGCGCGCGCAGCACGCTGCGGTCCAGCTGGGCCAGCAGCAGATCGCGCTGCGCCGACACCTGGTCGATCTGCGCCTGCAGCAGCGCCTGGTCGGTGCGCCGGGCCGCGGCGACGGCGGCGTTCAACTCGATCCGGTGCTCCTGCAGCTCGGATTCCGCGGCCAGCAGTTGCAGCCGGATATCCTGATCGTCGAGCTGCGCCAGCACGTCGCCGGCCACCACCCGGTCGCCGGGCCGCACCGCCTGTTCCACCAGATATCCGTCGAAGGGGGCCGAGATCACCCGCTGCACCTGCCCCTCCAGACGGGCCTCCGCCGTCACCTCGAACACCGTCGTCGCGGTCGAGAAGAAGAGCACGGCAAACCCGGCCAGCAGCACGAACATCTTCAGCCCCATGCGGGACGGGCCCAGCAGGCCGCCAAGCACCCCGCCCGCCGCATGCAGCAGGCGCAGCCACCAGGGCCGGTCGTTCAGCCGCTTCTGATGCAGGATCGGCCCCACCAGCGCGGCGATGCCCCGGGCCAGGTCCCGCGTCTCTGCCGGGATGCCGTCGGGGTGGCGCGATTCCAGCGTCATCGCACCCACGGCCTGATCGCCGGCATCGTAGAGCGGCAGGGTGAAGGCGCTCATCGCGCCAAAGCCGCGGATCAGAGCCTCATGCGCGCGGGAAACCTGGGGGTCCTCGCCCGCTTCGGCCAGCATGTCGGTGCTGCGCAGGATCGGCGCGCCCTGGTCGAGCGATTCCAGCATCGCCTCGCGCAGGGCCTTGGACAGCATCAGCTGGGTGCCCAGCTCGGCCGAATGCGACAGGGCGGTCAGTTTCAGCCCCCGGCGGCGGACCATGCCGATGCCCACCCGTTCCAGGCCAAGCGCGGCCGCCGTTGCGGTGGCCACGGCCATGGCGGCGGATTTGTGATCCCGCCGTTCCAGCATCGAGACCAGCACCTCCAGCGCCGCCCGGCCCCGGTCCCTCTCGCGTTCGGTCTCGGCCAGCGCCTGCCTGCGGTCCAGCAGCTCGATCCACCCGGCAGCCCATTGCAGCTGGCGCATCACCCGCCGGGTCCCGGCCTCGTCGGCGCGGGTCATGCGCAGGGCGACCACGGCGGTCAGCCTCTCGTCGCGCATATAGGGATAGGCCAGGCACATTTCGCCGCTGTCGGGGGCCATCTCGCGCAGCACGCCCTGGCGCTCGGCCATCGCGCGTTCGGTGGCGGCGGTCAGGTCGCGGCCCAGCTCGGCCTTTTCGGGCCAGATGGAGAAGGGGACAAAACGGCCGGCGCTGTCGTCGGGCATCACCAGCGCGGCGGCCTGCACCCCGCCGATGAACTGGCAGACCAGGGCCAGCCAGGCCTGGGCGAATTCATGCGGAGAGGCCGACTGGCGCAGATAGCTCCACACCGCCTGGTCCAGCACGGTGGGCGCGCGCGGGCCCGTCGCCTGGGTTGCCTGTCCCCCGGATGGATTTCCGTCCAAGGCCCGTCTCCCTCGTCATGGCCGCCCCCGCTGGCCAGAGGAAGGTCGCGCATATGGGGCAGGTTGGAAAGTCTTATCTTGTATACACTTGCCGGATGCGGCCTGCATACATCATCTGAGGGTGTGATGGGCGAAGGTGTCCGGGGCGCGGCGATCAAGGCCGCCGGGGCGATCCCCAACGCCGTCGCTGGAAAGGGCAATATCCCGGACGGGCCGGCCCGGGTCATCGCGTCGGCCTGCCATGCAGGGCGCGCCGCGGGGTCCGGGTCGCGCCCCGCCAGCCAGCAGCGCCCCGGCCCACGGCGGGCCGGGGCCGCGGGATCAGGGCAGATCGACGGCCTCGGGGGCTGCCTTGGCGAGCGGCCCGGGGGCGAAATGCGTCAGCATCGCCTCGATGCTCACCGGCTCGCCGCGCACCACGCCCTTGGACAGGACCCAGTCCGCCTCGGCGACCAGCAGTTCGGCCAGGCCGGTGTCGAGCTTGAGGCCGACATCGACATCCTGCCACATGGCGGCCAGTGCCTCGGGCGACAGCGCGCCCATCATCGAGGCGCTGACCGCCTCCATCGCGGCCTGCGGATCGGCCTTCACATCGGCATCGGCCCTGGCCAGCGCGGCCATGAAGGCGTCGAGCACGGCGGCACGCTCTCCGGTCATCTCGGGCGAGGCGGCGAGGATGTAATGCACCTCGTAGCCCGGCACGCGCAGTTCGCCGTAGGAGTCGCCCAGCATGCCGGCCGCCGCGCCGTAGAAGGTCGGGAAGGGCACGATCGCGTCCAGGTCCCCACGGGCCAGGGCGGGCACCAGATCCGGCGGGGCCGCGCCGACGACCTCGGCCTGCACGCCGGCCTGCTTCAGCACCTCGTCGAGGTAGAAGTTCACATTGGTGCCGATGGTCGTGCCGACCCGCTTGCCGGCCAGGTCGGCGGGGCTGTCGATGGCGCCCGATGCGGTGTTCACGATGACCCGCGACCCGGTATAGCGCGCCAGATCGCCAATGACCGAGAATTCGGCCCCGGTCAGCGCGCCGACGGCGGCGGGGAACTCGGCCATGAAGGTCACGTCGACCTGACCGCCGACCATCGCCTCGAACCCCTCGCGCCCGGTGTTGAAGGCGACGAAGTTGATGTCGAGCCCGGCGTCGTCGAAATAGCCCTTCTGGATCGCGATATCGACCTGCGGGGTCTGCGGGTTGGGTGTCCAGGCAAAGGTCAGCTCTTCGGCGCTGGCGGCAAGGGGTGCCAGCATGGCGGCGGCGGCAAGGGCAAGGGGGGAAAGGTGTTTCATCTCGGTCTCCTTCAGAGGGTGTCTGCAAGCATGGTCTTGGGGTGAAGCAGGCCCAGGATCTCGTCCCGGATCTCCAGCAGCTCGTTGCCCGACCGGCTGAGGGCGCGCGGCCTCTCCTGCGTCAGGTGGTAATGGCGGATGAGGCGGCCGGGCGCCTGGCTCATCACCTGGACGTGGTCCGACAGCAGCAGCGCCTCGTCTACGTCATGGGTGACGAACAGGACGGTGGCCTTGTGCTTGCGCCAGATGCCGAGCAGCAGATCGTGCATCACCAGCCGGGTCTGGGCATCCAGCGCACCAAAGGGTTCGTCCATCAGCAGCACCTTGGGTTCCACCGCAAAGGTGCGCGCGATGGCGACCCGCTGCTTCATCCCGCCCGAGAGCTGTTGCGGATACTTGTCCGCATGGGCCGCCAGCCCGACCTCGTCCAGCGCGGCGCGGGCGCGGTCGATTTCCTCGCGCTTGGACAGGCCGAACTGCTTGAGCCCGAAGCGGACGTTGTTCAGCGCCGTGAACCAGGGGAAAAGGGCATATTGCTGAAAGATCACGCCGACCTCGGGCGAAGGCCCGGTGATCGGCTTGCCATCCAGCCGCAACGCGCCCTCGGCCGGGGTGACAAAGCCCGCGATGGCGTTCATCAGCGTGGACTTGCCGCAGCCCGACGGGCCGATCAGCGAGGTGAAGGTGCCGGGTTCAAGCACATGCGAGGTGCGTTCCAGCGCCGTCACCGTGCCCTGCTTGCCCTTGAAGCGGATCACGACATCGTCGATCTCCACGCGGCCTCTGGATTGGGTGGTATCGGTCATCATCCCTGCTCCCAGTGAACGAGTTTCTTGCCGATCCAGTGCACCACGAGGTCGGCGAGCGCGCCGAGGATGCCGAGGATGATCAGCAGCGAGAACATGCGATCCGTGCGGACGTATTGCCGCGCTTCCTGCAGGCGGAAGCCGATGCCGGACGAGGCGCCCGACAGTTCGGCGGCCACCAGGCTGAGGAAGGCCAGCGCCACGCCCAGACGGATGCCTGCGAAGATATGCGGGGCGGCGGCCGGCAGCACGACGGTCGCGAATTCGCGCAGTTTCGACGCCCCCAGGGTGCGGGCCGCGCGCAGGTAGGTTTCCGGCACGTATTGCATGCCGTGGTGGGTGTTGAACCAGACCGTCAGAAAGACGGTGTAGGAGACGACGAAGTATTTCGACCCCTCGCCGATGCCGAACCAGACGATGGCCACGGGGACCAGCGCGATGGCCGGGATCGGGCGCAGCAGGTTCAGGAACGGGTTCAGCAGGGTCCGCACCACCGCCACGCGGCCGGTCAGAAGGCCCATCATGACGCCCAGCGTCGCGCCGATGCCAAAGCCGACCGCCGCCCGGCCCAGCGATTTCGCCAGGTCGGTCTGCAGCGTCCCGTTCCGCCACATCTCGACCGTGGCGGACCAGACTGACCAGGGCGCGGGAAAGATCGCCTCTTTCACCACCCCCGAGAGGCCGACCAGCGACCAGAGCCCCAGGACGAAGGCGAAAGAGATCAGCGGCAGCCCGAGGGTCGCGCCGGTGCGCGCGCCCTGAGACAGCACCCGGGCGACCCGGGGCAGCGTGGCGTTCGGGGGGCGGGGGAGGTCCGTCACAGCCATGCCACCTGCTCCGCGCTGTAGCGATGCGCCCGGAAACAGCCGTTGTGCCCGCCCTTGATGAACTGGTTCAGCGGCGCGGGATATTCGGCGAAGTCGGGGATCACGAATTCCCAGGCCATTTCGCCCGCCGGTGTCACCTCGAACAGCCGCCCGAACGCGCTTTCGCAGATGAACGTGTTGCCGTTCGCCAGCCGCTGCGCGCTGCCCATGAAGGGCGAGAAGAAGCTGGGCGCGTTCGGGTCGGCATAGGCCCAGACCGTTTCCATCGTTGCGGGATCGAACTGCAGCGCGCGGGAATAGGGGTTCGACGAGCCAACCCGCAGGTTGCCGTTGTCGAACACCAGCACGGTGCCGTCATCCATCATGATCGGCGTGTGTTGCTGGGCAACCACGTCGGTGCCGGCATGCCAGACGATGCGGCCGCTGGCCTTTTCCACCGCGATGACGCCCGAGGTGGTGCGCAGGCTCATCAGGATCAGCCCGTCCTTCGTTTCGGACACGCCGTTGATCATCGGCCAGTGGCGCCGGTCAAAGATCGGGTGCACCGGCAGGTCGGCGGGGTCGATGTGATCCCAGATGCACCATTCCCAGACGGTTTCGCCCTTGCGGTTCACCTGCCGGACGATATCGGACTGAAAGATGCCGTCGGCCCCGTCCTTGCGCGGATCGCCACCGCAGATGCGTTTGGCCAGATGCGCGGGCAGTTCGGCGGCCACGGTGTAGAGCAGATCGCCGTTCGGCAGCCATTGCGCATCGTGGTGGTGATAGATGTCCTCGTACCGCCAGACGATCTCGACATCCGGGGTGGCCTCGTAGAAATCCCCGCCGTGCCAGAGATCCCAGGCGGGATAGAGCGCGGCGGATGTCGCGTGGCTGCCGTTATAGCCCAGGTTGCCGTTCGGCAGGATCACCGCGTCGCGGCCGGGGCGCACGGGCATCTGCCACTGATGGGCGGTGTTGCCGTCGATATCGACCAGGTCGACAACGCCGCCGCCGGTCTGGCGGGCATAGAGCGTATAGCCGCCCGCGGTCCTGGAGCGATCCAGCGCGGTCAGGCCAAGCCTGCGCCGCTGCAGCGTCACGTCGCTGGCGTGTTCGGGGTCGAAAGTGCCTTGCAGTCTGTCCAACATTCTGTCCTCCGGCTCACAGTAAAACGTTTTAATGACTTTATGCCTTGCGTCCGGTCGTCTTAAAACGTTTTAATCTCACCAAGAGGCCGAAATTCTTACAATGGCGCGCGGACGGGCGGAAACCTGGCCCGATTGCGCGGAAAAAGGGCAGAAATTGCATGGCAAGGGCACCTGACACCCTGAACAAGCGGGCCACGGTCAAGGATGTCGCCCGGGTCGCGGGCGTGTCCGCAGGCACCGTATCCAATGCGCTGAGCGGCAAACGCCGGGTCGATTCGCAGACCCAGGCCCGGATCACCGCGGCGATCGAGCAGTTGGGCTATGTCCCGAACCTCGCCGCCCGTGGCATGCGCACCGGGCGCGCGGGAACCATCGCGATCTTTTCGTCAATGCCGATTGCCGTTGCGGGCGGGCAGTCGCGCCTTGGCTTCCTGATGGAAATCGCGGCCTCGGCCGCCGAGTCGGCGATGCAGAACAACCTCGCGCTCCTGTTGATCCCGCCGATCGCGGATCCGGCCACGGCGCTTGGCACCATCGGGTTCGACGGTGCGATCCTGGTCGAACCCTCGGCTGACGATCCCTATCGCGCGCTGCTGGCCGCGCGGGGTGTGCCCACGGTGCTGATCGGCCCGGCGGCGGGCATGTCCGACCCCTCGGTGACCCTGGACTATCGCCAGATGGCCACCCTGCTCTTCGATCATCTGGTCGAGCTCGGCGCCCGGCGCATTCCTCTGGTCATCGGACAAAGCGCCCGCGCCTCGAACCTGGCGTTCCGCGAGGTCTATCGGGAACGCTGCGCCACGCTGGG
The DNA here is from genome assembly GCF_009789075.1 of Pseudooceanicola pacificus. Lineage (GTDB taxonomy): Bacteria > Pseudomonadota > Alphaproteobacteria > Rhodobacterales > Rhodobacteraceae > Pseudooceanicola > Pseudooceanicola pacificus. The sequence goes on from NZ_WNXQ01000006.1 coordinate 9,461, forward strand.
CCTGACGCCAGAGATCATCGCCCTGCCCGAAGCCGATGGAGAGATCGGCGCCGAGCGGGCCATTGACGCGCATATCGCCAATGGCGGCGCGCCGGACGGTATTCTGGTGCCCATCGACGCAATGGCAACGGGGGTGATGTCGGCCCTGCGCACGCGCGGGTTGTCGGTGCCGGGCGCGGTGAAGGTCGCGACCCGGTACGATGGCCTGCGCGCCCGCAGCGAAACGCCGCCCCTGACCGCGCTCAACCTGCATCTGGACGAGGTCGCCGACCTGGCCACCCGCCTGCTGGTCGAAAGGATCGAGGCCGGGTCGGACACATCCGACGTCAAGGCCCCCGATCCCGAGCTGCTCGCCCGGGGGTCCACCCTGGCTGGCTGAGAGCGGCAGCCCTTGGTTACGCGGCCCGCTGCCCCGGCGCGCCCGGGACAGCCCGTCCCGTCACGCCTTGAACATGGCCCCGTACCTGTCGCGCAGCAGGTTCTTTTGCACCTTGCCCATGGTGTTGCGCGGCAGATCGGGCAGGATCTCGATGGCCTTGGGCTGCTTGAACTTCGCCAGCCGGGGCGCAATCCCGGCGCGGACGGCATCCGGGTCGATCCGCGCGCCGGGACGCGGGACAAGCACCGCGACCACGCCTTCGCCGAAATCCGGATGCGGCACGCCGATCACCGCGCTTTCCAGCACATCCGCCTGTTCGTCGAGGATCAGCTCGATCTCCTTGGGATAGATGTTGTACCCGCCCGAGATGATCAGATCCTTGGCCCGCCCGACGATATGGACATAGCCGTCCTCGTCTATCAGGCCGATGTCGCCGGTGATGAAGAAACCGTCCTCGCGCAGTTCGGCGGCCGTCTTCTCGGGCATCCGCCAATAGCCCTGGAACACGTTCGGCCCGCGCACCTCGATGATCCCGGCCGCGCCGTCGGCAAGGGTCGCGCCGGTGTCGGGATCGGTGATCTTGAGCTCCACCCCCGGCAGGGGGAAGCCGACAGTGCCGGCCCGCCGCTCCCCGTCATAGGGGTTCGAGGTGTTCATGTTCGTCTCGGTCATGCCATAGCGTTCGAGGATGCGATGCCCGGTGCGGGACTCGAACTCGCGGTGCGTCTCGGCCAGAAGCGGGGCGGAGCCGGAGGTGAAGAGCCGCATGCCCTTGGTCAGTTCCGAGGTGAAGCGCTCGTCGGACAGCAGCCGGGTGTAGAAGGTCGGCACCCCCATCATCGAGGTCGCCTCGGGCAGCCAGCGGATGACGTTGTCGGCGTCGAACCTGGGCAGGAAGATCATCGACCCGCCCGAGGCCAGCACAACGTTGGTCGCCACGAACAGGCCATGCGTGTGAAAGATCGGCAGGGCGTGCAGCAGGACATCATCGGCCCCGAAGCGCCAGAGCTCGGCCAGGGTGAGGGCATTGGACAGCAGATTGGCCTGGCTGAGCATCGCCCCCTTCGACCGGCCGGTGGTGCCCGAGGTATAAAGCAGCGCCGCCAGATCGTCGGGCCCCCGCTCTGCCGGCACAAAGGGATGATCCCCGGCGGCGCGGTCGCTCAGGCTGCCCTGCCCCTCCGCATCCAGCGTCAGGACCGGCACGCCGCCCGCGATCCGCGCGACCGTCCCGGCGGCGGCGGGTCCGCAGATCACGGCCCCGGCCTCGCTGTCGCCGATGAAATATTCCAGCTCATCGGCGGTATAGGCGGTGTTGAGCGGCAGGAAGACGATCCCGGCCATCACGCAGGCGGCGTAGAGGGCCAGCGCCTGGGGGGATTTTTCGACCTGCACCGCCAGCCGGTCGCCGGGCACAAGGCCCAGCGAGGCAAGCGCCCCGGCCTGCCGTTCGGCCATTCGAAAAAACGCCGCCCCGGACAGGGTTGTGCCATCCGGCAGGGTCAGAAAGGTGTCGTAGCGCTCCGCAAGCGGCGCGATCAGGCTGTCGTGCAGCGGGTTGGCCATGTCTTGTTCCCTCAGGCGGCAGCCTTGGCGCGCAACAGGGCGCGCACCTCTTTCGAGGCGACGACTTCCTTGTCGCCGGCAAAGCGTTCGTGGTTTTCGGCAAAGGTTTCGGGATCGTATCGGTAATTCACCATCGCACCCGCGCTTTCGGCCATGCCCTTGTCCGAGGTATCGGCGCCGACATGCACCGCATGCACATGGGCGCCGTTGCCCAGATGGAAGCGGGACACAGGGTCAAAGGGCATCCCGTCGCCCCGCTTGGCAGTCAGCAGGAAGCGCGCGGTTGTTGCCCTGAGGGCCTCGTCGTCCAGGCTGGCGGGGTCGATGCCCTCTTCCTTCATCCATTTCGTCAGGGTCGGGATGGGCGAAAGGGTCACGAAGGTGGTGATGTCGGGCAGTTCCGATTTCAGATCCTCGGACACCTGCTTGATCAGCGAATTGCCGAAGGAAATGCCCGCCAGCCCCGCCTGGCAGTTCGAGATCGAATAGAAGACGGCGGTGTCGGCTTCCTCGGCGGACAGGGGCGCGCGGTCCTCGGCCAGCAGCTTCTGGACCGATCCGGGAATGCCCCGGGTCAGCGCCACCTCGACAAAGATCAGCGGCTCGTCCGGCATGGCGGGGTGGAAGAAGGCAAAGCAGCGGCGGTCCTCCGGTTCGACCCGGCGGCGCAGGTCGTCCCAGCTGTCGATGGCATGCACCGCCTCGTAGGCGATGATCTTTTCCAGGATCGCCGCGGGGCTTTCCCAGGAAATCGGGCGCAGGACAAGGAAGCCGCGGTTGAACCACGAGGTGAAGAGATGCTGGAAATCCAGGTCGATCCGGGCGCGCGCATCCTTGCGCGGGATCAGGCGCAGCAGATCGGCGCGCATCGCCACCAGCTGCGGCGTCGCCCCGGGCACCCGGTTCAGGCGGCGGGCCAGTTCTTGCCGGGCCGGTTCGGCGGCGGCAAGGAAGCGTGCGTAATTCGCCGGGTTCGGGTCGGCCTCGAAGGCGTCGATCGCCGCGCGCACCTGATCCGGAGAGATGCCCAGATCGCCCGCAAGATGGTCGAAGAAGGCGATCTTGCCCGCGTCATCCAGCTTGCCGAAGCGGTCGAGGATATGCGCCGCCGCGGTCATCCCCGAGATCTCGCCGCTGGTCGACAGCAGGTCCTGGATCAGCCCCTCGGTCGACCGGGCCGACGGCGGCGGCGGCAGGGCCTTGCGGGTCTGGCGGGCAAAGATGGTGGCGAGAACGTCGGACAGGATACTCACAGGGCGACTCCCATGACAGCGGTTGGCAACCAGGTGGCGATGCCGGGAAAGGCGCACAGGATCACGATGGCCAGGATCATGCAGCCCACGAAAGGCAGCGAACCGACCAGGATCTGGCGCAGCGTGATGTCGGGCGCGATGCCGTTGATCACATAGAGGTTCAGACCCACCGGCGGCGTGATCAGCCCGATCTCCATGTTGATCGTCAGGATGACGGCAAACCAGTAGGGATCGAACCCCGCCGAGGTGATGATCGGCAGCAGGATCGGCGCCGACATCAGGATCACCGCCACCGGCGGCAGGAAGAAGCCGGCGACCAGCAGGAAGAGGTTGATGATCGCCATCAGCACCCACCGGTTCACGTCAAGCGCGGCGATCCACTGCGCCACCGACTGGGTGACGAGGAGCGAGGACAGCATGAAGCTGAACACCCCCGCCGCGCCGATGATGAACAGGATCATCACCGACTCGCGGGTGGAATCCTTGAGCACCAGCCAGAGCTCGCGGTGCGAGACCATGCGGTAGATCACCATCGCCGCGACGATGCACAGCAGCGCGCCCACGGCGGCGGTTTCCGACGGCGTCGCGATGCCGCCGTAAAGCGCCACCAGCACGCCGACGATGATCAGCAGGAAGGGCACGACACGGGGCAGGATCTCGATCTTCTGGCGCCAGGTGTAGCGCACCCCGGACAGCGCCGTGGCCGCCGCCCCCCGCCGCCAGGTGTCAAAGATCGCCCAGGCGATGAACAGCACCACGAGCAGAACGCCCGGCATGACGCCCGCAAGGAACAGCCGCCCGATCGAGGTTTCGGTTGCAATCCCGTAGACGATCATCGTGACCGAGGGCGGGATCAGGATGCCCAGCGTGCCGCCCGCCGCGATGGACCCGGCGGCGACCTCGGCCGGATAGCCGCGGCGGCGCATCTCGGGGATGCCCATCTTGCCGATGGCCGCGCAGGTCGCCGGAGAGGATCCCGACATGGCCGCGAACAGGCCGCAGGCCCCCAGGTTCGACACGACCAGCCCGCCCGGCACCCGGGTCAGCCAGCGCTCCAGCGCCTCGTAGAGGTCCGGCCCGGCCCGGGTCGAGGCGATGGCAGAGCCCATGATGATGAACATCGGGATCGACAGCAGCGCGAAAGAGTTGAGCTCGGCATAGAACAGCTCGGGCAGTGCCTCCAGCGAGCGCGGGCCGTCAAAGATCAGCAGGAAGAGCGTGGCCACCAGCAAAAGACCGATGGCGACGGAGACGCCGGAAAAGAGCACCAGCACAGTGGCCACGGCAATGGCCAGTCCGATCAGAAGAGGATCCATCAGTCTAGGCTTTCTTCGGGATGCGGGATCGGCAGCGCCTGCGGCGGGGCAAAGGCCGCCAGCCAGAGGTCTGCCAGCAGTTGCAGCAGATAGAGGCCAAACCCCAGGGGAATGCAGAGGTAGGTGATCCAGAGCGGGAATTTCCACACGGATTCGGATTTCCAGTTCCTCGACCAGGCCAGTTCGAACATGTGCCAGCCGTACCAGAGCATGGCGGCGGCCATTGCGATGGTCAGCGCCATCACGATCACGGCCAGAACCCGCCGCGCCCCGACCGGCAGCAAGCCCGGCAGCAGGTCGACACCGACATGTCCGCGCAGTTTCTGCACATAGGACAGGCCCAGCAGGGTGGCGCCGATGACAAGGTAGATCACGGCCTCTGTCTGCCAGATGGTCGACTGGCCCAGGACCGAACGGACAAAGATCATGTGGCAGGTGACCAGCACCGCCGCGAGGATCATGAAGGCCGCCATGACGCCGAAGGCCGTCGAGACCGCCGCCAGCACGCGAAGCACCAGCGGCGGCCGATAGCCGGCGCCCGCCGGCGATATGTCGGCGGGCATATGGGTCATTGCACGCTCAGCGCCATGTCGAGCAGTTCCTGCCCGTTCGGCGTGTCCTTGACGAAGGTCGGGTAGGACGTCGTCTTGGCCAGGTCACGCCATGCGTCGAAATCGGCCTGGGTCATCTCGGCGATTTCCACACCCGCATCGGCAAAGGCCTTGGTGGTGATCGCGTCGCCTTCCTTGGCCTTTTCCAGATACCAGGCTTCGGCCTTGGCCGAGGCATCCATCAGCGCCTTCTGCTGCGCCTCGCTCAGACCGTCAAAGGTGGTCTTGTTGATCAGCAGCGGCTGATACATGAACCACAGCGCGGTTTCGCCCGCCGGGGTGTAGCATTTCAGCTGTTCATAGAGACGATAGCTGAGGAAGCTTTCGGACGAGGTGTTGGTCGCGTCCAGAACGCCGGTCTGCAGCGCCGGGTAGATCTCGGAAGACGCCATCGAACTGATCGAGGCCCCTGCCCCGGCCAGCATCTCCTCGAAGGCCGATCCGGCGGCACGGATGGTCACGCCCTTCACGTCCTCGGGCTTGGTGATGCAGCCCTTGTTCGACCCGAATCCGCCGGCAAGATAGCCGTGCACCAGGGTCTTCACATCGTCGCCGTTCATGATCTCCTCGATCTTCGCCATGAAGGGCGAGGCCGAGAGACGCGCGGCATGGTCGTGGTTCTTCACCAGCCCCGGCATCAGGGTCAGGTTATAGGCCGGCTGCTGGCCACCCGCGTAAGACAGCGGCAGGACCGTCATGTCGAGCTGCCCGCGCGACAGCGGCGTATACTGCTCGCGTGCCTTGAACAGCGTCTGGTTCGGGTAGATCTGGATCTCGAGATCGACATTGGCCGCCTTGACCTCGTCGGCCACCATCTGCGCGACCTGGTGGCGGACATCGCTGTCGGACCACTGGTGAGACAGCTTCAGGGTCTCGGCACCTGCCGCACCCGCGAAAACTGCGGCGAGAGCGCTCGCCGCGAGTAGATGTTTCATTGATTTTCCTCCCATGGCCGTCCCTTTCCGGAACAACTATGGGGCCAGAAAACAAGTTGTTGCGTACTCTGTCAACCATCTTGTATACGAAAAACATGAGATCGCATTCCAGAATCCAGGAGTCCGCCGAGGGCCGCAGCCGTTCCGACAGGATCGCGGCCCTGTTGGAAGAGCAGATCCTGACCGGCCGATTCGCGCCCGGCACCCGGCTGGACGAGGCCTCTCTCGCCGAAGAGCACGCGGTGTCGCGCACGCCGATCCGCGAAGCCTTCCAGCGGCTGGCCCAGGCCGGGCTGGTCGAACATGCGCCCCGCCGCGGTGTCTTTGTCCGGCAGGCCACGCCTGTCGAGATCATGGAGATGTTCGAGGTCATGGCCGAGATCGAGGCGGTCTGCGGCCGCCTGGCCGCCCTGCGCAGCACCGAGGCCGAGCTTGATGCCCTGCGTCGCGCCAATGCCGCCTGCCGCCTTGCGCTCGAAGACGGGGATGCCGATCGCTATTACGATCAGAACGGAACCTTTCATCACCTGATCTATGCCCAGTCCGGCAACCGGTTCCTGGAACAGGAAGCCATGCGCCTGCACCGCCGCCTGAAACCCTACCGCCGGATGCAGCTGCATCTGCGCGGTCGGCTGGCGCAGTCGATGGCCGAACACGAAGCGATCGTGGACGCGATCGCCGCGGGCGACGGCACCCGGGCGTCGGGCCTGTTGCGCGACCACGTCGCGGTGCAGGGCGAGAAGTTCCACCACCTGCTGTCCCAACTGCGTCTGGTGCCCCAGAGCTGAGGCGCGCGGATCCGGGGACCCGGATGCCGACGCGCGCCCGCGCTGGCCCGGGCCTCATCCCCGGCGCGGCAGCCGATCACGCCGCGATCTGCCGGGAGGGGGCACGCCACTGCGGCCCCGGCGCGCACACCGGTTGCAACGGGATATCGCGCGCCCCTCTCACCGGGGCGGCGATATTTCTGACATGCCGGCGCTCAAGGCACCGGTCCGGCTGGGCTCACACCGTCACGACCAGGGCGTGACGAGGTATTTCTCTCCCGTCTTCATCGCGCGGTAGTCGGTGACGGCCTCCTTGGTCAGCATCTCTTCGAGGTTGACGCGGGTCTTGTAATGGCTGGCGAAGGTCGTCGTCAGGTTGTCCAGCACGCGCTTGCGCATCCGGGCCACGGTCTCGGCGCCGGCGGACTGGAGGAACGGGAACAGCAGCCAGCCCGACAGGGTCCAGCCAAAGCCGTAGCTGGGCGACAGCATCGTGATGCCGGTGTCCAGACGCCCGTAGATGAACATCCGTTTCCGCTGGGTCGAACCATAGCGCGAATATTCGGTCATCCGGGTCACCGCGACCTGCTCCATCGCCTTGAAGGCCGTGTCGACCGATTTGCCGCCGCCAATCGGATCGAAGCCGTAGAAGGCGCCGGTATCCTCGATGGCCGAGCGCAGGCGGCTCATGAAGTCGTCGGTCGAGGAATTGACCACATGGGTGGAGCCAAGCGCCGTGAGCAGGTCCGCCTGACTGTCCTTGCGCACGATGTTGACCAGCCCGATGCCGTCCTCCTTGCAGATGCGCGTCAGCATCTGCCCCAGGTTCGAGGCGCCCACCGTGTGCAGGATCGCGTCCTGCCCGTCCATCCGGGCGTTTTCGACAAAGCCCAGGGCGGTCATCGGATTGACAAAGGCGCTGGCCCCGTCCTCGGCCGAATGATCGCCCAGAGGCAGGCAGGACGACGCATCGGCAAAGCAGTACTGGCTGTAGGCATTGCCCGGAACGCAGGCGACCCGCTGCCCCACCAGCGCCTTGGCCGCGTCGCTGTCACCGGCGGCGACCACCGTGCCCGCGCCCTCGTTCCCGGCGGGCAGCTTCATGCCGTGGCGCGCCTTGGAGCCGGTGTTGAAGGGCTCGGGCACCGTCGCGACGAACTTCCCGGCGGAGTAGCTGGCATTTTCCAGGTCGGCCGCGCCGGCCAGGATGGCCAGGTCCGACGGGTTGATCGGCGCCGCCTCCATCTTCACCAGCACCTGGTTGCCGGTCGGATCGGGAAAGGTGACATCCTCGATCGCGACGGTCAGTGTTCCGTTGGCGTCCAGTGTCGTGAACAGTTGCTTGCCGGTGGTGGCCATCGCGGGATCTCCAGTTGTTGGTGTCTAGATGTCAGGACCCATGTGCCGGACCCGGGGCCCAGAGCAGGCTCGCGGCACAGGTCGCGCCAACATTGCATCAGACGAACCGATAGCGCCAAGGGCGCGGCCTGAAAAGATCACGCACGTGCTGCCCTTACGTCCGGGCGGGCAGACCGCGATATGCATGGGGCCCTTGCCCCTGCGGCCATGTCCCGGCCGCAGGTACGGATGGTCAGGCGCGGTTTTCGACGAACATGCGGATCCCGACAAGGCGGTTGATCACATAGACCATCGCCAGGGTAAGGCACATCAGCATGGTCGACACGGCCGCAATCGCCGGGCTTGCGCTGTTCTGGATGTCCGACAGAATCTTCACCGGCAGCGTGGTCAGATCCACCCCGATCAGGAAAACCGACACCGTCACCTCGTCAAAGGACACGATGAAGCTGAAGAGGAAGGCGCTGATCAGCGCCGGGCGGATCATCGGCAGGGTAATCTTGCGGAAGGTCGTCGCCGGATCGGCGCCCAGCGTCATGGCCGCCTCCTCGACGCTGATGTCATGCTGGCGCAGGCCGTTGACGATGGGCCGGTAGACGAAGGGCAGCACGATGATCAGATGCGCCACCACTAGCCCGGGGAAGGTCCCCCGCAGGCCGATCAGCAGCACAAGCGAGAACATCGCCATCGCCAGGGCGGCATGGGGCAGCAGCAGCGGCATCTGCACCAGCAGTTCGAACAGCGACTGGCCCGGCACCTTGCGGCGCGTCGTCACCAGCGCGGCGAGAAAGCAGACAAAGGTCGTCACCGTCGCCGAGATGAAGGCCAGCGCGACGCTGGTGCCAAAGGCGCGCAGCCAGATCGGAGAGGCCAGAACCTCGGCGTACCAGCGCAGCGACACGCCCTGCGGCGGGAACTCCAGATAGCCCCGCGGGGTGAAGGAGGCGAGGACCACGATCATGATCGGCGCCATGATGAAGATGAAGATCGCCATTGCCAGGCCGGTGAGCAGTGCGGTTCCGAGTTTCATCGCGGGTCAGCTCCTGTGTCCGGGCATCTTGCGGGTCGCCCAGCGGTCCACCAGCTGGAAGGGAATGACGGCGATGGCCGCGCTGATGGTCAGCACCAGCGCCGAGGCGGCCGCGGCCGGGTAGTTGAAGAAGACGAGCATCTGATTGTAGATCATCGTTCCCAGCATGGTCTGGCGCTGCCCGCCAAGCAGCAGCGGCGTGACGATGGCCCCGAGGGACAGCAGATAGACGATGGTCGCCGCGGTCATCACCCCCGGGATCGACAGCGGCAGGACGACCCGCGTGAAGACCTGCCCGGGACGGGCGCCAAGCGCGGCGGCGGCCTCTGACAGGCTGGTCTCGATCTTCACATAGACGGCGAGGATCGACAGCACGGCGAAGGGGATGAAGACATGCACAAGCCCCAGGACCACGCCGCCGGTGTTGAACATCAGCCGCAGCGGGCGTTCGATCAGCCCGATATCCATGAGGGCGGTGTTGATCAGCCCGCGCGGGCCCAGGATCACGATCCAGCCATAGGTGCGCACCACGATGCTGACCATCAGCGGCATGAGGATCAGGATCAGATAGATCAGCCGCGGCCGCCGCGCCATGAAGGCCGCCAGAGGATAGGCGATGGCCACGCAGATCACCGTGGTGATGGCCGCGATCTGGTGGGTGTAGAAGAAGATGCGGATCAGCTCGGGCCGCTCCACGAATTCCCGCAGATAGGTGAGTGAGGACCCTTCCTCGCCGGTCATCGCCTGGCCCACCAGCGACGAGATGCCGGTGACCAGCCCGATCAGAAGCCCGATACAGGGGAGCATTAAGAGCAGCGATGCGCGGCCGAAGGTCATGCCGAAGGGTCCTCAGTTAGGTCGGGTCAGCCGAGCGCGGATTCGATGCGCTTGATCAGGTCCTCGCGGGTCTCTTCGATATAGGCCCAGTCGGGATTGAAGGTCTTGGCGATGATTTCATCCTTGGTGTAACCGAAGCGGTCCATCAGGATGTCGTCGTCGACCTTGGCCGTGGTGTTCATCGGCAGCGTGCCCGAACGCAACAGCCCCGCTTCCTGCGGCGCCGCGGTGCCGGCGAATTTCAGGAACTCCTTCGCCGCCTCCATGTAGGGCCCGTCCTTCGGCAGCACGAAGACATAGGGGATCATCAGCGCGCCTTCCTCGGGGATCACGACGTCGAGCCAGTCGGCGCCCGATGCCTTGGTGTCCCAGATGCGGCTGGAATAATAGGCGCAGGCCACGGCGTCGCCACGTTGCAGCAGCTGCTGGTTCTGCGCCATTGAGGTATAGGCGGTCAGCGCGTTCTGGCTGACCTTCGTGTAATGTTCGATCCCCGCGTCCAGGTTCTTCTGATCGCCGGTGAGCATCTTGGAGTACCACGGCACGTCATAGAGCGAGGCATAGACCGGCCGCGTCACCGTCACCTGCCCGGCCCATTTCGGATCGGCCAGCGCCTGCCACGAGGCGAAATCCTCTTTCGAGCCGAACTGACTGTTGTAGGCCAGGCCGTAAAAGATGAACTGGATCGGCATCCCGGCGACATGGTCGTCGTCGATCTTGGGCAGCAGGTGATCCGGCACGTTCTGCAACACCGGGTAATCGGCGATGGCGAGCGGCTCTGTCACACCCATCTTGGCCAGCTTCATGCCGCCCGAATAGCTGTGGTAGGACGAGTTGTAGATCGGGGCGTCCCGGTTCGAGATCAACGCCGTCTCGGTCGAGGGCACCTCGACGATCCGGAAGGGGATCCCGGTCGCTTCGGTGAACAGGTCGCCATAGGCCGCCTGGAAGGACTCGGCGACACCGCCGCCAAAGTTGCACTGGATCACCTCGCCGGCGGCCTGCGCGCGGACGGGGCGGACGATATAGGGGGAGGCGAGCAGGGCAGCCGTGCTGCCGATCATGCCGCGCCGGGTCATGGTGAAACGGTTGGTCATCTTGTTCTCCCTGGTTCAGGTCTGTTGTGCCGGCAGGGCGACACAATCGTTGCCCTGCCATGTGACGCGGACGTCCTGCCCCGGCACCAGGCCGGCGTCCTCGGGGTGGTGCGCTGCCCGCACCTTGATCTCTTGGGTTTCGGTCGAGACGAGGTAGCGGTTCCCGGTCCCGGTAAAGGTCCGCTCGGCCACGGTGCCTTTCAGCCCGGCTCCGCCATCGCCGGGGACGAGTTTCACGTAATCCGGCCGGACCATCACATCGACCTTCTCGCCGATGGACAGCCCCTGTCCCTTGGCGTCCAGCACCTGGCCGTCGATGTCCAGACGGACCTTGAACAGCGCGCCTTCGGTGCCGACCACCGAGGCGGGAAAGACATTGGTGTCGCCCACGAAATTCGCCACGAACAGGCTGGTCGGGTTGTCATAGATGTCCTGCGGCCGCCCCAGCTGTTCGATCCGCCCGTTGCTGACGACGGCGATCCGGTCCGACATCGTCATCGCCTCTTCCTGGTCGTGGGTGACAAAGACGAAGGTGGTGCCGACCCGGCGCTGGATGCGTTTCAGTTCGTCCTGAAGCTGCTGGCGCAGTTTGAGGTCAAGCGCCCCGAGCGGTTCGTCCAGCAGCAGCACCGAGGGTTCGGTGACCAGCGAGCGGGCCAGTGCGACGCGCTGCCTCTGGCCGCCCGAAAGCTGGTGCACCGGACGGTCCTCGTACCCGGCGAGGCCAACCATATCGAGCACGGCGCTCGCCTTGCGCTTGGCCTGGTCCAGCGGCTCCTTGCGGATCGTCAGGCCAAAGGTCACGTTTTCCTGCACGTTCATATGCGGGAAAAGCGCGAGGTTCTGCAGCACCATGCCGATGGGGCGGCGGTAGGTCGGGATCCTCGTCACATCCTTGCCGTCGATCAGGATCCGGCCGCTGGTCGGCGCCTCGAACCCGGCGATCATGCGCAGCAGGGTCGTCTTTCCGCAGCCGCTCGGCCCCAGCAGCGTCAGGAATTCCGAACCACGGATTTCCAGATCGACACCGCGGACAGCCTCGACCTTGCCGTATTTTTTGACAACCGAATCCACCTGCACTTCGCCTGAAGACATCTGCCGATCTCGCCCTTTCATGTCGGAGCCGCTATTCCAGCGACCCTATTTGCCCATAGTTTTTAGTCAAGTAAAATAATTGTCTGCAATAAGGAACTACATATTCGCCTGCAAAAGCGCGCTTTCCTGCGGCACACAGCGAGGTGTGTGGCACATATTTTTATTGCGTTGAACTTTTTTGTGTATACTAAATCGGATCGACAGGCGGCAAGGCGACACGGAGGCCGACGATGGGTCAGCGACAGACGGGATACCTCTGGCACGACAGTTTTGGCGCCTATGACGCCGGCACGACGAACTTGCCCAACGTGGAACCCTACGGGGCGCCCGACAGCCCCGAGACGCGGATCCGCATCGACAATCTGGTGCGCAAGAGCGGCATGATCGGCCACCTGGTCGAGATCGGCGTCGAAGAGGCACCGCTCGATGCCGTGCTGGCCGCCCATGACAGTGGCTATATCGACCGGCTTCTGGCGCTCAGCGACGGGGCGGGGGGCGAGGCGGGGCCCTATCTGCACATGCCGCAGGGCGGGATGCGGATCGCCCTGCGCGCGGCGGGGGCGGCGATCGGCGCGGTGGATGCCGTGATCTCGGGCGCTCTCGACAATGCCTATGCGCTGGTCCGCCCCGCAGGTCACCACGCCACGCGCCAGATCGGCCAGGGCTTCTGCGTGCTCAACAACGTCGCCATCGCGGCACTGCACGCGCGGCGCGCCCACGGGCTGGACCGGGTCGCGATTGTCGACTGGGACGTGCATCACGGCAACGGCACGCAGGAAATCCTCTGGGACGACCCGAGCATCCTCAACATCTCGATCCACCAGTCCCGCCTTTTCACCATCAGCGACGGCGGCCCGCATGAAATCGGCGGCGCGGGGGCCGAGGGCTGCTCGCTCAACATTCCGCTGCCCGCCGGCAGCGGGCATGGCGCCTACCTCGCAGCCATCGACCGGGTTGTCGCTCCGGCGGTGGAGCGTTTCGCGCCGCAGCTGATCCTCGTCGCCTCCGGCCTCGACGCCATGTACCGCGACCCGCTGGGCCGGATGATGCTGCATTCCGACAGCTACCGCGAGATGAGCGCCCGGATGCGCGCCCTCGCCGAACGCACCGGCGCGCGCCTCGCCTACGTGCACGAGGGTGGATATGCGCCGGTGCTCGTGCCCTTCGGCACCCTCGCCATCCTCGAAGACCTCAGCGGCCGCAAATCCGGCACCGAGGATCCCTTTCTGCCCCGCGCCCGCCTCATCGACGGGCAAGAGCTGAGCCACGATCAGAATGTCTTTGTCCAGGCGGCCGAGGCGAACCTTCCCCACGTGCCGGATCACCGGACCTGACCCAAGGAGACTGCCATGAAAGGTGTGGCCAGCGCCCCCGAACCCGAAGCGGTGGATGCCGCTGTCGAAGTGCTTGCCGCGGGCGGCAATGCGGTGGATGCCGCCGTCGCCTGCGCCCTGGTACAGGGGGTGGTCGATCCGCCGATGTGCGGCATCGGGGGCTGGGGCACGCTCCAGGTCTTTGCACCCGGGCATGACGCGCATACCTGCCTCGATTTCTACGCCACCGCGCCCGCGGCCTCGCGCCCCGACCAATGGGCCGACAAGCTGCAGGGCGAGACGCGGGACGGCTGGGGCTTCATCGTCGAGAACAACGAGAACGAGATCGGCTGGAACGCCGTCGCCACACCCGGCACCATGGCCGGTCTGGGCGAGGCCCATGCCCGGTATGGCCGCATGCCCTGGGGCGAGCTGCTGCAACCCGCCATCGGCTATGCGCGCCGCGGCTTTCCGGTGCGGCCGCATCTGTTCGACTTCCTGCTCGACGAAGGGGCGCAGGGCCGCGCCGCGCCGCGCGACAAGATGCGCTTCTCTGACACCGGGCGCAGTCTCTATTACCGCCCGGATGGCTCTGCCCTGCCGGTTGGCAGCATCGTGCGCAACCCCGATATGGCCGACACGCTGGACCGGCTGGCGCGCCACGGGGTCGAGACCTTCTATCGCGGCGATCTCGCCCGCGACATGGCTGCCGAATTCGAACGCCAGGGCGCGCGGATGGCCTTTGAGGATTTCGCGAATTACCGGGTTGTCGAGCGCGATCCCGTGCGCACCAGCTATCGCGGTCTTGACCTGGCGACCAACTTTCCGCCCGGCGGCGGCTTTGTCCTGGCCCTGATGCTGGGCATCCTGGAACGCTTCGACCTTGCCGGGCTCGGGCATAACAGTGCCGATTATATCGACCTGATCAGCGCCGCGATCCGCTATGCCACGGCACAAAAGGACGGCCGGCTGGGCGATCCCGATTTCTTCGCCATCGACCCGGCCCTGTTCCTGTCGCCCGAGGTTCACGACGACATCGCCACCCGTCTGCGCGGCGGAGAGGACTTCTCGGTCGAGCGGCTGGAGAAGGAGACGCCAAACACCACCCATCTGTCGATCATGGACGAAAGCGGCATGGCGATCTCGATGACCCATTCCCTGGGCATGGTCTCGGGCGCCACGGTGCCGGGCATGGGCTTCATGTTCAACGGCGCAATGGGCGTTTTCGATCCGCGGCCCGGGCGCGCGGGCTCCATCGCGCCGGGCAAGCGGCGCTATACCTCGGCCTGCCCGACAATGGTGTTCCGGGACGGCCGGCCCTCGATCGTGATCGGCGCGCCGGGCGGGGCCCATATCGCGGGATCGGTGATGCAGGCGCTGGTGAACATGATCGATTTCGGCATGACCGCGCAGGAGGCCGTCTCGGCCCCGCGCATCTCGGCCACCTCGAATGCCATCGACATCGTCAACCGCATCCCGCGCTCCGTCCAGCACGCGCTGGAAGGGCGCGGACGCACGATTGTCCGCAACGCCAAGAGCTATGCCTTCGCCCAGGTTCACGCCGTGGTGCAGCATGCGGATGGCCACTGGTCCGGCGGGGCCGACCCGGCCTCTGACGGTATGGTGCTGACCGCGTGAGGCGCGATTTCCCCCACTGCCACCCGCTTCGTTCGGGCTACAGCGACTTGACACGATGACCACCGGACGCAAGAGACTGAAGCCAAACCGAAACGGGGATGGCATGGAACAGCTCGGACTCAGGGACCGGCAGCGCTTGCGCCGGCACAGGACAATCCTGTTCTCTGCGGCCGAACTGTTCGGGCAGCGCGGCTTTGCCGAAACGACGATGGAGGACATCGCCGCCAAGGCCGAGGTGACGCCGCCCACGATCTACAACTACTTCCGCTCCAAGAGCGACATCCTGCTTGGCCTGCTGGAGGTCGACAAGGAGCTCATGGACGAGGCGCTGGACGCGGTGATCGCTGCGCCGCAGGGCGACGCGGTGGAGGTCATCTGCGAATTCATCCGCATCGACCTGGAAGGCGGGTACGACATCCGGGAAAAGGCCGTCTGGCGCCTGATCTCGGCCGCGGCGCTCGAAGCGTCGGATGACCGGCGCGGCGATTACCTCAGGGCGCAGTCGGTCTTCAGCCGCAAGCTGGAACGGCTTGTCACGCGGCTGCAGAAAGACGGCAAGCTTGTCCGCGGCGGGGATCCGACGGTGATCGCCCGCATCATCAACTCGATCACGCGGGACAGCTTTCGGATCTACATCAATTCCGAATTGATGAGCGTGGCCGGGCTGAACAACCTTGTCCGCGAGCAGATCGAGATGCTCTGGCGCGGCCTGCGGGTCGGATAGCCGAACCGCGACGCCCCCTTTTCCGGTCATCCCGGCGCGATCGAACACCCCGCATTCCATTCCCGGCTCTCCTTCGCGAGGCCGGTGCATCCCCGGGCCTCACGAAGGAGAGTGCCGCAAGGACGTGAAACTTTCAATGTTTAATTTCACAGTTTCACGTCCTGTCCTGTAACAGGCTGACCTTTGTCAGGCCATGTGCCCGGCCAGGAAATCGCAGATCATCTGGTATTCCGCCGCCGCCTGCGCCCCGGTGAACCGCGCCCGCATGAAGCCGTGGATCATGCCCCTCGCCTCGCGGTAGGTCACGTCGTTTCCGGCAAGGATCAGCTTGGCCGCATAGGCGCGCCCGGCGTCGCGGATCGGGTCCAGCTCGGCCGTATGGACCAGCGTGGGCGGCAGGTTGCTGAGGTCCTCGGCATGGATCGGAAAACAGTAGGGATCGGACAGGTCGGGGCCGTCGGTGAACAGGTGTTCCGCGAATTTCTTTACCCCGGCAGCGGTCAGGCCGTACCCTTCGGCGAACAGTTCCATCGACTTCGCACCGTCGATCCCGCCGCCATTGCCGTACATCATCGCCACCGCGCGCAGACGGGGGCCGCCCCTGTCCCGCGCCATCAGGCTGACGCAGGCCGAAAAACGCGCGCCCGCGCTGTCGCCGCCCATGGTGATGCGCTCCGGGTCGATGCCGATCCCGGCCCCCTGGGCCGCCGCCCATTCCAGCACGGCATAACAATCGTCGAACCCCGCGGGCCAGGGATGTTCCGGGGCCAGCCGGTAATCGACGCTGATCACGGTGGCGCCCGTCTTTTCGGCAAAGCCCCAGGCGATCGAGTCCGAGGAATCGAGATCGCCGAGGATGAAACCCCCGCCATGAACGTAGATCATGCAGCCGGTCAGTCCCTGCGCCGCACGCGGACGGTAGATCCGCACCGGAACGTCATGGCCCTTGCCGGGGACAGTGCGGTCGGTGATCTCAAGCGTGTCCGGCGCGGGCCGGTTCAGCCGCCCGGAATAGGCATTCCAGTTCTCGCGCTGCTGCGCGACGGTCTGGTTTGGCGGCGCGGGCCGCCGGGCGTCGATCAGCGCCTGCATGTCCGGGTGCATCTTGGGGACGGTGTCATTGGCGGCCATATGTCTCTCCCTGTGTCGTGGCGCGGATCGGCGCCCTGGCGTGTCGGTGGATTTTACTTTAACAACATAAAATTCAATATTGCATTTAAAATTGTTGTTCCTTACCCCGAAAGGAGGGCGCCCCGGACGGGATTGCCCCCAGTCATGCAATTGGAGACGGACATGCCCGGACCCGCCGATACCGCCGATCTTTCGCCGAACGATCTGGCGGCCTTCTGGATGCCCTTCACCGCCAACCGGACCTTCAAGTCGGACCCGCTGATGATTTCCGGGGCGCGGGGGAACCACTATATCCTCGCCGACGGGCGGGAGGTGCTGGATGTCAGCGCCGGGCTGTGGTGCGTGAACGCCGGGCATGGCCGGCGCGAGATCACGGATGCAATCCGCAGCCAGGCCGAAACACTTGATTTCGTGGCGAATTTCAGCCACGGCGCCGCGCCCGCGTTTGAACTGGCCAACCGGCTTGCCTTGCTGGCGCCGGGCGATCTGAACCACGTGTTTTTCACCAATTCCGGCTCCGAGGCGGTGGATACCGCGCTCAAGATCGCGCTGGCCTGTCACGCGGCGCGCGGCGAGGGTCAGCGCCAGAGGTTTGTCGGGCGCCAGATGGCCTATCACGGCGTCGGGTTCGGCGGCCTCTCGGTCGCGGGGCTGGGGGGCAACCGCAAGGCCTTTGGCCCGCTCCTGCCCGGGGTCTCGCATCTGCCGCACACGCTGGACCACGCGCGCAACGCCTGTTCGAAGGGTCAGCCCGAGCATGGGATCGAGATGGCCGACGCGCTTGAAGCCATTGTAGCGATGAACGACGCCTCCACCATCGCCGCCGTGATTGTCGAGCCGGTCGCCGGTGCCGGGGGGGTCCTGCCGCCGCCGCAGGGCTATCTGGAACGGCTGCGCGAGATCTGCGACCGTCATGGCCTGCTGCTGATCTTTGACGAGGTGATCACCGGGTTCGGGCGGCTCGGCACCACCTTCGCCTCAGAATATTTCGGGGTGCAGCCCGACATGATCACCTGCGCCAAGGGCCTGACCAATGCCGCCGTTCCCATGGGCGCGGTCATCGTCAGCGACGCGGTGCACGACACGATCCTGAACGCCGCCACCGGGCCGGGGCCCGAGTTGGCGCATGGCTACACCTATTCCGGCCATCCCCTGGCCGCCGCGGCGGGTCTGGCGACGCTGGACATCCACCGCGACGACGACCTGAACGGCAAGGCGCGCGCGCTTGCCCCGCTGCTGGAGGCCGGAGTGCATGCGCTGGCCGACCATCCGGTGGTGAAGGATGTGCGCAACCTGGGCGTGCTGGCCGCGGTGCAGATGCATCCGCGCGAAGGCGCGCCGGGCGCGCGCAGCACCGAGCTGCGACACCATTGCCTGGCCGAGGGCGCGCTGATCCGGGCCGGGGCGGATACCGTGCTGATCTCGCCGCCCCTGACCTTTGGTGCCGACGAGGTCACGCAGGTGATCGAGGCGATGAAAAAGGGCCTGGACCGGCTCTGACCGGCATCGCCGCGTCCGACCCCTCTGACATCAGACAGAACAGACCCGAACAAGGGCAAACCGCTGCCTTTTGCCCGCAACGTCGGCCCTGCCGATGTGATCGCATCGGCCGCCCGATCCCTGTCGGACGGGCAGACACCCCCGCCGGCCAACCGGTTCGCCATTCGGAAAACCCCGAAACCGGCGATCCTTGACCGCGCGTCATTTCACGATTAGCCATGAGTCGAATCTGTTGGGGTGCCCCTCGGGGCTGAGATGCGGAAACGCGAACCCATTGAACCTGATCCGGCTAGAACCGGCGTAGGAAACAGTGACCGTGTCCGCGCGACTGGTGCCGGACGCCCCCTGCTTCCCGTCCGTTTCAGCCCCAGAACGGACGACGCGCGTGACACCCACCGTCCTCACCATTGCAGGATCCGACAGCGGCGGCGGCGCCGGCATCCAGGCGGACCTCAAGACATTCTCGGCGCTTGGAACCTATGGCGCCAGCGTGATCACAGCCGTCACCGCGCAGAACACCACAGCCGTGAGCGCCGTCCACCCGATCCCGTGCGAGTTGATCGCCGCGCAGATCGCCGCGGTCCTGGCCGATATCGAGGTTCACGCGGTCAAGATCGGCATGCTGGGCAGCCCCGAGGTGGTGGCATGTGTGGCCGGGGCCCTGGCGCCCTATGCGGGGCCGGTGGTGCTGGACCCGGTGATGGTGGCGAAATCCGGCGACGCGCTGCTGCCCGACGACGCGGTTTCGGCTCTGGTGCGCCACCTCCTGCCCCGCGCCACCCTGCTGACCCCGAACCTGCCAGAGGCCGCGCGCCTGCTGGACGCTTGCGCCGCCACGGATGACGGCCAGATGCAGGACCAGGGCCGCCGCCTGCTGCAGATGGGCGCGGGCGCGGTGCTGATGAAGGGCGGCCACGGCACGGGCGAGACCTGCACCGATTGGCTGATCACCGCGTCACGGGCCAAGGCGTTTCGCGCCCGGCGCATCGCCACCACGAACACCCACGGCACCGGCTGCTCGCTGTCCTCGGCCATTGCCGCCGGGCTGGCGCGCGGACTGACGCTGCCGGGGGCGGTCGAGCGGGCGCATGGCTGGCTGCAGGGCGCGATCCGCGCGGCGGACGGGCTGCGCGTGGGGCGGGGCCACGGCCCGGTGCATCACTTCCACGAGGTCTGGGGATGAAGGTCACGATCCGGGGCAGCGGCGTGGCCGGGCTTTGCGTTGCGGCGGAACTGGCCGGGCGCGGCCATGAGGTCACCGTGACGGACCCGGCGGGCGGGCCGGGTGCGCAGGGCTGTTCCTGGTGGGCGGGGGGCATGCTGGCCCCCGATTGCGAAGGCTTCGCCGCCGAGGAAGTGGTGATCCGGCTGGGCCGCGCTGCCGCCGACTGGTGGCAGGCCCAGGGGGCCCGGGTGATCCGCCGGGGCACGCTGGTTGTCGCGCTTGGCCGCGACCGGGGCGAGCTGGACCATTTCGCCCGCCGCACCGCCAACCACCGCTGGCTGGACCGCGCGGGGATCGCAGAGGCCGAACCCCAGCTTGCCGAGCGGTTCGACCGGGCGTTGTGGATGAGCGACGAGGCGCATCTTGACCCCCGTGCCACGCTGCTTGGCCTGCGTGACCGCCTGGCGGCGCGCGGCGTGCGTTTCACCACCGAACCTTGCGACGGCGGGCGGGTCGTCGACTGCACCGGGCTGGCCGCCCGCGCCGCCCTGCCCGAGCTGCGCGGCGTGAAGGGCGAGATGATGGTGCTGCGCGCGCCCGAGGTCGCCCTGACCCGGCCGGTCCGCCTGCTGCATCCCCGCTTTCCGCTCTATATCGTGCCGCGCGGCGACGGCGTCTTCATGCTGGGCGCGACCCAGATCGAAAGCGGCGAGCGGACCCGCGCCAGCGTGCGCTCGGTGATGGAGCTGCTCTCGGCCGCCTATGCGCTCGACCCCGCCTTTGGCGAGGCAGAGCTGGCCGAGATCGGCACCGATGCGCGCCCCGCCTTTCCCGACAACCTGCCGCGCGTCACCGATCTGGGCGGCACCCTCTACGTCAACGGCCTGTTCCGCCACGGTTTCCTGCTTGCGCCCGCTCTGGCGCGCATGGCGGCCGAGGCGCTGGAGGGCCACGCAAAACCGGAGCTTTGGCATGAACATCACGCTTAACGGAGAGCCCCACGAGGTCACGGGCCCGACCCTGGCCGACCTGCTGGTCGAAACCGGACAGAGCGGGGCCAAGGTCGCCACCGCGGTGAACGAGGTCTTTGTGCCCGCCACGCAGCGCGCCGGAACGCCTCTGGCACCGGGCGACCGGGTCGAGGTTGTCGCGCCACGGCAGGGGGGCTGAGATGCCGGTCTTTTATGGCACCGATATCGCCTCGCGCCTGATGCTGGGCACCGCGCAATACCCCTCTCCCGCCGTTCTGGCCGAGGCATTCCGCCGCTCCGGCGCGGGGATCGCCACGGTCTCGGTCCGGCGAGAGGCCGGGGGCGGCCAGCAGGGCCAGGACTTCTGGTCGCTGATCGACTCCCTCGGCGTGACGCTTCTGCCCAACACCGCCGGCTGCCATTCGGTGCGCGAGGCGGTGACGACGGCCCAGATGGCGCGCGAGCTGTTCGGCACGAACTGGATCAAGCTAGAGGTGATCGGCCATGCCGACACGCTGCAACCCGACCCCTTCGGCCTGGTCGAAGCCGCGCGCATCCTGACCGGCGAGGGGTTCCACGTCTTTCCCTATTGCACCGAGGATCTGGTGCTCTGCGACCGGCTGGTGACCGCGGGATGCCAGGTGCTGATGCCCTGGGGCGCGCCAATCGGCACCGGGCTGGGGTTGAACAACATCTACGGGCTGCGCTCGCTCAGGGCGCATTTTCCCGACGTGCCGCTGGTGATCGATGCGGGCCTCGGCCTGCCCAGCCAGGCGGCGCAGGCGATGGAGCTGGGCTTTGACGCCGTGCTGCTGAACACCGCCGTTGCAAGGGCGGGCGACCCGGCGGCCATGGCCGAGGCCTTTGCCGGGGCCGTCGCCGCGGGCGCATTGGCGCACGGAGCGGACCCGATGCCGCCGCGCGACATGGCCGCGCCCTCCACCCCTGTGCTGGGCAAGGCGTTCCTCGCATGACTCTGCCGCGTTTCTACCCGATCTTCGACGATGTGCGCTGGCTGCACCGGATGCTTCCGCTGGGCGTGAAGCTGGTGCAACTCCGCCTCAAGGACCTGCCCGGGGATGCGTTGCGCGCCCAGATCGCCGAGGGGCGCGACCTTTGCCGGGATCATGGCGCGCTCCTCGTGGTGAACGATCACTGGCGCCTGGCGATCGAGCTGGGCTGCGACTGGCTGCACCTGGGGCAGGAGGATCTGGACACGGCCGATCTGCACGCGATCCGCGCGGCCGGGCTGAAGCTGGGGGTCTCGACCCATGACGGTGCCGAACTGGCGCGCGCCCTGACGCTGAACCCGGATTACGTCGCACTTGGCCCGATCTATCCGACCGTCCTGAAACAGATGAAATGGCACCGGCAGGGGGTGGAGAAGCTGACCGACTGGAAGGCCCGGATCGGGGCCATCCCCCTGATCGCCATCGGCGGCATGACGGTAGAGCGCGCGCCGGGCGCCTTTGCCGCCGGGGCCGATGTGGTATCGGCCGTGACCGACATCACCCTGAACGCGGACCCCGAGGCCCGGGTGCGCCACTGGCTGGAGACCTGCGGATGAGCCGCTATGCCCGCCAGATCGCCGTGCCGGAATTCGGCCCCAAAGGGCAGGAGGCATTGCGCGCCGCGCGGGTGCTGGTGATCGGCGCGGGCGGGCTGGCCGCGCCGGTGCTGTCCTACCTTGTCGGGGCCGGCCTGGGCGCCATCCGGCTGGTGGATGCCGACCGCGTGTCGCTGTCCAATCTCCACCGGCAGACCCTGTTCCGCGAAAGCGATATCGGCACGCCCAAGGTCACCGCCGCCGCGCGCCACCTGGCCGCCCTCAACCCCGACACGCGGGTGGACCCCGTGGCGCAGCGGTTTGACCCGGCCAATGCGGCGGCGCTCTGCGCGGGGGTGCATCTCGTGCTGGACTGCGCCGACAGCTTTGCCGCCAGCTACATCGCCAGCGACACCTGCCGCGACCTGGGGCTGCCGCTGATCTCGGCCTCGGTGGTGGGGATGGCGGGCTATGCGGGCGGGTTCTGCGGCTCTGCGCCCTCGCTCAGAGCCGTTTTTCCCGACCTGCCCGCGCGATTGGGAAGCTGCGACACCGACGGCGTGCTGGGCCCGTCGGTGGGCGTGGTCGGCGCGCTGCAGGCGCAGATGGCGCTGGCGGTGCTGACCGGCGCCGACCCCTCGCCACTGGGCCGGATCGTGACCTATGACGCGGGCGCGCTGCGCTTTGGCGGCTTTCGCTTCGACGCCGCGCCAGAGCCGGAGGGCGGCGTCCGCTTCATCGCCCCCGCCGAGCTGACCGAGGCCGATTTCCTTGTCGACCTGCGCGCCGAGGGAGAGCCGGGGCCCGCCCTGCCCCGGGCCGCCCGGCACCAGGTCACCGATTTCGGGCCGCATGGCCCCCGCCCCGCCCCGGGCCAGCGGGCGGTGCTGGCCTGCCGCTCGGGCCTGCGGGCCTGGCAGGCGGCAGAGCGGCTGCGCCCGCATTGGCCGGGCCGGATCGCGCTTCTGGCGCTTGGCGATGTTCACTCACCCCCCGAGGAGACCACCACATGAAGAAACTGCTGCTGTCGGCCCTGCTGCTGGCCGCCCCGCCGGCCCTGGCGCAGGACAGGATGACGTTGATGCTGGACTGGTTCGTGAACCCCGATCACGGTCCGATCATCGTGGCGCAGGAAATGGGCTATTTTGCCGACCAGGGGCTTGAGGTCGACATCGTCGCCCCTGCCGACCCCTCCGACCCACCCAAGATGGTTGCCGCCGGACAGGCGGACCTGGCGATTTCCTATCAGCCGCAGCTGCATCTGCAGGTCGCCGAGGGGCTGCCGCTGGTCCGCGTGGGCACGCTGGTTGCCACGCCGCTCAACTGCCTGCTGGTGCTGGCGGACGGCCCCATCCGCCAGGTCGCGGATCTGGCAGGGGGCAAGGTCGGCTTTTCCGTCGCGGGCGTGCAAGAGGCGCTGTTGGGCACCGTGCTGAACACCCACGGCCTGACCCTGGACGATGTCGAACTGGTCAATGTGAACTGGTCGCTGTCGCCCTCGCTGATGTCGGGACAGGTGGATGCGGTCCTGGGCGCCTATCGCAATTTCGAGCTGAACCAGATGACGATCGAAGGGGTCGAGGGCAGATGTTTCTACATCGAGGAAGAGGGCGTGCCGACTTATGACGAGCTGATCTATGTCGCCAATCCCGACAGGATGGACCCCGCCCTGATCCGCCGCTTCCTGCGCGCCACGGAACTGGCCACGCAATACATCGTCAACCACCCGCAGGACAGCTGGGAGGTCTTTGCGGCCAGCGCGGCCGAGCTGCGGGACGAGCTGAACGAAATGGCCTGGGCCGACACCCTGCCCCGCTTTGCCCTGCGCCCCGAGGCGCTGGATCAGGGCCGCTATGCCCGGTTCGAGGCGTTTCTGGCCGAGGCAGGCCTTGTCGAGGGCATCCGCCCGGTGTCCGAACTCGCCATCGACCTGGGGGCGCAATGACCTATGGCAGGACATTCCCGCTCTGGCGGGCGGCGGCGGGCGCGGCCTGGCCCGCCTACACCGGCCATGCCTTCGTGCAGGGGCTGGCAGAGGGCACCCTGCCCCGCCCCGCCTTCCTGCATTACCTGGTGCAGGATTACCTGTTCCTCATCCAGTTCAGCAGGGCCTGGGCGCTTGGCGTGACCAAGGCCGCGACGGTTGCGGAAATGCGCCACTGCGCCGCCACCCTGACCGCGCTGATCAACGACGAAACCACCCTGCACGTCCAGCTCTGCGCGCGCGAAGGCATTGACGAGGCACAGCTGTTCGCCGCCGAGGAACGGCCCGAAAACATGGCCTACACGCGCTATGTGCTGGATGCGGGCCATTCGGGCGACTTCCTCGACCTGCTGGCGGCGCTGGCGCCCTGCGTTCTGGGCTATGGCGAGATCGGCGCGCGGCTGCTGGCCCGGGGCGGCGGCGGCCCCTATGGCAAATGGATCGCCACCTATGGCGGCGCGGAGTATCAGCAGGTGTGCCGGGATGTCGGCGCGCTGATCGACGGCGCCGTGGCGTTACGCTTGGGCGAAACGCCCGAGGCGACGCCGCGGTGGGGCGCGCTCTGCCGGCGCTTCGCCACGGCGACGCGGCTGGAGGTCGGATTCTGGGACATGGGCCTGACGCCGTGACGCCCGCCCCGTCGCTGCATCTGCACGGCAGCGCCGCCTTTGCCGGCACCCCGCTGTTCCACGCGCTGGCGCTGGAGGTGCCGGCGGGGCGCTGGACCTGCCTGCTGGGGCCGTCGGGCATCGGCAAGTCCACCATCCTGCGCCTGTTCGCCGGTCTGGCGGAGGGGGTGCGTTTCACCGGCCGGATGGGGGCCGATGACGGGGCGCCGCTGGCCGGGCGCGTTGCGCTGATGGCGCAGGACGATCTGCTGCTGCCCTGGCTGTCGGTTGCAGGCAACGTGACCCTCGGCGCGCGGTTGCGGGGCGAAACGCCCGACCCGGCGCGCCTGGCGCGCGTGCTGGCGCAGGTCGGGCTGGACACGCTGGCCGCGCGCCACCCCGCCGCGCTGTCCGGCGGCCAGCGCCAGCGCGCCGCCCTGGCCCGCACGCTGATGGAGGACCGCGCCGTCGTGCTGCTGGACGAACCGTTTTCGGCGCTCGACGCCCGCACCCGCGCCCGGATGCAGGAGCTGACCGCCGCCAGCCTTGCCGGGCGCACCGTGCTGCTGGTCACCCACGACCCGGGAGAGGCCGCACGCCTGGGCCACCGCATCCTGGTGATGACCGAGACCGGCCTGCACGACCTGCCCCCGCCGCCCGGCCCCGTGCCCCGCCCCGCGGGCGATCCCCAAACCCTGACCCTGCAGGCCCGCCTGCTCGACATCCTGAGGACGGACGACACATGCGCCCCACCGATTTGCTGAAATCCCGCGTGCAGGCGGACTGGACCGCCGCCACCGATCACGCTTTCACCCGGGCGCTGGCCGACGGCACCCTGCCCGCGGACAGGATGGCGGGCTACCTGCAGCAGGATTACCTGTTTGTGGACGGTTTCGTCCGGCTTCTCGCCTCGGCCATCGCGCAGGCGCCTGCCCTGGCCGACGCGGTGCCCGCAGCGCAGTTCCTGGCCCTGATCACCGGGGCGGAAAACACCTATTTCCTGCGCAGTTTCAAGGCGCTGGAGGTGCCCGCCGACGCACCCGCCTGCCCCGAGGCCCGCGCCTTTCAGGACCTGATGGCCGAAGCCCGCGCATCCGGACGGTACGAATGCATGCTGGCGGTGCTGCTGGTCGCGGAGTGGAGCTATCTCGACTGGGCCACGCCCTTCGCCGACCGCGCGGGGGCCCTGCCCTTCTGGCTGGGCGAGTGGATCACGCTGCACACCGGCGAAGGTTTCGCGGGGGTCGTCGCCTATCTGCGCGACCAGCTCGACCGGGCCTGGCCCGGGCTGTCGCCACGCGAACAGGCCCGCGTCGCGGAGCTGTTTCACCGCGCGGTACAGCTGGAACGCGCCTTCTTCGATGCCGCCTGGGCCGGGTTCCCCGTGGCGCGATGAGCGGCGCGCGCATGGCGCTGGTATCGGCCCTGCTGGGGCTGGCGCTCTGGCAGGGGGCGGTCTGGGTCACCGGCCTGCCGCGCTTCATCCTGCCCGGCCCGCTGCTGGTGGCCGAGACGATGTGGACCAGCCGCGCGCTGCTGGCCGAACATGCCGTGGTCACCCTCGCCGAAGTGCTGATCGGCCTTGTCCTTGGCACCGTTCTGGGGGCGCTGTCGGCCATCGGACTGGCGGCTTCGGGCCTTGCCCGGCAGATGCTGCGCCCCTTGCTGGTCTTCAGCCAGGCGATCCCGGTCTTTGCGCTGGCGCCGATCCTGACCCTGTGGTTCGGCTACGGGCTCGGCTCCAAGATCGTGATGGCGCTGATCATCATCTACTTTCCGGTCACATCGTCGTTTCTGGATGCGCTGCTGCGCCCCAATCGCGACTGGGTCGGGCTGGCCCGTGTGATGGGGGCCAGCCCGGCACGGATCATGTGGCACATCCGTATCCCGGCGGCCCTACCCGGGCTTGCCAGCGGCGTCCGCCTTGCCGCGGTCTATGCGCCGATCGGGGCGATCATCGGCGAATGGGTGGGCGCGTCACGGGGCCTGGGCTATCTGATGCTGCTGGCCAATGGCCGCGCCAAGACGGACCTGATGTTTGCCGCCCTGATCGTCCTGGCGGTCCTGACGGTGATCCTGCACGCGGTCGTGGGCCGCGCGGCCCGCAGGGTGCTGGAGCGGTATTGAAGACAGTCGGCGGTCCGGGGGATTCCCGGATCAGCACCTGGATCCGGCAACCCGGTCAGGACCGGAGATCGCGGTATCGGCGCCGTCCATTGAACGCCCGGTTGCAGGTCACCGGGGCGGGGTATCGGGGATCCACCCCAAGGGGTATTGCGGGGCGCAGGGGCCGCCTTGGCGGCACATGCAGTGGCGGCAGGCGATGCGGGGCCAGTCAATCCTCCTCGACGAAGACCTCGTTGCGGCTGCGGCGGACGCCCGGCAGCAGCACGATCACCAGCACGATGGCGGACAGTGCAAGCAGCGAGGCGCTGATCGGGCGTTCAAGGAACACCATCCAGTCGCCACCCGACAGGATCATCGACCGGCGCATGTACTCCTCGAGCATCGGCCCCAGAACGAAGCCCAGAAGCAGCGGCGCCGGCTCGCATTTGAGCTTGGTCAGCAGGTAGCCGAAGGCACCGAAGAAGGCCATGACGCCGAGGTCGAAGGGGTTGTTGCCGATGGAATAGACCCCGATGACCGAGAAGCCCAGGATCGCGGGAAAGAGGAAGTGGTTCTTGACCCTCAGCAGCCGCACCCAGAGCCCGACCAGCGGCAGGTTCAGCACCACGAGCATCAGGTTGCCGACCCACATCGAGGCGATCACGCCCCAGAACAGCTTGGGCTGTTCGCTCACCAGGTTGGGTCCCGGGGCGATGCCCTGCAGGATCAGGGCGCCGATCATCAGGGCCATGATCGGGTTCGACGGGATGCCGAGTGTCAGCATCGGGATGAAGGAGGTCTGCGCACCCGCGTTGTTGGCGGATTCCGGTCCGGCGACACCCGGCAGCGCGCCGTGGCCAAAGGTCTCGGGCTTGCGCGAAATCTTCTTCTCGATCGTGTAGCTGGCAAAGGACGACAGCATCGCCCCCCCGCCGGGCAGCACCCCGAGGACCGAGCCCAGAACCGTGCCGCGCAGGACCGGCCCGGTCGCCTCGCTCAGGTCCTTGCGGGTCGGCATCAGGGTGGTGATCCTCGCATGGTCCGGCACGCGGTCGGTCTCGTGCTCAAGCCCGCGCAGGATCTCGGAGATCGCGTAGAGCCCGGCGCCGAAACCGACGATGGGGATCCCGTCGGCCAGGTTCAGCGTCCCCATCGTGAAGCGGAGCGACCCGGTGTAGATATCGGTGCCGACGCAGCCCAGAAGCAGGCCGAAGACGATCATCGTCAGCCCCTTGAGGATCGAGCCATGCGCCAGCGCGATCGAGGCCACCAGCCCCACCACCATCAGCGCGAAGTAATCCGGCGGGCCGAAGCTGAGCGCCATCGAGGTCAGCGGCACCGCGAAGAGCGCGATGACCAGCGTGGCCACGGTGCCCGCCACGAAAGACCCGAGCGCGGCAACCGACAGCGCCACCCCGGCGCGGCCCTTGAGCGCCATCTGGTGGCCGTCGATGGCGGTCACCGCGGAAGAGGCCTCGCCCGGCAGATTGATCAGGATCGCGGTTGTGGAGCCGCCGTATTGCGCGCCGTAATAAATCCCCGCCAGCATGATCAGCGAGGCTTCGGGCGGAAAGCCGAAGGTCACCGGCAGCAGGATCGCGATGGTGCCCATCGGGCCGATCCCGGGCAACACGCCGATGGCGGTGCCGAGAAAGCAGCCGATGAAGCAGAAGAGGATGTTCGAGGGCTGAAGAACAGTCTCGAATCCGACGGAAAGATGCTGAATCAGGTCCATGATGTCACCCGGTGATCCAACTGCCCCAGAGCGGTATGGGCAGGTTGAGGAGGGAGTGGAAGACGACGACGCAGAAGGCCGTGAACCCCCCCGCAAGCAGGGCGGAGTTTCTCAGCCTGGCGAAACGGCTGGCGAAGGAAACCGTGAAGACGGTGATCAGCACCGACGGCAGCAGCCCGAGCGTGCGGATCGACAGCGCAAAGATGACCGGCCCCGACAGCACCAGCACCAGCACGCGGAGCGACACCACGGTCAGCGGCTCTTCGTCCGGTTCGGGCGGGACGAAACCGACGCCGAGCGAGAGCATCGTCAGCATCAGCGACAGCATCAGCGGGAAGAAGCCCGGGCCCATGTCCGCGGGCGTGCCGATGTTCATCGAGGTCCAGGCATGAATGCCGAAACCCAGGCTGATCGCGACGAAGATCAGGGCGAAGATATGGTTGCGGTGGATGGCGATGCGTCGCGAGAGATCGGGTGACACTGTCATGGCCTCCGGTTTGCGTGATGGGTCAGGAGGCCGCGCCATCGGAACGGGCGGCCCGGGCGCGGTCCAGTTCGGCCGCGGGCATGATCGTGGTGGGGGTATCGCCCTTGAACAGGCCCCGCACCCAGCGGGTACGGATGAGCCAGCGGCCCGCGTGCCGCTCGTGCTCTTCCTCGACCTGCGAGATGGCGTTTGGCCCGGTCACCGGCAGGATACCCTCGCCGTCACGGCCCCAGATCGTCATCACGTAGCGGACCCTGGCCGCGCTGTCCGACACCGGGTCGACCGCGAGATTGTCGATGATGTGGCGCACCGTCCGCGCGCCCCGGCTGATGCGCCAGGAATAGAAGGCCCCGATCTCGTCGCGCCCTTGCAGCCGCATGTCCGAGGTATGCGAGGCGAAGATGCCGCCTTCGGTGAAATAGGCCGGTGCCTCGGCGCCCCAGTTGGTATCGACCTCGTTCCAGTAGTCGAGGACTCGCTCGGCGATCTCGCTTTTCACAAGCAGGCGTTCGGTGGTGTTCATGGCGTCCTCAGGCGAAATAGAGTTGCAGCGGGTTCTGCCCGCCGATGCGCCGGCGCATCGCGGGATCGGGCACCCACTCGGCGAAATCCGAGACAGCCTGCGCATAGGTCATCCGGTTCTCGTGATTGGCAAAGGGCCAGTCGGTGGCAAAGACCAGCCGCTCGCCCCCGGTCGCGCGGATCAGCGCCCCGGCGTAATCCTTGGCCGCCGATGGCGGGATGAGCCGGTACCCGGCCGAAAGCTTGACCCAGGCCCTGCCCCGGTCGAGCGCCTCCAGCGTCGCGCGAAAGGCCGGGTCGTCCAGGCCGTTCTCGGCCTTGGGCAGACCGAAATGGTCGATCACAGGGGTTGCGCCGGCCTCTTCGATGGCGGCGATCATGCCGGGCATCCTTTCGGGTCGCTCGATGAAATGCACGTGCCAGCCCAGGTCGGCGCAGCGCCGCAGCAGCATCCGGTAGTCCGGCGAGGTGATGTCGGGTGGCGTGTCCAGCATGCGCCAGACCAGGCGGATCCCGACAAAGCCGTCCGCGGCCATCCGCTCCATCTGATAGCGGTCGATGCGCGGGTCGACCACGGCGGTTGCCCTCAGCCTCCGGTGCTGGCGCAGGGCATCGCGGACGTGGTCGTTGTATTCGCCATGCAGCGAGGCGGCCGCGACCACACCGAACATGATCCCGTTCTCGTCCAGGGTCCGGATCAGCCGGTCGACCCCGGCATCCTCGGGCGGGCGGTGCCAGGCATTGGCGGCCAGCGGCAGAGAGGGGTCGTAGATGTGGAAATGCGCGTCGACCAGCGGCGGTTCGAAATCATCGGGCAGCATCATGCGGGTTCCTTGCAGTCGGCACGTTGCGACAAGCCGAGAAGAGTGGCGGGGACATTGGTCACGCCGTTGCGGATGGCGTCGGGGGACAGCCCGGCCTCGCCCCAGAACCGCAGCGCGGCGGCATAGCGGGGCAGAAGCCCCCTGCCCTCTGCCCGGGCGCCAAGCCCGAGGATCAGCGAACCTGCCGCATTCCCCGACAGCTCTGCCAGAAGCTCGGGCGTCATCGCGGCGGCGTCGGGCGGCAGGGCGATCCGGGCGCCCAGGGCGACCAGTTCGGCGATGTCCTGGGGCTTGGCGGCGTTGCGGCGCATCGGGTCGCTCACCACCATGCGGCGCAGCCCCATTTCGGCGGCGGCCCGAAAGAGCGGCAGTATCTCGGCCACGTGCAGGTAGCCGCCGTCGAGCACGCCGTCCCTTTCGGCCACCACCTCGATCACCTCGCGCGCTTCGGGCAGGACACGGCCCAGCCGGTCGATGGCGCGGAGCGCCTTCACCGGGTGCCCCTTTGCCGCACCGCGCCCGGGCCAGCGCAGGGCGCGCAGGTGGTTTTCGGCCGAAGTTGTCGGCATCACCACCACGCGGCCATGCAGCATCAGGCAATGTTCGGCGGCATGCAGGTTCAGCCCGCCCGAGACACCGTTCAGCGTGACGCTGCCAAAGACCGCCTGCCCCTCGACTGCAAGGCGCGTCTCGCTCAGCAGCGCCGCAAAGGGTTCGGTGCCATAGCCGTCATCGCGGAAAACCAGCCCCGCCAATCCCAGGGCCGCCGCCTCCTCCGCCGCCTCCCGATGAGTTGGCAGCCCGCCCGCCCCGGTCGGCGCGCAGCGGCAGTCGAGGTCGACCGCGCCGCGCAGAAGGGCCCGGGCCTCGTCCCCGACCTGCCCTGCGGCAGGCCGGGTGCCGATGCCGGATCCGGCGCTCATTCGTTCGAGATCCCGTATTTCTTGATGATCGGACGCCACTGCGCCTCTTCATCCGCGACGATCTTCTTGAACTCCTCGGGCGTGGTCGGCGCGGCGGTCTGGCCGATACGGGCAAAGGTCGCGATGGTCTCGGGGTCGGTCAGATACTCGGTCATCGCCTTGTTCAGCCGCTCGATGATCTGGGGCGGCGTGCCCTTGGGCGCCATGATCCCGCCCCAGGGCGCGGCGGTCAGATCGATGCCGACCTCCTTGAAGGTCTTCACATCCGGCAGGATCTTCGAGCGTTGTGCCGAGACAACGGCGATCGCCTTGATGCTGCCCGCCTCCAGGTGCTTGATGTAGGATTCCCCAAGGTAGTCGACCGAAAGGTCGATGCTCCCCGAAAGCATGTCGGTGACAATTGGCGGGCTGCCCTTGTAGGGCACCAGCCGCATCGGAACGCCGGCCTCTTCCGAGATCGCCAGCTCGATCATGTGCCCGTAAGAGCCGATGCCGTTGTTCCCGGCCGAAACCTCGCCCGGATGCGCCTTGAGATAGGCGATCAGCTCTTCCGGCGTGTCGGCCGGAAAATCCAGCCGCGCGGCGACCACCATGTCGCCATAGGACATCTGGCTGATGTAGTCGAAATCCTCCAAGGGGGTGTAGGGCAGCGACTTGTAGGTGTTGGTGTAATTCGCCGCCGGCCCCGGATACGAGGTGACAAGCGTATAGCCGTCCGGCCGCTGCCGCGCGGCATAGCCGGTGCCCATGGCCCCGCCCGCACCGGGGCGGTTCTCGATGATGACGGTCTGGCCCAGGCGTTCCTCAAGCGCCGCGCCGACCAGCCGTGCGAGGTAGTCGGACCCGGCCGCAAACGGATGGATCAGGGTGATCGGCTTGTCGTCGGGCCATTCGGCCATGGCCGCACCGGCAGTGACGACAAGGGCGGTGGACACCGCGGTAATCAGTCTCTTCATCTGTCTTCCTCCCTCGGTGCCCGACAATGGCACCCTTGCCGGCATCCTGCCACAGGCCTGGCCGGGCACCTGCCCCGCACACCGTCTTTTTCGCTGGGCGGAACAGTCCCGCATGGCGGGGGGCGGCATGTATCCTGGTCCCGCCCCTGCCCGGTTCATTGGCGAAGAGGCGGTCGACGCCGTCCCGGAACAGGGATTTCAACCGGCGAAATTCGCGGCCCGACAGCAAGAAACGCGCGACCGCGCGCCGCAAGCTCGGGCCTGTCGGAACAGAATCAAAGGGCCAAGACATGCTGCACCCGGGCAAAGACGTGAGCGCCGAAGAGATCGATCGCCTGCTGCGCGGCGCGGTGGACCTGCATTGCCATTCCGGCCCCTCGGTGATGAAACGCAAGCTCGACCACCTTCAGCAGATCGAAGAGGCCGAGGCCGCGGGGATGCGCGCGATCCTGTTCAAGGACCATTTCCACGCGGTCGGTCCGGTGCTCGACCTGATCCGCCACCACCGCCCGCCCTCGGAACTGGCGCTGCTCTCGGGCGTGCCGCTGAACAACGCCCTTGGCGGGCTGAACCCCGAAACGGTGGCGCACGGGCTGGAGCAGGGCGCCCGTCTGGTCTGGATGCCGACGCTGTCTTCCTCGAACCACATGCATACGGCGCATCGCTACGACCTCGCCGGAAAGCTGGGGATGCACCAGCCCGAGGAGCTGTCGATCCTCACCTCCAGGGGACAGATCCGCGACGAGGTGAAGGAGATCCTCGACCTGATCGCCAGGCACGACGCGGTGCTGAGCGGCGGCCATCTGCACATCAGCGAGATGTATCCGCTCTTTGACGAGGCCATTGCCCGGGGCGTCACCCGCCGCCTCGTCGCGCACCCTACCTTCTGGATCGAAGCGAACCTCGACGATCTGAGAGAGCTTGGCCGGATGGGTGTCTATATGGAACATTGCGCCTGCATGCTGGTCGAATGCGCCAGCCGGATGTTCTACGCCGAGGACCTGCGCGCCTATGCCGATGCCGGTGGGGTCGACTACACGATCCTCGGCTCGGATCTCGGCCAGCCCAACAATCCGAACCCGGTCGCGGGCTTTCGCGCGGTGATCGAACTCTGCTTCGAGGCCGGGTTCACCAGCGAGGAGGCGCGCGCCATGACCGGCGGCAATGCCGCGCGGCTCATGGGTCTTGACCCGCTGCCCGCCTGATGGACATCGCTATCGTCTCAGCCTTCCGGGATCGCATCTACCGGACCGTGGCCATCGGCAACGCGGTCTCGATGGTGGGGATCTGGATGCAGAAGATCGCCGTCGGCTGGCTGGCCTGGGATCTCAGCCATTCGACCTTCTGGCTGGGGCTGGTGACGGCGGCGGACCTGGTTCCTGCGGTCTTCCTCAGCTCGATCTGCGGGGTACTGGCCGATCGCTACGACAAGGTGCTGCTGATGCGCGGCGCACAGGCGGCGGCGGCGCTGCAGTCCTTTCTGCTGGCGGGTTTGCTGATCGCGGGGCAGATGAACGTGCAGCTTCTCTTTGTGCTGACCCTCGCGCTTGGGGTGGCCAACAGCCTGGACCATCCGGCGCGGCTGTCGCTGCTGCGGGACATCGTGCCGGTCCAGTACCTGCCGGCGGCGATCACCTTCAACTCGTTCAGCTTCAACATCGCCCGCTTTGTCGGTCCGATGATCGCCGGGCTGACGATGAGCTTTGCGGGCATCACCGTCTGCTTCGTGCTGACCGGCGCCGCCATCGGCTATTTCTTTCTGGCCCTTCTGACCCTGCCGGTAAGGAAACGCCCGGCCCGGGGCCTGCCGCCCGGCGTCTTCGGAGGGCTTGGCGAATCCTTCCGCTATATCGCCCGTCACCGCAGCCTGCGTGAAACCATGGTGGTCATGGGCGTCTTCGGCATGGGCGTGAACGGGATCAACCAGATGCTCCCCGCGCTGGCCGACCGGTACTTCGGGCGCGGGGTCGACGGGTTCATCCAGCTGACCGTGGCTGCGGGGCTCGGGGCGGTCACGGCGGGGCTGGTGCTCCTCCTGCTGCCGGGGGGACGGGCTCGGCTGATGGGGATGCGGGCCTGCCTCTTCCTCGCTGCCGCCGCGATGGTGGCCATCGCCTTCGCGCCGCATTACGCATTTGGCGTTCTGGCCGTGTTTGCGATGTGTTTCGCCTCGACCCAGGCGGGAATCGAGGGGCAGAGCACCCTGAACCGCGAATGCGATCCGGCGATCCTGGGCCGGGTGATGGGCAGCTACAGCGCGCTGATCCGCGGCGCCCCCGCCGCCGGGGGATTCCTGCTGGGCTATGGCGCCAGCTACCTGCCGTTCTGGCCGCTGCTGCTGGCCTGCGCGCTGATGACTGCCGCCTGCGGCCTCTGGCTCAGGGGGCCGGGACGATGACGCGCACCACCGTTTCACCTGTTGAAACGCCATCAAACTGTTACTCTCGGCCCCGTCGACCTCTCTATTGTGGGAGAGGCTGGCGACAGTCCCATCCTCTGGGATGTCGCCGCTCGGTGGGAGGACCGAAAATGACCATACAAGAATCCCTGACACAGGAGCACTCGAAAGCCCTGTCCGCAGGCGCCCCGCAGCGGTGCCGTGCCAATTCCATACGAGGCACGACGGAAGTGACCAAGTCATCCTATGCCCCCGTCGAAGCCGTGCGCCGCGCGCTTCTCCTGCTGCGCAAGCTCAACGAGCTGCGGATCGCCTCGGTCGGCGACCTCCACCGCGAGACGGGCATCACAAAGCCGACCATCGTGCGGATGCTCGAAACCCTGATCTGCGAAGGCTATGTCGCACGCGACAATTTCCTGGGCGGCTACCGGGTGACCAGCCGGGTCGAGGAACTCTCGCTCGGCTTCGACAGCACGCCGATGATGATCGAGGCGGCACGCCCCGCCACCATCGAGCTGACCCGCCGGATCAAATGGCCCGTCAGCATCGCCACCCCGTCGGACGGGGCGCTGCTGGTGAATTTCACCACCAATTCCATCAGCCCGTGGTCGTTCCCCTTTTCGGTGCTGCATTCGCGGCTTCAGATGCTGATCACCGCCCTGGGGCGCTGCTACTTCGCCTTTTGCGGCGAGGACGAGCGCAGCGAGATGATCCGCCAGCACCGGCACAAGTGGTCGCGCGACGGCACCTCGCTGGACGTGGCCCGGGCGCTCTCTTCCATCGGGCAGATCCGCGAAAAGGGCTATGCCATGCCTGACCCGAGCTGGCAGTCGCGCCGGTTCCAGTTCATCGCCGTTCCGATCATGGACGGCGACCGCTGCCTGGCGGCCATGGGCACCGGCTTCTACCGCCGCGCGGTCCCGGCCTCCCTGATCGAAGAGACCCTCTTTGCGCCGATGCAGAAGACTGCGGCGAAGATCTCGCATGAGATCGCGCTGATACGTACCCGCCTCAAGGAAGGCGACCAATCCTTGTTGGGATGAAAGGACTCAGGATGAAACGGAAGGTCATTCTCACCTGTGCGGTGACCGGCGGCGGTGCCTACGGGCCGAACAGCCGCTACGTACCAAAAAGCCCCGAGGAGATCGCCGCCTCGGCGCTCGGGGCGGCCGAGGCCGGGGCCTCGATCGTCCACCTCCATGTGCGCGACCCCGAGACAGGCGCGCCCTCGACGGAATTCGCCTATTACGAAGAGACGGTGCGCCGGATCCGCGACAGCGGGTCGGACATCATCGTCAACCTCACCACGGGGATGGGCGCGCGGGTGGAACCCTCGCTGACCGATGACGATATCCCGCAACTGCCGATGACCCCGGCGGCCCGGACCCGGCACGTAGAGGTGCTGCGGCCCGAGATCTGCACGCTCGACGTCGCCACGATGAACGGCGCGGCCCATGCCATCGTGAACTCCCCCGCGCATCTGCGCGAGCAGGCGCGGATGATCCGGGCGGCGGGCGTGAAACCCGAGCTCGAAGTCTTCGACCTTGGCCATATCGACGTCGCCAAACGGCTGCTGGCCGAAGGGGTGCTGCCCAAACCGCCGCTGTTCCAGCTGTGCCTGGGCGTGGCGGGCGGGGCGCCTGCCACGGTCGAGAGCATGCTGATGATGCGCTCGCTCCTGCCCGATGGGGCTCTCTGGTCCGCTTTCGGGATCTCGCGCCAGCAGATGCCGATGCTTGCCCTTGCGGTGACGCTTGGCGGGCATTGCCGGGTCGGGCTGGAGGACAACCTCTATGCCGAATACGGCGTGCTGGCCGAAACCAACGCCCAGCTGGTCACCCAGGCGATCACCATCATCCGTGCGCTCGGGGCCGAACCGGCCACCCCCGACGAGGCGCGCGAGATGCTCTCGCTCTCCCAGGCTGCGAGTTCCGACGCGGCATGACGACCCCCAACCTTGCGACCGAGGGCTGGCGGCTCCGCGATAGCCGCCAGTTTCCCAACACCATCGGCACGCTGTGGGAGCGCGATATCGACGGCCTCCCCAGCCTCGGCATGATCTGCGAGCCGGGGCATGACAATGGCAACGGGGCGATGCATGGCGGCATCGTCGCGACGCTCTGCGACATCGGGCTTGGCTGCGTCGTCGGCCAGTTCCGCAATCCCGATCCGCACGCCCCCCGGGTCCAGAGTGCGACGATCCAGCTCAACATCAGCTTCGCCGGCGCGATCTTTCAGGGCCAGCTTGTCGAAAGCCGCGGACGGATCGGCCGCGCAACCCGTTCGCTCACCTTCGCGAGCGGCGAACTGGTGGTGGGCGAAGAGGTCGTGGCCACCATGCAGGGCGTCTTCAAGGTTGTGCCGATCCGCGCGCCGGCCTGACCGCCGGGGTATTTCAGCCCGCGAAATGGCAGGCCGCGCACGCTTCGCATCCGCCGCGTTCCGGCCTTTGATCCGGACAAAGGCAGCGAGGAGAGCCGACATGAAGAGCTTTGCCGAACGGTTCCGCGGAGGCGATTTGCTTCTGGGGACCTTCATCAAGACACCCACGAGCCATGCAAGCGAGATCCTGGGCGATGCCGGGCTCGACTTCGTCGTGGTGGATCAGGAACACGCGCCGATCGGGCGCGGCGCCATCGACCAGATCATGCTGGGCTGCCGGGCGGCGGGCATTGCCGGGCTGGTCCGGGTGCCCTCTCCCCAGCCCAGCGACATCCTGTCGGTGCTCGACTGCGGCGCGACCGGGGTCCTTGTGCCCCATGTCGCCAGCGTGGAACGGGCCCGCGCCATGGCCGAGGCCGCGCGCTATCGGGGCGGGCACCGGGGGTTTTCGAACTCGCCCCGCGCGGGGCGCTACGGCGTGACGGGCATGCACGACCACATCGCCCAGCAGGACCGCGACATCGTCACGCTCGCGATGATCGAGGACCCGGAAGCGCTGGACGTCATCGACGATATCCTCGCGGTCGACGGGCTCGACGGCATCTTCATCGGGCGCGGCGACCTGACCGTCTCGATGAAGGCCAAATCGGCGCAGGAGCCCGAGGTGCAGGCGGCGGTCGCCAAGATCCTCGCCGCCGCGGCCCGGGCCGGGAAACCGGCCTGCGTCATGGTTGGCGGCGTCGCGGATGCGACCGGCTTTCGCGAGGCGGGCGCCAGCGCCTTCATCGTGTCGTCCGACCAGGGGCTGATGCGCCTTGGCGCGCAGCGGCTGCGCAAGGATTTCGCCCCCCTCACCGAAGCCCGGACACCGGCAGAATAGGAGACAGACCATGTATGCCAAGGGAGATCCCCGCGCGACGCTGAACACCGCCGCCGCGCCCGCCTCTGCCGCCACGTCCTACAAGGGCGCAAGCTATGCCCGGTTCTACGCCGAGGCGCCGCAGCACGAGGAGGCCAGCGGCCGGACCTGGTACGCCCGCGGCCAGAACCTCGTCATCGCCTATTCCGAGGCCGAGGCGGGCATGGTGCTGGAGGCCGAGACCGTCGACGAATACGCGGTTCTCGTCCCCTTTGCGGGCACCAGCGCGACGATCGAGGCGGCAGGCGGCAGCGAGACACTCAATGGTCCCGCCATCGCCTTTGTCCCCGCCGGGCCCAGCCGGATCGAGGTCACCTCGGGCGGCGTGGTCGTGCGCATGATCACCACGCTGAACGAGGCCGTTGTGGCGCTCTGCTCGAACGCTTCGGCATATGACACACCCGATCCCAATGTCGCGCCGTTCCAGCCCTGGCCGGCGCCCGAGGGGCCGCCCCGGATCCGGGCCTATGACGCCGATGTCCCGGATGAACCGGGCCGCTTTGGCCGGCTCTTCCGGGGGCAGAACGTGATGATCAACTTCTTCAAGGATTCGCCGCCGCGCGACACCTCGCGGATGTCGCCCCATCATCATGACGATTTCGAGCAGTATTCGCTCTGCCTCAAGGGATCGTACATCCACTACCTGCGCTGGCCCTGGACAACCGACCTGTCCGCCTGGCGCGAGGACGATGCAGAGGAATGCAAGGCGCCCTCGGTCGCCGTCATTACACCGCCCGCGATCCACACCTCGCGCAGCATGGATCCGGGGGGCAACCTTCTGGTCGACATCTTCGGCCCGCCGCGCGCGGACTTCTCGGCCAAACCCGGCTGGGTGCTGAACGCGGCGGATTACCCCATGCCGGACACGGCGGACTGACCACAGGAAAGGACACCCATGAACATCCAGGACACCCCCGGCCGCGCCGATGCGGTCGCCGAGCTGCTGGTCGGCGCCGTCGATCTGCACTGCCATTCCGGCCCTGCGGCCTTCCCCCGCCGGATCGACCACCGCGACGCGATGAAGGACGCCGAGGCGGCGGGATTCGAGGCGCTGGTCTACAAGGATCACTTCTACCCCGGCATGGCCCATGCCACGCTCCTCCAGACCCTTTATCCCGACGAAAAGGTGAAGGTCTATTCCGGGGTTGCGCTGAACAACGCCAATGGAGGCATCAACCCCTTCGCGGTCGACCACGCGGTCAAGCTGAATGGCAAGATCGTCTGGATGCCGACCTTTTCGGCCAAGAACCACATCGACAAGAGCCAGACCGAGACCAAGAACTACCCCAAGTCCGACAAGCCGATGCTCGAACAGATCCCTCTGACCGTGCTCGACGAGAACGACAGGCTGACCGAGGCGACGCAACAGGTGCTCGACGTGATCGCGGCGGGGGACATCATCCTGGCGGGCGGCCATCTGAACGTCCGCGAGTTGAAGATCCTCTTTGCCGAGGCCAAAAAGCGCGGCGTCAAGAAGATGCTGGTGAACCACCCGACCTATGTCATCGGTTGCGAAGACGACGACATGGTCGAGCTGGCGAAGATGGGCGTCTTCATGGAGCATTCGGTCTGCATGCTCATCGACTGCCGTGCCCGCCGGCACGAACCCGACGACCTGGCGCGGCTGATCAACCTGGTGGGCGTGGACAGCACCATCATGGGCTCTGACCTGGGGCTGATGAACATGCCCCTGCCGATCGAGGGTTTCCGCGAGATCGTCTCGATCCTGCTCGACCTGCAATTCTCCGAAGCGGATATCCGCAAGCTGATCGGCGGCAATGCGGGCAGCCTGATCTGACATCCGGCCACGGGCTCCGCCCGGCGGAGCGAAAAAGAAAGAGGCGGCGGGAGTCATCCCGCCGCCTCTTTGCCTGTCCGCTTGCGCGGGGCGTCAGGCCGGGGCCACCTCGCCCTTCTTCTTGGTCGGGGTGAGGTAGACCACCAGCACCGCGGACAGCACAAGCAGCGCGATGGCGATCGGGTGGCGCAGGATGATCCACCAGTCGCCATCCGCGATCCGCACCGCCTGGACGATGGCGCTTTCAAGCTGCGGGGTCAGGATGAAGGCGACGATGAAGGCCACGAAGGGATAGCCGAACGAGATCATCGCAAAGCCGACCGCCGCCGAGGCGACCATGAAGAGCACCCCGGCCGAGGACCCGGTGATCAGATACATGCCCGTCGAGCAGACGATCAGCGCCGAGGGATAGACCACCGTCGCCGGCGCGCTGATCACCTTGGCCCAGAGCCGCATGCAGAACTGCCCGACCATAAGGTTGGCAAGGTTCGCCAGAAGCATCGCCCCGAACAGCCCGTAGACCAGCCGGCCCTGCTGCTCGAACAGCAGTGGCCCGGGCTGCACGCCGTGGATCACGAAGGCCCCGACCAGCAGCGCCGCGCCGATGTTGCCCGGGATGCCCAGCGTCAGCAGAGGGATCAGGTTGGCGCCGACCACCGCGCTGTTCGCGGTTTCCGAGGCGGCGATCCCGCGCGGATCGCCGGTGCCGAATTTCTCGGGGTCCTTGGCGGTCTGCTTGGTGACGGAATAGGACAGCATCCCCGCGGTCGAGGAACCAAGCCCCGGGATCGCCCCGATCACCGTGCCGATCACGAAGGCGCGGAAAGCGACGTAGCGGTTGGCCAGCAGCTCCTTCATCGTGACCCGCTGGTTCTCGGCGGGCAGGACGATGAGCGTCGAATCCCCCGCGTGGCCCCGGGTCATCTTGGAAATCTCGCGGATGATGACGGAAACCGCCAGCATGCCCAGGGCCAGCGGACCGAGCGGGATGCCGTCGTAAAGCTCGAATGAGCCGAAGGTGAAGCGCGGCGTCCCATAGCCCGGGTCCAGCCCGACGCTGCCCATCAACAGGCCAAAGCCGACCGCGATGAAGCCCTTGATCATCGACGCGCCCACAAGGCCCGAGATGACGGTGAAGGCCAGCACCATCAGCGCGCAGATTTCGATGGGCCCCATCTTCAGCGCGACGGTGGCGAGGGGGGCGGCCACCAGGATCAGCACGATGTCCGACGAAACATCGCCGAAGATCGAATAGTACAGCGAATATTTCATCGCCTTGCCGGCCTGGCCCTTCTTGGCCATCGGGTGGCCGTCAAAGGTCGTCGCCGCCGCCTCGGCCGAGCCGGGCGTGTTGAGCAGGATGGCCGAGACCGCGCCCCCCACGGTCCCCCCTTTCGAGATCGAGATCAGGAACGCCACCGCCGTCAGCGTATCCAGTGCCAGCGTGAAGGGGATCACGATGGCCAGCGCCATCACGGTCCCCAGTCCGGGAATGGCCGCGATCACCTGCCCAAGGGTTACCCCGAGCACGATGTAGAAGAAGTTCGTCAGGGTAAATGCGTCGGCCAGGCCGCCGACGACGGTTGCCATATCAGGCATTCCGAAAGTCCTTTCCGCTCATGGCAATGGGCGTTCAAGCAGTATTTCGAAGATGAACCAGAGCGAGACCGGCACGGCGATCACGGCGACGAGCAGCCAGAGCGGCCGGCGTTCATAGACCACCAGCATCAGCGTGCCGGTCATCGCCATCGCCCCGATCACGAAACCGAAATGCTCCATGAGCCAGACCATGCCGACCAGCATGGCCGAGACGAGCGCATAGCGCCCCAGCACCCGTTTCCCGGGCAATTCGCTGGTGGTCCGTGTCAGCACCACCTGGGCCAGGCCAAAGATCAGCAGGATCCAGGCGCCGAGCCGGGGAAAGAGCTGCGGGCTGGGGCTCTCGTAGCCGTGGACCTCGATATGGGCGTCTATCCCGTAGGCGAGAAGCCACAACCCACCAAGCGCGACCAATGTGCCGCTTATCCTGTCGAGCGTGATGACCCCGCCCGCAACAGTTGCATCGCTCATGCTGACCTCCACCCCGGCATCATTTCTCGGTATTGTAGTAGTCCTTGAACTTGGCGAATTCGCGCTCAAGCAAGGCGGTGGTCTCCTTGGCGCCGAGGTTCAGCGCCTGTTGGTCGTAGGTCGCCTGGACCTTGGCGAATTCCTCGGAATTCACGGCCTCGTCCAGCACCTGTTCCAGGCAGGTCTGCACCGCGGGCTCCAGCCCGTCCGGCGCCGCGACAAGCACGTAGCTGACCGCGCCGATGAAGTCGTAGCCAAGGTCCTTGCTTGACGGCGCATCCGGCGCAAAAGGCGCGGGGCGGTCGCCCATCGTGAAGATCTGGATCATCTTGCCGGACTTCAGATGCTGCACATGCCCGCTGCCCAGAAGCGCCGCGTCGACATGGCCGCCAAGAATCTGCTGCAGCGATTCCGCCGTGCCCTTGTTCGGGACCAGGATGATGCGCACGCCTTCGCGCTCGGAAATCTCGTCAAAGAAGATGTTCGCATCCGATGTCGCCGTCGAGATGGTCATCGACCCGTTCTTCTTGGCGTAGGCGATCATTTCCTCGTAATTGTCGAAGGGCTTGTCGGTCAGCGTCGTCACCGAAACCGGCGTCAGCTGCGCGGTGCCGAGATAGGTGAAATCCCCGATCGAGTAGGGGCTGTCCGGGTTACGGTTCGGAACCTTCGAGACCGCCCCGGTCGAGGTGATCCCGACGGTCAGCCCGTCCGGCGGGGATGCCGCAAGCTGCGTCATCATCACGCTCGACCCCGCGCCGGGCTTGTTGGCCACCGAAATGGTCCAGCCTTCCTTTTCCTCGATGATCGAGGCGAGGGTGCGCGAGATCAGGTCGGTCCCGCCGCCCGCGCCATATCCGACCCAGAAATTGACCGTCTTGCCGGGAAAGCCTTCGGGGCAGTCGGCCGCCGATACCGCGCTGCCGGCAAGGATCGCCGCCGCCGCGCAGGCCATGCGGAACTTGCTACGTTGATGTGTCATGTTCTTCCTCCTCCGCCGTTTCACTATGTGCCACGCAGGCTGCGCGACCAATGATCGGGCCATGTTCGCACGAGCTTGAAGGTCATCGTCTGTTCCTCTGGACCAGTTTCTCAGACTGAAACGCGGCCGATTGCGGGTTGCCGCCTGTGCGGCGCCAAGGTCTGCTCGCCATCGGCCCGCGCGGCGCGAGTGTGGCGCGCGGGCCGCATCACGGATACCAGGGGAGAAGAGCCGTCATGGCCGAAGATGTTACGCGACGCGATTTTCACGTGAAGTCAGTAGACGGCTATGCCATCGCCCTGCGCGAGGTCCGACCGAACGACCGGACACGCGAAGCGGGCAAGCCGCCGCTGATCATGCTGCACGGCACCCGCATTCCGGGCCTCAGCGAATTCGACCTCGACGTGCCGAACGGCTCCTTCGCGGCCACGATGGCCGAACTGGGCTTTCCCTGCTACATCCTCGACGCCCGCGGTTTCGGGCGGTCGCAGCGGCCGGCGGAAATGGACAAACCGCCCGTTCCGGGCAAGCGGTCCCTGGTGCGCACGATCGAGATCACCCGCGACATCGACGCCGCCGTGGACTGGATCCGCGCCGAATTCGGCATCGAGGCGGTTTCGATGATGGGCTGGGGCGTCGGCGGCACCTGCTGCATCATGTACGCCGCGCTCTGGCCCGAAAAGACCAGCCACATCGTGCTATACGACACGATCTATGGCGGTGGCGGGACCTATAACATGGGCCGCGGGTCGAAATGGGAGGACCCGGACCGCCCGGGCCGGTTCAACA
Organism: Pseudooceanicola pacificus; assembly: GCF_009789075.1. GTDB lineage: Bacteria > Pseudomonadota > Alphaproteobacteria > Rhodobacterales > Rhodobacteraceae > Pseudooceanicola > Pseudooceanicola pacificus. The sequence continues at coordinate 53,174 of NZ_WNXQ01000006.1, forward strand.
AGCCGGTTTTCGGGAACTACCAGGTCAATACGCTGGACCTGCTGGAGGCGCATTGGGACAAGCAGATCCCGATCGAGGACAAGAACGCCTGGCGCGACCCGGAGATGCTCAAGGCCTTCTCCCAGGCGCTGCTCGACGGCGATCCGGCCTCCTCCAGCTATGACCCGCCCGCGTATCGCAGCCCGAACGGCATGCTGGAGGACCTGTTCTACATGGTGCTGCGCCACAAGCTGGTCCATGCCTGCCAGGTCTATTGCCGGGTCATGATCATCAATCCCGAGCTCGACACCCTGTGTCAGGACAGCGACATGGAAGAGCTGATCGCGGATCTGGTGAATGCCGAAGAGGTGGTCCACTACCGGCCGCCGAACACCACGCATTACGTGATGCTCGACCGGCCCGAACGCGGCCGAACCGCCATGACCGAAGCCATGGTCGCGTTCCTGACCTGAACCCGGGATACGGCACCTGGCCGGACTGCTCGACCAAGCGCAGCACCCCGGTCAGGTCAGCACCGTTGCGACAGACCCGGTCGGGCCGTCACAGCCCGCCGAAATGAAAGGCCTTGGTTTCGAGGTATTCCTCGATCCCCTCCTGCGCGCCCTCGCGGCCCAGGCCCGAGGCCTTGACCCCGCCAAACGGGGCTTCGGCATGGCTGACCATCCCGGTGTTGAGCCCCACCAGCCCGGCCTCCAGCGCCTCGCCAAAGCGAAAGGCGCGGGCCATGTCGGTGGTGTAGAAATAGGCGGCCAGACCAAAGGGGGTGCCGTTGGCGATCTCCAGCGCCTCCGCCTCGGTCTCGAACCGGAAGATCGGGGCGACGGGGCCAAAGGTCTCTTCGCTGGCCAACAGCATCTCGGGCGTCGCGCCGGTCAGCACCATCGGGTCGGCGAACCGGTCGGGCAGATCACGGCGCGCGGTGGCGCGGGTGGCCCCCTTGGCCAGCGCATCCGCGACATGGGCCGCGATCTTGGCGATGGCGGCGGCGTTGATCATCGGGCCGATCATCGCGCCCTCTTCGGTGCCCGGGGCGACCTTCAGCGCGTCGACCCGTGCGGCCAGCGCCGCGACGAACCGGTCATGGATGCCCGATTGCACCAGGATGCGGTTGGCGCAGACGCAGGTCTGCCCGCCGTTGCGGAACTTGCTGGCCATCGCGCCCTCGACCGCCGCATCCAGATCGGCGTCGTCAAAGACGATGAAGGGCGCGTTGCCGCCCAATTCCAGCGACATCTTCTTGAGCGTCGGCGCGCATTGCGCGGCCAGCAGCGCCCCCACCCGGGTCGAACCGGTGAAGCTGAGCTTGCGCACCACCGGGGAGGCAGTGAGTGTCGCGCCGATCTCTTCCGGGCGCCCCGTCAGCACGTTGAGCACGCCCTGCGGAATCCCCGCACGTTCGGCCAGCACGCAGAGCGCCAGCGCGGAATAGGGGGTGAAATCCGAGGGCTTGATGACCATGGTGCAGCCCGCCGCCAGGCCGGGGGCGACCTTGCGGGTGATCATCGCATTGGGGAAATTCCACGGCGTGATGATCGCGCAGACGCCGACGGGCTCCTTCATGGCGAATATCCTCTTGCCGGGCGTCGGGCTGGGGATGATCTTGCCGTTGATCCGGCGCGCTTCCTCGGCGAACCAGCGCACGAAGGAGGCGCCGTACAGGATCTCGCCCCGCGCCTCGGCCAGCGGTTTGCCCTGCTCGGCGGTGAGGATCAGCGCCAGATCGTCGGCATGGTCGAGCATCAGCTGATACCAGGCCATCAGCAGGTCGGCGCGCTCGGCATGGGTTCTGCTCTTCCACGCCGTCATGGCCGCTTCGGCGGCGGCAATGGCGCGGGTGGTTTCGGCGGCGGTGCAGTCGGGCATATGGCCCAGCACGGTACCGGTGGCGGGGTTGCCGACCGCCATGTCATCGCGGGCGATCCACTGCCCGCCGATCAGCGCGGCCTCGCGGAACAGATCCGGGTCGGCAAGGCTTTCACGGATGTCGGCGGCGAAGGAGTGGTGCAGGGTCATCTCAGGCCTCCAGTGCGGCGACGACAGCCGCCTTGATTTCTGCGGTGGTGTTCAGGCCCGGGCGGATGCCGATGCCCTGCGCCGTCGCTGCCTCGATGGCGGCCAGCACGGCGGCAGAGGTCTCGGCCTCGCCCAGGTGGTCGAGCATCTGCGCCACCGACCAGATCGCGGCAATCGGGTTGGCGACGTTCTTGCCGGCGATATCGGGGGCAGAGCCATGCACCGGTTCGAACATCGAGGGGGCCGAACGGTCCGGGTTGATATTGGCCGAGGCGGCAAAGCCCAGGCCGCCCTGGATCGCCGCGCCGAGGTCGGTGAGGATGTCGCCAAAGAGGTTCGAGGCGACCACCACATCCAGATCCTGCGGCGCCATCACCATCTTGGCGGCCATGGCGTCGATATGCATGTGGCTGACGGTGACGTCCGGGTATTCGGCGGCCAGCGTGCGCGTCACCTCGTCCCAGAACACCATCGAATATTTCTGCGCGTTGGATTTGGTGACGGAGGTCAGGTGCTTGCGCCGTGCGCGGGCCTGTTCGAAGCCAAAGCGCAGGATGCGCTCCACCCCTTTGCGGGTGAAGACCGAGGTTTCCACCGCCACCTCGTTGTCGCTGCCCCGATGCACCCGGCCACCGGCGCCGGAATATTCGCCTTCGGTGTTCTCGCGGATGCAGAGGATGTCGAAACCCTGCGCCTTCAACGGCCCCTCGACCCCGGCCAGCAGCCGGTGCGGGCGGATGTTGGCATATTGGTCGAACGCCTGGCGGATCGGCAGCAGCAGCCCGTGCAGCGACACCGAGTCAGGCACCGTCGCAGGCCAGCCCACGGCACCAAGGAAGATCGCATCGAAACCGCGCAGCGTCTCGATCCCGTCCGCGGGCATCATCACGCCGTGTTCGAGGTAATAGGCGCAGGACCAGGGAAAGGCGGTCGTCTCGACGGCAAAGCGGCCCCTGGCGGCGGCGCTCAGAACCTCCATCGCGGCACTGGTGACGTCAACGCCGATCCCGTCACCGGGGATGAGGGCAAGGTTATAGGTCTTCATGACAGGTTCCCATTTCACAGATCGATCAATACGAATGTGCTGCGCCGGTTCGCCGGATAGGCCGCGCGACCAAGGTCCTTGCCCGGCCCCGAGGCTTTACGGCCTCCGGTCGGCAGGATGTGATCGCGCGAGCGGCCTTGGCGGCTGACCCGGACGGTGCCGGCCTCAAGCCGCCGCGACTGGCGCAGCGCGCGGCTGGCGTCGCGGGGGCAGAACCCGGCGGCCGGACCATAGGTCGGGTGCGCGGCAGACGCCATGGCCTCCGCCTCGCCGGTGAAGGTGAGCAAGGTGGCGACGGGGCCAAAAATGTCCTCGGTCATCGCCGGATTGTCCCGGATGACACCGGCAACCAGCGCCGGCTGGCCCAAGCCGCCCGCGCGTGCGAAGGGCGCACCGCCGCAAGGAGTCCCTGCCCCCTGCCCGGCGGCGGCCTGCATGGCGGCATCGGCACGGGGGATTGCCCCGATGCGCTGACCGGCGGAGGGCACGATCGCCGCTTTGCCCGCCACATGGCGACCGGCGGGCAAATGGCCCTGGGGCAGCGGGATGTCGGCGCCGGGCATCGGGCTCTCCTGTTGGTTCCTGCCGGCAATCTGCCCGCCCGCGCCCGGCCAAAGCTGCCGAATGCCGGGCTGCGGCAGAATTCTCTGCGGGATGCGACGTGCTGGCAGATTATTCTGCCTCGCACTCCGCAGCCGCGTTCAGCCCTGCGCCGATCGGCGCGGGCCGCCTTGTCCACCGCCAGAAGATGCCCGCCGGGCAGGCTCCGACGATCAGCACACGGGTCATGCGGCCTCTCCGGCTGCACCGGGCCAGAGCCCCGCATCAGGCGCGCTGCGCAGCCGCATCCCCGCGCCGGGCGGCGTTGAACAGGCCCGCAGACCTGCGGGCGGTCTCGGCCAGCCGGACGAGCCGTCCTTCCGTCATTCGGCCGCTTCGGCGTGGCGCGCCGGGCGCGGCAGATCCGGGAAACGCGCGCAGGTCGCCTCGAAGGCCGCCTCCACCGCCGCGGCACCGCTGCCTTCGATCCGGCGAAAGATCTCGGTCTTGGTAAAGAAGCGCCAATGGATCGGCAGCGCGGCGAGGATTTCGGTCAGCCGGTCATAGGCTTCTGCGGTCCAGCGGGCCTCGTAGCCCTCACGCTCGGGTCCGTAGTGGAAGAAGGCCGTTCCCGGGGCTGGCATCGCGGCACGCGCCCTGGCGGTGGCGTCTTCGTCGACCTCGCCATCCGTCAGGATCACGCCATAGTCACGCGCCGCGGCCTCTTTCGAGACATAGCCCCGCGCCACGTCGCGGGCGACGCGCCAGGGCTCGCGCTCCAGCGGGTTGCCGCGCCCGCCGCCGCCTGCCGAGCGGACTTCGAGCACGTCGCCGGGTTGCAGGATCGCGGTGTCCTTGGATCCCATGCGGCGCTCCTCCGGGGTGCCGGGATTCACCACCATGTCGGCGAGCCCCGCGGCCCTGCCCCCGCCCGTGCCCCAGGGGCGAAAGAACGACCGGTCCCGGTTGCGCGCGGTGATGCGGCTGTCGGGGGTGAAGACGCGAAAGGCCATTTCGGTCGCCAGGCCGCCGCGCCAGCGCCCGGCGCCGCCAGTGTCCCGCGCCAGCCCGTATTTGACGAATTCCACCGGCACCTCGGTTTCCGTGATCTCGATCGGCGTGTTCTTGAGATAGGCCGCATCCGCACCCGAGCCGTTGGTGCCGTCGCGATGCGGCATGCCGCCGCCGCCGCCAACCACCGGGTTCACCGCCGCGATCACCGTCTTCTGGGACCGTTCGTCGCGGGTCATCACGTTGACGATGCAGTTGTTGCCAGCCGGCGCGGCGGGCATCCGGTCGGGGATCGCCTGCACGAAGGCACCGAAGATCACCGAACGCAGACGCGCGCAGGTGAGCGAGCGCATGCCGACCGCGGCGGGCGAGACCGGGTTCAGCACCGTGCCTTCGGGCGTGATGCAGGTGAAGGGCCGGGTAAGGCCGGTGTTCAGCAGGATGCGCGGGTTCAGCGTGTAGAGCACGTAATAGACCCCGACGAGCAGGATCGTGTGGCGCGGATCGCCGCCCGAGGGCACGTTGAGCGAGGAGGCCAGCTGCGGGTCGGAGCCGGTGAAATCGAGCACCGCCTCGTCGCCGTGAATACGCAGCGTGAGCTTCAGGCGGCAGGGGTTGGCCTCGTCGCTGTCCTCGTCGGCGTAGTCGGCAAAGACATAGGTCCCGTCGGGGATCTCCGACAGGATCGCGCGGGCCTGCGCCTCGGCCTGCTCCTTCAGCGCGGCGACGCCCGAGAGGAAACCCTGGTGGCCGAAACGCTCGATCATCGCATGCACCTTGCGCTCTCCGGTGCCGAGGGCGCCGACCAGCGCCTTGATGTCGCCCACGTTCAGCGCGGGCTTGCGCACGTTGGTCGACATGATCCGCATGATCTGTTCGTCAAACACCCCTTCGCGGACCAGCTTCATCGGCGGAAAACGGATGCCCTCCTGATGGATTTCGGTCAGCGAGCGCGAGAGCGAGGCAGGCACCGCGCCGCCCATGTCGGTGTTGTGGATATGCCCGCCGGTCCAGGCGACGATCTCGCCTTGCGAAAACACCGGCTTCCAGAGGTGGGTGTCGGGCGCATGGGTGGCGACATGGCCGGAATAGGGATCGTTGGTAAAGGCGACGTCGCCGGGGCGGTACTCTTCCTCGACCAAATTGATCGCGCGCCCGTAGGTGAGGCCCGGATACCAGGTCGCGCCCAGCTCCATCGGCACGGCAAAGGTGTCGCCGCCCCGGTCCATCAGCATGACGGTGAAATCCTGCGTCTCCTTGACGAAGGCGGAATGGGCGGTGCGGTGCAGCGTGTGGGCCATGTTCTCGGCCGCCGCGCGGGCGTGGTTGGCAAGCACCTGAAGGGTCATCTTGTCGAACATGGATCAGGCCTCGAACTGCAGGTGGATGTTGAGATTGCCGTCGACCCGGGCGCGGGCGCCTGCGGGAATGGCAAATGTGGTGTCTTCCTGCGCCACGATGGCGGGACCGTCGAAGGTGGTGCCGGCGGCCAGCGCCACGCGGCTGTGCAGCGGCACCGGGCGCCAGGTGCCGATATGCACCTGCACCTCACGCGTCTCGCCCGCCTCGACATGGGCCAGCTCGGTGAGGTCGGGCTTGGGCCCCGCACCGATGGCCGAGAGACGCAGGTTCACCAACTCGATCCGGCCCTCAGGGTCGTTGAAATCGTAGATGCGGCGGTGCGCGGCGTGAAAGGCTTCGGTCAGCTTGGCAAGATCGGACAGCCAGTCGGGCTCCAGCGCCACCTCGATCTCGTAGCTCTGCCCGGCGTAGCGCATGTCGGCGGACAGCTTCAGCTCGACGGCGCCCGCATGGCCCTGCGCCGCGAGCCAGGCCTTGCCCTCGGCGGCGAGCGCTTGGAAGTGCGCGCGCAACAGCGGCAGGCGCGCCGCGTCCAGATCGGCAAAAACCGTGCGGATGAAGTCGCCCTTGAGGTCGGCCACCAGCCCGCCGAGCGCCGAGACGACGCCGGGACGGCGCGGCGCGATGACACGCGGCATGCCCAGTTCCTTGGCGAGGAAGGCGCCCAGCATCGGGCCGCCGCCGCCAAAGGGCATCAGCGCGAAATCCCGCAGGTCGATCCCGGCGCGGGACGACAGCTTTTCGACCTCCACGAACAGTTCCGAGATCGCGATGTCGAGGATCGCCTGGGCGGTCGCCTCAACCTCGCGGCCAAGCTGCGCGGCCAGGCCCCCCACGGCCTCGCGCGCCAGATCCAGCCGCATGTCGAGCTGGCCATAGGCCATTTCCGAATGGCCCAGCCAGCCGCAGACGACCATCGCGTCGGTGATCGTGGCCCGGGTGCCGCCACGCCCGTAACAGGCCGGTCCGGGGATCGACCCGGCGCTTTCCGGGCCGACGCGCAGCATTCCATGTTCGTCGACCGAGGCGATGGAGCCGCCGCCGATGCCGATCGAACTGACCGAGACCGAGGGGATGTGCAGCGGGAACTCTCCCACCAGCTCATCCGAACCGAACTGGACCTCGCCGTCGATGATCAGCGCGAAATCCGCCGAGGTGCCGCCGATGTCAAGCGTCAGGATACGGCTTTCGCCCGCCTGCCGCGCTAGCCAGGCCGCGCCGATCACACCCGAGGCGGTGCCCGACAGCAGCATCGACACACAGTCGCGGCGGCCCTCGCCGGCGGTCATCACGCCGCCGTTGGACTTGGTCAGCATGGCGCGGGCCGGGACGCCCTGCGCGGTCAGCCGGGCCTCCAGCGCCCCCAGGTAGCCCGAGACGCGCGGATGGACATAACCGTTCAGGATCGCGGTCGAAGTGCGTTCGTACTCGCGGATCACCGGCCAGACCTCGGAGGAGGTAAAGACGAAGAGTTCAGGCGCGATAGTCTCGATTTCCTGCCGGATCGCGGCCTCTTGCGCGCTGTCGCGCCAGGCGTGCAGAAGCGCGACGATGATGCCCTGCGCCCCCGCCGCCCTGGCCTGTGCGACCGCCTCGGCCACTGCGCCCTCGGGCGCATCGGTCCGCCGTCCGTCGGCGCGCATCCGCACCGGCAGGCCAAAGATCATGTCGCGCGGCACCAGCGGATCGGGGCGGTTGCAGAACAGCGAATACATGTCGGGCATGCGCAGGCGGGCCAGTTCGATCACGTCCTCGAACCCGGCGTTGGTGAACATCGCCAGCCTCGCGCCATTGCGCTGGATGACGGTGTTGATACCCACCGTGGTGCCATGCACGAAGCGGCTCACCGCCGCCGGATCCAGCCCCTCGCGCGCGGCCAGCAGGTCCAGCCCGGTGCCAAGCTCGGCCCCCGGATCGTCCGGCGTGGTCAGAACCTTGAGCGAGGCGATTCGCCCCGAACGGGTTTCGAGCGCGCAGAAATCCATGAAGGTGCCGCCGATATCGACACCGATCTTCCAGTCCTCAGCACTCAGTTGGCCATCCATGGGTCATCGCCTTTCGTTCCGCCTGCCCCAGTCGAGCAGAGCAGAGCGCGGCGGTCCAAGTCGAATGACGCCTCATCCTATAAGTCGATCCTATAGTCTGACCAGAATCCGGGGCAAGAGCAGCCCGATCAGCCTGCGCATCAGCCTAGAGGCCCGCGTCACTGCGATGAAGCCACCGGACAGACCGGCCCGCATGCGGCGCTCCATAGGCTATGCTTATGCCATAACCCATTTCCCGTCTTTGACCTTGGGGCCTGTGCCGGATCTCCTTGGCACGACGGAAAGGACCTTTGGTGCAGGGGATCGGGCACGGCGCCGGGTTGATGGGCAGTGCGACGGCGTTCTTTCCTGCGCGTCTGGTCGAGCGCGGCAATGTCACCGTTCGCGGCGTGCGCTCAAAACTTTGCCACCTTGCCCCATTGCGCCATGTCGAACCGGCTGAGGCGATAATGCGCTGTTTCCGTGATCGGCGGGCGGCCGGTCAGCATGTCGGCCACCAGGTGCCCGACCCCCGGACCGATGCCGAAGCCATGCCCCGAAAGCCCCGCCGCCAGGGTCAGGCCAGGCAGGCCGATGGCGCTGTCAATCACCGGCACGCCGTCGGGCGTGCTGTCGATATAGCCCGCCCATTTGGCCTGGACCGGCAGATCGCGCAGCGCCGGCAGCAGCTTGCGGGCGCGGGACAGGGTCTCGCCCACCAGGCGCGGAGAGGGCCTGGGGTCGAGGATGCGCATACGCTCCATCGGGGTTTCGCGGTCCAGCGCCCAGATTTTGCGGGTTTCGAAACCCGCCCGCCAGCCCTGCAGCCCACCCGGAGAAAGCGCGCGCCAGCGTTTGGCGAACATCGGCAGGAAGTGCTTTGCCCCCCGTATCGCCCCCGGCGTGGGGTCGAGATGGCTGCGCCCCGAGATCGCCAGCGTATGGGCCCCGTCGCCGCGCCGGGTGATCGACACGGCCGCAGTGTGCAGCGCCGGTGGCAGCCCCTCGGCGCCGGGCGCCACCGACAGGATCGAACTGCGCACCGCGGCCTGCGGGAAGACGATGCCCGACTGATGCAGGAAGCTCGCCGCCCAGGCCCCGCCGGCCAGCACGACCTGGGTCGTCCGCACGGTGCCCTGTTCGGTGATCACGGCGGACACCGCGCCGCCCGAGGTCTCGATACCCCGGGCCGCGCAATTCTGAATGACCGTTCCGCCGTGCTTGACGACGCCCCTGGCGATGATCGGCGCGGCGCGCATCGGATCGGCGATGCCGTCGCTGGGCGACCAGACGCCGCCCGCCCAGTGCTGCGCCGTGGCTGCGCCGCGCTCGGTGGCCTCTGCCGCGCTCAGCATCCGGGTGTCGACCCCCTCGCCGCGGGCGAAACGGCCCCAGTTGGCCCAGCCTTCGATCTCGGCGGCGTCATTGGACAGGTACAGCAACCCGCAGCGGCGGAATCCCAGATCCTCGCCGATGTCCTCGGCCATCTCTTCCCACAGGTCCAGACTGCGGGTTGCCAGCGGCAGTTCGCGCGCGTCCCGGTTCTGCTGGCGGCACCAGCCCCAGTTGCGGCTCGACTGTTCGGCGCCGATGCGCCCCTTTTCCAGCAGCAGCACCGTCAACCCGGCCCGCGCCAGCCAATAGGCCGCGCTGGTGCCGACGATGCCCGCGCCGATCACAACGCAATCGGCGGTCTGGGGCAGCGCGCTCTGGGTCTCGATATGCAGCAAGGGGGCGGTCATGGTCTTCTCCTGTGGTCCCGCCATCTTTTACGATGTCGCCGCCAGAGGCATCTGCCGGAACACGGACCCGTCACGGCATTTCCTGTCGAATGCCGTTGACTTTGGGATGGCTGCGTCCTTCACAGGATCCACGCGGCACGCGGATTCCGAAGGAAAGGCCCCATGACCAGCAGGTACAAGCTCGACCGGATCGACCTGAAAATTCTTGCCGAGTTGCAGCGCAATGGCCGGATCACCAATGTCGAGCTGGCCGATCTGGTGCATCTGTCGCCCTCGCCCTGCCTGATGCGGGTCAAGAAACTGCAAAAGGCCGGCTATATCAGCGGCTATGCGGCGCAGATCGACATGGCCAAGCTGGGCGAGACGCTGACCGTCTTTACGGAATTCACGCTCAGCAACCACCGCCAGATCGATTTCGCCCGCTTCCAGGAGGCGCTGGAAAAGGTCGAATGCTGCGTCGAATGCCACCTGGTGTCCGGCGGCTACGACTATCTTGCGAAATTTGTGACCGCTTCGATTTCCGATTACCAGACGATCATCGAGGGGCTGATCGACCGCAACGTCGGGATCGACAAGTATTTCAGCTTCGTCGTGATGAAGACGCCGTTTTCCAAGACCCAGATGCCGCTGACCCACCTCTTCGCCGACAAGATCTGAGCCGCTCGCGCAGCGTCTCTATCCGGCGCCTTCGGGTCGATTTCCGCGGGCTGTCGCGTCAGCGGTTGGCGAACTGGGCAACCAGTTCAGGATCCTGTTCCAGCCCCGCCAGCCAGCCGGTGTCGAGCTTGGGAACCGAGGACACCAGCAGCCGCGAATAGGGATGTTCGGCTTCGGTGGACATGCGCGCCGCCGGCAGCGCCTCGACCACCTCGCCCTTGTACATCACCAGCACGTCGTCGCAGATCGCCTCGACCGTGGACAGGTCATGGCTGATGAACATGTAGCTCAGCCCCAGCTCGCGCTGCAGCTCCTTGAGCAGTTCGAGGATCGCGGCGGCCACCACGGTGTCGAGCGCCGAGGTGATCTCGTCGCACAGGATCAGCTCGGGGCTGGCGGCCAGGGCCCGGGCCAGGTTGACCCGCTGCTTCTGCCCGCCGGAGAGCTCTCCCGGCAGCCTGTGGCGCAGGGCGGCGGGAAGCTTGACCATGTCCAGCAGTTCGATGACCCGCGCCTCGCGCGCCGCACCGCGCAGCCCGTCGTAAAAGGTCAGGGGCCGGGCAAGAATGGTGCTGATGGAATGCGCCGGGTTCAGCGCGGTATCGGCCAGCTGGAACACGATCTGGGCGCGGCGCAGTTCCTCTTTCGAGCGGTTGCGCAGGTCAGGGGTCAGCTGGATACCGTCGAGCATGACGGAGCCGCTATAGGCCGGCAGGATTCCGGCGATGGCCCGCGCCAGGGTCGACTTGCCCGAGCCGGACTCGCCGATCACGCCAAGATTGCGGCCCCGCTCCAGCTTGAAACTCACGTCCTTGAGGATCTTGGCATGGGGCACGCCGCCCCTCACCGGCCCGTAGCCCGCGCAGAGATCAGCCACTTCGAGCACCACCTTGGGCTTGGCCGCCTGAAGCGGCAGCCCCTGGGGCTGGTGCGGCACCGGCTCGAAGGCGGCGATAAGCTGCTTGGTATAGGCATGCCTGGGCGCGCTCAGGATCTGATCGGCGCTGCCCACCTCCAGGATTTCCCCGCCCTTGAGCACGATGATCCGGTCGGCGATCTGCGCCACAACGGCAAGGTCGTGACTGACATAGACACCGGCCATGCCACCCTGTTTCATCACCGACTTGAAGACCCGCAGCACCTCGATCTGGGTGGTCACGTCCAGCGCCGTGGTCGGTTCGTCAAAGATCACCAGCTTGGGATCGCCAACCAGCGCCATGGCCGCCGAGAGGCGCTGCAGCTGCCCGCCCGACACCTCGTGCGGATAGCGCTGGCCGATGGTCTCGGCCTCCGGCAGGGCCAGGGCGCGGAACAGGTCCACCGCCTTCTTCTCGGCCTCGGCGCGCGGCATCAGGTCGTGGATGGCCGAGATCTCGGTCACCTGGTCCATGATCCGCTTGGAAGGGTTGAAGGCCGCCGCCGCCGATTGCGGCACATAGGACACCTCGGTCCCGCGCACCCTGGCGCGGGCCCACTCGCTCATGGCGGTGATATCGGATGTGTCCAGGCGGATCGTCCCGCCCTCGATGCTGCAACCGGTGCGGGTGTGCCCCATCAGCGACAGCGCGATGGTGGTCTTGCCCGACCCGGATTCGCCGATCAGCGCGACAATCTCGCCCGGCGCGATGTCAAAACTGACGCCCTTGATGATCTCGACCTTGCGGCCGGCATCGGTGACGGCGCCGATGCGCAGGTCTTTGACAGAGACGAGGGGCATGGTCATCATTCGCTCCTGTCGCGGATCTTGGTGGGCAGGTTGTCGATGAACATGTTCACCGAGATCGTCAGCGAGGCGATGGCGATGGAGGGGAAAATCACCGCCGGCGCGCCAAAGCTCAGCCCCTCGATATTCTCGCGCACCAGCGCGCCCCAGTCGGCATTGGGCGGCTGCACGCCAAGCCCGAGGAAGGACAGGCCCGACAGCACCAGCACGATGAAGACGAAGCGCAGGCCGAGGTCGGCCAGCACCGGGCCAAGGATGTTGGGAAAGATCTCGCGCAGGATCAGGTAGGGCGTGCTTTCGCCCCTGGCACGGGCGACGGTGACAAAATCCATCGTGTTGACGTTCACCGCCAACGCCCGGGCGAACCGGTAAGAGCCGGGCATGTAGATCGCCGTCAGCGTCAGGATCAGCACCGGGATGGACGAGCCGACGGCAGCCACCACGACAAGGCCGAAGAGCAGCGAGGGGATGCCGTTGAACGCATCCAGCAGCCGCGACAGGACCATGTCGAACCAGCCCCCCGCCACGGCGGCCACCATGCCGAGGATCACCCCCAGCGTGCAGGCCAGCGTCACCGCCGCAAGCGCGATGCCCACCGTGTAGCGCGAGCCCATCAGGATGCGCGAGAAGATGTCGCGCCCCAGATAGTCGGTCCCCATCCAGTAGTTGGCGGACATCGGGGTAAAGAAGTCATAGTCGACAATCTGGCCCGGCGGGTAGGGCGCCAGCCAGGGGCCGACCAGCGCGACCAGCGCCCAGAACAGGATGACGACAAGGCCGATGCGGCCGACCCAGTTGAAGCTCCAGCCCGGGCCCCTGGGGGGTGGCGTGGTCAGGGCGGCGGTGGTGTCGGTGTCTTCAGCCATCATCGACGCAGCCTTGGATTGGAGAGCAGGGCGATCACATCCGCCAGCGTGATCAGCGACAGGTAGCTGACGCAGAAGATCATCGCGCAGGACTGGATCAGCGGCAGATCACGGGTGCTTACGGCATCGACCATCAGCTTGGCGACGCCGGGGTAGTTGAAAATCGTCTCGACGATGATCGCCCCGCCGACCAGGTAGCTGAGCGACAGCGCCACGGCATTGGCAATCGGGCCGAGCGCATTCGGCAGGGCGTGGACCAGCACCATGCGCTTGCGCGACGCGCCTTTCAGCAGCGCCATCTCGACATAGGGGGTGTTGATCGTTTCGATCACCGCGGCACGGGTCATCCGGATCATCTGCGCCGAGATCACGCAGGACAGGGTGATCACCGGCATGGCATAGGCCTTGAGTATGGCCGAAAGAGAGCTGACATCGACACCGTAGCTGAGCGCCGGCAGCCAGCCGAGCCAGACGGCGAAGATCAGCACCGCCAGCGTCGCCACCATGAATTCGGGCACCGAGATCACCGAAATGGTCAGCATCGACACGATCCGGTCGAAGACCGAGCCGCGCCACATCGCGGCCCCGATGCCAAGGCTCAGCGCGATCGGAACCGAAACGACGGTGGTGACCCCGGCAAGCTTCAGCGAATTCACCAGCCGTCCCGAGATCAGCTCCACCACTTCGATATTGTTCACGTAGGAGGTGCCCAGATCGCCGCGCGCCAGCCCGATGAGCCAGCCGATGAAGCGGCTGAGCGCCGGTTCGTTCAGCCCCATCGCCTCGCGCAGACCGGCCACCGCTTCGGGCGTGGCGGCCTGGCCCAGCAGGATCTCGGCCACGTCGCCGGGCAGCATCTCGGTCGCGAAGAAGACGGCGAAGGAGACGATGACCAGCGTCAGCAGGGCGATGCCGAGCCGCTGTATCACGAGAAACCATGGCTGAAGCGACTGGGGCAACGGGGCACCTCTTTCCGCTGTTGGCGTGGATCTGCTGTGTGAAGTCTAGAAGACCGGGCCCGCATCTGTCACGCGGGCCCGGCATCCTTTCGGATCAGGCGTCGAGCCAGACGTATTCGGCGAAGGCATAGCCCATCATGCCGCCCAGCGGGTTGGGTTTGAGGCCGCCCAGCTTGGCCGTGAAGGCATCCATGTTGGAGATGTAGACCGGGATCGCGGTGCCGGCTTCGTTGGCCACCATCTCCTGCATCTCCCAATAGATCGCCTTGCGGCGCTCTTCGTCGAGCGCGCCGCGCGCCTCGACCAGCATCGAGTCGAACTTGTCGGACTTGTACTGGCTCTCGTTCCACGGCGCGTCCGAGGTATAGAGCAGCGAGAACAGGATGTCCGGCGTCGGGCGCGGGTTGATGTTGCCGAAATGGACCGGCGCCTTGAGCCAGTAGTTCGACCAGTAGCCGTCGGACGGCACGCGGTCCACCTTGAGGTTCATGCCGATCTCGCTGCCGGCCTGCTGCAGGATGGTGGCCATGTCCACCGAAGCCGTGGCGGCGTCGGAGGCGACAACCGGAATTTCCACGCCCAGAAGCCCGGCCTTGTCAAACAGCGACTTGGCGCGCTCGGGATCGAACTCGCGCGGCTTGATGTTGGGGTTGTGATAGCGGTTCGCGGGCGACACGGGCTGGTCGTTGGCGATTTCGGCAAAGCCGCGGAAGGCGGATTTCTGGATCGCTTCGCGGTTCAGCAGGTATTTCATGCCCTCGACAAAGCCGGCCTTGTCGCCGGGGTTCAGGTCAAGGCGCATGTTCAGGTTGGTGTAGTTGCCCGAGGTGCTGACCAGGGTCGCGACGGAGTCGTTGCCGTCAAGCTGGCGCGAAGAGCGCGGATTGACCGCGGCCGCGTAGTGGATGTCCCCCGAGAGCAGCGCGTTGACCCGGGCATTGTTGTCCGGGATCGCAAAGAATTCGAAGCTGTCGAGATAGGGGCCCTCGGCCTTGAAGTAGTTCGGGTTCTTGGTCGCGACAGAGCGCACGCCCGGCTCGAAGACCTCGCAGATGAAGGCGCCGGTGCCGTTGGCCTTGGAAAAATCCGTGGTGCCGTCGGCGATGATCATGAAGTGGTGCAGCGCCAGGATCGTCGGCAGGTCGGCATTGGGTGCCTGCAGCACGATCTTGGTGGTCAGGTCGTCCACCTTGGAAATCTCGGTCATCTGCTTGGCGATGGAGTTCACCTTGGAGCCGACGGACTCGTCGAGGTGACGTTTCAGCGAGAAGACCACATCGTCCGAGGACAGCGTCTTGCCGTCGTGGAACAGCACGCCGGGCTTCAGCTTCACTTCCCAGGTCTGCGCGTCGTCCGACGAAATGGTGTCGGCCAGTTCCATCTGCACCTGCCCGGCTTCGTCCAGGAAGGTCAGGCGGTTGTAGAAGGCACAGCAGCGCACGTAATCGGTGGAGAGCGACGCCTTGGCCGGATCCAGCGTGTCGGCGGTCGAGGACGACCAGCCGGCCGCCTTGAAGTTCCCGCCCATGACCGGGGTCGCGGCGACGGCGGCCGAAGCGCGCATCAGCAGCGAGCCGCCGGCAGCGGCGGCGATGCCCGAGGACATCAGCATTTTCAGCAGATCCCGGCGCGATGCACCGCGGCGGATCATGTGTTCGACCATCGCGTCGTCGCGTCCGGTCCAGTTGGTGGGGGTCTTTGTCATGTCAGTCTTCCCTGTTGTTATGAGTTGAGTGGTGGGCCCTGGCGGTCTTGCAGCCGCCTCGGGTGGTCTGGTGGGCGGGGCTCACGCGCCAAAGGCGTCGTCGGCCGCTCGGGCCAGGTCGATCAGCGCGTGATAGTGAAAATCGGGGGTGGTGAAGTCTTTCGGCTCGATGGTGCCGCCATAGCCCTGCTGCGCATGGCGGCGCTGGATCCAGGCGTTGGTCATGCCCAGCTGGCGAGAGATACCGATGTCGTGGTGCTGGCTTTGCGCGGTGTGCAGGATGTCGTGCTTGCTGCCGCCGTCGGCGGCGACAAAATCGAAGACCTGCCGGAAATACGCCGGGTCCGGCTTTTCGCAGCCCGTGTCATCGGTGGTGAAGCTCGCCCAGAAGGGGTTGCCCAGCTTGTCGGCATATTTGTCGAAGGCCCAGCGACGGGCATTGGTCATCGCGATCAGCTTGTAGCGCGCCCTGAGCCGGGCCAGCGCCTCGACGCTGTCGGCAAAGGGCCTGGCCTCGCCCACGCTGTCGATCATCAGTTGGCGGTACGCCTCGGTGTCGGGCAGGCCGAAGACCGCGGCAATCATGCTGTAGCAGCGGCCCAGATCGTCGGGGAACAGGCCCGCACCCGGCATGTAGCGGGCTTCGCGATAGATCGAAAGCGCCGACTCGCCGTCGATATCCACGCCCTCTTTCGCGGCGATTGCCGCCAGGCCGTCCTTGATCGCGCCCTCGAAGTCGATCAGCGTGCCGACCACGTCGAAGGTAACGTAGCTGAACGCAGTCAGCGGCTTCACGGCGGCGGTGGTCGACATCCAGGCAGTCCTTTCAGCGGTGCGGCGCGGCAGGGGCGCTCTTCCTGTTGCAGGTACGCAGTCACTGCGTGGCATCGTCTGCTGTACCCGTGGGGCCCTGGCCCCTGTTCGGTTTCGCGGTCCTGATGCCGCAATCTTCCCGCAGAACCCGGCGGTGGAATCTCCGAAAGCGGGTCGGAGAGCGGCATATTCTTCTGTATTCCCCCGCCATCCGGCATTTTCGCGCCGTGACACGGGACCGGTTTCAATAGCCCCGCGACACATCCACGAGGCCGGGCAGCTCTGCCCCCTCGCGGCTGGCGCGCAGCACGTTCAGCGCATGGCGGGCGCCTTCGACAGCGTCGGTCTGGGCCGCCACATGCGGGGTGATCACCAGGCGCGGATCGCTCCAGGCCCAGTGATCGGCGGGCAGCGGCTCGGGCTCGGTCACGTCGAGCATGGCCGAGGCCAGCTGCCCGGTGTCCAGCGCATGGCGCAGCGCCTCCATGTCGAGCTGCGCGCCCCGCCCCGCCTGCACCAGCCGCGCCCCGTGCGGCAGCATGGCAAAGAAGCGCGCATCCATCAGGCCCCGCGTCTCGGCAGTCAGCGGAAGCAGGCAGATCAGAATATCGCTGCGCCCGAGGAAGGCCTCCAGCGCCGCCGCGCCAAAGACCTCGATCCCCGCGACCGGGCGAGCCGAGCGCGACCAGCCCGCAACGTCGAAACCCAGGCCGGTCAGGCTCTTGGCGGCCAGCTGCCCGATCCGACCCAACCCCATGATCCCGACCCGCGTACCGCGTGCCAGCGCCACCGGGCGCACCGTCCAGGCGGCGGCGCGCTGCTGCGCGATATAGGCGGGCATATCGCGGTGCAGCATCAGCGTGGCCATGACCACCCAGTCGCGCACCATCTCCTCGATCCCCGGCGCGAGGGTCCGCACGAGGCTTACGCCCTCGGGCAGCGCGGGCATATGATCGACACCCGCCCCGGTCGAGATCACCGCCTTGAGGTTTGGATAGCGCAGCAGATCCTGCGGCGGCTGCCAGCAGAGGATATGGGTGACCGCGGCGGGGTCGGTGACCGCCGCCTCACCCAGGATCATCTCTTCGCCCGCCGCCTCGAACAGCGGCGCCCAGATCGCGGCGCGTTCGGCCGAGGACAGGAACAGCAGCGCCATCAGCTGAGGGCCGCCCGGATCTCCGGGTCGTCCAGCGTGAGGTCCAGCACCTTGCGCGTGCGTTCGACGATGGCGTCAATCTCGGCCTCGGTACAGCAGAGCGGCGGCGCATAGCCAAAGATGCCCTGGGCAAAGCTGCGAAGGATCAGCCCCTGTTCCCAGGCGCGGTCAAAGAGGCGGGTGGCCGGCTGGACGGAGGCAGGCAGCGGCGTCTTCTTGTCCTTGTCGGTCACCAGTTCGACAGCGGCGAGCATCCCGCGCCCGCGCACATCGCCGACCAGCGGGTGATCGCGCAGCGACTCGAGCCCCGCCATCAGCCGCGCCCCGACCTTGCGGCCATTTTCCAGCAATCCGCCTTCGTAGAGACGCAGCACCTCCAGCGCCACGGCGGCGGATACCGGATGCGCCGAGTAGGTGAAACCGTGGCCCACGGCCTTGGCGCCCGCGCCCTCGGCGATGGTTTCATAGACGTGATCGCGCATGAAGACCGCGCCCATCGGGATATAACCCGAGGTCAGGCCCTTTGCCGTGGTCATCAGATCGGGCACGATGCCGTCGTCCTCGCAGGCGAATAGCGGGCCGGTGCGGCCAAATCCGGTGATCACCTCGTCGGCGACAAACAGGATCTCCATCTCGGCGCAGGCATCGCGCATCGCCTTCATCCAGCCCTTCGGCGGCACCAGCACCCCGCCCGAACCCTGGATCGGCTCGACGTAGAAGGCGGCGACCTTGTCCTCGCCAAGCGACGCGACCTTGGCCCGCAGCTCGGCCACCGAGGCGTCGATGATCTCCTGTTCGGTCCTGGCCGGGTTGCGGTAGATGTAATGCGACGCGATCTTGTGCTGCCACTGGTAGGGCACGCCGAACCCGTCGTGGAACCCGGGCAGCGCGGTCAGCCCCGCGCCCATGGTGGTGGACCCGTGATAGCCCTGCTCGACCGAGATGAACTGGTCGCGGTCCGGCTGGCCCCTGGCATGCCAGTAGTAGCGGATGAAACGGATCGTGCTGTCCACCGCGTCCGACCCGCCAAGGCTGAAATAGATGTGGTTCAGGTCGCCCGGGCTGCGCTCGGCCAGTTCCGCGGCCAGACGGATCGGCGCCTCGGCCCCCAGGTCGAAATAGCCCGTGGCATAGGGCAGTTCGCGCATCTGCGCGGCGGCGGCCTCGATGATGCTGTCATGGCCGTAGCCCGCATTGACGCACCAGAGCCCGGCAAAACCGTCGATCAGCTCGCGCCCCTCGGCATCGGTGACCGTCGCGCCCCTGGCAGAGCGCAACACGCGCACGCCGCGCGCCTCGTGGCCCCGGAAGGACGAGACCGGATGGACAAGGTGCTGGCGGTCCAGCTCGACAAGGGAATTGGTCAGCATGGCGCTCTCCGCAAAGGTCAGCCCAGGGCCTGCGAGGCGAGGGCGAAGGTTGTGTAATCGGTGTCGGGGGCGGCGCGGGCCGCCCGTGTCATCGCGGTGCCGCCGCCCACATGGGCCAGGCCGAGGCTTTCGGCGAAGGGCGCCAGCGCCCAGTCGGGAAGGTCGATGCGCAGGAATTCCCCTGCCGCGCGCGTGGCCCCGGCGGCGATCAGCGCCCGGGCGGTCGCGGCGTCCTGCGCCACCACCGGCCCCAAAACCTTGCCGCGCCCGAAGAGGCGCAACAGTGCAAACCCACGCTCGGCGCGCAGCAGCTCTCCGGTCTTGAGGATGCCCGCAATCAGATCCCTGCGATCCATCCCGCTGGCCGCGTGATCCATCGCGGCAAGTTCGGCCAGATCCGCAGGCGCATTCACCTGCACCGGCTCCTCGGCCTCGGCGGCGCGGGCAATTCCCTGATGCTGGATAATCTCACCCACGACCACAAAGCCCAGCTTTTCATAGAGCGGCAAACCGTCCTCGGTGGCGGTCAGGCGCTGTTCGCGCGGGCTGGCGATGTCGAGCACGGCCTGCATCAGCTTGCGGCCGAGGCCCCGCCCCCGCATCCGCGCGTCGACGATGATCATGTTGATCGCCGCCACCTCGCCAAACAGCGAACAGAGCGCGGTGCCCACGACCTCGTCGCCCTGCAGCGCCACGACGCCCCGCGAGACCGAAAGCGTCAGCCCCCAGTCCTCGGCGCGATGCGGCCAGCCCGCCTCTTGCGACAGGCGCAGGGCGCCCTCGATATGGGCGGGCTCGAAGGGAATGATGTTGATCTCGGGCGCGGCCGCCGCGAGCGGAGAGGCTGGGGTCATCGTTACTCTCTGTTCCTGATCTGGTCAGGGTCAGGCTAGTGCAGGCCGGGCGGCAGGTTCATCCTGATCGGGCGGGCGCACAGCAGTTTCTTGCTACTCCGGCACCGGGCCGCCGCAGGAAATGCCGCGATCAGCACAGACGCCGGCCAAGCGCCAGCACCATCCCGGTCGCGGCGGCAAGCTCGGCCCCGGTCAGGTATTCCTCGGGCTTGTGGGCGCGCGCGATGTCACCCGGCCCGCAGACGATCGCCGGCACGCCAGCCTGCTGGAAAAGCCCTGCCTCGGTCCCGTAGGACACCGCCTGCAGAGGGCCATGCCCCGAGATATCGGCGGCGAGCGTCGCAAGCGGGTGATCCGCCCCAAGCGCCAGCGCCGGGTAGCTCGACAGCCACTCGACCTCAACCCCCGGCAGATCCATCAGCGGCGCGAGCAGCCCTCGCGGGTCGACCCCGTGGATGGCGCGCGCCTCGATGCAGGCCTCGGCGCGGTCGGGGATGATGTTGAGCGCCTGCCCGCCCGCAACGGTGCCGATCTGCACCGTCGACCAGCTTGGCGCAAAACGCGCGTCCTGCGCACCGGACTTGAGCGCATCGGCCAGGGCAACCGTGGCCGCCAGCGCCGGGGCCAGCGCATGGATCGCGTTCCGCCCCAGATCGGGACGCGAGGAATGGCCCGACACGCCCGAGGCGACCAGCCGCAGCGCCGCCTTGCCCTTGTGCGCCAGCACCGGCACCAGCCCCGTGGGTTCGCCCACGATGCAGCCGAGCGGCGCGGCGCAAAGCTCGGGCAGCCGCGCCAGCAGATGTGGGACGCCGCGACAGCCTGCTTCCTCATCATAAGACAGCGCAATATGCACCGGCGCCTTGAGCGGCATCGCCGCCAGTTCCGGCACCGCGGCCAGAACGGCGGCGTCAAAGCCCTTCATGTCGCAGGCCCCGCGCCCGATCAGCCGGTCGCCGTCGCGCCGCAGCACAAAGGGATCGCCCAGCCATTCCGGCTCTTGCGCGGGGACGACGTCGACATGGCCGGACAGGATGTAGCCGGGCCGCGAGGGGTCGCCGATGGTCGCGAACAGGTTTTCACGATCCCCTTCCGGGCCCATCAGCCGGGTGACCCGCGCGCCATGCTCCGCAAGGTAATGCGCGACATAATCCATCAACCCCATGTTCGGCGTCCCGACGACGGTGGGAAAGCCGACCAGCCGTTCGAGGATCTCTGCCGCCCGCATCAAGAGGCGATCACGTAGATCTTGCGCACCGTCTCGAGCGTGGTCCAGGTGCCGGTGAAGCCCGGTTTCAGGACAAAGCTGTCGCCCGCGCCAAAGACATGCGTCTCGCCCCCATCCTCGGCGATTTCGCAACGGCCGGCGAGGATGTGGCAGAACTCGAAGGTTTCCCCCTTGATCGAGATGGTCTTGCCGGGGGTCGCCTCCCAGACACCGGTGCGGATCTGGCCCCATTGGGCGGCCTCGGCCAGCGCGGTGTCGAGCTGCCAGGTCTTGAAGGCGGGCGCGCCCTCGATCAGGCGCTCGGGGGCGGGCACCCCTTCCTCGGGGGCAAAGGCGGGCGCGGCATCAACGGGAACGAGCAGGTTCATCGGGGTCTCCGGGATCGGGCGTGAAAGGTTGGCGGCAGAATGCCCCGCCCTGCCCCGCGCAGGTCACCAAATGCGCCAGTGACACGGCAGACCGTGCCGCCAGCCAAGCGACAAACGCAATTTCATGCGCTGAAAGCGGGAATCGCGGCAGGCGCTGTGGCGGCAGCCGGGCCAAGATACGGGTATCATCCACCCCCGGAGACAGACATGACCTTCCGCCCCAAATTCATCACCTTCGACTGCCACGGCACGATGATCTTTTTCGACATGGCCGGTGCCGCGCGCGATTTCTACGGCGAGCAGCTTGGGGCCGACAAGATCGAGGTCTTCATCCGCGACTTCTCGGCCTATCGTCTGGACGAGGTGCTGGGCGCGTGGAAGCCCTACGCCGAAGTGGTGCACAACGCGCTGGAACGCACCTGCAAGCGCAATGACGTCCCCTTCGACCCCGCGATTGCGGCCCAAATCTATGACCGCGTGCCGACCTGGGGGCCCAACCCGGACGTGCCCACGGGCCTCGCCAGGATCGCGCCGCATATCCCGCTGGTGGCGCTCACCAATTCGATGAACAGCCAGATCCCGCATAATATCGCCAAGCTCGGCGCGCCGATCGCCCATGTCTTCACAGCCGAAAGCGCGCAGGCCTACAAGCCGCGGATGCAGGCCTTTGAATACATGTTCGATCAGCTCGGCTGCGGGCCGGAGGATGTGCTGCATGTCTCCTCCTCCTTCCGCTATGACCTGATGACCGCGCATGATATCGGCATCAAGCACAAGGTCTGGGTCAACCGCGGCCACGAGCCGGCGAACCCCTATTACGGCTATACCGAGATCAAGGACGTCACCGGGCTTCCCGGCGTCGTCGGCCTGTAATCAACGCTGCAACGAAAGCATCGCGATGCAATATCAGTCCTACTGGCATGCGACCTCGACGCCCTTTGCCTCGGCCCAGCCGGGCCCGGTGGAGGGCAAGGTCGACGTGGTCGTGATCGGGGCCGGGTTCACCGGGCTCAACGCCGCCCGCAAGCTGGCCCGCGAAGGGGTCAGCGTCGCGGTGCTGGAGGCCGCCCATGTCGGCGCTGGCGGGTCGGGGCGCAATGGCGGGCACCTCAACAACGGCATGGCGCATGGCTATGGCGAGGCCAAGGCGCATCTGGGCGAGACCCGCGCCAAGGCGCTGTGGCAGGCCTATGACCGCTCGATCGACATGATCGAGGACGTCATCGCCGAGGAAGGCATCGCCTGCAATTTCCGCCGTTCGGGCAAGCTCAAACTTGCGTCCAAAGCCAGCCATGTGGCAGGGCTGCGCGCCGGATTCGAGCTCATCCACCGCGAGGTCGACCCCGACACCCGCTTCCTGGACAAGCACGACCTGGAAAGCGAGATCGGGTCGGACCAGTTCCACGGCGGGATGCTCTACGGCAAGTCGGCGATGATGCATATGGGCCGCTACGTGAACGGCCTGGCCGACGCCGCCCACCGGCACGGCGCGAAGATCTGGGAAGGCGCCCCGGTCACCGGGCGCAGGCGCGAGGGCACCGGCTGGCTGGTCGAGACACCCAGGGGCGCAATCCGGGCCGAACGGGTGATCGCCGCGACCAATGGCTATTCGAACAGCGTCGCAAGGGCGCCTCTGGGCTATTTCCGCAAGCGCATCATCTCTGTCGGCTCTTTCATCGTGGCCACCCGTCCGCTGAGTGCCGAGGAGGTCGCCGCGACCCTGCCCGGCAACCGCACCTATGTCACCTCGATGAACATCGGCAACTATTTCCGCCTGTCACCGGACAACCGGCTGATATTCGGCGGCCGGGCGCGGTTCTCGGCGCGCTCCGATCAAAGCTCGGACGCGAAATCCGGCGTGATTCTGCGCGCGGCGCTGAGCGAGATGTTCCCGCAGCTTGCCGGGGTCGAGCTGGAGTATTGCTGGGGCGGGATGGTCGGCATGACCAAGGACCGATACCCGCGCGCCGGAGAGGCGGACGGCATGCTCTACGCCATGGGTTATTCGGGCCACGGTGCGCAGCTTTCGACCCTGATGGGCCAGGTGCTGGCGGATATGGCACTGGGCCGGACAGACACGAATCCGCTGCATGGGGTCGATTGGCCGACGGTGCCGCTGCATTCCGGCAAGCCCTGGTTCCTGCCGCTGGTCGGGATGTATTTCGGGTTGAAGGACCGGATGTCCTGAGCCGCGGGACGCGGCCCCCTTTTCGATGCGGCGCCGGGTCAGCCCAGTGAATGCATCGCCAGCCCGAATGTCAGCGGCCCGCTCTGCGCGCGGCGCAGGCGGCCAAAACGCATGTCGGTGACCGTGTCGTACACCCCCAGCCCGGCCGCCGAGACGAAGGCCTCGAAGCGGGGACTGTCGATAATCGTGTCGAGGCGCAGGAACGCGCCCTCATGCGCCATGATGAACTCGGCCGCCAGCAGCATCGCGACGCCATCCTGCTCGGCCACCAGCGGGCCGATGACCCGGCCCTTGCCAAAGCGGCGCAGCATCGCATAGCCCTCGATCTCGCCGCCGCGTTCGGCCACGATCACCTCGGAGATGTCCAGCAGCGCATCGAGAACGCGGGCGCGCACCGCGCCATAGGCATGCGCGTCAAGGGCCCGGATCGCCGGCAGATCGCCCTCAGCCATCGGCCGGATCGAAACGCCCTGCACCGGGTCGGGCGGCCGGATCGCCCGCGCCCTGCCCTGATGCTGATAGACCAGCCCGACCGGGGTGAACCCGGCGCTTTCGTACAGACGGTAACCCTCGCGCGTGGCGGAGAGGCGCAGATCGCGCCCGGCCTGATCGCGCATCACCCGGCGCAGCAGCCGCCGCCCGGTGCCCAGGGCCTGCAGCCTTGGCGTGGTCACCATCATGCCCAGCATGGCGTAATCCTCGCCACTGGGAAATCCCATGGCGGTGCCCAGGGGGCGGACGATCTCGTCAAGCGCGATGTAGCCGGTGCCCAGCCCCAGGGCCATTTCAATGTCGGGCGGACGGTGGGGCCAGAAGACACTGACCGTCAACTCATGCACCAGATGCAGCTTGGACAGATCCAGACGCTCGATCCGCGCCTTGAAGAGGTCGACCTGCATCCATTCGGTTTCACTGGTCGTCACGTCGCGACGCATGAAGGCGTGGAAGCGGGACAAGGCCTCCGGTGGCATCAGTTCCGCACTGCCGGGCGGCAGCGCAAGACCTGACGGATCTTCTACGACACACATGCGCTCCTCATTCCATTGCCAGCCCCCGCAGGACCCACTTCTGCATGATTATCCAACGGAATGCATGAAAAGATCTGCCGTATCGCGCGCTCATCCCGAAGTTTCTGCCGTTGTCGCGGCTAGGCTGCACCTCTCGCGGCGCCTGGTCCAAGGATTGTGCGGGGGCCCTGGCCCGCCGGATGCGGGGTTTTCGGCTGCCCCGGGCCGTCCGAGAGAGGCCATCGTGACCCAAGCGTCGCGCAGGCCCGGCCCGAACCGGACATTCGAGGCAGCGCGCCCGAACGTCCGGAGTGCGGCACAAGGCGACCTTTGGCAATATACGTCCGAATGGCGGCTTCTGGCACACGGGTTTGGCTGTCTTCCCAGCTTTCCGACGCCAAATCAGAAGGCGCATCCCCATTGCGGCGCTCTCTGAAGCGATCGGTTCAGTCACTGCCGCCGTACAGCCACAAGGCAGACCGGATCATTCGCATCCGGGAAGAGGAGCCGACCCAAAGGGCGCGGCCCTGCAATGCGCGGTCAGAGGTTGCGCGTTCTTTTTGTGACGAAGTACCATGCTCCGGACCTGGCGCCCCAATACCACCCTACGCGCGTGCAGCGCCGTGTATTCAAGATCAGCCAGCTGCGGGAATATCATCAGGACTTCACCCCGCGCTTCTTCTGACAGGACTTTCAATGCCTGAGGACCGGTGTAAAGGCTTTCGGTCTGGATGCCGTTCGCAAGAACAATCTCGTGCTGGTCGCACAGGAAGTGGTAATATGTCAGGTCACCGATTTCATTGACCACATCAATCCCATTGAGTGAAACCAGTTGCTTTGCCGCGACCAGAACCTCCCGCTCGCCGAACATCTTTTGCACGATCCTTGAATTGACGAGCACGCGGTGTTGCGGGGATACGATCAGGTCGTCAAACGGCCTGCCATCACCCAATGCGCCGGCTTGAATGCGAATGGGACGCAACGAAGGCGTTCGCGTCAGGTCGCCCGCAGTCAAATGGCGCGCACCGATCCATCTGATTTCTTGCGGACCGTGGTCGACAGTCAGGACCGTATCGCCCGGTTTCAGATCTTCAACCGGGGTGTGCGTGCCACGGCCAGTGAGTATCTGTGTTCCGGCGGCAAAACAGATGGCCAGACCGGAATATGCAACGCTTGGTGAGCCGCCCCCATAGGAAATGGAGTAAGTGACAGCGGGATCAATCGGCCCGTCCGCCACAAAGCCAACCACATTGTTGGCCAGCCCCAGAAACCCCGAAGACGTGAAGGCGTATATATTGACCGTATCGCCTGTGTCCGGGTGCGTGAGCGTATAGGAATATTCCGTTTCGCTGGATCCCGACAGGTTGAACAGGTTGCCCGAGAAGGTTGATGTCTGCCCCCCGATTCCAAGAATACCGGTATCGCCGTCCTCAAAATCCGGATCATTGTCGGTGACAGTAATTTTTTCTCCGTCCAGGGCGCCAAATGTTACCGTACCGCCAACGCCGGTGTTTCCAAGCGTCGAATTGGGAAACAAGGTCCCGGGACCGGTGTAGGAGGTGACGCTATCCAACGCGAAGAGATACATTTCATGGTTAGCCACGACGTTTCCTTCCATCAGGTGGGGCGCCGGAAGGGTCCTGACTGGCGCTGGCTCCTACAACGCAACGCTGCCAGCTTGGGGGTTACTGTGCAGGGCTCAACATGGCAGCCCGCAGGATCCGGACCGCACGCAGACATTTCCCTTTGCCCGGGCCCACTCGATTTACGGCCTTTGTCTTAAGGCTTCGTTGCATGGGAACAGACCGAGCTGCCAGATCGCGGGGGGCCTTCGCATTCGGGCAGGGCGTGCCCCGAGCGGTATCCGGACACGGGGCGGGCGTCCGGCGCGCCGCCTCCCTGGCAACCGCGTCGTCCAGGTCGAGGGTCACGGCATCCGCGCCCGAGCCAAGCGCCGTCTCAATCATCCGGCGCGACCTGGCGGGCTCGCAGAGCCGGGATCCTGCTGCCTTGGTCACATCCTCTTTGCGACTTCTTCCAGCATGACCTCCGTCGCGCCGCCGCCGATGCTCTGCACCCGGGCGTCGCGGGACATGCGTTCGATGGTGCTTTCGCGCATGAAGCCCATGCCGCCGTGGAACTGGACGCAATCGTACATGACCTCGTTCACCAGCTCGCCCGCAAGCGCCTTGATCATCGAGACCTCGCGCACCACCTCTTCGCCCGCCGCGGCCCGGGCGGCGGTGGCATAGATGAACTGGCGGCAGGCCTCGACCCGGGCCGACAGCATCGCCAGCCGTTGCCGGATGGCCTGCTTGTCCCAGAGCGGCGCGCCAAAGGCCTTGCGCTCGCGGGTGTAATCGACGGTGAGGTCCAGCGCCGCCTGCGCCTCGCCCATGGCCATGGCGCCGATCACCAGCCGTTCGTTCTGGAAATTCTTCATGATCTCGTAGAACCCGCCGCCCTCGCGGCCCAGCACATTGGCGGCTGGCACGCGGACGTCCTGAAAGCTCAACTCCGCCGTGTCCGAGGACCGCCAGCCATGCTTGTCGAGCGCGCGCGAGACGGTGAAGCCGGGCATGCCCTTTTCCACCAGGAACATGGTGACGGATTGCGAGGGCCGGGCGTCGGGATCGGTCTTGGCCGCGACGCAGTAGACATCCGCCAGCACACCGTTGGTGATAAACATCTTGGCGCCGTTCAGGATGTAGTCGTCCCCATCCTGCCGCGCCCGGGTGGAAATCCCCTTTACGTCCGACCCGGCGCCGGGTTCGGTCACCGCGACGGCGGAAATCGCCTCTCCAGAAATGCAGCGCGGGATCCATTCGGCCCGCTGCGCGTCATTCCCCGCGTTGAAGATATGGACCGAGGCCATGTCGGTATGCACAAGCGCGGTGATGGCCACGCCGGAATAGGTGGAACGCCCCAGTTCCTCGGCCCAGATGACCGTGGCGCGCTGATCCAGGGCCGATCCGCCAAGCGCCTCGGGGTAGCGGATGCCGAAGAAGCCGAGCCCGCCCATTTTCCTGAGCAGCGCACGCGGAGTTTCGCCCGCGGCTTCCCAGGCATCGGCATGGGGTTTGATCTCGGTCTCGACAAAACGCCGGACCTGATCGCGCAGCATCACGAGGCTGTCGTCGAAGAACACCGGGCTGCGACCGGCCGGATCGAAGGGGGAATTGGCTGACATGTCTGTCTCCTGTTCAGATGGCCGGGAGCCCGCCGATGGCGGACATCCTCTGGCCTGTGATCTTCGCCACTGCCGGGCTGGCGGGGAAGGCGGCGAGCTCCGCCAGGTCCTCCGGCTCCATGACGCCCAGTTTTGCCATCGCCTCGGCCTTGGCAAAGAGTTTCGCGGCCAAGGGGTCACCCAACAGCTTGTCACAAAGCGCGGCGTTGCGCACGATCGACGGGGTCAGGCCATTGAGCGGGGTGCCCCGCGCCCCACGCCGCCAGCGCAGTCGACCAATCGTCGCGGTCGTTCCAAAGCGTCACTAACGGGCCGGTTCGTGACACAAATCGCGGCGCGGCAGGTTCCGCATCAACCGCCCGCCAGCCCTGCGTCCTGCGCCTGTTCACTGTCGGGCAGGTCCTCCAGGCTCTCCAGCCCAAAGGCGGCAAGGAACCGGTCGGTTGTCACGAAGGTATAGGGCGCGCCGCGTTTCGGGCTGCGCGGACCGGGGGCGATCAGGCTGCGGGCATGAAGCCGCCCGATCAGATCCCGGCTGATGTCCTTGCCGAATATCTCTCGCAGCCCGTCCCGGGTGATGGGCTGGTGATGGGCAATGGCCGCCAGCACCGCGACATCGAATTCCCTCAGGTCCAGTTCCTGATCCCCGATATCGGCCGCCGCAAGGATCGCGGCGGCATAGGCCGCGCGGGTTCGCAGCAACCAGCCGTCGCCGACCCGCGCGACCTCGAAAGAGCGCCCTTCCAGATCGACAGCCAGATCCGCGACCAGCAGATCGACCGAGACCCCCTGCCCCACGACCAGCGCAAGCGCGTCTCGCGGCACGGGCGTGGCGCTGGCGAACAGCACCGCCTCGACCCGCCGCAGCCATTCGCGCCACCGCAGCTCTGGCGCAAGATCGGCCAGTTCCCGGTCGAATTCGGGGGCTTGCCGCGCCACGGATCAGACCCCGTACAGGCGGAATGTGTCGCGCCCCGTCAGTTCCCGCAGCGCGCCCAGCGTGACCAGCCGGTCGCAGAGCCGCCGGGCCGCGCGGTCGGGCAGAGGCAGGGCCGAAGGCGCCACCGCGTCACGCGACAGGACCATCTCGACCGCGGCCCCGGCCGCCTTGGCGCGCAGCTTGGGCGTGACCTGGCGGAGATGCGCGGCGCGGCGCGCCAGATCGCTCGCCACGCCAACCGCGCGGATCGCCGTGGCCGTGACGGCGGCATGACAGGCGGTGCAGAGCGCCTCTTCCCGCAGGGCCAGGTCGGCGCGCTTCAGCCCCTGCGCCATGAGCGGCATCACATGGTCCCATCCCAGCCCCCGCGCGATCGCGGCATCCGCCAGGATCAGCGCCGGCACATCGTGGCGCGGGTTCGCGGTCAGCACCGCCTCCAGCACCGTGGACGCGCGCGACACAGGGTCCCCTGCCCCGGTGTCGAGATACTCCGCCAGGTGCGCGGGCTCCAGCAGGGGCAGGGCCCGGTGCAGCCCCTTGACCGAGATCGCCCCCCGCACCGCGCGCTGCCAGGACTGGTAGACCTCGCCCGCCGGGCCGGGCAGGTCGCCCGGGCGCAGCAGGTGCAGCGCATCGCGCAGCTCGCCCGCGCGTTCCGAGCGGCCCGAACGCGCGACACAGGCTTCGGCCGCGGTCAGGGCCAGCCTTTCGCGCAGCAGGGCCATCGGGATGTCCCGCGCCGTCAGGACCGCGTTCAGGTGCGCCAGCGCGGCGCCTGACAAAAACGACACATTCCCGGGGGTTTCGCCGTGACGCGCGGTGATCCACGACGGCACGCGTGATAAGCTGTCCGGATCGGGGTCGGGAATGATCTGCTCGGATCTCATGGCCGCAGGATAAATCATCCCGGCGCTTTCAGCCAGAAAATACCGCCAGAAACGCCGCAGGATGCACGCTCTCGTTGCGTCCAATAATTCTCATGTCGTCTGAACGGCACCAGGAACCTGATCGGCCGGTCCATCTGCCGGGCCGGGCCAAAGGCGTCCGCCTCAGAGTCGCCCGGGACACCCTGCCCGATGACACTCCATTACCGATAGCGCCACCCCTTGTCCATCAGGATCGAAAGAGGCGAATATCAGACCCTGTTGTGCCGATTAGCCTCACATCCGGCATCACATGCAGCCGCGCCGGGGCTTGGCCAGCTGGCCGCCCAAGGCGCCGCCTAGGCCCGCAATCCGTCGATGAAGATGTCCAGCAGCCGCAGCACGTTCTCACGCCATCCCGGCCCGGGCTGGCGGGCGTAACATATGGCGTAGATGGTCTGCATCAGGTCGTCCGGGCTGAAACCGGGACGCAGCTGTCCCGCGGCCACGCCCCGGGCGATCACACGGTCCAATGCGGCGCGGATCAGCGCGAACTCGGCGTCATAGGCTTTCCGCGAGTCCTCGGTCATTATGACCGACAAGGCCCCGAGCATGCCCCGCTTGGTTTCGACCATCGACACGTTGGAACGCAGCCACCGGCGCAGCGCCTCGACCGTGTCGTCATCCGCATCCAGCGACTCGGCGATCTCGACGAGGTCCGTCAGGTCACGGCTGAAGACGGCGTTGAACAGGGCCTCGCGCGTGGGAAAATGCCGGTAGAGCGTGCCGATCCCCACCCCGGCCTGCTTGGCCACCGCCTCAAGACTGGCGTTCGGCCCGCCCTTGCCCAGCACGTCCTTGGCCGCCTCGATCAACCGCTCGCGGTTCTTCAACGCGTCGGAGCGCGGCTTCCTCTTCTGCGGATCGGACAAGCCGAAGCCTTTCCCTTGAAAAACGGAGGCACCCTCCGTATAGTAATGAGACGGTGCGAAATTGCGCCTTTCCGAGGATCATACGGAAAACTTCGACCGGGCGCGAGTGCCCATACCCTGCATCACAGCCAACATAGGGAGGACGCATGTCACTCTCACTTAGCCTGACAATCAACGGGGCCGCGCGGGATATTCCGCTCGACGATCCGCGTGTGACACTGCTGGACCTGCTGCGCGAGCGGCTGGCCCTGCCCGGCACCAAGAAGGGGTGCGACCGCGGCCAATGCGGGGCCTGCACGGTCCTGATCGACGGTCACCGGGTCAATGCCTGCCTGACCCTCGCCGCCACGCTCGACGGTGCCAAGATCACCACCATCGAGGGGCTGGCCGATGGCGAGAGCCTGCACCCCGTCCAGAGCGCGTTTATCGAACATGACGGTTTCCAGTGCGGCTATTGCACCCCGGGCCAGATCATGAGCGCCGTCGGCCTGATCGCCGAGGGCCAGGCCGGGGACGATCCCGAACGCATCCGCGAGGGGATGAGCGGCAATATCTGCCGGTGTTCGGCCTATCACGGCATCACGCTGGCGGTTCAGGACGCGACACGCCGGATGGCCACAGCAGAAAAGGACGACGCGGCATGAAGCTATTCGATTTCATCCAGCCCGCCACGATCGACGAGGCGCTGTCGGCCTGGCGGCCCGGCGCGGCATGGCTGGGCGGCGGCACCAACCTGGTCGACCTGATGAAGACCGGGGCGATGCAGCCCGACGCGGTGATCGACATCACCCGCCTGCCCGGCCTCGACCGGATCGAGACGCTGCCCGACGGCTCCACGCGGATCGGCGCGCTGGTCCGCAACGCGACGCTGGCCCATGACCGCGACTTTGCCGCGGCCTATCCGATGGTGGCCGAGGCGCTGCTGTCAGGCGCGTCCGGGCAGTTGCGCAACGTGGCCACGGTGGCCGGGAACCTGCTGCAAAAGACGCGCTGCCCGTTCTTTCAGGAGCCTGCCGCGCTCTGCAACCGGCGCGATCCGGGGGCCGGCTGCGACGCGATGGCCGCGCCCGGCAACAGCGCCATCCTGGGCTGGAGCGATGCCTGCATCGCCACCAACCCGTCGGATTTCACCGTGCCGCTGGTCGCGCTGGAGGCCGTGGCCGAGGTCCGCGGCCCGCAGGGTATGCGCGAGATCGCGGTGGCCGATCTGCAACCCCTGCCCGGCTCCACCCCCGAGCGTGACACCGCCCTGGAACCCGGCGAGCTGATCCTGGCCCTGCGCCTGCCCGCCAGGGCCCGCAGCTTTGCCGCCCATGCGCGCTATCTCAAGGTGCGGGAACGGACGTCATTCGCCTTTGCCCTTGCCTCGGCCGCCGCGGCCCTGCGGATCGAAGGCGGGTTGATCGCCGAGGCGCGCCTGGCCCTCGGCGCCGTTGCCGCCAAGCCCTGGCGGTTGGCCGAGGCCGAGGCGATGATGACCGGCAAGGCCCCCGATGCCGCGCTTTTCGCAGAGGTCGCCGAGGCGGTGTTGGCCATGGCCAACTCTCCCGATGGCCAGAAATGGAAGATCGACCTGGCCCGCAACACCGCCGCCCGCGCCCTGAGCATGGCCGCCGCTGGCACTCCGGCGCGGATCCCCGCGCTGCCCGCATCCCCATTCGGAACCCGGATCGAGGACCCTCAACATGTCTGACACCATATCCCTATCCCGGCGGTTCGGCTCGAATTCCGGCCAGCCCGTCACCCGCCGCGACGGCATCGCCAAGGTCACCGGCAGTGCGACCTTCAGCGCCGACAACCATCCGGACAGCCTGCTCTATGCCGTCTACGCCACCGCCACCATCGCGCGCGGCCGGGTCACCCGGATGGACACCGCCGCTGCCGAGGCGCATCCCGGCATCGTCCTGGTGATGACGCCGCAGAACCGCCCCCCGCTGCAGGGCAATCCCGACGACAAACCGACGTTCTTCTCGCAGCGGATCGAGGTACTGCAGGACGATACGGTGCGCTATGCGGGGCAGCCGGTCGCCCTGGTCGTGGGCGAGACGCTGGAGGCCGCAACCGAAGGCGCCCGCCTGCTGAACCCGCAATATGCGATGGAGAAACCCCGCACCGGGCTGGACGATGCCGCGGCCTATACCTTTGAACCTGCCGGGTTCGGGACCCCGGCCAACACGGTGCATGGCGATGTCGAGGCGGGCCATGCAGCGGCCACCGCCTCGGTCGATGTGTCCTATACGACCTCGGCCATGTACCACAACGCGATGGAGACACATGCCGTTGTCGCCAAGTGGAACGGCGACAAGCTGCATCTGGAACTGCCCAGCCAGGCGCTCACCATGACCTGTCACAGCATGGCGTATTTCTTTGGCATCCCGCCCGAGAATGTCACCCTGTCCAGCCCCTATCTCGGTGGCGGTTTCGGGTCCAAGGCGTTTCCGATCGGGCCCTATGTGCTGGCCGTCCTCGCCGCGCGGACGCTGGACCGCCCGGTCAAGCTGGCCCTGTCCCGCAACCAGATGTTCGGCCCGGTCGGCCATCGCGGCGCGACCCGCCAGCGGCTGAGGCTGGGCATCGACGATCAGGCGGCGCTGACGGTCATCGACCATTCCGGCCTGTCGGAAACCTCGACCTTCGATGACTTCATCGAACCGGCCCCCAATGCCTCGCAGGGGCTCTACAAGGCCGGGGCGCTGCGTTCCACCCACAGCGCGGTGCGCCTCGATATCGGCACGCCCGGTCCGATGCGCGCGCCGGGAGAGGCCTCTGGCTCGGCCGCGCTGGAATGCGCGATGGACGAGATGGCCGAGAAAGCGGGCATCGATCCGCTGGAATTCCGGCTGCTGAACTATGCCGAGATCGAGCCGGGCACGGGCAAGCCCTATTCGTCCAAGGCGCTGCGCGAATGCTACCGGCAGGGCGCCGAACGGTTCGGCTGGGCCGGGCGGCCGCTGCAACCGCGCCAGATGGTCGATGGGGATGGCATGCTTACCGGATGGGGCATGGGCACCGCGCTCTTCCCCTGTCCGATGTTCATGGCCGAGGCCGAGGCGACCCTGCGGCCCGATGGCACGGCGCTGGTGGAAACCTCGGCGGTGGACATGGGGCAGGGGGCCTGGACCTCTCTCGCCCAGATCGCGGCGGACAGCCTTGGCCTGCCGCTGGACAAGGTCGAATTCCGCGCGGGCCATTCCTCGCTGCCCGACGGCGGCGTGGCGGGCGGATCGGGCCACACGGCCACGGCAGGCAGTGCCCTGCACGCGGCCGGCAGCGATGTGATCCGCCAGTTGGGCGAACTGGCGGCGGCCGATCCCGCATCGCCGCTGCACGGGTCGGGCAATGCCGGCTTCGTGGCGCGTGACGGGCTGCTGATGGTCGAAGGCGACGACAGCCGGAGCGAACCCTTTGCAGATATCCTGGCCCGGGCAGGTGGCGTGCCGCTCAAGGGCAGTGGCCGCGGTGTGCGCCCGCCCGAGGCGGCAGAGGCCCATGCCATGCATTCGCACGGCGCGGTCTTTGCCGAGGTCAAGGTCGACTCGGTGCTCTGCCAGATGCGCGTCACGCGGATGGTCGGCGTGTTTGCCGCCGGACGGATCATCAACCCGCGGCTGACGGAAAGCCAGCTGTTGGGCGGCATGATCTGGGGCCTGTCCTTTGCGCTGCACGAAGAGGCCAGGCACGACCCCCGCACCGGGCGCATCGTGAATGCGGACCTCGCCGGATACCATGTGCCGGTGAACGCCGATGTGCACGGGTTCGAGGCCATCACCGTCCACGAAGACGATCCCCATGTGAACGCCCTGGGCATCAAGGGAGTGGGCGAGATCGGTACGGTCGGGTCTGTCGGTGCCATCGCCAATGCGATCTGGCATGCGACAGGCAAGCGCATCCGCCGCTTCCCGATCCGGATCGAGGACCTGCTGACGGCCTGATCCGCCGCCGGACACCCAGCTTTGAACGCCGCCGGTTGCGCTGACCGGCGGCGTTTTTCGTCTGGTCCGGTCATCCCGGCACCGCCTGTGGACCACGGCCAACGGATGCAAACCGCGCCTTTGCCGCGATCCCGGCGAGATAGCGCCCGGGGTTTTCGACTTGTTCGATTTTCATCGCAATGCCGTCCATTGCCACCAGTGCCGGCATCGGGCCGATGGTTGAAACGACCTGCGACAGGGCGGGGGGCTGAATGCCCAACATCGCCCCGAAATCGTAGATAAGGCGCAACAGCCCCTGCTCCGTTCTCGGCGGGTCGGGGAAGAAGGCCGGGACCGTGTTTAACGCGGACCAGCTGATCGGGTGGGTTGCGGTTTTTTTTGTATCTGGATTTTCTGGTTCTTCGTGGCGGACGTTTTGTCCGTCAGAGGCGGGCAATTGGTCTGTCCCGGCGTGTTCTGCACCGGGGGTATCCGGTGCGCTCCCGGCTGTCATGTCCGCCAGCAGCGCGCCCAGGCTGCGGATCAGGTCCCGGGCGGTGGCCAGGGTCAGGCCGACACGGCGCACGGCGTTGCGCGCGGCGTCCAGCGTCTCCAGCATCCGGGGGTCGCGGGCAAGGGCGAGGCAATCCGCCCGCAGCCGCAGGATACGGGCCTTGAGCCCGCGCAGCTCGGCCTGTTCCTGGCGGCGGCGTTCGGCCATCTGCAGCAAGGCCTGTGCGCGTTCCAGCAGCGGCGACAGGTCGATCCCGTAGGCCCCCACGATGCGCCCGCCGCGCTGGAGCGGGAACCGCTTGCCATTGGCGCTGTCACGGCGCCGGATCAGGCCGACCTCTTCCAGCCGCTCCAGGTGCCGCCTGAGCTGCCGGTCGGTGATCCCCTTGGCGCGAAAGCACAGCGTTTCGTTCGCGGCAAAGACGGTGAGCAGCGTCGCGGGTGTGATCGGTGCCTCGGCCCCCGACTTCGGGTCCTTGCAGGGCAGGCAGCTCAGCAGCGCGTCCATGACGACAACCGAGGCCGCGCGCAGGCCCAGATCCCGGGCAACCGTGTTCACTGCCGCCATCAGCGCGCGCCGGGTCACGGGGGCAAAGTGCGGCTGCACCTCTATCGTTCCCATGCCCGCAAAGGGCAGGGGGTGTGGTTCGGCACAGGTGTCCTGTGCCCCGACCGTCACGGCCGCGACCTGTTCAAGATTCATCCGATTTCAGACGGCAAAAATGGACCGTTCACCGAGATCGGTGTTGCAGCGATTCGATTTTGGGGGTACCAATAAAGTGCTAGTAAATCGGGACCCTCTGGAGTGCTTCACCGCCTTCGGGGGGTTTCTTTTTGCGCTTCTGTCTGCCTCCTTGCTGCTCTGTTTTGCCTGTCGTTGTCAGGTTGCCCGTGGACAACCCAATTAAATCAATGGGTTACCTGTTCCATTGAATGCCTCAACTCTCTTTTTCGGCCTGCCAGTCGCGGTAGAGCCGGTCCAGGTTCTCCTCGACATAGGCGATAAAGCCCTTTTCCTTCGCCTCGGCGACCTGGATCGTCAGACGCCGTTCGCGTGCCTTGTACGAGACCGAGCTGCCCCTGACCCGGGGCAGGGGGGCCGCCGGACCACGGGTCGCCTTGGCCATCATCCGCGCGCTCTCGCCCGCCTGCAGGGCGGCGATCAGCGCGCTCAGCCGTGCGGCGGGCGTGCGGTCGCTGGGCAGCATGTCCAGCAGGGCGGCCTCGGCCGGGGCGCCGGGTTCGCGCACCAGGCGCCGCAGTTCCAGCCAGGGCCGCCGGCCCGCGTCATGGGCCGCACCGATGCCGTAGATCACCGCGTCCGGCACGTCGCGCGCCACGCCGATGAGCTTGCTGAGCGTGCCCTTGTCCACCGCCAGCACCTCGCCGATTTCGGCACGGGTGAACCCCTGATCCTCCAGCCGCGTGGCAAAGATCGCCTGTTCGATGAAACTGCGTTCCAGCCGGGCGGAGTTTTCCAGCGCCTGCGAGACAAGCGCCTCGCGCTGGTCCATCTCCTTGATGTAGGCCTTGACCTTGATCCCCAGGGCCCGGCAGGCGGCGATGCGGCGGCGGCCGTAAACCACCTCGTACCGCGGCCCGGCCCCGCGCCTGTAGCGCAGCAGGGCGGGGAGCTGCTGACCCGACACGCGGATCGACTCCACCAGATCCTCCAGCCCCTCGGTGACATCGAAACGGTCGGCGATCTCGGAATCCGCGATCTCGGCGACGTCCACCTCCTGGGCGGATTGCGAGGAGACCTGCGACAGCACGTCGGACATGCTTTTCAGCGATCGCGGCTTGCCCTCGCCGGGCGCCGGGGCGTCGCCGGATTTCGATCCCATCTGGGCCAGGCTCTTCGCCAACAGGTCACGCTTCATCGCTGCCTCCACGGCCCCAGGCGGCCTGGATCATTTCCTCGATATCGTTCGAGAAGCTGACCACCGACTCCAGCGCCCTCTCATAGGTCTTGCGGTTCTTGGACCCGGCCAGGTCGACCTCGAAGATCGTCTTCTGCGACAGGCCTGCCTCGCTTACGGCCGAGGATTTTACGAAAGGTGTACGGATCACGCTGTCGCCCAGCAACTCGCGGATCCATTCGGCCAGGTCGGCCTGGGTGCTGATCGCGGTGTCGAACCGGGTCAGCAGATAGGCGAAATTGTCATAGGCGCTGATGCCGCCGTTGGAGTGCAGCACCTCCAGCACGCCCGAGGCCATCGTCAGGAACTGGCTGGCCGAGGCAAGGTCGACCCTCTCCGGGATGATGGTCATCAGGATCGAGGTCGAGGCGCAGACCGCCGACATCGTCAGATAGCCAAGCTGCGGCGGGCAGTCGATCAGGACGATGTCGTAATCGTCCTCCACCTGCCTCAGCGAGTCGCGGATGCGGTTGAAAAAGACCGGCTGTTCGCCCCGGCTCAGCGCGGTTGGCGTCTCGGTCTCGAACTCCGACAGCAGGATGCCGCCGGGCACCAGGTCGAGGTTGGGGAAATAGGTCTTGCGCAGCACCTCGGTGATCGGGGCGCGCGAGGTGTCGCCATCGTTATAGCGGATCGCATCGTAGAGCGTGCCGCCGTGGCGAAAGTCGATCTCGGGCTGGTAGCCGAAGAAGGTGGTGAGCGAGGCCTGCGGGTCGGCGTCGATCACGCAGACGCGATAGCCGCGCAATGCCAGACGCATGCCCAGCGTGACCGTCGTCGTGGTCTTGCTGCTGCCGCCCTTGAAATTGACGGTCGACCAGATCTGCAGCTTGTCGCCCGGGCGCCGCCCCGGCAGGAACTGAAAGGGGTCCTTGGCGTTCTGTGCCAGGATATTGCGGATTTCCAGCATGTTTTCCGCGGAATAGAGCCGCTTGTTCCCCGGCCCCTGTTCCACCTCGGGAATGCGGCCGTCAAAATGCGCCTTGCGCAGGTATCCATCGCTGACCCGCAGCAATTCGGCCACCTCGGCGGTGGTAAAGCTGCGGAGCGTCTTCTCTTCCTTGGGGGCAAGGAAGAGCTTGGACATATGCTCCAAGGCTTCGGAAAGCCTGTCGGCATCCGCCTTCAACTTGTCGTGCAACACGGGGTGCATGCGCTGGCCTGTCTCGATCCGCCCGTTTCGCGTTACTGACGTGGGACTGCCCTGACCCACCCTGTAGAAACGCGATAGACGTGTTACTTGTTCTTTTCTCGTTACAGGTATGCCGGTTGCCCTGAAAGATCTCAAGAAAAAATGTACTGCCGCCGTTTGCGTGGCCAGGAGGCACTTCACCCATATCGAGTGTGCCGGGTCTTGGGCATCAAAAAAATTAGTCTCTAATACGTTGAATTTACCGCTCAAAATTTTGGCCGAGTTATCCACAGGCTCGCGGTCCCCCGTGTTCTACCCAATCCGGTCTTTCAGGGCCAGTAACGCGATATGGTCGCGGGCGCGGCTCACGGATCCGCGAATTTGCGTGACTACGATTCGACCCGCTCCGGACAGTTCGGACGCTATCGGACCGGTCTGCACCGGTTTCCTGTTACCACAGCGGGATATTGCACGACGCGCTCCACAGTCGTGGCCCGTCTGTCTGCAGGCTTGTAGGCCGGGGCGAAACGTGCAGGCTCTACCAGGCGACATGCGCGTGGGAGGATTGCCAGAATGACAGATCAAAACCGGGCCGTGCCGCCGCTGACCGGATATCTCGACCGCCTGTCGGCCCGACCGGGAGAGCGCATCTGCGTCAAGACCTCGGCCGAGGCAGCAGGGGAGGTTGCCGCCCGGGTGGTGCGCATCTGGAACGCCGACGCCAACCCCGCAGGGATGGGCATCCAGACAGAGGCGGTGCCGGGCCTCGATCTGGGAACATATCCCGGGCGCAGGCAGGTGGCGCAGATGGGCAGCTGGGGCTGGGTGCCCCTGGGCAATGTCCTTGACGCGCCCAAGGTGCACCTGTCCTTCGGCTTTCAGCCCTGGTTGCTGGGCGAAGACGGCGGCACGCTTCTGGCACTTGACACAGGCTGGACCCTGACCGCCCGGACCGACGGGCTGGAACTGGCGAACTGGCGCGAGAGCATCACGCTTGCAATACCGCTGAAGCGCAGGGTCTGGTACCGGGTGGCGCTCTCCTTCGACCTGCGGGCGGCTACCGTTGCGATGTCGGCAGCCTCGTCCGACGGGTTGCAGGCGGCCGAGACCTCGGGCGCGCTGATCTGGGCGCCACAGGCCGCGACGCGGCTCTGTTTCGCGGCGGCTCCGGGGCCGGGCGGCATGAGCGGGCATCTGAACGGGCGCATGGAGGATATCGTCATCCGCGCCCATGCCGCCGACGGCCCCATCCTGGCCAACTGGGATTTCACCAAGGGCATGCAGGGGGTCAGCGTCATCGACTCGGGCCCGCATGGACTGCATGGCCAACTTGTGAACCTGCCGGCCCGCGCCATGCGCGGATCCCGCTGGACGGGGGAGGAAATGGCCTGGCCCCATGCCAGATCGCAATATTCCGCGATCCATTTCCATGAGGACGACCTGCATGATTGCGGCTGGTCCACCGACCTGGAACTGACGATCCCCGACGACATGGCCTCTGGCGTCTACGGTGTCGAACTCACCCAGGGCGAGGTGACCGACACGATCCCCTTCTACGTCCTGCCGCCCAGGGGCAGGACCACGGCCAAGGTCTGTTACCTCGCCTCGACCTTTACCTACATGGCCTATGCCAACCACGCGCGCGACAACCTCGACGAGGCGATGGAGGCGCGGATAGCCGAATGGGGCACCCCGCGCGGGCCGGACAGCTACCCGGGCTTCGGCTTTTCGACCTATAACTTCCACCCCGACGGGTCGGGCCATTGCCTGTCCTCGCGGCTGCGCCCGAT
Organism: Pseudooceanicola pacificus; assembly: GCF_009789075.1. GTDB lineage: Bacteria > Pseudomonadota > Alphaproteobacteria > Rhodobacterales > Rhodobacteraceae > Pseudooceanicola > Pseudooceanicola pacificus. The sequence continues at coordinate 92,995 of NZ_WNXQ01000006.1, forward strand.
CCTGACCATGCGCCCCGGCTTCCTGACCTTCGCGATCCACGAAGGCTCGGGTCTGCGCCATTTCCCGGCGGACGGGCATCTGGTCGAATGGTTCCGGCAAAAGGACATCCCCGTCGACGTGATCACAGATGAGGACCTGCACCGCGAGGGGCTGGGGCTGATCGCGGAATACGACTGCCTCGTGACCGGATCGCACCCCGAATATCACACCCCCGCGACGCTGGACGCGCTCAGGGACTATTCCCGGCAGGGTGGCAATTTCTGCTATCTCGGCGGCAACGGCTTTTACTGGAAGATCGCGGTGAACGACAACCTCCCCGGGGTGATGGAGATCCGCCGGGCCGAGGGCGGCATCCGGGCCTGGGCTGCGGATGCGGGCGAGGCGCATAACATGCTCGATGGCCAGTACGGCGGCATGTGGCGCCGCAACGGGCGCGCGCCGCAACAGGTCGGCGCGGTCGGCTTCTCGTCGCAGGGGCTGTTCGAGGGGTCGGGCTATCGCCTGACCGAAACGGCGCGCGATCCGGCCTATGCCTGGATCTTCGACGGCGTGAGCGAGGACCCGCTGGGCGATTACGGCTTTTCCGGCGGCGGCGCGGCGGGGTTCGAACTGGACCGCGCGGATTTCGAGCTGGGAACGCCCGAGGGCACCGTGGTGCTGGCGCGCAGTTTCGATCACGGTCCGAATTTCGTCTGCGTGCCCGAGGAACTGCTCAGCCACCTCAGGACCGTGACCGGCGAGCCGCCGCGCGACCTAGTCCGGGCCGAGATCGTCTATGCCGAGATGCCGGGCGGCGGGCATATCTTCGCCACCGGCTCGATCACCTTCTGCGGCAGCCTGCCGTGGAACGGGTTCGACAACGGCTGCGCGCGGATGCTGGAAAACGTCGTGCGCCGGTTTATCGGCGGCTGAGGCCGACCCGCCGCCGTTTCCCGGGGTCGGAGGTTACCGCCCGACCTGCGCCAGCCCCGCGTCGACCCCGTCGCCAAGGCGCGCGACAATCGTGTCGATCTGCGCCTCCGTCACGTTGTAGGGCGGGGCGACCAGCAGGTGGTCGCCTCTGATCCCGTCCACCGTCCCGCTGCCGGGATAGACCAGCAGGCCAAGGTCGCGGCAGGCGTCGAAGATGCGGCCCGCCATGCCGTCGGAGGCGGCAAAGGGGGTCTTGTCGTCCCGGTCGGCCACGATCTCGATGGCCTGGAACAGGCCGCGCCCCCGGATGTCGCCGACATTGGGATGATTGCCGAAACGGGATTCCAGCCGCTGGCGCAGCTTTTCCCCCATCGGCGCGACGCGCGCGGCCAGCCCGTCGTCGCGGATCACATCCTGCACGGCCAGCGCCGCGGCACAGGCAACCGGATGCGCCATATAGGTGTGCCCGTTGACAAAGCTGCGCCCGGCATCGGAATAGGCGTCATGCACCGCGGCGGTGCACATGGCGGCGGCGATCGGCTGATAGCCCCCGCCCATCCCCTTGCCGAGGGTCACGATATCGGGGGCCGCGCCGTCTTCCTCGATGGCGAAGAAGGGGCCGCAACGGTTCACGCCGCACATCACCTCGTCGCTGATCATCAGGATGCCGTAACGGTCGCAGATCTCGCGGATGCGGCGGAAATAGCCGGGCACCGGGGGCACCGCGCCGGTGGTCGCGCCCACCACGGTTTCCGCCAGGAAGGCCGAGACGGTGTCGGGGCCAAGGCGCAGGATCTCGGCCTCCAGGCTGTCGGCGGCGCGCAGGCCATAGGCCTCGGGCGTTTCGCCGGGCAGGGCGTGGCGGTATGCGAAACAGGGATCGACCAGCAGCGCCTCGGGCATCATCGGCAGAAAGGGCGTCCGCCGCGCGACATGCCCGCCACGGGCCAGCGCGCCCAGGGTGTTGCCGTGATAGCTCTGCCGCCTTGCGATGACGCGGTGCCGCCCTTCGTCGCCGCGCGCCAGGTGATAGCCGCGTGCCATCTTCACCGCCGTCTCGACCGCCTCGGACCCGCTGCCGACGATAAAGACCTTGTCGAGCGGCAGGGTGGTCGACCGGCAGAGCCGTTCGGCCAGCGCCTCGGCCGGTTCGGATGTGAAGGCGCCGGTATGGGCGTATTCCACGGTGGCCGCCTGTTTGGCGATGGCCTCGACCACGCGCGGATCGCCGTGGCCGATGCAGCTGACCGCCGCACCGCCCGAGCTGTCGATATAGGTCTTGCCCTCGGCGTCGGTGATCTCGATCCCCCTGGCGCGGGTCGCGATGGCGGGGCGTTCGGGCGTGCGGTGGAAGACGTGGGTTGTCATGCGGCTCTCCGGGTCTCGCGGATGGTATCAGACGGGTCGGGCGGGCGACAGGCGGCTCGATGCGGTGGGGCAGGGCGTCTTGGCCCGGGTGTTGGGATCGGAGGGGCCGGTGCTATGAGTCGCGTGCAGCGGGGGTTGCATCCAGCCGCAGGATCCGGCCCGCCAGGTCGGGCGACACGGCCGGGTACAGGTCGGCGATCAGCGGGTCATGGGCCGGGATGATATGGGCCTCGCTGTCGGCCAGCTCGCGGATCAGATCGTGGGCGGCCAGCATCGCGCCAAGGTCGACCGCGATGGCGAAAGGCACGCCGCGGTCGAGCTCTTCGTAGTAATGCAGCGCGTCCGAGGCGAGCACCACCCAGCCCCGGGCGGTGCGAACCCGCAGGACCTCCTGCCCGGCGCAATGGCCGCCAACCCAATGCGCGCTCACCCCGTCGGCAATCCGCAGTTCGCGCCCGTGCAGGTGCAGCCGTCCGCCATGCAGCAGGGTCACCAGCTGGCCGATCTCGTCGGGCTTGTAGGCCTGGCGAAACGTGGCCTTTTCCATCAGCGGGCCGGTGACATAGGCCATCTCCTCGGCCTGCATCAGGAACCGGGCAGTCGGCAGGGCACCCAGGTAGCCCATGTGGTCGTAATGGGCATGGGTCAGCACCACCGTATCGACCGCCGCGGGGTCGACGCCAAGCGCGCGCCAGGCCTCGACCGGACTGATGACCTGCACATTGCCGGTTGCCGCGCCCTTCACCGGGTCCATCCCGGTGTCGACCACGATCACCCTGTCGCCGGAGCGCAGGACCCAGCAGTAGAAATCCATCTGCAGCGGCGCCAGCGGGTCGGCGTCGTTGATGAAGTTCTGGCCGCGTTTGCGGGTTCTGTTCACCGCGTGGCGGATCCCGAAGATCTCCCAGGTCGTCATGCTGCCTCCTGCGGCGGATGTGATCCCTGTGGGCATGGTGACAGCAGTTGCGCCCTCCGGCCAGTGCGGCGGTCGCTTCGCCGCATAGATGGCGAGGCGGGTGCCGCGCCCCGCCGGGGCAGGGGCATGGGGCAGGAGCATGGGGCAGGGGCTATTGCGGAAGTCCAAGATAGGGGATAATAAGTCCACACAGGTGGACTTATGGGGAGGCGCTTGTATGGTCCGGCAAGTTGAAAACGTGCTCCTTGTGCTGGAGTATTTTGCCGAACGGCGCGCGCCTGCCACCGTGGCCGAGATGACCGACCATTTCGGATGGCCGCGCTCTTCGGCCTTCAATATCGTCTCTACCCTTGCCGAACGGGGCTATCTGTACGAACCGCGCGCCAGGGGCGCCTATTACCCGACGCCCCGCTGGCTGACGATGGCCCAGGCGGTGTCCGAGGCGGATCCGGTGCCCGCTGCGCTGACCCGCGTGCTGGACCGGCTGGTGGACGAGACCGGAGAGACCGCGTGGATCGCGCGCGCCAGCGGATTGCATGTGGTGATGCTGGATGTACGCGAAAGCCCGCAGATGCTGCGCTATGTTGCGCGGCCCGGGATGCGGCTGCCGATCCATGTCACCGGCTCGGGCCAGGCGCTGATGGCCCGCATGGCCACCGCCGAGCGCGAGGCCCTGCTGAAACGCATCCGCTATCAGGCCTATAACCGCAATTCGCCGATGGAGGCCGAGACCGTGCGCCAGCAGATCGCCGACTCTGAGGAGCGCGGCTGGTTCATGTCGAATTCGGCCTTTTCGTCCGATCTGGCGGGGGTCGCCCTGCCGATCAGGATCGACGGACATGCCTATGCCGTCACCACGGCGGGCCCCGAAAACCGCTTCGTGCCCCGCATGCCCGAAATCGCAGCGGCCATCCGTGGCGCGGTGGCGGCGGAATGCGGGGCAGGGGCGCTGGACATGACACCACTGAGGGCCGAGGCCTGACACGAGACAACAGGGCCCGCCGGGGCCCGGGAGGAGGAAGCACATGCCCGAGATACACCGCAACATTCCCGACAGCGCCGGGCTGAACGCCTTTTACGCGGATCCGGCGATGCGGCAGCTGCTCAAGGTCTACCTTGACGCCGACACCTTTGCCGCGCTGCTGCCCCATCTCGACCGGATGGGGGCGCTGGCGGGCGGAGAGCTGGAAGAGCTGGCCCTGGCCGCCGACAAGAACCCGCCCGTGCTGCACCTGCGCAACCGCATCGGCGCCGACGACCAGCGGATCGAAAAGCACCCCGCCTATCAGCGGCTGGAGCACTATGCCTTTGGCGAATTCGGGCTGGCCGCCATGTCGCATCGCGGGGGTGTCTTCGGGCGGCCCGACACACTGCCGCCGCTGGCCAAGTATGCGCTGGTCTATCTGTTCGTTCAGGCGGAATTCGGGCTCTGCTGTCCCTTGTCGATGACCGACAGCCTGACGCGCACCCTGGTGAAATTCGGCGACCCCGAACTGGTGGCCGAATATTTCGACCAGCTGACCAGCCAGGACATGGATGTGGCGTTTCAGGGCGCGATGTTCATGACCGAACAGGTGGCGGGTTCCGATGTCGGCGCGATCGAGACGGTGGCCCGGCGCGATGACGACGGGGACTGGCGGCTCTACGGCGACAAGTGGTTCTGCTCCAATCCCGATGCCGATCTGGCGATGGTGCTGGCCCGGCCCGAGGGGGCGGGCGAGGGGACGCGCGCCCTGTCGCTCTTCCTGCTGCCCCGGCGTCTGCCCGACGGCAGCCCGAACGCCTATCGCATCCTGCGGCTCAAGGACAAGCTGGGCACCCGCTCGATGGCCTCGGGCGAGATCGCGCTGGAGGGGGCGGTGGCCCATCTGGTCGGCGATCCCGGGCAGGGGTTCAAGCAGATGACCGACATGATCAACATGTCGCGTCTGGCCAACGGCGTGCGTTCGGCCGGGATGATGCGCCGGTCGGTGGCCGAGGCGCTGTTCATCGCGCGCAACCGCACCGCCTTTGGCCAGCGTCTGGCCGATCTGCCGCTGATGCGCCGCCAGTTGCTCAAGATGCATGTCACGGCGGAACAGGGTCGATCCATGGTGTTTCACACCGCCCGCGTGCTGCAACGCGCCGATGCCGGGGATGCCACGGCGGCCAAGGTGCTGCGCATCCTGACCCCGCTGCTGAAGTTCCGGACCTGCCGCGATGCCCGCAAGGTCGCCGGCGACGCGATGGAGGTGCGCGGCGGCTGCGGCTATATCGAGGAATTCTCGGATGCGCGGGTGCTGCGCGACAGCCATCTCGGCTCGATCTGGGAGGGGACAAGCAATATCGTCGCGCTCGACGTCGCCCGCGCCACCCGGCGCGAGGGTGCGCTGGCCGCCCTGCGCGCGCATCTTGACGCGTTGTCGGACGAGGCGGGCAACATGCTGCCCGGCGGCCTGCGCGAGACGATGACCCGGGCCTGCGCCTATATGGAGGCGGTCGCCGCCGACAAGGCCCGCGAGGGCGAGGTGCGGCAGGCGGCCAGCGCGGTCTACAACGCCGCCTCGGCCGTGATCATGGCCTGGGAAGACGCGCGCATGTCCGGCTCCACCGGCGACCGCGCGCGGCTGGCGGCGATGGTGCTGAAACACAAGCTGCTGCCCGCCGATCCCCTGGCGGGCGGCGACGAGAGCGCCGATGCCGATCTGCTGGACCGCGCGATCCGCGAGGCCGAACCGATGCGCCAGGCGGCGGAATGAGGCGCGCCCGGGTCAGCCGTCGCGGCTGACCCGCACCAGCACGTCGGCGCGGCCCGAATGCGCCGCCCGGCCATGCTGGTTGATCAGTTCGAACTGCCGCCCGATCCGCCCGGTCCTGCCCGATTTGCCCAGGCTCTTGTCCAGGATCGTCAGCTTCAGATGCAGGGTGTCGCCGATATAGACCGGTTCGACAAATTTCCACTCCTGCACGTCCAGAAGGGCAACGGCGCTGTCTTCGAAGATGCCCAGCGTGTGCATCAGCCCCAGGCCCAGCCCGATGCCAAAGGCGCCGTGGATCAGCCGCTGACCGAACCGCGTGCCGCCGGCATATTCGGCGTCGTTGTGGATCGGGTTCCAGTCGCCGGTCAGCATCGAGAACATCGTCAGATCGGTTTCGGTGACGGTGCGGCCCTGGCTGGTGAAAACCTGCCCCGGCGCGAAATCGTCGTAGAACAGCGAATGGCTCATGCGCCCGTCCCGGCCAGCCGTGCCTCGGCCATCTCGCGCAGCTTGGCCTTCTGGATCTTCAGCCCGTTGGCGCTTTCGGTACTGGGGAAGGCATCGACCGTGACGATCATCAGCGGCACCTTGTAATGGGCGAGGCGGCTCTGTGTATGCGCCATCACCCGGTCGGGGTCGGGCGTCATGCCCCCCTCGGCCAGGACAAAGGCGACGGGCCGGGTCTTGCCCTCATGGGTGACGCCCACGACCTGCGCCTTGGCCACGCCGTCGGCGCCTTCGATCACCTCTTCGATTTCCGCCGGGTCGGTCAGGAAGCCCGAGAGGCGGATGAAATCGCCGTTCCGCGCGAGATAGACAAAGCTGCCGTCGCCGCGCAGATAGCCCGCATCGCCCGAGTGGAAATAACCCTCGTCATCCACCGCCTTGGCCGTGGCCGCGGGATTGCGGAAATAGCCCGAGAAATTGGTGGGCGCGCGGATCTCCAGCACGCCGGGTTCGCCATCGGGGCAGAGCGCGCCGGTTTCCGGATGACGCACGCGCAGCGCGGCGGTCTTGCCGGCGGCGGGCAGGCCACCGCCCTGCAGGCGCTTGTCGATGGCCATGTCCAGCGGCTGGATCGAAAACAGCGCGTTGACCTCCGACGCGCCGTAAAGCCCGCAGAGCGGCAGCCCCGCCTCGGCCATCTGGCGCAGCACTCCGCCCAGCCCGGGGGTGAAGGCGCCGAACCCGCAGAGCCGGGCGTGGTCAAAGGCGCTCCGGTCGCTCTGCCACATCAGGCGGAACATCTCGTCAGAGCCGAAGAAATGCGTGATCCCGGCGGATTTTGCGATCTCGATGGCCGGGCCCAGCTTGAAGACCGGCATGACATGGATCGGCGCGCCGCCCGCCAGCGCGCCAAGGGCCGAGTTCAGCCCGAAGACCCCGCAAAAGGGCATGGCGGCCAGGTCGCTTGCGCCCTGCTGGTCGAACCCGTAGGCGCTGGCGCAGTTGTAGGCATGCAGCGACAGGCTGCCCTGGGTGTGCATCACCAGCTTGGGCTTGCTGGTCGTGCCCGAGGTGGTGAAGAGCATCACCGGATCCGTCGGACTGGCCCGCTGCATCGGCAGCGGCTCGACCCCGTCGAGCGTGCAATGTGTCACTGTTACGCCCTGAATCGGCGGCAGGTCTGCGGCGTCGATGGCGGCCAGCGCGGTCAGATCCGGCAGGGTCGCAAAATCCAGCGCGCCGATCATGGCGTGGAAATCCGCATGCCGGTCACCGCTTTCAAAGACCAGCAAGCGCGCGCCGGAACTCGACAGGATGTGATGCAGCTCGGCCGTGCGGTAGCGCGTGTTCACCGCGGCGACGATGGCCCCGATCCGCGCGGCGCCGAACAGGAGCGCAAGCCAGATCACATGGTTCGGCAGCCAGACGGCCACCCGGTCGCCATAGCCCACCCCCTGCGCACGCAGCCAGGCGGCGGCCTGCCCGGTCATCCGGTCGAAATCGGCCACAGAGACCGCACGCCCGCCCTCCTCGACCAACACCGGCCGCCCGTCCCCGGCCGAAGACATGGCCAGCCGCGTGTCGATCATGCCGTCGAATGTGTGATCCTCGGTCATCAGTAAAGCCCCATCAGCTTGTCGTTGTCCGATAGCTCTTCCGGCGCGCCCTCCCAGATCATGCGGCCGGATTTCATCACCACGGCGCGGTCGGAGATCTTCAACGCCTCGCGCACGTTCTGTTCCACCAGCAGGATCGACAGCCCCTCGCGCTGCTGCAGGGCCCGGATCGGCGCCAGCAGGTCCTGGAACAGCTTGGGCGCCAGCCCGATGGAGGGTTCGTCCATCAGCAGGATGCGGGGCCGTGACAGCAGCGCCCGCCCGATCGAGACCATCTGCTGCTGCCCGCCCGACAGGGTCGAGGCCGGGCGGTGCATGAACTCGCGGATCACCGGCAGGATGCCCAGCACCCAGTCCACCCGTTCGGGCCGTTCGGGTTTGGGCACGCGGGCGGCGTGCATGCCCAGGGCAAAGATGTCGGTCACGCTGAGCGAGGGAAAGACGCCGCGCCCCTCGGGCACCAGGGCGATGCCGGTATCGGCCATCTCGCGCGGGGAGCATCCGGTCATGTCCTTGCCGTCGACCAGCACCTGACCGCCGTCGGGCGCGATCAGGCCGAACATGGATTTCAGCAGCGTCGACTTGCCGGCGCCGTTGTGCCCGATCATGCACAGCACCTCGCCCGGGTTCAGCACCACGTCGATGTCGTTGATCACGGGCCGCCCGCCATAGCCGGCCGCCAGCCCCGCGGTTTGCAGAACAGCGCTCATTCCCGGTCTCCGAAATAGATCCTGGCCAGTTCGGGGTCGTTCAGCACGGACTGCGGGTCGCCATCCGCCAGCAGCTTGCCCCGGTCGAGAAAGGCGATCCGGTCCGAAATGCCGATGACGATGTCCAGGTTGTGCTCGATGATGCAGACGGTCACGCCGCCGGCCACGTCCTCGCGCAGGATGGTCAGGAACCGTTCGTAGGAATTCGGATCCAGCCCCGATGCGGGTTCGTCCAGCAGCCACAGCCGCGCACGGGTCGCCATGATCCGGGCCATCGACAGGAACTTGCGTTCCGCATAGGCGAGGTCCAGCGCCCGGGTGTCGCGCTTGTCGGCCAGGCCGGTGCGCTCCAGCACCCGTTCGATCCGATCGCGCCGCTCGGCGCGGGCGCTGCTGCTCATCGGCAGGGGCAGGGCGCCGTATTCGGTGGCGTTCAGCACGTTTTCCCAGACGGTCATCCCGTCGAACAGGCGCAGGTCCTGGTAGGTGCGCATGACCCCGGCGCGGGCGATGCGGTGCGGCTTGATCCCCGCGATGTCGCGGCCCAGCCAGGTCACCTCGCCGCCGTCCCGGGCAAGATTGCCGGTGATCAGGTTGAAGAAGGTCGTCTTGCCCGCGCCGTTGGGCCCGACCAGCGTGGTGACGATGCCCGCGCGCAGGTCCATCGTCACATTGTCCACAGCCTTGACCCCGCCAAAGCTCTTGTCGAGGTTGCGGATCTGCATCAGCGGTTCGCCAAGTTGGGGGGTGGTGCTGCTCATCGGCCCGGCCTCCGCCCCACCAGCCCGCCGGGGCGAAAGATCATCAGCAGCGTCATGCCCAGACCGTAGATGATCTGTTGCAGCGAGCCGATTTCCGTCTGCGGCAGGAATTCGAAATACGAGATCACCGAGGGCAGGATCAGCAGGATCGCCGCGCCCACGATAGGCCCGGCCACGGTGCCGGTGCCGCCGATGATCACAATCGCCATGATCAGGACCGAGGTGTCGAGGGTAAAGCTCTCGACGTTGATGAAGCTGAGGTAGCTGGCGTAAAGCGCCCCCGCCAGAGCCGCCAGCCCGGCCGAGATCACGACCGAGATGGTCTTGATCATCGGGACGTTCTTGCCAAAGGAGGCCGCGGCGCTTTCGCTGTCGCGGATCGCGCGCAGGTTCCGGCCAAAGCTCGACCGGACCAGCGCCGTGGTGAGCAGCACCACCAGCACCAGCACCGCGACCGACAGGATGGCGAACTGGCCGGGGCGAAAGACCTCCCAGCCCAGCACGTCGACCGGGGGGATCGCCAGCACGCCGCCGATGCCGCCGGTGAACCCCTTCCATTCGGAATAGATCGTGACCGACAGCACCTGCAGGCCCAGCGAGGCGGCGACGAAATATTCCCCCCGGACCCTCAGCGCGGGCAGCGCCAGGAACAGCGAGACGGCCCCCGCCGCGACCATCGCCGCCGGGTAGCTGACAAAGATCGAGGGGCTGACATTCTGCGCCACCCAGGACGAGGTATAGGCCCCCAGCCCGAAAAAGACCGCATGGGCCAGCGAATAGATCCCCGCATATCCCATGATGAAGTTCAGCGTGACGGCGAGGATCGAATAGATCGCGATCAGGTTCACGAGGTTGTAGATATAGGCTTCCATCTGGTCCCCTCCCTCAATGCGCCGTTGCCCGGCCCAGCAGGCCCGAGGGTCGGATGATGATGAAGGCGAAGAGGATGGCGAAGGTCACCGCCTCGGTCCATTGCGAGTCCACGATCAGCAGGGCCAGGCTTTCGGCCAGCCCCAGCAGGACACCGGCCAGCATGGTGCCGGAAATCGACCCGATTCCGCCCACGATGGTCGCGGCCAGCGAGATCAGCATGACATGGTGCCCGATGGCCGGGCTCAGCCCCGTGGTGGCCGAGGTGATGATCGCCGCCGGGACCACGATGACCGAACCGATGGCAAAGGCCGCCGCCTGGATGGCGCGCGGGTTCAGCCCGAAGGTGCGCACCAGCTCGGGATTGTCGGCCAGCGCCCTGAGCGCCATGCCGGTATGGGTGCGCCGCAGAAAGAACTGCAGCCCGCCCAGGAAGATCGCGGCGCAGAGGATGGCGATCCAGGCCAGCGGCGAGACATAGACATCCGGGAACATCTCGACGCTGCGCGACAGCGATGTGTTCACCGTCACGTAGCCCCGCCCGAAGATCATGCCGATGACGTTCTGCACCGCGATGCCCACGCCGAAGGACGCGACAAAGACGGTGAAGAACGACCCTTCGTGCCGCTGGATCGGGACATAGACAAGCCGGTCCAGCAGCAGCCCGAAGGCGACCGCGCCAAAGGCCGAGGCCAGGATGGCGGGGATGACCCCCCATCCCGCCCCGAAGGTGGCGTAGAAGAAATAGGCCGCGATGACGAAGGACGCGCCGTGGGCAAAGTGGAAGATCCGCGTCGATCCGAAGATCAGCGAGAACCCCACCGCCGTCAGCGCATAGAGCGCCCCCGTCTGCAGGCCCGTGATGGCCAGTTGGATCGCCAGCATCGGGTGTGCCTCAGCCGCCGATCTGGACCGTGGACAGTGTCACGGTCTTGCCGTCCTTGATCTGCTTGACCTCGATCGGCGACAGCAGCGTGCCGTTGTCCTGGAAGGACACCGTGCCGCCCACCAGGTCGAAGGTCTTCATCTCCAGCCGCTTGGCCAGCAGGTTTTCGCCCGTGACGTCCTTGCCCTCTTGCTCCAGCGCGTGGGCCAGCAGGCCATAGAGCAGGGTGGCGTTGTAGTAGTTCACGTTATAGGCGGTCGGGTCCTTGTCGAACTTGGCCTTGAAATCGGTGACGAAGCGCTTGGTCACAGGGTCGTCGCTGGCGTAATCGACGGCCTGCCCGGTGACCACGATCCCCTCGGATTGCGGCAGGGCCAGCGCGTCGGGGGTGATGTAGCCGGAATAGCTGACGATCTGCGCATCGACGCCGTTGTCGCGCAGCTGCTTCACGATCTGCAGCTGTTGCGCGCCGTAGCTGGCGATATAGACCACATCGGGCTTGGCCGAGCGGACCTTGGCCGCCACGCCGGAAAACTGCTGCGCCGTGACCGGCACCGACAGCACCTCGACCAGCTCGGCATCGGTGCCTTCGAAGGCAGAGCCAAGCTCGCTCTGGATCGCCTGGCCGAAGGGATCGTCGATATAGACAAGGACCATCCGCTTCAGCCCCATCTCGCCGGTCAGGTAGGGCACGACGGCGCGCACCTCAAGGTTCACCAGCGGGATCACGTTCCAGAAATATTCGCCGAGGGCGGCGAGGTCAGGCCCGACGCCGCCGCCGTTTACGGCCACCACGTGATTGCGCTGGCCCAGGGTCGAAATCGCCTTGGACACGCCGGTAAAGGCCGACAGCGTGTAGGGCACGCCGGTCACGTTCACCAGCTTGGTCATGCCCACCACGGCGGGCTGGGGCAGGCCCTGGCTGTCCTCGTAGGCGATGGACATCGGCCCCGACAGCATCCCGTCGGCATTGATATGCTCGACCGCCAGATCCGAGCCCGCCATGAACACGTCGCCATAGACCGCGTTCGGCCCGGACAGCGGGAACAGCGCCCCGATGACGTGATCCTTGGCCATCGCAGGCAGCGCCAAGCCGGTCAGTACGGCAACCGCACCGGCAAATTTTAGTTTGTTCAGCATCTTGTCCTCCTCAGGTGCCCCTTCGCGCCGGGGCGGGCGTCTTGCGCGGGGTCTCCACGCCCCGCGCGGCCTTGTGCGCCTCAGGCGCGGTCGGCAAATTCCTTGACCATCCTCCGCGCGATGATGACCTGCTGGATCTGGCTGGTGCCCTCGTAGATCCGCAGCAGGCGGCAGTCGCGGAACAGTCTCTCGATCGGGTATTCCGCCATGTATCCGGCGCCGCCGTGGATCTGCAGCGCACGGTCGGCGACGCGGAATGCCATCTCGGAGGCGTAGAATTTCGATGACGACGCCATCAGGATCGCCTGCCCCTCGGTGTCGTATTTTTCCGCCGTGGCGCGCACCAGGTGGCGGGCGGCCAGCAGTTCCGCCTGGCTTTCGGCCAGCATGCCCTGCACGAACTGATGTTCGGCAATCGGCACGCCGAACTGCTTGCGATCCAGCGCATAGGCGGTGGCGACGTCCAGCATCCGCTGTGCCGTGCCCACGGCGATGGAGGCGACATGCACCCGGCCCCGGTCCAGCACCTTCATCGCGGTGCGGAACCCCTTGTCCAGATTGCCCGGCCCGCCGATGATCGCGCTTTCCGGCAGGCGCACATCGTCAAAGATCACGTCCGAGGTCTTGGTCCCCCGCTGCCCCAGCTTGCGGTCGGGCTTTGCGACGGTGATCCCGGGCGTATCGGCGGGCAGCAGGAAGGCGGACACCCCGTCGCCGCCGTCACGGTCGGGATTGGTGCGGGCAAAGACGGTGAACACCCCCGCACGCACGGCGTTGGTGATGTAGCGCTTGGTCCCGTTCAGCACGAAATCCGACCCGTCCCGCCGGGCGGTTGTCTTCAGATGCGCGGCATCGGAGCCGATATCCGGCTCTGTCAGGGCGAAACTGGCGATCATCTCGCCGGTGGCGAGGCGGGGCAGGTATTGCGCCTTCTGCTCGGGCGTGCCGTCCATGACGATGCCCTGGCTGCCGATGCCGACATTGGTGCCGATCAGCGACCGGAACGAGACCGAGGCATAGCACAGCGCCTCGATCAGTCTCGATTCCTGCAGGGTCGACAGGCCAAGCCCGTCGTAGTCCTCGGGGATCGACAGGCCGAACAGGCCCATCTCGCGCATCTCCTGCACGATTTCCTCGGGGATCTCGTCCTCTTCCTCCACCCGGGTTTCGGCCGGGATCAGCCGCTCGCGCACGAAACGCTCGACGGTGTCGAGCAGCTGGCGGAAGGTATCGTCGTCGACGGCCACGCGGGATCCTTTCAGGCGGTTGCCGGGCCGCGCAGGCGATGCAGGGCGAAGACCCCTGCCGCCACCACGACGCCGGCAATGTCAGTTAACGGTTCGGGATAGAGCGACAGCAGCGCCGCCACGATCACCACCGCGCGTTCCACCATGTTCAGCCGCCCCGAGAAGTAGAGCCATCCCGACAGCCCCGCCGACAGCAGCAGGACCGAGAAGCCCGCCGTCAGCAGCGCCAGAGCCACCTGCGGCGCGGGGGCCTGCCCGATCAGCGCCGGCTCCAGCACGAAGAAGACCGGCAGGATGAAGAGGATCACGCCAAGGCGCATGGCGGTGAACCCTGTCTTCATCGCATCCGCCTTGCCGACCGAGGCGGCGGTGATCGCGGCCAGCGCGACCGGCGGGGTGATGTAGGACAGCATGCCCCAGTAGAGGATGTAGAGATGGCTTGCCATCGGGTTCAGCCCGGCCTGCACCAGGGCCGGGGCCAGGATGATCGCAAGGAAGACGTAGCAGGCCGAGACGGTCATCCCCATGCCCAGCACGAACGAGGTCAGCGCCCCGTAGAACAGCAGCAGATAGACGTTGCCGTGGGCATATTGCACCAGTTCCCGCGCAAAGGCCGAGCCGACGCCGGTGATCGACAGCGCCCCGACCACCAGGCCGACACCCGCCAGGATGCCGATCAGCTGCGCCAGCGCGGCGCCGGATTCCTCGATGATCCGGGTCACCGCCAGAACGCGCGGGCGGTAAAGCGGGTCGATCAGGCTGCCCACGATCAGGATGCCGGTCGCGTACCAGGGGGCATAGCTTTCCAGCCGCAGCACCAGCAGGACATAGATCAGCACCGCCAGCGCCAGGACGAAGATCCAGCTTTGCCGCAGGACCGACAGGCCGGTGGGGATCTCGTCCTCTTCCGCGCCCTGCAGGTTGTTCTTGGCGGCGTAGCAATCGGCCTGCAGCAGCAGCGCGGCATAGAACAGCAGCGAGGGGATGATCGCCGCCGCGATCACGTCGCCATAGGGCACCGCCAGGAAGGTCGCCATCAGAAAGGCCGCGGCCCCCATGATCGGCGGCATCAAGGTGCCCCCGGTGGAGGCGCAGGCCTCGACCGCGCTGGCATATTGCGGGGAATAGCCGGCCTTTTTCATCGAGGGGATGGTGAAGGTGCCCGTGGTGATGATGTTGGACACCACCGAACCCGACAGCGAGCCGAAGAGCGAGGAGGCCACGATGGCCACCTTGGCCGGTCCGCCCCGGGTGCGGCCCAGCAGTTTCAGGGCCAGCGCCATGAAGAATTCGCCCCCGCCCAGCATCGCCAGAACGACGCCGAAGATGATGTAGCCGATCAGCAGGTCGGCCACGACGCGGAAGGGGATGCCGATGATCGACTCGGTGCCCATGGCATGGCCGGCCACCAGCGAGGCCCAGTTGAACTGGTTGCCCCAGAGCACCCCCGGCATGGAATCCGCCACCATCGGGTACAGGCCGAAGACCGCGCAGACGATGGCGAGGATCCAGCCGGCGCAGCGGCGCACCGCCTCGATCGACAGGACGAACAGGATCGAGGCGCTGACCGTGGGCCAGAACGGGGCGGAATAGGACCAGCCCGCCGTCATGATCTTGCGCGCGATCGAGGCGAAATAGAAACAGATGACCAGCGCCAGGATCGCCATGATCCAGTCGGCAATCCAGAGCGTCAGGGGCCGCTTGTCGCGGTTGCCGGGCATCTTGAGGAAGACCACCGCCAGGAAGGTGCCAAGCAGCGCGTAGTAATACGCCGAGGTGATCGGCCGCATCCCCGGAGAGACAAGGGGCAGCGATTGCACCATCGCCATCGCGATGCCGATGACGGACAGCACGATCACGACGATGCGCGACAGGCGCATCATCGCCCCGGTGTCGGATGCGGTTTCAGTCTGCATGAGGGTCCCCCGGTCGGTCAGAGACCCGTCCCGCGGCAGGGCGGGACGGGCAGGTCGCTTGGGTGGTGTCGGCCCGGATCAGAGGGTCGCGACGATCTCGGCGCGCTTGACGTTCCAGGCGTCGGCCAGCTCTTCGTCCGAGACACCGCTGTTGGCCGACAGGAAATCGGGCCATGCGGCGATCAGGGCCTCGATCTCGGCCACCGAGGCGTCGTTCCAGGCCTGCTGCTCGTCGGTCCACTGGCCGATTTCCTGCAGGTAGCGGATCGCGCCCTCGTGCAGCGGGGCGTCCATCGGCGTGGTGCCGGACATCTTGATGCCCCAGCGTTCCATGATCGGCGCCGCCTTCTCGTAATCCGGATAGCTTTCATCCAGCGCCTTGAGGAAGGCATAGGTCATGTCCGGATCGGCATCGTGCATCACGGTGACCATCGGATATTTGTAGGCCACCACGTCGACCGGATCCTTGCCGGTGACGCCGACCCCGATGTCTTCGCGGAACGGCGAAAAGAGCGGCGCGATCTTGTTCATGTTGGACCAGGCTTCCTTGTCGTTCGGGTCGAACGACAGCCACTTGATCCCGCGCGGGCTGGCCTCCAGCTCGGTCAGGGCGGCCGAGGTCAGGGCCGAACCCGCCGCATCCGCCTGCCCTTGGTTGAGCGAGCGCAGCGTGTCGCCGTAGGAGGGGAATTCGATCACCTCGACATCGTCGCGGGTCAGGCCCTTGGAGGCCAGCATCGTGTCGACCTTGATCGAAACCGAGGGGTTGGCCGCGGCATAGGCGACACGCTTGCCGCGCAGGTCCTCGATCGTCTCGATGCCGCTCTGGGCGGTGACCACGATGCCGAAGCTCGCCGGACGGCCGCAGATCGTGCGCATGTTCTGGGGGCCCCAGTCGGGCGTGGCGAAATCGAAGATGCCGCGTGTGGCGAAATAGAGCTCGTTCGCCAGCCATGCGGTGCTGGCCTGGCCCTGCTTCAGCGGGATGATCCGGCCCACGCCCGAACCCGAGGGCAGCAGCCGCACCCGGGTGCCGTAGTTCTTGATCATCGCATCGGCGATGGCGGTCGCCTCGACATAGCCGGTCGAACCGACGTCATAGGTGCTCCAGATCATCGTGTCGGGCAGGCCGGCGGGCTTGTCCTTGGCCCGCAGCAGCGCGGGGGCCATCGGTGTCGCCGCGGCGGCGCCCATCAGGGCCATCGTCTGGCGTCTGTTCAGTTTCGTCATGGTGGTTCCTCCCTTGGTAATCCCGGTCTCCCTGCCGGGGGATGAGACTTTCAGGTCCCGTTGAACATCGGTTCGCGTTTCTCCAGGAACGCGCGCCGGGCCTCGTCGTGATCACGTGTGGCGAACAGGGCCGCCTGGGCCTCGCGCTCTTCGGCCAGCACGGCGTCGAGGTTGCCGTGATGCCGGGCAATGGTAGGGCGAAGGTGGGCCGCCGGCAAAGGTGCAGATGGCACCAGCGCCGCTGCTTCGGCCAGGGCGGCGTCGAGCAGGTCGCCCTCGGCCAGCACATCGGCCAGACCGATTTCCACCGCTTCGGGGCCGCGGATTTCCCGCCCGGTCTGCATGAGGCGCTGCGCCCGTGCGATGCCGATCCGGCGCGGCAGGGACCACATGCACCCCATGTCGGGCACCAGCCCGACGCGGCCGAAGGAGGCGCAGAACCGCGCGTCCCTGGCGGCCACCACGCTGTCGCAGCAGATCGCCAGCGACAGGCCGCCGCCATAGGCCGCGCCGTCGACCGACGCCACCACCGGTTTGGGCCCCTGGGCGATCAGGCGGATGATGTCATGCAACACCTCCAGCCGTTCCAACGCCACGGGCACCGGCTGGCCCATGCCCTTGATGTCGCCCCCGGCGCAGAAACAGCCGCCCGACCCGGTCAGCACGATTGAGCGCACCTGATTGTCCGCATGGGCGGCCCGGAGCGCATCGCGCAGCGCGGCGCGCATCGGATCGCTCAGGGCGTTGCGCCGCTCGGGCTGCATCATGCGGATCACATGGATGCCACCGCCCCGAGTGGTCAGCGACAGGCAGTCAGATGGCATTCCGGCCTCGTCCAGGACTTGCCGATTCTGCCCGGAGTCTTGCGTCAGGCACTGAATATCCCTCCCTGAAACAGCGGGTTAGCGTGACGGGTCGCATCGGATTGCCTGCCCGAGAGGCCTTGCGCCGTTTGCATCATTCTTTATAAAGAAAAGCATTCGGACAAGAGAAAAATTCATGAAGGCCCCAGAGCCACAGAAATATGTAGGTGCCGTGGAAAACGCCGTCAGGATCCTCCGGCGCCTGGCCCAGGCGGACGAATCCGAAGGCGTGGCCATTGTCGCCCGCGAGACGGGGATGAATGTCTCGACCGCGTTCAACATTCTGAAAACTCTGACAAAAGAGCGCCTCGTCACTTTCGACGCCCAGACCAAGAGCTATGCCATCGGCTTGGGCATACTGGAGCTTGCAGCCCCGATGCTGGGACGCAACCCCACCGACGTGATTCGCCCCATCATGGAACAGATCAGCGCGGACCATTCTGTGCTGGTGGCCCTGTGGACGGTCACGCCGACCGGCCGGATCGTGCTGACCGACCGCGTGGTGCCGACCCGGGTCGTACATGCCGACATGCGCCAGGGCGCGCGCCTGCCGGATCTGGCGGGGGCCATCGGGCGCTGCATCGCCGCCGTGCGCAATCCGGATCGCGAAACCCTGCGCGACGCCTACGGCACCATGCGCTGGCAGCGCGAACCGGGGTTCGATGCCTATTGGAACGACGTCCAGCAGGCGCGGCGGGACGGCTTCGCCTTTGACTTCGGCAACCTGTTCCGGGGGCTGAGCATGGCCGCCGTCGCGATCCGGGATATCGAGGGTGCGCCCCGGCTGGGCCTGTCGGCGATCAGCATTGCCGACCAGATCGACGAGGCGGGGCTGCGTGATGCGGCTCTGGCCCTGCGGGAGGCGGGGCATTTCATCGAGGCGAACATGTTCGGGCGGCGCGACTGACGCCGCACCGGGGGAGGACGACATGACGGATCACGGACCCACGGGGCTGGGGGCCTTTTTCGCGCCACGCTCAATCGCGGTGATCGGCGCTTCGAACGATCCCGGGCGGATCGGCGGGCGGCCGGTGGATTTCTGCAAGGCCGCCGGGTTCGCCGGGCCGATCTACCCGGTCAACCCGACGCGGGACGAGGTGCAGGGCCTGAAGGCCTGGCCGGATATCGAGTCGATTCCGGGCGAGGTGGACCTTGCCGTGATGGCCGTGCCCTCGGCCCGCGCCGCCGAAACGCTGGAGGCCTGCGGGCGCAAGGGCGTCAGGGCGGTGGTGGTCTTCTCGGCCGGATTTTCCGAGGTCGGCGCGGAGGGTGCCGCCGAACAGGCCCGCCTGCTGGAGATCGCGCGGCGCCACGGCATGCGGATGCTGGGGCCGAACTGCCTGGGGTTCTACTCTGCCGCCTCGGGCGCCTGCGCCACCTTTTCGACCGGGCTGGAAGGCGGGATGCCGCGGCCTGGCCGGATCGGCCTGATCACCCAGTCGGGCGCCTATGGCACGCATCTTCTGTCGATGGCCAAGGCACGCCGCCTGGGTGTCGCGGGCTGGGTGTCGACCGGGAACGAGGCCGACGTCTCGGTCGCCGACTGCCTTGATCACATGGTCAATTCCGACGAGGTCGGCGCCATCGGCCTCTATATGGAGGGGGTCAATGACGTCGAAACCCTGATCCGGGCGCTTAAGCGCGCGCGTGAGCTGCGCAAGCCGGTGACCATCATGAAGGTCGGCGCGTCCGAGGTCGGCGCCAGGGCCGTGCAGTCGCACACCGCCTCGCTGGCCGGGTCCGACGCCAGTTTCCAGGCGGTGATCGAACAGTTCGGCGCGGTGCGCGCCCGCACCACCGAAGAGCTGTTCGACTGTCTCTATGCCGCCACGACCGGGCCGATGCCGACCGGCGACAAGCTGGGGATCCTGACCGTTTCGGGCGGTGCCGGGGTGCTGATGGCCGATGCCGCCGAAGCGTTCGGCCTGCAGGTGCCGCCGATGCCCGATGCTTCGGTTGCGAAACTGCTGGAGCGCAATCCCTTTGCCGCGCCCCGCAACCCGGTCGACATCACCGCCCATGCGCTGAACGATTTCGACCTGATCCCGGAATATCTGGCCGAGATGATGCGCGCGGGCGGCTACGATGCCTATGCCGCCTTCTTTACCTCATGGACCGGCTCGCCGGTTCTGGGGCCGCGCCTGCGCAAGGTTCTGCTGGAGACGCTCAAGGGCAGCGACCGGCCCTTTGCGCTGATCGGGCTCTTCGACGAAGAGCAGGCGGTGTCTTATGAAACCGAGGGCGTGCTGACCTTTGCCGACCCCTCGCGCGCGGTGCAGTCGCTGGCCACGATGGCCCGGCTGGCGCGCGGGTTCGATGCGGCCGCGGCGCAGGGAGAGTTGCCCGATGTGGGCGATCCCGTCATTGCCGCGACCGGGATGGGCGAGGCCGCCGCCAAGGCGCGGCTGGCACAGGCCGGCATCCCCGCGCTGCCCGAAGAGGTCGCGCCCACGGCCGCAGATGCCGCGCGCATCGCCGGCGGCATGGGCTTTCCGGTTGTGCTGAAAATCGTGTCGCCGCAGATCGCCCACAAGACCGAGGTCGGCGGCGTGGCCCTGAACCTGCCCGACGCCGCATCGGTCGAAGCCGAGGCCGCGCGGATGCTGCGCGACATTCCCGCCAAGGTGCCCGGCGCGGTGATCGAGGGGGTCCTGGTCTCGTCCATGGCGGGCGAGGGGGTCGAGCTGATCGTCGGCACCCATCGCGACCCGAGCATGGGGCCGATGGTCATGGTCGGCCTTGGCGGCATCCTGGCCGAGGTGTTGAAGGACGTCGCCCTGGCCCGCGCCCCGGTGACGGTGGCCGAGGCGCTGGCGATGCTGTCCCGCCTGCGTGGCGCCCCCCTGCTGGACGGGGTCCGCGGGCGGCCGGGCGTGGACAAGCACGCGGTGGCCGAGGTCATCGCGCGGCTGTCGGTGCTTGCCGCCGCCAATGCCGGGACGATCGAAAGCATCGAGATCAACCCGCTGCTGGCACGCCCTGACGGGGCGGTTGCGCTGGACGCGCTGATCCTGCCGGTGAAGGGAGCGGACAATGGCTGACAACGACGAGATCTGGACATTCGCCCGGTTCGCCCCGGGCCAGGATTTCGGGACCGTCACGGTGCCGCTGGATGGCACGCGCCTTGACGGCTGGCAGGCGATCTATGGCCCGGTTGCCGGGGACATCGCGCCTGACGGTCTGATCGTCGCCGGGATGATGGAGGCCTATATCCGCGCCATCCAGCCCCGCCCCAAGGGCAATGTGCATGCGGCGCAGAAACTGGCCTTTGCCCCCGATGCGGTGGCCCGCAAGGGCGATACCGTCAGCTATCGCGTCGCCGTTGCCGCCAAGGAAGAGCGCAAGGGCCGCAACTGGGTCACCTTTGCGGTCCGGGCCGAGCTGGACGGGGCAGAGCTGCTTTCGGGCGAAATCGTCTCGATATGGGCGGCGTGAGGAGGGGATGATGACAGAGCTTCCGCAAGAGATCGCCCCGCTGACCATCGCCACCGGCCCTGAGGCCGCGCGGGCCTATGCCGCGCTGACGCAGGACTGGAATCCCATCCACCTGGACCCCGGATTTGCCGCCGCCACGCCCTTTGGCAGGCCGATCGCGCATGGCACCATGGCCCTGAACCTGCTGGTCGAGGCCGTGTCGCGCGCCGGGATGCGGGTTGTCGATCTCGACATCCGCTTCAGCGCGCCGACCTATGTGGGGCAGTCGCTGAGCACCCGGGCGGTGCGGGGCGAGGGCGCGGATTACGCGGTTTCGGTGCTGGCGGACGGCGAGTCGGTGGTGCTGAAAGGCCGGGCAACGCTCGCCGCGCGGGCCGCGCCGTGACCTGGCTGCGGGCCGCCCACGCCACGCCCTTCGGCCGGCTTGAGGGCTCGGACCCCCTGTCGCTGATGTCAGAGGCCGCGACCCGGGTTCTGGCGGAATCGGGTCTGGAACGGCACGATATCGACGGTCTGATCTGCGGCTATGCCACGACCCTGCCGCATCTGATGCTCGCCACCCTCTTTGCCGAAACCTTTGGCCTGTCGCCGCGCTATGCCCACGGCATGCAGATGGGGGGCGCGACCGGGGCGGGGATGATCCACCTGGCGCGGATCCTCGTCGCCTCGGGCACCTGCCGCAACGTGCTGGTCGTGGGCGGCGAGAACCGCCTGACCGGGCAGAGCCGCGACACCTCGGTCCAGACCCTGGCGCAGGTCGGTCATGCGCGTGGCGAGGTCCCCGCCGGCGCGACGATCCCGGCCTATTACGCCCTCGCCGCCGCCCGCTACCTGCATGACACCGGCGCGACACAGGAGGACCTTGCCGCGCTGGCCGTGCTGATGCGCGCCAATGCCGCCCGCACCCCGGGGGCGCAGCTGACCGCGCCGCTGAGCGTGGCGGATGTCATGGCCTCGCGCCCGATCTCTGAGCCGCTGAAACTGCTCGACTGTTGCCCGATCTCGGATGGCGGGGCGGCGGTGCTGGTCTCGGCCGAGCGGGGCGAGGGGCCTGCCGTCCGCATCGCCGGAGCCGGGCAGGCGCATACCCATCAGCACATCTCCGAAGCGCCCGACGATCTGGCCCTGGGCGCCCGGCAGTCCGTCGCGCGGGCCTATGGCGAGGCGGGGATCGGCCCGGACGATGTGGGTTATCTGGCGATCTACGACAGCTTCACCGTGACCCTCGCCATGCTGCTGGAGGCGGTTGGACTCTCGGCCCCGGGCCGCGCGGGGCGCGACGGCGCGGCGGGACGGTTCGACGCGGGCGGGGCACTGCCGCTGAACACCCACGGCGGGCTGCTGTCCTATGGGCATTGCGGGGTCGCAGGGGCGATGGCGCATGTGGCCGAGGCGCTGACCCAGATGACCGGGCGCGCGGGGGCGCGCCAGATCGCCGGGCAGCCGGCGCACGGGCTGGTGCACGGGGATGGCGGGGTGCTGTCCTCGCATGTCTCGCTGGTGCTGGAGAGGGTGTCATGAGCGCGATCCGATATCAGGAATGCCGCGCCTGCGGCGACCGCTGGGCCCTGCCGCGCGGGCTCTGCCGCCGCTGCGGATCGGATGATCTGGCCTGGCAGGACAGCGGCGGGGCGGGCCGGGTCTATTCCCTGACCACGCAGCATCGCGCGCCGTCACGGGATTTCCCGGTTGCCCCGCCCTGGCGCATCGGACTGGTCGACCTGGACGAAGGGCCGCGCGTGATGTGCCACCTGGACGAGGCCGCAGCCATCGGCAGCCGGGTCCGGGGCGGGATGCGCGAATTCGCCGGGGCGCAGGTCCCGTGGTTCGCGGTGGCGGAAGAGGGATAGGGCCTGCGAGCGGGCCCTTACCACATCGACTTGCTGTAGGAGTCCGACAGGCGCTCGTCGATCTCCTGCGCGGTCTCGGCAAGCGCGATCTGGTCGCGCAGCATCTGCCCCAGGGTCGGCATCCGGCCCCGCTCGGGCCAGGTTTCGGGCTTCCACAGGCCCGAGCGCATGTAGGCCTTGGCGCAATGCATGTAGACCTCGCGCACCTCGATCACCAGCGCGCTGAGGGCGGGGCGGCCGTTCATCGCCAGCTGTTCGCACAGGCCCGCATCGGTGGTGATCCGGCCCAGCCCGTTGATGCGCAGCGTCTCGTTCATGCCGGGGATCATGTAGAGCAGCCCGACCGCCGGATTGCGGACGATGTTTTCCAGCGTGTCGAGGCGGCGGTTCCCGGGCCGGTCGGGGATGGCGATGGTGCGATCGTCGAGCACGGCGGTAAAGCCGGGGCCGTCGCCACGCGGGGTGACGTCGCCCATGCCGCCCGGCGCCTGGGTGCCCACGGCGGCAAAGGGCGAGAGCGACAGGAAATGCCGGGCGTGGGGGTCCAGCCGGTCCATCTGCTTGAGCACGGCATTGCCGGAGGCGGCGCCGTAGAGCGCGCGCAGATCGTCGAGACTGTCGATGAAGTCCATTTTGCCCTCGCGATGCAGTGCCGGGGTGATACGGGTCGAACTATGCACAATTGCGGGGGATTGGCGAGGGGGGCGCCTCAGTCCTCCATCCCGGCGGCGGCGAGGATCGCGGCGAGAATGGCATAGATGCCGCGCAACGACAGCTCGGGCTCGACGTCGATCCATTCGTCCAGCGAATGCGCCCGGCCCCCGGTGCCGCCGGATCCGATGCGCACGGCGGGGATCCCGAGGCTGATCGGGATATTGGCATCGGTCGAAGAGGCGTCGAACCGTGGGGTGAAGCCAAATGCGGCCACCGCCTCGGCCGCCGAGGCGACAAAGGGCGACCCGTCGGCGTTGCGTCCCGCCGGGCGGTTGCCGATACGTTCGGCATGGGCGGTGATCTTGCCGTTCTCGGCATTGCCGCGCCGGTTCTCGGCCTCGACGGCGGTGGAGATCATCTGGTGAAAGGCCGCGTCGATGCGGTCCAGCTCTGCCTGCGAGACCGAGCGCAGGTCGACCTCCAGCCAGACCTCGTTGGGGATCGCGTTGATCGAGGTGCCGCCGCCCAGGGTCGCCGCGGCATAGGTCGTCTTGGGCTCTGCCGGCACGTCGAGCTGGGACAGCCCGGTCACCACGGCGGCCAGCGCATGCATCGGGTTCACCGTGCCAAAGGCCATGTAGCTGTGCCCGCCCGGCCCGGAAAAGGTCACGCGGTAGCGGTAAGAGCCGACGGCCTCGCTTGTCAGCGCATCGCTTTCCAGCCCGTCCACGGTAAAGAACCCCTCGACCCGCTCGCGATATGCGCCCTCGGTCAGCAGGTGGCGGATGCCGCGCAGGTCGCCCTTGCCCTCTTCGCCCACATCCCCGACGAAAAGGATATCGCTGCGGGTGCGCAGCCCGGCGGCCCGGATCGACCGGATCAGCGACAGGTTCACCGCCAACGCGCGGGTGTCGTCGCCCACGCCCGGGGCCATCAGCCGCGTGCCCTCGCGCCGGACCGTGACATCGGTCCCTTCGGGAAAGACGGTATCGAGATGCGCTGCCACCACGATGATCCCGCCATTGCCGGATCCGGGCATCAGCCCGGTGACATTGCCGATCCCGTCAAGCTGCACATCTTCCAGCCCCGCGTCGCGCATCATGTCGAGATAGGCCGCCGCGCGCCGCTCTTCGGCAAAGGGCGGGGCGGGGATCTCGGTCAGGGTGATGATCTCGCCGACCATGCGGTCGTGATCCGCCCGCAGCAGGTCCTGCGCCTTGCGAAAGGCGGGATGGTCCAGGATTTCGGACATCGTGCTGGTCATGGTCGGTTTCCCCCGGGGCTTGCGTCAGTTCGTCCGATGTGTGGCACGCCGGGCGGGGATCTGCCAGACCAGCCGATCGCGGGGCAGGCTCTGCAGGCCGGCTTGCCGGGGACGCACCTGGCCCATGTCGCGGCTGGCAGGACCCGCGCAATCCCGCCCCGTTGCCGGTCTGGGCCTGATCTGGCGCAGCGGCCAGCGGGATCCGGGCGTGTTTCGCCCCGGGCTGGCCGAACGGGTCGCCGGAGGGCCGGTGTTGCGGGAGGTGAATCCAGGGTCACTGAGGCAGGTTTGCGCCACCCGCAAAAGTTGTATCGCCTGATGCGACTTTCTGCGCGACCTGACGGCGGACACAGGATATTCCCGGCGTGACACGGCGGCGTACTGCGCGCCGCGACTGCCCGGGAAATTTCATGTCTGCCACCTCGATCCGCCAGACCGGCTGCGCCATCGCACTCCTTGCCCTCCTCGCCGCCTGTTCCGGCGGCGGCGGCGGTGGCGGGGGGATGACCACCGCCCCGATGACCCCGGCGCCGGTGCCGGTTGGCACCACGATCACGACGCCGGGCGTTGCGGATTACGTCACGGATCACAACGGTTTCACCCGGGCGCGCATCTCGTCCTCGACACCGGCGGACATGGCGATCCTGCAGCAGTTCGACGATGCCAACCCGGCCAATCCCGCCGGCTATCGCAACCTCATCGCCCTGACCGAAAAGCGCTACACCGACAACATGCAGCTCGAGGTCATCGCCGAGGTCGCCAGCGCCGCCGGCGGGGGCGAACAGGTGGTGCGGGTCCTGCGGTTGACCGCCGATCAGGCGCCGTTCAAAAATCTGGACAGCAACAACAACCTGATCGCGAAGGGAGAGTTCTTCTTTCGTGGCAGCGCCGAGGTCTATGCCATGGTCGATGGCGGCGCCCTGCAGCGCGGCATCGGCGACCTGGAAAACATGGTCGTGAACTTCGACACGCAGACCGTTTCGATCAACCTGCGCACGCCGTTCAATCCCGCTGCCGGATCCGGCATCGAGACCGAGATGGTGGCCGCGAACATCCCGCTGAACGTCGTCACCGGCAGCTTTGGCGGCCCGGTCGCGCTGCAGACACGCTCGGCGACGACGGGCGAGGTGCTGACCTCGACCGGGACCCTGCGCGGCAACCTCAACGGGGACGAGGCCGGGCTGTCGCGCCTGGTCGAGAACATGACCACCTCGGGCCTGTTCAGCGTGGGCCAGACAGGTGAGCGGATGACGGCGCAAGGCATCTTCTGGGGCAGCCAGCTCAACTACGGCCAGTGAGCGGGACGGGCGCCTTGCTGGTCCGGCTGCTGCTGTGCTGCGCGCTGGCCTGGCCCGCGCAGGCCGTGGCGCAGGGGTTGCAGGACAAGGCGCAGCTGGTCGCCTCGGAACGGCTGCGGGCCTATACGCTGGCGCGCGGGCTGACCCACGGTCAGGGCGCCTTTGGCGCGGTGCGCGAGCTGAAATCGCTGCTGCAGCGGCAGGGGCATTACCTTGAACCCGGGCATCCGGCGCTGATCTACCGCGATCAGGCGCTCTATCCGCAGATCGCCCATGTGCCCAACATGAACGGCGGGTTCGAGAACCGTGAACTGGAACTGGGCGGCCTGCTGTTCCGCCTGCGTGACGATTACGCCGCCCGGGGCGGGGTGGCCCTTGGCCTGACCTATGCCGGGCAGGCGCGGCTTGGCTGGTCGCCCGGCCGCTATGTCGAGGCGCGCCTGCAACTGGGTGCCCTGCACGCCCCGGGGCCCGACCTCACGCGCACCGACGCGCGGGTCGAGATCTGCGCGCGCAATCACATCGCCGGGTGGACCTTTGCCGATCTCTGCGCCTCGCAGGACCGGCTCTGGCAGGAGCTGGGCGAGGGCCGGCGAAACGGGCTGGAACTGGGGCTGCATCATCTGTTCGAAACGCCCGGTCGGTTCCACGAATTCAGTGCCTATTTCGGCCGGACGGGCGAGGATTTCCCCGACCGCAGCCATATCGCCTTTGGGCTCGACACCGCCTGGTCGCGCACCGCGACCCGCATTTCCCTGCGCGTGCAGGAGCCGGGGCCGCGCCAGTTCGGGTCCGACCTGACCCTGGCGGGCGACATCCGCTGGCTGGCGGGGCGGCGTGTCGTCGGGCTGGGGCTGCAGGCCTCGCAATCGCCCGAGTCGGGCTTTTTCGGGGTGCGGCGGCAGGACATCGGCTTTGGTGTCACCGGGCTGGTCGAACTGCGCGACAACGTGGTGCTGACGGCGGGCTATGCGCATATCGAGTCCACGATCGACTTCTTCGACAGTCAGAGCCTGCAGGTCAACATCTCCTTCGACCTGAACTAGGGCGGTGCGGCTGCGCCTGATCTTGACGCCTTGCAGCTAGACAGCTATCTAGCCAGTTAGCGGAACGGAGCCAGCCCATGTGGACCCTGCAAGATGCCAAGAACCGGTTCAGCGCGGTGGTCGACGCCGCCCTGGCCGGCACGCCGCAAGAGGTGACACGCCGTGGCAAGCCCGCTGTGGTTGTCCTGTCGGCCGAGGAATATCACCGCCTGCTGGAAAGCGCCGTGCAGCGGCGCGAAAGCTTTGCCGCCCATCTGCTGGCCTTTCCCGGCGGGACAGAGCCGGAACGCGCCCGGGTCCGACCCCGCGACGTCGATCTGTGATCTGCCTGGTCGATCCATGATCTACCTGCTCGACACCAATGTGATTTCGGCCGCGCGCCGCCCGGACCGCGCGCCGCAGGTCGCCGCCTGGCTGCGCGGGCGGGACGAGGCCGAGCTGTACCTGTCGGTCATTACCCTGGGCGAGATCGAGCGCGGCATCCGTCAGCAGGACCGCGTGAACCCTGCCTTTGCCGCCGACCTGCGCGCCTGGCTGGATCGCACGGTGCGGCTGTTTTCGGACCGGCTGCTGCCCTTCGGGGCCGAGGACGCGCGGATCTGGGGACGGCTGAGCCAGAGCATCGGGCATGACGGGGCCGACCTGATGATCGCGGCAACCGCCCTGCATCACGGAGCGGTGGTGGTGACCGGCAATGTCGAGGATTTCCGCCCGACCGGGGTGGTGATCGAGAACCCGTTTTTGGGCTGACCGGGCCGCGCTGCCGGGTGCGCCATCGACACCAAACCGCAGAACAGGGTCGATCAGACGCCCACGTAGCGCGCGGTGATCTCGGGCGTCAGACTGTCCATCGGTCCTTGCCAGACGGTGCGCCCCCGCTCCAGCATGCAGGCCCGGTCACAGACCTGCGACAGCTCGCGCAGGGATTTGTCGATCAGCAGGATCGCAAGGCCGCCGTCCTGTTTCAGCCGGGTGATGGCGCGCCAGATCTCTTGCCGGACGATGGGGGCCAGCCCCTCGGTCGCCTCGTCCAGGATCAGCAGGCGGGGGTTCGTCATCAGCGCGCGGCCGATGGCCAGCATCTGTTGTTCGCCGCCCGACAGCGACCCGGCCCGCTGGCCGCGCCGCTCGCCCAGCCTGGGAAACAGCGCCGCGACCGCCGCCATATCCCAGGGCCCGCGCCGGGCGGCGGCGGTCAGGTTCTCGGCCACGGTCAGGTCACGGAAACAGCGCCGCCCCTCGGGCACCAGCCCGATGCCAAGCCGCGCGGCGCGGTGGCTGGGCAGGCGCGACAGGTCATGCCCGGCAAAGGTCAAAGTGCCCTGCGCGGGCAGCATCCGGCAGATCGTCTTGACCGTGGTGCTTTTGCCCATGCCGTTGCGGCCCATCAGGCCGACGACCTCGCCCGCGCCGACAGTCAGGTCGACACCGAAGAGCGCGGGGCTGGCCCCGTAAGCGGCCGTGACACCCGAAAGGGCCAGCAGCGTCATGGCGCATCCCCCAGATAGGCCTCGCGCACGCGGGGGTCGGCGCGCACCTCCTCCACCGTGCCGGTCATGACGACCTGCCCGTAGACCAGCACGCTGATCCGGTCGGCCAGGGCAAAGACCGCGTCCATGTCGTGTTCGACCAGCAGGACCGGCGCGTCGGCCTTGAGCTCGGCCAGCAGGGCGGTCAGCTGCTGCGAGCCCGCGCTGCCCAGCCCGGCCATCGGTTCGTCCATGACGAAGGCGCGAGGCGACAGGGTCAGCGCCACGGCGACCTCCAGCTGGCGGCGCTGGCCGTGGCTCAGCTCGGCCGTGCGGACGGCGGCGACATCGCCCAGCCCGACCCGCTCCAGCGCCTGTTCGGCAAGGGTGCGCGGACCGGCGTCGCGCAGGGCGGGGCGCAGGAAGCCCCAGGGCCGGCCCGCCGCGCCGAGCGCCCCCAGCAGGGCGTTCTGCAGGACCGTATCCTCCATCGCCAGCGACGAGATCTGGAAGGTGCGCGCCAGACCCATGCGGGCCCGCGCCCGCACCGGCAGCGCGGTCACATCCGCGCCAAGGAAGCGGATCCGCCCGGCATCCGGGGACAACCCGCCGCAGATCTGCTGGATCAGTGTCGATTTCCCGGCCCCGTTCGGCCCGATGATGGCGTGGATCTCGCCCGGCCGCAGGTCGAGCGTCACGCCGTCCGTCGCCCGTAATGCGCCAAAGCTCTTGCACAGCCCTTCGACCGAAAGCACCGGGTCAGTCATGCACCGCCCCCCGCCCGGCAAAGATGCCGACCAGCCCGCCGCGCCCGAACAGCACGATGAACAGCAGCAGAACGCCCAGCCACACGTGCCAGTAGGCGGTGATCCCGCCCAGCAGATGTTCCAGCGCGACAAAGAGGCAGGCCCCGGCCACCGGGCCGAAGAGGCGCCCGACGCCGCCGATGATGACAAAGACCATGATCTCGCCCGAGAGCTGCCAGCTGAACATCGTCGGACTGACGAAGCGGTTCAGATCGGCAAAGAGCGCCCCGGCCAGCCCGGTGACGGCACCCGAGATCACCAGCGCCACCAGCTTCAGCCGCACGGGATCCAGCCCCACGGTTTCGACCCGCTGCGGCGCCTGCCGCGCGGCGTTCAGCGCCAGCCCGAAGCGCGAGCGCGCCAGCCGCGCGTTGAACCACAGCACGACCAGCAGCCAGGCAAGGCAGAGACCGTAGAACTGGATCGGGATCAGCGTATTCAGCCCGGGAAAGCCGTTGCGGACATAGATCGCCATGCCGTCCTCGCCGCCATAGGCGGGCCAGGAAATGGCGAAATAATAGAACATCTGCCCAAAGGCGAGGGTGATCATGATGAAATAGACCCCCGTCGTGCGCAGCGCCAGCAGCCCGATCAGCAGCGCGGCGAGGGCCGAGACCAGAATGGCGACCAGCCAGATCACCGGCATCAGCTTGGTGCCCGGGATCGTCACCGGCCAGTCCGTCAGCGGGGTGTAGCTCTGCGCATGAAAGGCGAGGATGCCCATGGCATAGCCGCCGATGCCGAAGAAGACCGCATGCCCCAGGCTGACCAGCCCGCCGAGGCCAAGCGCGATGTTCAGCCCGGTGGCGGCAAGGGCGAAGATCACCGCGCGGGTGGCCAGGGTGATGGTGAAGGTCTCGCCCGTCAGCTGCGCCCAGGCGGGCACGGCCACCAGCAGCGCCAGGGCGGCGAGGTTGAAGGCGCGTTCGCGGCTCATGCCCTGGCCCCGTAAAGGCCGGTGGGTTTCCAGACCAGGATCGCGGCCATCAGCACGTAGATCGACATCGAGGCAAGGGCCGCGCCGATGGTGGTCGCGCTGCTCGGATCGGTGAAGAGCTTGAACAGTTCGGGCAGGAAGATGCCGCCCAGCGTGTCGGTCAGCCCGACCAGCAGGGCGCCAACCAGCGCGCCGCGGATCGAGCCTATGCCGCCGATGACGATGACCACGAAGGCGAGGATCAGCACCGGCTCGCCCATGCCGACCTGCACCGACTGGATCGCGCCCACCAGCGCGCCGGCCAGCCCCGCCAGCCCCGCACCAAGGGCAAAGACCACGGTATAGAGCCTGGAAATGTCGACGCCGAGGGCCGCGATCATCTCGCGGTCGTTCTCGCCCGCGCGGATGCGCACGCCCAGCCGGGTGCGCGAAATCAGCAGCCAGAGGCCAAGCGCCACGGCCAGCCCGACACCGATCAGGGCGAGGCGGTAGGCGGGATAGAGGATGCCGCCGGGCAGCTCCACCGGGCCGGAGAGCCAAGGCGGGATGTCGAGGAACAGCGGGAAGGACCCGAAGATCCAGCGCGTGCCTTCGGAAAAGATCAGGATCAGGGCAAAGGTCGCCAGCACCTGGTCGAGGTGGTCCTTGTCGTAGAGCCTGCGGATGACAACCGTTTCCACCACCGCCCCCGCCAGCGCCGCCGCCGCCAGCGCCGCGGCCAGCGCCAGCAGGAAGGAGCCGGTTGCCGCCGCCACCGCCGCCGCGGCAAAGGCGCCAACCATGTAGAGCGAGCCATGCGCCAGGTTGATCAGCCCCATGACGCCAAAGATCAGCGTCAGCCCGGCGGCCATGAGGAACAGCATCACCCCCGATTGCAGGCCGTTCAGGACCTGTTCGGCTATCAGGATCGCGGACATGATGTCAGGAAACGGGGCCGGCGAGGGCCCGGCGCAGGGCCGGGCCACCGGATGTCGTCACGAAACCGCCGCGCAGGCTCACATCTTGCACTGGTCGACGTATTCGTTCGCGCGGTCGGTCATCGCGGTGCCGACGATCTTGTTGGTGAAGACGTCGCCTTCCTGCACCACCTCGCGGACATAGATGTCCTGGATCGGATGGCGGTTCGGCGCAAAGGAGAACTTGCCCCGGACGCTGTCGAAATCGGCCTCCATCAGGGCGGCACCAAATGCGGCATCGTCATTCACATCGGCCTTGTCGATGGCCGAAAGCAGCAGGTTCGCGGTGTCATAGCCCTGCGCGGCATAGATCGAGGGCAGGCGGTCGTATCTGGCGCTGAAGGCTTCGACAAAGGCGGCGTTGGCCGGGGTGTCGATGTCCTTGGACCAGCTCGACGTGTTCTTGACCCCAAGCGCCGCGGCGCCGATAGCCTGCAGGATGCCCTGGTCGAACGAGAAGGCGGGACCCACCACCGGGATTTCCAGCCCGCTGTCGGCATATTGCTTGAGGAAGGAAATCCCCATCCCGCCGGGCAGGAAGAAGAACACCGTATCGGCGCCCGAGGCGCGGATCTGCGCGATCTCGGCGGCATAATCCGTCTGGCCCAGCTGGGTATAGACCTCGCCCGCCAGATCGCCCTCGAAGAAGCGCTTGAAGCCGGTCAGGCTGTCCTTGCCCGCCGGATAGTTGGGCGCGAGGATGAAGGCGGTCTTGTACCCGGCCGAGGTGGCATAGGCGCCGGCGGCCTCGTGCAGGTTGTCGTTCTGGTAGCTGACCGAGAAGTAATTCGGATTGCAGCCCGGCCCGGCCAGCTGCGCAGGCGCGGCATTGGTCGACAGGTAGAACAGGCCCTGACCCACGGCCGAGGGCACGACGGCCATCGCGAGGTTCGACCAGACGATGCCGGTCAGCACGTCGACCTTGTCGGACTGGATCATCTTGTCGGCGATCTGCACCGCCACGTCGGGTTTCTGCTGGTCGTCCTCGACGATCACCTCGACATCGTCGCGCCCCGCCTGCTCGATCGCCAGCATGAAGCCGTCGCGGGTGTCGATGCCCAGCCCGGCGCCGCCGCCCGAAAGCGTGGTGATGAGGCCGACCTTGACCTCGGCCTGAACGGGTGCGGCCAGAGCGGCCACCACGGTGGCCAGTGCCATCGCCTTGAATCTCATGTCTTGTCCCTTTTCCTGTCGTCTTGGCCCGTGTCCTCAGAACGCCTTGAAGGTCAGCGTGGTCAGCGACCGTTCGATGCCCTCGATCTGATGCACGGTTTCGTTGATGTATTTCCCGATGTCCTCGCCATCCTCGATGTAGATCTTCATCAGCAGGTCATAGTCGCCGCTGGTGGAATACAGTTCGGAATGGATTTCCTGCAGCGCGATGTCGCGGGCCACCTTGTAGGCTGTGCCCGGCCTGCAGCGGATTTGCACAAAAACGCATTGCATCGGTGGTCTCCCTTGGTTGCGCCGCGCCGGTGGTCCGGCATCCGGGCAGCGACGATAGTGCTGGTCCGGCGCGGGGGCGCAAGGGGGCAGGGGAATTTTCTTGGCCCGCGACCCGGTGCGGCAGGGTCAGACGAAGGGGGCGAAATCGGCCCGGGCAAAGGCGGGCCGCGCGGTGAGCGCCTGCCACCAGGCGGCGACCTTGGGCCGGGCGGAGGGAGAGAGCGCCTCGGGTGCGATCTCTTCGTCGATGCGGCGGACGAAGGGCGCGGTGGCGATATCGGCCAGCCCGTAGCGCCCGCCGATCAGCCCGTCGCCCCGGATCATCCCCTCCATTCGGTCGAGCATGACCAGCAGGTTGGCGCGGGCCTCGTCCAGCTCGGCCTCGGTATAGGGCTCCCTGGCGGCGCGGCGCCAGGCCTCCTTGCGCTCGGCGCTCGGGACCTTGGCGATCATCGCCTGGAATTCGGCCTCGGTCATCTGCGCAGCGCGCTGCGCCAGGCCGTGGCGCCAGTTGAACTTGATCAGGTTGCCGATCAGCCCGTCGACATAGCGGATCCAGTTGCGCATCAGGGCCAGGTCATAGGCATCGCGCGGGCGCAAAGGCGGATCGGGGAAGACGGCGTCGAGATATTCGCACATGGTCCCGCTTTCGTGCAGCGGGCGGCCGTCATGGATCATGCAGGGCACGACGCCCATCGGGTTGATCTTCAGATAGGCTTCGGAATGCTGTTCCTGCCGCGACAGGTCGATCACCCGCGCGTCGTAGGCCAGGCCCTTTTCCTCGAGGCACAGGCGCACCCGGCGCGAGGCGCTGGATTTCGGCGAGTGGTAGAGGACGATCCCAGTCATGGCGGGTTTCCCGTGGCGGCATCCGGTTGGCGCGACGGTATCGGCGGGGTGCCACGGCGCGCAAGGCGGCGGTGGCGCGGGGGCGGGCGATAATACATACGGGAATTGCGCGACCCCCGGCTTGCCGCATGGCCACGGACCATGCCGGATCGGGGTGACGCGCCGGATTTTGCACGCCACACTGCCCCGCATCGTCAAGGAGGACACCGCATGACCCCGCTGCCGCTCGACCGTTTCCGCGTGCTGGACCTGACGCGCATCCGGTCCGGCCCGACCTGCGTCAAGCAGTTCGCCGACTGGGGCGCCGACGTGATCAAGATCGAGCCGCCGCAGGACGACACCGGCTATGGCAACCGCGACACCTCGGATTTCCAGAACCTGCACCGCAACAAGCGCTCGCTGACGCTGGATCTGAAGACAGACGCCGGGCAGGAGGTGCTGGGCCGGCTGATCGACGGCGCCGATGTGCTGGTCGAGAATTTCCGCCCCGGGGTCAAGGACCGCCTCGGCCTGGGGTGGGAGGCGCTGCATGCGCGCAATCCCCGGCTGGTGCTCGGCTCGATTTCCGGCTTTGGCCAGACGGGGCCCTATGCCGAGCGGCCGGGCTTTGACCAGGTGGCGCAGGGCATGGGCGGGCTGATGTCGATCACCGGGTTGCCGGGGCAGGGGCCGGTGCGCGTGGGCGTTCCGATCGCCGACCTGGCCGCCGGGCTGTTCTGCGCCATGGGCATCCTGATGGCCCTGCTGGACCGCGAGCGCACGGGCGAGGGCCGTTGGGTGCAGTCGAGCCTGTTGCAGGCCCAGATCGGGATGCTGGATTTCCAGGCCGTGCGCTGGCTGATCGACGGCATGGTCCCGGAACAGGCGGGCAACGACCATCCGACGGCGGTGCCGATGGGGGTCTATCCGACCGCCGACGGGGCGATGAACATCGCGGTGAACGGGGCGCGGATGTGGCGTTCCTTCTGCGATGTGATCGGGCGGCCCGACTTGTTCGACCATCCCGATTACGCCACGCCCAAGGGCCGGTCGGCCAACCGCGTGGCGCTGAATGCCGAGATTTCCGCCATCACCGCCACCCGCAGCGTGGCCGAGCTGACCGAGGCGCTTTTGCAGGCGCAGATCCCCTGCGGGCCGATCAACCGGATGGACGCGGTCTTTGCCGATCCGCAGGTGCAGCATCTGCCGGTGGTGGCCGAGGTGACCCATCCCCGCAACGGGGTGCAGCGTCTGCTGGGCCAGGCCTTTCAGGTGCACGGGATCGAACCCGCGATGCGCTCGGCCACGCCCGACATGGGGCAGCATACCGACGAGGTGCTGGCCGAGATCGGCTATGATCCCGACCAGATCGCGGCGCTGCGTTCCGCCGGCGCGGTCTAGTCCAGCGTCTGGCGATAGCGCCGGATCGCCACGGCGACCACGACCAGCAGGATCAGCGCGATGGCCGTCAGATTGCCGGTGATGTCGGCCAGGCCCGCGCCCTTGAGCATGACCTTGCGGATCAGGCGCAGGAAATGCGTGGCCGGGATCACCGTGCCGATGGCCTGCGCCCAGCCCGGCATGGCGGCAAAGGGGAACATGAACCCCGACAGCAGGATCGTCGGCAGCAGGGTGAAGAACGAGATCTGCATCGCCTGCATCTGGCTGCGCGCCACTGTCGAGATCAGGAAGCCGAGCGACAGGTTCACCACGATGTAGAGGTTGAACCCGACAAAGAATGCCAGGGTCGACCCGGTGAAGGGCACGCCGAACAGCAGCCTTGCCGCCAGGATGAAGACCAGCGTCTGAACATAGCCGACCAGCACATAGGGGGCGATCTTGCCGGTCATCACCTCCAGCGGGCGGACGGGGGTGGCGATCAGCGTCTCCATCGTGCCGCGTTCGCGTTCGCGCACGATGGCGACGGCGGTGATCATCACCATGGTCATCGACAGGATCACGCCCAGCAGGCCGGGCACGATGTTGATCGAGGTGTCGCCCTCGGGGTTGTAGGCGCGGTGCACCACCACGCCAAAGGGCGCGGGGCCGGCCGTGCTGGCGGCCAGCGGGCCGGTCATAGACGCGGCGATGGCGTTGTTCACGATCGCGGTCATCGCGCCGGCGGCCCCGCCCACGGCGGTCGGGTCCGATGCATCGGCGGCAAGCAGGATGTCGGGCGACAGGCCGCGCAGGATGTCGCGTTCGAAATCGGGCGGGATGACCACCACGAAATTTGCCGTGCCGTCGCGCAGGACCCGGTCGCCCGCGGCGGGGCCGGTGACGACACCCTGGAAATCGAAATAGCTCGAGGTTTCCATTTCCGCCAGGATCGACCGGGTGATCGGCCCCTCGTCCCCCATCTCGACCAGGGTGGGCAGGTGGCGCGGGTCGGAATCGATGGCATAGCCAAAAATCAGCAACTGCATGATCGGCACGCCGATCATCATCACGAATGTGACCCTGTCCCGCCTCATCTGCACGAATTCCTTGGACAGCACCGCCAGGAACCGGCCAAGGGAAAACCGCAGCCTCATGACGCCGCCCCGGCGAAATTGTCCGCCGCCCCGCCCATCAGGTAGATGAAGGCCTCTTCCAGCTCGGCCTCCTTGCGCTCCCACCTGTGGGAGCCGTCCTTGCCGTAGCGTGCGGCCAGCGCGTCCAGCGCCGCCTTGTCGGTGCCCGAGACATGCAGCACCGCGCCGAAGCGGGCGACCTGCGCGACGGCCTCTTCCTGCCGCAGCCGGGCCTCCAGCGCCGAGATGTCGTTACCCGTGACGCGATAGGTGTAGAGCCCGATCATCTCTGGGATTTCGCGCGCGACGCCGGAAATCAGTTTCTTGCCATAGGCGATATAGGCGATGAAATCGCACTGGATCGCCTCGTCCATGTAATGGGTCGAGACCAGAACCGTGACGCCCCGGGCCGAGAGTTTGCGGATCTCGTCCCAGAAGTCGCGCCGGGCCTTGGGATCGACACCGGCGGTCGGTTCGTCCAGCAGCAGCAGTTCGGGGTCGTGGATCATGCAGGCCGCCAGCGCCAGACGCTGCTTCCACCCGCCCGACAGGGTGCCGGCGTATTGGGTCGCCCGGTCGGCCAGCCCCAGGTCGTCAAGCGCCGCGCGCACACGGTTGCGCCGGTCGCGCACGCCGAACATGCGGGCGATGAAATCGAGGTTCTCACGGATTGTCAGGTCTTCGTAGAGAGAGAATTTCTGCGTCATGTAGCCCACCCTCTCCTTGATCCGGGCCTGTTCGGTCAGGATGTCGAAGCCAAGGCAGGACCCCTTGCCCGCGTCGGGAGTGAGCAGGCCGCACATCATGCGGATGGTTGTCGTCTTGCCCGAGCCATTGGGCCCGAGAAAGCCGTAGATCGCGCCGCGCGGCACCTGCAGGTCGAAGTGATCGACCACCGCCCGCCCGCCATAGCGCTTGGTCAGGCCGGTGACCGTTATCGCGGGGGCGTCGGTCATGGCGCCACGTGCAGCGTCAGCGGCTGGCCCGGCAGCAGGCCCTGCGGGTCGATCAGCCGCGCCTCGGCCCGGAACACCAGGCGAGAGCGTTCCTCGCGGCTGTAGATGATCGGCGGCGTGTATTGCGGCGAGGAGGCAAGCCGCGTGACCTGCGCGCTCAACCCCGGGGCGCAGCCCGAGCATGTCACCTGCAGCACCTGCCCGACGGCGATGCTGGCGCGCTGCGGTTCGGGGACGAAGAACAGCGCCTTGAGCGTGTCGGGCGGCAGGATCGAGACGACCGGTGCCCCGGCGGCGGCGACCTCTCCGTCGCGGTAGAAGACCTTGTCGACATAGCCGGGCGAGGGCGCTTCGACCACGCGGTCCTCCAGCGCGGAACGGGCATCGTCGCGCTTGGCCTCTGCGGCCTCGAAACTCGCCTCGGCCGCGATCCGCTGGGCGTCGCGGGCGGGCAGCCTGGCAACCTGCAGTTCGGCCTCCAGTTGTTCGACCTTGGCCTTGGCGCTTTCATGGGCGGTGCGGTCCGAATCGACCCGCGCCGCCGACACCGCGCCCGAGATCAGCAGCCGTTCGGACCGTTCCAGCGTCAGCGCCGCCAGCCGCTCGTCGGCCTGGGCCTGTTCGAGAGAGGCGCGGATCACCTCGATTTCCTCGCTCCGGCTGCCGCTGGAGAGGTTGGCGAGGTTGGCCTTGGCCACGGCCACCTCGGCCTCGGCCGCGCGCAGGGTGGCGAGCTGATGTGCATCCTCCAGCCGGAACAGCACGTCGCCGGCTTGCACCGTCGTGCCTTCGACCACCTCGATCCGCGACAGGCGGCCCGCTGCGGCGGG
Organism: Pseudooceanicola pacificus; assembly: GCF_009789075.1. GTDB lineage: Bacteria > Pseudomonadota > Alphaproteobacteria > Rhodobacterales > Rhodobacteraceae > Pseudooceanicola > Pseudooceanicola pacificus. The sequence continues at coordinate 130,904 of NZ_WNXQ01000006.1, forward strand.
GGCGACATAGACGTAATCCGCCTCGGCATAGCCGTTGTAGCTGGCCGGCCCCTCCTCGGCGAGCGAGGGGAAGACCGCGGCGAGGACCCCGATGACCTGTCCGTAGATGTCGCTCATGCCGCGGGCTCCCTTTCCGGGGCCAGCCCGGCCCAGAGGATTTGGATGTGATTGTCCACCAGCCGCTGCATCTGCAGGCCGCCACCGGGCCGGATGTCAAAGACCTCGGACAGCAGGATGTGCACCAGCACCGGCCCGATGACAGTGCGCGCCGTCAGCTCGGGGTCGACGGGGCGGATATGCCCGCCCTCGACCCCCTGGCGCAGCAGGGCGGTGATCGCGGGCAGGGCGCGGTCCAGGACCGAGCGGCGAAAGTTTTCGGTGATCCCCGGGGCAAGTCGCGATTCACGCAGGACGATCAGCGGAATCGCCCAGACCGGTCGCACCGTCATCATCGTGGCGATGTTGCGCAGGAATTCGGCCAGCAAGGGGCGGGGATCGCCGCGAAAGCCGCTCATCCGGTCAAAGGCGTCATCGACCACCGGGTTGATGGTCCGCCCGACCAGCCCCTCAAGGATCGCCTCTTTCGAGCGGAAATAGAGATAGACCGCGCCTTTCGACAGCCCCGCCCTGGCCGCGATCTGGTCGACCGTCGTGCTGGCAAAGCCCTGTTCCGAAAACAGGACCAGCGCGGCATCCATCACCTCGTCGGGGCGATCCTCGGCGCGGCGGCGGAACTTGGGCTCTCGGGGTTCATTGTCTGACATTGATAATACGTAACTGACTGGTCAGTTATGTACAACAGAAATTCCATGCGCCCTCCGGCGGCGGGCGGCCGGGGTCATGTCAGAGCGGTTCGAGCCCGCACCACTCGGCGATGAAGAGCGCGATGGAGCCGGTCACCCGCTTGACCGAGGCCAGGCTGACCCGTTCGTCAAACCCGTGGATCCCTTCGGAATAGGGCCCGTAGACCAGGCAGGGCGTTTCGCCGTAGATGACAAAGACGCGCCCGTCGAGGTAGCCGGGGGTGACGAAGCTTTCGAGCGGCTTGGCGTAACTGGCCATATGGGCGCGCGACAGAACCGCCTCGGCCTCGGACCCTTCTTCCAGCACGTAGCCTTCGGCGAAAAAGCCGTTGAAGATCAGCTCGGGCGGGTTGTTGGCGAGGAAGGGGATGCCGTCCGAGACACGGCGCAGGTGGGTCTCGATCTCGCGCGCGGCCTCCTGCGCTCCGGTGCCGGGGTAGATCGCGATCCGGCAGTCGAACTCGCACCATGCGGGGACCGAGGAGGCCCAGTCACCGCCCCGGATCTTTCCGACGTTGAAATTGATCGGGTGGTCGAGATCCTCGAAATACCGGTGATCGCCCTTGCGCGCGTTCCACTCGGCCTCCAGCCCGCGCAGGCCCCGGATCAGCTCGTAAGCCGCCTCGATGGCATTGGCGCCGGTGCCGGCCTCGCGCACATGAACGGGCACGCCCTGCACCCGGACGCGGAACCACACCACGCCGACATTGGCGCGCACCAGCTTGTCGTCCTCGGGTTCGGGGATGATCGCGGCATCGGCCCGGTAGCCGCGCACAAGGCAGGCGAGCGCCCCGTTGCCGGTGCATTCCTCCTCGACCACCGATTGCTGGTAGAGCGTCGCGGCGGGCCGGTAGCCCAGCGATTTCAGCGCCTCGACGGCAAAGATATTGGCAGCGATCCCGGCCTTCATGTCGGCCACGCCGCGTCCGTAGAGCCAGTCGCCCTCGCGCCGTGGCTCGAAGGGCGGGGCGGTCCACATGTCCTCGGGCCCGGTGGGCACGACGTCGATGTGACCGTTCAGGATCAGCGAGCGGCCGGTTTCCGAACGGGGCCGCATGGTGCCGACCACGTTGATCGCATTGGCGTAATCCACGTCGATGGGCGAAAACCCGGGGTGATGGCGGATGTCGTCGACCTCGATGGCCCAGCGGTCCATCGTATAGCCGCGCGCCTGCAGCTCGCGGTGCAGGAAATCCTGTGCCGTATGTTCCTGCCCCCTGAGCGAGGGGAAGCGGGTCAGCGTACGGGTGAATTCCACCTGCGAGTCGAACCCGGCGTCGACGGCGGCGAGGATCTCGCGCGTCAGCGCCTCGGGCAGGGCGCTCATCCGGCGCGCCCTAGGAAGCCGGTCATGAAGCTTTCCAGCGAGGTGGTCAGGTCGGGCGACAGGTATCCGCCCTCCTGCACCAGCACGGTCGGGTGGCCCGCCGCGGCGATCAGCGCCCCGGCGCGGCGGAACCCGTCAAAGGTGATCTGCATCCCCTTGAGCGGATCGTTCTCATGCGCATCCAGGCCAAGGCTGACCATCAGCGCACCGGGGGCATAGGACGCGATCCGCTCCAGCGCGCCCTCGATCGCGGCGATCCAGGTGTCGTCGGTGGTGGTGCGGGGCAGGGGAATATTGGTGTTGAACCCCGCGCCCGCGCCGCGCCCGGTCTCATGCGCATGGCCGACGAAGAAAGGATAGTAGTCATCCGGATCCGCGTGGATCGACACCGTCATCACATCGGCCCGGTCGTAAAAGATGTCCTGCGTGCCGTTGCCGTGGTGCACGTCGATATCCAGCGTGGCCACCCGGTCATGCCCAGTGCGCAGGCGCGCGGCCGCAATGGCCGAGACATTCATCAGGCAGTGCCCGGCAGCCACATCCGCCGAAGTATGGTGCCCCGGCGGCCGGCACAGCGCATAGGCGGCCCGTTCGCCCGCCAGCACGGCGTCGGCGGCGGCAACGGCACAGTCGGCGGCACGGCGGGTCGCCAGCCAGCTGTTGGGCCCGACCGGCGCGGCGGTGTCGCCCATGTGCCAGCCGGCGCGGGCGACGATGGACTTGGGGTAGGTCTTTTCGGCATTGCGGGGAAAGACGTTCGGCACGACCTCGGGCCCGGCATCCGGCAGGTCCTTCCATTCGTCCCAGCAGGTTTCCAGGAAGGTCACGAACGCAGGCGTATGGACAGCCTCCAGCGCAGCGCGGGGGGCCTCGGGCGGGACGGTGACTGGCAGGTTCAGCCGGTCCAGCGCGGCCAGCAGCAGCGTCGCGCGTTCGGCCTGTTCCGCATTGCGCTGCATCTTGCCGTAGGTCAGCCGGAACTTGGGGTCATGGGCCTCGGTCTCGGCGGCGTAATAGCACTTCATGTCGACTGCTCTTTTTCCAGTTGGCGGAGTTTCTGGGTCACGACCCGCTGTGCGACGACGATGTGAAAGCGCAGCGCCTCGACCGCGCGCATCTCGTCCCCGTCGCGCAGCGCGTCGATGATCGGCAGGTGCGTCTCGGCGATCCGGTGCGGGTCGTCGTAAAGCTGCCCGACGATCATGATCGAGAACTCGGTTTCGGTCGCGATCTGTTCGAACACCGCCAGCAGCTTGGGATTGCCCGAGGCCGCGACCAGCAGGCGGTGAAACTGGATGTCGGCCTGCACCTGGGTCAGCATGTCGAAATCGGGGCCGAGGTCGGCGATGCGGTAGAGCTCGTCCACCTGCCGCGACAGGTTGGCGATGACCGGCCCGGTGTCGCCCCGGATCAGCCGGCGCACGGCGGCCGTCTCGATCACCAGGCGCAGCTCGTAAAGATCGTCGATGGCATCGGCCGAGACCTGGCGGACAAAGAACCCCCGGTTCGGCACATAGGCCACAAGGCCCGAGCTTTCCAGCAGCCGCGCCGCCTCGCGCACCGGGGCGCGGCTGACGCCCAGGTCGCGGGCCACCACGGATTCCGACAGGCGCGCCCCTGGGGCCAGCTTGCCGGTGACAATCGCATTGCTCAGCAGCGCGGCCACACGTTCGACCAGGCCCTCGCGGGCCAGGCGTTCGAATCCGGGTTTGCCGTTGTCGCTGGTCATCTCGTCGCTTTGGTAATCGTTTCATGGTCAGCGTAATTGTCGTTTGCTGTATTGTCGACAATTTCCTTGACCTCGGGGCGCCGAATGGTCTTGGCTGTGGGAAATCGCAGAAAGGACCCCTCTCATGGCCGACGGTGGCGTCGACACCCCGCTCTCAGAACTCAGGCGCGATCTGGCCGCCGCCTATCGGCTGATCGCGCTGGAGGGCATGGATGACGGTATCTACACCCATATCTCTGCCCGCCTGCCTGACGGGCCGGATGGCGAGAAGCGGTTCCTGATGAACCCCTATGGCCTGCGTTTTGACGAGGTGACGGCCAGCAATCTGGTGACGGTGGACGAAACCGGTGCGGTGGTCGACGATCCCTATGGCGCCGGGGTGAACGCCGCCGGATTCACCATCCACTCGGCCGTCCACATGGCGCGCCACGATGCGGTCTGCGTGCTGCATACCCATACGGTGGCGGGTGTTGCCGTCTCGTCGATCCAGGAGGGCGTGCTGCCGCTGAACCAGTGGTCGGCGCAGTTCTTTGGCCGCGTCGCCTTTCACGATTACGAGGGCATCGCGCTGGATCTGGACGAACGCCAGCGTATTGTGGCCGACCTGGGCGACAAATACGTCATGCTGCTGCGCAATCATGGTACGCTGTTGCTGGGCCGCTCGATCGCCGAGGCGATGAAGCTGGCGCTGAACCTCGAACGCTCGTGCCGGGCCCAGATCGCGGCGCTTGGCATGGGGCTGACCCCCGTCGTGCTGTCGGACGAGGTCGCCGAGCATACGGCGCAGCAATACCAGGCCGCCTATGACAGCACCGAAGCCGGCAATGCGCCGGACCCGGAATGGGCGGCCATGCTGCGGCGGCTGGACAAGGCCGCGCCGGATTACAAGCAATAACACCAAAGAACGCCCCCGGCCGAACCGGGGCATCCCTCGCAAACACAACAAAGACAGGGACCTCATGACCTACCTCAAAGCTACAACATTCCTGATCGCTGCGGCGCTGGCCGCGCCCGCGCTGGCGCAGCAGGACGGCGGCCGACTGGACATCGTCGTGCAGCCGGAACCGCCGGGGCTGATGCTGGGCCTGGTGCAGAACGGGCCGACCCAGATGGTTTCGGGCGACATCTACGAAAGCCTGCTGCGCTATACCACGGACCTGGAACCGCAGCCGAGCCTGGCCAAAAGCTGGACCATCTCGGACGACGGGCTGGTCTATACCTTCAAACTGCAGGACGGCGTGACCTGGCATGACGGAGAGCCCTTCACCGCTGCCGACGTGGTCTTTTCGGCCGATGTCTTCCTGCGCGAGACCCATGCCCGCCTGCGCAGTTCGCTCGCCTATGTGCAAAGCATCGAGGCGCCCGACGACACCACCGTCGTCTTTACCCTGAAAGAGCCCTTTGGCCCCTTCATCAACGCCTTCGAGGTCGGCACCATGCCGATCGTGCCCAAGCACATCTACGAAGGCACCGATTATGCCACCAACGAGATGAACGCCACGCCCATCGGCACCGGCCCGTTCAAGTTCGACAAGTGGGAAAAGGGCAGCTACATCCACCTGGTCAAGAACGAGGATTACTACGTCGAGGGCCTGCCCCATCTTGACGAGATCTTCTATCGCGTGATCCCGGATGCCGCCGCCCGCGCCGTGGCCTTTGAAACCGGCGAGGTCGACGTGCTGCCCGGCGGGTCGGTCGAAAACTGGGACGTGCCGCGCCTGACCGAGATGGAGGGCGTCTGCTCGACCGGCAAGGGCTGGGAATTCTTTGCCCCGCATGCCTGGATGTGGCTGAACAACCGCGAGGGGCCGACCTCGAACAAGCTGTTCCGCCAGGCCGTGATGTACGCGCTGGACCGTGAATTCGTGAAGGAAGTCGTCTGGAACGGCTTTGGCACCGTGGCCACGGGCCCGATCTCGTCCAAGACGAACTTCTACAGCGACGATGTCACGATCTACGACCACAATCCCGACAAGGCCAAGGAACTGCTGGCCGAAATGGGCTATGACGGGGAACCGGTGCGCGTCCTGCCGCTGCCCTATGGCGAGACCTGGCAACGCTGGGCCGAAGCGGTGCGCCAGAACCTGAGCGAGGTCGGCATCAACGTCGAACTCGACAGCACCGATGTCGCCGGCTGGAACGAGAAGACGTCCCAGTGGGATTACGACATGGCCTTCACCTATCTCTACCAGTACGGCGATCCGGCCCTGGGCGTGTCACGCAACTATGTCGCCAGCCAGATCAAGAAGGGCAGCCCCTGGAACAACGTCGAGGGCTACGACAACCCCGCGCTGGACGAGAAATGGAACGCCGCCGCCACGATGGTGACCCCGGCAGAGCGCGAAACCGCCTATGCCGAGATCCAGAAGGAGATCGTGGATGACGTGCCCGTGGCATGGCTGCTGGAACTGGAATTCCCGACCATCTACCGCTGCAACGTCAAGGATCTGGTGACCACCGCCATCGGTGTGAACGACGGCCCCCGAGGGGCCTGGATCGAACAGTAACCGACCCTCTGCCGGGCCGGCCGCCGATCGCGCGCCGGCCCGGTTGCCTTGGCCGGTCCGCGGACCGGTCCCCTCTCGCAACGGAGCGCACGGGCGTCAATGCAGATTGCCATCGCCATATTCTCGCGTCTGGTCAAGGCGGCGCTGACGCTGCTGGCCATCGCGGTGCTGAACTTCTTTCTCGTGCATGCCGCACCGGGCGATCCGGCGGTTGTGCTGGCGGGCGAGGCCGGCGCCGCGGACGAAGCGATGATCGAGCAGCTGCGCGAGCGGTTCGGGCTGGATCAGCCCTTCCACGTGCAGCTTGGCAAATATGTCTGGGGCATCGTGCAGTTCGACCTGGGCTATTCCTTCCGCCAGGGCGCCCCCGTCTCGCAGCTGATCGCCGAGAGGCTGCCCGCCACCCTGCTGCTGACGATGACCGCCTTCGGCATCTCGCTGGCCTGCGGCATCGCCCTTGGCGTGGCCGCCGCGGCGCGGGTGGGCAAGGCCTCCGATACCATGCTGACCACGCTGGCGCTGCTGTTCTATGCCACGCCGCTCTACTGGCTGGCGCTGATGGCGGTGCTGGTCTTTTCGGTCTGGCTGGGGTGGCTGCCCGGCTTCGGCTACGAGACCGTGGGCGCCAACTATACCGGCCTGACCCGGCTGCTGGACATCCTGAAACACCTGATCCTGCCGGCGCTGACGCTGGGGCTGTTCTTCATGTCGGTCTATATGCGGATGACGCGGGCCTCGATGCTCGAAGTCTCGCAGCTCGACTTCGTCAAGACCGCCCGGGCCAAGGGCCTGTCGGGCCCCGCGATCCGCCGCCGCCACATCCTGCGCAACGCCATCCTGCCGGTTGTGACCCTGGCGGGGCTGCAGGCCGGGCAGCTGGTCGGCGGCGCGGTGCTGACGGAAACCGTCTTTGCCTGGCCCGGCATCGGGCGGCTGATGTTCGAAAGCCTCGCCGCGCGGGATTACAACACCATCCTCGGCGTCTTCATCGTCTCGGCGGCGATGGTGATCCTGTTCAACATCATCACCGACCTTGTCTACCGCATCGTCGATCCCCGCATCGGAGCGACCGCATGACCCTCTGGAAACGCTTCAGCTCGAACACCGGGGCGATGATCGGGGTGATCATCCTGCTGCTGGTGATCGCCATCGCCCTGCTGGCACCGGTGATCTTCCCGAAAGGCCCCTGGCAGATGGTGCAACGGCCCTTTCTGGCGCCGTTCAGCACCGATGGCCTGCCGCTTGGCACCGATACGCTGGGGCGCAACGTGGCCGCGCAGCTGGCCTATGGCGCGCGCGTCTCGCTGCTGGTCGGGCTGGTGTCGACCGTGGTGGCCCTGCTGATCGGGGTGCCGCTTGGCGCGGTCGCGGGCTTTTACGGCAGCTGGGTCGACGAAGGCGCGATGCGATTCACCGAGTTCTTCCAGACGATCCCCAACTTTGCGCTCGCCATCGTGCTGGTGGCGATCCTGGAACCGACGCTGACCTCGATCACCCTGGCCATCGCCATCGTCTCGTGGCCGCCGGTGGCCCGCCTGGTCCGGGCCGAGGTGATGTCGGTGCGCAAGCGCGAATTTGTCGATGCCGCGCGGGTGGCGGGGCTGACCCGGCGGCGGATCCTCGTGGCGCAGGTGCTGCCCAACACCGTCTCGCCGATCATCGTCATGGCCTCGCTCATGGTGGCGACGGCGATCCTGCTGGAAAGCTCGCTCTCCTTCCTTGGGCTGGGCGATCCCAATGCCATGTCCTGGGGTTACATGATCGGTGCGGCGCGCACCGTGATCCGCCAGCACTGGTGGCTGAGCTTTCTGCCCGGGATCGCCATCGTGATCACCGTGCTGGCGCTGAACCTGATCGGCGAGGGGCTGAACGATGCGTTGAACCCGCACCTGTCGCGAAAGGCGCGCGCATGACCGATCCCGCGCTCGATATCCGCGACCTGACCATCGCCCTGCCCGCCGGGGCCGACCGCGACAACGCGGTGGCCGACATCACCTTTTCCGTGGCGACTGGGGAAATCCTCTGCGTCGTGGGGGAATCCGGGTCGGGCAAGTCGATGACCGCCAACGCCCTGATGGGCCTGCTGCCCCCCGGTGTCGGGGTGCGCAGCGGGCAGGCGATGTTCGGCGGGCGCGATATCCTGGCCCTGCCCGAGGCCGAGAAGCAGAAGATGCGCGGCGAGAGCATCGCCATGATCTTTCAGGAGCCGATGACCGCGCTGAACCCGCTGATGCGCATCGGCGAGCAGATCACCGAGGTCTTTGCCGCCCATGACCTGCTCAACCCGGCCGAACGCCGCGCCCGCGCGCTGGAGCTGGTGCGCGAGGTCGGCCTGCCGGATCCGGACAAGATCATCCGCGCCTATCCCTTCCAGCTGTCCGGCGGGCAGCGGCAGCGCGCGATGATCGCGATGGCGCTGGCGCTGGAACCCAAGCTGCTGATCGCGGACGAACCGACCACCGCGCTGGATGTCACGACCCAGGCGCAGATCCTCAAGCTGATCCTCGACCTGCGCGCGAAACACGGCATGGCGGTGATGTTCATCACCCATGACTTCGGCGTGGTGGCCGAGATCGCCGACCAGGTCATCGTGATGCGCGAGGGGCAGATCGTCGAACGCGGCGCGGCGGCCAGGGTTCTGGGCGCGCCCGAACATCCCTATACCCGCCGCCTGCTGGATGCGATCCCCACCGGCCGGCTGCCCGAGGCGCGCACCCTGGCCGAGGTGCCGGCGCTTGAGATCAAGGACCTGCGCAAGGTCTACCGCACCGGCGGCGGCCTGTTCCGCCCGGTGCGCGAGGTGCGCGCGGTCGACGATGTCTCGCTCACCGTCGCGCGGGGCGAGGTGCTGGGGCTGGTCGGCGAATCCGGGTCGGGCAAGTCGACTTTGGGCCGCGCCGCCGTGCGCCTGATCACCCCCGATGCGGGGCAGGTGCTGGTCGGCGGGACCGATATCGCTGCCCTGTCCGAGGACGAGCTGCGCAAGGAACGCCACAAGGTGCAGATGGTGTTCCAGGACCCCTATGCCTCGCTCAACCCGCGCCAGAGGATCATGGGCGCGATCACCGATGGCCCGATCGCCCGTGGCATTCCCCGCGCCAGGGCCGAAGCCAAGGCCCGCGAACTGCTGGAGATCGTGGGCCTGGGTGCCGATGCCGCCACGCGCTATCCGCATGAATTCTCGGGCGGGCAGCGCCAGCGCATCGGCATCGCCCGCGCCCTGGCGATGGAGCCCGAGCTGATCGTGGCGGACGAGGCGGTCTCGGCGCTTGACGTGTCGATCCAGGCGCAGGTGCTGGACCTGCTGCGCGACCTGCGCAGCCGTCTGGACCTGTCGATCCTCTTCATCACCCATGACCTGCGGGTCGCCGCGCAGCTTTGCGACCGGATTGCGGTGATGCAAAAGGGCAAGCTGGTCGAGATCGGGACCGTGCACCAGATCTTCCGCTCTCCGCAGCAGGCCTATACCCGGCAGCTGCTGGCCGCCGTGCCGGGGGCCGAGTGGAACCGCGACGGGGCCGTCACCGCATGATCGGGGTTGCGACCTGTTCCCGCATCGACCTTCACACGCTCTACCGCCCGGTCTTTTCGCAGGTCGCGCCGGAATTGACCCTGTTGCGTCCCGAAGAGGTCACCCGCCCCGAGGAGGTGACATTCGCCCTGTCCTTCGTCCCCGCCGCCGATGCCTTTGCGCCCTATTCCGGGCTGAGGGCGATCTTTTCCGCCGGGGCGGGGACCGATGCGATCGACGCCTGCCCCTCACGCCCGGACGGCGTGCCGGTCTACCGGGTCGAAGAGCCGGATCAGGCGCTGCAGATGGCCGGGTTCGCCGCCTTCCACGTGCTCTGGCACCATCGCGGCATGGGGCGGTATCTGGCGCAGCAGTCGGGCGCGATCTGGCAGCGCGAGGTCGAAGGGCTGAGCCCGCGCACCCGCCGGGTCGGTGTGCTGGGCATGGGGCATATGGGCCGGGTCATCGCCCGGGCGCTGGTGGCCCTGGGCTATCCGGTGGCGGGTTATTCCCGCCGCATGCCCGAGCCGCGCGAACCCGGTGTCACGCATTTCACCGATGGCATGCTGGACGGTTTCCTGGCCCGCAGCGACATCCTGATCAACGTGTTGCCCCTGACGCCCGAAACCGACGGTCTGATCGACGCCGCCTTCCTTGCCGGGCTGCCCGCAGGGGCCGCGCTGATCCAGCTGGGCCGGGGCGGGCAGGTTGACGAGGCCGCGCTGATCGCGGCGCTGGATGCCGGGCATCTTTCGGGTGCCTCGTTGGATGTGTTCCGCACCGAACCGCTGCCCGCCGACAGCCCGCTCTGGTCCCATCCCGGGGTGCTGGTCACGCCGCATGTGGCCAGTATCCCCGATTTCGCCGATGTCGTAACCTCGATCCGCCAGCGTCTGCTGGCGCTGCCCAGCACCTGATCCCGAAGGACCCACAAGATGCCGTTCGATCCCAACAGCCTGTCCGCCCGAGAGCTTGCCGACCGGATCCGGCGGGGCCGGCTCAAGGCGGTGGAGGTCACCGAGGCGGTGCTGGACCGGATCGCCCGCATCAACCCGGTGATCAACGCCATCGTGCAGGATTGCAGCGCCGAGGCCCTGACCGATGCCGCCGCGATGGACCGCCGCATCGCCGCCGGTGATCCGGTCGGCCCGCTGGCCGGTGTGCCGGTCACGATCAAGGTCATCGCCGACCAGAAGGGCTATGCCACCACAAACGGCACCAACCTGGCCAAGGACCAGATCGCGGCAGAGGACAGCCCCTTCCTGGCCAACATGCGGCGTGCGGGCGGCATCGTTGTCGGGCGGACCAACTGCCCGGCGTTCTCTTATCGCTGGTTCACCTCGAACCAGATCCACGGCACGACGCTGAACCCGCATGACCACGGGCTGACACCCGGCGGATCCTCGGGCGGGGCAGGGGCCGCCGCCGCCGCGGGTCTGGGCCATATCGCGCATGGCACGGATATTGCCGGGTCGATCCGCTATCCGGCCTATGCCTGCGGTGTGCAGGGGCTGCGCCCGACACCGGGCCGGGTGCCGATGTTCAACCCCTCCGGCCCCGACCGGGCCATCGGCCCGCAGATGATGGCGGTGGCCGGTCCGCTGGCGCGCCGGGTCGACGACCTGCGCCTGGGGCTGGAAACCATGTCGGGCTATTCGCATATGGATTACCTCAGCGCCCCGGTCCCGCTGCGCGGCGCGCCCTACCTGCGCCGGGTGGCGCTGGTGCCGCGTCCCAACGGGATGCAGACGGATCCGCGCATCCTCGACGACCTGGACCGCGCCGCCGCCATGTTCCGCCGCGCCGGCTGGAGCGTCGATACCCCGACCGAGGTGCCCGACCTGCGCGAGGCGATGGACCTGCAGACCGATCTGTGGCTTGCCGATGACTATGCCGGCAAGATCGCCGCCGCCGAAGCCGAGGGCGATCCCGGCGCGCTGGCCTGCCTTGGCCGGTTCCGCGAGCGGGCCGAGCGGATCGACACCCGGCGCTTCAGCGAGCTGTTCGTGCGCCGGTCGTTCCTGATCCGGGCCTGGCGCGCCTTCCTGGCGGATTACCCGGTGGTGCTGATGCCGATCTCGGCCGAACTGCCCTTCAAGCGCGACGAGGATCTCGACGGCCCCGAGGCGCTGGACCGGATCTGGAACGCGCAGCTGACGCAGGTCGCCTTGCCGGTCATGGGCCTGCCCGGCGTTGCCGTGTCGTCGGGCGTCGAGGGGGGCACCCCCTGCGGCGTGCAGCTTGTCTCGGCCCCCTGGCGCGAGGATATCTGCCTGGACGCTGCCGAGGTGCTGGAGGCCGGCTTCGGCGCCCCGATCCTGGCGGAATAGACCCTGTTCCGCCCCTATCCGGCGGTCAACGGACCCGGGTGATGGCAGGCGACCACGGCGCCGCTGCCCGTCAGCGCGGGCTGTTCGGCGCTGCAGACCGCGGTTGCGCGGGGGCAGCGGGTGTGGAACCGGCAGCCCGGCGGCGGGTTCATCGGCGAAGGCAGGTCGCCCTTGGGCACGATGCGCTTGCGCACCCGCTCTAGCCGGGGATCGGCGCGCGGAATGGCCGAGATCAGGGCCTGGGTATAGGGATGCTGCGGGTCGGAAAACAGCTGATCCACCGGCGCCAGTTCGACAATCCGGCCAAGGTACATCACCGCCACGCGGTGCGAGATGTGCCGCACCACGCCCAGATCGTGCGCGATGAACAGATAGGCGCAGCCGACCTCTTTCTGCAGCTCCTCCAGCAGGTTCAGCACCCCGGCCTGGATCGACACGTCAAGCGCGGAAACCGGCTCGTCCAGCACGATCAGTTTGGGGTTCAGCGACAGGGCGCGGGCGATGCCGATGCGCTGGCGCTGGCCGCCCGACAGCTCGTGCGGATAGCGCGAGGCAAGGTCGGCGGGCAGGCGGACCATGTCGATCAGCCCGGCGATCCGGGTCTTCAGCGCGGTGCGCGGCAGATCGGCAAGGCGCAGCCCCTCGGCCAGGATCTGCGCCACGGTCATGCGGGGATGCAGGCTTGCCATCGGGTCCTGAAAGACGATCTGCATCTCGCGCCGCAGCTGGCGCAGGGCCGGCCTGTCGGCTGCGGTCACGTCCTGCCCGGCCAGCGTCACCTGGCCCGACGTCGGCTCGATCAGACGCAGGATCGACCGGCCGAGTGTGGACTTGCCGCAGCCGGATTCGCCTACAAGGCCAAAGGTCTCGCCCGGGGCGATGTCGAACGAGATGCCCGACACCGCCTGAACAGAGCCGACCTCGCCCCCCAGAATACCGCCGCGCAGGGGAAATTCCTTGGTCAGGTCGCGCACGCTGAGGACGGGCGTGCCGAGCGACATATCCTTCATTCCGCCACCTCCGTCCGTGTCGCGATCAGGGGGAAATGGCAGGCGCAATCGGTGTTGCCCACCTCGGCCAGCGCCGGATCCTCCTGCGCGCAGATCGCCTGCGCCCGGGTGCAGCGGGGGTGGAACGAACAGCCGCCGGGCCGGGTGAAGATCGACGGCGGCGTGCCTTCGATCTGCCGCAGGGCGCCGGTGCCTTCGATATCCGGGACCGCGCCGATCAGACCGGCGGTATAGGGATGCGCGGTCTCGTAGAACACCGGATCCGTCGCCCCGCGTTCGACGATCCGCCCGCCGTACATCACCGCGATCTTGTCGGCGATGCCCGCGACAACGCCCAGGTCGTGGGTGATCAGCACCATGCCGATGCCGAGGTCCCGCCGCAGGTCGCGCAGCAGGTCGAGGATCTGCGCCTGCACCGTGACGTCCAGCGCCGTGGTCGGCTCGTCCGCGATCAGCAGTTCGGGACTGTTGGCCAGCGCCATAGCGATCATCGCCCGCTGCCGCATCCCGCCCGAGAACTCATGCGGGTACTGGCGCAGCCGCCGGGCGGGCTGGGGGATGGCGACACGTTCGAACAGACCCTCCACCGCCTTCATCGCGTCGCGGCGCGAGCGGGAACTGTCGTGCAGCAGGATCGCCTCGGCCACCTGGTCGCCGATCCGCAGCACCGGGTTGAACGCCGACAGCGGGTCCTGAAAGATGCAGCCGATGGACTTGCCGCGGATCCGGCGGATGCGCGGGCCGGCCATGCCGATCAGTTCTTGCCCCTTGAACCTGGCGCTGCCCGAGACGCGCGCGCTGTCGGGCAGCAGCTGCAGCAGCGCCATCATCGCGATGGACTTGCCCGACCCGCTTTCGCCGACGATGCCCAGCACCTCGCCCGGGTCGAGCGACAGGTCGACACCGCGCAGCCCCTCGGCCATGCCGCCATCGCCGTCGGGAAAGGCGATCCGCAGGTCCTTGAGGCTCAGCAGCGGGGCGCTCATGCGGACCTCCGGTCGAACAGGTCGCGCAGCCCGTCGCCCAGGAACGAAGTCGCCAGCACCACCGACAGGATCGCCATGCCGGGGCCGAAGGCGATCCACCAGTCATAGAACCGCGTCGCCCCTTCCGAGATCATGCTGCCCCATTCGGGCGAGGGCGGCGTGGCCCCCAGCCCGATGAACGACAGCGAGGCCGCAAGCAGCACCACCTGTCCGAAATCCATCGTCGCGTTGATCAGCGTCGGCGTCCAGCAAAGCGGCAGGACATGCACCCTGAGCACCCGCAGCCCGCCCGCGCCACCCGCGACGGCGGCCTCGACATGTTCGCGTTCCTTGACCTCCAGCACCTGGGCGCGCATCAGCCTGGCGTAGATCGGCCACCAGACGATGACCATCGCGATAGAGGCATTGGCCAGCCCCGGCCCCAGCATCGCGGCCACAGCCATGGCCAGCAGGATCGGCGGAAAGGCGACGGTGACATCGACCAGCCGCATGATGATCGTGTCCCACCAGCCGCCGAAGAAGCCCGAGATCGCCCCCAGGAACGACCCGATGCTCACCGCACAGGCGACAACCACGATGGCGATCGGGATCGACCAGATGCTGCCGTGAAGCGTGCGCGAAAAGACATCGCGCCCCAGGGCATCGGTGCCCAGCCAATGCGCCGCCGAGGGGGGCTGCAAGCGGCGGCCGACCATCGCCAGCGGATCGGCCAGGGGCCAGAACTGCACGGTCAGCACGGTGAGGATCCAGAACAGCAGGATCGCGGCGCCGATCTTGGCGGTCAGCGGCAGCCTGCGCGACAGGCGGCGCAGCTGGCGGCCCCGGCGCGGGGCGGGCGCTGCGGTGACGGCGGGGGTGATATCGGCCATCAGTGCACCTTGATCCGGGGATTGGCCCAGGCATAGGCGATGTCGGTCAGCAGGTTCGCCAGCAGAAAGGCGACGGATCCGACGATGGTCACGCCCCCGATGGCCGGATAGTCGAGCGCCCCGGCGGCGCGCACCGCATAGGAGCCGATGCCGGGCCAGGAAAAGATCGCCTCGGTCAGGACGGCGCCGGTGATCAGATAGGCGAAGGTGAAGCCAAGGATCGTCAGCAGCGGGATCAGCGCATTGGGCAGCGCATGGCGCACCAGCACGACCCGTTCCGGCGCGCCCTTGGCGCGGGCGGTGCGGGCGTAATCCAGCGACAGCCCCTCGACGATCGAAGAGCGCACCAGCCGGGTGATGATCCCGGTCACCGCCCATCCCAGCACGAAGGCCGGCAGGGCCAGGTGGGTCAGCGCCTGAACGAACAGCGACAGGTCCCCGGCGATCAGCGCATCGACGGTATAGAACCCGGTGTGATGCGGCGGCGGGGCGATGCGCGGGGGCAGGCGGCCGGTGCCGGGCACGATGGCGAGCCGGACCGACAGGACATAGAGCAGGATCAGCCCGGACCAGAAGATCGGCAACGAGGACCCGATCAGCGCGAAAATCCGCGCGATGCTGTCAAAGGCCGAGCCGCGGAAGCGCGCCGAAAGCAGGCCCAGCGTCAGGCCCATTGCGGTGCCGATGATCATCGCGGCGATCACCAGTTCCAGCGTGGCAGGCAGGCGTTCGGCGATATCCGTGGCCACCGGCCTGCGGGTCGCGAAAGAGGTGCCCAGATCGCCCTGCACCAGATTGCCGAGGTAGCGCAGGTAGCGGATCGGCAGGGGTTGATCGAGGCCCCACTGGGCCTTGACCGTCTCGACGATCTCGGGGTTCGACATCATCCGTTCGGGAACAAGGGCGGCCAGCGGGTCGCCCTTGGTCATTTGCGATAGCAGGAAGGAGACGCTCGCCACCCCGAGCAGCAGAAAGGGGATCGAAATCAGCCGTCTCAGGACATAGGCGAGCATCCGGTCACTTCCGCGAGATTTCCGCCAGCGGCAGGTTGCAGCAGGCCGAATAGCGCACGCCCTCGATATCGCTGCGATAGGCCAGCACGAGGTTCGGCGAGACGAGCGGCAGGATGATCGCATCCTTCATCATCTCTTCGCCCAGTTGGGTATAGAGCATCTCGGCGTCCTCGCCCGAGGAGGCAAGCGCCTGCTGGTAAAGGCCTGCCTCGGCGGGGTTCACCACCAGTTCGGGATGGCCCAGCCCCGCGCGGCCGGCCCAGGGAAAGCCCTCGATCATGCCGAAATACTGCACATACTGCGCAGAGCCGTAGTAATCCGGGGCGTAGTAGATCGCGGTGATCGGCCATTCGCCGGAACCCAGTTCGTCGCGCCAGACCGCCCAGGTCAGCGGCTTCAGCTCTAGCTCGACACCCACGGCGGCAAAGTCCTGCTGGACCTTCTGCATCATGATGTTGAAGTCGACGCCGTAGACGTTGTCGTTGGGATAGCCTGCGACCAGCTTCAGATTGGTGGCACCGGCGGCCTCCAGCATCTCCTTGGCCTTGGCGACGTCCTGCTCGCGCGGGATCAGCCCGGCGGTGCCGGGGAAGCCGTTGGGGATCGGCGCGGCCTGTTTCTTGCCGTTGCCGCCGACGGTGAAGTCGAGCATGCCGTCATAGTCGATGGCCAGCGCCAGCGCCTGGCGGACCTCGGGGGTGATCACATCGGCCATGCCCTTGGCCCCGGGGATGAAGCCGATGTAGACGAAGTTGTACGAGGGCACGATCTCGGTCACTACGTCCTGCGAGCGGATCGAACGGGCCGTATCCGGGTCGATCTGCATGGCAATGTCGGCCTGGCCGGTTTCCAGCGCCTGCGCCTGGCTGACCGCGTCCTGGATCTGGGTGACCACGATTTCCGAGAACTTCGGCGCATCGCCGTAATAGTCGGTGTTGCCGGCCATGCGCAGTTCGGCATCGGGCGCATAGCTGGCCAGCTTGTAGGGGCCAGAACCCGCGGAATTGGCCAGGAACCAGGGTTCGGCCTTGTCGGTCTCGGCCGCGTCATCGCCTGCGGTCGCGCCGTTGGCCTCGGCCAGTTCGGCGTTGACGACCCCGGCGTAGGAGGCCGAGATCTTGTTGAGGAACTCCGACGACGGCGCGTCGAGCTTGAAGACAACCGTCTTGGCATCGGTCGCCTCGGCGCTGACCAGCCCGTCCATCAGGAACGAGGGCGAGCCCTTGAGGTTCTTCAGCCGCAGGATGCTCCAGACCACGTCCGAGGCCTCGACCGGCGAACCGTCGGCAAAGGTCGCGTCCTTCAGGTGAAAGGTGAACTCGGTGAAGTCGGCGTTCACCTCCCAGCTTTCGGCAAGGTTCGGCACAAGGGTCTCGTTGTCCGCGCTCAGCGTCACCAGCGTCTCGTAGACGGCGGTGAGGTAGAACTGGCAGGTGTCGCAGAAGGCCCGCGCCGGGTCGAGGGAGTTGACGTCCATCGACCGGGCGATGACCAGCGTGTCGCTGCCCTGCGCCTGCGCGGGCGGCGCGAAGAGCGCGGTCCCGGCAAGCGCGATGACGGTCAGCCCGTGCTTGAATTTGCGTTGCATCATTTTGTTTTTCCCTGTTGGCGCATGTTTCACCGTCTCAGGCCTCCATCAGAGCCGCCAGCACCGGCGACGGCTTGAGAGAGGCGCGGCTCTTCTTGATGGCCTCGAAGGCGGCGCCAGTCGCCTCAAGGGTCTGCGCAACATCCGTTTCGGTCATCGCGGCATTCATGAACATGTTGTGATACGGAGACATGTAGACACCCCGCGTCATGGCCTCGCGACAGAAACCGTAGCCCAGGCGAAAGTCCGGGTCATCCTCGAACAGCACCATGGGCGTGGCGGCGGGGCCGGTCTGGCGCAGGCCGAAACCGAACTCGACAGCCTGGGCGGCAAGGCCCGCGCGGAACTGCTCGCCGATGGCGGTCAGTCTTTCCAGGTAATCGCTTTCGCGCACGATGCGCAGGGTTTCGATCGCGGCGGCCATCGGCACCGCGGCAAACCAGAAGGATCCGGTGACAAAGATGCGGCTGGCCGCTGCGCGCGCGCGGTTGTTGCCGACCAGGGCCGAGATCGGCTGCCCGTTGCCCAGCACCTTGCCCCAGGCCGACAGGTCGGGGCGCACGCCCACGGTTTCCCACGAGCAATCGCGGCACAGCCGCAGCCCGGCCCGCACGTCGTCGACGATCAGCAGGGCATCGTATTCGTCCGCGATCCGGCGCGCGGTGCGGGCATATTCGGCATCGGGCAGGGACTGGTCGGCAAAGGTGTCGTGCCGGAAAGGCGCGGCAAAGATGCCGGCCAGGTCGTCCCCGGCCTGTTTCGCGGCATCCGCCAGGCTCTGCGTGTCGTTATAGTCGAAATAGATCAGATGGGCGCGGTCCTCGGCCACCACCCCGGCGGGGCGCGGCGTGTTCCAGGGCATCGAGCCGTGGTAGGCGTTGCGCGCGACCAGCACCTTGCGCTTGTCACGGTAGGCCCGGGCGATCATCAGCGCCATCATCGTGGCATCGGCCCCGTTCTTGCAGAACATCGCCCAGTCGGCATGCGAGATCATGCCCACCATCGCCTCGGCCAGATCGACGATCAGCGGCGAGGGGCCGGTGGAGGCGTCGATCCTGCCCTGCTGCTCGGCCACGGCGCGCATCACGTCGGGCTGCTGATAACCCAGCAGGTTCGGCCCGTAGGCGCACATGTAGTCGATATATTCATTGCCATCGGCATCGGTGATCCGGGTGCCCTTGGCCCCGGTGAAGAATTGCGGAAATCCCTCGGGCATCATTGCCGTGGACTGGTGTCCGTACATCCCGCCGGGAATGACCTCGGCGGCGCGGTCGCGCAGCTCTCGGTCCTTGGTGTTGCGCCACATGCCGTGCCCCTTTTGCAGACTTGCATGAACGGTAGAGCGGGGATGGAGTCCTGTGAAGATGATTTTCAACTAAATTTCGGAAACTGCGGGAGATCCGGCTTTGAGGGGTGCATCGGAATATCTGGTATATAGTATTGATATATAATGGATAAGCTTCGATTTTTGCCATCATTCCGCGATGACCTCGGGGGTGTGCATGCGCTGAGTTTCCGTCAATCGCCGCCCAAAAGTGAAATGAAATTCGGCTAAAATTGCGGCGACTCACCCTCCTGCGCCCCTGTCGCGGGCACTGACCGGAAGCGGCCTGCGTGGCACGGTCGCGTTGATCTTGCCTGTCCCAAGCGTCTAGATGGGCGGGGCAACCGGCAAGCGATGCATGGAACAAAAAGTCGAAATCGACGGGAAATCCCGGAAACTGCGCAAGCGCGGGGTCAAGCGGCTGGAGACGCTGCTTGATGCGACGGCCTATCTGCTGGAGCAGCGGCAGGACGAGAATATCAGCCTGGCAGATATCGCCGCGCGGGCGGATATCCCCCTTGCCTCGGTCTATCACTTCTTTCCCAACCGGAACGCCGCCTTCGTCATGCTGGCCGAGCGCTATCACCGCCAGATCGCCGACCAGGTGACAGCCCCCATCGTTCCGCGCCCGCAAAGCTGGCAAGAGGTCGTCACCTATCGGCAGCGCCGTGGCTCGGCCTATCTGAACGCCAATCCCGCCGCGCAACGCCTGTTCCTGGGCGCCGGCGTCAGCGTCGAGGTGCGCAACACCGATCTGAACGGCAACGCCTCGCTGGCCCGGTTCTATGCCGACCTGTTCTGCAGGTATTTCGAGATCGGCCAGTCCGCGGCGCTGGAGGACATGATGGCCAATTCCATTGCGCTGATGGATGGCATCTGGGCCCTGTCCTACAGCCGCCACGGCCGGATCACCGACGCATTCCTGACCGAGTCGACCCGCGCCTCCATCGCCTATCTGCGCTGCTATCTGCCCGAACATCTCAAACCCCGGCACGAAGGCGGCGATGCGCCTCAGCCCGGGTCCGACGGGCAGAGTTAACCGAAGTCTTCCGGGTTATCTGGTCGCAACCGTGATGATTGGCCGGGAAAGACGGCATTTAGTCAGATAAAGTTTGACTAAATTCGCCACTGTGGGTCACCTTCGCGGCAGACAGCTGCCTGTGCAAGGACCCGTGACATGACCATTGCCCCCTGGATCGCCGCGCTGAACGCGGCTGTGGCCTCCTCTTACCCGGCGGAAACGGCCGCGCTGTTCGATCCCGGCGGGTTCTGGCGCGACTTCCTGGCGCTGGACTGGACGCTGCAGACGGTGGAGGGCGCGGAAGAGATCGGTGCCTTTGCCGCGCGTCAGGGGCCCGGTGCGGGGTTCAAAGCCGTGTCGCTGGCCACCGACCCCGGGGCGAGCGAGGGCTTCATTTCTTTCGAGACCACGCTGGGCCGCGGGCGGGGATATGTCCGCCTGAAGGACGGGCGCTGCCTGACCCTGCTCACCGCGCTGGAAGAGCTGAAGGGCCATGAGGAGCCGCTGCGCCAGCGCCGCCGGACGGGCCTTTACGACGATCCGCACGGGCGCAACTGGAAGGAACGGCTGGAGACCAAGACCGACGCCTATGCCGAGGGGGCTGCCCCTTATGTGCTGATCGTCGGCGGCGGGCAGGCGGGCCTGGCCCTTGGCGCGCGGCTGGAGATGCTGGGCGTGCCCTATCTGATCGTGGACAAGCACCCCCGCGTCGGCGATCAGTGGCGGTCGCGCTACAAGGCGCTGACGCTGCATGATCCGGTCTGGTACGACCATCTGCCCTATATGCCCTTCCCGGATTTCTGGCCCGTCTTCACCCCCAAGGACAAGATGGGCGACTGGCTGGAATCCTACGCCCATGCGCTTGAACTGGCCGTCTGGACCCGCACGGAATGCACGGGCGCGCGCTATGACGCGGACAGCGGCACCTGGACCGTCGAACTGGACCGCGACGGCACCCCGATCACGCTGAGGCCCGCGCAGCTGGTGATGGCCGTCGGCAATGCCGGGTTCCCGCGCACCCCGCAGATCGAAGGGCAGGCCGAGTTCACCGGGCCGCAGATGCATTCGAGCCAGTTCACCAGCGGCGAAGCCTATGCCGGCAAGCGGGTGATCGTGGTGGGCGGCAACAACAGCGCCCATGACATCGCCGCCGACCTGGTCCAGAACGGGGCCGCGCCGGTGCTGATCCAGCGCTCGCCCACGCTGATCGTGCGGATGACCACGATGACCGACGTGCTGCTGAAACCCGTGTTCTCGCAGGATGCGGTGGATCGCGGCATCAGCACCGACCTGGCGGACCTGCTGCTCGCCTCGAATCCGCTGCGGCTGCAGGAGGTCAACAGCCGCAGGACCTGGGACCAGATCCGCCAGGACGAGGCGCCGTTCTACAAGGCGCTGGCCGACACCGGTTTCCTGGTGGGTTTCGGTGCCGACGGGGCCGGGCTGATGGCCTATCAGCGGGCGGCCTCGGGCTATTACATCGACGTGGGCGCCTGCCAGATGGTCATGGACGGGCGCATCGCGCTGCGCTCCGGCAAGGGCATCGCGCGGATCCTGCCGGGCGGGATGGAGCTGGAGGGCGGCGAGGTGCTGGAGGCCGATGCCATCGTCTATGCCACCGGCTTCGGCTCGATGGAGGAATGGGTCGCGCGCCTGATCGACCCCGCAACGGCCGAGCGCGTCGGGCGGTGCTGGGGCTATGGCTCGGGCACGCCGGGCGATCCCGGGCCCTGGCAGGGAGAGCTGCGCAACATGTGGAAACCGACCGCGCAGCCGGGCCTGTGGTTCATGGGCGGCAACCTGGCGCAGGGCCGGTTCTATTCGGGCCTGCTGGGTCTGCAGCTCAAGGCGCGGTTCGAGGGGATCGCCGCCTGACACCGGCGGCCCTGCGCCTCACCCGGGCGGAACGCGGAAAAACCGGCGCCGGACAAGGTATCCGACACCGGTTTCCTGAATAAACGAATTGCGATAGCGCCCACTCACAAGCACTGTAAAAGGTATTTATCAAATACAGACCCGCACCTTGGATTGGGGATGGTATTGGCGGCGCGGTTTCTGACCAAGAGCCTGTCACAGAAGGCGGAAACACGGAATACGCGTGATTGCCTGCGTAATATTGCCTATGCCCGACAGCCCCCGGCGGAGTTGCGCCGAAGGCCAGAATGTGGAAACTCGACCAGAGCGGGCAAGGCACGGCTGGCCGCCGATGCGGGAGGCTTGACCCCATGCGGATATCACTTGGCGCCATGCTGGCCATCGGACTGGCCGGGCTGCAGTTCATCGCGGTGCTGGCGGTGGTCTTTTCATCCTATGTCACCTCGGAACGCGCCCTGCTGGATCATGCGCGCGAACTGCTGAGCGACGTGGGCACCAATGCGATCGAACATTCGCGCGGCTTCCTCAGCCCGGCACGCGGGGCCGCCGAGCTGTCGGCGCGGCTGGCGCAGGATCAGGTGATCGCCAGCGACGTGCCCGAACTGCTGGAGCGTCTGCTGTTCCAGCAGCTGCAATTCGCGCCGCAATTCTCGGGCCTCTATCACGGGACCGAGGACGGCTCTTTCGTCTATGTCATGCGCGACCCCGAGCGCGACGCCTTTCGCACCAAGATCATCCGCACCGGCGGCGGTGTCCGCACCACCGAACTGATCTGGCGGGACAAGGATTACAGCGTGCTGGAACGCCGGATGGACCCGGCCGACACCTACGATCCGCGCACCCGGCCCTGGTACGTGCTGGCGCGCGACAAGCTGACGACGGTCTGGACCGATCCCTATATCTTCTTCTCGTCGCAGCGGCCGGGGATCACGCTGGCCTCGCCCGTGCTGGATGGCAGCGGCGGGGTGAAGGGCATCGTGGGGGTGGATATCGAGATCAGCGATATCTCCAGCTTCCTCGCGCGGCTGCGCATCGGGCGGTCGGGCCGGGCGCTGATCATCCACAGCAACGGCGATGTGATCGCCCACCCCGACAAGGCCCTGCTCAAGACCGTCGATTCCAACGGGCAACTGCGGTTTCCCGATATCCAGCATGTCGAGGATCCGATCGCCCGCGCCGCCTTTGGCCATCTGATGGACAATGGCACCGTCTCGGTCGAGGAAGAGACCCTGTCGCAGTTCATCTACAACGGCGAAACCTATGTGTCGGTCGTGATGCCGCCGATCAATGACAACCTGCCCTGGATCACGGCCGCCTACGCGCCCGAGAGCGACTTTACCCAGGTCATCAAGATGAACCGGCGCGACAATATCTGGATCGCGGTTCTGGTGGCGGCGATCACCGGGCTCTGCGGGCTTGGCCTGGCGAATTACATCTACAAGCCGGTGCGCGCCTTTGCCGTGCGTTCGGCCCTGATTTCGCAGGGAGAGCTGGACCCGGCCGAGCCGCTGCCCGCCACATATCAGGAGCTGGAAAACGCCAATGCGACGCTGATGCAGCAGATCGCCGCGCGGCGGGCGACCGAGATGGAATATGGCAAGACCTTCCAGCTGTCGTCACGCGGGATGGCGCAGATCGACGCCGAAACCGGGCGCTTCCTGCGGGTGAACGACAAGGTCACGGATATCACCGGCTATGACGCCGCCACGCTGGCGGGCATGACATTTGCCGAACTGGCCCATCCCGATGACCCGCGGTTCCTGCTGTTCGACGCGGCGCAGGGCAGCCTCCCGCACGAGATCAACCGCGAGCTGCGCTGCCAGCGGCGCGACGGCAGCACGATCTGGGTCGCGCTCGATGCGATCATGATCTTCAACCTCGACGGCAAACCGCTGCACTATGTGCTGACGATGGAGGACATCACCCAGGCCCGCCAGACCGAGGACCAGATCGCCGAGCTGAGCCGCGAGCTGTCGAACCTGTCGCGCGACAAGACGCTGGGGCAGATGGCCGCGGGCCTGGCGCATGAGCTGAACCAGCCGCTGACCGCCATCGCCCAGAATGCCGACAGCGCGCTTTACGCGGTGGACCAGCTGGCCGGCGCCGACAGCGAACTGCGCGCCACGCTGCACGAAATCGCCGAACAGTCGATGCGGGCGGGCGAGATCATCAAGGCATTGCGCGGCTTCATCCGGCGGGACGAGGGGATCCGCAGCGATTTCGACCTCACCGACCTGATCCAGCAGACCGGCCACCTTGTCCGGGCCGAGGCGCGGGCGGCGGGCGTCAAGGTGAGTGTCGAACCCGGCCCGCTGCCGCCGATCCATGCCAACCGGCTGCAGATCGCGCAGGTGCTGGTCAACCTGATCCGCAACGCGATCGAGGCGCTGGCCTCGACCTCGCAGGCCGACCGGCAGGTGCGCATCACCGCCCGGGTCGATAACGGGCATGTGCTGCTGAGCGTGGCCGACAACGGGCCGGGGGTCGATCCCAACATCAGGCTGTTCACCGATTTCGAGACGACAAAACCCAGCGGGATGGGCCTTGGCCTGTCGATCTGCCAGTCCATCGTACAGGCCAACGGCGGGCGGCTCTGGCATGAACGCCGCGAGCCGCGGGGCGCGCGGTTCAACTTTACCGTGGACCTGGCCGAGGTCCGGAAAGGCGCGGCATGAGCGAGACTGAACGCCTGGTCTTCATCGTCGACGACGATCAGGACATCCGCACCTCGCTGACCCGCGCCCTGCGGCAGCGCGGCTTTGCGGTCGAGGCCTTCGAGTCGGCCCGCGCCTTTCTGGCGGCATTCGACGGCAGCCGCGCCGCCTGCCTGGTGCTGGATTACGGCATGCCCGAGGTGAACGGGCTGGAACTGCAAGAGGAACTGAACCGGCTGCAGTGGCCGCTGGCCGTGGTCTTCATCACCGGTCATGGCGGCGTGCGCGAATCGGTGCAGGCGATGCGGGGCGGGGCGATCGACTTCCTGGAAAAGCCATTTCGCCAGTCCGAACTGGTCGAGCGGATCGAATCCGCGCTGGACATCGCCCGCGAGCGCCACGCGGCGCAGGCCTCGCGCCAGGCCTTCCGCACCCGGTTCTCGCGCCTGACGGAACGCGAGACCGAGATTGTCGAGCAGGTGCTGGCCAACCCGGCCGAGGCGTCGAGCAAGGAAATCGGCCTGGCCCTGGGCATCAGCCCCCGCACCGTCGACCATCACCGCGCGCGCATCCTGGAAAAGCTCAACGTCCGCTCTCTGGTCGAACTGGTCAGGCTGGCCACGACGGTCGGGGGCGAGGGGCAGCCGGAATAGGCGGCAGGTCCCCGCCGGGGCACAATGTTTGACTGATTTGCACCTGTTCCGCTAAACCGTGCAGATCATGCAAGCATCCGGACCGTCATGAACATCAAGAGCCTGCGCCTGTTCCGCAACGTGGTCGCCACAGGATCGCTGTCAGAGGCGGCGGCGCGGATGAACCTGTCGCCCTCGGCCGCCAGCCGCTTGCTGACACAGCTGGAAACCAGCCTGAAGCTGGAGCTTTTTTCGCGCTCGCGCCGCAATCTGGAACTGACCGAGGCGGGGGCGATGTTCTATCAGCAGATATCGAACACGCTGGACGGGATCGACGAGATCCCGGTGATCGCCCGCGACCTGCGCACCCGCACGCGCAACTGGCTGTCGGTGGTGACCGCTGCGCCGCTGGCCAACGGGCTGGTGGTGCCCACCATTGCCCGGCTGCGGCGCGAGGGGGTGGACCTGCAATGCACCCTGCATGTCGAAAGCCGGTTCCAGATCGAAAGCAAGGTGGCGGCGCGGGGCTATAACATGGGGATGATCTCGCTGCCGGTGCAGAACGAGATCATCCCCATCGACATCATGCCGGTCCTGCGTTCGCGCCTTTGTGCCCTGATGCCCGCTGATCACCCCCTGTCTGCCGAGACCGAAATCGGGGTCGAGGCCCTGGCGGCAGAGCCTCTCGTGACCCTGGCCGCAGGCCAGTTGTGGCGGGACAGGCTCGAAGAGCTGATGGGCAAGGCCGGGCTGCGCCCCGAAATCGCGTTCGAAACCGGATCCACCCTGGTTACCGTGGAAATGGTGCGCCACGGGCTGGGCCTGACGCTGATCGACCCGATGGTCATGACATCGACCATGCTGCAGGGCCTGGCGATCCGCCCGCTGGCCGGGGATGCCTGGATCACCTATGCCAGCGTGCATGCCCCGGGGCCACGCGCCGAACTGGCCGAGGTGTTCCTTGACGGGCTCTGCGCCCATGTCGAGGCGCGCCGGACCACCGAGCCGGGGCTGGCCGACCTGATCTACCTGATCTGACGCCCCAGCTCGCGCGCCATGCGCGCGGCGTCCTGCGCGATACGGGCGCTGTCGCCGCAGTAATTCGCCGGGTCCAGCGCCGCGTCGATCTCGGCTTCGGACAGATGCGCCCTCAGCCCGCCGTCGGCCTTCAGCGCCTCGGCCACGCTGCCGCCCGCGCGGCGATCCAGCGCGTGGTGGATCAGGTCATGCGCCACGGCCCGCCCGGCGCGGGGGGCCAGCAGCATCATCAGGCCCTCGGTCGCGATGGCCCCGCCGCTGAGCCTGGCGTTGCGTTCCATGCGCGGGGCGTTCACGGCGATCCGGCGCAGCAGCCCGTCGAAGCCTTCGGCCAGGGTCCAGGCCAGGGGAATGGCGCGGTCGAGCACCGAACTCAGCAGCTGGTTCTTGGCCGCGTCGCCCTCGTGGCTGGAGCGGCCGGTTTCCAGCGCCGATCCGGCGATGCCGCGCAGCTCGGCCGCTTCGGCCAGAACGCGGACGACGAACTTGGGGTTGATCTTGTGCGGCATGGTCGAGGATCCGACCGTTCCGGGATCGAGCGTTTCCGAGATTTCGCCGATTTCCTCGGTCATCAGCAGGTACAGTTCGGCCGCGATCCGTTCGATCGTCATCGCCATCAGCGCAAGCTGCACCACGTAATCGGCAAAAAGGTCGTTGATCGCCCGGCCCGGGACCAGCAGCGCGCCCAGCCCGAACCGGGCGGCAAGGCGGGTGTTGAGCTCCTGCCCCTGCGGGCCAAAGGCGTGCATCGCCCCGACCGCCCCGCCAAAGGGCAGCACGAAAAGCCGCCGCCCGCCGCCGTCAAGCCGGTCGACCGCGCGGGTCAGTTCCTCGATCCAGCCGGCGACCTTGAAGCCGAAGGTGATCGGCAGCGCGTGCTGGCGGTTGGTGCGCCCCGCCATCAGCGTGCCGGCATGGGTCGCCGCCATTTCGGCCAGCCGGTCCAGCGCGGCGCCAAGCGCGCGGCGGATCGCGCCATCGGCCTGCCGGATCAGCAGGATGCGGCCGGTCTGCATCACGTTCTGCGTGGTTGCGCCCCAGTGGACATAGGCCCCGGCCTCGCCCGCCGCGCGGCCCAGCAGACGCGTCATCGACAGGACCGGCGCATGGGTCACCCGGATGTCGGCCTGCAGCGCCTCGATCCCGATCTTGTCGAGTGTGGCGGCGGCGCGGATCCCCTCGGCGGCCCAGGCGGGGATCATCTCCATCTCGGCCTGCACCTCGGCCAGGGCGGCCTCGACATCCAGCCAGGATTGCCACAGCGTCTCGCGGGCAAAGAGGGTCCCGGGCGTCAGGCCGGGGGTGTTCACTTTCATCGGGCGGCCTCCATTTCCGGCATGGCATCGAAACGCGGCGCGGCGGCCAGCAGGCGCTGCGTGTAATCGTTCGCGGGGCGGGACAGCACGTCGCGGGCATTGCCCTCTTCGACGATCCGGCCCTGATACATCACGGCGACCCGGTCGGCGATCTGGTGCACCACCGCCATGTCATGGGTGATGAAGAGGCAGGTCAGCCCCATTTCCGCGCGCAGCTCGTCCAGCAGGTTCAGGATCTGCGCCTGCACCGAAACGTCGAGCGCCGAGGTCGGTTCGTCGCAAACCAGCGCCTCGGGCCGGGTCACCAGCGCGCGGGCGATGGCCACCCGCTGCCGCTGGCCGCCAGACAACTGCGAGGGATAGGTGTGCAGCAGGCGTTTGGGCAGGCGGACGAGGTCCATCGCCTGTTCCACCGACCGGGCGCGGGACACGCTGTCGCCCTCGCCGCGCAGCACCAGCGGGCGGGCGATGATCTCGGCCAGGCGGCGCCTGGGGTTGAGCGAGGAATAGGGATCCTGGAACACCGGCTGCACGAAGGAGGCCCGCTCGGTCCCCGTCAGCTCGGCCACCGGGCGGCCCAGCATGGTCACCTCGCCCGAGGTCGGCAGGGCGAGTCCCAGCATGATCCGCGCCAGGGTCGACTTGCCCGACCCGCTTTCGCCGATCAGGGCCAGGGTCTCGCCGCGCCTGAGCGCAAGCGACACGTCGTCCAGCGCGCGGATCTCGCGTTTCGGGCCGAACAGGCCCTTTCGGGACTGGAACAGCTGGGTGACATGGCTGGCCGCGATCACCGGTTCGCCTCCGGCGACGCCATGCCCGGCCAGGGGCTGGGCCGGGGGGCGGGCGGTCGGCGGGTCGCTCAGCACGCAGCGATAATCATGCACCGCACCGGCCTGCTGCACCGGCGGACGCGCGCTGGTGCAGTCGGGCCGCCGGTAGCCGCAGCGCGGGGCAAAGATGCAGCCCGTGGGCGGGTGCATCAGCGAGGGCACGGTGCCGGGGATCGCACCCAGGCGGGCGGGATCGGCCCCCATCGTGGGGATCGCCTGCAACAGGGACTGGGTGTAGGGATGCGCCGGGGCGCGCAGCACGGCCGCGGCGGCACCCTGTTCGATCACCTCGCCCGCGTACATCACGGCCACATGGTCCGTGCGCTCGGCCACCACGGCAAGGTCATGCGAGATCAGGATCATGCCCATCTGCCGTTCGCGCCGCAGCCCGTCCAGCAGGTCGAGGATCTGCGCCTGGACGGTGACGTCCAGGGCGGTGGTCGGCTCGTCCGCGATCAGCAGGTCCGGGTCCAGCATCAGGGTCATGGCGATCATCACCCGCTGCCGCTGGCCGCCCGACATCTGGTGCGGATATTGCGACATGCGCCCGGCGGGGTCGGGGATGCCGACCCGGTCGAGCAGGTCGATCGCCTTTTTCCGCGCCTGCGAACCCGAGAGCATGCCACGCGCCACGGCGGCCTCGGTCATCTGGCGGCCGATGGTATAGACCGGGTTGAGCGAGGTCATCGGCTCCTGAAAGATCATGCCGATGCGCGGCCCGGCGATCTCATGGGCAAAGGCGGCATCCGGCATCGCGGGCAGGTCCTGCCCGTCGAAGGCCATGCGCGTCGGGCGGCACTCGGCCCCGCGCGGCAGCAGCCGCATCAGCGCCAGGGCACTCAGCGACTTGCCCGAGCCGCTTTCGCCGACGATGCCAAGCGACTGCCCCCGGTCGAGAGAGAGGCTGACGTCGCGCACCGCATGCAGCGTGCCGTCGGGCAGTTTGAGCGAGATCGACAGGTTGCGGATATCGAGGAGCGTACTCATCCGTTGCGGCCCTCCGGCGAAGTGATGTCGCGCAGCCCGTCGCCCATCAGGTTGGCGCCGATGACCAGCAGGAACAGGCAGATGCCGGGCAGGATCACCAGCCAGGGGCGATAGAACATCGCCTGTTTGCCCTCGGCGATCATCAGGCCCCACGACGGCGTCGGCGGCTGGATCCCCACGCCGAGGAAGGACAGCGAGCTTTCCGCCAGGATCGCGATGCCCAGTTCGAAGGTGAAGATCACGATGATCGAGCTGAGCAGGTTCGGCAGGATCTCGTGCCAGATGATCTGGCGCGAACTTGCGCCCGAGGCGGCGGCGGCGGCGATGAAATCCTGCGAGCGGATCCGCTGTGTCGCGGCACGGGTGACAACCAGGTAATAGGTCCAGTGCAGCACCCCGACGATGCCTATCACCACCCAGATCGACGGGCCGATGATGAAGACCAGCGCCATGGCCAGCAGCAGCCCCGGCAGGGCCAGCTGCGCGGTCAGCAGAAAGCTGATGGCATGATCCAGCCAGCCGCCGAAATAACCGGCGATCACGCCGAGCGTCACGCCGATGAACAGGCCCACGGTGGCCGCCCCGATGCCGATGGTGATCGAGACGCGGGTGCCATAGATCAGCCGGCTGAGGTAGTCGCGCCCGTTCTGGTCGGTGCCCAGCAGATGGTCCCATGTTCCGGCGTCGTCCCAGACGGGCGGCAGCATGCGCGAGGACAGGGACTGCGCATAGGGGTCGTGCGGGGCCAGCAGCGGGGCAAAGATCGCAACCAGAACGATCAGCAGGATCAGCCCCGCGCCCAGCAGGAACCCCTTGTGGCCAAAGATGCGCTGGCGGAAAATCTCGCCCGGCGTCAGGGCCTTGGTCTCGCCGTCCTCGACGGCGGACAGGGTGATGTCGGTGGTGGTCATCCGATTCGGATCCTCGGGTCCAGTGCCGCATTCAGGATGTCGGCCAGCAGGTTCATGACGACAAAGACGATGGCGAAGACAAAGATCAGCATCTGCACGGTCGGGATGTCCGCGCCGAGGATCGATTCAAGCGCCAGCCGCCCCAGCCCGTTGATGGCAAAGATGCTTTCGGTGATAACCGAACCGCCGAATTTCTGGCCAAGCTGCACCGCCAGGACCGAAATCACCGGCAGCAGCGCGTTGCGCATCGCGTGGCGGCGCAGCAGGGGCCAGCCACGAAAGCCCTTGGCGCGGGCGGTGCGGACGTAATCGGCGCCCATCACCTCGATCAGCCCGGTGCGGGTCAGACGCATCACCGCCGGGACGGAGGAGGCCCCCAGGACAAAGGCCGGCAGCACGAAATGCTTCCACGTGTCATCGCCCGAGACCGGGAAGATCGGGATCATCACCGCGAAGAGGATGATCATGATAAGCCCCAGCCAGAAGTTCGGCACCGCCTGGGCCGAAACCGCGACACCCAGGGCGACCCGGTCGATCCAGCTGTTGGGGTTCAGCGCCGCCAGCGCACCGAGGGGGATGGCGATCAGGATGGTCACCGACAGCGCCGACAGCGCCAGGGTGATCGTCTCGTCCGCGCGGTCCGCGACCAGTTCGGCGACCGGCTTGTGCCAGTAATAGCTTTCGCCGAAATCGCCTTGCAGCACGCCGCCCAGCCATTCGCCGTAGCGCACCCAGAGCGGTTGATCCAGACCGTAGCGCTGGCGGATCGCCTCGACCACATCGGGGGTGGCGTCCTCGCCGGCGATGGCCTGGGCCGGATCGGCGGCGACATTCAGCAACAGGAAGGCGGCAAGCGAGACGGTGAAGGCGACAAGCAACGCCAGCAGCCCGCGCAGCGCGATGTAACGCAGCATGAGTTTGGGTCCTTTCGTTGCGGGGGCCGGATGCGGCCCCCGCAGGGGTCAGCTCACTTCCAGGATGCGTGCTGCAGCCGCGGCAGACCATCCGGGTCCAGCGGGAACGACAGCTGCGGCGAGACCAGATAATTCGCCGAGTACGAGAAGAGCGGCGCCCAATAGGCCTCGTCCGCGATCTTGCCGATCGCCTCGGAATAGATCGCCTTGCGCTTTGCCTGGTCGGCCGTCTGTTCGGCCGACAGGACCAGTTCTTGCAGCGCCTCGTCGCCCGACAGGTTGCG
Organism: Pseudooceanicola pacificus; assembly: GCF_009789075.1. Classification (GTDB taxonomy): domain Bacteria; phylum Pseudomonadota; class Alphaproteobacteria; order Rhodobacterales; family Rhodobacteraceae; genus Pseudooceanicola; species Pseudooceanicola pacificus. Next base: position 162,363 of record NZ_WNXQ01000006.1, read on the forward strand.
GTCGCTGTCCGAGAAATGGATCCGCGCGATGGCCGCGGTATCCGCCGTGCCGCCCGAGCCCCAGGTGCCGACATAGGCCGGGATCTCGCGTGCCGCCCGGGCCTGGTTCAGGCTTTCCAGCTTCACATAGCGCAGGTCGACGTCGATGCCGACCTTGGTCAGATCGGCCGAGATCGCCTCGGCCACCGCCTTGTCGCGATAGGCCCAGAGTTCGAGCGGGAAGCCCTCGCCATAGCCTGCTTCCGCCAGCAGGGCCTTGGCCTTTTCCGGGTCGTAGGGATAGGCGGTCACGTTCTGATCGCAGCCGAACTGAGCCGGATGGCAGGCGGTATGGATCGCCTCGGCCGAGCCGCCGATCAGGTACTTGGCCATTTCCTCGGTGTTCAGCGCATAGTTGATCGCCTGGCGCACCTTGAGGTTGGTCAGGGGTCCGTCCGGATCCGTATAGCCATGCGCGTCGAGCACGATGAACCCGATCCGCAGGTCCGGCCCGCTGAGGTGTTCGGCCATCGGTGTCGCGCCCAGGCTTTCGGCCAGGTCCAGCGGCACCTTGAACATCCAGTCGATCCCGCCCGACATCAGCTCGGCCTGCTGGGTGCCGATATCGGGGATGTTGCGCACCACGACCTTGCCGATGGCGGGCTTGTCGCCAAAGAAGTCGTCGAACCGCTCCAGCACCAGTTCGGTGCCCGGCTCGAAGCTGACGACCTTGTAGGGGCCGGTGCCGATCAGGTTGCTCGACATGGCGTTGCGGTCGATGGTTCCGCCCGCGTCATAGGTGCCGGCCTTGCGCAGCATGATGCGGTTGGACATGTCGCGCAGCACCAGCGGATAGACCGATTTCAGGTGAAAGCGGACAGTGTTCGGCCCGGTCACCTCGGCATTGTCCAGCCAGCGTTCGACCACTCCGCTGGCGTTGGATTCACTGTCGGGGCTGGCGATCCAGTTGTAGGTATAGGCCACGTCCTCGGGCGTCAGCGTGCTGCCGTCGTGGAATTTGACATCGTCGCGCAGGGTGACGTCGAGCGTGGTGTCGTCGACCCAGTCATAGCCCGTGGCAACCGAGGGATTGAATTCCTGCGTCGCGGGGTCGAGGTCGAAGAGCGTGGCATCGGTCAGCTGCGCGAGGATGATGTATTCGCGCTTGGTGGTGTAGTTGTAGTCGAGGTTCAGGATCTCCTCGGCCATGGCGGCGCGGAGCGTGTCGTCTGCCGGGCCGGCGATGGCCGGGCCAAAAGACGCGGCAAGTGCAACGGCACTCGCGGCGCAGATGCTGCGCCAACGTGGAATACTCATGGTCTCCTCCCTTGATGTTGACCAAGTGTAGACCGTCTTTGTTGATTACCAAAAATGCAAATGCAGACAGTTTTGTTGCATAATTCGCAAGTCACAACGGCGAACCGGCCCAAGCGGCGCGCAGCGATCCGGATCCCGGCCTTGCGGCGGGCGGGCGGATCCGGGCCGCGCGGCCTATTGCGGGTAGCAGATGATCGACAGATAGCGGATCGGGCGCTGCAGATGCCGTTCCGGCCCGTGCGGCGCGTCGGAGTCAAACAGCAGCGAGTCGCCGGGTTCGAGGATGTAGAGCGTTTCCGCGTGGCGGTATTCCAGCGTGCCCTCGATCATGTACAGGAACTCGATCCCCGCGTGCTGGAAGACGGGAAAGATGTCGGTGTCCTCGGTCAGGGTGATCAGGTAGGGTTCCACCACCACGCCGCTGTCGGTGGAGCCGATATGGCCCAGCAGGTTGTACTGGTGCCCGGCACGCGTCCCCTCGCGCTTGATCTCGACCCCTTCGCCGGCCTTCACATGCATCGCGCCGCGCGGCTGGTCGAACCCGGTGAACAGATGCACGACCGGCACCCGCAGGGCATCGGCCAGCGCCTGCAGTGTTGCCAGCGATGGCGAGATCACACCGTTTTCGATCTTGGACATGGCGCCGACGGACAGCCCGGCCTGGGCGGCTAGCTCGGTTCCCGTCATCCGCTGGCGCTTGCGCAGCTCGCGGATCTGGCGGCCGATGGCCAGCTCCAGGTTGCGCTCGCGCGGCTCTCGCACGGCATGGGGATCCTGGCGCAGGGCAATCGTTTCGGGCTTCTTGTCCTTCATGAGCGCTGCTTTACCTCCGCCGCCTGTGTCTGAATTAATCCAGACGCGGCGCGGTTTCCACCACCAAGCCGCCGGCGCGGGGCCGGGGCAGGGCGGCGGCCCGGCTCAGATATCCAGCGTATTGTCCTTTTCCCACTGCGAGAAATGCGCGGTATAGGCGTTCCACTCCTGCCGCTTGAGCTTGGCGTAAGAGGCCGAGAACCCGGCGCCCAGCATTGCGGTCAGCGTGCCGTCGGCCTCGAATGCGCGGATCGCATCCAGCAGGTTCAGGGGCAGGCGCTTGGCGTCCTTGACCGTGTGGCCCTCGGCATACATGTCGATGTCGTGGCGCGGGCCGGGATCGGCCTTGCCCTTCAGCCCCGACAGGCCCGCCGCGATGATCACGGCCTGCAGCAGATAGGGGTTGGCCGCGCCGTCGGGCAGGCGCAGCTCGAACCGGCCCGGCCCGGGGACACGGACCATGTGGGTGCGGTTGTTGCCGGTCCAGGTCAGCGTGTTGGGCGCCCAGGTGGCGCCCGAAATGGTGCGCGGGGCATTGATGCGCTTGTAGCTGTTCACCGTCGGATTGGTGATCGCGGGCAGGGCCTCGCCGTGCTGCATGATCCCGCCCAGGAAATGCGCGCCCTTTTCGGACAGCCCCACCTCGCCGGTCTGGCCCGTGCCCGCCCCGGCAAAGGCATTGGCCTGCCCCGCAATGTCCCAGACCGAGATATGGGCGTGGCAGCCATTGCCCGTCAGCCCCTCGACCGGCTTTGGCATGAAGGTCGCGCGCAACCCGTGGTTCTCGGCCACGGATTTCACCATGAACTTGAAGAAGCTGTGCCGGTCGGCGGTCACCAGGGCATCGTCGAAATCCCAGTTCATCTCGAACTGGCCGTTCGCGTCCTCGTGGTCGTTCTGATAGGGGTTCCAGCCGAGGCCGAGCATGTAATCGCAGACCTCGGCGATCACGTCGTAGCGGCGCATCACGGCCTGCTGGTCGTAACAGGGCTTTGCCGCGGTGTCGTGGACATCCGAAATCCGGTCCCCCTCGGGTGTCAGCAGGAAGAACTCGGCCTCGACCCCGGTCTTCACCCGCAGCCCTTCGGCGGCGGCGGCGTCGACCATGCGGCGCAGCACGTTGCGCGGGGCCTGTTCGATCTCTTCGCCCTCCATCACGCAGGTGGCGGGGACCCAGGCGACCTCGGGCTTCCACGGCAGCTGCACCACGGCGGCAGGGTCGGGCACGGCCAGCATGTCGGGATGGGCGGGCGTCATGTCCAGCCAGGTGGCAAAGCCCGCGAACCCGGCGCCGTCCTGCTCCATCCCGGCGATGGCCTGGGCGGGCACCAGCTTGGCGCGCTGGCCGCCGAACAGGTCGGTGTAGGAAATCATGAAATACTTCACGCCGCGCTCGGCGGCGAATGTGGCGAGGTCGCTCATCGTCTGGTCCTTCCGTCCCGGTGGTTGTCGGCTCGGGGGTCCCCCCGGGCCCCCGCTGCTTGGATGTCGCGTCAGAGCGGGGGGCGGCGCATTCTCAGAACTGGGCCTTGCCGGGCCACCAGTCGGTGCCCGCCAGGGGCACCTGCGCCATGGCGGCGGCCTCCATCGTCAGCGCGCAGAGGTCTTCGGGTTCCAGGTTGTGCACGTGGCTCTTGCCGCAGGCGCGGGCGATGGTCTGGCATTCCAGCGTCATCACGTTCAGGAAATTGCGCAGCCGGCGGCCCGCGGCCTCGGGGTCCAGCCGCTTCATCAACTCGGGGTCCTGGGTGGTGATGCCGGCGGGGTCGCGCCCCTCGTGCCAGTCGTCATAGGCCCCGGCGGTGGTGCCCAGGGCGTTGTACTCGGCCTCGTAACGCGGGTCATTGTCGCCCAGGGCGATCAGCGCCGCCGTGCCGATGGACACCGCATCGGCGCCAAGCGCCAGCGCCTTGGCCATGTCAGCGCCCGAACGGATCCCGCCCGAGACGACAAGCTGCACCTCGCGGTGCATCCCGAGGTCCTGCAGCGCCTTCACCGCGGGGCGGATACAGGCCAGGGTCGGCTGGCCCACATGTTCGATAAAGACATCCTGCGTCGCCGCCGTGCCGCCCTGCATCCCGTCCAGCACCACGACATCGGCCCCGGCCTTGACCGCCAGCGCGGTGTCGTAATAGGGCCGCGCGCCGCCGATCTTGACGTAGATCGGCTTTTCCCAGCCGGTGATCTCGCGCAGTTCGAGGATCTTGATCTCCAGATCGTCGGGGCCGGTCCAGTCCGGGTGGCGGCAGGCGGACCGCTGGTCGATGCCCACGGGCAGGTCGCGCATGCCGGCGACCCGTTCGGTGATCTTCTGACCCAGCAGCATGCCCCCGCCGCCGGGTTTTGCGCCCTGGCCGACAACCACCTCGATCGCATCGGCGCGGCGCAGGTCGTCGGGGTTCATCCCGTAGCGCGAGGGCAGATATTGATAGACCAGCTTTTCGGAATGCCCGCGCTCTTCCTCGGTCATGCCGCCATCGCCGGTGGTGGTCGAGGTCCCGGCCATCGTCGCGCCCCGGCCAAGCGCCTCCTTGGCGGGGCCCGAGAGCGAGCCGAAGGACATGCCCGCGATGGTCACGGGGATCTTCAGCTCGATGGGGTTCTTTGCGTAGCGCGTGCCAAGCGTGACGCCCGTCTCGCATTTCTCGCGGTAGCCTTCGAGCGGATAGCGCGAGATCGAGGCGCCCAGGAACAGCAGGTCGTCGAAATGCGGCACCCGCCGCTTCGCCCCGCCGCCGCGAATGTCGTAGATGCCGGTGGCGGCGGCGCGGCGGATTTCCGCGTTCACCTCGCGCGAGAAGGTCCAGGACTGGCGCGGTTCGGTGGCTGGGGTCTTGTCCATCAATACTGGTCCGCGTTGTCGATGTTGAAATGATAAAGCTGGCGGGCCGAGCCGTAGCGCCGGAATTCCTCGGGGCGGGCATCGGCGCCCGCGCGCTTGAGCAGGTCGGCCAGCAGGGCGGTATGTTCGGGCCGCATCGCCTTTTCCACGCAGTCCGCGCCCAGGGATTTCACCGTCCCGCGCACGAAAAGCCGCGCCTCGTACAGGCTGTCGCCAAGCGCCTCGCCCGCATCGCCCAGCACCACCAGGTTGCCCTTTTGCGCCATGAAGGCCGACATATGCCCGATGGAGCCATGCACCACGATGTCGATCCCCTTCATCGAGATGCCGCAGCGCGACGAGGCATTGCCCCGGATGTTCAGCAGCCCGCCATGCCCGGTCGCCCCGGCATACTGGCTGGCATCGCCATCCACGATCACCTCGCCCGACATCATGTTCTCGGCCACGCCGGGGCCGACGGAGCCTTGAACATGCACGGTGGCGGTCTTGTTCATGCCCGCGCAGTAATAGCCGGTCGAGCCCTTCACGGTGACCGAGACCGGCCCGTCCAGCCCGACCGCGATGGCATGGGCGCCGCGCGGGTTCTCGATCACATAGGCCTCGTTCGCCTGGCCCCTGGCGGCGGTATGCAGGGCGGCGTTCACGTCGCGCAATTCGGTTGTCAGCATGTCCAGAACGGGCATGGCTCAGCGCTCCCAGAAATAGACGGTGGCGGGTTCGGGTTCCCAGACGCGCGCGGCCTCGATCCCGGGAAGGTTGGCGAAGGCGCGGTATTCGCTGCCAAAGGCCACGTAATCCCCGGTTTCGGCCATCACGGCGGGCTTGCAGGCAATCGGATCGCGCACCACGCCGAACCCGTCCCGCGTGCCGGTGACAAAGGTGAAGAAGCCGTCGAGGTCCTTCAGCGTGCCCTCCAGCGCCTCGCCCAGCGAAGCGCCCTCGGCGATGCGCGACGAGATATAGGCGGCGCCGACCTCGGTGTCGTTCTCGGTCCGGGTGTGGACACCCTTGCGCGCCAGGCGGCGGCGCATGTCGTTGTGGTTCGACAGAGAGCCGTTGTGCACCAGGCACTGGTCCGGCGCGGTCGAAAAGGGATGCGCCCCCATCGTCGTCACCGCGGATTCCGTGGCCATCCGGGTGTGCCCGATGCCGTGGCTGCCGCCCATGCCGCGAATGCCGAAGCGGTCGGCCACGTCGCGGGGCAGGCCGACCTCCTTGAAGATTTCCATGCTGGTGCCCGCGCTCATGATCCGGATGCCGCGCTGGTCCAGGAAAGCGGTTGCCGCCGCGCCGGCCTCGGCCGGGACGCTCAGCACGGCATGGGTGCTGATCCGGCGCATCGTCACGGGCGCGCCCAGATGCCCGGCCAGCGCCGCCTCCAGCCCGTCGAAATCCGCGTCGGTGTCGGACTGAACGGTGATCTTCAGATTGTCCGAGGAATCGCCATAGATCGCGATCCCGGCACTGTCGGGGCCACGGTCGGTCATGGTGATGAGCATGTCGGTGAGCATGTCGCCCAAACGGGGCCGCAGCTCATCCTTCTTGAGAAACAGGCCTACAATGCCGCACATGGGTCCTCCGAAGAGCGTTAAAGGTCTCCCGAGTCACTGTAGTGAGAAAATAATATTCGTGCTAGGAATATTTTGGGGTTAGCCGGGCGGCGCGCCGGGACAGGGCGAAAGCGATCAGAAAACCGGCAGCGGGGCGACCGTCCGCTTGCGATCCCCGGCATTCTGACCTATATCTTGGTCAACACGAGAGGTGTCCCATGCAGATCGCCATTGCCGAGGCCAAGGCCCAGTTCGCCGAGATCATTCGCCGCGTCGAAGCGGGAGAGGCGATAGAGCTGACGCGCTATGGCCGCCCGGTGGCCAAGATCGTGGCCGCCGACCGCCCGGTCGGGCGCCCGCTGATCGGCGCGATGGCCGGGGCGTTCACGCTGCCTGCGGATATCTTTGCCGGCGACGACGAGATCGCCGAAATGTTCGACCGCGCGGCCGGGGACTGAATGCGCCTGCTGCTGGACACCCATGTCCTGCTCTGGGCGCTGCTGGACGATCCCCGGTTGTCGGCGGACCAGCGCGCGGCCATCGGCGGGGGAGAGCTCTATATCTCGGCCGCCAGCGTGTGGGAGATCGGGATCAAGCGGGCCATCGGCAAGCTCGACGTGCCCGAAGAGCTGTTCGATATCGCGGTGGATGCCGGATGCCGCCCGCTGCCGATCTCGTGGACCCATGCCGAGGCCGCCGCGGCCCTGCCCCTGCATCACGCGGATCCGTTCGATCGGATGCTGGTTGCCCAGGCCCGATGCGAGGGGCTGCGCCTGGCCAGTTCGGACGCCAAGCTGGCGGCCTATGACGTCGATCTCGTCGGCTGAGGACACCGGCGCCCGGAGCGGTGGCAGATGCAGCCGAAAGCGTCTACCAAGGCGGACAATTCACCGCTGAACCGATCCCGAGGAGCACCGACATGACCTTCACGCCGCATGGAAAACACCTGATCGCCGGGGACTGGACGATGGGGGCGGATACCTTCACCTCCACTCCGCTGCACGGGCCGGGCTTTGCCGTGTCGCGCGGAACGGCCGGTGACGTGGACCGGGCCGTGCAGGCCGCCGAAGAGGCCTTCTGGACTTATGGCTATTCCTCTCGTGAGGACAGGGCGGCCTTCCTCGACGCCATCGCCGACGAGATCGAGGCGCGCGCCGCGGACATCACCGCCATCGGCACCGCCGAAAGCGGCCTGCCCGAGGCGCGCCTGCAGGGCGAGCGGGGGCGGACCACCGGGCAGCTGCGCCTTTTCGCGACGCATATCCGCAGCGAGGCGTACCTCGACATCCGCCACGATCCCGCCTTGCCCGACCGCCAGCCGCTGCCGCGCCCGGACCTGAAGATGATGCAGCGCCCCATCGGCCCGGTGGCCGTCTTTGGCGCGTCGAACTTCCCGCTCGCCTTTTCGACCGCCGGGGGCGACACCGCCGCCGCGCTCGCCGCCGGATGCCCGGTGGTGGTCAAGGGCCACCCGGCCCATCCCGGCACAGGCGAAATCGTGGCCGAGGCGATCCATGCCGCCATTGCCCGCTGTGGCATGCATCCCGGTGTCTTCTCGCTGATCCAGGGCGATCAGGTGGATTATGCCCAGGCCCTGGTCCAGCACCCTCTGATCCGCGCGGTCGGCTTCACCGGCTCTCTGGGCGCCGGGCGCGCGCTCTTCGACCTCTGTGCGCAGCGGCCCGAGCCGATCCCCTTTTTCGGAGAGCTGGGTTCCGTCAACCCGATGTTCATCCTGCCCGCCGCCGCCGCCGCGCGCGGGGCCGAGATCGGCGCCGGATGGGCCGGGTCGCTGACCATGGGGGCGGGGCAGTTCTGCACCAACCCAGGCATCGCCGTGATCCCCGAGGGGCCCGAGGGCGACGCCGTGGTGGCCGCCGCCGCCGAGGCGCTGGCGAAAGTCGCCCCGCAGCCGATGCTGACCGATGGGATCGCCGCCGCCTACCGGCGCGGCAAGGCGCGGTTCGACACCCGCAACGCCGTCCGCCCGGTCCTGACAACGGCGGACGAGGGGCGGCAGGCCTCCCCCAATCTTTACCAGACCGACATGGCCAGCTACCTGAATGACCATGTGCTGGGCGAAGAGGTCTTTGGCCCGCTCGGCCTGGCCATCCGGGTTTCGGAACCTTCGCAGATGATCGAACTTGCCAAGGGCTTCGAAGGGCAGCTGACCGCCACGCTGCAGATGGACGAGGCCGACACGGCCCTGGCCCGGCAACTGCTGCCGGTGCTGGAGCGCAAGGCGGGGCGCATCCTGGTGAACGGCTATCCGACCGGGGTCGAGGTCGCCGACAGCATGGTCCACGGCGGGCCTTACCCGGCCTCGACCAATTTCGGCGCCACCTCTGTCGGCACGCTGGCGATCCGCCGGTTCCTGCGCCCGGTCTGTTATCAGAATTTCCCGGATGCGCTTGCCGTCACCGGCTGAGGCAGAGCGGCCTTGGCCCCGGCCCCGGATCCTCCGCCGCTCCGGTGGATCGAACCGGGGTTTGAGGGCTGTCGTTCCGGCCCAAGGGTCGCAGGATGTCCCCGGGCAGGCCCTCTGACTCCGCGGCGGGCTTGCCTGCTGCGGGTCGTTTCAGGGCGGAACAGGGTCTTATCTCAGGTAAACCGGCGGGCCGGGTCATAGGCGGGCAGCGGCAGGTTCGGCTGCCGCCCCTCGGCCAGATCCGCCACGATGCGCCCGGTGATGCCGCCAAGGGTCAGGCCCAGATGCTGGTGCCCGAAGGCATGGATGATCCGACGCGACACCGGGCTGTGCCCGATGGCGGGCAGGCTGTCGGGCAGGGTCGGGCGGTGGCCCAGCCAGCTCGACCCCGGTTCGGGCAGGTCGGGAAACATCTGCGCCGCGCGCCGCCGGATATAGGCCAGCCGCTTGGGGTTTGGCGGGGCGTTCAGCGCGGCGATCTCGACCGTGCCGGCCAGGCGCAGGCCCTGGGCCATCGGTGTGGCGTAAAACCCGCCCTCGGCCCAGCCGGTGGGGCGGGTGACGCGATGCGCCTCGCCAGGGAACAGCAGGTGATAGCCCCGCTCGCACCCCAGCGGCAGGGATTCGGCGCCCGATCCCCGCACCGACCGCGAAAAGGCCCCGCAGGCGATGACCGCATGGCGGGCGGTCAGGGTGCCGCCGCCTGTCGTGATCTCGACCGTATCGCCTGTGGCCCGGGTTGCCGTGGCCCGGGCGACGAGGGTCTGCCCGCCAAGGTCCGTGAACCGGGCGTGGAACCGCTGCACCAGCGCCAACGGGTCGGCGACCTGACGCGCGCCGGTGAAATGCACCGCGCGGGCGATCGGCAGCGCGACACCGGGTTCCAGGGCGCGCGCCTCTTCCTCCGTCAGCTCGGTGAAGGGCACGCCAAGGGCGCGACGCATGCCAAGCCCCCGGGTCGCGCCCTCGGCCCCGGCGGTGGTCGACCAGAGCGAGAGCTGACCGCGCGCCGTGACCAGGTCTTCGGCCCCGGCCTCGGCCAGCAGCGGGTTCAGCCCGGCCTCGGCATGAGAGAGCAGCGTGGCGAGGTGACCGGCGATCCGGTCCGCGCGCGCGACGCGGCAATTCGCCAGAAAGGACAGCATCCAGCGCGGGTTCAGCAGGGCGTGGCGCCACGAGATCGCCAGCGGGCTCTGCGGGCCGAAAAGCAGGGCAGGCAGCCCGGTGATCACCGAGGGGTCGTTGACCGGCAGGCAGGCATAGGTCGCGATGGTGCAGGCATTGCCCGAACTGGTGCCGGATCCGGGCGGTTCAGGGTCTATCAGGGTGACGTCATGGCCGCGCATCCGTGCCCAGAGGGCGGTGCTGGTGCCGACAATCCCGGCGCCGATCACGGCAATGTCGGTATCGGTCATGCTGCATCCCCGACGGCTGTCGCCGCCAGTCTTGCGTCGCCAGCTGCGCCGCCGCAATGGAAATCGGCCGGGCGGGGCGGGCGTCTTGCTGGCTGCCGTGGCCTGCTGCAAGCCGCTTTCGGTGGTCGCGCCAAGCGGCGCGGGTGCAGGTCATCCTGTCGACAGGAAACCGCTGTCCAACAGGCGGCGATCGGGGCCGAGACCCCCGATACAGTCTCTGTTTAGGGGACCCGGGCGGTGGCGAGCTTTTCGGATAACGCCGGTTTCGCCAGAGCCGCGCACCCGACACCGCTGCGCCTTGCGCCAGATCTGCCCGGCCTGGCGGTCCCGTCGGATTGCACCGCGACGGCCTCGATGCCGCTCTTGGAGCGCGTGCGGCACCAGCGCCGGAACCGAGGTGCCGCAACGCCATCCGCTCAGGCGGGTTCGAGGAATTCGACCGGCGTGGCCCAGTGGATCAGCACCACGCAGCCGTCCTCCGACCAGACGGAATGTTCGCTCCCGGGGGGGTTCATCACCAGGCTGCCGACGGTGTAATGGCCGTTTTCGTCGCTCTGGCTGCCCTCCAGCACCAGCACGCATTCCAGCCCGGAATGGCGGTGCCGGGGCGCGCGGGCGCCGGGGGCATAGCGCAGCAGCGCAACCTGCGGATGGCCCGCCTGAAGGGTGCAGATCTCGATCCCGTCGCGGAACCGGGTGAATTCCATCTGCTGCCAGCCGCCAGCGGCCAGCCCGTGAAAGGCTGTCGCATCAGGCATCTATCGGCGCCACCGCTGCAAGGATGGTGGCCACCGGCGCGGTCCAGCCGACAATGGCGCCCTGGGCGCGGATCATTTCGATCGCGGCGGTCTTGAAGGCGGGGAAATAACTTTCCGTGGCATCCTCGGCCAGCAGGCAGTCGAACCCGCGGTCGTTGGCCTCGCGCATGGTGGTCTGCACGCAGACCTCGGTGGTGACGCCCGCAAAGATCAGCGTGCGGATGCCCAGACCGGCCAGATGCGTGCCCAGATCGGTGGCGTAAAAGGCGCCCTTGCCGGGCTTGTCGATCACCTTTTCGCCCGGCACAGGGGCCAGTTCGGGCAGGATCTCGGCCCCCGGTTCGCCCGCGATCAGCACGCGGCCCATCGGACCGGCATCCCCGATGCGCAGGCTCGGCGACCCGCGCAGCCGCTTGGCGGGCGGGCAGTCCGACAGGTCGGGCCGGTGGCATTCGCGGGTGTGGATCACCGGGATCCCGGCGGCGCGGCATCCGGCGATCAGCCGCGCGGTGGCGGGCACGATGGCCTGCAACAGCGTCACGTCATTGCCCAGGGTCGCGCCAAAGCCCCCCGGTTCGATGAAGTCGCGCTGCATGTCGATGACGATCAGCGCAGTGGTCGCCGGGTCCCATTCCAGCGCAAAGGGCAGGGCGTCGATCTTCATGCGTGGCCTCCCATGTGATGGCCGATGGTGGGAATATCGGCCTCGGCCGCGGTGCATTCGTAGACCAGCCGCCCCTCGGACATCACCATCACGCGGTCGGCCAGTTCCAGGATTTCGTCCAGGTCCTCGCTCATCAGCAGAACCGCGGTGCCCTGGTTGCGCGCCGACATGATACGCGAGCGGATCTCGGCCACGGCGGTGAAATCCAGCCCGAAACACGGGTTCGAGATGATCAGGATGTCGACCTCTCCGTCCAGTTCCCGCGAGAGCACGGCGCGCTGCACATTGCCGCCCGAGAGCGCGGCGATGGGGCTGTCGAGCGAGGCGGTCTTGACCTTGTAATCCGTCACCAGCCGCGCGGCGCGGCGTTTCATCTCGCCCGGGGCCAGCCAGAAGCGGGTGCCCCCGACATCCACGTCGAAGGAGCGGAAGCCGATGTTTTCGCTCACCGTCATGCGGGGGGCGCAGGCGTTCTGCAGCGGCTCTTCGGGCAGGTAGCGCACCTTGTGGCGGCGCGCCTCGGCCCGGGTCGCGCCATAGGGGGCGCCCTTGACCGCGATGGTGCCGGCGCTGACCGGGCGCTGGCCGGTGAGGATCTCCATCAGTTCCATCTGCCCGTTGCCCGAGATCCCGGCGATGCCCACGATCTCGCCCGCGCGGATGGTCAGCCCGTCGATGGCGATCTCCTTCAGCCCCGAGCGGTCGCGGGCGCGCACGCCCTCCAGCGCCAGCACGGTCTCGCCCGTCGTCACCTCGCGCGCGGCGGGGGCGGCGGGCTTGGCGTCACCCATCATCATCGCGGCCATGTCCTGATGGCTGAGATCGGCCACCATGCCACCGCCCACGCGGCGGCCCCGGCGCAGCACCGTCACCTCGTCGGCAAAGGCGGTCACCTCGCGGAACTTGTGGCTGATCATCAGCACCGACAGCTCCCCCGCCTCGCAGAGCTTGCGGACATGGCCCAGCACCTCGTCCGCCTCGTCCGGGGTCAGGACCGAGGTCGGCTCGTCCAGGATCAGGAACCGGCGGCCAAGGTAGAGCTGTTTCAGGATCTCCAGCTTCTGCTTCTCGCCCGCCGCCAGGCGGTGCACCGGTTCGCTCAGCGGGACGCGGAAGGGCATCGCCGCCATGAAGGCCTGCAGGCCCGTCATCTCATGCTCCCAGTTCACGACGGCGGGAACATCGGCGCGGCTGATCACCAGATTCTCGGCCGCGGTGAGGGCGGGGACCAGGGTGAAATGCTGATAGACCATGCCCAGCCCCTTGGCATGGGCGTCGCGGGGATCGGTGACATTGCCGTCGAACCCGTCGATCAGCAGGCTGCCCGCGCTCGCGTGGTAAAAGCCCATGATGCATTTCACCAGCGTCGACTTGCCGGCCCCGTTCTCGCCCAGCAGGGCGTGGAACGACCCGGGCCGCACCTTGATCGAGACATCGTCGAGCGCGGTGAAACTGCCAAAGCGCATGGTCATGCCGACGGTTTCGATACCGACGGCGGGGAGCGGGGACTGAATGGGCTGGGCTGCGTGCATGGGATCCTCAGCTGCGGCGGGCGATGAGTGCGACGGGGCCGCCGCCATCGGGGCCCTGGTGTTCCGCCCCGCCCGAAACGAACAGGTCGGTGAACCCGACAAGCGACGCCAGCGCCCCGCCGACAAAGGCGCGGGCATGGCGGGTGTGCGATATGTCGGAATCCGACAGCATGACATGACGCGCGCCCCGGACCCGGCCCGAGGCGGCGGCCTCGGCCTTGGCCATCACGGCAAGCAGCCGGGCGCGCTGCGCGGGGGCCAGCTGCCCCGGCGCGTCCAGCCCCAGGCGGGCGAGGGCGGCGCGGACGGGTTCGGTATCAATGCTGTCGGACATCACCGCATGGTCGATCAGCAGGGGGCCGGACCAGCTGTCGGACAGGCCCATCACGACGATCTCGTGATCCTCCAGCTCGACCCCGGCCGAGGCCCCGCAGCGGGTACAATAGAGCGCGGGATCGCCGGGTTCGGCATCGCCGGGCACCTCGCCCAGAGCGATCGCCGCCCCAAGGGCCGAGGCGCCACGCGACAGGGCCATGCTCTTCAGCGTGTCGCGGGTGGCCGTGGCGGCGCCGCGCGCATCCGCCTGGGCGATCCGTTCGGGGGTCAGCAGGGGGCATTTCACCTGCACGTAATGCACCGCGTCGGGGCCGGTGATCCCGGCATCGGCCATCGCGGCGGCCACGCCCCGGGCGACCTCGGCCGACTGGGCAGGGGTTCCGATCTCTTCGGGCAGCAGGGCCCTTGTGCGCGCCCGCCCGATGGCCAGCGCCGGGCTTTCGCCACCGCCGGGCGCGGGATCCGAGGTAAAGACCAGCCAGTGCGGCGACAGCGCGCCCTCGGTTCCGCCGGACATGACCAGGGCGACCCGGTCGACCTCGGCCAGCGGCAGATGACGGGACAGCAGGGCGCGCAGGGCGCTGACGGCAAAGGCGCGGGTGAAGTCGTTGACGCAGCCGTTGCCCTCGGTCTTGCCAAAGATCGCGACGATGGAGCCGGGCGCCAGCCGCCCGGCCTCGATCAGCGCGGCAATCGCGCTCACGTCATCGGGCGCCTGCGCCTCCAGCCGATGGACTCCGGCACATCGCATCACGGCAGCACGGCCAGCAGATCGGCCGAACTGGCGGTCGCGCCAAAGACGCCGCCCTGCATGTGGATCATGTGGATCGCCGCCGCGTGGTTCGCCGGATCCGTCGCCGCGCAGCAATCCGTCAGCATCACGCATTCAAAGCCGCGGTCGTTGGCCTCGCGCATGGTGGTGTGCACACAGACATCGGTGGTGATGCCGGTCAGCACGATATTGTCGATTCCCTTCAGCCGCAGGATCATTTCCAGATCGGTGGCGCAGAAACATCCCTTGCCCGGCTTGTCGATGATCACCTCGCCCTCCAGCGGGGCCAGTTCGTCGATGATCTCCCAGCCCGGTTCGCCGCGGGTCAGGATCCGCCCGCAGGGGCCGGGATCGCCGATACCCGCCCCGATCCGGCGCGAGCGCCAGCGCTTGTTCGCGGGCAGATCCGACAGGTCGGCGCGGTGCCCCTCGCGGGTGTGGATCACCATGTAGCCCTTGGCGCGGAAGGCCGACAGCAGCGCCTGGATCGGCGCGATCGGCGCGCGGGTCAGCGAGATGTCATAGCCCATCGAGTCGACATAGCCGCCGGGCCCGCAGAAATCGGTCTGCATGTCGATGATGATCAGCGCCGTGTTCCCGGGCCGCAGGTCGCCGTTCCACGGCCAGGCATAGGGGGTCGAGGCGATGGTGGTGCCCGTGGGTGTCTCGGTCATGGCGTTCATCGGTCAGGCTCCGGTCATTTGGTGATGGAGAGTTCGCGCGGGGCGCCGGTCAATGCGCCGCTTTTCGAGGAGGATGCGATCAGCACCACCAGTGTCAGCACGAAGGGCGCGGCGTAGAAGAGGTAATAGCCCGAGGTGACGCCAACCGATTGCAAGGCCGGGCCAAGCGCCCCGGCGGCGCCAAAAAGAAGGGCGGCAAAGAAGCAGTTGACCGGCGACCAGCGGGCAAAGATCACCAGCGCCACCGCGATCAGGCCCTGGCCGGAGGAGATCCCTTCGTTCCACGAGCCGGGGTAGAACAGCGACAGATAGGCCCCGCCCATGCCCGCCAGCGCCCCTCCAAATCCGGTGGCGAGGATGCGCACCCGCGCCGGGCGGATGCCAAGCGCGCGCGCGGCGTCGGAACTGTCGCCCACCACGCGCAGGGTCAGCCCGATACGGGTCCGTTTCAGCATCCAGGCCAGGGCCACGGCCAGCAGGCCGCCGATAATGAACAGCACATTGACCCTGAGCGCGGCCTGCACCTGCGGCAGGTCGGACCACCAGCCCAGATTGATCGCGGGCAGGTCAGGGGCCACCGGCTGGATGAAGGCCTTGCCGAAGAAGAAGGCGAGCCCGGTGCCAAGCAGCATCAGCGCGATGCCGATGGCAATGTCGTTGACCCGGGGCAGCGAACAGAGCAGCCCGTGCAGCAGGCCGAATGCGGCCCCCGCGCCGGCGGCGGCCAGCACCCCGATCCAGGGTGAGCCCGTCATATAGGCCAGCGCATAGCCCGCCATCGCCCCAAAGACGAGCGTGCCCTCAAGCCCCAGGTTTATCCGGCCGGAGCGTTCGGTGATCACCTCGCCCAGCGAGACGAACAGGAACGGGGTCGACACGCGGATCGCGCCGCCGACCATTGCGAGCGGCACCGCCCAGAGACCGATATCGCCGCTCATGCCGTGTCCTTTCTGTTCAGCCAGGCGGTCAGGCTGATCCGCCCGGTCAGGGTCTCGCTCGCCAGGATCGACACGAAGACAAAGCCCTGCAGTACGGTCATCGTGGCGTCGGGCAGATCCATCCGGCGCTGGACAAGACCCGAAGAGGCCTCGAACCCGGCGAGCAGCAGGGCGACGGGGATGATCGCCAGCGGATTGTGCCGGGCGAGGAAGGCGACAAGGATGCCGGTATAGCCATAGCCCGAGGCGAGCGAGGCATTGGCCGACCCGTGCACCGCCGAGACCTCGAAATATCCGGCCAGCCCGGCGAAGGCCCCGCCAAGCGCGGTGAAGCCGACCACCAGCCGGGTCACCGGCAGCCCCTGCACCTGCGCCGCGCGGACATTGCCGCCCGCGATCCGGGCGCCAAACCCGGTGGTGGTGCGTTCGATCAGCACCCAGCACAGGATGCAGCAGACCACCGCCACGGCCAGCCCCCAGTGCACGTTCCAGCCGGGCAGGTCGCCGACGCGCAGCGACTCGGCCAGCGGCGCGGTCGAGGGTTTGTTGAGCGAGGCGGGATCGCGCAGCGGCCCCTCCACCAGGTGGTTCATCAGGGCGATGGCGATATAGGCCAGCAGCAGCGAGGCGATGGTTTCGTTGACCCCGCGCCACTGGCGCAGCGCCCCGACGGCACCGATCCAGATCGCGCCGACCAGCGCGGCCATCAGCGCCAGCAGCGGCATGGCGAGGATGGCGGGCCAGCCTGCCAGGAGCATGGCCAGGCCGCCCGCCATCACGCCGCCCAGCACAATGGCTCCTTCGCCGCCGATGACGACGAGGCCAAGGCGCGCCGGAACGGCGACGCAGAGAGCCGAGAACAGCAGCGGTGCTGCCCGCGACAGGGTGTTGTTCCAGGAGAAGGCGGTTCCGAACCCGGCCTTGTATACAAGTGCGTAGAAGGTAGCCGGGTTCTTGCCAAGCAGCAACAGAAACACGGCAAAGACCGCAAAGCCGGCCAGCAGCGCCAGAACCGGCAGCAGCAGCCCCTCGGCCCGGCCCGCGATGCCCGTCAGCCAGGCCCGCAGGGGCGTGGCCGGGGCCGGGATATCCGCCCCGACCGCCATGTTACGAGGTCGACCCGATGACGCCCTCGACGAGGTAGCCCATCGATTCCAGCGCCACGTCGGATTCCTCGAAGGCCTGGCCCTCGGTCGCGACGACATTGCCGGCGTTGTCCTTCATCGGACCGTTGATCACGGCGAACCCGCCCGACATGATCCTGGCCTTGGTGTCCTCGAACTGCGCGCGCGCCGCGTCGGACACGGCCGGGCCCAGCGGGGACATCTTGATGAAGCCCTCGGCCAGCCCGCCGCGTACGAAATTGTCGATCGGCTCGCCCGCCATCGTCTTCTTCACCATGTCGGTATAGACCGTGGCCCAGTTCCATTCCGCGCCGGTCAGGTATTTCTCGGGCGCCAGTACGGACTGGTTGGCGTGATAGCCGCAGATGAAGCAGTCGCGCGCGGCGGCGGTTTCCATCACCACCTTGGGCCCGTCCACATGGCAGGTGATCACATCGGCACCGGCATCGGCCAGGGCGTTGGTGGCCTCGGCCTCCTTCACCGCCATCGACCATTCGCCGGTAAAGATCACCTGGCATTCGATGGTCGGATCGACCGAGCGCGCGCCCAGCAGGAAGGAATTGATGTTCAGCAGCACCTGCGGGATCGGCTTGGCGGCGACAAAGCCGATCTTTTTCGACTTGGTCGCATGCCCGGCGGCGATGCCGTTCAGGTACTGGCCCATGCCGATATAGCCGAAATAGCTGCCCACATTGGCGGGCATCCCCGCGGACCACAGCCCGCCGCAATGTTCGAACCGGACATCGGGATTGTTGGGCGCGACCTTCAGGATATGCGGGTCGAAATAGCCGAAGGAGGTGGGGAAGAGCAGGGTGGCGCCGTCGAAATTGATCATCGACTCCATTGTCTGCTGCACGTCCTGCGTCTCGGCCACGTTCTCCTCTTCGATGACCGTGACGCCCTCCATCGCCTTGACGACCGCGGCCCCCTCGGCATGCGCCTGGTTGTAGCCGTAGTCGTCGCGCGGGCCGACGTAGATGAACCCCACGGTCAGCTCGCCCGAGGCGCGGGCCGGGCGGCCCAGACCGCCCAGCGTGGCGGCCCCGGCAAGCCCGGCGGTGGTGGACAGGAAACGGCGGCGCGTCAGGAAACTGGTCATGTGGTGAACCCTCTCTGCAAAGCGAATCCGGCTGGCCCGGATCTGGTTGACCTGAGGGTCACGGATTGCACTGCTGTTGTCTGCTGCTAAGTTGGCAGCATTGCGGTGCGTTTTTTGCAGCAGTCAGGGAAAGCCATGAAACAGCTCGAAACGCTGGAGTTCATCGAGGCCATTGCCCGCGCCGGGTCGATCCGGGGCGCGGCGGATTCGCTGTCGCTGACCTCGACCGCGCTGAACCGCCGCCTGCTGGCGCTGGAGGAGGAGCTGGGCGCCCCCGTCTTCGAACGCCTGCCGCGGGGCGTGCGCCTGTCGCCGGCGGGAGAGCTGCTGATCCACCACATCCGCCAGCAGCGCGCCGACCTGGACCGCGTCCGCTCGCAGATCGCCGATCTGAAGGGCGAGCGGCGGGGCCATGTGAAGGTCGCCTGCAGCCAGGCCCTGCTGCCCTATTTCATGCCGCACGAGATCAACGCCTACCGGGCCGAGCACCCCAAGGTGACCTTTGAGGTCAACCTGCGCGACCGCTACCGCGCGGAACAGGCGCTGGTGACCCATGCCGCCGATATCGCCCTGGTGTTCGAACCGGTCCGGCTGGCGGATGTGCAGGTGCTGGCCACCGCGCCGCAGCCGGTGCATGTGGTCATGGTGCGCGACCATCCCCTGGCCGCCAAGCCGGTGCTGCGCCTGTCGGATCTGGTGGGATATCCGATCGGGATGCCCAGCGAGGAATTTGGCGTGCGCTACCTGCTGGATCTGGCGATGCGGCGCTCGGCGATCCGGATCACCCCTCAGATCGTGTCGGACAGTTTCGAATTCCTGCGCAGCTATCCGGGGCCCGAGCTGATGCTGACCTTTCAGATCCCCATCGGCCTGCCGGCCCAGGACAGCGGGCCGGAGGCCTTTGTGTCGCGCCCCGTGGACACGCGGGACGTGCCGGCGGGGCTGCTCTACCTGGCGCAGATGCGGGGGCGGACCCTGCCGGTGGCCGCCGCGAATTTTGCCCGCCAGCTGGCCCGCGCGCTGGATGCCGCATCCGACGGGCCGGTGCGGCCGGGCCCCTGAGGCGACCCTGACGCGCCCCTGACGCGACCGGACAAAAAAGGCATGGCCCCGGTGACAGGGCCATGCCGTGTGACATGTCAGCTCCCGCCGGGCGGGGGGAGGGGTGTCAGCCGATGATCGCGTTCAGCGTGGCCGAGGGGCGCATCACCGCCGCCGTCTTGTCGGCATCGGTGTGGTAATAGCCGCCCAGATCGGCCGGTTTGCCCTGCGCCGCCGCCAGCTCGCCGGTGATCGCCGCTTCGCCGTCGGCCAGGGCCTTGGCGATCGGGGCGAAATGTGCGGCCAGATCGGCATCGTCGGATTGCGCGGCCAGGGCCTCGGCCCAGTAGCGGGCAAACCAGTAGTGGCTGTCGCGGTTGTCCGGCTCACCCACCTTGCGCGAGGGGCTGCGGTCGTGGTCCAGAATGCCCTGGGTGGCCGCGTCGACGGCCTTGCCCAGCACGCGGGCCTTTTCGTTGCCCTTGGCGTCGGCGAGGAAGGTGAAGCTTTCGCCAAGCGCGCAGAACTCGCCCAGCGAATCCCAGCGGAGGTGGTTTTCCTCGACCAGCTGCTGCACGTGTTTCGGGGCCGAACCGCCCGCGCCGGTTTCGAACAGCCCGCCGCCCTGCATCAGCTTGACGATGGACAGCATCTTGGCCGAGGTCGCCAGTTCCAGGATCGGGAACAGGTCGGTCAGGTAGTCGCGCAGCACGTTGCCGGTGATGGCAATCGTGTTCTCGCCCTTGGTGATCGTCTCAAGCGAGGCCTTGGTGGCCGCGGCGGGGGCCATGATCTCGAACTTGTCGGCCACGCCCTTGGCTTCGAGGATCGGCTTGACCATCTTGATCAGCTCGGCGTCATGGCCACGATTGGCATCCAGCCAGAAGATCGCGCGGAAGCCGGTCGCCTTCTGCCGTTCGATGGCCAGGTTCACCCAGTCCTCGATGGGGGCCTTGCGGGCCGAGGCCGAGCGCCAGATATCGCCCTGTTCCACCTTGTGCGAATGCAGCACGGTGCCGTCTTCCAGCACCATCTTCACGGTGCCGTCAGCGGGAATTTCAAAAGTCGTGGGGTGCGAGCCGTATTCCTCGGCCTTCTGCGCCATCAGGCCCAGGTTCTGCACGGTGCCGGCGGTGGCCGGGTTCAGTTTCCCGTTTGCCTTGAAGAACTTGATCGCCTCGTCATAGACCGGCGCATAGGAATTGTCGGGGATCACGCAGTTGGTGTCATGCTGCTTGTTGTCCGGGCCCCAGCCCTTGCCGCCGTCGCGGATCAGCGCGGGCATCGAGGCGTCGATGATCACGTCCGAAGGCACATGCAGGTTGGTGATGCCCTTGTCGGAATTCACCATGTACATCGGCGGGCGCGCGGCGCGGCATGCCTCGATGGCGGCCATGATCTCGGGTTCGTCCTTCACCCGCTCCAGCAGGTCGCCCATGCCGGAATTGGGGTTCACGCCCAGCTCGGCCATGCGCTCGCCATACTGATCGAACACCGGGGCGAGCCAGGCCCTGACCGCGTGGCCAAAGATGATCGGGTCCGAGACCTTCATCATCGTGGCCTTCATGTGCAGCGAGAACAGCGTGCCCTCGGCCTTGGTCTTGACGATCTCGTCGGCGAGGAAGGCATCCAGCGCCTTGGCCGACATGAAGGTCGCGTCGACCACGGTGCCGGCGGGGTAGGACAGGCCGTCCTTGAGGACCGTTTCGCCCTCGGCGGTTTCCAGCACGATCCTGGCCTTGGCGGCGGCGCCCAGCGTGGCCGATGTCTCGTTCGAGAAGAAGTCGCCGCCCGACATGGCCGCGACGCGGGTCTTGCTGTCGCTGACCCAGTCACCCATGCGGTGCGGGTTGGCCATCGCGTAATTCTTGACCGCAACGGCGGCGCGGCGGTCCGAGTTGCCCTCGCGCAGGACCGGGTTCACCGCAGAGCCCTTGATCGCGTCGTAACGGGCGCGGGCCTCTGTCTCGGCGTCGGTCGACGGCGTTTCGGGATAATCGGGGATGTCGTAGCCCTGCGCCTGCAGTTCACGCACCGCGGCCACCAGCTGCGGGACCGATGCCGAGATGTTCGGCAGCTTGATCACGTTCGCCTCGGGCGTCTTGACCAGTTCGCCCAGCACGGCCAGGTCATCGGTCTGGCGCTGTGCCTCGGTCAGTTTTTCCGGGAAGGCGGCGATGATCCGGCCCGCCAGCGAAATGTCCTTGGTCCCCACCGAGACCCCGGCGGCGGCCGCAAAGGACCGGATGATCGGCAGGAGCGACGCGGAGGCCAGCTCCGGTGCTTCGTCCACCTTGGTATAAATGATGTCGGGGGTGTTCGATTCAGCCATAATATCCAAGCCTTTTCCTGAGCCGAGCAACGCTTACCCGATGCAGCGGCCAAGGTCCACTTGTGCTGACGCGATCCGGTGCGACTTGTCGCCCGGACCGGCGATCCGCAGCGGAAATGGCGGATCGGGGCGGATATTGACACCGCCCGGGGCGGCCCACATGGTCGGCGCCGGGCAGGGGGCGGACCAATCGCGCCCCGCCACCGGACCGGACATGCAGATCAGCGAACACCAACCGATTTCACTCTGGGACAGCTCGGCCGCCGAGCCCGATCCCGACACCACCGCGCCCCGGGGCGACCGCGAGGCAGAGCTGGCCATCGTCGGCGGCGGTTTCACCGGGCTGTCGACCGCGCTGCATGCCGCACAGGCCGGGCATGACTGCCTGCTGCTGGAGGCCGAACGCATCGGCCACGGCGGTTCCGGGCGCAATGTCGGGCTGGTCAATGCCGGGGTCTGGCTGCCGCCGCGTAAGGCGATGGAGGTTCTGGGCCCCGAGCGGGGGCGCTCCTTCGTCGAGTACCTCGGACGCGCGCCAGGCTATGTCTTCGACCTGATCGAGGCCCACCAGATCCGCTGCGAACCCCGGCGCGAAGGCACGATCCACGCCGCGCATGCGCCCTCGGGCCTGCGCGACCTGTCCCGCCGCGCCGCGCAGTGGGAGGAGCTGGGCGCCCCGGTCGAGCTGCTGACCGGCGACGAGATGGAAGCCCGCACCGGCACCGCACGTTATCACGGCGGGCTGCTCGACCGGCGCGCGGGCACGGTCAACCCGATGGGCTATGCCCGCGGCCTGGCGCGCGCCGCCGCCGCCGCGGGCGCGCGGATCGCCACCGGGGTGCGCGTCACCTCGCTGCGCCGGGACGGGGACGGCTGGGTGCTGGGCACCACGCGCGGCCAGGTGCGGGCCCGCCATGTGGTGCTGGGCACCAATGCCTATAGCGATGCGCTCTGGCCCGGACTGGCCGAAAGCTATGTGCCGATCGATTTCTTCCAGCTGTCGACCGAACCGCTGGGCGCACGCGCGGCGCAGGTTCTGCCGGGCGGGCAGGGGCTCTGGGACACCGGGCAGATCATGTTCTCGCTGCGCCGGGACGCTGCGGGGCGGATCGCCGTCGGCTCGATGGGCCGTGTCATGGGCGCCCTGTCGCACCGCTGGGCCGCGCGGCGGCTGCGCCACCTGTTCCCCGATCTCGGCCCCGTGCGGTTCGAGCAGGCCTGGAGCGGGCGCATCGCGATGACCGACGATCACATCCCGCGCATTCACCGGCTGGCCGAGGGGCTGTACACGCCCATCGGATACAACGGGCGCGGGATCACCACCGGCACGATGTTCGGCAAGGCGATGGCCGGCCTGCTGTCGGGCGAGGCCGAGGGCGACCTGCCGCTGCCCCTGTCGGACCTGCACCGCCCCCGGGCCCGGCGGCTGAGGACCGCGTTCTTCCGCGCCGCCTTTGCCGCCAACCAGTTGATGAAAAGCGTCTGACGGGCCATCGGGGTCCTGTGGCGGACGCCCTCGGCCCGACGCCCGCGCCCCGCCGCATGGCCGAGCAGGGGCGCGGGCAAATGGACAGTCCTTGACCAAAGGCGCGACACTCAGCGCCGCGGGACCGGCCTGCGCCGGAGGCCTCGAGACGGATGTCGCCCCGATCTCGCCGCAACTGGCGCTTTGCCACTTCGCCGGGCGGGTGCTACGCCTGAGCAAACCGTTTTGGAGGAGACAGCGATGCCCGGTCTTTGGTTCGAGGAATTCAGCGTAGGTCAGCATTTCCGGCACGAGTTGTCGCGCACCGTGACCGAGTCCGACAACATGATGTTCAGCCTGATGTCGATGAACCCGCAGCCGCTGCACATCGACTTCAACTTCGCCAAGGAGACGGAGTGGGGCCAGCCGCTGTTCAACTCGATGTTCACCTTTGCCATCATGGTCGGGCTCAGCGTGCAGGATACGACGCTGGGCACCACCGTCGGCAACCTCGGCTTTTCCGAGGTGACCTTTCCCAACCCGGTCTTTCACGGCGACACGCTGCGCGCCGAAACCAAGGTGCTGTCGGTGCGCGAGAGCAAATCGCGCCCGACCCAGGGGCTGGTCGAGTTCCAGCACCTCTGCTTCAAGCAGGACGACACGCTGGTCGGCCAGTGCAAGCGCATGGCGCTGATGCGCAAGCGGCCCGAGGCGGCGTGATGCGCAGTTTTCTCTTCGTTCCCGGCGACAGCCTGCGCAAATTCGAAAAGGCGGTGACGGGCGAGGCCGACGCGCTGATCCTCGATCTGGAAGACTCGGTCGCCGCCTCGGCCAAACAGACCGCGCGCGAGACGGTCGCCCGGATGCTGCAGGCCGAACGCAACGGCAAGGCGCTCTTTGTGCGGGTCAATGCGCTCGACACCGGGCTGACCCTGGCCGACCTGGCCGCCGTGATGCCATGCGCGCCCGACGGGATCACCCTGCCGAAATGCGAAGGGCCGGACGATCTGAACCGGGCGGCGCATTACCTGGCGGCCTTCGAGGCGGCGCATGGGCTGGGGCCGACCCGGATCCTGGCCATCGCGACGGAAACCGCCGCCTCGCTCTTCACGCTTGGCTCCTACACCGGGTGCGACGAACGGCTCTGGGGCCTGATGTGGGGGGCCGAGGATCTGACCGCCTCGCTCGGCGCGCGCGAAAACGGGGCAAAGCAGGGGTTCCACGAACCGTTCCGCCTGGCGCGGAACCTGTGCCTTGCGGGCGCTGCGGCGGCGGGGGTGGTGCCGGTCGACACGATCTGCGCGGTGCTGGACGACCTGTCGGTGGTCGAACGCGAGGCGCGCGAGGCGCGGCGCGACGGTTTTGGCGCCAAGGCGGTGATCCATCCGAAACACGTGGCCCCGGTCAACGCCGCCTTTACCCCGACCGAGGAGGAACTGGCCTGGGCCCGCAAGGTGCTGGCGGCCTTTGCCGCCGACCCGGATGCGGGTGTGGTCAGGATCGACGGGCAGATGATCGACAAGCCGCATGAACGCGCCGCGCGCAAGATCATCGCGACGGCGGGACCGGGCGTGGGTGCAGGCTGACTCCTGTAATCAGAATTATGGTTAATATCGGATTGATCCGCCGCACGGCCATGCACAGCGGCATGCATGGCGCCAAGGCAGCCAGGTCCGGGATGTGACGACACGACCAACCGCCGCAGGCCCGTACCCGCGGCGGTTGCGCGTTGGATCAGGCGTCCAGCGGTGCCTCGGCTTCGGGGGCCGTGGCGGGCTCTGCCGGGTCGGACCCGGCCACCTTGCGCAGCAGGGGCTGGAGGTTGTTCATCGACTGCAGGTGCACGAACAGCAGTTCCAGTTCATCCGTCGCCAGCATCTGGCGTACCACCTCGTCGGGCAGCGCCTTCAGCTTGTCGCGATTGACGGCCAGGAAACCGGCCAGCCGGCCCGGAGAGCCGTCGGGCATGGTGTACTGGGCATGCATCGGCTCCAACAGGTCATGGTCCACCAGGCGTTCGCAAAACGCCTTGGTCCGGGTGAATTGGGCCTGATATTCCCGCATGAAATCAAGCACCTGGTTCAAATACATCGACCGTTCGCCACGGCTGTCGAACAGCTTTTCGCCCTCGCCGTCGCGGTTCACGCCCTCGTATTCCTCGTCGATGAAGAGGGTGAAGGACTTGCCGTCCTGCCCGCTGGCAAAGACAAAGGGATAGCGCCGCATGAAGGCCGGGATATAGCGCCCGTTCCAGCTGCCGTCGGCCTCGACATAGAGGTTCTGCTTGTCCCGCAGGCCCAGGATCACAACCGGCATGACCTCCTTGCCCTGACCGGCAAAGACGATGGTGCAGTCGGATGCCGCGGCCCGGAATTCAGCCGCTACCAGCGGGACCGAGTTCACTTCGGCGGCGAAACCGTATTTGCCGCCGCTGCGCAGGGACACGTCCTTGTGTGCCTCGCTCGAGACGGGAACGGCCCGCTTGTAGAAAAGAAGTTGTGTTTCCATGTGACGTCGCTGCTCCTCGCGAAATGCATTGTCGGGTGGCACCGTGCCGGAAGAATGCGGCAATCCCTAGACTAGGGGAAAGACCGCGTCACAGAAAGCGAAGTATTTAGAAAAATCAGCGCAATTTCTTGTTTCGGGGGGTGCTGCTCCGCTATGGTTCGCGGGTAATTCCAGCGAGGCAAGCCTTTGCGCAGCGTCCGACGGGCCGGTCTGATCCTGGCCATACTTCCGCTCTCAGCACTTCCGCACGGCGCGGCCGCGCTCGACATCCGCTCGTGCACGGTGGCCCCCAGCCAGGTGATCGACGTGGCGGTCGAGATACCCGGCCTGATCGCCGAGATCTCGGTCGACCGGGGCAGCACGGTCAAGGCCGGCGACGTGCTGCTGCGGCTGCGCGACAGTTCGATCCGCTCGCAGGTGGCGCTGGCCAAGCGCCGGGCCGAAGATGACACCCAGATCGCTGGTGTCGAGAAACGGATCGAGGTGATCGAGGGCCAGCTGGAGCGCGTCCGCTCGCTGTTTCAGCGCAACCTGATCGCGCAACGCGAGGTCGACGGGGTCGAGGCCGACCTGATCGCGCTCTATCAGGAGCGGGACCGCCTGACGATCGAGAAGGACATGGCCGCGATCGAACTGCTGCGCGTGCAGGACATGATGGCCCAGCGGACCATACGCAGCCCGATAGACGGACTGGTCACCGACCGCAGCGCCGATCCCGGGGAATACGCCAGCGAACAGAAGCCGGTGATGACCATTGCCGCGCTCGACCCGCTGCATGTCGGGATCTACGTGCCGCAATCGGTGGCCGGGCAGCTCAAGATCGGCGACGAGGTCCCGATCTACCTGGACACCGCGCCGGATACCGCGCTGATGGCCAGGGTCGACGTGATCGACCGGGTGTTCGACGCGGCCTCTGGCACCTTTGGCGTGCGTCTGGTGCTGCCGAACCCCGATGGCAGCCTGCCCGCCGGGATCCGCTGCCGCGCCCAGCTCTGATCGCCTGACCTACGGACCAAGACACCCCGCCGGATCATCCGCGCGGGGTGTTTTGCTGCCGGGACCCGGGCCAATCAGCCCGGCCGGTATGGATCAGGCTCGTTTCTTCTTGGCGTTGCCGTTGGCGTTCCCTTGGCCATTGCCATTGCCGTTGGCATTTCCGTTGCCGTTGCCGTTGCCGGGCGGGACCGGGGCAACCCAGGTCCAGTCCACTTCGCCATCCGGATCGGCGCTTTCGGACCCTGCAGGCGTGTCGTCGATATTGGCCGAAGCGGGCAGAACCAGCAATTCGACCTCACCGCCGCCGCTGTCGCCTTCGGACGGGGGCGTTTCGCTTGTGCCGGTGTCGGTTTCGACGATCCAGCCCTCGGCCGCGCCACCTTCGGCCGCACCGCCACCCAGGGTGGTGAAGCCATCGGCCTCGGGCGCGCCCGATCCCCCGGTCCCGCCGGTCGAGAAGCTGAAGGCGGTGACAGAGGGCTCATCGCCCACCAGATCGACCGTGGAGGGATCGGTCGGCTGCGGCGCCGGTTCGATCCCGCGGCCGTCGCGGCGGCCATGCGAGTTCCCGGGCTGGGTGCCGTCAGGCGCGCCGGTGTTGTCGGTCCACTCGTCGTCCTGCTGGGTCACCATGCCCAGCTCGCCATAGGGCTCACCCAGGTGATCGGGGTCGTTGCCCAGGCCGATCCGGGTCATGTCCATGCCGTCGCTCTGGCCGACCTGCAGCAGGAAGTCCTGGATCCACGGGGCCGGAGAGCGCACCACCGTCCAGTTGCCGAAGGGCGAGAAGGGTACGACGAAGTTGTTGTACTCGCCCGCCCAGTCGATCATCCGGTCGTGCGAGGTGTTGGCGATCAGCATGTCGCGCCCGCCGCCGCCATAGGCCAGATCGCCGTAGCCCGAGATATCGGTAGTGGCGGCATCCGGCGCGTCGTTCAGCCCGCCGTTGGTGGACAGGTCGTCGTCGAGGTTCAGGATGTCGCCGTCGAGCCCGCCCCAAAGGTGATCGCGCCCGGTGCCGCCGACGATCCAGTCATAGCCGATATCGCCGAACAGCCGGTCATCGCCATCGCCCTTGGCCCATTCGCGGGCCATCGGGGTCAGCTCGCCCTCGTCCGCGTTGAAGTTCAGGACATGGCCGTCGATCCGCTGCAGCGCGTTGTTGGCGTCGTAGAACCCGTCTGGCACCGCGATCCGGCCGGTTGCGGGGTCGACCTCGGGGCGCCAGTCGCTTGGCGCCTCGTAGAACTCGGCCAGCGCCTCGGCGCCGGACAGGCCGTCATTGCCCGCCCCGCCGTGCAGCGAGTCATCGCCCAGGCCGCCATAGATCAGGTCGTCGCCGCCCTGCTCCCAGGGCTCCAGGTCCACGGTCTTCTTCAGCTCGCCCAGTGGGTTGAGGATGGCGTGGAAGGCTTTGGCCTGGGTCGAGACGATCTCTTCGACCTCGGCCACCGTCAGGTTGATCAGCGTCTCGGTCAGCCCGTTGCGGCTGGTCAGGATCTTGCCGTCGTCACCCAGCACGCCGTCATTGCCGGTGCCGCCCGAAATCCAGTCATTGCCCGCGCCGCCGATGACGTCGTCATCCTGCGCGCCGCCATAGACCGTGTCGTCCCCGCCCATGGCGTGGATCGAATCGTCGCCCGCCTCGCCAAAGATCAGGTCGCTGCCGCCGATGTCGGTGGGATCGCCACCCGGGGTATAGGCCGCGTATTCGATGGCCCGCACGTCCACGCGTTCCACGCCCGTGTCGCCGTAGGTGTCCCACTGGAAGTGCAGCGCGGCGCCGTCCCTGACGATGCGGAAGATGTTGCCGTTGTCGCCAAGGATCACATCGGCATCACGGGCATGCCCGTCGACCGAAGTGTCGCCCAGGCTGTTGCGCAGGATGTCCGAGGTGTCGCCGCCATAGATCGTGTCGGCATCGTCGATCAGCTTTTCGCCATCCGGGTCGCCACAGCTTTCGCCCAGGAACATCAGCGAGGAGCCGCCGACCAGGTCGTCCTGGCCCAGCCCGCCGATCAGCAGGTCGCTGTCGCCGCCGCCCTCGATGTAATCCATGCCGTCGCCGGTCAGCCCGCCGGGGACGGTGACCGGCCCGCCGGGCGCGTCGAAGTCGATGGAGCCGTCGCCCATCACCGTATCCTCGCCCCGCTGGCCGAACAGCCGGTCATTGCCCGCGCCGCCCGCGATCAGGTCATTGCCCCAGGTGTCGGGCGATGCGCCTTCCGAATGGTTGAAGAGCGAGATGTCGCGGCCCTGGGTGCCGGTCAGGCTCGGCTCCCACACGGCCGAGATATTGGGGACATAGCCGCCGGTGAAAAGGCCGGTCGCCGGGTCGATCTGGTACAGCGTCTCGCCGGTCAGCGTCCGCAGGCGCTGGTCGAGCGTGTCGTCGCGGCGTAGGATCTCGGCATTGTCGCCGGCCACCACGTCATCGCCCTCGTCCGCGTCGATCAGGTCGTCGCTGTCGAAGCCGCCGCAGATATTGTGCCCGCCGATAATGTCGTCGGCCCCCAGCCCGCCCGAGATCAGGTCGCCGCCCTGCCCGCCGACGGCGATGTCATCGCCCTCGCCCAGGATGATGCGGTCCGACGCGCCGGCATCCGCCCCGTCCGTGAAGGTCGAGGTGAAGGTAAAGGGCAGCGCCGCCGCCGTGGTCAGCGGCAGTTGCGACAGGTCGATCAGGCCGGTTTCCAGCCGGTCGATGCGGCCGTGATCGCCAAAGACCAGGTCATTGCCCAGGCCCGCGACGATCAGGTCGCCCCCCGTGCCGCCGATGATGGCGTCATTGTCGCCGCCGCCGTCAATCGTGTCATCGCCGCCCTGGGTCGGGTCGGTCACCCGGACGCTGTCGAGGCTGGCGCTGTCGCTGTCCATCGACTGCCAGTCCAGCACGCCGTTGTCGCCCAGGATGATGTCCATCCCCGCGCCGCCCAGGATCTCGTCGGCGCCAAAGCCGCCGATGACCATGTCGTTGCCCGCGCCCGCGTCGATGCTGTCGTTTCCGCCGCTGCCCTGCGTGGTCGACCGCGCCTGCACCAGAGCGCCAAACTGCAGCGTGACATGGGCTTCGTCGCCGATGATCAGGTCGGTGCCTGTGCCTGCCAGAATGCTGTCGCCCGCGGCCCCGCCGATGGCGATGTCGTCGCCCGCGCCGGTGTCGATCACGTCGATCCCGCCCAGGCTGGACACGGTGGTCTGGATGTCGGTTGCGGCACTGCCATCGGCCGCCCAGACGATCACCCCGTGATCGCCGATCGCCACGTCATCGTCCGGCCCTGTGGTCACCCTGTCGCCGCCATCGCCCGCGATGACCGAGTCGTAGCCCTCGCCGGTGTCGATCACATCGGCCCCGCCGCCCATGCCGGCATAATCCGTGGTCCAGGCCTGCTGCAGGATGGCGTTCACCAGCGACAGCTCTCCGCTGTCGCCCAGGACCAGATCGTTGCCGATGCCGGTGGTGATCGTGTCATCCGCCGTACCGCCCAGCACGCTGTCGTTTCCGGCGCCCGAGCGGATCAGATCCGCCGCGCCCAGGTTGGGCGAGGTGCTGCGCACCGTGACCACGACCCCGGCGTTGAAGATCACCATGCCGTTGTCGCCAAGGATGATGTCGCCGCCAAGGCCGGTATCGACGATATCGGCCCCCACGCCCGCCAGCACGATGTTGCGGCCATCGCCCGCGTCGATGGAATCGTCGCCCGGGATGTCCAGATCGTCGGTCTGCGCCAGCGCCAGCCGGGGCGCGCCGGAAACCAGCGACCAGTCGACATTGCCGGCATCGCCGATCACCAGATCCGCGCCCGCGCCCGACAGGATGCTGTCGCCGCCACGGCCGCCCAGTACGGTATTGTCCCCCTCGCCCGCGTCGATCAGGTCATCCCCGCCGAACTCGTTCAGCGTGGTGGTGACGTAATCGGTCATGCCCTCCGTCAGCTCCAGCATGCCGTTGTCGCCAAGCACAAGGTCGTCGCCCGCGCCGGTTGCGATATCGTCGCCGAAGGCGCCGCCGAACACGATATCATTGCCCTCGCCCGCCACGATGCTGTCGGCGCCGCCGACCTGGCCGTGACGCGATTGCAGCAGCGACAGCCAGACCGGGCCGGGATTGGTGAAATCGGCCTCGCCCTCGTCGCCCAGGACGACGTCGTCGCCGGTCCCGCTGTCGATCCGGTCGGCCTCGGCTCCGCCAAAGACGCTGTCATGGCCCGCGCCTGACGAGATGTCGTCGCGCCCGCCCATCCCCGAGGAACGGGTCACCGCATTGGCGACCAGCCCGTTGGCAAAAAACGCCTCGGCCCCGTCGCCAAAGATCAGGTCGCGGCCGATGCCCGTCTCGATCAGGTCGTCGCCCGCGCCGCCAAAGACGATGTTATCGCCGCTGCTTGCCATGATCCGGTCGTTGCCGCCCAGCTCGGGCCGCTCGGTGGACACCCCGGTGATCACGCCGCCGGCAAGGGTCACCATGCCGTTGTCGCCCAGCAGGATATCCATGCCGCCCGGATCCGTGATCACGTCGCCGCCGATGCCGCCCAGCACGATATCCGCGTCCAGGCCGCCGGTGATCTGATCGTCACCACCCACCGCGGCATTGGCCGAGGCGATCTGCGTCACACCGCCGGTGGTGAGCACCTTGAGCTCGCCCGGCTGCAGGATCGTGCCGTGATCGCCGAAGATCACGTTATGGCCGAGCCCGCCGGAAATCACGTCGCCCGCACCGCCCATCGAGGTATCGGTGGTGGTGACCCGCGTCACCAGGTCGACCGCGAAGCGGCTGTCGCCATAGATGTGATCGTCGCCGTCGCCGCCGTCGATCGTGTCCTCGCCATCGCCGCCTGCCAGGTGATCGCCCGCGTGACCGCCGATGATGCTGTCATTGCCGCCGCCGCCGTCGACCACGACGGTGCCGGTGGTGGCGCTGATGTCGATCACGTCATCGCCATCCGCCCCGTAGGCATAGCCGTTTTCGCTGATGTTCCCGGCCACCGAGCTGTAGCGCAGATTGCCTGCGGCGGTGTCGCCGTAGATCACCAGCGGGCCGTCATGGTCCGTGGCCGTGATCGTGTCATTGCCGCCGCCGCCGTGGATCGCGGTGATGGTGTCGGCCGCGGTGCTTTCGACGGTGAAGGTGTCACCGGCGCGGCCCAGCAGGACCTCGACGATATCCATGTTGGCATAGCTGATCCCGCCGGCATAGGTCACCAGGTCGGGGGTGCCTTCCTCGCCCTCGTCAAGCACCAGATCGCCGCCCATGCCCAGGCCCGAGATCGTGCTGGCCGTCAGCACGCCGGTATCCGGCGCGTTGGAGCTGTCGTTGAAGACGTTGACCCGGTCGATATCCTCGCCATCGTCGGCGGGGTCGGCCGGGGTGCCCAGGGGCGCGTCAAGCTCTGTCGGCTGGATGATCGCCGGCTCGATCGAACGGGCATCGGGGCCTGCGCCACCTTCCAGCAGCAGCGGGCCGGCAATCTCGTTGACCAGATGCGGGCGCGCCGAAACCGTCTTGATCGGGTTCGCCGGGTCGGCCACCTCTGCGGTCGGGTCGACGGTAACGTCGATCACCACCGGCTGGTCCCAGTTCGTCGCGTCGAAGGTCACCGTGCCAGCGGCAAAGCGGGCATCGGCGCTGCTGAGGATCGTCTGGCCATCGCCCGAGACGGTCACCGTTACCTCGCCCACGGGCTGCTGGCTGAGCATCAGGGAATAGCTGTCGTCGCCCCCTGCCCCGGTCGAAACCACGGTGCTGCCATCGGTTTCCAGCACCACGACCGAGGCGGTGTCGTTGTCGATGACATCGACCTCCAGCTCGACCTCTTCGGCGTCGAATGCGCCGGTGGAGCTGCTGGCGGTAAAGGTGATGTCCGCGCCATCGCGGTTTTCCGGGTCGCTGTCGTCCACCGCCGAAACGGTGACGAATTGCGCCACGTTCCAGTTGCTGGCGTCAAAGGTCAGCGTCGTGGCGTTCAGGCCCAGTTCGGGGTCGGCATCCAGCGCGACGGTCACCACCTCGCCCGCATCGGGCTGCAGCGACAGGGTCACGGCAAAGCTGTCGTCGAACCCGCCTTCGTGCACGAGCGTGCCGCCGCCGGTCGGGGTGAGCACGATGGCTGCCTTGTCGTCGTCCTGCACGTCGACCTTGATGTCTTCCAGGCGGATGCCGTTCAGATCGGCCTCGGTCGAGATGATCGAGTGGTTGATCACGGCGGTTGTCGGCCCCTCGGCGGCACTGTCTTCGGCGGCTTTCACCCAGACGGTGCGCTGCGTGGTCCAGTTGCCGGCATCGAAGGTGGCGACGACCTGATCGGAATAGGTCACCCCGTCGAGCGAGACGAGCACGGTGCGCGATCCCGCCGCCATCGCGGTCGAGGCCTGGGCGGCCGAGATCGTGATATAGGCCTTGGCCCCGGCCGACGGCAGGGCGTCGGGCATCTGGATGGTGTAGCTGTCGGTGCTGCCATTGCCCTCGGCGACCGCGGTATCGGCGCCGGTCTTTTCGATCAGGACCGGGTCGGAATTCGCGGGCTTCACGATCAGATCGATGCCCGCGCCGGGCAGGTCCACCCAATTGGCATCCGTCGCCGGATCGGCATCGGCGAAGTGGGTGATCACACCCGACTGTCCGCCGTTCGGGGCCGAAACGATCGGCGCCACGACGCTGCCGCCGATGTTGAACGTGTCGCTGCCCAGACCACCGATCAGGCGGGTCACCACGCCGTCGGCGGTGGACAGCACATAGAAGGTATCGTCACCCTCCAGCCCGTCGACCTCCAGCGCCTCTTCGACACCCGACAGGGTGACCGACAGGCCCGCGCCAAAGATCCCGTCCTCGGTCACGAGGAAGGTATCGTCGCCTTCGGAGCCGACCGCGACCACCTTGTCGAAGCCGGCGCCGCCGTCGATATCGACCGGGGCGTTGATATTGTACTGGATCTGGTCGTCGCCCGCGCCCGCGTTCAGCACGGACTGGCCGCCCAGCGACGTGCCCTCGCCCTGCGCCAGCAGGAAGGCGCGCAGGACAAAGATATCGTTGCCCGCCTCGCCTTCCATGCGCAGGCCCGCCTGGTTGGAATAGACGCGGAAGTTGTCGTTGCCTTCGCCACCGTAAAGCACGGTTGCCACGCTGTTGCCACGGCTCAGATAGCCCAGGGTCGTCTCGATGGTGTCGATTTCGTCACCCGGGGCCACATTGGGCGCCTCACGCTCGGTTCCGAACATCTGGCCGATCTGGAAGGTGTCGTCGCCGATCCCGCCGTCCAGCGTCATCAGCGCGCTGTTGTCGTCCATCGCGAACATGTCGTCGCCCGCGCCCGTCTCGATCCGGATCCGCGCGTTGATCGACTGGTCGTAGTTGATCCGCTCCAGCGCCGCGCCAAAGCCGCCCGCGCCGTCGTCCTGCAGCAGGGCGATGAAATTCTTGCGGATCAGCACGGTATCGTCGCCATCGGTGGCGCGGATCAGCATCCGGTCCAGCCCGTCGTCCGGCGCGCCGGTGTCGAAGGCGTTGATGATGACGTCGCTCAGCCCGGTCAGGTCGATGGTGGTCACGTCGGTGCCGCCCTCGCCGTCGATGGAGAAGCTGTCGCGCAGCCCGCCCCGCACCGTGGTCATCGAGGGCAGGCGCACCACGTTGATCGTGTCGTCGCCCGCGCCCGCGCGCAGATGGGTGTTGCCGTCAATGGCGCTGACCATGATGTCGAACAGGTCGTCCTCGGCCCCGCCGAGCAGTTCGATGGCCTCGGCCGTAAGGCTGCCGGCCAGGATCATGTGCCCGCCATCGGCATCGCTGTCGCCCAGATCGACCGACAGGGTCATCGTGGTGCCCGCGTTGAACGAGGCCCCCGCCGATTGCGTCAGCAGGCGGCCCGCCGCCAAGTCCAGCGTGGTGGCGGTAGTGATGCTGCTGCCCGGGGCAAAGCTGATCATGTCACCCGCCGTCAGGGTCGCATCGTCGCCAGAGGTGATAATCGCGTTGTCGGCAACCACGATGGCGCCGTCGGTGATGATCAGCATCGAGTCGTCGGACGCGATGCTGCTGCTGTCGGCGAAACGGATCTCGCCCGGGCCGTTCAGCTCCATCGTGCCGCCCGCGATCACCTGCGCGCTGTCGCCCACGAAGATCTGGCTCGCCGCGATCAGCATGTTGCTGTCCGAGGAAATCAGCGAGGAGCTGCCCGTCGCGACGAAGCTGCCACCGTTGATCAACATCGACCCGCCGGAGGTGATCGCGGCGCTGTCGCCGACCTGGACCGAACCGCCGAAGATCGCCATCTGCCCGCCCGAGGTGACAAGCGAATCCGCCCCCATCACGATGGGGCCCGAGACGAACACCTGCAGCGTGTCGCCCGCCCGGATTTCGGCGTTGATGCCGTGGGTCAGGGCGCCTGCATTGATCGTCAGGTCGGTGCCCGTGCCGATCAGGCTGGAAATGCCGGTTGTCATCTGGCCTGCGGCCACGATCTGCCCCGCACCGGTTTCGGCGACCAGCGTCGCATCCCGCCCGTGCGAGAAGGCATCGGTGCTGATGCCGAAACTGCGCTGCGCCACCTGGGTCGAGGCACGGCCGGTGGTCAGGATCGTTCCGGCCGACATCGCCAGCACGTCGACGGCAATCGACGACCCGTCCCCGGTGAGGATCTCGCCCGCCGCCTGCAGGAACGCGGTGCCGGACTGGTTCGCGATGCCCGACGCGTTGCCGGTGGAAATGCTGCCGGTGGTCGCGATCAGGCGCACCGTCTCGCCGAGGTTGGTGGCGGTCGTCGCCGCGATCGCGCTGGCGCTTCCGGTCAGGATATCGGTCGCCGTGATCTCGACGGTATCGCCGGTGATCGAGGCAGAGCTGTTCAGCGCGACATCGCCCTGCGCCGTGATCTCGACCTTCTGGGCCGCCGTCACCCCGGCGCTGGTGCCGATGGTCACGTCGCCAGCCGCGTCGATCAGGATATCGCCCGCCAGCGCGTCGATGGAGCCGCCGCCCTGCACGATCACGTCGCCCGTGCCGGTCAGAACCACATCGCCCTGGGCGGATTCCGCCTGGCCGACATACATCGCGCCCGCAATTTCGGTCACAGTGATGCCGGTGCCCGCGATCAGGGTGATATGGTTTGCGCCCGCCCGGCTGCTGTCGATTTCCAGCGCGTCGGCCACGGTGCCGATGCTGCCCGATGCGGTGATGCTCAGCCCGCGGGTGAAAATGCCGTCGCTCGCCGACGCGGTGCCGTCCAGCACGCTGCCGTTCGGGGTGCTGAGAATCGTGTCGCCGACGGCACGGATCGTTTCGACCAGCAGGTTGCCCGCGGCGACGTTCAGGATCGCATTGCCCGCCGTGGCCGAGACGAAGCCCGCGACCATGTTGCCCGAGGTCTGGTTCAGGTTGACCGACCGCCCGGTGGCGCTGTTCACCCGGTTCACGCTGATGTCGAGGCTGTTGGAGCCCGAACCGATGCTGCTGCCCCCCGCGCTCAGCGTCAGGGTGGTGCCGATCACGTCGGCGATGGCGTCATTGGCGAAATCCGCGATGCCCCCGCCCGAGGACAGGCTGACAAGACCGCCGGATTCGACGCGGTTGACCTGCATCACGCCCGAAGTCTCGTTCAGGTAGATCGCACCCGGCGCCGTCGCCGTCACATGCCCCGAGGCGTTGTTCGAGCTGTCGATGTCGAAATTGTTGGCCGACGTGCCGATGCCGCCATTGCGCGAGGTCAGGACGATATTGCGCGCGGTCACATCGGCGGTGCTGTTGGAATCCGCATCCGTCAGGCTGCCGCCCGCGATCAGCGTCGCGGTGCCGTTCACCGCCGAAACCGTGCCGATCTGCATCGACGAGGTGCCCAGCACCTCCAGCGTCGCATCGCCGCCGGTCGAGACGGCGCGCGTGATCTCGTACTTGCCTTCGACCGTGCTGTCCACGGTGGTGGTCGAGAAGGTGCCCGGAGTCGCACCCGGCACCACGACAACCCGTGTCAGCTTGCCCTGCAGGCCGGTGAAGTCGATGTCGTCGCCCGCTTCGAGGTCCAGCCCGATGCCGTCCGCCGGGGTGGTGCTGGCGGTCGAGGACAGGAACGAGATGTTGGTCGCCTGGACCTTCAGGAACAGGTCGTTGCCCGCGCTGGCCTTCAGGTCCAGCGGGAAATTCGCGATGGAGCCATTGGCGAAGTCGCGGCCACGGATCAGCTCGACAGTGAACGGATTGGCCGCAGAGCCGATGGAACCGCGATCCGTCACGATGTTGACGGCGGGCGTGAAGACGCCCAGTTGCATGGTGGCAAACATCTGCCCCGCGTCGCCGGCGATCAGCTCGACCCCGCCGGCCTGGGTGATGTTGCCGCCAAAGGCGCGGAAATCGTAGATCGCCGCCACATTGGCGATGTCGTCAAGGAACAGCACGTCCGAGGTGGTGACGGTGGAATAGTTCCGCACCTTCAGCGTGGTGTAATCGCCGCCCGCATTGTGGATCTGGAACCCGGGCTGCACGTCCGCCGGGGCGGGACGGCTGTCGACCACGGTAATGTCGGGCTCGCCCCCGTTGTTCGAGATCATCGAGACCTGCTGGATGTGCATGTCCAGCGCGGTGTAATTCTCAAGCGTCACGTTGCGCAGCAGCTTGGGCAGGTAGATGTCGGCATCGCCGCTGACGATCCCGCGTACCAGCCGGATATCCAGCTTGCCGCCCGCATCGTTGAAGATGTCGTCGACCAGGATACGGGATCCGTCGATATCGGCGCCCACGTTGGATTCGGGCGCGATGGTGCCGTCGGCCAGCACCCGCAGCAGCCGGTCGGTGCCCTCGCCCAGATAGATCGAGCCGCGCAGGTCGACCGTATCGTCCGCATCGTCGCCAACCGAATTCTCTGTGGCGTCGCTGTCGGCGAATTCAAAGACCGTGACAAAGTCGATGACCGTCTCGGTGACCCATTCGACAATTGCATCCAGCGGCCAGGGCAGCCATTCGACCACCTTGCGCACCACCTCGCGGACGACCTCGACCACCTTGGTGACCACGCCGGTCGCCTCGGCCGCCGCGACCTCGGTCACGACGATGTTGGACGCGCCGTCGATGTCGACGGCCTTGCTCACCATCACGGCGGGGTCGTCCATCGTCACGACGGACTGCCCCCAGACCGTGCCATCGGCCTGTGCGTTGGCGGTGGCCAGCACGGTGGTGTCGGAGTCCGAGATCGCGCGCGAGATCACCTCGGACCCGATATCGGTGGCGGGGTTGTCGAGCGCGCGGCCATCGGCGTCCATCTTGATCAGGTCGCCCGCCTCGATAAAGGCGGTGCCCTGCTGCAGGATCCGGGCCTGCGCCTTGTCGGCGCTGGTGCCGATGTTCAGCTTGGACACGGCGGTCGAGAAGGCCCCGGCCACGGTGACCTTGGTGGTCGACACGGCCTCCTGTGTGCCGACGACCTCGTTCAGCGCGTCGATATCGACGGTGGAGCCCGCGGTGATCCGCGACCCGGTCGACAGGATCACGTCGGCATCGCTGTCCATCTCGGTCAGCACAAAGGCGGTGGAGGACGAGGCGATGGCGCCGCCGGTCTCCATCGAGACGCTGACATCCAGCTTGGTGCGGTTCGCGGCCAGCAGCGTGACGGTGGTGTCGGCGTTGATCGAGGCCCCGTTGCCCACCACGACATTGGCATCCGCGGTGATGTTCACAACGCCCAGTGCCCCGCCCGCGGCGGCGATGGAGGGGATGCCGACATTGGCGAAATCGCCGCTGAACAGCGCTTCGAGGGAGTCGAGCAGCTCTTGCCCCGAGGACCCGATGATCCGGCCGTAGGCGGTGCCGTCGGTCTGTGCCAGCAGGTTGGTGTTGGCGCTGTCGATGCTGGCATTGCTGCCCATCGTCACGTCGGCGGTGGTCGTCAGGTTGATCGTGCCGGTCGCGGAGCCGCCGGTCAGCAGGCCCGCGCTGCCGCCGGTGACGGTGTTGCGCGACTCGCCCACGGCATAGGCCTTGATCCGCACCAGGTCGTTGGCATCCAGGCTGGTGGCATTGCCCACCTCGGCATCCGCATTGGTGGTCGCCGTGCTGGTCGCCGTGGCATCGCCGCCCGACACCAGGCCGGTGGCGTTGTTGTCCGCCACGGCATCGGCCTCGTTGAAGGCATAGGCGGTGGCCAGGATATCGTCGGCCGCGCTCACATCGGCGCTGCTGCCGAAGCCGGACCAGATGTTGACGGTCGAGGTTGCGGTCACATTGCTGTCCGACGACGCCCCCGCGCCCCCGGTCGAGGTCGAGGCATAGGCGCGCGAGGCATCGCCCAGACGGCCATTGCCGTTCACGTCGCCGACGTTGAACAGCGCATTGACCACCACGTCGCCGCTGGTGGATTCGACATTCGCCGCATCGCGGATCTCGCCCCGCACGGTCGCGGTGACGGTCGAGGTCGCATTGGAATTGCCCACGGCCACCGCGCCGCCCGCCACGCCCGACACCATCGCATCGGAGTGCACGAGAGAGGCCGCCTGCACGATCACGTTGCTGCCGGTCACATCGGCGGCGCTGCCGCGGATGTCGGCGGTGGTGGTGCGGGTCACGGTGTTGGTCGCCTCGGCGCCGACCCCGGCCCCCAGGCCCCCCGCGCCGGCCTTGCTGGTGGACACGGCATCGACGGAGTCGTTTGCGCCCACGGTCACTGTGCCGCTGGCGTTCACGGTGGTGCCGTTGACCCGCGCGGTATTGCTGCCCGAGGTATTGGCCGCGGCGCTGGAGGTGCCCTTGCCGATCAGCCCGCCGATGACGCTGTTGGCATCGGCAAGCGCATTCAGATCGCCCAGGGTGCGCACCGTCAGCGATCCGGCCGTGACCGTGCCCGAGGTGGTCTGCGAGGTCAGCACCGCACCCGCCGTCGCGCTGGCATTGGCCCCCGAGGAGCCGAAGAGCGCACCGGCCGAGGCCTGCGATGTGGCCGAGGCGTCCAGCCCGAGGTCCCCGACCTCGGTCATCACGGTGCCATCGGAATTCACGTTGTGGCGCGCCTGCACCAGAACGTCGCCGCCGGTCACCGTCAGCACCGCGCCGCCGCCCGCCTGGGCGATGATCGTGGGCGTCACGCTGGCGACCGCCCTGGATTCGCCCACCACGAAGGCGCCGCCATTGATGCCCTTGGTCACGGCATCCGCATCGGCCTTGCTGCCCGCGTCGATGGTCACCGCAGTGGCATCGACCCGCAGGCCGGAGCCCGATATCTCGGCCGTCAGCGTGCCGCCGATGGTGGCGGTGGATTCGATCTTGGCGACCGACCCGACGGCCCCGGCGGTGCCGGTGGCATCAGTATTCGCCTCGTGATCGGTCAGGGCATGCACGGTCACGCTGCCCGCGTCGATATCCGATGCGCCGCGGATCTTGGACGACACCGTCGGGTTCAGCGTGGTGATCGCCTTGGACAGACCGATGACCACGCCGCCCAGCGACAGACCCTGAAGCGTGGTCGTGCCGACCATCTTGCTGTCGGCCAGGATGTCGATGCTGCCGTCCACGTCGATGGTGGCCGCGTTCACATCGGCCTTGATGGTGCCGCCGCCGTTGATCGTCACCTCGTTGAAACCGGCCGAGCCGAGCCCGCCCGAAAGCGACCGCCCGGTCAGGCTGACCGCGGTGTCGCCCTTGGCATCCATGTCAAAGCTGCCGACGCCGCCATTGGCGCCCAGCCCGATATCCGCCGCGCTGCCGACCAGCGCCTGGGTGGTGCCGGTGAGGGTCACCTTGGTGACAGAGGCCCCGGCGACATAGCTGCCCGCCGTGATCTGGCTGCTTGTCATGGTGATGTCGCGTTCGGTCGTCGCCAGCAGGCGGACCGAGGCCGCATCCGTGACGTCGCCCTGGATCTCGGCCGTCGCCCCCGAACTGTCGGTATGGATCACGACCGAAGCGCCCAGCACGCCGGTCACGCCGCCCCCGGCGAGGACCGAATTGGCATTGGCCGCGATGCGCATGTCGGATTCCACCCGCACGCTGCCCGCGGCATTTGTCAGCCCCGAGGCCACGCTGGCAGAGCTGTCGATACTGGCGGTGGTGGTCCGCGCCAGGGTGTTGACCGAGACGCCCGCCCCCAGCGACACGAGGCCCAGAGAGACTGCGCCCGCGTTGGTGTCCAGGTCGATCCGCTCGTTCGCGAGGATCTTGACGTAGCCGCCCGCCTTGACCTCGCCGCCGACAAAGGCGTCGGTGCCCTGGGTCGTGACACTGGCGGTGGCGTCGCTGGCGATGGTGTCCGAGGTCAGCGTGCCGATCTGCGTGTTGACCCCGCCCATGATCGCGTTGAGTCGCTCCGTCGCCGACAGCTGGCCGGTGCCGTCCACATCCTCGGTCCCGTCGCTGGAGGCAAAGCCGCCCAGCACCTGACCCGACCAGTTGCCCGGCGCGGCGGCTTCGTCTGCCGCCTGCATCGCGTCGACGCCATTGTCGCTGATCTCTTCCGTCTGATCCGCGTTCAGCCCAGTGCCGAAGGACAGGACCGAAATCGACGCCGCGATGGCCCCCGCCCCGCCGCTGCCCGAGATGACCCACTGTTCAACGTCCATCAGCTCGGCCGCGCCCACGGTCACGTCGCCGCCTGCCTTCACCTTGGTGCCCGCAGTCGTATAGGCGCTGGTGTCCGACCGGATCACCCCGACGCCAAGCGCGCCGCCCGCGCCGACCCCCAGGCCGACCGACAGCGCGCCGTTGCCGACGAACAGGTCCAGCAGGTTGCCCGAGGTGATGACCACGTCCTGGTCCAGCCCGCCCGCCGCGCGCTGGTTCACCTGCGCGCTGCCGCCGACATAGGCGCTGGTGTCGCTGTCCACGACCGTCACCGCGATGGCCCCCGCAAGGCCCGCCGTCGCACCGATCCCCGCAGCGGCACCAAAGACAAAGATGTCCTCTTCGCTCTCTGCCGTGACGATCACGCCCTCCGCGGTGCTGCGCGACAGGGTGTCGTTGTCGTAGATGTCGTCACTGCCGCTGATGCCGCCGTTCAGGGCCGAAACCCCGCCGCCGCCGGCCAGCGCGTCGACCCTGGCGGTGCCCGCGATATAGGCCTCGGTCGTCTTGTCGACGACCACGACGTTGATCCCCGCGCCCAGGCCGCCGCCGCCGGCAATCCCGGCCGCGCCCGCGATCACGTCGATGTCGCTGGCATGATCCGCCGCGATGACCGCGTTGTAATCCGCCTGGACATCCGCCGCGCCGTCGATGCCCGCGCTGACGCTCGACAGGACCACGATCGCATTGGCCGAGGCCCCCGCCGCATTGCCCGCCGCGCCGGCGACCGCGATGGTCACGGCCAGCACGTCATCGGTGCCCTTGGCGCTGATCAGCACGTCGCCCGCGCTGTCCA
The DNA here is from genome assembly GCF_009789075.1 of Pseudooceanicola pacificus. Taxonomy (GTDB): domain Bacteria; phylum Pseudomonadota; class Alphaproteobacteria; order Rhodobacterales; family Rhodobacteraceae; genus Pseudooceanicola; species Pseudooceanicola pacificus. Next base: position 204,281 of record NZ_WNXQ01000006.1, read on the forward strand.
GCGTCGCGCCCGAGACAAGCGCCGTGGTGGCGTTGCGGAAGACCGCCGCGCTGCCGCCCGGCGCACCGGCGGTGCCGCCGACCGCGACGGCGGCCATGATGTTCAGCGAATAGCTGTCGGTCGCCGCGCCGATGGCGATGTCGTCGCCCGCCGTGGCGGTCGTCAGCGTGGCCCCCGCCCCGGCCTTGGCCGTGGTGGTGTTGGCGATCACGTTGACGTTGCCGCCAACCGCAACCGCCCCCGCGCCGCCCGATCCGTTGACCGAGAATGTCTCGATCCGGTCGGTCGCGACGGCCTGGACCGAAATGCCCCTGACGGTGCCGGTCGTGGCGCTGGCCACGCGCTCCTTGGTGAAGCCCTCGTCGGCAAAGCCCTGGCTCGATGCCTCGGTCGAGGAGGCACCCGACAGGCCGACGCTGATCTCGTTCTCGTCCGTCGGCTCGGTCTCAAAGGTCACGCCCACTTCGCCGGTCAGGCTGCGGTCGCCACTGCCCGTGCCGTTGGCGGTGACCTTTGCCCCGCCTTCGACCTCGGCGCGGGTGGCCTTGGTCACCACGGTCACGCCGCCCGATCCCGCGCCCGAGACCAGCCCGCCCGATGCCGCACCGGCCAGGACGTCGCTGATCGTCTCGTCCAGCGCGACAACCGTCACGGTGTCGCCCGCCGTGACATCCGCACTCGGCTTGATCAGCGCCTCGGTGGTGTTGTTCACGCTCAGGACGGAGGCCGCGCCCGCAAGCGAGGCATAGGGCGCCCCCGATCCGCTGACCGCGACGACAACCGCCTGGTCCTCGGACAGCGCGCGGACCGAAATATCGTCGCGCACGTCGACCTGGCCCGCGATCCAGGCCCGGGTGATCTTGGTGGTGACCTGGGCGCCCGCCCCGGCGGCAGCCCCCGTGGCCCCTGCCCCGGCGGCCGCGCCGCCGCCGCTGATGACCAGCCCGATGTCACGCGCCAGAACCCTGAGGTCCTGGGTCGAAGAGGCGTTGGTGTCGGTGATCGTCACGCCGCTGCCGATCCAGGCCTCGGTCGTCTCGTTCTGCACGCTCACCGCGCCCGAGCCTGCCACCCCGACCGTGCCGCTGGCGCCTGCGCCGATGGCCCCGGTCACGATCAGCTCGTTCGAGACGGCAGAGACTCCGATCCCGCGAACCTGTTCCAGCATCGGATCGCCGCCCAGCTCGGACCCGGTGGGCATGTAGGTGCCGGTCAGCAGCCCGCGGGCGTCGATCGTCGCCGTGCCGTCGATGGCCGCCGTCGTGGTGTCCACATGCACCGACACCGCCGCTGCCGCGCCGACACCCACGGTGCCGCCGCCGCCCACGCCGCCCGCGATGCTTTCCAGCACCGCGTCGCTGTCGGCCAGAACCGCCACCGTGCCGTCGGTGTCGACCGACCCGCCGGTGATCCGCGCGGTGGTCGTGTCTGTGACTGTCGTGCTGGAAATCGCACCGGCCACGCCGACATTGCCCGCCGCGCCGCCCGCGACCGAGGGTGTCGCCGCAAAGACGCCCGATTGCGCCACCACATCGACGCCGCGCACCAGCCGCCCGTCGAGCGAGGCCAGCGCGCGCGAGGTCGCCCCCGCCGTGCCATCTGCGGTGATCGAGGCATTGCCCTCGATCTTTGCCTCGACCCTGTGCACGGCGACCACGGTGCTGATCGACCCGCCGACGCCCGCCGCGCCGCCGCCCACGGCGATGCTGCCCGCGCCCGCAACCAGAACGGCGGACTCAACCGGCTCGATGATCGCATCGCCCAGGTCGATGTCGTTGATCCCGTCCCGCCCGGTGCGGGTGTCGGCAAAGATGGTGAGGTTGCCGCCGGTGTCGACGGTCGCGCCCTCGACCCGGGCGCGCACCGTCTCGGTATCGGTGACAACGGCGATGACACCCGCCGCCGCACCCTGCCCGCCAACCGCGCCGGCGATGCCCGCCGCGACCAGCACGGGCGAGGCGCTTGCCACCAGGTCGACCCCGTGGATCGACCGTGTCGCGCCGCCATCCAGGATATCGGTTGCCGTCCCGCCGGTTGCGGTCACCGTCGCGCCGCGCCCGACCAGGGCATCCGTTTCCGCCACGCGGGTCAGGGTCACGAGGGTTGCACCAAAGGCGCCGCCGCTGCCGCCCGCCACGCCGCCCGACACCGGCACGATGACCGCGTCGCTGTCGGCCTCCAGCGTGACGTTTCCGCCGGTGGTCACCACGCTTGCCGCCGGGATCGCCGCGCCGCCGTCTGCGACCGACAGCGCGCCGATGCGCGCGCGGGTCGTGTCGGTCTGAACCACGGTGGAAATCGAACCCGCGCCGGACAGGCCCGAGCCGCCGCCCGCGCCCGACACGGTCAGCCCGGTCACGACGAAGAAGCTGTCGGCATAGAGGTCGACACCCAGGATGGTCCGCGTGCCCTGATCGTCGGGCACGACCGAGGCCGCGCGCAGGGCCTCGGCGGTGACACTTGCGCCGTCCGCGATCTCGGCCAGGGTGTCCGAGACGGTCACCGCCACGGCGACCGAAGCCCCCAGCCCGCCAGAGCCGCCAAGCGCCACGGCGCCCGACCCCTGCACCATGACCAGGTCGCTGTCGGCGGCCAGCGTCACGTTGCCGGCGGTGGTCACGACCGCGCCGCTGCCGATCAGCGCCTGCGTCTCGTCATCCGTCACCAGCACGGTGATCGCACCGGCCCCGGCAAAGCTGCTGCTGCCCGATCCGCCAACCGTCAGCGCCACGATGACCAGGTCGCTGTCGGCCGAGACGTCGACACCCAGGATCGAGCGCGTGCCATCGTCATCCGGCAGGACAGAGGCCGCGCGCTGCGCCGACGCCGTCACATCCGCATCGCCGATCATCGCCCGCGTCACGCTCTTGCGCGCGACGATGCCGCCCGACAGGCCCACGCCCGTCGCGCCGCTGGACACGGCAATCGCGCCGGTGATCGCGGCGGCCTCGGCAAAGGCATCGGCCTGCACGGTCACGTTGCCCGAGGTGGTGACCATCGCGCCATCGCGGATCGCCGCCTCGACCAGCGAGGCGGTGCCGGTCGCGGTCGGGTTCTCGTAATCCAGCGAGGGGACGGGAGTGTCGGTGTCGATCACCTCGTCCGTGCCGAAGAGGAAGCTGCCCGAGACGCTGCCCGCCCCGGCAAAACTGCCGTTCGAGGCAGAGCCCGAGATCGCAGCGGTGTTCGACAGCACCGTGTCATTGGCAAAGACATCGACGCCGTGGATCGTGCGCAGCTCGCTGCCGAAATAACGCGACAGGCCGGAACTGCCATTGGCGGCGACACTGGCATTGCCACGGATCTCGGCCTTGGTCTGGGTCACGGTGATCAGCGGCGCCACCGCGATGCCGACCGCCCCCGCGCTGTTGCTGAGCGCCACGGCGCCCGCGATCATCCCGCCAAAGAGCATGCTGTCGGCGGCGACCATGACACTGCCGTCAGCGATGACGGTGCCGTCGATATAGGCGTTGGTCGTCCGGTTCAGCACACCCAGCGAGAAGGAGCCCGCACCGGCGAAACTGTCGGACTGCGCCCCGCCCACGGCGAAGTTCAGCAGCGCATCCTCGGACCAGGCCAGGACGGAGACGCCCGCCCGGGCCTCGACCTGCGCGCCGGAGCCGATGAAGGCCAGCACGTCGCGGTCCACCGACTGGATGCCGAAAGCCGCGCCAAGCGCCGCATTGCCACCCTTGGCCACGCCGCCGGACAGGCTGATCTGCAGCGTCGTCGCGCTGGCATCGACCACAACCGCCTGCTGCGCGCTGGCGCCGGGCGCGGTCTTGGCCGGATCGGGATCGGTGGGATCCGCGTTGACCAGCGCCCCGCCGTCGATCGAGGCCTGTGTCGTTCCGCTCACCGCCGTGGTGGCGACGGAACCCGCCACCGCGACCTCGTCCGCCTTGGCGCCCGCGACCGAGACCATGAACAGCTTGTCGTCGGTATCGGCGCTCACCAGCAGCCCGGGCACGGTGCCGCCGCTGTAGGTCAGGCCCGCACCAAAGCCGTGCACCACGATATTGGCCGTGCCGGTGACGCGGGCGGTGGTGTCGTGGCTGACAACCAGCGTGCCGGGCGCGATGCCCACGCCGCTGCTGCCGCTGGCGAAACCGCCGGCGACGCCGACGGCGATCAGCTCGTCCGTGGCAAAGATGCCAATGCTGCCGGTTGCGGTGACCGAACCGCCGATGCTGGCGGTCACGTCGCTGTCGACCCAGTTGAACCCGACCGAACCGGCAATGCCCAGCCCGCTGTCGGAACTGCCCAGGCTCGCCGCAAGCGAAACGATGACCGAGAAATTCTCGGCCTCGACAATCACGTCGCCGCCCGCCCGGACCGTGCCGTCGATGCTCGCGTCCACGTCGTCGGTAAAGATGCCCACGTCAAAGGCCGCGCCGACCGAGGTCTTGGTGCCATCCGCCGCCGCACCCGCGACATTCACGCTGATCGCGTAATCCTTGGCGGATACCTTGACGTCGCCCCCGGTGATCACCGTCGCCGCGCTGCCGATGGTGGATGTGGTGGTGTCGTTGGCCACGGTCACGTTGACCGACCCGGCAATGGCGGTGTCCGCGCTGGACCCGCCCGCGCCGCCGACCGCAAAACCCACGCTTTCCGACCGGGTTTCCGCCTCGACCGTGACATCCCCGCCGCCGGTCAGGTTCACCGTCCCGTCGTCGATTGCCGCCCGGGTCGTGCGGTTGAAGACCGTCGCGCCCACGGCGCCCGCGATGGCGGTGTCCTGCGCGCCCGCGTCGCCCTCGCCCGTGATCCTGGTCAGCGGGATCGAAACCGCGACGCTGGGCCCGCTGGTCTGGGCATGGGCCTTGACGTTGCCGCCCGAGGTCACGTCGCTGGCGATCTCGGCCGTGGTGGCCTGGCCCACGATGTTGATGCCGACCGCGCCGGAAATCCCCAGCCCGCCGGAACCGGCGACATTCAGGGTGCTGGCATTGGCCACGACGGAATTCGGATCCAGCGGCGGCGGGGTGGTATTCGACGATCCGCCGCCGGTCGTGGTGCCGCCGCCGCCCGTCGTGCCGCCCGTGGTGCCCCCTGTGGTGCCGCCGGTGCCACCCGTGGTGCCCCCGGTGCTGCTGTCCGGCTTGGCCGCCGCGATGGCGATCACAAGGCCCAGGTTCAGGCTGTCGGCGGCAACGGTCACATCGCCTGCCGTCCTGATCCCGGCGTCAAAGCCGGGAACCGACGGAATCGTCCCGTCGACCACGTTCCCGATCCGGGCCAGCGTGGTGTTGTCCATCGCGTTGACGGCGGCACTGGCACCGATGCCGGTGCTGCCGCCCTTGGCAAAGGCCACGCCAAAGCTGAGCATCGTGCCCACGTGATCGGCATCCACCGTCACCGTGCCGGCCATCACATCGGCGCCGTCCTCGATCCAGGCGCGCGCGGTGTTGACGTGGTCGTTGATCGAAACGCTGCCCTGAAAGTTCAGGTCGTCGCCCTTGCCGCCCGCATCGGTCAGGTTCATCACGAACTGCCGGGTGTCGGCATCCACGTTCAGCCCGTGGGTCACCCTCAGCTTGGCCCCGTCGCCGACATAAGCGTCGGCCTCGTTGGTCTTGGCGACATAGCTGAACGACCCGCCGACGGCGGATCCCTCGCTCTTGGTCGCGCCCTTGAACAGGGCCTGCACGTTGGGAATGCCGACGATGTCCACCGTCTCGACAACGGCCTCGGCCTGGACGGTCGCGCCCTCTTCGCCGGTCACGGTCACAAATGCGCCGTCGCCGATGCCCGCGGTCGCCTTGTTCCCCACGAGGTAGACATTGACCGATCCGCTCAGGGCGAACCTGCCTTGGGTATTGGTGTCGGAATTGCCCGCGGCGGCGCTGGCGGCGGCATAGCTGGTGGCGATCTTGTTCGGCAGCCCCAGCTTGGGATTGGCATAGCCCAGGAACGGCACGGCGGCATCCGCCACCCCGGTCAGGGCCGGGCCAAGCGCCTCGTCGTAATAGTCCTGGAACACGCCAGACGAAACCAGCGCCGCGTCGCGCGTGGCGTCCGGATCCTGGGGATCGACGCTGTCGATCACGTTGCTGAAGGCATCCGCGATCGAAGGCATGTTGCCGATGGCATCGCCCAGATCGCCCATTGCGGCGAAAAAGGCGGGAATCTCGTCCAGGAAATCGACCTGGTTGGGGATGATCGCCTCGGCCTTCACGTCCAGTTCGGCGGCGGTGATCGTGGCGCCGTCGATGCGCGCCAGCGCGTCGTTGTCGAACATCGACACATTGACCGCGCCGGCCAGCCCGACGCTGGCCCCCGCCTTGGACCCGCCGATGGCGGCCATGCGGAAATTGTCCTCTGTCCGGGCCTCGACGGTGACGGCATCACCCGCCGTGGCGGCAGAGCCGTCAAGCATCAGCGCGCTGGCCTGCAGGGAGTTTTCCGACACGATCACGCCCGCCGACAGGCCAAAGCTGCCCGGCCCGCCCCAGCGACCGCCCGCCGGCGTCGCGTTGGAGTTCAGCCGCTGCTGCGCCGCCTGCTGCGGGCTCTGATCCGCGAGAGAGGGCTTGGACTTCGTCGCCGCCTTGGCGCCCAGCGAGGTTTCGGCATTCACCGCCTCGGCATGAACGGTCACGTTCTCGGTGGCGACCAGCGATCCCGCAACCTGCGAGGTCGCGGTATTGTCGAGGAAGGCCAGCGTGATCGCCACCGCCTCGCCCTGGTTGGCCTGAGGCTGGATGATCCGCGCCGAGGTGCCGACCGACTGATGCGTGACCGTGGTGCTGTCGATGGTGACATTGACCCCGGTGATCAGGCTGCTTTCCCCGATATCGGTCAGCGAGGTCGTTGTCGCATCGCCCAGCGTCATCGCGATGGCGGGCCCCTTGACCCGCTTCATGCCCCGGACGTCCGAGCTGGAATTCTTTTTCTTCTTCGCCACCGTCAGGCCCGAAACGATGGAGGTGGACACATCCAGCGTGTTGTCGGCCTTGGAATCGATGGTGATGTCGCCGCCCGCGCTGATCAGCACGTCGGTGCCGATCCTGGTGGTCGCGGTCGCATCGGATTCGCCGAAGGTAAAGCCGATGTTCAGACCCGGATTGTTGAACGTCAGCACCGAGGTCGCCTGGGACAGCACGTCCAGCGTGTCCTCGGCCCAGATCGACACGTTCGGCAGAATGTCGACCTGCGCGATGGCGGCGGCGCGCATGAAATGCACCGGGATCAGCCGGGTGAGCGACCCCAGCATGGGCAGGTTGTCGAACTGGTTCTGGATCGCGTTTTCCAGCTCCGAGGCCGCCAGCTGGATGCCGCCGACAACCAGGGGGATCTCGCCGTCTTCCAGGTCGCCCTCGGTGCTCTCGTCATCGGGCAGACCCAGCAGGGCATCGACGTCGATCTCGATTTCGACGGCCTTGCTGCTGTCGGCGGAGGAGGTGATGTCGACCGTGCCGCCCTGGATCGTGGCATTGCCGATCTGCACCAGCGAGGCCGCGATCTTTTCGTTCAGCCCGGGGGTAAAGGCCAGCGCGTCCAGCGCGAACCCGGCATCGACGCTGATCGACACCTTGCCGCCAGGGATCGTCCCGGCCCCGCCCTGCGGTTCGGCGGCCAGCAGCATCGCGCCGCCGCCAATGGCGATACCCGCGCCTTCCAGCACCTCGTCAGGATCGGAGAACGGATTCTGCCCCTCGAAGATCCCCGCGAACCGCGACCCGCTCACCGAGGACCCGCCGCCGGTCAGGATGATGTCGCCATGACTCACGGCGGTGGAAATGGATGTATAGCGCGTGTTGATGACCGCGCCGTTGCCGATCGCGATCACCTCGGCATCCATGATGACGTCGCCGCCGTCGGTCGACAGGTTCTCGTTCATCAGGATGACGTCGGCGCCGAAATCGCCGCGCACGGTCAGACCGCCGGCCCAGTCCTCCAGCCCGTCGCCCAGGTGGAAGGTGTCGTCGCCAAAGCCCAGGTTGATCACCAGCGGCGCCCCGGAGGAGAAGGCAAAGCCGCCGTACAGCGCGCCACCGCCGTCGATCAGCTCGAACCGGCCAGGAAACAGCGAGGAGGCCTGCAGCGTCAGGTCGTCGCCGCCGATGGTACCGCCCACGGTGATCGTCGGCTCCATCCCGGTGAAGCTGAAGGTCTGGAAATTGATGTTGGCCGTCCCGCTCGCCGACGTCGTCGCGCCGGTGAAGATCGAGCCCTGCTGCACGATCACGTCCTGGCCAAGCGCACCGCCGTGGATCGTGCCGCCAAAGCTGCCCGGCCCGTCCAGCAGTTCGGACGGGTCGTTGATCGCGCTGACGATCTCGAAATAGAAGGTGTCGTCGTTGCCGTCGGCGCCTTGCAGCACCTCGAATCCGTCAAAGAACGCGCCGTCGACCACGCCGCGGTCCGCGGCGGTGAAACGCCAGGTGACGTCCTTCTGCGGGCCGAAAAGCGTGTCGTTGCCGCTGCCGCCCTTGATGGTGACCAGCACATCCGGGTTGCCCGCGCCGTCCAGGTCGGTGGCGGCATCCAGCAGCTTGGCGTCCAGCCCTTCGATCCTCACCAGGTCGTCGCCATCGCCCAGGTCGAAGCTGACGGTGCCGCTGTCATAGGGACCGCCACCATGCGACTTGAGGAAATCGAGTGTCGTCAGCGACCCCGCCGGGCCCATCTGCACGCGCGAGATCCCGTCGTCGGCCGCGCCGCCATCGGTCAAAAGCACATCGCCGCCGCGGCCCGCGACGGCGTCGTTGATCGCCCGGTTGCTGGCCGCGGTTAGGTCCGTGACCAGCTCGACATTGCTGAAGGTCCGTATGTGATCGGTGGCGTCATGGGTCTGGGTGATCGTTCCGGATCCGTCCGCCCCCAGATCGTAGGTGACCGTGTCAAAGGTCGGCCCCTTGAGGATCAGTTCGTCCTCGCCATCCCCGCCGTCAAAGCTCAAGGCAAAGGCCGGGTCGGGGCGGAACATGAAATCCACGGTCAGCCGGTCCTCGCCAGCCGAGCCGGTGATATCCACGTTCGTCAGCGTATCGACTTCGGAGCTGGCCAGGGTCAGGCCGGTGCCGTCGTCGATCAGGCGAATGTGGTAGAGGTCGGCATCGGCATCGTAGTTCAGATCCAGCGTGTAATCGCCGCTATCCGCCAGGGTATGGGCAAAGATCGGATCGGCCGACAGCAGGATCCTCGGCTCCATCGCCTCGACCGAAAAGGACCGCACCGGCTTGCGCGCGGCTTTGCGCCGCTCGGCCGTGCGGGCCATCATTTCCCGAATGGCGGTGGTGTAGCTGCGTCGCCGGGTTTGGCGGAACTGCGGAATGTCAAAATCTGAGGAGTCGCGACCGAACGGATATGACATGAAATGACCCTGGGTATTCTGGCTGCGGCAAAATCACCGCTGCTGTGTACAAGCTATCATCCAGGCGCGGTTCCTACACGGCTTTTTCTTATAATCCCGATGAAACGATCTGTTGAACATTCGCGCAAAGATTGTTTCGGAGGTCTCTACTGTCCCGCCGCGCCGGCAAAGGCGAGCATCTTCTTGCGCCGGCCCTCGACCTCGACAAGCACGCGGCGCATCCTTGCGTCCTGTTTTTGCAACCTTTTCTGCGTGCGTTCCACCAAGGTCCGCGCCACGAGTTGACGCAGCGGCAGAACCCGCCAGACCCGGCGCACCATCACAGGCAGAGCGCCCCGCGCCAGTGCGGGGTCTTCCAGGCACAGAAAAAACATCATGGATGGCGCGGCGCTGCGTTCCGCGATGGCCTCGGGCAGGCGCATGTTCGGGGGCACGTCGCAAAAAACCATGCCGGCACGAATCTCCGCCGTTCCCGCGGGGCCGGCCGCGGGCGCGGCCAGGGCGGCCTCGGGCGTGATCGCGGCCGGGTGCACGGCTCTGGCCGAAACCAGGGTGGTGCCTTGTTCGGCAAGCGCCGCCAGATGCCGACGATGATCCGCCGCCGTCGCGGCAAAGCGCATCCGAACCGGCAGGGTGCCGCCCCCGCCCGGCCAGCACGGCGTCCGGTAGGTCCGGTACAGCTCGGACCCTGCGCCACCGTATCCAGCCGCGATCCCGCCGACCAGGGCAAAACGGTCCAGCGCGGCGGGGACGGAAATCTGCGCCACGCTGCGGTTGACCGGGCTGGGCGGCAGGCCCTCCATCACCTCGACCATCTGCTGCACGCCGCTGCCCCAGTTGCGGCCCGGATCGTGCTGCCCGGTCTCGGGGTCGATCAGCACCAGGCGGCGGGTTTCGGGATCGACCTCGTAATCCCGGCCCCGGTGCAGGTCGTGCAGGGCGGTCAGGGCGAGGATCAGCATGTAATCCCGCCGCGCACTGTCCGCCCGCAGCCCCCGGCCCCGCCCGGCGGCGGTCAGTTCGGCCACCCGGCGCCGGCCAAGCGCGGTGAGGCCGGGCTGGCGCGGCGGCGGGCCGGGCGTGAAATCCACCCCCGCCGACAGGTCGCGCGCAAGGCTCAGCGCCGCCCCGGCCTCGGATGCGGTGAACAGGCTGTCCCGCGCCCCGCCGGCGGAAATCGCGCTGGTCGCCTCGTCCAGCAGGGCGCGGTCGGCGCCTGCGATCAGCAGCGCCGGGGCGGGCC
>NZ_WNXQ01000007.1 GCF_009789075.1 Pseudooceanicola pacificus
TGCACGAGATGCCGGGCGGGCAGTTCACCAACCTCAAGGCGCAGGCGCGCTCCATGGGGCTGGAGGAACGCTGGCACCAGGTCGCCCAGACCTATGCCGAGGTGAACCAGATGTTCGGCGATATCGTGAAGGTGACGCCTTCGTCCAAGGTCGTGGGGGACATGGCGCTGATGATGGTCAGCCAGGGCCTGACCCGGGCCGATGTCGAGAACCCGGCCAAGGACGTGAGCTTCCCCGACTCGGTCATCGACATGATGCGCGGCAATCTGGGCCAGCCCCCGGGCGGGTTCCCCGAGGCCATCGTGAAGAAGGCGCTCAAGGGCGAGAAGCCCAACACCGACCGCCCCGGCAAGCACCTGCCCCCCGCCGATTTCGAGGCCTTGCGGAGCGAGATCAGCGCCAAGCTGGACGGGGCCGAGATCGACGACGAGGATCTGAACAGCTACCTGATGTATCCCAAGGTCTTCGAGGACTACGGCAAGCGCCACGCGATCTACGGCCCCGTGCGGACCCTGCCGACGCTGACCTTCTTTTACGGGATGGAACCGGGCGAGGAGATCACCGCCGAGATCGACCCGGGCAAGACGCTGGAAATCCGCCTGATCACCGTGGGCGACACCCAGGATGACGGCGACGTGCGGGTGTTCTTCGAACTCAACGGCCAGCCCCGCGTGATCCGCGTCCCCGACCGCAAGGCCACCGGCGCCAGCGCCGCCCGGCCCAAGGCCGATCCGACAAATGCCAGCCATGTGGCGGCGCCGATGCCGGGGGTCGTCGCCTCGCTCGCCGTGGCCGCCGGGGGCGAGGTCAAGGAGGGCGACCTGCTGCTGACCATCGAGGCGATGAAGATGGAAACCGGCCTGCACGCCGACCGCGACGGCAGGATCGCCGCCGTGCATGTCACCGCAGGCGCCCAGATCGACGCCAAGGACCTGCTGGTGGAATTCGTCGCGGACTGACGCGGTGCCCGGTTCCTGCCGGGGCAAGCCCAATCCCTGCGCCGCGGACCCCATCCGCGGCGCACCGCCGAAAGCCAGTCAATCTTTCGGCAAATTGTCACCGAAGCGCCCGTTTCGCTGCGCCCGAACGTCCAAATCACGCCACCTTTGCCGCACAACCTGTTAACAAAGCTTAACAAGTCGTGAGGCCAAGATGGGCAAGGTAGATCCTTTTCGCAAACCGAAACGCCGCAGCCCGTTGCGCAGCCTCAAGCTCTGGACCGTCACGGCCATTCTTGCAGGTGGCGCGCTTGGTGCGGCGACGCTGGTCTCCGAAGGCAGCCTGTCCGGCGCGCTGATCGGCCCCGCCGAACTGTCGCGCACCGCCGATCACGGCCGGGCCATCGACGGCGACACCCTGCGGCTGGGTGCGACAACCGTGCGCCTGCTGAATATCGACGCCCCCGAGGCCGCGCAGACCTGTGGCAGCCGGGCCTGCGGCCGCGACGCGACCCTGGCCCTGGCCGCCCTGCTGGCCAGCGGGCCGGTGACCTGCGACGGCACCCGGCACGACCGCTACGGCCGCCTGCTGGCCCATTGCGCCGTCGACGGCCAGGACCTGGGCGCGCAGCTGGTGGCGAGCGGCGATGCCGTGGCCTTCGTGAGATATTCCAGGGAATACCTGCCGCAGGAGCGCACGGCCCGCGCCGCGAAACGCGGGATCTGGTCCCAGGCCAATCCGCAGATGCCCTGGGATTACCGCCGGCTGTCGAGCGGTGGCCAGCCGGCACAGGCGCTGCCGGTGTCCGACACCACGCCGGGCGACTGCAGGATCAAGGGCAACATCGCACGCGATGGCGAACGGATCTATCACCTGCCGGGCCAGCGCTACTACGGCGAGACGCAGATTTCGCGCCTCAAGGGCGAACGCTGGTTCTGCAGCGAGGACGAGGCGCGCCGCGCCGGCTGGCGCAAGGCCCGGGTCTGACCCCGGGTCCGCCGCCGGCAACACTGCGCCGACCCCCGCCCGGGGAATCGCCGCCAGCCCCGATTCCCGGGGCGCCGGCAAATTCCCGCTAAAGGAGATCCGGACACCGGTCATAGCCAATCCGGCACTTTCCCTTTCCCCCGGCAGGCTTAGGCCAAACCATACCCAGGCGCATGTGACCATACGCCTTCGTCCTCGCGATTCGCCCGATTTCCGGGCAGCGGCTTTTTTCCCTGCGGGGCCAAGGCACTTGGCCGTCTGACCGGAATTACTGGGCTGTCAAGGATTGCGCAAAACGGCGCCAGAGGGGAGTCTGTCACGGGTGGCGCATCGGGGGATGGCCACGTCGCGTGGGGTGGCGCTGCGGGGAGCGTCAAGGACAACACTAACGAGGATACGATGGGAAACCAGGATAATTTCCTGGGCCGCAAACCTGTTGTCATCGGCTATCGGATGCCGGGTGACAGACGGGCTGGCCCGGGCTTTCGATCAGCCGGCCACGACGCGGGGGGCGTTGGCCGGGCTCGCCGGGGAGGCCTTGAAAAACAGGGCTCCGACGAGTGGGGCAGCGAGCGGGGAGAGCCCGTCCGCTGCCCCGGAGATGCCCATGAGATCGTGATCGGGCCAACCGGCAGCGGCAAGACGGTGGGCCGCATCATCCCGCTGATCCTGGAACACGACGGGCCGGTCGTGGCGCTGGACGTCAAGGGTGAACTCTACCGCCGCACCGCCCTGTCGCGCGCGATCCGGGGGCACGATATCTATCTGATCGACCCCTTCGGCGTGGTCGACGACATGAAGACCAGCCGGCTGGATCCGGGGCAGTCCATCATGCGCTCTCATGACCCTTCGGACCAGGCGCTGATCCTGGCCGAGGCGCTGAACCCGGGCAGCATGCTGTCGCGCGAACCGTTCTGGGACCACAGTGCCAACAGGCTGAACGCGGCCGGTCTGCACTACGCCGCGCTGAACAATTCCAGGTTGAGCGAGGGCGCGGTCACGGCCTGGCACGACATGCTGAACGGCCCCAACTTCGTGCGCTCGGTGGCCGAGGCGCTGGATGACAATCCCGATCTGCCGGAGTCGATCCATCAGGCTTTCGGCTCGTTCCTGCAGACGCCCGAGGTCACGCGGGGCTGCATCGCGACCACCGCCCAGACGGCCATGCGCCTGTTTGCCCAGTCGGCGGTGCGGCGGGTGATCGGCCCCTCGGACATCGACCTGACGCGCCTGGCCGACAGATCGGACTATGCGATCTACATCGCCCTGCCGCCCAAGGCGGTGGCCGCCTATGGCCCCCTGCTGCGCCTGTGGTTCGAGATGATCCTCAAGGCGCTGATGGAGCGGGCCGAGATCCCCGAGACCCCGGCGCTGGTCGTGGTGGACGAGGCCGGCGCGGTCGGGCGCATCCCCTCGCTGGAAACGGCCTATAGCATGGGGCGCGGCTATGGCATCCGGGCGGTGACGGCGGTGCAGACCATGCATCAGCTGGAACAGGCCTATCCGGATGCCCACCGGGTGCTGACCGACAATGCCGGGCTGATCTCGGTCCTGCAGCCGCCGCATTTCCTGGCGGCGACCGAGGTCGCGCAGCTGATCGGCACCTTCAGCCCCGAGGCGCTGATGGCCACCGGCCCGGGGCGCTTCGTCGCCTCGATGTGGGGGCGCGAGCCCGAAATCCTGATCGCGCGGTCCTGGCTGAGCGACCCCGATCTGCAGAAACTGGCGGGGGGACCCACCCGCCGGGACCGGCCCCGGCGCTGACCCGCGCCGGCGGTCCGCGGGCTTTGCGGATTTTTTCCGCGAAGCCCGCAATTTTCCACTTGCAGCCCCGGGCGGTTATTTATACATGCTCTCTCACCCAAGGACGCGGGCGTAGCTCAGGGGTAGAGCATTACCTTGCCAAGGTAAGGGTCGAGAGTTCGAATCTCTTCGCCCGCTCCAATTTTCTCAGACATTCCGGTGGCTTAGAGCACGGGTCATACCAGACCCGGGCCGGCCGGGGCCTTGTGCCCCGCCGCCGTACGGGCTGGACGATCCCTTGAGGCAAGGCCCTGCGGACGGGCAAGGCGGCCTAGCGCCGGTTGATCAGAACCAGACCCGCGGCCACCAGAACCAGGCTGACCAGCACGTTCCAGTGCAGCGTCTCGCCCAGCACGACCCAGGCCATCAGCACGGAAAAGATCGGCGTCAGGAAGCCGAAGCTTGCCACGCTGGAGGCCGGGTAGATCCGCAGCAGCACGAACCACATCAGGAAGGCGAAACTCGCGACCACCACGATCTGATAGGCCATATAGGCCACGTGTTCCGGCCCGAAGTCGCGCACCAGCGGCCCGAAAAGCGGCGCCAGCAGCAGCAGCATGGGCGCCGAGGCCATCACCTGCCACAGTTGCGCGCTTTCCGCCGGGATGCGCGACAGCGGCGTCAGCCGCAGCATCAGCGGGATCGAGGCCCAGCCAAGCGCCGCGACCAGCGCCAGCAGGTCCCCGGCCAGGCTGGCCTGCGCCGCGTTGCGGTCGATCATGACCACCACCACCCCCGCCATGGCCAGCACGAGGCCCAGCATCCGCGTCCGGTTCAGCCGTTCGCCCGGCAGCAGGAAATGGGCCGCGATGCTCATGTGGACGGGCATCGAGTAGAAGATGATCGACACGCGCGAGACCGTGGACATGTCGATCGCCAGGTAGAGCGCGCCGAATTCCAGCGTGAAGATCGCGCCCAGCACGATGCCGGATATGACGATGCCGCGATCCAGCGGAAAGGCGATGCCCCGCCACCGGACCCAGGCCCCCACGCAGATGGCCGCGCCAACCGAACGCAGCCCCGCCTGAAACAGGGGGGACAGGCCCGTGGCCGTGAGTTTCATGACGACCTGATTGACGCCCAGGATCAGTGTGAACACGATCAGCAGGGCGGCGCCGGTGGCGTCGAGATGGCTCCTCCTCATGGCGCGCATGAGGGGTCAGCGCCGCCGGGGCGTCAAGGGGCTATTTTCGGAAGCGACTGAAAAAGCGCGGGTTTCTGTGAACGAAGGCCGCGATCACCGTGGTCAGCAGGCCCAGGTTCCGCTTCTTCAGCCAGGCCCAGCCCGAGGCCGCGCCGATCAGCGCGCCGATGGTGTCCACGATCAGGTCGCCCATCGTGTCGACAAGGCCGGATTTCTGCATGTTCAGGCCAAAGGTCTGGTCCATCGTGAACTCGAATATCTCCCACATCGCGCCGATGGCGAGGGCGAAGCAGAAGGCGAAGAAGGCCACGGCAAAGGGCGGCGCGGCATAGCGGTCGCCCTGGAACATCATGAAGACGAGCACGAAACCGATCAGCCCGAATCCCACGGCCGAGCCGCCGTGCATCGCGATGTCCCACCACCAGAAGCGGTTGTAGAAATCCAGAACCTCGCCCAGAAACAGCGTGCCGCCCACGAACATGACGATGGCGGCGACAAAGGCATTCGGCACCTCGATCTCGGCCCAGCGGGCGACATAGACGGGCGCCATCGACAGGCCCAGCGTCAGCAGCGCCACAAAGGTCAGCGACAGGCGCCATTCGATCACCGAATAGGCGGCGACAAGGGTCAGAAGCAGCCAGATCACACGTGTGACGAGGGACTGTTTTGCAAGCATGGTGACTTTGGTCCCCCGATGGCCGTATCGAGAGTGTATGAAATCACCCGGGCTCAAGATCGCAACCTACAACCTGCAGAAATGTGTCGGGCTGGACCTCAGGCGCCGCCCCGGGCGCAGCCTGTCCGTGCTCTCCGACCTCGCGCCCGACGTCGCGGTGCTGCAGGAGGCCGACAAGCGCATGCCGCCCCGTCCCGCCGCCCTGCCCCACGGCATGGCCGAGGCCGAGGGCTGGCGCGTGGTGGATTTTGGCGAGCCTTCCGGCTCGCTCGGCTGGCACGGCAATGCCATCCTGCTGCGCGGGCCGGTGGGCGTCAGCGACGCCGGCCATATCGAGCTGCCGGGGCTGGAGCCGCGCGGCGCGGTGCGGGCCGACCTCGACACCGCCATCGGGCCGGTCCGCGTGGTGGGCGCGCATCTGGGGCTGATCCGGCGCTATCGCCTGTTGCAGCTGGCGGCCATCCGGCGGGCCCTTGCGCTGCTGGACCCGATGCCCACGGTGATCTGCGGGGATTTCAACGAATGGGGCGATCCGGCGCCCCTGCAGGCACAGCTCGGCCCTTACCGCCTGCTGCCCGGCGTCGCCAGCTACCCCGCCCCGCGCCCGCTGGGAGAGCTGGACCGCTTTGCCATCAGCCCCGAGCTGATCGCCGAACCGCCCCGCACCCACCGCGCGCAACCCGCGCGCATCGCCTCGGACCACCTGCCCGTCTGGACGGAGGTCCGGCCCGCCTGACAGGGCGCCCCTCGGTCAGCCCCTCCCTCTCCGCCCCCGTCCCGGGCGATGCGGCGTTCCTGCGCCAGGACCGCACCGGCCCGGGCACCACCCCACGGACCGGAAGCATGACAAATGCCCCGGCCCCGGGGTTTTCGTGGTAGCGTTCGCCAGCATGTCCATCCGGGGCGGCAGCGCGGCGAGGACAACAGCCGCGCCAGTCCGCGCAAACGCACCCGGGGGCGCAGCCGTGACGGGCGCGCCCGTCCGCGTCCTGCGGCCAAGGCTTGCGGGCCAGCCGGATCAGCGGCATTGCGGTGACACCGTCACATGCTACGAACGGGGCGGCGCAAAGGAAGGGCACCATGAACATCCTGCAGATCGCCTCGCTGCTGATTGTCCTGGCCGCCGTGTTCGGGGCGGTGAACTACCTGTTCCTGAAACTGCCCTCGGCCATCGGGATCCTTGTCGTGGCGCTGCTGGCCTCGATCGGGGTGCTGGTGGTGGACCAGGCGATTCCGGCCATTTCCATCGCGCAGCAGGTGCGCGACATCGTCGAGGGGATCGACTTCTCGGACACGCTGCTGGAGGGGATGCTGGGCCTGCTGCTCTTTGCCGGGGCGCTGCATGTGAAGGTTTCGGACCTCAGGGCGCAGTGGGGGGCGGTCTTCCTGATGGCCACCATCGGTGTTGCGCTGTCGACCGCCGTGGTGGGCATTGGGTTTTCGTGGCTCACCGGGATGCCGCTGCTGGTGGCGCTGGTCTTTGGCGCGCTGATCTCGCCCACCGATCCGGTGGCGGTGCTGGGCGTGCTGCGCGAGGCGAACCTGCGCCGCGACCTCGAAACCAAGATCGCCGGCGAAAGCCTGTTCAACGACGGCGTGGGCTATGTGGTCTACCTGCTTCTGGTGGGCCTGGCCTTTCCGGCCGCCGCCGGGCATGGCGGGGCGGATCACGGCGGCTCGGAGGCGGGCAAGGCGGCCTGGCTCTTCCTCACCGAGGCGGGCGGCGGCGCGCTCCTGGGTGTGGTGCTGGGCTGGTTGACCTTTCGGGTGATGCGGCTGATCGACGACCATTCGCTGGAGGTGCTGATCACCCTGGCGCTGGCCTTTGGCGGCTATGAGCTGGCGGTGGCGCTGCATGTCTCGGCCCCGATCATGGCGGTCTGCGCAGGCCTGCTGATCGGCGATGTCGGCGCGCGCTACGGGATGAGCGAGACGACCCGCAAATATGTCGACGCCTTCTGGCAGCTGATCGACGAGATCCTGAACGCGGTGCTGTTCCTGCTGATCGGGGTCGAGGTCTTTGCCGTGACCTTCGAGACCGGCTTTGTCGTCGCCGGGCTGGCCGCGATCCTGCTGGCGCTGGTCGCACGGCTGACGGCGGTGGCGGTGCCGGTGCTGATGCTGCGCCCCTTCCGGGGGTTCGCGCGGGGCACGATCCCGATCATGACCTGGGGCGGCCTCAAGGGCGGCATATCGGTCGCCCTGGCGCTGGCCCTGCCCGAGGGCGAATGGAAACCGCTGATCCTGACGGCAACCTATTTCGTGGTGATCTTCTCGATCATCGTGCAGGGGCTGACGGTGGCGGGCCTCGCCAACCGGGTGGGACGGGAACCGGACCTGGTATGAGATGGGCGCTCTTCCTGCGGGCGGTGAATGTGGGCGGCACCGGCAGGCTGGCGATGGCCGAGCTGCGCGCGGCGCTGGAGGCCGAGGGAGCCCGCGACGTGGCGACATATATCCAGAGCGGCAATGTCGTGCTGGCGCATGCGGCCGATGATCCCGACAGCCTGGCCCGCTGGGCCGAGGGCGTGCTGACGCAGCGTTTCGGGCTGGAGACCGCGGTTGCGGTGCGGGACGCCGCGGCGCTGGATGCCGCGATCGGCGCCCATCCCTGGGCGGCGACCGGCGCGGGCAACCAGGTGCATTTCGCCTTTTTCTCCGGCGCGGCGCAGGCGGATGCGGCAGAGCGCCTGGCCCGCTGCTGCACCAATGGCGAGGAGGTGCAGGCCGATGCCCGCGCCCTCTACCTTTACACCCCGAACGGGATCGGCAGGTCCAGGCTGAACGGCCAGCTGGACCGCGCCGTGGGACGCCCGGTGACGGTGCGCAACCTCAACACCGTGCGCAGGGTCCGCGACATGCTCTGACCCCCTTGCACCTTCCGCCCGGGCAGAGGACAAGGACGCGGCGGAGGAAGTGAAATGAGCGGAACGAGCCGGGCGGACGTCTTGAGCGCCGTCGTCTGGATGAGCGGCGCGGTCGGCTCTTTCATCGCCATGGCGGTGGCGGCGCGGGCGGTCAGCTTCGAACTCGACACCTTTGAAATCATGACCTATCGCAGCGCGGTCGGGGTGCTGATCGTGGTCGTGGTGCTGACCCTGCGCGGCCGCTGGCACGTGGTGCGGGTCCGCAAGATGCCGCTGCATTTCGCCCGCAACCTGGCGCATTTCACCGGGCAGAACCTGTGGCTGCTGGCGGTGATGACGATCCCGCTGGCCCAGGTCTTTGCGCTGGAATTCAGTGCGCCGATCTGGGTGGTGGTGCTGTCGCCGCTGATGCTGGGCGAACGGATGACGGTGATGCGCTGGCTGGCGGCGCTGCTCGGCTTTGCCGGGGTGCTGATGGTCGCCCGACCCGGCGCGCAAGAGATCAGCCCCGGCCTGCTGGCAGCCGCCGCCGCGGCGATCTGCTTTGCCCTGAACTACGTGATCACCAAGCGGCTGACCCGGACCGAGGCGACCGGGTCGATCCTGTTCTGGCTGACCACCCTGCAGCTTGGCATGGGGCTGATCTGCGCGGGGTTCGACGGGGACATCGCCCTGCCCTCGCCGGCCAGCCTGCCCTGGCTGATGCTGATCGGCTGCGCGGGCCTGCTGGCGCATTACTGCCTGACCACGGCGCTGACCTTTGCCCCCGCCACGGTGGTGATGCCCATCGACTTTGCCCGCCTGCCGCTGATCGCCGTGGTCGGCGCGCTGTTTTATGCCGAACCGCTGGATATCTGGGTGCTGGCCGGGGCGCTGGTGATCTTTGGCGGCAACTACCTGAACATCTGGTCCGAGACACGTGCGTGAATGCACAGGTTCCGGATTGCCCGGCTGCGCGGAAAGGTATCTCGTGACCTCATGAGCGAACAGAAGTCCATATCAACCGCGGCATGGGGCCAAATTCTGCTGTTGGGCCTGATCTGGGGCTGCTCCTTCCTGTCGATCTCGATCGCGCTGCGCGAGATCGGCCCCTTCACCGCGGTGCTGCATCGCACCTTCTGGGCGATGCTGCTGCTCTGGGCCGTGGCCCTGGCCATGGGGCTGAAGGTGCCGCGCGACAGGGCGACCTGGGGCAGGTTCCTGGTGATGGGCGTGCTGAACAACGTGCTGCCCTTCTGCCTGCTGACCTGGGGACAGACCCATATCGAAAGCGGGCTGGTGTCGATCTTCAACGCCTCGACGGCGGCCTTCGGGGTGCTGATCGCGGCGCTGGTCTTTGCCGACGAAAAGCTGACGGTGCGCAAGGCGGCTGGCGTCGGCTTCGGCATCTTTGGCGTGGCCACGGCCATGGGGCTGGGCACGCTGAAAGAGCTCGACCTGCGCTCGCTGGCGCAGCTGGCCTGCATCGGCGCGGCCTTTTGCTATGGCTGCGCCGGTAGCTGGGCCAGGGCGCGGCTGTCGCATCTGCAGCCGCAGGTCGCGGCGGCCGGAATGCTGACGATGTCGACCCTGGTGATGATCCCGCTGGTCTGGATGATCGAAGGTCCGGTCACCCTGGCGCTGGCACCGGCAACCTGGCTGGCCATCGGGTATTATTCGCTGATCGCCACGTCGGGGGCCTTCCTGCTCTACTACTCCATCCTCGCCAAGGCCGGCAGCGGCAACCTGATGCTGGTCACCCTGCTGGTCGCCCCCGTCGCGATCCTGCTGGGCGCGGTGGTTCTTGGCGAAACGCTGTATCCCCGGCAATACGCCGGTTTCGTGATCATCGCCTGCGGGCTGGCGATCCTGGACGGGCGGATCCTGCGGCTGCTGAAGCCGCGGCGGCGCGATACCGTTTGACCCTGCCCGGGGCAGTCCCTAACACGGGACCGGGCAAGCAAGGCGGGCAGGATGATCTACGAAACGGCCGGTGAATGGCGCGATGCCGAACGCAGGAAGGTGCTGCTGTTCGGCATGTCAGGGCTGGGAAAAACCCATGTGTCGAACCTGCTGCGCGATGACGGGGCGTGGTTCCATTACTCGATCGATTACCGCATCGGCACCCGCTACATGGGCGAGCACATCGCCGACAATGCCAAGAAACACGCGATGCAGGTGCCCTTTCTGCGCAACCTGCTGATGACGGATTCGATCTACATCGGGTCCAACATCACCTTCAACAACCTGTCCCCGCTGTCGACCTATCTGGGCAAACCCGGCGACACGGCCAAGGGCGGGCTGGAGTTCGACGAATACATGCTGCGCCAGTCGCAGCACCGCGAGGCCGAGGTCAACGCCCTGTCCGACACGCCGCGCTTCGCCAACCGGGCGTTCAAGCTCTACGGCTATCCGCATTTCGTCTGCGACAGCGGCGGCTCGATCTGCGAGGTGGTGAACCCGGACGACCCCGAAGACCCGCTGCTGGCCACGCTGGAAGAGACCGCTCTGCTGGTCTGGATCCGGGGCGACGATGCCCATACCGACGAGCTGATCCGCCGCTTCGACCGCGCGCCCAAGCCGATGTATTACCAGCCCGAGTTCCTGACCGATGCCTGGGCCACCTACCAGCGCGAAACCGGCGAGACGCCCGACACCATCGACCCCGACGCCTTTGTCCGCTGGACCTATGCCCGGGCCCTGGCCCACCGGCAGCCGCGCTATGCGGCGATGGCCCGGCGCGGCATCACCGTGGAGGCGGACGAAATCGCCCGCATCAGGTCCGCCGCCGACTTCGAAGAGGTCATAGCGCAGGCTCTTGAGGCCCGCTGAACAATCGCTATCTTCCGCCCGACCCGCATCAACCCGCAAAGGCCTGGTCCAATGCCCATCAAGATTCCCTCCGATCTTCCCGCCTTCGACGTGCTCACGCGCGAGGGTGTGATGGTCATGTCGGAAGACGATGCGGCGCTGCAGGACATCCGTCCGCTCAGGATCGGCCTGCTGAACCTGATGCCCAAGAAGATCCAGACCGAGAACCAGTTTGCCCGGCTGATCGGCGCGACGCCGCTGCAGATCGACTTTCAGCTGATCCGCATGACCGAGCATCAGACCAAGAACACCGCCGCCGAGCATATGGAAAGCTTCTACCGCCCGTTCTCGGAGATCGAGCACACGGGCGAGAAGTTCGACGGGCTGATCATCACCGGCGCCCCGATCGAGCATCTGGAGTTCGAGGACGTCACCTATTGGGAAGAGATGGAACGCGTCTTTGACTGGACGCGCACCAATGTGCATTCCACCTTTGGCGTCTGCTGGGGCGGCATGGCGATGATCCATCACTTCCACGGCGTGCCCAAGCACCTGCTGCCGTCCAAGCTGTTCGGCTGTTACGAGCAGTATTGCGAGGACACGACCTCGCCCTTCCTGCGCGGGTTTTCCGATGCCTGCCTGATCCCGGTGTCCCGCTGGACCGAGATCCGGCAAGAGGATATCGACAAGGCCCCGGGGCTGACGACCCTGCTCTCCAGCCCTGTCACCGGCCCCTGCCTGGTCGAGGACGAGGCGAACCGCGGGCTCTATATCTTCAACCATTTCGAATACGACAGCGATACGCTGAAGCAGGAATACGACCGCGACATGGACGCAGGCACCGCCATCGGCGTGCCGGTGAACTATTACCCCGGCGACGATCCGAACGCCCGCCCGCAGAACCGCTGGCGCAGCCATGCGCATCTGCTCTACGGCAACTGGATCAACCAGATCTACCAGACGACCCCTTTCGACATCGACAAGATCGGGACGGACGGTGCTTAGGGCACTGGTCATCGTCGTCCTACTCCTGGCGCTCTTCGCGGCCGCCACCCTCTGGCGGGCCGCCCGGCGCGAGGCGCAGGCCGAGGCCGAGTTCCCGCCCGAGGGGCAGCTGATCGACGTCGGCGGCGTGCAGGTCCATGCGGTGGTGATGGGCCAGGGCCCGGATCTGGTGCTGATCCACGGCTCTTCGGGCAACACCCGCGACATGACCTTTTCCCTGGCCCCAAGGCTGGCGGAGCGCTACCGCGTCATCGTCTTCGACCGGCCGGGGCTGGGGTACACGGACAGCCTGAACGACACCGGCGAAACCCTGTCGCAGCAGGTCGACCTGCTGACCCGGGCCGCCGCGCAGCTGGGGGCCGACCGGCCCATCGTGATGGGTCAGAGCCTGGGCGGCGCGGTGGCGCTGGCCTGGGCGGTGGAACATCCGCAGGCGCTGTCGGCCCTGGTGCTGGTCTCGGCGCCCAGCCACGAATGGCCCGGCGGGTTGGGCGGCTATTACAGCGCGCTGTCGCATCCGGTCTGGGGCCCGGTGGTGGCGACGCTGATCACCGCCTGGGTGCCGCAAAGCTATGTGAAATCCGAGATCGAGTCCGTCTTTGCCCCGCAATCCGCGCCCAAGGGCTATGCCGATCGCATCGGCGCCGGGCTGACCCTGCGCCGCGCCTCGCTGCTGGCCAATGCGCGCCAGCGGGCGATCCTGAAACCGCAGATCGTCGAGATGTCGCGGCACTACGACCGCATCGCCGTCCCGGTGGAAAGCCTGCACGGCACGGCGGATGACACCGTCTATATCGACATCCATTCCGAACGGCTGGCCCGCGACTTCCCCGACCGCGTGCATTTCACCCCGCTGCCCGGCATCGGCCACATGCCCCACCACGTCGCCGAGGATGCAGTCGTCGCCGCCATCGACCGCGCGGCGGAGAGGGCGGAAGACTAGCCGCCCGAACCGGCGCCCGGTTTCGCAAATCGCGCCCCGTCACAGCCGCACGGGGCTTCCCCCCGCCTTCCGGGGACCTTAAGTTCAGCGGAACACAAGGAGTTCCCTATGTCCCTGCCCTTCGACGGTGCGATCAGCGACTTTCACAAGACCAAGGCACCAGAGGGGATCCGCAACGCGATCAACCGCGCCGACAAGGATGACGTGATCACCCCGGACTACCCCTATTCCGAGCGGATGAACGGCAAGGCCTATGACAAGGAGCTGAGGGCGCTGCAGATCGAACTGGTCAAGCTGCAGTCCTGGACCAAGGAGACGGGCGCCCGCATCGCCTGCATCTTCGAAGGCCGCGACGCCGCCGGCAAGGGCGGCACGATCAAGCGCTTCCGCGAGAACCTGAACCCCCGTGGCGCGCGGGTCGTCGCCCTGCCCAAGCCCTCGGATACCGAGGCCGGGCAATGGTATTTCCAGCGCTACATCCAGCACCTGCCCTCGGCGGGGGAAATCGTGTTCTTCGACCGCTCGTGGTACAACCGGGGCGTGGTCGAACATGTCTTCGGCTTCTGCACGCCCGAGCAGCGCGAACAGTTCTTCGACCAGGTCCCCACCTTCGAGAAGATGCTGGTCGACGAGGGCATCCACCTGTTCAAGTTCTGGCTGAACGTCGGGCAGGCCGAACAGCTGCGCCGCTTCCTCGACCGCGAACAGGATCCGCTGAAACACTGGAAACTCTCGTGGATCGACGTCGAGGGGCTGAAGAAGTGGGATGACTATTCCGCCGCGATCAAGGAGACGCTGGACCGGTCCGACAGCTATGCCGCGCCCTGGACGGTGATCCGCTCGGACGACAAGCGCCGCGCCCGGCTGGCCGCGATCCGGCAGGTTCTGCTGAATGTCGATTACGACTTCCGCGACCTCAAGGCCATCGGCAAGCCCGATCCCCAGATCGCGGGCGGGCCGGACATCTGGGATGCATAAGAAACGCGGCTATCACCACGGCAACCTGCGTCAGGCGCTGGTCGAGGCGGCGCTGGAACTGATCGAGCAGAAGGGCCCGACCGGCTTTACCCTGTCCGAGGCGGCCAAGCAGGCCGGTGTGACCCCCGCCGCCGTCTACCGCCATTTCGACGGACGCGAGGACCTGATCGCCGAGGCGGCGCGCCAGGGCTACGAGATCTTCGCCGACCTGATGCAATATGCCTATGACAAGGGGCAGCCCTCGGCTCTGGCGGCTTTCGAGGCGACGGGCCGCGCCTATCTTGCCTTTGCGCGCAAGTACCCGGGCCATTACATCGCGATGTTCGAAAGCGGCGTGTCGGTCAACCGCACGCCCGAGCTTGCCAAGGTCGCCCGCCGGGCCTGGGACGTGCTGGAACGCGCCGCCGGAGAGCTCTCGCAGCATATCCCGCCCGAGAAACGGCCGCCGGCCTCGATGTTCTCGGCCCATATCTGGGCGCTGTCGCACGGGGTGGTCGAGCTGTTCGCGCGCAATTCCCCCGGCGCGCAGTCGCCCTTTCCGCCCGAGGACCTGCTGGAAAGCGGGATCGGGATCTACCTGCGCGGGCTGGGGCTGATCAATCCGGACACTTGAGGCGATCCCTCCGGGTCCGACCGGCGGCTAAGCTCGCGCTGCCGCACAGGCGGCGGAGGGCCTGGTGGACCTGTGTGCCACTCGCCCCGGGACGCCGGTGCCCGGGCCCCGGACAGTGCCGCCGGCCCGAATGCCGGGACCCTTGGAGCGGAACCCGTCGCCGCCAAATGAAAAAGGGCCGCCAGACTGGCGGCCCTTTTCCGAATGGACAGGCAGATGCCTCAGCGCTTGGAGAACTGGAAGCTCCGGCGCGCCTTGCGCTTGCCGTACTTCTTCCGTTCCACGACGCGGCTGTCGCGGGTCAGGAACCCGGCGGCCTTGAGCGCGCCGCGCAGCGAGGGATCGTAGAGTTGCAGCGCCTTCGAGATGCCGTGCTTGACCGCACCGGCCTGACCCGAAAGACCGCCACCGGCCACGGTTGCCATGACGTCGAATTCACCTTCGACACCGGCCACCTGGAACGGCTGGCGCAGGATCATCTGCAGCACAGGACGGGCGAAGTAGACGGCCATTTCCTTGCCGTTCACCACGACCTTGCCGGAACCCGGCTTGATCCAGACGCGGGCGACGGCGTCCTTGCGCTTGCCGGTCGCATAAGAGCGGCCCAGCTCGTCACGCACCGGCTCACGCGAGATTTCGATATCTGCCGCCGCCGCGACGCCACCGACAGTCTCGGACACGGCGCCTTTCAGCTCTTCGAGCGAATTGATTTGATCGGCCATTCTCAGCTCCGCGTGTTCTTGGAGTTCATCGCTTTCACATCCAGCACTTCGGGCGTCTGCGCCTCGTGCGGATGATCGGCGCCGGCATAGACCCGCAGGTTGGTCATCTGCTTGCGGGACAGGCGGTTGCCCGGCAGCATGCGCTTGATCGCAGCCGTCACGACCCGCTCGGGGTGTGCACCCTCAAGGATCTGTTCGGCGGTGCGGTGCTTGATGCCGCCCGGATGGCCGGTGTGCCAATAGTATTTCTTTTCGGTGCGCTTCTTGCCCGTCATCTGCACCTTGTCGGCGTTGATGACGATCACATTGTCGCCCATGTCCATGTGCGGGGTGAACGACGGCTTGTGCTTGCCGCGCAGCCGCATGGCGACGATCGACGCAAGACGGCCCAGAACGACGCCCTCTGCGTCGATCAGGATCCACTTCTTGTCGATATCCGCCGGAGTCGCGGTGAAGGTTTTCATGTCACTACCTTGAGCGTGGAATTCGGATTGCGGTGTTCTAAAGGTTTCCGGGGCGCAGTCAAGCGCAGACATCCGGATAAAACCGTTTGAAAACAAGGCATTGCAATTACGGTATTTAAATACCCCATCAAACAGCCCGCCCCCAGGCGCCCCGCCGGCCATCGGGCCGCAGCGGCAGCGCCCGCCGCCGGCGCGGCTACGCCCCTGCGGGGCTGGCCGTTTCGACCCCGACCGGCGGGATCGAATAGGTCAGCGTGGCCCGCGCCACCGGCGCCGCCACGCCGTCAGAGTGGATCAGCACATCGCCCACGGCCAGAATGCGACCCAGTTTCAACAGCTTGCACTCTGCAATCAGGTCCGCCCCCGAGGCCGGACGCCGCATGAAGTCGATGGAACAGTTTGTCGTCACCGCCAGCGCGCGCGGCCCGATCATGGCAAGGACGGCCAGATAGACCGTCACATCCGCCAGCGCGAACATCGTCGGCCCCGACACCGTGCCGCCCGGGCGCAGGTGGCGGTTCTGCACCGCCAGCCGCACCGAGATGCTGTGCGGCGCCAGCGCCTCGATCCGGTATTCATTGTTCACCTGCGGGAATTCCCGTTCCAGGAACACCTGCAACTCTGCCGCATCCATCCGTAGGTCCATGCTTTTCCTCTTCCCTTAACGGCCCTAGAGTCCGATGAAACCGGGAGGAGGCACAAGATGGCAATTCTGGAACGTCACGACACGGGGGCCACCGCTCACCTGACCCTGAACGCGCCCGAGCGGCTGAACACCCTGTCCGACGCCATGCTGGCCGCGCTGCAGGGCGAACTCGACGCGATCCGCGCCGATCCCGGGGTGCGCGTCGTCATCCTGTCGGGCGCGGGCAAGGGCTTTTGCGCCGGGCACGACCTGCGCGAGATGCAGGCCGCGCGCCAGTCCGACGATGGCGGGGCCGCCGCCTTTGCCGATCTCTTTGCCCGCTGCACCCGGGTGATGGGCGCCATCCGCACCCTGCCCCAGCCTGTCATCGCGCAGGTCCACGGCATCGCCACGGCGGCCGGCTGCCAGCTGGTGGCAACCTGCGACCTGGCCGTTGCCGCCGAGGATACCCGGTTCGGCGTCAACGGCGTGAACATCGGCCTGTTCTGTTCGACCCCGATGGTGGCACTCTCGCGGAACGTGTCCCGCAAGCGCGCCTTCGAGATGCTGACCACGGGCGACTTCATCGACGCGCCCAAGGCGGTGGAGATGGGGCTGATCAACCGCTCCGTCCGCGCCGACCGGCTGGCCGCCGAAACCACCGCCCTGGCCGACAAGATCGCGGCCAAACTGGGGGCCGCCGTGCGCATCGGAAAAGAATCGTTTTACGCCCAGGTCGAGATGCCTATCGAGTCGGCCTATGCCTTCACCGGCGACGCGATGGTCAAAAACATGCTGCTCGACGACACAAACGAAGGAATCGAGGCCTTCCTCGCCAAAAGATCGCCCGGGTGGCAGCAATAATCCGCCGAGTTTCTGTCCAACTGTCCGGACGGCAAGACCAGGAGCCAGGACCCCGTGCCACAATGTTGTGCATTTGAATCAGCGCCATCAGTCAATGTTTCCACAAATGCGCCACAGAAATTCCTTCGGGGCCTCTTTTGCGCCTTATTTGCAATTGCTAAGAAAAAACCGCATTTATTGAATGGACGTGAAGAATGAGACGCGTGTGGGTCACCGTAGGCATTCTGTCTCTCCAGGCCACTCTCTCTCTGGCCGACGACGTGCCCGAACCGGTGACCCACGCGGATTTCGCTCCGGTCGATATGGACCTCGCCCTGCTGGGCCGCGACCTGTTCTTCGACCCGCTGCTTTCGGGCAATCTCAACATCTCCTGCGCCACCTGCCATCACCCCTCGATGGGCACGACGGATTCCATGTCGCTGTCGCTGGGCGAAGGGGCCGAGGCGCTTGGGCCCGACCGCCATGTCACGGCGCGCAACCGGCCCGTCGCGCG
Organism: Pseudooceanicola pacificus; assembly: GCF_009789075.1. Classification (GTDB taxonomy): domain Bacteria; phylum Pseudomonadota; class Alphaproteobacteria; order Rhodobacterales; family Rhodobacteraceae; genus Pseudooceanicola; species Pseudooceanicola pacificus. Next base: position 17,914 of record NZ_WNXQ01000007.1, read on the forward strand.
GATCGCCCGAAACGCCCCAGGGTTGTTCAACCTCGGCGCTTTCGACGTCCGTTCGCTGATGCTCGACGGCCGGGTCGAGGCCGACCCTGACGCGCCCTTCGGCATCCGCATGCCCCCGGGGCGAGATCTGCAGCGCCCGGTGCCCTCGGTCCTGGCCGCGCAGGCCCTGTTGCCGCTGTCGGACCCCGACCAGATGGCCGGTCATCCGGGCGAAAACGCGGTGGCCGATGCGGTGGCGGCGGGGAATTACTCCGGTCCCGGCGGGGCATGGTTCATCGTGACCTCGCGCGTCGCCAACAACCCGACCTATGCCGAAAGGTTTACCGCCGTGCTGGGCAACCGGCCGCTGGATATCACCGATATCGGCCGGGCGCTGGCGGATTATATCGGCCACGAATTCATGGCCATCGACAGCCCCTTCGACCGCTACCTCGCCGGGGACAAAACCGCGCTGAACTCGGCGCAGACCCGCGGGATGGAACTGTTCTACGGCCCCGCCGGCTGTGCCGCCTGCCATTCCGGCGCGCTGCAGACCGATCACGGGTTTCATTCCATCGGCATGCCCCAGATGGGGCCTGGCCTGGTCGCCGAAACCCATGTCGACCTGGGCCGGGGCGCCGTGACGGGGCTGGAGGAAGACAATTACCGCTTTCGCACCCCGTCCCTGCGCAACGTGATCCAGACCGCGCCCTATGGCCATGACGGCGCCTATGCCACGCTCGACGGCGTGGTGCGTCACCACCTGGACCCGTTTGGCGCGCTTGGCAGCTATGACCGCTCGCAGGCGCGGCTGCATGACGTGACACTCGATGACGGCGACTGGACCGTGATGGACAATTTCGACGAGGTCATGCGCATCGCCATGTCCGCCGAGATCGCGCCGGTCTCGCTCACCGATCCCCAGATCGCCGACCTGGTCGCCTTCCTCGACGCGCTGACCGACCCCGGCGCGGGCAAGGACCGGCTGGGACCGCCCGACCGCCTGCCCTCGGGCCTGCCGCTGGATCGGTGAGCCCTTCCCAAGCGGGCCCGGATGGCCTAGATCGCGGGCATGACAGAGACATTGCATATCGTCGGCGGCGGCATGGCCGGATCCGAGGCCGCCTGGCAGGCCGCCCAGCTGGGGGTCGACGTGGTGATCCACGAGATGCGCCCGCAGGTCGGCACATTTGCGCATCGCACCGGCAACCTGGCGGAAATGGTGTGTTCGAACTCCTTCCGCTCGGATGACAGCGAGCAGAATGCCGTGGGCCTGCTGCATTGGGAAATGCGCCAGGCCGGCGGGCTGATCATGCAGACGGCCGACCGCCACCGCCTGCCCGCCGGCGGCGCGCTGGCTGTCGACCGCGATCCGTTTTCCGAGGCGGTGACCGCCGCCATCGCCGCCCACCCCCGCATCCGGGTCGAGGGTGGCGAGATCGACGCCCTGCCCGACAGCGGCCAGTGGATCATCGCCACCGGCCCGCTCACCTCCGAAGGGCTGGGCCGCGCGATCCAGGCCGAGACGGGCAGCGAACGGCTGGCCTTTTTCGACGCCATCGCACCCATCGTCTATGCCGACAGCATCGACATGGATGTGGTCTGGGCCCAGTCCCGCTATGACAAGGGCGAGACCGAGGCCGAGCAGAAGGCCTATCTGAACTGCCCGATGGACCGCGCCCAGTACGAGGCCTTCATCGACGCGCTGCTGGCCGCGGACAAGACCGAGTTTCACGAGGGCGAGACGGCGGGCTATTTCGATGGCTGCCTGCCGATCGAGGTCATGGCCGAACGCGGCCGCGAGACCCTTCGCCACGGGCCGATGAAACCCGTCGGCCTGACCAATGCGCACCGGCCCGACGTGAAACCCTATGCGGTGGTGCAGCTGCGCCGGGACAATGCGCTTGGCACGCTGTTCAACATCGTCGGCTTTCAGACCAAGATGAAGTACGGCGCGCAAACCGATGTTTTCAAAATGATTCCCGGGCTGGAGAACGCCAGTTTCGCGCGCCTTGGCGGGATTCACCGGAACACCTTCCTGAACTCGCCCAGCCTGCTGGACGACCGCCTGCGCCTGCGCTCGCGCCCGCATATCCGCTTTGCCGGTCAGGTTACCGGGGTCGAGGGCTATGTCGAAAGCGCCGCGATGGGGCTGCTGGCCGGGCGCATGGCGGCCTCGGCGATCCTCGGGATCGACCTGCCGCCGCCCCCGCCCGAAACCGCCACCGGCGCGCTGGTGACGCATATCACCGGCGGCGCGGATGCCAAGACGTTCCAGCCGATGAACGTGAACTTCGGCCTGTTTCCCCCGCTCGACGGGGTCAAGGGCGGACGGCGCGGGCGCAAGGATCGCTACAAGGGCTATACCGACCGGGCCAAGGCGCTGTGGCAGGACTGGCTGCAAGGCGCGACCGCGCCGGCCTGAAAACGTGAAGACCGCCGGGCAAGTGGCTAAGAAGATGACGTTTCACACCCGGTTCGCCCCATCCCCGACCGGCCCGCTGCACCTGGGCCACGCCTATGCCGCCTGGGTCGCGCATGACCTGGCCCGGGCCAGCGGCGGCACCTTTCAACTGCGGATCGAGGATATCGACCGGAGCCGCGCGCGCCCGCAATGGGATGCGCAGCTGCGCGACGACCTGCGTTTTCTGGGGCTGAGCTGGCCCGAGCCGGTAATGCGCCAGTCCGACCGCATGCCCGCCTATCGCGCGGCGCTCGCGGCACTCTGGTCGCGCGGCCTGCTCTACCGCTGCGACTGCAACCGCCACGACATCGCCGCCGCGCTGCAGGCCCCGCAGGAGGGCGCGCCGGTCCTCGGCCCGGATGGCCCCGTCTACCCCGGCACCTGCCGCGCCAGGCATCCGCGCACCGGGCCAATGCCCGACGGCGCCCTGCGGCTCGACACTGCCCGCGCGCTCGACCTGCTGGGCATCGACGCGCTCGGCTTCACGGAGACCGGCCCCGACGCGCCGCAGGGCCCCGGCAGCCCCGTGATGACAGCGGCTGAGGTCCGCAAGGGCATCGGCGATGTGGTGCTGGCCCGGCGCGGCATGGGCACGTCTTACCACCTGGCGGTGACGGTGGATGACGCCGCGCAGGGCATCACCCTGGTGACCCGGGGCGCCGACCTCTTCGAGGCGACCTTTATCCATGTCCTGCTGCAACACCTGCTGGGCCTGCCCCTGCCCGGCTACCACCACCACCGCCTGATCCGCGATGCCCAAGGCAAGCGGCTGGCGAAACGCGACGACTCCCGGGCGATTGCCCTCTACCGGGCCGAAGGCGCCAGCGCGCAGGACATCCGGCGCATGGTCGGGCTACCGCTCAGTACATCGGCCCCATAAGCTCGTATTCCTCGGTCTTGCCGACCGCGGTGTAGAAACAGCTGCGCCGGTTGGTGTGACAGGCCGGCCCGGTCTGGCGCACCAGCAGCAGCAGGGTGTCGCGGTCGCAGTCGATGCGCATTTCCACCAGCAATTGCACGTGCCCGCTGGTCTCGCCCTTGCGCCACAGCGCCTGGCGCGAGCGCGACCAATAGGTCACCCGCCCGCTGTCGAGCGTGGCCCTGATCGACTCGGCATTCATCCAGGCCATCATCAGCACATCGCCGGATTCCTCGTCCTGCGCGATGGCCGGGATCAGCCCGTCGCGGTCGAACTTCAGTGTCTTGGGATCGAGGCGCATGTTTCCGACCTTTGCATCGAGATCACGACGCCTTATCTATTGTGGCGAAGCGGAAAGGAACAGCCATGTCCGGCGAAAGTGATCTGATCAAACTCTACTCGTCGCGGATCCTTGCGCTGGCCGCCGACATTCCCCACCAGGAGCGGCTGTCCGACGCGGATGCCACGGTCAAGCGGCGCTCGCCGCTCTGCGGGTCCACGGTGACGGTGGACGTGCGGCTGAGCGACGGGCGGGTCGACGGCTTCGGGCAGGAGGTGCGCGCCTGCGCCCTGGGCCAGGCCTCGGCCAGCATCGTCGGCAGCGCCATCATCGGGCGCACCCGGGACGAGGTGATCGCCGCGCGCGATGCGCTCAAATCCATGCTCAAGGACGACGGGCCGACGCCGCCCGCCCCGTTCCAGGAGCTGGAGGTGCTGCGCCCCGCGCGGGAATATCGCAACCGCCACGCCTCGATCATGCTGACGCTGGAAGCGGTGGCCGAGGCGATGGAAAAAGCCGAACAAAGCAACTGCGCTTAACCTCACATTGGGAATTTCGCTCTAATCCATGTCCGTCGACATGGAGGGAGCGCGCATGCAGCCGGCCCAGACAACGCATTATGGCAACGCCCGGGCCGACCCCCCGGCCGATGCCACATCGGTGGACCGCAGGATCAACCGGCTGGCGCATGCCGCGGCGGACCTCGGCCGCGAAATCGTCGATCTCGCCGGGTTTCTCGAAGGTCTGGACAGCCAGGCGCAGGACCAGCTGGAACGCCTGCGCGCGCTGAACGAGGGCGCGTCGCACCTGATGCAGGTCAATACCTCGGTGACGGAAACCCTGTCGGGGATGACCGCCACGGTTGCCCTGGCCCTGTCCCGGCTGGAGGAGGCCGAGCAGAGCATGGGCGACACCACCGCCAACTGGCGCGAGATGACGGACTGGATCATCGCCCTGGATCAGCGCAGCAACAGCGTGCAGCACATGCTGGACGCTGTGAACCAGAACAACGACCAGATCGCGACCATCGCCGCGCAGGTCAACATGCTGGCGATAAACGCCAAGATCGAGGCCGCCCGCGCGGGCGAGGCCGGGCGCGGATTCTCGGTTGTCGCCGATGCCATCAACGAGCTGTCGCAACGCACCGGCACCGCCTCGCAGGACGTCAGCCGCAACGTGCGCAACATCACCGACTGGGTGGCCGAACTGCAGACCGAGTCCGGCAATGTCACGCGCCGGGCCCAGCAGGTCGGCGAGATGGGAGAGGCCACCTTTGCCGTGCTCTGCGATGCCAGCCGCCAGATCGCCGGCACGCGCCAGCAGTCCGACCTGATTTCGGCCGACCTGACCCAAGCCCAGCAGGCCTTGCAGGACTTCCACCCCCATCTGTCGCGCATATCGGACGCGGTGAATCACAGCGTCTCGGGCGTCGGCACGGCACACAAGCGGATCAACCGCCTGATCGACGGGTCCGAGACGATCGTGCAGGACAGTGTCGAGCTTGGCGGCACCTCCGACGACTCGGTCTTCATCACCGCCGCGCAACAGAACGCAGCCGAACTGTCCCGCCTGCTCGAAGAGGCGGTGGAGGCTGACCGACTCGCGATTGAGGACCTGTTCGACACCAGCTACCGGCCGATACCGAACACCGATCCGCCGCAGGTCATGGCCCGTTTCACGCATCTGACCGACACGCTCTTTCCCCAGGTGCAGGAGCCGACCCTGCAGCTCGACCCGCGCGTGGTCTTCTGTGCCGCGGTCGACCGCAAGGGTTATCTGCCAACCCACAACCGCAAGTTCTCGCAACGCCCCGGCAAGGACCCGGTGTGGAACCAGTCGCATTGCCGCAATCGCCGCATCTTCAACGACCGTGTCGGCCTCAAGGCCGGCCAAAGCACCGACCCGTTCCTGCTGCAGGTCTATCGTCGCGACATGGGCGGCGGGGAATTCGTGATGATGAAGGACGTCTCGGCCCCGATCACGGTGCACGGCCGGCACTGGGGCGGTCTGCGACTGGCCTACCGCTTCTGACTGGCGGGTTCTGACTGGCGGGCAAAAAAAAACCGCCGCACTTCCAGGGGAAGGCGGCGGAAGGAATGCGGTTTCGTGGGGGACATGAAAACCCGGCCGGGGAATGAGACAAAGCCGGCGTCCAGAGAGGCAATCCAGAGTGCTGCCGCATCTGGGGGATGTCAGGCAGCGTGGGGTCTTCGGGCACGAAATCGCGGGCAGAAAACTTTCAGACCAGGGTGGGCAGATGCAGCGCACCGTAAAGCATGACCATCAACGCGACGGCGCCGACAGCGTCCTGCAACAGGGTGTCAGGCGATTGCGCGGCCATCGACTTGATCCGTTCCAGCATGTCGGGGTCCTCCGTATGCGTTGCGTTGTTGCTCATTTGTTCTCATATCCTTAACGCCGCGGCAAGAACTTTTTGAGAACATTCTGGAACAAAATGGCAACCCATTGATGGCCAAGGGAAATGTCAGCCGACGGAAATCAGGCGGATCGCCTCGTCCTGCCCCATCAGCCAGAGCAGCACCCGGGCCGCCTGCCCCCGCGCGCCCTCGAGCCCGGGATCGCGCGCCAGCAGCGCCCGTGCATCGCTCTGCGCCACCGCCATCAGCCCGCCCTGCCGCTCCAGGTCGGCGATGCGGAACCTCGGCAGGCCGGACTGGGCGACCCCGATCACATCCCCGGCGCCGCGCATCTCCAGGTCGGCCTCGGCAATGCGGAACCCGTCTTCGGTTTCGCGCAGCAGCGACAGGCGCCTTTCGCCCGCCTCGCTCAGCGGCGCACGGTAGAGCAGCACGCAGGTCGATTTCGCCTCCCCCCGCCCGACCCGTCCGCGCAGCTGGTGCAACTGTGCAAGGCCGAAGATCTCTGCCCGCTCGATCACCATGATCGAGGCATTGGGCACGTTGACCCCCACCTCGATCACCGTTGTCGCCACCAGGACCGCGGTCTCGCCGGCAACGAAGCGCGCCATCGCCGCGTCCTTCTCGGCCGGCGGCATCTGGCCATGCACCAGCCCCACGTTGCCCTCGCCAAGCGCCGCGCGCAGATGCTTGAACCGCTCCTCGGCCGCGGTGAGGTCGACGCTTTCGCTCTCCTCGACCAGCGGGCAGACCCAATAGGCCTGCCGTCCCTCGGCAATCGCGCCGCGCAGATGCGCGACGATCTCGTCCATCCGGGCGGTCGACACCAGCGCCGTGGTCACGGGTTTGCGGCCCGGCGGTTTCTCGTCCAGCACCGAGACATCCATGTCGCCGTAGCTCGCCAGCGCCAGCGACCGCGGAATCGGCGTTGCCGTCATCACCAGCACGTCCGCCAGCGCGCCCTTGCGCCCCAGTTCAAGCCGCTGGCGCACGCCGAACCGGTGCTGTTCGTCCACGATGGCCAGCCGCAGATCGGCAAATTGCACATCGGCCTGGAACACCGCATGGGTGCCGACCAGGATGTCGATCTCGCCCGCCGCCAGCCGCGCCAGCCGGTCGCGCCGCTCCGCGCCCCGGTCCCGCCCGGTCAGGCATTCCAGCCGCACCCCGGCGGCCTCGGCCAGCGGGGCCAGCCCCTCCAGATGCTGGCGCGCCAGGATCTCCGTCGGCGCCATCATGACGCCCTGGCCGCCTGCCTCGACCGCGATCAACAGCCCGAGGAAAGCCACCAGCGTCTTGCCCGCGCCCACATCGCCCTGCAACAGGCGCGACATGCGGTCGGCCCCGGCCATGTCCGCCTCGATCTCCTGCACCGCGCGCCGCTGCGCCCCGGTTGGCTGATAAGGAAGCGATGCCAATACCTTGCGCCGCAAAGCTCCATCACCGGTTGAGCTGCGCCCCCGCCCGCGCCGGGCCTGCTGACGGGCCAGCGCCAGGGTCAGCTGATGTGCCAGCAGCTCGTCATAGGCCAGCCTCTCACGCCCCGGATCGCTCGCAGCAATCGACAGGGCCGCCTCGGGCGCATGGGCGCGCAACAGGGCGTCGCGCCAGCTGGCCCAGCCTTTCGTCGCCAGCTGGCCGGGGTCGATCCACTCCGGCAGGTCGGGGGCCAGGTCCAGCGCGGCCTGCACGGTCTTGCCCATCATGCGCTGCGTGATGCCCTGGGTCAGCGGGTAAACCGGTTCGAAATCCGGGATCTCGGCGGCCTCTTCGGGCGGCAGGATGTGATCCGGATGCGGCATCTGCGGCACGCCGTCGAACAGTTCCACCCGGCCCGAGACCAACCGCCGCGCCCCCGTGGGCAGCTGTTTCTGCAGGTACTCCGCGCGGGCGTGAAAAAAGACGAGGGAGAAATCCATCTCGGCATCGCGCACCTGCACCCTGTGCGCCCCGCCCCGGCTGCGCGCCGCGCGATGCGGGCCGACCGTCACCTCCACCGTCGCCACCGCGGGAAATTCCAAGTCCCGGATGGTGTCGCGGCGGCGGCGGTCGATGGCGGCATGGGGCAGCAGGAACAGCAGGTCGCGCGGCCGCTCGACCCCGATCTGGCCCAGGTGGCGCGCCGATTTAGGACCGATTCCGGGCAGCGCGGTCAGCTCGGCGAACAGCGGGAAAAGGATGGGCGGCCGGCCGGTCATGCCGCGCCGATCAACGCCAGCCAGCCATCCTCGTCGATGGTTTCGATTCCCAGCTCTGCGGCCTTTTTCGCCTTGGATCCCGCGCCGGGCCCGGCGACCAGCAGGTCGGTCTTGGCCGAGACCGAGCCCGAGACCTTGGCGCCAAGCGCCTCGGCGGTGGCCTTGGCTTCGGCCCGGGTCATCTTTTCCAGCGTGCCGGTGAAGACCACGGTCTTGCCGGCCACCGGGCTGTCGGCGGTGGACGGGGCCTCGGCGGCGACGATGTCGCTCAGCGCGGCGGCCAGCCGGTCGATCGAGGCGCGTTCCTCGGCCTGGGCAAAGGCCTTGGTCAGCGAGATCGCCACCGTCGCGCCGATCCCCTCGATCCCGACCAGCTCGTCCCAGGCGGCCCGGGCCTCGGGGCCGACCTCCGCCTCGGTCCAGACCTTGTCGCGGGCCGCCTTGAGCTGGGCGCGCCGGCCCTCTTCGGCGGCGGCGCGGCGTTCGGCGGCCTCGGCCTCTTCGGCCTTCAGATGCGCCTCGGCGGCCGGGCGGGCCGCATCGACGGCCGCGACCAGCGCGGGCCAGGCCTGGTAGTGCCGGGCCAAATCGCCCGAGACGACCTCTCCCACGTGGCGGATGCCGAGGGCGAAAATCAGGCGCTTCAGCTCGATCCGGCGGCGGGTGTCGATGGCGTCGAACAGGTTGTCGGCGCTCTTTTCGCCCCAGCCTTCGCGGTTCTTCAACTGCTGCAGGCCCTGGCCATAGCGCGCCTTCAGGGAGAAGATATCGGCGGGCTCCTTCACCCAGCCGTCGAGGTAGAACTGTTCGACCTGTTTCGCGCCCAGCCCCTCGATGTCGAAGGCGGCGCGCGAGACAAAATGCTTCAACTTTTCCGCAGCCTGGGCGGGGCAGACCAGGCCACCGGTGCAACGGCGCACGGCGTCGCCTTCCTCGCGGATCGCATCCGAGCGGCATTCGGGACATGTGTCTGGAAAGACGTAGGGTTCCGCGCCGTCGGGGCGTTGGGACAGGTCGACATCGGCCACCTTGGGGATCACGTCGCCGGCGCGGTAGACCTGAACCCAGTCACCGATTCGGATGTCCTTACCGTCGCGGATCGTCTCGCCCCGCGAGTCGCGCCCGGCAATGTAGTCCTCGTTGTGCAGCGTTGCGTTCGACACCACCACGCCACCCACCGTGACCGGGGTCAGGCGCGCGACCGGAGACAGGGCGCCGGTCCGGCCGACCTGGATGTCGATCGCCTCCAGCCGGGTCCAGGCGAGTTCGGCCGGGAACTTGTGCGCCATCGCCCAGCGGGGCGTTGTCGAGCGGAACCCCAGCCGCGCCTGCAGGGCCAGATCGTCGACCTTGTAGACCACGCCGTCGATGTCATAGCCAAGCGTCGCGCGCTGCGCCTCGATCCGGCGATACTGGGCCAGCATCTCGGCGGGGCCATCGCAGAGTTCGGTCAGGGGATTGGTGCTGAACCCGAGCTGTTCCAGCCGCCGGATCGCCCCGATCTGGCTGTCGGCCAGCGGCTCCGAGGTCTCGCCCCAGGCATAGGCGAAGAAGCGCAGCGGCCGGGACCGGGTGATTGCGGCATCCAGCTGGCGCAGGGAGCCGGCGGCGGCGTTGCGCGGGTTGGCAAAGGTCTTGCCGCCGCTGTCGGACTGGCGCGCATTGAGGGCCGCGAAATCCTCGTGGCTCATGTAGACCTCGCCGCGCACCTCCAGCACATCGGGGGCGCCGGAAATCTCCTCGGGAATGTCGTCGATGGTGCGGGCATTGGCGGTCACGTTCTCGCCCACGGCGCCGTCGCCGCGGGTGGCGGCCTGCACCAGCTTGCCGCCCTCGTAGCGCAGCGACAGGCTGAGCCCGTCGATCTTGGGCTCGGCGGTGAAGGTCAGGGGGGCATCCGCCGCCAGACCCAGGTAGCGGCGGATCCGGTCGTCGAATTCGGTCACATCCGCGTCTTCGAAGGCGTTCGAGAGCGAGAGCATGCGCACCGCATGGGTGACCTTCGAGAACCCCTCGGCCGGGGCCGCGCCGACCTGATCGCTGGGCGAGTCGGGGCGTTTGAGCGTGGGAAACCGCTCTTCGATCGCGGCATTGCGGCGCTTGAGGGCGTCGTATTCCGCATCCGCCATCTCGGGCGCGTCCGCGCCGTGATAGGCGGTGTTCGCCTGCGCCAGCAGCGCGGCCAGGCGTTCGAGTTCCGCCTTTGCCTCAGTCTCGCTCAGCGCTTCGATCGATTTCGTCTCGCTCATCCGGCCGCCCCTGTTGCGCTGTGACATCCCCCGGAGAGGGTGGTCACGACGCAAAAGTGATAGGGTGCCTATGGTGCGGCGTCCAGTCTGCGGCGGCCCCGAATGCGCGAAGCCGCGCGATCCGGGCCAGGCCTCCGCGGGGCGCGGCGGTCAGGCGCCGATGGCCACGCGCTGTTCGTCCATCGCCTCGGGCTCGGGGTCGCGCAGGACATAGCCCCGGCCCCAGACCGTTTCGATGTAGTTGTTCCCGCCCGTGGCGGTCGACAGCTTCTTGCGCAGTTTGCAGATGAAGACGTCGATGATCTTCAGCTCGGGCTCGTCCATGCCGCCGTAGAGATGGTTCAGGAACATCTCTTTCGTCAGCGTGGTGCCCTTGCGCAGGCTCAGCAGTTCCAGCATCTGGTATTCCTTGCCGGTCAGGTGCACGGACTTGCCCGACACCTCCACCGTCTTGGCGTCGAGGTTCACCGAGACCTTGCCGGTGCGGATGATCGACTGGGAATGCCCCTTGGAGCGCCGGATGATCGCGTGGATCCGGGCGACAAGTTCCTCGCGATGGAACGGCTTGGTCAGATAGTCGTCGGCGCCAAAGCCGAAGCCCTTGATCTTGCTGTCGGTGTCATCCGCGCCCGAAAGGATCAGGATCGGCGTGTCGATCCGCGCCAGGCGCAGCTGCCGCAGCACGTCGTGCCCGTTCATGTCCGGCAGGCCGAGATCCAGCAGGATCAGGTCGTAGTCGTACAGCTTCGCCAGGTCGATGCCTTCCTCGCCCAGGTCCGTCGTGTAGACGTTGAGATTGGCATGGGTGAGCATCAGTTCGATGCTCTTCGAAGTCGTCGGGTCATCTTCTACCAGAAGGACGCGCATGCCCGTTCTCCATTCATTTGCTCTACGACACCGGATCGTGAAGCGATTTAGTTAATCACAGGTTACTGTGGAGATACATAATTGACAATCAACTCAAGGATGTACACGGCATACCCTCATTTAGGTACGACGGAACTTCTGAACGCTTGTCGCCTTCAAAGCTTCTTCACCAAATTCGGCCACGGCCGAGACCCATTCCAGGAACTCGTCCCTGCTCAGCCCATAGCATGTCAAAGCCTCTTCCTGCGAGATCAATCCGTGGGCGACGCCGCGCACCACGGCCGCCTTGCGTGAGGCGACCCATCTCGTGGTGCCCGGATCGGGCAGATCGGCCCGGGTCATGACGCTGCCGTCCGGCAATGTCACGGCCCTTGGCCCTTGGACTTTCTTAAGATACATGGCGATAAATCCCCGCATTCCCTTGCATGGCGAAGATGGCCCTGCGGCTTTAACGGGGGGTGAAACGGCGCCTTGAGAAAGCATCGCATTTTCCTATATTCTCGGGCACTTGCCGCACGCCGCTGACCGGCGACAGGAGAGACGCATGGCACTGGACCGCACCGAAGGACTGAACTCGCTGGGATTCGCGAAATCCCCGGCCGAGACGCGCGTCGTCGTCGCCATGTCCGGCGGGGTCGACAGCTCGGTCGTGGCGGCGATGCTGGCGGAAGAGGGGTATGACGTGGTGGGCGTCACGCTTCAGCTTTACGATCACGGCGCGGCGCTGGCCAAGAAGGGCGCCTGCTGCGCGGGGCTCGACATCCACGACGCCCGCCGCGTGGCCGAGGAGATGGGGTTTCCGCACTACGTTCTGGATTACGAGAACATCTTCAAGGACGCGGTGATCGACGAATTCGCCGACAGCTATCTGGCCGGCGCGACCCCGGTGCCCTGCATCCGCTGCAACGAGCGGGTGAAGTTCAAGGACCTGCTGGAAACGGCAAGGGACCTGGATGCCGATTGCATGGCGACGGGCCATTACATCCAGCGGATGGAGGGCGCGCAGGGGCCGGAACTGCACTGCGCCGCCGATGCCAACCGCGACCAGAGCTATTTCCTGTTCTCGACCACGCCCGAACAGCTGTCCTTCCTGCGCTTCCCGCTGGGCCACCTGCCCTCCAAGGCCGAGACCCGCAAGCTGGCGGCGAAATACGGGCTGCCCGTGGCCGACAAGCCCGACAGCCAGGACATCTGCTTTGTGCCCAACGGCAACTACGCCTCGGTGATCGAGAAGCTGCGCCCCGGCGCGGCCGAGCCGGGCGAGATCGTGCATGCCGACGGGCGGGTGCTGGGCACGCATGAGGGCGTGATCCACTACACCATCGGCCAGCGCCGGGGCCTGGGCATCGGCGGGCTGTCGGAACCGCTCTACGTGGTCAAGCTGGATGTCGACACCCGGCGCGTCATCGTCGGCCCGAAGGAGCTGCTGGCCACCCGGACGATCCCGGTGCGCGAGATCAACTGGCTGGGCGACGGTGCCTTCACCGACCTGTCGGAGCGTCATATCTCGGTCAAGGTCCGCTCGACCCGCCCCCCGCGCGACGCGATCCTGCGCCCGCTCAGCGCCACCACCGCCGAGGTCGAACTGCTGACCCCCGAGGAAGGCGTGTCGCCCGGGCAGGCCTGCGTGTTCTACGACACCGGCAGCTCGCGCATCCTGGGCGGCGGCTGGATCTGGAAGGGCTGAGGGCTCAGCCCTCGTCCGGCAGGGCGGGCTGCGGCGCGGATTGATCCAGCACCGCCCCGCCGGTCACGTCATGGGCATAGATCCAGTCGAACTGGCGCACCATCGCCGCGGGGGCAAGCCGACCGCCAAGGCGCATGGCGGCCTGTCCGGCGGCGCGCAGGGGCGGAAAGCTCAGGTGATATTTCCAGGCATTGCGCGAGGCGGCATCGACAACCCGGACCGCCCGGTCCCGGCGCGCCGTGGCATAGTCCGACAGCCCGGTCCCGACATCGGGCGCATGAGCCAGCGCCGCGGCCAGCACCCAGGCATCCTCCAGCGCGAGGTTCGCGCCCTGCGCCATGAAGGGCAGCGTGGGATGGGCGGCATCGCCCAGCAGAGCGGTGCCCGGCCCGGTCCAGTTGCGCGCGACGGGATGCCGGAACAGGCCCCAGCGATGCACCTCGGTCACCCGGTCCAGCAGGCCGCGCACCTCGGGGCCGAACCCGGCAAAGGCCTGCGACAGCGCCCGGGGCTCGCCCCGCTGCGACCAGCCTTCGCCGGTCCACTGGCGCTGCTCTTCAACGGCAACGATGTTGCGCAACCGGCCATCGCGCAGCGGATAGGTCACCACATGGCGGCCCGGCCCCATGAACAGGCGCACCTCGGGCTCGGCCATGCCCTCCTGGGGCACGACGGCGCGCCAGGCGACCTGGCGGGTGAACCCGGGCCGCGCCTCGCCGTTCAGCGCGGGCCTGAGGCGGGAATGCAGCCCGTCGGCCCCGATCACCAGGTCGGCGCGCACCCGGGCGCCGTTGCAGGTGACGACCTCGGGCACCTCGCCCGGCAGGACGCGGTCGACCTTGTGCAGCAGACGCAGCCGGGCACCGGCCCGGCGCGCGCCCTCGGCCAGCACGGCGATCAGATCGGCGCGGTGACAGAAGTAATAGCCCTGCCCCGGCGCATGGCGCGCCAGATCCAGGCGCACCACCGGCGCGCCGCAGAAATTGTGCAGCGACACCGCCGTGGCCCGGACAGCGCCGGTGGCCTCGATCGCCGATTTCAGGCCCAGCCCGCGCAGCACCGCCAGCCCGTTGGGCGAGACCTGCAGCCCGGCGCCGACCTCGCGGATGCCGGTTGCCTGTTCCAGCACGGTCACCTGCGCCCCGCGCAGCGCAAGGGCCCGGGCGACGGCCAGACCGCCGATCCCCGCACCGATGACAACCGTTCTGAATCCCTGAAAATCCATGCGCACTGCAAATACCAAAACGCGCCGGAGCGAAAGCCCGGCGCGTGGTATTTTTCTGCATTGCCGCAAGGACAAGAGGCACGATGTGACAGGCCGCCCACTGTGGGCTGGCCCGGGTGTCAGTCGTCGCGGTGAACCTTCTCGCGGCGCTCGTGACGCTCCTGGGCCTCAAGGCTCATGGTGGCGATCGGACGGGCGTCCAGCCGCTTGAGGCTGATCGGCTCGCCGGTCACTTCGCAATAGCCGTATTCGCCCTCGTCGATGCGGCGCAGCGCAGCGTCGATCTTGGCGACCAGCTTGCGCTGGCGGTCACGGGTGCGCAGTTCCAGAGCACGGTCGGTCTCTTCGCTGGCGCGGTCGGCGACATCGGGGATGTTGCGCGTGTTGCCCTGCAGCGACTCGATGGTGTCACGGCTGTCGGAGAGAAGATCGTCTTTCCAGTTCAACAATTTGCGGCGGAAATATTCGAGCTGGCGCTCGTTCATGAATGGCTCGTCTTCGGCGGGCCGGTAATCGTCTGACAGGAATGTCTCGGCTTTCATTCAAGGCTCCCTCAAAACGGCCGCCTTTGTCGTTTTCTGACCTTCGACAGGCAGCACACTACCCCTGCGCGCAGCATCTACCCTAACCAGATTCGCTTGTCACTAGGCTTGCGCTACAAATGTCCGCGTGTTGGGCACTGTGAATAAGTCGCGAACCCGGACAGTGTACCAGTTTTCGCTAATCCAAGGGGAATCAATACTTTGGCAGGTGCTTAGCCGTTTTGAAGTGATTGCCTGCATTTTCGTCAAACTTTAGAGAGATAGCCCCGCGACCCCGGCCAACAGGCACTTGGCCGGAGCCATTCGATCATGAAATTAAGGTTGATTGCGGCCTGCGTCAGGCTGGTGTCGCAGATGCCCCTTCCCGCCAATGTCAAGGATCGGGGCGCCGCCTGTGCGAGCATCCGGGACCGGGCCCTGTTGCAGCCGGCACACCGCGGCTGGACTGCCGTGGCGCGGGGTTACGGCGCCCTCCTCTTTCGGTCCGGGGCCCTGGCGCCCGGGCCCCGCCGCTCGCCCGGCGTGCCGGCCGGGATCTTTCGCGCCGGGCCTGTCTTCACCCCGCGCGGCTCCGCGGCCCGCCGCCGCGATCGCAGGGCCGCCGGGCGGTCACCGGACCACCCTGCGCAGAATCGGTTCAAATCGCATCTCCTTGCCGAGCGGCCAGCAAGAGATTGCGGTGCCGGTCGGTGTCCTTTACTCTCGCTTCGGACCACGCAGAGGAAGCATTCGCGATGAAATTCGAGGGAACCAAGGACTACGTTGCCACGGACGACCTGACGGTCGCCGTCAACGCCGCCGTCACGCTGGAACGGCCGCTGCTCGTCAAGGGCGAGCCGGGCACCGGCAAGACGGAACTGGCCAGACAGGTGGCAAGCGCCCTGGGCCTCGACATGATCGAGTGGAACATCAAGTCGACCACCAAGGCGCAGCAGGGGCTGTACGAATACGATGCCGTGTCGCGCCTGCGCGACAGCCAGCTGGGCGAAGAGCGCGTGCACGACGTGCGCAACTACATCAAGAAGGGCAAGCTCTGGACCGCGTTCGAGACGGACAAGAAGGTCGTCCTGCTGATCGACGAGATCGACAAGGCCGATATCGAATTCCCCAACGACCTGCTGCAGGAACTCGACCGGATGGAGTTCCACGTCTACGAGACCGGCGACACGATCAAGGCCCGCCAGCGCCCGATCGTGATCATCACCTCGAACAACGAGAAGGAGCTGCCCGACGCCTTCCTGCGCCGCTGCTTCTTCCACTACATCCGCTTCCCGGACATGGAGACGATGCGCCAGATCGTGGCCGTTCACCATCCGGGCATCAAGGAGGCGCTGCTGACCACCGCGCTGACCCAGTTCTTTGAACTGCGCGAAACCGGCGGGCTGAAGAAGAAGCCCTCGACCTCGGAGGTGCTGGACTGGCTCAAGCTGCTGCTGGCCGAGGACCTGCAGCCCGAGGACCTGAAACGCGACGGCGCCAATGCCCTGCCCAAGCTGCATGGCGCACTTTTGAAGAACGAGCAGGACGTTCATCTCTTTGAACGGCTTGCCTTCATGGCCCGGGGCCAGCGATAAGGGCATCAATGCAATGACGCGGCGCGGAGGCCGGGACAAACCCGGCCCCGGACCGCGCGTCCTGATGCCGGAGTCGTGACACATGCCCAAGAATGACCTGATCGTGCGGCCGCTTGAAGCGGATGATCGCGCAAGCTGGACACAGCTCTGGGATCTTTACCTGGAATTCTACCACACCAGCGTGACGGACGAAGTGCATGATGTATACTTTGACCGGTTGCTGAACGACGATCCGAACGATTTCAATTGCTTCATGGCCATTCTTGACGGCAAGCCCGTGGGCCTGACGCATTACCTGTTCCATCGTCACGGTTGGAAGGTCGAGAACGTGTGTTACCTGCAGGACCTCTACGCCCTGCCCGAGACCCGCGGCACCGGCGTGGGCCGCGCCCTGATCGAGGCAGTCTATGCCGAGGCCGACCGCCGGGGCGCGCCCTCGGTCTACTGGCTGACGCAAGAGGACAACGCCACCGCCCGGAAGCTCTATGACCGGATCGCCGCCAAGACCGATTTCATCAAGTACCAGAGGCCCCTCTGATGGGGCTGCGCCTCGTCGCCCTGGCCCTGCTGACGTTGTCTGCCTGCGCCCCGGTTGCGACCGGGCCCGAAACGCCCTCCCGTGCCGCGACGACCCAGTCGGGGCCGCGCATGCCGCCGATGAAGGTCTTTGGCGAGGCGCCCCTGCGCCCGGTCACCCGCGCCAATGCCGAAATCGCCCGTGATTTCCTGGACCTGGCATTCGCGCTGGAATCCGGCCGCAGCCTGCAACGGCTGACCCGGTTCGAAGGGCCGATCCGCGTGCGCGTCACCGGCGCCCCGCCCCCGGGCATGTCGGCCGAGCTCGACCGCGTGCTGGCCCGGATGCGACGCGAGGCGGGTCTGGATATCGCACGCTCCACCGGCGCGGCGGGGATCACCATCCAGGCCGTGCCCGGCGCCTCGATCCGGCGCTACCTGCCGCAGGCCGCCTGCTTCGTTGTGCCCAACATCACCCGGCTGTCGCAATACTCCGCCGCCCGCCGCCGCAACCTGTCGGACTGGGCCGGGCTGGACGAACGCGAGACCATCGCGATCTTCATCCCCAACGACGTCAGCCCGCAGGAGGTCCGCGACTGCCTGCACGAGGAACTCGCACAGGCGCTCGGCCCGCTGAACGACCTGTACCGGCTGCCGGATTCGGTCTTCAACGACGACAATATCCATACGGTGCTGACGCCCTTCGACATGCTGATCCTGCGCGCCTATTACGACCCGGCGCTGCACAGCGGGATGAGCCGCGACGAGGTCGCCGCCCGCCTGCCCGCCATCCTCGCCCGGCTGAACCCGGGGGGCGAAGGGCGCCCGGCCCGCTTCCTGCCCGAAACGCCCCGCGCTTGGACCGATGCGATCCAGAACGCGCTTGGCCCCGGCGCCTCGCCCGCCGCGCGCACCCGCGCCGCCGGCCGTGCGCTGGCGATTGCCGAAAGCGAGGGCTGGACGGATCACCGGCTGGCCTTCTCGCATTACGCCTATGCGCGCCTGACCCAGGGCCGCAACGCGGAATCCGCCCTGACGCATTACCGCAAGGCCCGCGCGATCTACGCCGCCCGCCCCGAGACCGAGATCCACAATGCCTATGTCGCCGCCCAGCTTGCCGCCCATTCCATCGCCCGTGGCGACGGCGCGGGCGCGCTGCGGCTGCTGCGCGGCCAACCCGAACTGGCCCGGCGCTACGAGAACGGCGCGCTGCTTGCCTCGCTCCTGATGCTGCGGGCCGAGGCGCTGGACCAGCTCGGCCGCAGCGCCGAGGCGCGCGCCGTCCGACGCGACAGCCTGGGCTGGGCGCGCTTCGGCTTCGGCCCCGAATGGGCCGTGCGCGCCAAGCTGAGCGAGATCGCCTCGCTCAACCCACAACGAACCGGAGGCTGACATGATCGTCATCGTCGCACTGATTGCAGGCGCCATCTTTGGCGGCCTGCGGGCCCGCGCACGCGGGGGGCGCCGCGCGGATATTTTGCAATACGCGGCCGTTTACGCCATGATCTTCGCATTGGCGGGTCTCTTCGCCACGATCTTCATTCACCGCGCCACGGTCTGATCTCATGTTTGTCCCCTTCTTCGAAAACCTCCGCTCTGCCGCCGTTCCGGTCTCGCTGCGCGAATACCTGACGTTCCTAGAGGCGATGAAGGTGGGCCTGGCGACCTATGATGTCGAAGCGTTCTACTACCTGGCGCGCACTTCGATGGTGAAGGACGAGCGCAATATCGACAAGTTCGACCGCGCCTTCGCCAAGACCTTCCAGGGGCTGGAAAACATCACCTTCGACCAGGTGCTGGAGGCGGTCGAACTGCCCTCGGACTGGCTGACCAAGATGGCCGAAAAGCACCTGACCGAAGAGGAAAAGGCCGAAATCAAGGCCCTCGGCGGTTTCGAGAAGCTGATGGAGACGCTCAAGGAACGCCTGCGCGAACAGCAAAAGCGCCACCAGGGCGGGTCCAAGTGGATCGGCACCGCCGGCACCTCGCCCTTTGGCGCCGAGGGCTACAACCCCGAGGGCGTGCGCATCGGGCAGGAGAAATCCCGCCACCAGCGCGCGGTGAAGGTCTGGGACAAGCGCGAGTTCAAGAACCTCGACGACACGGTCGAACTGGGCACCCGCAACATCAAGGTCGCGCTGAAACGCCTGCGTCGCTGGGCGCGCGACGGCGCCGACGAGGAGCTGGACCTCGACGGCACGATCCGCTCGACCGCCGAACACGGCTACCTCGACGTCAAGACCCGGCCCGAACGGCGCAACGCGGTCAAGGTGCTGCTGTTCCTCGATGTCGGCGGCTCGATGGACCCGCATATCAAGGTGGTGGAAGAGCTGTTTTCGGCCGCGCGCTCCGAATTCAAGCACATGGAATATTTCTACTTCCACAACTGCATCTACGAGGGCCTGTGGCGCGACAACCGCCGCCGCTGGTCGGAACAGACGCCCACGCGCGAAGTGCTGCGCACCTACGGTCACGACTACAAGGCGATCTTTGTCGGCGACGCCTCGATGAGCCCCTACGAAGTCGCCTATCCCGGCGGCGCGAACGAGCACTGGAACGAGGAAAGCGGCGAGACCTGGCTGCGCCGCGCGCGCGAACAGTGGTCCGACAACCTGTGGATCAACCCGGTGCCCGAGAAATACTGGGGCTACACCCAGTCGATCAAGCTGATCCGCGAGATCTTTGACGAGCGCATGGTCCCCATGACGCTGGAAGGACTCTCCAAGGGCATGAAGGAACTGACCCGTTAGACCCCAGCCCCGGCGGATGATGCGAAACCCGGCAGATGCCGCCGGTCACGGTGACGTGGCCGACGGTGAACGGTGCTGCGGCTGGACCGGGGCGCGCTGCGATGGTTCACTCGGGCGATGACGGAACCGGCCGACGGCACCCTAGCACTGAAGACGATGGAAAAGGCCGCCGAGTTCGAGGCCTGGCTGCCGATGGCGCTTGCCGCGCATGGCCCCTCGCTGATGTTCCTGCTCTGCGGCCTGTCCTGTCTGGCACTGCCGGTGCCCGCCTCGCTGGCCATGCTGATCGCGGGCGCCATCGCGGCCACCGGCGACGCCGAACTGTGGCAGCTGGCGGTGGCCAGCTTCCTTGGCGCGATCACCGGGGACCAGATCGCCTATTTCGTCGGGCGCGCCGGGCGCGGGCCGCTGATCCGCTGGCTGGACCGGGCCCCGAAACGCCGCGACGCCCGCCTGAGGGCCGAGGACTGGACCCGGCGCCGCGGCGGCCCGGGGGTTCTGCTCAGCCGCTGGCCGATTTCCCCGCTGGGGCCTTACGTGAACTTTGCCGCCGGGGCCGCCGGCCTGGGCTGGAGCCGCTTTGCCGCCTGGGGCATCCCGGGCGAGGCGGTCTGGGTCGGCATCAACCTCGGGCTCGGCTATCTGTTCGCCGACCAGATCGCCCATGTCGCGATGCTGGCGCATGAGGTCGCCGGGCTGGTGATCCTGATGCTGGCCCTGATCGGGCTGGGCATCTGGCGGGCCCGCCGGCGCGCCGGGCAGCTGCGCGACAGCGAGGGCTGAGCCCCGGGATGCCCCCGCGATCCCGCCAATCCACAAAAATCTTCCTTCTATGCGCAGCTTTTGCCGGACTGGCCATCCCGCCCATTGACCAATTGTTGCTATTGCGCTACATGCCGCCGCACAGGGGTTAAAATTTGCATTAGAATGCAGGGCCATCCGGGCCGGACCCCACCAGACGCGGCGGGCCCGACAGTGTCCGTCAATTCGACGGATACACATGACCAAGTTTACCGATCTGAATCTGGACCCCAAGGTCCTCAAGGCCATCTCCGAAGCCGGGTACGAACACCCGACCCCGATCCAGGCGGGGGCCATCCCCCACGCCCTGCAGGGCAAGGACGTCCTGGGCATCGCCCAGACGGGCACCGGCAAGACCGCCAGCTTCACCCTTCCGATGATCACCATGCTGGCCAAGGGCCGCGCCCGGGCGCGGATGCCGCGCTCGCTCGTGCTCTGCCCGACGCGGGAACTGGCGGCACAGGTCGCCGAAAACTTCGACACCTATGCCAAATACGTCAAACTGACCAAGGCGCTGCTAATCGGGGGCGTGTCCTTCAAGGAACAGGACATGCTGATCGACCGTGGCGTCGACGTCCTGATCGCCACGCCCGGCCGCCTGCTGGACCATTTCGAACGCGGCAAGCTGCTGCTGACCGGCGTGCAGATCATGGTGGTGGACGAAGCCGACCGCATGCTCGACATGGGCTTCATCCCGGATATCGAGCGGATCTTCTCGCTGACGCCCTTCACCCGGCAAACTCTGTTCTTCTCGGCCACCATGGCGCCCGAGATCGAGCGCATCACCAATACCTTCCTCTCCGCCCCCGCGCGGATCGAGGTCGCCCGCCAGGCCACGACCGGTGAGAACATCACCCAGGGCGTGGTGATGTTCAAAGGCTCGCGCAAGGATCGCGAACCCTCCGAGAAACGCCGCCTGCTGCGCGACCTGATCGAGGCCGAGGGCGAGGCGCTGACCAATGCGATCGTCTTTTGCAACCGCAAGGTCGATGTCGATATCGTCGCGAAATCGCTGAAGAAATACGGGCTGGATGCCGCGCCGATCCACGGCGACCTGGACCAGTCGACCCGCACGCGCACCCTGGACGGATTCCGCGATGGCTCGCTCAAGCTGCTGGTCGCTTCGGACGTGGCGGCGCGCGGGCTGGACGTGCCTTCGGTCAGCCATGTGTTCAACTTCGACGTGCCCAGCCACGCCGAGGACTATGTCCACCGCATCGGCCGCACCGGCCGTGCCGGGCGCAACGGCAAGGCGGTGATGATCTGCATCCCGCGCGACGAAAAGAACCTGGCCGATATCGAAAAGCTGGTCGAGAAACCGATCCCGCGCCTCGACGCCCCGGCGGGAAGCGCCACGGCCGATCCGGCCGAGGACATCGCAGCCGAGGACACCACCGCCTCCTCGTCGCGCTCGCGGTCCTCGCGCAGCTCCTCCTCGCGCAGCTCGTCGTCCTCGCGCAGTTCGTCGTCGTCCCGCAGCTCCGCCCCGCGTGAGAGCGCCGCACCGCGCGAAACCGAAGAAGCCGCCGCCCCGGCGGCCCCCGCCCGCGAAGAGGCCCCCAAGCCCGAGCGCAGCCCGTCGCGTGGCCGTTCCTCTTCGCGCGGGTCGGACAATGCCACGCCGGGGATGGGCGATCACATGCCCAGCTTCATCGCCCTCAGCTTCGAAGAGCGCAAAGCCGTCTGATCCGCCTGCCCTGTGGATAGTTCTGTGAACGGACTGTCCGCGCACTGAAAACACCTACAAGTTTACCCAGCGTTAAGTTGTTGCTACAATAAACTGTCTTGGGTGTGGGCTTTGGTGTGTATTGAGTGAGGCAGCATGTGGAAAATCAGTCCGGGCGGGAACAACCGCCGCGCGCATGAACGTTACAAGATAACCCAGGATTGCACTCTCGTCTTCGAAGAGCATTCCGCACGGTGCCGTACAGTCGACATGTCGCTGGGTGGCGCAAGGCTGACCCTGCCGCTGGCCGCCGCTGCCTATCCGATGGACACGGTCCGCGGCCTGCAGATCGCCCAGATCGGCTTCATGAAGGTCGATATCCAATGGATCGCGGGCAACGAGGTCGGGCTGGCCTTCCGCAACCCGCAATCCGCCGTCGCCTCGCTCAACGCCCTGTTCATCCGCCACCGCAACTATCGGCCCCGGCTGATGAGTGGTTGAGAGACGACAGGCGGCCAAGGCATCGGCGCAACGCCAAGATATCGCGCCAAGCCTTCACATCGCAGCCCGACACGCCCCGGCCCCCGCGCCGGGGCCCCGCCGAGTTGCCCCTGGCCCCCGCTCTCAGCTCAGGCGGCTGACCACCACGGTGACCTCGGGCTTCTTGCCGATCTCGTCCTGCGCGGTCTGGCGGACGACGCGGCGCAGGGCCTCGCCCAGCTTGTCGTCATCGGTGAGGGTGGCCTGCCCGGCCCGGTTCAGGAACTGGCTCAGGTCCTCTTCCATCACATCGACCAGCGGCGCACGGCTGCGGCCCATCTCGGCCAGGCCCATCACGTCGCACCAGGGATCGCCCAGCGGTTCGTCATCCTCGTCTATGATCACGGTCACGGTGACATGCCCGTTCAGCGCCATGCGGATCCGGTCGCGCACGATACCGTCCATCGCGCCGATCTGGGTCGACCCGTCAAGATAGGTGCGCCCGGTCTCGACATATTCGGCCACCGTGGGCGCATTGCCCGACAGGTCCAGCATCGTGCCGTTGACCGCGATGATCCCCTCGCGCCCCAGCGATTTCGCCAGCTTGGCATGTTCGCGCAGGTGGCGGTGTTCGCCATGCATCGGGATCACCATCTGCGGATCCACAATCTGGTGCATGCGCTCCAGGTCGGGCCGGTTGGCATGGCCCGAGACATGGTACATCCCGCCGTTGTCGTCGACGATCTCGACACCCTTTTCCGAAAAGGCGTTCATGATGCGGATCACGCCCTTTTCGTTGCCGGGAATGGTCTTGGAGGAAAAGAGGAAGGTATCCCCCTCCTTCATCTCGAAGCCCAGGTATTTGCCCCGCGCCAGCTGGGCCGAGGCCGCGCGCCGCTCGCCCTGGCTGCCGGTGACGATCAGCATCAGGTTCTCGCGCGGGATCGACTGGGCGTCCTCGGGGCTGACCACCTTGGGGAAATCGGTCAGCACGCCGGTTTCGATCGAGGCTTCGATCATCCGCCGCATGGCGCGGCCCAGCAGGCAGACCGACCGGCCGGCGCGATCCGCCGCCTCGGCCAGTGTCTTTACCCGGGCGACGTTGCTGGCGAAGGTGGTCGAAACCATCATCCCCGGCGCGCTGGCGATCAGCGCCTGGATATTGGGGCCCAGGGTCGATTCCGACCGGCCCGGCGCGGGCGAAAAGACATTGGTCGAGTCGCAGACCAGCGCGCGCACCCCGGGCCTGGCCACTTCGGCCCAGAGATCGGGGTCGAAGGCCTCGCCCACCAGGGGGTTGGCGTCCAGCTTGAAATCGCCGGTGTGGATGACCCGCCCGGCGGGCGTGTCGATCACCAGGGCCGAGCTTTCGGGGATCGAATGCGAGATCGGCAGGAAGCCCACCTTGAACGGGCCAAAGCTGACCTGCTCGGGCCAGGCCGAGGCGGTGCGCACCGCCTTGTCCGGAATCCCGTATTCCGACAGCTTGCCGCGCGCGATATTCGCGGTAAAGGCGCGGGCGATGATCGGGGCGCCGAGCGATTCATAATGGTGCCCGACGGCGCCCACGTGATCCTCATGCGCATGGGTGATAAAGACCGCCTCCAGCTGGTTGCGGCGTTCCTTCAGCCAGGTGATGTCCGGCAGGATCAGATCCACCCCCGGGGTGCCGTCCATGTCGGGAAAGGTCACGCCGATATCGACGAGGATCAGGCGTTCCTCCCCCGGCTTGCCGTATCCGTAGACATAGGCGTTCATCCCGATCTCCCCGGCGCCGCCGAGAGGGAGGTAGATCAATCTGTCGGATGTCATACGTTACCCTGTGCCTTGTTGAAGTCGTAGATGATGCGCAATCCGTGAATGGTTATGAATTCGTCAAATTCATCGAAGAGCGTATCGCCCTGTCCGAAGAGCGGCGCAAGCCCGCCGGTCGAGATAATACGCATCGGGCGATCATATTCGCCCCGGATCCGGTCGCAGACCCCGCGGACGAGGCCCACATAGCCCCAGAAGATGCCCGATTGCATGCAGGCGACGGTATTGGTGCCGATCACCTTCTGCGGTTTGGTCACGTCGACATGGGGCAGCGCCGCCGCCATCTCGTGCAGGGCCTGCAGCGACAGGTTCACCCCCGGGGCGATCACGCCGCCGACATAGGCCCCGTCCTGGGCCACCACGTCAAAGGTGGTGGCGGTGCCGAAATCCACCACGATCAGATCGCCGCCATAGCGGTCGAAGGCACCGGCCGAATTCACCAGCCGGTCGGGCCCGACCTGCGTGCCCTCGTCCACCCGCGGCAACTTGGGCAGCAGGCATTCCGGCTTGCCCACCACCAGCGGGCGGCAGTTGAAATAGCGGTCCGACAGGACGCGCAGGTTGAACACGACGCGCGGCACGGTGGACGAGATGATGACCGCGTCGATCTCCATCGGGATCCGGTGATGCGCCAGCAGGGTCGAGAGCCAGACGTAATACTGGTCCGCCGTCCGCTGGTGTTCGGTCGAGGTGCGCAGGGTGCAGAGGAAACGTTCCCCGTCCCAGATGGAAAACACGGTATTGGTATTGCCGCAGTCGATGGCGAGAAGCATGGATCTCCCCCCTCCCCGGGGATGGATGTCACAGAAAGACGTCTGCCGCCGCGATGGCCTGCCGCCCGGCGCCGGTGCGCAGGATCAGCCGTCCGTCGTCGTCGATGGTCTCGAAGATGCCGCGCGTCTCGGCGGTGCCGGTGCGGGCCAGGATCTCGCTGCCCAGCCGTGCGGCCCGGTCCAGCCACAGGCGGCGGATCGGGGCAAAGCCCAGCACGGCAAAGCTCGCCTCGTGGGCGGCATAGGTTTCGGCAAGGACCGCCAGGTAATCCTCGGGCGTGACCAGCGCGCCGGTCTCCTGCGCCAGCGCCACCGGGCGCAGCGCGTCCGCGGGCAGAGTCGCGGGATCGGGCGCCTCGGCCAGGTTCACGCCGATGCCGATGCTCAGGCCCACGACGCGGCCCCTGCGCTGCACGCTCTCCAGCAGGATGCCGGCCACCTTGCCGCCGTTCAGCAGCACGTCATTGGGCCATTTCAGCTGGAACGGTTCGGCCCGCCCGCTGAGCGCGACGAAAGCGTCATAGACGGCCAGGGCGGTGACAAAGCTGCGCAGCGCCGCGCGGCCCGGCGGTTCGTCCAGCGGCAGCACCAGCGTGGCCGCGAAATTGCCCTTGGGATGGGTCCAGGCCTTGCCCCGGCGCCCGCGCGCCTGGGTCTGACGCAGGGCCAGGATCCAGGTCGGGCCGGTCAGGTCGTCGAACCGGCGCTCGGCCTCGTTCAGGGTGCTGTCGGTTTCCGGCAGCACCACGCGGGCATAGCCCGAAGGCCAGCCCGCATAGGCATCCGGTTGGCCCGGTGTCACTGAACCAGCGTCATCGCGGCCGAGGCGGCCGCCGCTTCGATGCCGAAGAGGTTGATCATCCCCAGCACCATGATCGCGGCCGAGCCCATGAGCAGCGTCCAGAGCACGGGCGAACGCCCGGTTTCCAGGGTCGAGCCCTCGGAGCCGAAGTACATGTAGAACACGATCCGCAGGTAGTAGAACGCCCCGATGACCGAGGCCACGACGCCCGCGACCGCCAGCCAGGCCAACCCGCCGTCATAGGCCGCGCGCAGCACGTACAGCTTGCCGAAGAAGCCCACCAGCGGCGGCACGCCGGCCAGCGAGAACATCAGGATCAGCACCGCGAAGGCCCGTCCCGGCTGCTGCCTGGAATACATGTTGAGCGAGGCGATATCGACCACCGGCGCGCCGTCCCGCTCCATCGTCAGGATGAAGGCGAAGGTGCCGATGTTCATGGTCACGTAGATCGCCATGTAGATCAGCATCGCCTGCACGCCCAGCTCGGTCCCCGCAGCGAGGCCCATGAGCGCATAGCCCATATGCGCGATCGAGGAATAGGCCATCAGGCGCTTGATGTTGGTCTGGCCGATCGCCGCGATCGCACCCAGGAACATCGACAGCACCGACAGGCAGGCCAGGATCTGCTGCCAGTCGCCCACCACGCCGCCAAAGGCATCGTAGACGACCCGGGCAAAGAGGCCCATGGCCGCGACCTTGGGCGCGGTTGCGAAGAAGGCGGTGATCGGGGTCGGCGCGCCCTCGTAGACATCGGGTGTCCACATGTGGAACGGCACGGCCGAGACCTTGAACGCCAGGCCCGAGAGCATGAAGACCAGGCCCAGCAACAGGCCGATCGGGGTGTAGCCCTCGCCCGCCGCGCCGATGATGCCCGAGAACAGCGTCGTGCCCGAGAAACCGTAGATCAGCGAGGCGCCATAGAGCAGCAGGCCCGAGCTGAGCGCGCCGAGGACGAAGTATTTCAGCCCCGCCTCGGTCGATTTCACGCTGTCGCGGCGCAGCGAGGCCACGACGTAGAGCGCAAGCGACTGCAGCTCCAGCCCCATGTAGAGCATGATCAGATCGCCCGCCGACACCATCACCATCATGCCGACCACGGCAAGGGTGACGAGGACCGGATATTCGAACTTCAGGATCCCGCGCCGGGCCATGTATTCCTGGCCCATGACCAGCACCGCCGCGGCCGAGAACAGGATCACCACCTTGGCGAAGCGGGCAAAGCCGTCGTCGATGTACATGCCGTTGAAGGCGGTGACATCCTCGTCCCCCACGGTCGCCATGATCCAGACGCCAAGCAGCACGAAGACCGCCGAGGTCGCCCAGGTGATCAGCCCCGCCGCTTTGTCCTTGGTGGTGTAGACCGCCGCCAGCAGCGCCCCCATCGCATAGAGCGACAGGATGATTTCGGGAAGGATGACGTTCAGATCAGCCTGCATCTCGTCGCTCCGTCAGTGCGATGCCGCCACATCCGTCGAGCCATTGAACTCGGCGGTGGCAGTCTCGTAGTGGGAAACCAGCGCCTCGGTCGAGGGGCCGATGATGTCGGTCACCAGGCTGGGGTAGACCCCCAGCAGGATGGTCATGACCACGAGGGGGGCAAAGATCGCCTTTTCCCGGCGGGTCATGTCGGTGATGGTCTTCAGGCTTTCCTTGATCAGGTCGCCCATGACCACCCGGCGGTAGAGCCACAGCGCATAGGCCGCCGAGAGGATCACGCCCAGCGTCGCCACGGCGGCGATGATGGTGTTGACCTGGAAGATGCCCATGAGGGTCAGGAATTCGCCGACGAACCCGCTGGTGCCCGGCAGGCCGACGTTGGCCATGGTGAAGAGCATGAACAGCATCGCATAGGCCGGCATCCGGTTCACCAGGCCGCCATAGGCGTCGATCTCACGGGTGTGCATCCGGTCGTAGATCACCCCGACGCAGAGGAAGAGCGCGCCCGAGACGAAGCCGTGCGACAGCATCTGGAAGATCGCGCCGTCCACGCCCTGCTGGTTCGCCGCGAAGATGCCCATGGTGACATAGCCCATGTGGGCGACCGACGAATAGGCGATCAGCTTCTTCATGTCCTCTTGCACCAGCGCGACAAGCGAGGTGTAGACGATGGCGATGGCGCTCATCCAGAAGACCAGCGGGCCCATGACCTCGGACCCGACCGGGAACATCGGCAGCGAGAAGCGCAGGAAGCCGTAGCCGCCCATCTTCAGCAGGATCGCCGCCAGCACGACCGAACCGGCCGTGGGGGCCTGCACGTGCGCGTCAGGCAGCCAGGTGTGCACCGGCCACATCGGCATCTTCACCGCGAAGCTGGCGAAGAAGGCCAGGAACAGCAGCGTCTGCAGCCCGCCCACGACCTGGATGCCAAGCAGCGAGAAGGTTTCCGAGCCGAATTCGAAGGTCATCAGCGTCGGGATGTCCGAGGTGCCGGCCTGCGCCGCCATCACGACCATCGCCACCAGCATCAGGACCGAGCCGAGGAAGGTGTAGAGGAAGAACTTGAAGGATGCGTAAATCCGGTTCGCCCCGCCCCAGATGCCGATGATCAGGAACATCGGGATCAGGCCGGCCTCGAAGAACAGGTAGAACAGCACCAGGTCCAGCGCCATGAACACGCCCAGCATGAGCGTTTCCAGCACCAGGAAGGCGATCATGTATTCCTTGACCCGCTTGTCCACGTCCCAGCTGGCCGCGATGACCAGCGGCATGATGAAGGTCGTGAGCAGCACGAAGAGGACCGAGATCCCGTCGACGCCCATCTTGTACTGCAGGCCGAGCAGCCAGTCGCGTTCCTCGACGAACTGGAAGCCGGTGTCGGCCGGATCGAACCCCGCGAGGATGAAGAGCGAGACCAGGAAGGTCAGCGAGGTTGCGATCAGCGCCACCCATTTGGCATTGCGCTGTGCCGCCTCGTCCTCACCCCTGAGGAAGATGGCCAGGATCAGCGCCGCGACCGCGGGGATGAAACAGGTGATGGAAAGGAGGTTCGCCATTATTCCGCTCCTCCGCCGATCGACATCCAGGTGACGAGGACCGCGATCCCGATCACCATCGCGAAGGCATAGGTGAAGATGTAACCGGACTGCGCCCGGCCGGCGAGGCGGGTGAAGAAGGGGATGATCCCCATCGCCAGCCCGTTGATCCCGCCGTCGATCGTGCCCTGGTCGCCGCGCTTCCACAGGAAGCGGCCGATCCAGAACGCGGGGCGCACGAAGATGAAGTTGTAGAGCTCGTCAAAGTACCACTTGTTCAGCAGGAACAGGTACAGCGGGCGCTGGTTCTCGGCCAGGCGGGCCGGGATCGTCACGTCGACGATGTAGAAGACATAGGCCAGCACGAACCCGATCACCATCGCGATGAAGGGGCTGACCTTGACCCAGACGGGGGCATGGTGCGCCTCGTCCATAACATGGTTGTCCTCGCCCATGTAGATCGCGCCCTGCGGGGCCATGCCAGCGCCGAGATCCGCGCCGTGACCGGCATCGGCCGCAGCCTCTGCGGTGGCGCCGTGGGCGGTGTCGGCCATCGCCGTCTCGCCGTGGCTTTCGCCGGCCGCCGTGTCGCCATGCCCGGCCGCGGCCGTCTCGCCGTGGCCCTCTTCCGAGGATTCCGCGTGATGCGGCAGGCCGAAGAAGGCGTTGACCTTGTTGTGGTCGCCAAAGAACGAGCCGTACCAGATCATCCCGGACAGGGCCGCGCCAAGCGCCAGCACGCCAAGCGGAACTAGCATGACCATCGGGCTTTCATGCGCGTGATCGTGGGTGTGCTTGTCGCCGCGCGGGATGCCGTAGAAGGTCATGAAGATCAGCCGCCAGGAATAGAAGCTGGTGAACAGTGCCGCGATGACCAGCATCCAGAAGCCGTAGCCCCCCGCCGTGCCGGCCCACGCGCTTTCGATGATCGCATCCTTGGACAGGAACCCGGCAAAGCCGATGTGGGTCAGCGGGATGCCGACGCCGGTGATCGCCAGCGTGCCGATCATCATCGCCCAGAAGGTATAGGGGATCTTCTTCCTCAGCCCGCCGTAGTTGCGCATGTCCTGCTCGTGGTGCATCGCGTGGATGACCGAGCCGGCGCCGAGAAACAGCATCGCCTTGAAGAAGGCATGGGTGAGAAGGTGGAACATCGCCGCGCTGTAGACGCCGACACCCGCCGCCACGAACATGTAGCCCAGCTGGGAACAGGTCGAATAGGCGATCACGCGCTTGATGTCGTTCTGCACCAGACCCACGGTTGCCGCGAAGAAGGCGGTCGTGGCGCCGATGAAGACGACGATCGACTTGGCGTCGGGCGCGAATTCCACCAGCGGCGACATGCGGCACATCATGAAGACACCGGCAGTGACCATGGTGGCCGCGTGGATCAGCGCCGACACCGGGGTCGGGCCTTCCATCGCGTCGGGCAGCCAGGTGTGCAGCAGCAGCTGCGCCGACTTGCCCATGGCGCCGATGAAGAGCAGCATCACGATGATCTCGGTCGCGCCCCAGCCAAAGCCGAGGAAGCTCAGCTCCATCCCCGCAAGGTGGGGGGCGGCGGCAAAGATATCGTCGAAGTTGATCGAGTCGACCATGAAGTAGAGCGCGAAGATCCCGAGGGCGAAGCCGAAGTCACCCACCCGGTTGACCACGAAGGCCTTGATCGCGGCGGCATTGGCCGAGGGCTTGCGGTAGTAGAAGCCGATCAGCAGGTAGGAGGCGACGCCCACGCCTTCCCAGCCAAAGAACATCTGGACGAGGTTGTCCGCCGTCACCAGCATCAGCATCGCGAAGGTGAAGAAGGACAGATAGGCAAAGAAGCGCGGCTTGTAGGTTTCGCCGTCCTTCCACTGCGGGTCGTGATCCATGTAGCCGAAGCTGTAGAGGTGCACGAGCGCCGAGACGGTGGTGACCACGATCAGCATGATCGCCGTCAGCCGGTCCAGCCGGATCGACCATTCGGTGGCCAGCGTGCCGCTTTCGATCCAGCGCAGCAGCGGGATGTGCTGCGTCACCCCGTCGAAGGACAGGAAGACGATCCACGAGAAGAAACAGGCCAGGAACAGCAGGCCGGTGGTGATCCACATGGCGCCGCGTTCGGTGACGATGCGCCAGCCGAAGCCCGCGATGATCGCGCCCAGCAGGGGCGCGAAGAGGATGATCGAAACCATGCGTTCAGCCTTTCATCACGTTGACGTCTTCAACCGCGATGGTGCCACGGTTGCGGAAGAAACAGACCAGGATCGCCAGACCGATGGCGGCCTCGGCCGCGGCCACGGTCAGCACGAAGAGGGTGAAGACCTGCCCCGCCAGATCGCCCAGGAAGGACGAAAAGGCCACGAGGTTGATGTTCACCGCCAGCAGGATCAGTTCGATCGACATCAGCAGGATGATCACGTTCTTCCGGTTGAGGAAGATCCCGAAGATGCCGATGACGAACAGAGCCGCCGCCACGGTGAGGTAATGTTCTATGCCGATCATCTCTCTCGTCCGTCCTAGTATCCCATTTGGGTACAGGCGCAGTCGCCGTACCCGCTTTTGCCCGTGCGGGCCGAACCGCCCAGTTCCGCCACCGCCTCGCCGATCTGGCGCAGGGTGGCGGGCGTCTCGCCGAACACCTTGTCGCGCCAGGCGTCATGTGCCGCGACCGGCGCGCGGGTGCCATAGCTGACCACCAGCGCGCGGCCCGTGGCGCAATGTTCCACCACGCTCAGCTTCGGCACCGTGCCGGTGATCTCCCGGCCCCACCAGTCCCAGGCGACAAAGCCGTTTTCCAGCGTATAGGGCTCGACGATGTCGCCGTTTTCCGCCGCCGGAGTGCCGGGCATCGCAAGGGTGCCGCTGGCGTCGTCGTAATAGCAGGGCAGGCTGAGCACCGTCGCCACCGCCGGAGCGGCGCCAAGCGCCAGGGCGGCCCCGAGGGCGCCCGTCGTCCGGATGGCTGTTCGGTTCGCAGACCGCATCGCTGTCCCATTCCTGTGTCCGGCCCCGCGGGGCCATTGTGCGGGCCTGTCACCCGCGCCGTCCTGTCGGTCCCTGCCGGACCTTGTGATCTGCCCCGTTGCGGGGGCGGCCGTTCCGCTGCGCCCCGGGGGCGCGGGGCCCCGGCCTGCGCCGGGGCGTGTCACGCCTAGAGCCCCTGCCCCGGCTTGACGTCCTTCAGCTCCATCGCCTTGGCCGGGTCGCGCCACATCTGCGCCAGCACGTTCTGGCGCTTGACGTCCACCCGGTGGCGCAGGGTCAGCACGATCGCCCCGATCATCGCGACCAGCAGGATCAGCCCGGCCAGCTGGAATGCCAGGAAATACTGCTCATAGACCAGCAGGCCCAGGGCGGCGGTGTTCTCGACCCCGTCGGGCGTGATGGCCTGGCGCGCGCTCTGCGCGGTCTCGGCCTCGGCCCAGGACCCGTAGGCCAGGCCGAACTGCATCAGCAGGATGACACCGATCAGCAGGGCCAGCGGCATGTAGCGCGCCATCTCGGCCTTGAGCTCGGCAAAGTCGACATCCAGCATCATGACGACGAAGAGGAACAGCACCGCAACCGCGCCGACGTAGACGATGATCAGCAGCATGGCCACGAACTCCGCCCCCAGCAGGACGAAGAGCCCCGCCGCCGAGAGGAAGCTGAGGATCAGCCAGAGCACCGAATGCACCGGGTTGCGGCTGATCACGGTGAACAGCCCGCCGGCCAGCAGCGAGATCGCGAAGAGATAGAAGGATAGCGTGGCGATGGTCATTCCTTGTCTTCCTCTCCTTCGTCCATGACCTCCTTGGCGAGGCCGGCCGCCTTGGTCATGGCCGGAATGCCCGCGAACATCGACATCTGCGCGATGGCCTCGGCCACTTCCTGTTTTGTCGCACCGGACTCCAGCAGGTGGCGTACGGTGATCCTGATCTGGCTTTCGGCCTGGGCGCCCTGCATGGTCAGCCCGGCCAGGGTCAGGAACAGCCGTGTCTTGCTGTCCAGCCCCTCCTTGTTGAAGGCCTTGCCAAAGGCGACCTCCATCCATTCCTTGGGCAGCGTCGGCCACATCGACTCGAACGACTTGGGCGTGAAATTCTCAAGCGCCGGGTTCATCGCCTTCGCCATCGCCTGCGCCTGCTCGATCATCATCTCGAAGGGGGTCTTCGCATCACTCATCACAGACGCTTTCGGGCTTATGTCCCAGGGGACGGATCATCGGTAGGGCGCATCGAGTTCCAGGTTGCGGGCAATTTCGGCTTCCCACCTGTCGCCGTTCGCCAGCAGCTTGGCCTTGTCGTAATACAGTTCTTCGCGCGTCTCGGCCGAGAACTCGAAATTCGGGCCCTCGACGATGGCATCCACCGGGCAGGCTTCCTGGCAGAAGCCGCAGTAGATGCACTTGGTCATGTCGATGTCGTAGCGCGTCGTCCGGCGGGATCCGTCCTCGCGCGGTTCGGCGTCGATGGTGATGGCCTGCGCGGGGCAGATCGCCTCGCACAGTTTGCAGGCGATGCAGCGTTCCTCGCCGTTGGGATAGCGGCGCAGGGCGTGTTCGCCCCGGAAACGCGGGCTCAGCGGGCCCTTTTCATGCGGATAGTTCAGCGTGGCCTTGGGCTTGAGCAGGTACTTGAAGCCCATGCGGAAGCCCTTGAAGAAATCCGCCAGCAGAAAGTACTTGGCTGCGCGTGCGTAGTCGACATTCGCCATGTCAGCCTCCAATCGTCCAGCGGGCCCATGCCCCGCCGAGGACTTCGAATTTCGCAAGGAACGCCACGATCACGACCCAGCCCAGCGACAGCGGCAGGAAGACCTTCCACCCGATGCGCATCAGCTGGTCATAGCGGAAGCGCGGCACGATGGCCTTGACCATGGCGAACATGAAGAAGACCGCCAGCATCTTGAACGCCATCCACAGGAACCCATCGGGCAGCCCGGGGATGGGCGACAGCCAGCCGCCGAAGAACAGGAGCGAGACCAGCGCGCACATCAGCACGATTGCGACGTATTCGCCGATCATGAACAGCAGGAACGGGGTCGAGCTGTATTCCACCTGATAGCCCGCCACCAGTTCGGATTCCGCTTCGGGAAGGTCGAAGGGCGGGCGGTTGGTCTCGGCCAGGGCCGAGATGAAGAACAGGAACAGCATCGGGAAATGCGGCAGCCAGTACCAGTTCAGCAGCCCGAGGTTGCCGTCCTGTGCGCGCACGATGTCGCCGAAGTTCATCGAACCGGTCGAGATGATGATCCCGATGATGATCAGGCCCAGCGACACCTCGTAGGAAATCATCTGCGCCGCCGAGCGCAGCGAGCCCAAGAACGGGTATTTCGAGTTCGACGCCCATCCGCCCATGATCACGCCGTAGACCTCCAGCGAGGAGACGGCAAAGACGTAGAGCACGGCGACATTCACATCCGACAGCACCCAGCCGTCGTTGAACGGGATCACCGCCCAGGCGATCATCGCCAGCACGAAACTGGTGAGCGGCGCCATGATGAACACGGCCTTGTCCGCGCCCGCCGGGATCACCACTTCCTTGGTGATGTATTTCAGGAAGTCCGCGAAACTCTGCATCAGACCAAAGACGCCAACCACGTTGGGCCCGCGCCGCAGCTGGACCGCGGCCCAGATCTTGCGATCCGCATAGAGAAGGAACGCCAGTGCCACCAGCAGTGGTACGACGATCAGCAGGACCTGCCCTATGATCAGAAGCGCGATCCCCAGTGGGTTGGATGAAAAGAACTCAGCCATCTGTCCTCACATACCTGCCGTCATACCGTCGGTATCCCCGATTCGACACAGGCGGCGGTCGTCACCTCTGCATCTATCGTCTTGAATCCCTTGGGCAGCGATTCCGAGATCGTATAAACCGCATCTGCCTGCCAGAGGCCACCCGTTTCCGCGACTTTCGTGCGGACATGCCGCGCGAAACCGTAACCGCGGATGAGTGTGTACTGCGCTGCAGCACATTCGGCATAGCGCGACACGTCCTCGCCCGTGCGGGCGCCGCGCATGCGGACGTTGAAGGAAACGAGGTCGCCATCCAGAAGGCGGGTCTCGATCCCCTGATATTTCGGGTCGAAGGGCGCTTCGTCCCCGGCCTCGGGCATCTGCGCCCCGGCCGCAGAGGCGGCATCGGCCATCGCGACCGGTTCGCCGGGAAGCGTTTCCGCCGCCGGGTCCAGCGCCATCGACTGCACCTCGGGCGCGGCCGGCAGGGCATCCAGCCCGGCGGGCGGCACGTCCTCTCCGCTGTCTCCCATGCAGGAGACCAGCGACAGGAGCGCCACCACCGTTATGCCGGCCCTTGTCTTCATTCCGCCGCCAGGGGCGCGGTGTTGCGCGCGCTGGCCCGGGCGGCCAGATCCGCCATCACCTCCGAGGCGCGGGCGATCGGGTTGGTGAGGTAGAAGCTTTTCACCGCCAGGGTAAAGTCGCCCTCGCCCAGCGATCCCGCCTCGGGCATCTGCCAGGCGTTGTCCGGCACCGCGTCGACCTGCGCCAGATGCGGCACCGCCTCGACCATCGCGCGGCGCAGCTGCGCCATGCTGTCGAAGGGCAGGACGGCGTCCAGCTCGGCCGAAAAGGCGCGCAGAATGGCCCAGTTCTCTTTCGCCTCGCCCGGGGCGAATCCGGCGCGCAGCGCCAGCTGCGGACGGCCCTCGGTGTTGACGAACAGGCCGTTCTCCTCGGTCCAGGCGGCGGCGGGCAGGATCACGTCGGCGCGGTGCGCGCCCCGGTCGCCGTGGCTGCCCTGGTAGATCACGAAGGGCCCGTCGGCGATGTCGATCTCGTCGGCGCCCAGGTTATAGACCACCTCGGCCCCGTCCAGCGCGGCGGGCATCCCGCCTTCGGTCACCGCACCCACATCCATCGCGCCGACACGGCCGGCGGCGGTGTGCAGGACCAGCAGCTTGCCGTTCGTGCGTTCGACGGCGGTCATCACCTCGGCCAGGACGGCTGCGCCGTCGTCGCCGGTCAGGGCGCCCTGCCCCACGATCATGACCGAGTTCTTTTCCTTGACCTCGGAGAATTCGTGCTGGGCCAGATCGGCCAGCGCCTTGCGGTCGCTGCCCATGCTGAAATGATCATAGGTCAGATCGGCATCGACCCCGATACTGCCCACCTGCGCGCCATTCAGCCAGGCCTTGCGGATCCGGGCGTTCAGCACCGGCGCCTCGGCCCGGGGATTGCAGCCGATCAGCATGATATAGGCGGCGCTGTCGATATCCTCGATCGTCGCCGTGCCGACATAGGCCGACCGGTTGCCCGCCGGCAGCTTGGCGCCATCGGTGCGGCATTCGACCGTTCCATCCAGGCTTTCGACCAGCGATTTCAGCGCAAAGGCGGCCTCGGTCGAGGCGAGGTCACCCACCAGACCGGCAACCTTCTTGCCCTTCATCGCCGTGGCGGCGGCGCTCAGCGCCTCGGGCCAGGTGGCGGGTTTGAGCTTGCCGTCGACGCGCACATAGGGCCGGTCCAGCCGCTGGCGGCGCAGCCCGTCCCAGACGAAACGGGTCTTGTCGGAAATCCATTCCTCGTTCACGCCGTCGTTGTTGCGCGGCAGGATGCGCATCACTTCGCGGCCCTTGGTGTCCACCCGGATGTTGCTGCCGAGCGCGTCCATCACGTCGATGGTCTCGGTCTTGGTCAGCTCCCACGGGCGGGCGGTAAAGGCATAGGGCTTGGAGACCAGCGCGCCCACCGGGCACAGGTCGATGATATTGCCCTGCAGTTCCGAATCCAGCGTCTGGTTCAGGTAGCTGGTGATCTCGGCATCCTCGCCCCGGCCGGTCTGGCCCATCTGGGTGATGCCCGCCACCTCGGTGGTGAAGCGCACGCAGCGGGTGCAGGAGATGCAGCGCGTCATATGCGTCTCGACCAGCGGACCCAGGTCCAGATCGTCGCTGGCGCGCTTGGGCTCGCGGTAGCGCGAGAAGTCGACGCCATAGGCCATCGCCTGGTCCTGCAGGTCGCATTCGCCGCCCTGGTCGCAGATCGGGCAGTCCAGCGGGTGGTTGATGAGCAGGAACTCCATCACCCCCTCGCGGGCCTTCTTGACCATCGGGCTGTTGGTCTTGATCACCGGCGGCGCGCCTTCCGGCCCGGGGCGCAGGTCCTTGACCTGCATCGCGCAGGAGGCGGCGGGCTTCGGCGGCCCGCCCACGACCTCGACCAGACACATCCGGCAGTTGCCCGCGATCGACAGCCGCTCATGGTAGCAGAAGCGGGGGATCTCGACCCCGGCCTGTTCGCAGGCCTGGATCAGGGTCAGTGCCGGATCGACCTCGATCTCGGTGCCGTCGATGACGATCTTGCGAAGGTCAGCCATACTACCTCACTTTGCTCTCAGGAAGGCGCCCACCTGAGAGCCTTTCTCGATTTCCTGCAGACCCAGGGTACAGAGGTCCGCGTCACTATCCGGGTTCAGTCCGCGGGCGCGCACATAGGCCTCGCCCCGCTGGCGCATGCGCGCCTTTTCGGCATCGCTGTCGACATAGGCCTTGATCTCGGCGCGGGTGTAGCCCAGCGATTCAGCCCGGTTCTTCAGGCCGAAGAGATAGCTCAGCCCCTTCAGCGTGCGGGGCGAGATGGCGTCGCAGCGGTCGCTGATCTCGATCGCAAGCGCGACCCACAGCATGTTGTCGTCGATTTCCGACACCTCGCGCAGCGGCACCTTGGCGGCGGCCGGCACGGCGATCATCGTGGCAAGGGCAAGGCCCAGGATCATGCGCATCAGTCTTCTCCCTTCGTGCAGGACAAGAGGGCCGCGCCAGTGCAGCCCCCATCTGTCCCCCAGATGGGTTTCATGCCCGCTGCTATGCAATAACAGCCGGATGAACAAGGGGTTATGCGCATCACTTCACTCACTCGGCCGCAACCCGGCAGCTGCGCTCGCGCCACAGGCGGGCCTCTTTCAGCCAGGCCCAGTCGAATGCGTGCGCGCTGGCGCCATGCTGCTCCAGATGGGCCAGACGCTCCATCGCCTCGTCGATGGTGGGCTCATGCCCCTCGGGGACCCACCACATGACGAAATGCATCCCGCCGAGCACCTCGAACCACTCGGCCCGGCGCTCGTAGAACTGGCGGTGCAGGGTGTTCCAGACAAAATGCTCCAGCCTCTCGACACTGTCCCAGACCGTCAGGTTGCTGACGAACCGGGGATCGCCCTCCAGCTTGGTCTCGGTATTGCCGGTGCCAGGCTCGCCCGAGCCCTCCATCATCCAGACGAAACCGGGCATCCGCTTGCCCAGCCCGTTGATCCGGTCGAGCGCGGCCATGAATTCGGCCACGCGCGGGTCGTCGGTCGGCGCGACGAGGCGGCCGATGTTCAGCTCGGCCAGGTGATGGCCCGGCTTCACACCCATCCCGTGCACTCCCCGTTCAGGATCAGGTCGCCGTCTTCGTTCAGGCGCAGCTGCGCATCCGGCGTCTCGGGGCCGATGGCCCAATCGACCTCGGACCAGCCGTAATACTTGGCGCAGTACTTCGTCGCCTCGTAGCGCCCGGCCTCCTTCGCGCCCTTGAGCGTGCGGGCCGCGTTGCGCACCAGGACCGAGAACCGCTGCGGGTTTTCCTTGTCGGCGGTCAGGCTGGCGCGGAAATAGACGCCGTCGAAGGCATTG
The DNA here is from genome assembly GCF_009789075.1 of Pseudooceanicola pacificus. Taxonomy (GTDB): domain Bacteria; phylum Pseudomonadota; class Alphaproteobacteria; order Rhodobacterales; family Rhodobacteraceae; genus Pseudooceanicola; species Pseudooceanicola pacificus. The sequence continues at coordinate 56,445 of NZ_WNXQ01000007.1, forward strand.
TTGTTCACCAGCACCCGGTTGTTGCGCGAACAGCCGGCCCCGGCCGCAAGAGCCAGGACACAGACGGCCGCGCAGAGGCGCGGGAGAGCGGAACTTGCCTTCATCATTTCACCCGGGAGAACGTCGGTTTCGGTATCTCGGCCTTTTCGAAGAGACACATGGAATCATGGATATGAATGCCCGAGATGGCCTTGTCCATCTGCGGAAATGTCGGTTTGCCGTCGTGGTACCAGCGGTGCATGTCATCCACCATCCGGCGCACCCGGTTGAAGAAGTTGCCGCGCGATTTCAGCCCGCCGCCGAAGCCGGGCCAGAAGGCCGTGTGCAGGTCCTCGATCGCGTAGAGCCCGCCGTTCGACAGCCGCGGATAAAGCGCCATGAGCGAGGCCATGATATGCTGCATCACGTGGCTGCCGTCATCCAGCACGATGTCCACCCCGCCCATCTCGTCGACCACCTCGTCCAGGAATTCGGGATCGTCCTGCGAGCCGATGCGCACCTGAGCGGCCTGACCGTCGAATTCGCGGCATTTCTCGTCGATGTCGATGCCGTAGATGATCGCCTCGTCACCGAAATATTCGCGCCACATCTTGAGCGACCCGCCCTTCTTGACGCCGATTTCCAGCATCTTGATGGGCTTGCCGCGATAGGGGCTGAAGTAGCGGTCATAGATCGGGATGTAATGGTGCCACTTGTTCACCTGCACATCCTTGGTCCCGGCGTAGATCTTCAGCAGATCGCTGTCGTGGCCGTATTTGGTGCGGATATCCTCGGCCACATCGCCGTCGGGGTCGAATTCGAACCGTTTCATGCCGCATCCTCCGTGCAGGGGTGCCAGCGATAGCCTGCACCCATGTTCAAGTAAGACCAGCCAAAGGCATGATCGCTGTCGCCATGCGCACCGTAGTGATCTATCCGCGCCTTGGCCTCTTCGATTGTCGGACGGGTGCCGGGCGCCACGTACCACATCACGAACCGCGGGCCGGTCTGCTCTTCGAACCATTCCGGGCCGCGCCGGTAGAACAGCTTGTGCACCGTATTGAAGACGAAATCGCCCAGCGACCCGGCATCGGTCCAGACCGACAGGGTGCTGGCGGTTCTCGGGTTGCCGCCCAGCACGCCCTCGCCATCGGTTTGCGCGGCTTCCATCTCGTCGTCGCCGAGCATCCAGACAAAGCCGGGGCTGCGGCGCGCGACGCCATTCACGCGGTCGATATTGTCAGCGAAATCCGCGACGCGGGGATCGTCCCAGTCGTGCCTGAGCACGCCGATGTTGAACTCGGCCAGGTGCATGCCGGACGCGGCGGGGCGCAGGCCGCCAGGGCGCGCGCGCCCCTTGGCCAAGGCCGCGCCCGTCTGAACGGGTGCCGCCCCGGCCGTCGCCCCGGGCTGCGCCTGTCCCGGCATCGTGAACCTGATCCCCGCCATCCGGTCAGATCACTCCGCCGCCAGGACGCCGGCGGACCCGCCGCGCTTGTGCTTGATCCGGTCCTCGATCTCGTCGCGGAAGTTGCGGATCAGGCCCTGGATCGGCCAGGCCGCCGCATCGCCCAGGGCGCAGATCGTGTGCCCCTCGACCTGCTTGGTCACGTCCATCAGCATGTCGATTTCCTCGACGCTGGCATCGCCGGTCACCAGGCGGTCCATCACGCGCATCATCCAGCCGGTGCCTTCGCGGCAGGGCGTGCACTGGCCGCAGCTTTCGTGCTTGTAGAATTTCGACAGGCGCCAGATCGCTTTCACGATGTCGGTGGACTTGTCCATCACGATCACGGCGGCCGTGCCCAGACCCGACCGCTGCTCGCGCAGATAGTCGAAATCCATGATCGCCTCTTTCATGTTCTCGCCCCGGATGCAGGGCACCGAGGACCCGCCGGGGATCACCGCCAGCAGGTTGTCCCACCCGCCCCGGATGCCGCCGCAGTGACGCTCGATCAGCTCTTCGAAGGTGATCGACATCGCCTCTTCGACGACGCAGGGATTGTTCACATGGCCCGAGATGGCAAATAGCTTGGTGCCCGCGTTGTTCGGACGGCCGAAGCCTGCGAACCATTCCGGCCCGCGCCGCAGGATCGTCGGCACCACGGCAATGGATTCGACGTTGTTCACCGTGGTCGGGCAGCCGTAAAGGCCCGCGCCCGCCGGGAACGGCGGCTTCATCCGGGGCATACCCTTCCTGCCCTCAAGGCTTTCCAGCAGGGCGGTTTCCTCGCCGCAGATATAGGCCCCGGCGCCGTGATGCAGGTAGATGTCGAAATCCCAGCCCGACCCGGCGGCATTCCTGCCCACCAGGCCCGCGTCATAGGCTTCGTCGATGGCGGCCTGCAGGGCCTCGCGCTCGCGGATGTATTCGCCGCGGATGTAGATATAGCAGGCATGTGCATTCATCGCGAAAGAGGCGATCAGGCAGCCCTCGATCAGCGTATGCGGATCGTGGCGCATGATCTCGCGGTCCTTGCAGGTGCCCGGTTCGGATTCATCCGCGTTCACCACCAGATAGGCCGGCCGACCGTCGCTTTCCTTGGGCATGAACGACCACTTGAGGCCGGTGGGGAAGCCCGCGCCGCCCCGGCCGCGCAGGCCGCTGGCCTTCATCTGGTCGACAATCCAGTCGCGCCCCTTCTGGATGATGCCCGCCGTGCCATCCCAATGGCCGCGCTGCTGCGCGCCCTTCAGGGTACGGTCATGCATCCCGTAGAGGTTCGTGAAAATCCGGTCCTGGTCCTTGAGCATCACATTACCTCTGCCCGCTGTCTTTCAATTCCTGGCGCAAGCGCCACATCTGCCACAACACCGCAAAAATCCACACGAATGCGGCCATCGCGGCGAGGTCGAACAGGAAGACGTAACGCGCCTGCCAGCCCATGGCGGCCACCAGCGTGGTACCGCCCAGCCAGATCACCATGGTCGCGGCGATCGCCAGCCCCACGGTGCGGCCCTTGCGGGCATAGGCCCGTTCGGTGTCTTCCCTGTTCATTCCGTCCATCGGTCAATACACGTCACCCTTGTCGACGCGTTTGGAAAATTCCGTCTCTGCGCCGGTGGCCAGCAGCTTGGCCTGCCCGACCCAGTCGTCCCGGCTGACCCGGCCCTTGAAGCCGACCAGGTTCTGGTCGACCCAGGCGACCTCCTCCGCCCCCCAGGCGGCGATCTGGTCGAAGTGCCAGAACCCCATCTGGTTGCACAGCTGCTCCAGCTTGGGGCCGACACCCTTGATCCGCTTCAGGTCGTCCGCCTGCCCGTCGCGCGGGGCGGTCAGACCTTCGGGGCGGCTCCCCTCGCCCGGAACCGCCATATCGGCGGCGGTGCCGGCATCCGCATCCTCGACCTCGGGGTCCGAGATATCGGGCATCTTCGCCATCTTTGCCGGGGCGTCCGGCACCTCCGCAGGCTCGTCCTCGACCGGCATCGCGTCCACCGCGGGGGCCACGGTGTCCTCCCGCACGGGCTCGGGCGCCGGGACCGGCGGGGTGGCCGCGGTTGCCACCGGCGCGCCGCCCTGCGCGCCCAGGGCCGGATCGGCGGTGAGCGCGGCCCCTGCCCCCGGCACGGGCGCCGAGGCCGGAGGCGCCACCGCATCGGGCGACAGCGCCTCGGAGGGCGCGGACCCCGCCTTGCCCACACAGAACAGCCGCATCAGCACCGTGGCCACGATCACGCCCAGCACCAGGGCCACGATCAGGGCCAGCAGGATGGCCAGGGCGGGCCGGAACAGGACATAGGCGATGATGGCCACCACGGCACCGACAATCCAGCAGATCGCCCTGCAGCGTCCTTCGGCCGTGTTCATGTCCATCTCAGTCCCCTCTCGTGATCCGGATCGTGCCGGTCACACCCATGCAGTTGCCCCGTCAGTCGTAGACGTCACCCTTCTTCACCCGCGACGAGAATTCCGTCTCCTCGCCCGCCGCCAGCTTTTTCGCCTGCGCGACCCAGGTGTCGCGGGTCACGCGGCCCTTGAAGCCCTGCAGGTTCTGGTCGACCCATGCGATTTCCTCGGGTCCCCAGGCGGCGATCTGGTCGAAGTGGTAGAACCCCATCGAATGCAGCAGGTCCTCCAGCTTGGGACCCACGCCCTTGATCTGTTTCAGGTCGTCGGCCTGGCCGCCGCGCGCCGCGCTCAGCCCCTCGGGCTTCACCCCCGGGCCTTCGGCGGCCACGGGCTGGTCATCTGCCGGGGCTTCGGCCTGCGCTTCAGGCGCCGGTCCGCCGGTGCCTTTGGCTGTCGCCTCCTGCTCGCTCACGCCGGTCTCGTCCGCGGGCTTGCCGGCGGCGGGACGCGGATCGGCCGAGGTGTCGCCCCGGGTCTCGGGATGTTTGGTGTCGCCCTTCCAGGGCGTCAGCAGCGGCACCTCGGTCCCGTCGATGCGCTTGATGGTGTCCTGCAGATCCACCGCGGCCTGCGCCGAGGCATTGTACTGCGTCTTGCCGCTGTCGTATTCCGTCAGGCTGGTCAGCCCGCTCAGCGGTTCCGCGGCATAGCGGCCATTCTGCGGGCCGGGCACCGGCACCTTGCCGGCGGCAAAGTCATCCAGCAGGGCCGCAAACGACTCGGCGGTCAGATCCTCGTAATAATCCTTGCCGATCTGCACCATCGGCGCGTTGGCGCAAGCGCCCAGGCATTCGACCTCTTCCCACGAGAACCTGCCATCGCCCGACAGTTCATGTGCCTTGGCGGCGATCTTGTCCTTGCAGACGCCGATCAGATCCTCGGCCCCGCAGATCATGCAGGAGGTGGTGCCGCAGACCTGAACATGTGCAACGCTGCCAACGGGTTGCAGCTGGAACATGAAGTAGAAGGTCGCGACCTCAAGGGCCCGGATATAGGCCATGTCCAGCATCGCGGCGACATGTTCGATGGCCGGACGGCTCAGCCAGCCCTCCTGCTCCTGCGCGCGCCAGAGCAGCGGGATGATGGCCGACGCCTGCCGCCCCTCGGGGTATTTGGAAATCTGACCCTCGGCCCAGGCCCGGTTGGCCGGGGTGAAGGCAAAGCTGTCGGGCTGTTCGTGGTAGAGACGGCGCAGCATCAGGCACAGGCCCCCGTCACCAGCTTGACACCGCCGCCTTCCAGCGGAACCGCCGCGCCCGAGGCCATGCGGAACTGGCCGGCCTGGATGGTCTGTTCACGGGTCAGGCCGGTCTGCAGCTCGACCGCCAGGTATTCGCGTTCGGTCCGCATCTCGCAGCCCATCGAGGCGACGGCATTGTCATAGGCGGCCATCTGTTCCGGGCTCGCCCCCTGCGGCGGCATGGCGCATGCGCTGGTCAGGGCCAGCGCGGCAATGGCGGCAGTCATGCGGATAATGTTCACGTCGGTCGTCCTCTGGCTCATCCGGCCCGCAGTCATTCTGCCGGGGGCCGTGCATGTCAAGTTCTCCGCCCGCCGCGGCGGCGGGCCGGTCCCGGTTTCAGCGGTCGACCTCGCCGAACACGATGTCCATCGTGCCGATGATCGCCGCCACATCGGCCAGCTGGTGGCCGGTGGCGATATGGTCCATCGCCTGAAGGTGCAGGTAGCCCGGCGCGCGCAGCTTGGCGCGGTAGGGCTTGTTGGTGCCGTCCGCCACGAGGTAGACGCCGAATTCGCCCTTCGGTGCCTCGACGGCGGCGTAGACCTCGCCCTCGGGGACGCGGAAGCCCTCGGTATAGAGCTTGAAGTGATGGATCAGCGCTTCCATCGAGGTCTTCATCTCGCCGCGCTTGGGCGGGGTGATCTTGCCGCGGGTCATCACGTCGCCGGGCGTCTCGCGCAGCTTGGCGATGGCCTGCAGGATGATCGAGGTCGATTGCCGCATCTCTTCCATCCGGCAGAGGTAGCGATCGTAGCAGTCGCCGTTCTTGCCCACGGGAATCTGGAAATCGAACTCGTCGTAGCATTCATAGGGCTGCGCGCGCCGCAGGTCCCAGGCCAGGCCCGAACCGCGCACCATCACGCCCGAGAAGCCGTAGAGCTGGATGTCTTCCTCGCTCACCACGCCGATGTCGGCATTGCGCTGCTTGAAAATCCGGTTCTCGGTCAGCAGGCTGTCGATATCGTCGAGCACAGACGGGAATTCCCTGGCCCATTCCTCGATATCGTCGATCAGCTTGGGCGTCAGGTCCTGATGCACGCCGCCGGGCCGGAAATAGGCTGCGTGCAGACGCGCGCCGCAGGCCCGCTCGTAAAAGATCATCAGCTTCTCGCGTTCCTCGAAGCCCCAGAGCGGCGGCGTCAGCGCGCCCACGTCCATGGCCTGCGTGGTCACGTTCAGCAGGTGGTTCAGCACGCGCCCGATTTCCGAATAGAGCACCCGGATCAGGCTGGCGCGGCGGGGCACCTCGACACCGCAGAGCTTTTCGATGGCCAGACACCAGGCATGTTCCTGGTTCATCGGGGCCACATAGTCCAGCCGGTCGAAATACGGCAGGTTCTGCAGATAGGTGCGGCTTTCCATCAGCTTTTCGGTGCCGCGGTGCAGCAGGCCGATATGCGGGTCGCAGCGTTCCACGATCTCGCCGTCGAGTTCGAGAACAAGGCGCAGCACGCCGTGGGCCGCGGGGTGCTGCGGGCCGAAGTTGATGTTGAAGTTGCGGATCTTCTGCTCGCCCGTCTGGGCGTCGCCGAACTGGTTCGAACCGTCCATCATCTGCCTACCTCCGGGGCCTCAGCCCACCATCGCCGGGCCGTCCACGACCCGGTAGAGTTTCGTTGCCAGCCGCCATTCGCCATCGACCTTGAGAAAGCCCAGATAGTCGCGGAAGCGGCGCGGCGGCACCGCGACCTCAAGCTCGACATGGGCCATCTCGGGACCGGCGATCCGGACCTCGCTCACCGCGTAATCCGGGGCGCCGTCCAGCGCGTCGCGCCCGCCGACCCGCGCGATGAAGGTCGCCCGGTCGAAGGTCACGATCTGCCCGCCCTCGGAACAGCTCATCGCGAAGCAGGCGGCGCAGAGCGCATCCAGCGCCGCGCCATCGGCCATGTGAAGCGCCCGGGCATAGCTGTCCGCAGCGGCGCGCACCTCGGCCTCAAGCGTGTCGATCGTTGCGCCGTCCATCATTTCGCCGCCTCGTCGAACTTGTCCTTGAAGGCGATGATCCACAGCAGGATCAGCGCCACCAGCGGAAAGACCGCCAGAAAGGCCGCATAGGCCGGCAGGCCATAGCGCGGCAGGATGCGGTAGAACGGGATGACCAGCAGCACCGCCATCACGATCCACCAGAAGATGCCGCCGCCCATGCCCATCATTTCGCGTCCTTCTTGTCGTCGCCCGGCAGGATGTATTCGGCACCCTCCCACGGCGACATGAAGTCGAACTGCCGGTATTCCTGCACCAGCTTCACCGGCTCGTAGACGACGCGCTTGGCGGCCTCGTCATAGCGGACCTCGGTATAGCCGGTGGTCGGGAAATCCTTGCGCAGCGGATAGCCGCGAAAGCCATAGTCGGTCAGGATGCGGCGCAGATCCGGGTGGCCCGAGAAGATGATCCCGAACATGTCGAAGACCTCGCGCTCGAACCAATTGGCGCTAGGATGCACGGCGGTGATCGAGGGGATCATCTCCTCTTCCCGCAGGGCGGCGCGCAGGCGGATGCGCTGGTTCTGGTACATCGACAGGAAGTGATAGACCACGTCGAACCGTTTCGGGCGCTCGGGGTAGTCGACTGCGGTGATGTCCACCAGGCTCGAAAACTTGCACGTCGGTTCGGTCCGCAGGAATTCCACGAAATCCGCTATGCCCGACGGGGTCACGTCGATGTTCAGCTCGCCGTGGGTGACATCCCAGGCGAGCACGTTGTCGGGGCGCTTCAGCTCGATCGTGGCGCCGAGTTCCTCGAGCGCGGCAATGTCCAGGGGCATGGCTTACCTCGTGATCGTGCCGGTGCGGCGGATTTTGCGGGCGAGTTGCAGGATGCCGTAAAGCAGCGCCTCGGCCGTGGGCGGGCAGCCGGGCACGTAGATGTCGACCGGAACGATCCGGTCGCAACCGCGCACCACGGAATAGCTGTAGTGATAATAGCCGCCGCCATTGGCGCAGGATCCCATCGAGATCACGTAACGCGGCTCGGGCATCTGGTCGTAGACCTTGCGCAGCGCGGGGGCCATCTTGTTGGTCAGCGTGCCGGCGACGATCATCACGTCGGACTGGCGCGGAGAGGCGCGCGGCGCGATGCCGAAACGTTCGGCGTCGTAGCGCGGCATCGAGGTGTGCATCATCTCGACCGCGCAGCAGGCCAGACCGAAGGTCATCCAGTGCAGCGAGCCGGTGCGCGCCCAGTTGATGATGTCCTCGGACGAGGTCAGCAGGAAACCCTTGTCCTGCAGCTCGCGGTTGAGGGCCTGGGTCGCGACCTCGGGGTCGGCCCCGGCGGTATTCACGGCGGTGCTCACTGCCATTCCAGCGCCCCTTTCTTCCATTCGTAGCAGAAGCCGATGGTCAGTACGGCCAGGAAAACCATCATCGACCAGAAGCCGACCATACTGACATCCTTGAAGGCGACAGCCCAGGGAAACAGCATGGCGATTTCGAGATCGAAGATGATGAACAGGATCGAGACCAGATAGAACCGGACGTCGAACTTCATCCGCGCATCGTCGAAGGCGTTGAAACCGCATTCGTAGGCGCTGACCTTTTCAGGGTCCGGGTTGCGGACCGCGACGATGACAGCGGCGAGGACAAGCACGAGGCCCAGCACGATCGCGATGGCCAGAAACACGAGGATGGGGAGGTATTCCCTCAGCATCTCTTCCACGAGCGGCTCCTTTGCTTGCGCGGGCAGGCCCCCGGGGGCCCGCATTGGCTGGTCAGGGTTTACTCTCGCCCCTTGGCATGGTCAACCAAAGGCGTTCACATTGCATGACTTTCCGGGCACTTGGATCGCCCCCTGCCCCCGGTTGGGCCGCACATTGTGCACAGGCAGAAAAACCAAGCCCCTCAAGGCCCCCGGACCGGCCAGCACCCCCGCCCGGCCAGCCCGCAGCGCGCGCTGGCAGGATGACCCGGCGTCAGGGCGCCGCACCCTGCGGCCCGGATCTGCACCGCGCGCCCCCCGCGGAGCGCGCGATTCCCCCGATCACTCGACCGTCACCTCTTCGCGGGTGCCGGCCTTGACCGAGACCTGCTGCTGCACATCGGCCTTGTCGATCTTGTAGCGGACATCGACGATGTAGGTGCCTGCGGGCACGACCCTCTGGAATTCCTCGCCGTACTGGGCGTTGATCTGGCGCTCCTTGCCGGTCATCATGTCCTTGGTGAGCAGGCGGATCTGATACCCCCCGGGGGCCGAGACATGCAGCACCCCGGCGTCCAGATTGACCGTCACCTCCGTCAGCTGGTTCGGATGAACCGTGAACAGCGGGCCTTCGACATCGACCGACCCCAATCTGGCCAGCACCTGGTAGTCCCCCGCAGGCAGGTTGTAGCGGTTGGAGCCGTAGTTCGCCCCGATCTGCCGGCGCTTGCCGCTGATCGGCTTCTCGGCGGGCACATAGCGGAAGTTGACGGAGTTGTCCTCGATCGCCGGGCCCGCCTCGGAATAGAGCGCATGCGGCAGCACCACACCGGTCGAAACGATCATCTCGTGGCGCAGGCTCTGCCCCGCGGCCAGGGTCACGGTCTCGGTGACCTCGGCGGCGGCGTGACGTGCCAGCAGCGACAAATCCCCCGCCGGCATCAGGAACGTGCTCTCGCCATATCCGGCCTGTTCCACATCGCCGTTGCGCGCCTTGACCTGCACGGCCTTGTCCGCCCCCTCCTGATCGGCGGCCCGTTTGGGCACCAGGGTCAGCAGCCCGGCATCCATGTTGACGACGATCTCGCTCAGCGCATCGCGGTTCAGCTCGACAATCCGTTCGCGGATCACGCCCCCGAACCGGGTGAACAGAAGGTAACGCCCGGCCGGAACATCGGCCTCGAATGCCGCATTATAGGTCTCGGCGGCGCGCCGGCCCACCGGCTTGTCATTGGCGTCAACCGGGGTCAGCTCCCAGCGGAGTTTCTTTTCGTCATAGGCGGGCCCGCCCTCGGACAGGGTCGCATGGGCCTTGAGGTTCACGGTGATCGCGGGTTCGGGTTCCGGCGCGGGCTGGGGCGCGGCTTCGGGCACGGGGGCCGGTTCGGCCACGGCCACCACCGTCTGCGTCAGGGCCTCGCCCAGGGTCGCGGCATTGGAGGCCTCGATATAGCGCCCGCCGGTTTCCTCAGCCAGGCAGGACACCTGCGCGCCCTCCTCGGCGGTCAGGCCAAAGCCCACCACATGCGCGGTGAAATCGACGCCGGTTTCCTCCAGCATCGCGCCCAGGGCACAGGGGTCGGCATCGCAGGTTTCCAGCCCGTCGGTGACCAGGATCACCGTCGCCTTGTCCTCGGTATAGCGCATCTGTTCGGCGGCCTGCTTCACGGCGGCGGACAGCGGCGTCTTGCCCTTCGGCTTCAGCCCGGCGGCGAAATCCGAAATCGCACCGGCCGTCCCCCGTCCCGCCGGCACCGCCAGCTCGATATCCGCGCAATCGCCCTTGCGGCGGTGGCCATAGACCATCAGACCCAGCTCGTTGCCCTCGGGCACGGCGGCCAGCACGTCGCGCAGGGTGTCGCGGGCGATGGTGATCTTGGCCACCCCGTCGATCTGCCCCCACATCGAGCCGGATCCGTCCAGAACGATCATCGAACGGTCCTGAGACCGCGCCGGAAGCGCAAGGCACAGCACCGCAAGACAGGCTGCAACAAATTGTTTGAACATGGTAAATTCCTGTCGCTCTAAAATATCAGCGACAGCATACCATTATTTCGGCCCATGACCAAAGACGGGTATACCCCACCTTGCGGCCATGCGCCGGGCCAGGGCCTCAGGAACCGACCTCGTAGAAATCCTGGCGATAGAACTGCTGTGCCCCGTCCATCTCGGCCGCGGCCCTGTAAGCCGGGCGCGCCGCCATGCGTTCGCAATAGGCGGCGAGCTTCGGAAAGGGGTCCATCCGCACATAGCGCGGCGCGGCCAGCATGTTGTAACCCAGCATCGTGTCGGCGGCGGAAAAGCCCGAGGGCAGCACATGGTCCTGCCCTGCCAGCATCCGTTCCAGCGGGGCCATCGTGCCGGCCAGGCGGCGGGCCTCGACCTTCAGCACCGTCTCGGAGCGCTGCGCGGGATCGCGCAGGAACAGCCACTGCAGGTTCAGGTTGGCGATCAGGTTGCCCATCGTCTCGGCGTAATGCAGCGCCTCCAGATAGGCGATCCGCTCAGGGTCGCCCGGCGCTCGGCCCAGGCCATGGTCGGGCCGGGTCTCGCACAGATATTCCGTGATCGCGCCGCTTTCGTAGAGCACGTGCCCGTCGATTTCGAGCGCGGGCACCCGGCCGGCGGGCGACAGTTCCAGATAGTCCGGCGTGCGCAGCGATCCGTCGGTGATCGAATAGGTCACGATCTCGGGCGTGATGCCCATTTCCTGCAGCAGCCACAGGATGCGAAAGCTGCGCGAACAGGCGATGTGATGCAGTCTGATGGTCATCCGTCCTCCCATGCGGGAAAGAAATCCCGTTCGAACAGGGCCGCCCCCTCGGGCGGCAGGCTGGCGCGAAAGGCCGGGCGCTCGGCCAGGCGCGCGTACCATTTCGCGGTTTCCGGGTAATCGTCGAGCCGGGCAAAGAACTGCGCCATGTAGACCGCCTGCCCGACCGCGATATCGGCGGCGGAAAAGCCGCTGGTCAGCAGGGTCTCGCGGTTCTCGATCGGGGTCGACAGGCGCGCCTCGATCGCGGCGTAGCACTTGCCGATCCGCGCCGCCTCCAGCCGCATCACGATGGGCGAGCGCATGGAATCCTCGTAGAGCATCACGTGCTGCTGCGTCAGCGCGGCGGTGTGCTGGCTGATGGTTTCGGAAAAGTTCAGCCAGCTCAGCCATTCGGCCCGGTCCAGCGCCCTGGGATCGCCGCCAAGGCGCGAGGGGAATTTCTCGCACAGGTACTGCATGATCGCGAGGCTCTCGAACATCCGCTCGCCGTCGATTTCCAGCGCGGGCACGCGGCCGGCGGGGGACAGGACAAGGTATTCCGGGTCCCGCAAGGTGCGGTCGAAGGGATGGCCGATGACGGTGAAGTCCACGCCCAGCTCGTTCAGCAGCCAGAGCACCCGCATGGAGCGTGTCTGGTGGACATGGTGCAGTACGATCATCGGCTGACCCCCGGTATGCATATGGATGTCACTGCAAACCACGCCGCAGACGGATTTGCAAACGGGGTGATCGGACAGTTTGCAAATCCCCCTGCCCGGCGTCCTCCCGCCCTGCTCTCCGGGCACCTTGCAAAGGGCTGAACCAGGGTATTTGCAAAGTCGCGACGGGCCTCACAGTCCCTGCCGTTTTCACTCGGATGGGACAGCGTGGGTGCCACGTCACCTGGCACCCCGCCGCACCTGCCCTGTGCGAACGGATGCGCCAGGATGGGGGCAAAGTTGCACAGGGCCTCCCCGCATCTGCGGTTTGCAAAGAGGTCACCCCGGCAATTTGCAAATCCATGCCGTCTCAGTCTTCGACCGCCTCCAGCCGGATCAGCGCGGCCCCGGCCTCCACCTGGGTGCCCTCGCTCACCAGAACCTCGGCGACGATTCCGTCACGCGGGGCGGCCAGGACATGTTCCATCTTCATCGCCTCCAGCACCGCCAGACGCTGCCCGGCGGTCACGTGATCCCCGGCCCCCGCCATCATCGCCTTGACCATGCCGGGCATCGGCGCCTCGACCACATCGCCCGAGGCCGCGGTGGCATCGCGGGCCAGCGGGTCCGGCACGTCAAAGGCCAGCCCGTGGTTGCGAAAGACGGTCACCCGGTCCGCCGCATGATGATGCGCAGGCGCAGGGGTGCCATCCAGCGTCCAGCGTCCGTCGCGCCAGCGCGCCGTCACCTCGGCCGTATCAAAACGCACGGTCATCTCGCCGCCGCCGCCGGACTCGACAGAGATATCGTAAACGACATCGCCAAGGCTCAGCACAACCGCCCGGCGCATCGGCACCCAGAGCGCGAAGCCGTCGAAGGCCCCCGGCGCACGGTCCAGCCCAAGCGCCACGAGGCCCGCCCAGGCCACCGCCTGCACCGGCACCTCGGGCTCGGCCACCAGCGCCTGCAGGTCGCGCCCGATCAGCCCGGTGTCCACCTCGCCCCGGGCAAAGCCCTCATGCGCCGCCAAGGCGCCCAGGAAGGCGAGGTTGGTCACGCTGCCCGCCACCTCGGTCCCCGCCAGGGCGCGCGCGAGCTTTTGCAAGGCGATCCGGCGCGTCGGCCCATGCACGATCACCTTGGCGATCATCGGGTCGTAATGCGGGGAAATCCGGTCGCCGGTCCGCACCCCGGTATCCGCGCGGCAACCGCCGGGAAAGGCCAGATGGGACAGCGTACCGGTCGCGGGCAGGAACCCGCGCGGCACATCCTCGGCATATAGCCGCGCCTCGAAGGCATGGCCGGTGATCGTCAGATCCGCCTGCGCCACGGGCAGAGGCTCGCCCGAGGCGACGCGAATCTGCCATTCGACCAGGTCGACGCCTGTGATCGCCTCGGTCACCGGATGTTCGACCTGCAGCCGGGTGTTCATCTCCATGAACCAGAACCCGTCCGCCCGCAGCCCGTCCGAACCGTCGACGATGAATTCCACCGTCCCCGCCCCGGCATAGCCAATCGCCTCGGCCGCGCGCACGGCGGCGGCGCCCATGGCGGCGCGCACCTCTTCGGTCATGCCGGGCGCAGGCGCTTCCTCGATCACCTTCTGATGCCGCCGCTGCAGCGAGCAGTCCCGCTCGAACAGATGCACCGCCCGGGTGCCGTCGCCAAAGACCTGCACCTCGATATGCCGGGGCGCGGTCACGAATTTCTCGATCAGCACGGCCGGATTGCCAAATGCGGTCTGCGCCTCGCTGCGCGCGCTGGCCAGCGCATCGGCGAAATCCGCGCCACGCTCGACCAGCCGCATTCCCTTGCCCCCGCCACCCGCGACGGCCTTGATCAGCACCGGATAGCCGATCCCCTCGGCCGCCTCCTTCAGCAGATCGTCCGACTGGTCGGCCCCGTGATAGCCGGGCACGACGGGCACGCCCGCCTCCTCCATCAGCGCCTTGGCGGCGTCCTTTAGGCCCATGGCCCTGATCGCCCGGGCGGAGGGCCCGATGAAGGTCAGCCCGGCGGCCTCTACCGCCTCGACAAAATCCGGGTTCTCGGAGAGAAAGCCGTAGCCGGGGTGGATCGCCTGCGCCCCGCTGGCCTGCGCGGCGGCAATGATCCTGTCGCCCCGCAGATAGCTTTCGGCTGGCGCGGGCCCGCCGATATGCACCGCCTCGTCGGCCAGCGCGACATGCATCGCGGCAGCATCGGCATCGGAATAGACCGCCACGGTGGCGATCCCCATCTCCTGCGCGGAGCGGATCACGCGGCAGGCGATTTCGCCCCGGTTCGCGATGAGTATCTTGTCGAACATCCTAATGCTCCGTTCCTTGCGTTCCGCCTGCCCGCCTCATCTCCGCCACCCGCCGGTCAACAGCGCCTCGGCCTCGGCCACAAGGCGGGCGGGAATCTCGGCGGCGCCGGGCAGGTCGCGGATCACGCCGATCCCCTCGCCCACGATGGCCGGGGCGGTGTCGATATCCCCCGCATCGGCGGCCCGGGCAAAGGCCGCTTTTTCCGCCGCGTTGCCCGCCAGCCCCGGCAGGTCGCCCTGCCACCTGTCGATGAACGGGTTGCGCATGGTCCGCAGGTCGAACCGGGCGGGCCAGTCGATCCCGCGCGCCACGTCGATGACCGAGCCGCGCAGGGTCGCATCGCCATCCGCCTCAAGCGCCGCGCGCTTCTGCGCCTCGGGCACCAGCGATTCCGCCGTGGCCCAGAAGCGGGTGCCGCAAAGCACGCCCTCGGCCCCCAGCATCAGCGCCGCCGCCAGCCCCCGGCCATCGGCAATGCCACCGGCGGCCAGCAGGATCGTGTCGGGCGCGGCGGCGGCGAGGTAATCCGCCACCTCGGGCACCAGCGTCAGGGTCGCGCGTTTTGCGCCGTGCCCGCCCGCTTCGGTCCCCTGGGCGACGATGACAGCGGCACCGGCCGCGACCGCGCGGCGGGCATCCTCGACACTCTGAACCTGGGCGAAGAGCGGCACGCCTGCCCCGGCGATGGCCGCGGCATGGGGCACCGGGTCGCCGAAGCTGAGGAAGACGGCGCGCGGGCGGCGCTCCAGCACCTCCTCCAGCAGCCCCGGCGCCTGGTCGAGCTTCCAGGTGATGAAGCCCATGCCCACGGCGGCATTCCCCGCCGCGTCCAGTTCCGCGCGGATCCAGTCGCGGTCGCAATAGCCCCCGCCGATCAGGCCCAGCCCGCCGCCCGCCGTCACGGCAGCGGCAAGCCGTCCGCCCCCGGCGCGGGCCATCGGCGCGCTGACAACCGGATGGTCGAGGCCGAAACGGTCCGTCAGTCTGGTCGAGATCATGGCCAGCCCTCCAATCTACATCCGGAACACGCCAAAGCGCGTGTCCTCGATCGGCGCGTTCAGGCTGGCCCGCAGGCTGAGCGCCAGCACGGATCGGGTCTTGCGCGGGTCGATGATCCCGTCATCCCAGAGCCGGGCCGAGGCATAGAGCGGATGGGACTGGCGTTCGAACATTTCGATGGTGGGGCGTTTGAATTCGGCCTCCTCCTCTGGCGACCAGGTGCCGCCCGCGCGTTCGATGGCATCGCGGCGCACGGTGGCCAGCACGCCCGCCGCCTGCGGCCCGCCCATGACAGAGACCCGCGAGATCGGCCAGGACCACATGAAGCGCGGCTGATAAGCCCTTCCCGCCATGCCATAATTTCCCGCACCGAAAGAGCCGCCGACAACCATCGTGATCTTGGGAACCGAGGTGGTGGCCACGGCGGTCACCATCTTGGCCCCGTGGCGGGCGATCCCCTCGTTCTCGTATTTCCGGCCAACAATGAAGCCGGTGATGTTCTGCAGGAACACCAGGGGGATGTTCCGCTGCGAGCAGATCTCGATAAAATGCGTGCCCTTCTGGGCGGACTC
The DNA here is from genome assembly GCF_009789075.1 of Pseudooceanicola pacificus. Lineage (GTDB taxonomy): Bacteria > Pseudomonadota > Alphaproteobacteria > Rhodobacterales > Rhodobacteraceae > Pseudooceanicola > Pseudooceanicola pacificus. The sequence goes on from NZ_WNXQ01000007.1 coordinate 72,453, forward strand.
GCTGAAAAGCACGCCGTTGTTGGCGATGATGCCGACCGGGCAGCCCTCGACATGGGCGAAGCCGGTTACCAGCGTCTCGCCAAAGCGCGCCTTGAACTCGTCGAAACGCGAACCGTCGACCACCCGGGCGATCAGCTCGCGGATGTCATAGGGCGTGCGCAGGTCGGGCGGCACGACACCCAGCAGGTCCTCGGGGTCATAGGCCGGGGCCTCGGCCGCCTGCCATTGCACGCCCTGCCAGGGCACGCGGTTCAGCGAGGCGACGGCCTGCCGGGCCAGCGCCAGGGCATGGCCGTCATCCTCGGCCAGGTAATCGGCCACGCCCGACAGGCGGGTGTGCACGTCGCCGCCGCCCAGTTCCTCGGCGGACACGACCTCTCCGGTTGCGGCCTTCACCAGCGGCGGGCCGGCCAGGAAGATCGTGCCCTGCTCCTTGACGATGATCGTGACGTCGGACATCGCGGGGACATAGGCGCCCCCGGCGGTGCAGGAGCCCATGACGACGGCGATCTGCGGGATTCCCTTCGCGCTCATCCGCGCCTGGTTGTAGAAGATGCGACCAAAGTGATCGCGGTCGGGAAAGACCTCGTCCTGGTTCGGCAGATTGGCCCCGCCGCTGTCGACCAGGTAGATGCAGGGCAGAAGATTTTCCCCGGCTATCTCCTGCGCCCGCAAGTGTTTTTTCACGGTGACGGGATAGTAGGTGCCGCCCTTCACGGTGGCGTCGTTGCAGACCACCATGACATCGCGCCCGGCGACCTGGCCGATGCCCGCGATCAGCCCGGCGCCCGGCGCCGCGCCGTCGTACATGCCATGCGCGGCGGTTGCGCCGATTTCCAGGAAGGGCGAGCCGGGGTCGAGCAGGTTGGCCACCCGGTCCCGGGGCAGCATCTTGCCGCGTGAGATATGCCGCTCGCGCGCCTTGCCGCCCCCGCCCTCGGCCGCCAGTTGGGCCGCTTCGCGCACGATTTCAATGGCTTCCATGTGGCCCTTGACGTTTGCGCGGAACTCTTCCGACCCGGTCAGGGCCTTCGAGACCAGTTTCATGCCATCACCTCCCGGGCCGCACGGGCCTTCAATTCCTTGCGGATCACCTTGCCGGTCACGGTCATCGGCAGGGCCGCGACAAATGCCACCTCGCGCGGGCGGGAATAGCTGGCCAGCCGCGCGCCCACATGGGCCATCAGCTCTTCCGCCAGCGCGTCCGACGCTTCAACTCCGTCCCGCAACACAATGTAAGCTTTCACGATTTCCGTTCTCAGCGCATCCGGCTTGCCGATCACGCCGCAGGTCGCCACGGCGGGATGTTTCAGCAGGCAGTCCTCGATCTCGGCCGGGCCGATGCGGTACCCCGCGCTGGTGATCACGTCATCCTCGCGGCCGAGGAAACGCAGCACGCCCTCGGCCATCACGCCCCGGTCGCCGGTCAGCATCCACTCGCCCCGGAACTTCGCCGCCGTCTCCTGCGGTTTGTGCCAGTATTCCAGCAGCATGGAGGCCGAGCCGCGTTTCACCGCCACGTCGCCCTCGCCCTCCACCGGCTGGCCGCCCGGCCCGATCACGGCCACCTCGTGCCCCGGCACGGGCCGCCCGATGGCACCCGGCACCACCGGGTAGAGCGCGGCGCAGGCCGAGACGATCATGTTGCATTCCGTCTGGCCGTAGAATTCGTTGATGGTGAGTCCAAGCGCCCGGCGCCCCCAGTCCAGCATCTCGGCCCCCAGGGGCTCGCCGCCGCTGGCAACAGTCCGCAACCCGGCGATCCCCGCATCCGCCGCCTTCAGCATCCTGAGGGCGGTTGGCGGGAAAAACACATTTCGGACAGAGGCTTCGGCGATGATCCTGCGACATTCCGCGACCTCGAACTTGGCCATCCGCGCGGCGACCACCGGCACGCCAAGCGCGAGGCCCGGCATCAGCACGTCGAACAGCCCGCCGATCCAGGCCCAGTCCGCCGGGGTCCAGAGGCAATCGCCCTCCTGGCCCAGCAGATCGTGCGACAGTTCGACCCCCGGCAGATGGCCGGTCAGCAGCCGGTGCCCGTGCAGCGCGCCCTTGGGGCTGCCCGTGGTGCCGCTGGTGTAGATCAGCACCGCCGGGTCCTCGGGGCCTGTCTCCCCGGTCGGGCAGATGCCGTCGGGCAGTTCCGCCGCCTCGGGCACCAGCGCGGCAAGGCCCAGGGGCGCCAGCATGCGCTGCCCCTCGTCATCGGCCACCACGATCCGGGCGCCGGAATCGCGCAGCCGGCTGGCCAGGGCGTCCTCGCGGAACAGCTTGAACAGCGGCACCGAGATCGCCCCGATCTTCCACGCCGCGATATGGGCCGCCGCGCACCAGGCATCCTGCGAGCGCAGCACGCCCACCCGGTCGCCCCGCCCGACGCCCATGTCGCGCAGCGCCAGCGCCAGCCGTTCGGCCATTTCGCGCAGCGCGGCGTAGGACACATCGCGCCGCCGCGTGCCCGTCAGGTCGATCACCGCCGTGCGCGAGGGATCGCGCTCTGCCCAGTGGTCGCAGACCTGCGCCGCCATGTTCAGGCGCACCGGCAGGTCCCAGCGGAATCCGGCGCGGATCTCGTCATATGTCCGGTCATGGCTCAGCATCGCGATACGGGCTCCGGATCCGCATGCGGCCCCAGTCGTCCAGGCCGATCTCGTAACCCTGTCCCGGCGGCAGGTGCCCCGGCAGGCAGGTCACGATCAGCCAGCCGCCGCGCGTTCCGTCCGGTTTGGCACTGCAGTCCGTGGCCTTGGGCGCGTGGCCGCGATCCCGCTCCATCCGCAGGTAATGCTCCACCGTCCGCGCCACCGCGTCGCTTTCGCTGCGGGTGGCATGGTGCCAGCCGAACCGCAGGCCAAGGAAGGCCGCGGCGGCCAGCAGGGCCAGCAGGCCGATGCGGGCGGGGCGCATCGCTCATCCCATCTGGCCCATAAGTTCCCGCCCGATCAGCATCCGGCGGATCTCGGACGTGCCCGCCCCGATCTCCATCAGCTTGGCATCGCGGAAGATGCGGCCCACGGGATTGTCGTTCAGGTAGCCCGCGCCGCCAAAGGCCTGCACCGCCTGATGGGCGACAACCATCGCCTCTTCCGAGGCATAGAGCACGCAGGCCGCCGCGTCCTGGCGCGTGACCTCGCCCCGGTCGCAGGCCTTGGCGACCTCGTAGACATAGGCGCGGGCCGAATTCATCTTGGTGTACATGTCGGCGATCTTGCCCTGCATCAGCTGGAAGGTCCCGATCGGCTGGCCGAACTGCTTGCGCTCGGCCATATAGGGCATCACCTCGTCCAGGCAGGCCGCCATGATCCCCGTGCCGATCCCCGACAGCACGACACGCTCGTAATCCAGGCCCGACATCAGGACGCGCACGCCCTTGCCCTCTTCGCCCAGGATGTTCTCGAACGGCACCTCGACATCTTCGAAGATCAGCTCGGCCGTGTTGGACCCGCGCATGCCCAGCTTGTCGAAATGTTTCGAGGTGGAAAAGCCGGTCATCGACTTTTCGATCAGAAAGGCGGTGATCCCCTTGGACCCGGCATCGGGGTCGGTCTTGGCATAGACGACCAGCGTGTCGGCATCGGGACCGTTGGTGATCCAGTATTTGTTGCCGTTCAGCCGGTAGTGATCGTTGCGCTTCTCGGCGCGCAGCTTCATCGACACGACGTCCGAACCGGCCGAAGGCTCGCTCATCGCCAGCGCGCCCACATGCGCACCCGAGATCAGGCCTGGCAGGTATTTCGCCTTCTGCTCCGGCGTGCCGTTCAGGTTGATCTGGTTCACGCAGAGGTTGGAATGCGCCCCGTAGGACAGGGAGACCGAGGCCGAGGCGCGCGCGATCTCTTCCACCGCGACCGTATGGGCCAGGTAGCCCAGCCCCGCGCCGCCGTATTCCTCGGGCACGGTGACGCCCAGCAGGCCCATCTCGCCCAGCTCTGTCCAGAGCTCGGGAGGGAAGGTGTTGGAGGCGTCGATCTCGGCCGCGATCGGCCTGATCCTGTCCTGCGCCCAGCGATGCACCGCCTCGCGCAGCGCATTCACGTCCTCGCCCAGATCGAACCGCATGGACCCGGTGAACATCGGCGCCTCCTCCAGCTTAATGAACACTTGTTCATATTGCTCGCATATTGCCCGGACCGGGTCAAGCGGCTGGAACATCCGCCGGGCGCCGTGCGTTGCACCGGCAAGCGCATCCCTGCAGGATGCCAAGGAAAGGACCCTGTCATGAAAGACCTGACGCAAGACCAGAAAGACGCCTTCTGGGACCGAATCGACGATGTCACCGCCGGCATGCTGCACACCGATGGCGACCGGGTGGTGCCAATGTCGCATTTCACCGATCCCGCGCGCCGCGCGCTGTGGTTCATCACCGCCGAGGGCACCGAATGCCACAGGGCCGCGCAGTCCGGGTCATCCGTGCAGTATGTCGTCGCGGATGACAGTGCCCGTATCTATGCGCGGGTCGAGGGGCGGCTGAGCGTTTCGGACGACAAGGCCAAGCTCGACGCGCTCTGGTCGCCGGTGGCCGCCGCCTGGTTCAAGGACGGGCGCGAAGATGCCAATGTGCGGCTGGTGCAGTTCACCCCCGCCCGGGCCGAGGTCTGGCTGACCGAGGGCGGCGCCGGGTTCCTCTACCAGATCGCCAGGGCCAGCCTGACCGGCAAGACGCCCGATGCGGGCGATCACGGCGTGGTGCGGTTCTGATGCGCGCGGCGCTCTGTGCGGCGGCCCTGGCTGCCGCGGTCGCCTCTCCGGTTGCGGCGGAACAGGTGGGCGAGGTCGGGGTCGACTGGATCGGCAACGACATCATAATCGAGGCGGTCAACGACCCCGAGGTCGAGGGCGTGACCTGTCATGTCGCCTATTTCGACCGTGGCCTGATCGACCGGCTGTCCAAGGGGAACTGGTTCGAGGACCCCTCGAACGCCTCCATCGCCTGCCGCCAGACCGGGCCGATCACCATCGGCGACATCGACCGGAGCGAGGAAGGCGAGGACGTCTTTCGCACCTCGCGCTCGATCATCCTGAAGTCGCTGCGGGTGAAACGGATCTATGACGCGAAGAACAAGACGCTGATCTATCTGGCCCATGCGGCAGAGCTGACGGACGGGTCGGCGAAGCTGGCGATCTCGACGGTGCCTCTGTGGAACGCGGGTGAGGTGAAGGGGCTGGAGTGAGGGCGGGGGCGACGCCCGCCTGCGCGTCGCGCGTTCGGATCTGAAACGGAGGTCCGGAGCGATTCCGAGAGGGATTTTTCCCCCGGGGAGGACGCACCGCACAAAAGCGGAACCGTCCCGCCCGGCGGTCCGCCGAGCGTCACCCGCCTGCGATTGGCGCATTCTGACCTGAAACGCTCCACTGGAGCGTGTTCGGGACAGTCTTCACCCATGCACCCGGAAGGAAGCACCGCACATAAGCGGAACCGTCACGCCCGGCCGCAGGCCGGGCGGCGCCCGACCCTCCCCCCGGGAGGGCGCTTGGCGATGTCATACGCCGCATTTCCGGCATCAATGCTTGCTTGCGAAGCGTCGAGCACCAGCCGGGGCGCATGCCCTCCCAGGGTCGGGCGCCGCCCTCCGTACGCACGCTCACGCGCAGGAGAACCCGGTGAGCAACGCGAAGATCGGTGTGGAGAGGACAAGACTAGGCTGGCAGCCCGTCTCAGCCCAGGAACCTATCGGCCACAGGACTCGGCCACACGACCGGACGCCCCCACCCGCCGGCCCTACTCCGCCGCCATCCCCTGCTGAACCGCGGCCACCTCGGCCCGGATGATCCGGGCCAGCAGCGCGCAGTCCTCCAGCGAGAAGGTCAGCGGCAGGCGCATGTCCATGATCCCGCGCAGGATGCGGTCGGTCGCGGGCATCCGCTCGACCGGGGCATAGCGCCAGGAATCGTAGCGCGAGGTAAAGGCCGTGGGCTCGGCCCCGCCGAACCACTTCAGCTCCACCCCCCGGGCGGCACAGCGCGACAGGACCTCGCCGATCGCCCGCTCGGTCCAGTCCAGCAGCAGGAACTGGATCGACGATCCGACATAGACCTCGGCCCCGGGCCGGTCGATCACCGTCAGGCCGGGCGTGCCGCGCAGCCCCTCCTCGACCAGCTGATACCGTTCGGTCCAGGCGGCGCATTGTTCGGTCAGCCGCCGCAGCTGCGGGCGCAGGATCGCGGCGCGCAGGTTGTCCATCCGGCCCGAGACATTGGGCGTGACGTATTTCACCCGCTCGAAGACCTCCGGCCCCGGCGCGGCCAGATGACGGCCGTAGAGCATGTAGCTGCCCGACAGGATCACCGCGCGGGCCATCACCTCGTCATCATCCGAGATCAGGAACCCGCCCTCGCCCGAATTCATATGCTTGTAGGTCTGGGTGGAATAACACCCGATCAGCCCGTGTCGCCCGGACATCACGCCATTCCAGGTGGCGCCCATCGTGTGGGCGCAGTCCTCGATCACCACCACCCCGGCGGCATCGCAGATCGCCATCAGCCGGTCCATGTCGCAGATATGCCCGCGCATATGCGACAGCAGCAGCACCCGGGCGCGGTCCACCTTAGCGGCCAGATCATCCAGGTCGATGGTCAGCGCCTCGGTCACGCCGACATAGACCGGCACCGCGCCCATCGAGGCAATCGCCCCCGGCACCGGTGCCAGCGTGAAGGCGTTCGACAGCACCGCATCGCCCGGCTTCACCCCGACCGCGCGCAGCGCCGTCGCCATCGCATGCCCGCCCGAGGCCACGGCCAGCGCATAGCGCGACCCCATGGCGGCGGCGAATTCCTGTTCCAGCAGCGCGACCTCGCCCACCTCTCCGGCGGCGACGTTGTAACGGTGCAGGCGGCCGTGGCGCAGCACGGCAAGCGCGGCCTCGATCCCTTCTTCCGGGATCGGCTCCTGCTGGGTGAAACTGCCGGTGAAACGCTCCATGCGCCATCCTTCGCGCCGCGTGGCGGCGGCGTCAATGGGCGATGACGCTCAGGCGAAGAGCCGCGCCACCACGCCGGGCAGCTCATCGAAATGGCCGATGATCGCCTCGGGCTCCAGCGCCGCCATGTCGCCCCCCGCCGGGCCAAAGCCCACGAGGACACAGGGCACGCCCGCCGCCCGCGCGGTGTCCCGGTCGGTGCGGCTGTCGCCGATCAGGCAGGCGCGCAGGGGATCGCCGCCCGCCCGGCGCACGGCCTCGCGCAGCGGCGCCGGATCGGGCTTGCGCACCGCCAGCGTGTCAGAGCCGACGAGCGAGGCAAAGGCGTCGCGCACCCCCAGCCGGGTCAGCAGCAGTTGCGCCAGCCCCTCGGGCTTGTTGGTGCAGATGCCGACCGCATGGCCCTGCTCCACCAGCCGCGCCACCGCCGCCATCGCGCCGGGATAGATCGCCGTATGGGTGTCGATCGCCGCGCCGTAATGGCCCAGCAGAACGGGATAGAGCCGGTCGACCTCGGCCTCGTCCCCCTCGCGTCCGATGCGGCCCATGCCAAGGCGCAGCATCGCCCGCCCGCCGTTCAGCGCCGTGCCGGCATCGGCCGGGCCCAGCACATCCCCCGCGCCGATGTCGCGAAAACAGGCATTGGCCGCCGCCAGCAGGTCGCCGCTGGTATCGGCCAGCGTTCCGTCGAGATCGAAGATCACCGTGACCGGCACCATATCTGCCCCCTGTGGCGGAAAATCGCGCAGCCCTTGTCACAGGCCGCAATCAAACGTTAACCGTGGCTCCCTTGCACGGGCCTGCCATCCGGATAAAACGGGCTGAAGCCAAGAACAACCCGGAAGGCGCCACAGGCATCCATGAGCATCGCACTTGTCATCCTCGCGGCGGGGGCCGGAACCCGCATGAACTCGGACCTGCCCAAGGTGCTGCACAGGATCGGCAACGCGCCCATGCTGGTGCATGCGATGAAGGCCGGCTTGGCGCTGGACCCCGCGCGCATGGTGGTTGTCGCGGGCTACGGGGCCGACCAGGTCAGCGCCGCCGCGCGGGACTGGGACGAGGCCGCCGAGATCGTGGTGCAGCAGGAACAGCTTGGCACAGGCCATGCCGTGGCCCAGGCCGCGCCCCTGCTGACAAGCTTCGAGGGCGATGCCCTGGTGCTCTATGGCGACACGCCCTTCATCTCGACCGAAACGCTGGAGGCGATGCGCGAGGCGCGCTTGCGCCATGACGTCGTCGTGCTGGGGTTCGAGGCCGCCGACCCGGGCCGCTATGGCCGTCTTGTCATGGCGGGCGAGGCACTGGAGCGCATTGTCGAGTTCAAGGATGCCGACGCCGCCGAGCGGCAGATCACCCTGTGCAATTCCGGCGTCGTCTGCGCCGATGCCGCGACGCTGTTTTCCCTGATCGCGGCGGTGGGCAACGACAATGCCGCCGGGGAATACTACCTGACCGATATCGTGCAGATCGCCCGCGACCGGGGCCTGTCGGCCACCGCCGTCACCTGTGACGAGGCCGAGACGCTGGGCGTCAATTCCCGCGACCAGCTTGCCGCCGCCGAGGCCGCCTTTCAGGCCCGCGCCCGCGCCACTGCGATGGAGGACGGGGTGACGCTGACCGCACCCGACACGGTCTTCTTTTCGCATGACACCGTAATCGGCCGGGATACCGAGGTGGAGCCCAACGTCGTCTTCGGCCCCGAGGTGACGGTCGAATCCGGCGCGCGCATCCGGGCCTTCAGCCATCTGGAGGGCTGCCATGTCTCGCGCGGGGCCATCGTCGGGCCCTTTGCCCGGCTGCGCCCGGGGGCGGAACTGGCCGAGGATGTGCACATCGGGAATTTCGTCGAGATCAAGGCCTCGCGCATCGACCGGGGGGCCAAGGTGAACCACCTGACCTATATCGGCGATGCCGAGGTGGGCGAGGAGACCAACATCGGCGCGGGCACGATCACCTGCAATTACGACGGCGTCTTCAAGCACAAGACCCGGATCGGCGCCCGCGTCTTCATCGGGTCGGACACGATGCTGGTTGCCCCCGTCTCGGTCGGGGACGACGCGATGACGGCAACCGGCGCGGTGATCACCGCCGATGTCGAACCCGGCGCCCTGGCGATTGCCCGTGCGAAACAGGTCAACAAGCCCGGAATGGCCCGCAAGCTGTTCGAGATCCTGCGGGCCAAGAAGGCAAAGGGGGGCTGAGCCCATGTGCGGAATCATCGGATACCTCGGCTCTCACGAGGCGGCGCCCTTTCTGGTCGAGGCGCTGAAGCGGCTGGAATACCGCGGCTACGACAGCGCGGGCATCGCCACGATCCAGGACGGCAGGCTGGACCGCCGCCGCGCGGTCGGCAAGCTGGTCAACCTGTCCGACGCGCTGGTCTATGACCCGCTCGCCGGCAAGTCGGGCATCGGGCACACCCGCTGGGCGACGCATGGGGCACCGACCGAGGGCAACGCCCACCCGCACCGCGCCGGGCCGGTGGCCGTGGTGCATAACGGGATCATCGAGAACTTTCGCGAGCTGCGCGCCGATCTCGCCTCCAAGGGCATCGCGCACCAGACCGAGACGGATACCGAAACCGTCGCCCTGCTGGCCAATCACCACCTGTCGGAGGGCATGTCGCCCGTCGACGCGGCCGCGGCCACCATCGCGCGGCTGGAGGGCGCCTTTGCCCTCGTCTTCCTGTTCGAGAGCGACGACAACCTGCTGATCGCCGCCCGCAAGGGCCCGCCGCTGGCCGTGGGCCACGGGGATGGCGAGAATTACGTCGGCTCGGACGCCATCGCGCTGGCCCCGCTGACCGACCGGATCACCTATCTGGAAGAGGGCGACATGGCCATCGTCACCCGCCAGAGCATCGAGATCCGCGATGCCAACGGGTCGCTGGCGAACCGGCCGGTCAAGACGATCCGCATCGACAACACGATGGTCGACAAGGGCGGGCACAAGCATTTCATGGGCAAGGAGATCGCCGAGCAGCCCCGCGTGATCGGCGAGGCGATCAGGGCCTACATGCCCGACGGCGACACCATCGCCCTGCCCGACGGCGGCTTCGATTTCACCGCCGTCGACCGCCTGACACTGGTGGCCTGCGGGACGGCCTACTACGCCTGCCTGACCGCGAAATACTGGTTCGAACAGCTGGCGCGGCTGCCGGTCGAGGTCGATGTCGCCTCGGAATTCCGCTACCGCGAACCGCCGATCCCGGCGCGGACGGCGGCGCTGTTCGTGTCGCAATCGGGCGAGACGGCGGACACCCTGGCGGCCCTGCGGTACTGCGAGGGCAAGGCGTCGTCCATCCTGGCGGTGGTCAATGTCGCCGAAAGCTCCATCGCGCGGGAAAGCGACCTGGTGCTGCCGATCCACGCGGGGGTGGAGGTCGGCGTCGCCTCGACCAAGGCCTTTACCTGTCAGCTTACGGTGCTGCTGATACTGGCGCTGGAAGCCGCCCGCCAGCGGGGCGAGATCAGCCCCGAGCGGCTGGCCGATGTCCTGTCGCAGCTGCGCAACCTGCCGGCGGTGATCGGCAATGCGCTGGATACCGACGCCTTTGCCGCCCATGTCTCCAACGAGCTGGCCGAGGCACAGGACGTGCTTTTCCTGGGACGGGGGCTGATGTTCCCGATCGCCATGGAAGGCGCGCTGAAAATGAAGGAAATCAGCTATATACACGCCGAAGCTTATGCATCGGGCGAACTCAAGCACGGCCCCATCGCCCTGATCGACAGCCATGTGCCGGTGGTTGTCATGGCCCCGCGCGACGCGCTCTACGACAAGACCGTGTCGAACATGCAGGAGGTCATGGCCCGTGGCGGCAAGGTGCTGCTGATTTCGGACAGCGCGGGGATCGAACAGGCCGGCGAGGTCTGGCGCTCGATCACGCTGCCCCGGATCGACCCGCTGCTGACGCCCATTCTCTATGCCCTGCCCGCTCAGCTTCTGGCCTATCACACGGCCATCGCCAAGGGCACCGACGTGGACCAGCCCAGAAACCTCGCCAAGTCGGTGACCGTGGAGTAACCTGCCCTGCGCAGCGCCGGGAGGACAGACATGCCACTGATCGACATCCACGTGCTGGGCGGCGGGTTCGACGACACGGAAAAGGCCCGCATCATGCGCGAAACCGCCCGCGCCTGCGGCCTGGTCGCGGGGCCGAGGATTTGGGACACTCCCCCGGCCCGCATGCGCGAGGTGAAGAGCGCAAGCCGGGGCGGCGCTGACCCAGCCCGGGCAAGCGCGCGGGCCCTGACGCTGAAATCCGGCGCGTGACAGGAGGGCGAGATGGCCACCAAATACGACAGCATCGAGGACCGCTACCGCAAGGTCATCGAGAAGCAGCATATCTTCTTTGTCGGCACCGCGGCCGAGGACGGGCGGGTGAACATTTCCCCCAAGGGCATGGACAGCCTGAAGGTGATGGGCCCGAACCGCCTGATCTGGCGCAACCTGACCGGATCGGGGAACGAGACGGCGGGCCATCTGCTGCGGGTCAACCGGATGACGGTGATGTGGTGCACCTTCGAGGGGCCGCCGAACATCCTGCGCGCCTATGGCACCGCCCGCACCGTCCATCGCAACGATCCCGACTGGGAGTCGCTGAACGGCCTGTTCCCCGAGGCGATCGGCGCGCGGCAGGTCTATGACATGACGGTCGAGATGTTCCAGCAGTCCTGCGGCTATGCCGTGCCGCTCTACGACTACAGGGAAGACCGCGAGGTGCTGACCAGCTGGGCCGAACAGCGCGGGCCCGAGGGGCTGCGCGCCTATTGGGCCGACCGCAACCGGCAGACCATCGACGGGATGGAGACCGGCATCGTCGCCGGGAACCTGTCGGCGGATGCCAAGACCCCCTGAGGACCTGAGATGAGCCTGACCGCAGACGCCGCGCTTGCGATCCTGCGCGCCCGGGGCGATGCCGACAAGGCCGCGCAGCAGGCCGCCTATCACAAGGTGGCGCGCGGCTATCTGGGTGTGGCGAACCCGGTGCTGAACGAGTTGGCCCGCGACTGGCGGCAGCAGATGCAGCTGGAACAGCGCCTGGAGGTCGCGGCCGGCCTGTGGCGCAGCGATATCCACGAGGCGCGCATCGCCGCCGCCAAGCTGCTGACCCAGGCCCGGATCCGGCCGGACGCGGAGGTCTGGGCGCTGATCCGGTCGTGGGTCCCGGATTTCGACGCCTGGGCCATTGCCGATCACGCCTGCGACGCGGGCGAACGGCGGATCATGGCGGATCTCTCGCGCTTGGACGAGGTCGAGGGCTGGACCCGGTCCGATCACCTCTGGACCCGGCGCGCGGCGCTGGTGATCACCCTGCCGCTGACAAAGCAGAACCACCCGTCGCAGGCCGAACGCGCGGCGCGCGAACGGGTGCTGGGCTGGGCGGCAGGTTATGTGCCGGATCGGGAGTGGTTCATCCAGAAGGCCATCGCCTGGTGGCTGCGCGACCTGTCCAAACACGATCCCGAACGGGTGCGCGCCTTCCTGTCCGACCACGGCGCGGGGATGAAGCACTTTGCCCGCAAGGAAGCGTCGAAATATATCTAGCCGCTCCGGCGGGCGGCGCCTTCGGGCCTGCGCGGGCATGGCGCTGACAGTGGTGCGCCACGCGCAGCGAGTCCGCCCTGCGACTCAGCCCCGCACCATGTGGCGGATCATTTCCGCCGCACCTCGATGGTTGGCAGGTCGATCACTGAAACTTGAAGCGTCTGGAAGGCGGCCAGCGACATGCGGCTGCCCGAGGTGGCGGGCCCGTCGATGGGGCGCAATTCCACATCCGCGGTGCGGCCCTGATAGACCACCTGCCCCGGCCCCCTGACCTTGACCAGCGGGGTTTCCAGCCACATCCCCGGCTCGGCCGGATCGCCCAGCGAGGCGACGGTGGTGCCCAGCTTGCCCGCCGGCCCCGGCGTGGGATCGGCCGGTTTCTCGTCCCCGGCGGTGGTGTCCGCGGCGATGGCGGCCTCTGCGTCGTCCCCGGCGGCTGCCTCGTCGCCCGCGTCGGGCGCGGGCATCGCGGCCTCCGTCGGCTCGGGCGTCCTGCCGCCCGGCTTGAAGCGGTCGACGACGGAACAGCCCGAAACCGCGACGGCCAGGGCAAGGAGAATGGCATGGGCCGCAAGCGGCGAACGGGAAATGCGAGTCATGCCACAAGGTTAGGGACATTGGACCTAAGCATCAATTGCACAACCGCCTCTTGCCCGGATCCCCGCCGAGGCATAGGTTCGCGGCATGGAAGCTCCGCTCATAGATCCCTTCGCCCGGCCGATTTCATACCTGCGAGTCTCGGTCACCGACCGCTGCGACTTCCGCTGCGTCTACTGCATGGCCGAGCATATGACCTTCCTTCCCAAGAAGGAATTGCTGACCCTGGAAGAGCTCGACCGCATGTGCAGCGCCTTTGTCGGGCTGGGGGTGCGCAAGCTCAGGATCACCGGGGGCGAGCCGCTGGTGCGGCGCGATATCATGACCTTCTTCGAGGGGATGACGCGCCACCTCGACTCGGGCGCGCTGGACGAGCTGACGCTGACGACCAATGGCTCGCAGCTGGCGCGGTTCGCCGATCAGCTTTACGCCGCCGGGGTGCGGCGGGTGAATGTCTCTCTCGACACGCTGGATGACGAGAAATTCGCCCGTGTCACCCGCTGGGGCCGGCTGGAGCAGGTGTTGAAGGGGCTGGATGCCGCACAGGCCGCGGGCCTCAGCGTCAAGCTGAACGCCGTGGCGCTGAAGGGGTTCAACGAGGACGAGCTGTTCACCCTGGCCGAATTCTGCGCCGCGCGCGGCATGGACCTGACCTGGATCGAGGTCATGCCGATGGGCGACCTGGGCAACGAGGATCGCGTCGGCCAGTACTGGTCGCTGAACGACCTGCGCGCCCAGATGGCCACCCGCTACACCCTGACCGACCTGCCGGAACGGACCGGCGGCCCGGCGCGCTATGTGCGGGTCGAGGAAACCGGGCAGAAGATCGGCTTCATCACACCGCTGACGCATAACTTCTGCGAAAGCTGCAACCGGGTGCGGATGACCTGCACCGGGCAGCTTTACATGTGCCTGGGGCAGGAGGACATGGCCGACCTGCGCCCCGCCCTGCGCAATCATCCGGGCGATGACGCGCCCCTGCGCGAGGCGATCCGCAACGCGATCGCGCACAAGCCCAAGGGGCACGATTTCGACTATTCCCGCCAGCGGGCCGATGGCCAGGTCTCGCGCCATATGAGCCACACGGGCGGCTGATGTCCGCCGCCCTGCGGCCCGATCCCGGCCCGCCGCCGCCGTTCTACCGATTCTACCGGCTTGTCGCCCGCGCCATCGCGCCGCTGGCCTATTCCCGCGTGCGCCACAAGCTGGCGCGGCAGGGCACCCCGGCGGATCGCATTCCCGAACGTATGGGCCATGCCACCCTGGCCCGGCCCGCGGGCAGGCTGATCTGGTTTCACGCGGCCAGCGTGGGCGAAAGCGTCTCGGCGCTGGCGCTGATCGGGCGGATCCTGGCGTTGCGTCCCGAAATCTCGGCGCTGATCACCACGGGCACCGGCACCTCGGCCCAGGTGATGGCGCGGCGGATGCCCGAGGGCTGCCTGCATCAGTTCGCGCCGCTCGATACCGCGCCGGCCCTGCGGCGGTTCCTGGCGCATTGGCGGCCCGATGCGGTGGTGCTGATCGAAAGCGAGCTCTGGCCCCAGATGGTGGCCGAGGCGCATGCCTCGGGCGCGCCCCTGGCGCTGCTGAATGCGCGGATGTCGCGCGGCTCGCTGCGCAACTGGGCCAAGTTCCCGGATACGGCGCGCTGGCTGCTGCGGCATTTCTCGCTGATCCGCACGCAGGATCAGACCACGGCCGAGGGGCTGCGCGCCCTGGGTGCCGATACCACGATGCTGGCGCAGGGGCCGAACCTCAAGGCGATGTCGGCGCCCCTGCCGGTGGACGCGGCGATGCTGAAGGAGATGCACCGCGAATACGCGGACGGGCCGCTGTGGCTGGCCGCCTCGACCCACCCGGGCGAGGAGGACGCGGTGCTCAGCGCCCATGCCGCCGCCCGGGCCCGTCACCCGGGCCTGCGCCTGATCCTGGCCCCCCGCCACCCCGAGCGGGGCGAGGAGGTCGCCGCCATGGCCCGTATCCAGGGCCTGACCACCCGCCGGCGCGGCGCGGGCGAGGATCCCGGCGGGGCCGAGGTCTATGTCGCCGACACGATGGGCGAGATGGGGCTGTGGTACGCCCTGGCCCCGGTGCTGTTCCTGGGCGCGAGCTTCGGGATGCAGGGCGGGCACAACCTCTACGAACCCGCGCGGGCCGGGGCGGCGGTGCTGCACGGGCCGAACCACGCGAACTTTGCCCAGGCCTATGCGGATTTCGACGATCGCGGCGCGGCGCTGGAGGTGCGCGACGGCGCCGCGCTCGGCCGGGCGCTGGCCGACCTGCTGGACGACCCGGGCCGCATGGCGGATATCGGCCGACGCGCAGAGCGGCTGGCGACGGCGCAGGAGGAACGGCTGGACGGGCTGGCGCGTTCCGTACTCGACACCCTGCTGGACTGAGCCCTTCCCGATCCGCCTTGCGGAGGATAGACCTCGGCTGGCCTGTTGCAGAGGACACCATGGAAGATATCGCCCGCATCGACGTGATCGCGCCGAACTTCAAGCGGCGCCTGTCCGGCGTGACCTCGACCGTGGTGCGCCTGGTCCCGTTGCAGGCGCAGCAGATCGCCATCGCCGCCGCCGCGCCCGAGATGCCGCCCGTCGTGCCGCAGGTGCCCCTCGCCGCCCTGCCCTTCATGTCGCGCAGCGGTCCCTCGGGGGCCCGCGTCTGGCACGCCCGCCGCAATGTCGAGATGCTGGCGGGCATCGCGCTGAAGCGGGTATTGGGCAAGCGGCTCAAGCTGCTGTTCACCTCGGCCTCGCAGCGCCATCACACCGGGTTCACCAAGTGGCTGATCGCGCAGATGGATGCGGTGGTGTCGACCTCGGCGCGCACGGCGGGTTACCTCGACCGCAGCTCGACCGTGATCCACCACGGGATCGACACCGAGGGCTTCGTGCCCGCCATCGACAAATCCGCGCAGCGGCGCTTGCTGGGCCTGCCGCAGGACGCGCTGCTGGTCGGCTGTTACGGGCGGATCCGCGAACAGAAGGGCACCGGCGATTTTGTCGATGCGATGATCCGCCTGCTGGCCACGCGCTCCGGCGTGGTGGCGCTGGTGATGGGCCGCGCGACCGAGAAGCACCAGGCCTTCGAGGCCGGTCTGCAGGCGCGCGTCGCCGAGGCCGGGCTGGAGGACCGCATCCGTTTCCTGCCCGAGGTGGCGGTCTGGCAGATGTCCGACTGGTACCGCGCGCTGGACCTCTACGTCGCGCCGCAGCGATGGGAGGGGTTCGGCCTGACCCCGCTGGAGGCGATGTCCTGCGGCGTGCCGGTGCTGGCGACCCGGGTCGGCGCCTTCGAAGAGCTGGTGGCCGATGGCGAGACCGGCCGCCTGATCCCGGCCGAGGATATCGCGGCGATGGTCGAGGGCGCCGGGGCGCTGCTGGACAACCCCGCCGAGCTGGCGCGTATGGGCGCCGCGGCGCGCAGCCATGTGCTGGCGCATTTCCGGATCGAGGACGAGGCGGCGGCGCTTGTGGCGCTCTACCGCGAACTGCTGGGGCAGGACGGCTGACGGCAGCTTGCGGAAGGACGGCCATTGCATCCGTCGCAAAGGCACGCATCGGGTGCTGCGCTGTGCGAGCCGGTGCCGGGCGCTCGGCGCCTGAGCAGAACCTAAACCCAACCGGGGCATGTCGACCGGAGTCCGCATAGACCATACACGAGCGTACAGAAAAGCCGCGACGAACCCGCTCGCCCCGACCCTGTCCCGGGGGAGAGGGTCGCGGCAGGGCATCCGGCTTCCCGCCCTACCCGGCCGTACGGATCAGGCCGCGGGCATGCGGCAGGCCGCGCGACTCAGGCGGCGGGCATCCGGCGTTCGACGATCTCGGCCCACCAGGAACAGCCTGCCGGGATCGCCTCGTCGTCGAAATTATACTGCGGCGTATGGACCGGGGCGCTGTCGCCGTTGCCCACCAGGATATAGGCGCCGGGACGTTCTTCCAGCATATAGGCGAAATCCTCGCCGCCCATGGTGATATCGGCCACGTCGCAGCTGCCCGCGACCGCCGCCGCGACCTCGGCCGCGAATTCGGTCTGGGCCTCGGAATTCACCATCGCCGGATAGCCGGGCAGGAAATTCACATCGGCCTCGCCGCCATAGGCCAGACAGGTCGAGGTGGCGATGGCCTTCAGCCGGTCCTCGGCCAGCTTGCGCATCCCGGGCGTCAGGGTGCGGATGGTGCCGCGCAGGGTGACCGAGGGCGGGATCACGTTGAACGCCTGGCTTGCCGTGACAAAGGAGGTGACCGAGACGACGATCTGCTCGATCGGGTCGGCATTGCGCGAGGCGATGGATTGCAGCGCCAGCACCAGATGCGAGGCCATGACCGTCGGGTCCACCGTCTTCTGCGGTTGCGCGGCGTGGCCACCCCTGCCGTTCACGGTGATCTCGAACTGGTCGGTTGCGGCAAAGAAGGGGCCGGGCCGGATCGCGAACTGGCCAAGCGGCATGCCGGGCCAGTTGTGCATGCCATAGACCTCCTGGATGCCGAACCGGTCCATCATGCCGTCCTGGCACATGAACTTGCCGCCGCCGCCGCCCTCTTCGGCGGGCTGAAAGATCACCACGACGGTGCCGTCGAAATTCCGCGTCTCGGACAGGTACTTGGCGGCGCCGAGCAGCATGGCGGTGTGGCCGTCATGGCCGCAGGCATGCATCGCGCCCTTGGTTTTCGAGGCATAGTCGAGCCCGGTCGCTTCGAGGATCGGCAGCGCGTCCATGTCGGCGCGCAGCCCGATCACCTTGCCCGAGGTATCGGACTTGCCCTTGATCACGGCCACCACGCCGGTACGCCCGATGCCGGTGACCACCTCGTCACAGCCGAAGGATTTGAGCTTTTCCTCGACCACGCCGGCGGTGCGGTGCACGTCGAACAGGATTTCGGGGTTCTCGTGCAGATCTCGGCGCCATTCGGTGATCTCGGCCTGGAGTTCGGCAAAGCGGTTCTTGACAGGCATTTCTGGGTCCTTTCCTGGCGCGGCTCAGGCGGCGGGCATGCGGCGTTCGACCATCTCGGCGAACCAGCTGCAGCCGGCGGGAATCGCGGCATCGTCAAAGTTGTATTCCGGATGGTGCAGCGGCGCGCTGTCCCCGTTGCCGAGGAAGATATAGGCGCCGGGGCGCTCTTCCAGCATATAGGCGAAATCCTCGCCGCCCAGATGCGGGGGCGTGTTCCGGTCCAGCGGGCCCGAGACGACCTCGGCCGCGTCTGCGGCATAGTCGGTGTTCTCCTCGGCGTTCAGCGTGATCGGGTAGCCGCGCTTGTACTCCACCTCGGCGGTGGCACCGTAGATCTGCGCAGTGTGGTGGATGATCGCGGGCACCCGCTCGGCGGCCAGTTCGCGCACCGCCGGATCCAGCGTGCGGACCGTGCCCTTCAGCAGCACGGTTTCCGGGATCACGTTATAGGCCTCGGTCACCGTGCGGAAGGTGCAGACCGAGACGACGATCTGCCCGGTGGGGTCGACATTGCGCGAGGCCACGGATTGCAGCGCCTGCACCACGTTGGAGGCCGCAAGCACCGGGTCGATCGCCTTGTGCGGCTGCGCGGCATGGCCGCCCTTGCCCTTGATCGTCACGGTGATCTCGTCGCAGGCGGCCAGAACGCCGCCGGAGGCAATGGCGAATTCACCCACCGGCAGACCGGGCATGTTGTGCAGGCCATAGACCTCCTGGATGGCGAACCGGTCCATCAGCCCGTCCTGGCACATGGCCAGCGCCCCTGCCCCGCCTTCCTCGGCCGGTTGAAAGATCACCACGGCAGTGCCGTCGAAATTCCGCGTCTCGGCCAGGTATTTCGCCGCGCCCAGCAGGATCGCGGTATGGCCGTCATGGCCACAGGCATGCATCGCGCCGTCGGTTTCGGATTTGTAATCGAGCCCCGTCGCCTCGTGGATCGGCAGGGCGTCCATGTCGGCGCGCAGGCCCAGCACCCGGCCGCTGGTGTCGGACTTGCCCTTGATGACACCGACGACGCCGGTGCGGCCGATCCCCTCGACCACCTCGTCGCAGCCAAAGGCGCGCAGCTTCTCGGCCACCACCGAGGCGGTGCGGTGCACCTCGTAGAGGATTTCGGGGTGGCGGTGGAAATCCTGCCGCCATTCGGCGATCTCGGCCTGCATCTCGGCAATACGGTTGCGCACGGGCATGGCTTATCCTTTCAGGTGCTCCAGCACGCGGCGCATGAAGTCGTGGCCCGCGTTGAACTGGGAAATCTCGATGAACTCGTCCGGCTGGTGGGCCTGCGCGATGTCGCCGGGGCCGCAGACCACGGACGAATATCCGTGGTTCTGGAAATACCCGGCCTCGGTCCCGTAGGACACCACATGGCTGCCGTTGTCGCCGGTCAGCATCCGGGTGAAGCGCTCGGCGGCGCCGTCGGTTTCCGGGGTCAGGCCGGGGCCGTCGAACCGGGTGGTGTACTCGATCCGGGCCTCGGGGCGGATGGCCTTCATCTCGGCCTCGATGCGGGCGACCTCGGCCTTGAAACGCTCGGCCCAGAGCTCATGCGGATCGCCGGGCACGCAGCGGAAACCGATGACGAAATTGCAGTCCTTGGCGGTGATGTTATGCGCGGTGCCGCCCTCGATCATGCCGACATGCACATTGGTCCAGGGCGGGTTGAACATGGCATCCACGCCCTCGGGCTGCTTGGCCATGCCCAGGGCGTTCATCTCGTTGGCCCAGACGATCATCTTGGCCGCCTCGTGGATCGCCGAGACACCGATATGCGACATCGAGGAATGTACCTCGTAGCCGATGAAATGCACGTAATAGGCCAGGCCCGACTTGTGGCCGGTGACCACCTGCATGGTCGACGGCTCGCCGATGATCGCCAGTTCGCCCTTGGGAAACTTGTCCTTGGCGTCGCTCAGCAGCGGTTCGGCCCCGGCAAGGCCGATTTCCTCGTCATAGGTCAGGGCCAGCTGCAGGGGGCGCTTGATGTCGGAATTGGCCGCCTCGACCATCGCCCAGATCGCCAGCGCGTCGAAACCCTTCATGTCGCAGCAGCCGCGGCCGTAATAGCGGCCGTCGCGTTCGGTGACGGTGAAGGGGTCGCTGGACCAGTCCTGCCCGTCGACCGGCACCACATCGGTATGGCCCGACAGCACCACCGCGCCCTCGACCATCGGCCCGGCGTGGCACCACAGGCCCGCCTTGGGTTCGTCGGGGTGCAGGTGGCGGAACACCTCGACACCGTGCGAGGTCAGGTAGTCCTCGACCCAGTCGATCAGCGGAAGGTTGGTGTCGCGGCTGACCGTGGGGAAGGAGACGAGCTTCTCCATGATCTCGTAGGGCGTGAGGCGGGTGCTCATCGTCGGGCTTCTTTCGTGGTTTCCGGCGCGTCAGAGACGGCCGATTGCAGATGCCGGCGCGGGGCCGGCGTTTCGGAACACCCGCGCCGGTGGCGGCCCTTGGCCGGGGCCCGGTGGGGAAGGTCGAATGTCATGTCGTCGGCGGCCGGATGCAGCGGGCCGGGCGCGATGTCCGTCCGCCGGCCAGGGGCACGGGCCGACGGCCGGTCCCGCCGGTCGCGGCGTGTTCCGGTCAGAGTCATCGCATCGGACAGGAATACAAGCGTGACGTCCACAGGGGCCGGCATAGGAAAAGGTCCGATCAGTAACCGCTGTCCGTGGTCAGGACGATATGGTCGTCGGCCACCTTGCGATATTCCGACATCGCCGGTTCGTAGTCCACCGGGTGGATGGGCGAGGGAATCGGCTTGAAATTCAATTCGTGCTCGCCCTTACGGCGGGCCGGATCGGCGACGGGCACGGCCTTCATCAGGGCCTGGGTATAGGGGTGCTGCGGGTTTTCGAACACCGCGCGGCGGCTGCCCATCTCGACGATGCGGCCCAGGTACATCACACCCACGTGATGGCTGACCCGTTCGACAACCGCCATGTCGTGGCTGATGAACAGGAAGGACAGGCCCAGATCGGCCTGCAGTTCCATCATCAGGTTCAGAACCTGCGCCTGCACCGACACGTCCAGCGCCGACACCGCCTCGTCCGCGACGATCAGCTTGGGGTTCAGGGCCAGGGCGCGGGCAATGGCCACGCGCTGGCGCTGGCCGCCCGACAGCTCATGCGGAAAGCGGCGCAGGAAGCTGCGCGGCAGCTCCACCCGGTCGAACAGGCGCTCCACGGCCTTTTGCAGATCGGCCCCCTTCTTGGTGCCGTAGTTCCACATCGGCTCGGCCACCTGGTCGGCCAGCTGCATCTGCGGATTGAGGCTGGCAAAGGGATCCTGGAACACCATCTGCATGTCCAGCCGGGCCTTGCGCAGCCCGCCCTGATCCAGCGCCATGATGTCCTTGCCGTCGAGGTAGATATGCCCCGACTTCGGTTCGACCAGGCGCAGCAGCGAGCGCCCGGCCGAAGATTTGCCGCAGCCGGATTCGCCCACCAGGCTGAGGGTCTGGCCCTTCTTGATGGTGAAGGACACATCCTCGACCGCGTGAACGTTCGCCACCGTACGGCGGAAGAACCCGCCCTTGACCGGGAATCGCGTGGTCAGGTGCTTGACCACCAGCAGATCGTCCTCGGATCCGACGATCGGCTTGACCTCGTCCGCGTCCACGCCCAGCAGGCGCATCGGTTCGGGATAGGCCTTGCCGGTCATCTCGCCCAGCTTGGGCACCGCGGCCAGCAGGGCCTTGGTGTAATCGTGCTTGGGTGAGTCGAAGATCTCCTGAACTGTCCCCTCTTCGACCTTGTTGCCGCGGTACATGACGACAACGCGGTCCGCCATCTGCGCCACGACCGCCATGTCATGGGTGATGAACATCACCGCCGTGCCGGTTTCCCGTTTCAGGCGGTCGATCAGGGCCAGGATCTCGGCCTGGATCGTCACGTCAAGCGCGGTGGTCGGCTCGTCCGCGATCAGCAGGCGCGGCTCGCAGGCCAGGGCCATCGCGATCACCACGCGCTGGCGCATGCCGCCCGAAAGCTCGTGCGGGAACTGCTTCAGCCGCCGCTCCGGTTCGGGGATGCGCACCTGTTTCAGCAGCTCCAGCGCGCGGGCATAGGCCTGGTCCTTGCTCATGCCCTTGTGCACGCGCAGGCCCTCGGTCAGCTGGCGGCCGACGGTGAAAACGGGGTTCAGCGCGGTCATAGGCTCTTGAAAGATCATGCCGATTTCGTTGCCGCGGATCGTGCGCATCAGGTCCTGATCGGCACTGGCAATATCCAGCTCGCCGCCCTTGACCCGGTCGAACAGCAGGTGCCCGCCGGTGATCTTGCCGCCGCCGAATTCCACCAGCCGCATCAGCGACAGGGACGAGACGGACTTGCCGGACCCCGATTCCCCCACCACGGCGACAGTCTCGCCCGGGTTGATGGAGAAGCTGACATCCTCAACCCCCACGACGTTTCCGCCGCGGGTTTCGAATTCCACGCGAAGATTTTCGATACGGGCGATGGGGTGGTCCAGCATACGCGGTGGTCCGTCCTGCTTGAAGAATGTGCTGACGCTACAGACAGCATCCCCGAAATGTCAAACGGGCCAAGCAGTTCTCTCTGCGTCAGCCCCGACGGAGGCTTGCAATTTAATCGGATCCCGTTTTCGATGAGTCGCAACCGTGGGGAGGGTCTCGCTGACCCTCCGGGGACGTCCGGTGCAGGGTGCCTTCCACGGACGAACGTCCTGTACCAGCGGCGCGGGCCCGAAAGAAGGCCCCGTGTCGGACCAACAAGGAGTAAGACATGAAGGTTAGAACCCTATTGCTGGGCGCTGCGGCTTCGCTCGCATTCGCGCCCGCTGCATTCGCCGAACGCGGCGAAGACGGGCAGCTCAACATCATCTACTGGCAAGCGCCTTCCACGCTGAACCCGTTCCTGTCGGGCGGCACCAAGGAAGTCGAAAGCTCCTCGATGATCATCGAACCGCTCATCCGCTTCAACGAGAAGGGCGAGATGGTGCCGATGCTGATCGACGAGATCCCCACCGTCGAAAACGGCGGCGTGGCCGAGGATCTGAAGTCGATCACCTACAAGCTCTCTGAGGGCGTGAAATGGTCGGACGGCTCGGACTTCACCGCGTCGGACGCCGTTTTCACCTGGAAATACTGCACCCACCCCGACAGCGGCTGCGCGCAGGTGTCCTATTTCGACGGTGTCGAAGCGGTCGAGGCCCCCGATCCCATGACGGTCGTGGTCAAGTTCAAGGAGCCCAAGCCCTTCCCCTACACCGCCTTCGTGGGGTCGGAATCGCCGATCATCCAGGAAGCGCAGTTCAAGGACTGCCTGGGCGCCAGCGCCCCGGAATGCACCGACGCCAACTTCGGCCCGATCGGGACCGGCCCCTTCGTGGTGGACGAGTTCAAGCCGAACGACGTGATCACCCTCTCGGCCAACGAGAACTACCGCGATGCCAGCAAGCCGGCCTTCGCGAGCATCACCTTCAAGGGCGGCGGCGACGCGGCCTCGGCGGCGCGTTCGGTTCTGGAAACCGGCGAATTCGACTACGCCTGGAACCTGCAGCTTGCGCCTGAAGTGCTGGACAAGATGGCAGCCGCCGGCAAGGGCGAGGTCGTCGTGGCCTTCGCGACCTCGGTCGAGCGTCTGCACCTGAACCAGACCAACCCCGACTCGGCGCTCGGCCCGGACAAGCGGTCGGTCTTCATGAACGGCGAGAACAAGCACCCGTTCCTGACCGATCCGATGGTCGGCAAGGCGCTGTCGATGGCCATCGACCGCCAGCTGCTGGTGGACATCGGCTATGGCCGCGCGGGCAAGGTGACCTGCAACGTGCTGCCCGGGCCCGAGGCCTATGCCTCGACCGCCAACGACGACTGCATGACGCAGGATATCGAAGGCGCCAAGAAGCTGCTGGATGACGCCGGCTGGGTTCCCGGCGGCGACGGCATCCGCACCAAGGACGGCATGCGCCTGTCCGTTCTCTACCAGACCTCGACCAACGCCGTGCGTCAGGACGCTCAGGCGCTGATCAAGCAGTGGTGGTCCGAGCTGGGTGTCGAAACCGAGCTGCGCAACATCGACGCTTCGGTCTTCTTCGGCGGTGACCCGTCCTCGCCGGATACCTTCCAGAAGTTCTATGCCGACATCGAGATGTACACCAACAACTTCTCCGGCGTGGACCCCGAGGCCTATATGGCGAACTGGCGCTGCTCGGACATCCCGACGCCCAAGTCGCAGTGGCAGGGCGCCAACATCCAGCGCTTCTGCGACCCGGCCTATGACGAGCTCGTGACCGAAATGTCGCGGACCGCGGAACTGGACAAGCGTGCCGATCTGGCCAAGCAGATGAACGACATGATCATGCAGAGCTATTCGATCATTCCGCTCGTCTACCGTGGCGGTCAGTCGGCCCACGCCAATTCGCTGGGCGGCGTTCTGATGAACGACTGGGACAGCGAACTGTGGAACATCGCTGACTGGTACCGGATCAAGTGATCAGGCAACGCAGGGGGGCGGCTTCGTACCGCCCCCCTGCCCCTTCTGCGGCGCGGCGCGCCCGGCACTCCTCCGATATGCACATTCCTCCGCTCTCCAAAGAAAGCAGGCCGCCTGTATGCTGACCTACTTTTTCCGACGGCTTCTCCTTTCGATTCCGACGCTGCTCTTCATCGCGCTGGTGATCTTCTTGCTGCTCGACCTGGCGCCCGGCGATCCCACGGCACAGCTGCCGCTGACGATCCCGCCCGAGGTGCGCGAGCAGATCCGCCAGTCCCTGGGACTGGGAGAGCCGCTGCCCATCCGTTTCTGGAAATGGCTGGTCCAGTTCTTCTGGATCGAACCGCAGGTGCTGATCGACAGCATCTTCAACACCCATTTCTCGGCCGGCGATTCGCGCGTGCTGTCCTGGCAGACCCGCTCGCCGGTGATGGACATCGTCATCCAGCGCATGCCGCAGACCCTGTGGGTCGTGGGCACCGCCTATCTGGTGGCCATCGTCATCGCCCTGCCGATCGGCATCTATTCGGCCTATCGCCAGTATTCGATCTTCGACAATGTCGGCACCTTCGTGTCGATGGTCGGCTTCTCGGTGCCGCCGTTCTTTTCCGGCGTGCTGGTGATCGTGATCTTTGCGGTCAACCTGGGCTGGCTGCCATCGATCTACGACACCACCCACAAGGTCTATGACTGGGAAACCTTCATGGTCCAGCTCAGGCAGATGATCATGCCGGTGATGGTGCTGGCGCTGCAGATCACCGCGCAGCTCAGCCGGTTCATGCGCGCCTCGATGCTGGACAACCTCAACCAGGACTATGTGCGCACCGCCCGTGCCAAGGGCCTGAACGAACGTGTTGTCGTTCTGGTGCATGTGCTGCGCAACTCGATGATCCCGGTGGTCACCGTCATCGCGCTTGGCGTGCCGCAGATTTTTGGCGGCGCGATCATCACCGAGCAGGTGTTCAAGGTGAACGGCATCGGCCAGCTGCTGATCACCGCCATCCAGGCCAACGACATCCCGATGGTGCAGACGCTGACCTTCATCTTCGCGGTGCTCATCGTCCTCTTCAACCTGATCGCGGATGTCCTCTATGGCCTCCTCGACCCGCGGATCCGTTATGACTGAGCCGAACTCTCCCGAAGACCAGACCCCCGCCACGACACCGGCCGCCGCGGTGCTGGCCGCGCCGGTGCCGACCGCGCCGCCCCGCAGCCAGTGGGCCGATGTCTGGAGCCAGTTCACCCACCACAAGGGCGCGATGGCCGGCGCGGTGGTCTTCATCCTGATCCTGGCCGGCGTCTTCCTCGGCCCGCTGCTCTGGCAGATCGACCCGTCCTATATCGACATCCGCGCCCGCAACCAGGGCCCCAGCCTGGCGCATCCCTTCGGGACCGACCAGCTGGGCCGCGACATGATGGCCCGGATGATGGCGGGCGGGCAGGTCTCGGTCGCGGTGGGTGTCACCGCGATGCTGCTGGCGCTGTTCCTCGGCTCGCTTGTCGGGGTGCTGGCGGGCTATTTCCGCCGCATCGACGGGCCGCTGATGCGCCTGACGGACCTGTTCCTGGCCCTGCCCCTGCTGCCCCTGCTGCTGGTCATGGTCATGCTGTTCCGCGACATGCTGTCCAAGAACTTCGGGCCCGAGACGGGGATCTTCATCCTGATGGTGGTGGCCATCGGCATCACCTCGTGGATGCCGACCGCGCGTATCGTGCGCGGCGACGTGCTGGCGCTGAAGGAGCGGGAATTCGTTCTCGCCGCCCGTTCGATCGGGACAACGCCGTTCAAGATGATCCTGCGGCACATCCTGCCCAACGTGGTCTCGCCCATCGTGGTCTCGGCCACCCTGGGCATCGCCAATGCGATCATCACCGAAAGCGCGCTGTCCTTCCTCGGCCTGGGCTTCCCGCCCGACTTCCCGACCTGGGGCCGCCTGCTGTTCGACGCGGTCGACTACATGCAGCAGAACCCCGAGCGGGTGATGCTGCCCGGGATCGCGATCTCGCTCTCGGTGCTCTCGGTGAACTATCTCGGCGACGGGCTGCGCGACGCGCTCGATCCCCGCATCCGGGGCCGTTGAGCCGCCCCGCCTGAAAATAAGGCACCTGTCCCGGCCCCCGCGCGGCCGGGACATCACCGCTTTCCGCCCGCCACCGCCCAATTGGACGACTGTCCGCCCCCTGGCAAGGCAGCCGGAAAAACGTTCCGGCGGAAACAGGTATTCACACCTGCGCATCTCTTGAACTGTGCCCGCCCGGCTTTGTAATGGGCTGGTACCGATCGCGCATGGAGTCCGCACGATGTTCGAGTCTTTCGGGTTCGAGACCCTCACCCCCCGCGCCGCCAGCGTCATCCTGGCCCTCGTCCTGGGCGCCGTCTTCGGCCTGCTGGCCGAGCGCACGGCCTTCTGCTTCCGCCGCGCCCTGGTGGGCGAGGACCGGCGGCAGGCGACCGGCGTCTGGATGCTGGCCCTCGCGGTCGCCGTCCTGGGCACCCAGGCCGCCACCTGGGCGGGGGTACTGGATTTCGAAGGGCACCGCTACACCACGGCCAGCCTGCCGATCCTGGCCCTGCTGGGCGGAGGCGCGCTGTTCGGCGCGGGCATGGTGCTGACGCGCGGCTGCATCTCGCGCCTCAGCGTGCTGGCCGCCGGGGGCAACCTGCGCGCGGCACTGGTGATCGTGGTCTTCGCCATTGTCGCCCATGCCACGCTCAAGGGCGTGCTGGCCCCGCTGCGCACCGCCCTCGCCTCGGTCACGTTCGACCTGGGCAGCGCCGGCTCGCTTGCCAACTGGCCGGGCGGCAGCGTGGTCTGGACCGCCGTGCTGGTCATCTCGGCCCTGGCGCTGGTGGTCCGTTCGGGCAACCGCCCCGGCACGCTGGTCATGGCCGCCCTGCTGGGGCTGCTGGTCCCGCTGGGCTGGGTCGGCACGGGCTATGTCCTTTACGACGAGTTCGACCCGATCACGCTGGAAAGCCTGTCCTTCATCGCACCGATGACCGAGACGCTGTTCTGGACCGTCGCCTCCACCGCCGTGCCCGCGGGCTTCGGCACCGGGCTGGTGGGCGGCGTGCTGGCGGGTGCGCTGGCGGCGGCGCTGATCTTCGGCACCTTCCGCTGGCAGAGCTTCGAAAGCCCGCGCCAGACCGGCCGCTACCTCGCCGGTGCCGCGATGATGGGCCTTGGCGGCGTGCTGGCCGGGGGCTGCACCATCGGCGCGGGCCTCGCCGGGGTCCCGACGCTGGGCCTCGCCGCGCTGATCGCGCTGGCCTCCATCGCGGCCGGCGCCAAGCTGGCCGACGCCCTCCTCGCCCCGCGCGCCGCCCCGGACAGCCGCCACGCCGCACAGCCGGCCGAATAGACCCGGCCCCGCGACCACCGCCGGCCTCTTCGCCTGCCCCGATCCTTCATCTCGTCCAAAATACTCCGGGGGAGTCCGCGCGCAGCGCGGGCGGGGGCAGCGCCCCCTCCACCGTGGTCAATGGAACTGTCCCTGGATACCGCGGGCGATGCCTCTCCATACCGCCGCGTCCCGCGTCGGGGGCACTGCAAACAGCGCTCTGACCGGACCCCCTCCCCCCGGGCGACAGTCTCGCCCAGGCTCGGCTCCCTGCGCGGGACCGCCGCGCTTGCGAAGCGCGGGGTGTCCAACGCCCGTCAGTCCAGCCCGCCCTCGGCGGGCGATGCGTCACGCTGTGCGGCCGGGTCTTCCGCCCATTGCGCGGCGAGGTGGATCAGGATGATGATCATGGCAATCGGCACGACCACGGCGATCCAGATCATGGCGATCCCCAGGGTGTCGGCCGTCAGGCCCGACTGGCGGCCCAGGTAGCCTTTGGCCAGTCCGCCGCGCAGCCCCATGAAGGAAAACCAGATGACCGGCAGGATGAAGCTCAGCACCGCGGCCGAGCGGATCGCCTCGGCAATCAGCCCCAGGACAGAGGGACGCGGGGGAAAGACGCTCTGCATCAGGATCGCGTCAGAGCGGGTCTTGAAGGACAGCGTCGTGCCCAGAAGCCCGGTCCAGACCATCATGTAACGGGCCACGTCCTCGGTCCAGATCGGCGGGGACGAGAAGATGTAGCGCGCGACGACCTGAACCATCACCGTGACGAACATGCCCGCCACGGCGAAGATGGCAACGCTGCGGGCGGTGCGGTGAAGTCCGTTGCTCAGGGCCATGATCAAATTGGACACCGGCTATCCTCGTCGGATCTGGGGGAGAGGGGTGAGGGCGCCGGATGCGGCGCCCCCCGGTGGTTCAGCGGGTGGCGCTGGACAGATCGGTCCAGACCTTGACGTCTTCGGACGGCATCAGGCCGGAGTCATAGACTTGCTGCGACAGCTTGCGGAACGCGCCGCGTTCCTCGTCCGTCAGGCGCTGCACGGTCACGCCCTTGTCCTCCAGCGCCGTGAGCGCCGCGCTGGAGACCTTGTCGAGCCAGGCCTGGGCCGCCGCGTTGCCCGCGGCCACACCGTCGTTGACCACTTGGCGCTGGTCCTCCGACAGGCCATCGTACCACATCTTCGACACGATCACGGCCCGGATCGGGATGATCGTCCGCGAGTCCGAGAAGTTCTTGACGAAATCGGTCTGGCCAAAGGCAATCGGGATGAAGGGCGAATTCAGGTAGCCGTCGATCACGCCGGTCTGCAGGCCCGCGGGCACTTCGCCCCAGGGCACGATGGTCCCGGTGGTGCCCCAGGCCTTGTACATCGCGATCTGCGCGTCATCCAGCGCCCGCATCCGCAGGTCGGCCATGTCTTCGGGGGTGCGCACGGCCGCATCGGTCGTGATGATGCCCGAGGACGGGCCGATCGGCACGATGGCCAGCAGCATGACATCCTGACCGGCGACGGCTTCGTTCACCCGGTCGAAGATTTTGCCCTCGGCCAATGCGCGCTGCATGTGGGCGGAGTCGTCGAAGATATACGGCAGGCGCAGGCCGTAGATGAACGGATCGACCTGGGCGATGGCACGCACGTCCGAAAGCGACAGTTCAAGCAGACCGGTGGAGAGCTGGTCGAATTTCTCGGCCTCGTTGCCGACGGAGTCGCGCGGCATCTCGCGCACATCCATCCCGGCGTCTTCCAGAACGCCCTTGAAGCCTTGCACCCAGTTATAGGTGCCCGAATTCTCGAGTTCGGGCGCGCTGTCCAGCGCGATCTTCACTTCGGCCGAGGCGGCCGAGGCGGTGGCCATGAGCGCAGCCAGCGCGATTTGTTTCAGTTTCACTATCAGTCCTCCCTTGGTGGGTCTTAATCGACGGAAAAGCCCGCCAGGCGCGGCAGCCAGAGGCAGAGTTCCGGCCAGTAGGCGAGCGAGAAGAGCAGCGCGACCTGCACCGCCACGAAGGGCAGCGCGGTATAGGCCAGCCGCCAGTAGTTGAGGTTGGTCAGCGCCGACACGACGACGAGGCATTTGCCGAGCGGGGGCGTGATCAGCCCGACGCAGAGGTTGAAGCACAGCACGATCCCCAGATGTGTCGGGTTGATCCCCTGCTCCACCGCCTGCGGCGCGAAGAGCGGGATCAGCAGCGTCAGCGCCACCGGGGTGTCCATGAACATGCCCGCGATCAGGAAGATGCCGACAAGGAAGAACAGGTACTTCGTGCCCGTCAGGCCAAAGCTCGCAACCCAGCCGGCCAGCGCCTCGCTCCACCCCAGCTGACCGGCAAGGAAGCCGAGGATCGAAATCGCCGCGAGGATGATGAAGATCGTGCCGGTCAGCCGTGCGGTCGCTTCCAGCGCATCGAGGATCATCCTGCGGTTCAGCCCGGTGTAGAACTGCCCGGCGATCAACGCGAAAAGGACCGCGACGGCCGAGCCTTCGGTTGGGGTCGCAAGGCCCAGCACAAGGCTGCCCAGGATCACCACGGGCAGCAGCAACGCGGGGGCCGCGCGCAGCAGGCTGGGCCAGAACTTCGGCAGGTCGGGCGAGGCACCGCCGGGATGATTGCGGATCCGGGCGATCACCGCGTTCAGCACCATGAGCGCCACGGCCAGAAGCACACCGGGAACGACCCCTGCGGCGAAGAGCGCGGCGACAGAGGCCCCCGTCAGCCCGCCGTAGATGATCATGATGATCGACGGCGGGATGATCGGCCCGATCATGGACGAGGCGGCGGTGATCGCGCCCGCATAGTATCGATCGTATCCGCGCGCCTCCATCTCGGGGACGAAGGTGCGCGACAGGGCGGCGCTGTCGGCGATGGCCGAGCCGGAAATCCCGGCGAAGAAGACCGATGTCAGGATGTTCACATGCCCCAGCCCGCCGCGCATGCGTCCGACGATGGACAGGGCGAAATCTATCAGGCTGCGCGTCACCCCGGCCCGCGTCATGATCTCGGCCGTCAGGATGAACAGCGGCATCGCCATGAAGGCAAAGACGTCGAGCTGCGCAAAGATGCGCTGCGGCATCACCGACAGGAACTGCGCCTTGCCCGCCATGATGAAGGCAAAGACCGACACCGCCCCCATGAGATAGGCGAAGGCCGTGCCGCTGATCAGCAGCAGCAGGAAGAGAGCGGGGAGAAACCACATGGTCGGGGACCTCAGACGGCGGTGCGCACGGTCGGGTCAGCGCCCGGCCGTGGTGGATGAAGAACGGGCGGATGCGTCACGATCGACCGAAGATCCGGCGTCACGGCGCGCAACCGCGACAGGTCGGGACGCGGGCGGGCGGTTTCGGGGTCCTGTTCCAGAAAGGCCTCCATCGTGCGGGCCACGGCCAGCAGTTCGTCATCGCCCCTGAGAGCGCCCAGCATCTGCAGCCCGAAGGGCATGCCCGCCCCGTCCCGCCCGGCGGGCAGCGTGATCGCGGGGCCGCCCGACAGCGATCCGCGATAGGTCAGCGCCAGCCAGCGGTAATAGATATCCATCTCCGTGCCGTCGATCTGCGCGACATGGGGTTCGCTCCAGGGGAACGGCGTGACCGGCACGGTTGGCAGAAGGATCGCGTCCAGCCCCTGCATCCGCGCGTTGAAGGCCCGCAGGATGCGGGTCTGTTCGGCATGGGCCCAGCCCCGGTCTGCCAGGGTGAAGGTCCGGCCCAGGTCGACATTGGCGTGGATCGTCGGGCCGAACAGGTCGGGTGTCTCGCGCACCGGGCCGTCAAAGGCCGTCAGGAAGCCTTCGGCGCGCAGGATGTCGAACACCCGGTCCATCGCGCCGAGGCTCATGTCGACCGGGCGGCACTCCGCGACCTTAGGGGCGATCTTTTCGATGCGTTTGAGGAAGGTCGCGCGGATATCCGGATCGACCGGCGCGCCGCCGAAATCCTCGCAATAGCCCAGGCGAAGCCCATGCAGCGGCCTGTCCGCCAGGTTGTCGAACCTGTCGGCGGGGTAGGATACAGACAGCGGGTCGTTGCGATGCGCCCAGTGCACGGAGCGCAGCATCAGGATCAGATCATCGACATCGCGCGCCATCGGCCCGAGGACCGAAATCCCCGACCAGCCGAGCGGCCGGGTCGGATGGGCCACCACGTCGACCGACGGGCGGTAGCCGACGATACCGCAGATCGCGGCGGGCAGGCGCAGGGATCCGCCCGTGTCCGATCCGGTGCAGATCGGCAGCAGATCAGCGGCCAGCGCCGCGGCCGATCCGCCCGAGGAGCCGCCGACGGTCAGCGCCGGGTTGAACGGATTGCCGGTCGCGCCCCAGACCGGGTTGCGGGTGTTTCCGCCTGCCCCAAGCTCGGGCACATTGGTCTTGGCCAGAACGATGGCACCGGCCGCACGCAGACGGGCCACCATGGGCAGGTCGCTGGCCGGCAGGTTCGCCTTGGCCCGGGGGCTGCCATGCGTGGTCAGCAGACCGGCGGTATCCTGCAGATCCTTGACCCCAAGCGGCAGCCCGTCGAGCGGGCCGCGCGGCGACCCGGCGCGCCAGCGTGCACCGGCCTGCGCGGCCTCGGCCACGGCGCGTTCGGTGTCAAAAGCGGTCAGCGCGTTGATGAAGGGGTTCACACGCGAAATACGCGACAGGCAGGCCTCCAGATAGGCGCTTGGGGTCAGCTCCCCCCGCGCAAAGGCGGCAAGGACCTGCCGGGCGGGCAGCCCAACGGTTTTCGCGTCGTCCATATTCTCTCCGACTGGCCGTCACGATCCGCGAGCGCCAGCTCCTCCCAGAAACTTTGCTCAAGGTATGATGGGGATTTCGGCAAAAACAGTGAGTTTTTCGCCAGAAACCTTAACCAAACGGAATGGTTTTACCGGGTTGCGAGGTCTGCATCAGGCAATTCATGAACAGCGCGAAGGCGCTGTTGTCCTGCAGAGCGCCGGTTTTCCAGAAACACCGCGCCTCGGACAGGAAATCGCCGGTTTCAAGCGGCAGCACCAC
Organism: Pseudooceanicola pacificus; assembly: GCF_009789075.1. GTDB lineage: Bacteria > Pseudomonadota > Alphaproteobacteria > Rhodobacterales > Rhodobacteraceae > Pseudooceanicola > Pseudooceanicola pacificus. The sequence goes on from NZ_WNXQ01000007.1 coordinate 105,289, forward strand.
CAGCTCGCCCCGGGCGACATGGACCTTGGCCAGGCTCTGCGGGTACATGCCCAGGACCGGCAGTTCCTGGAACAGTTCGAGGTTGAGCGCCAGGGACAGGGACGAGATCGTATTGCCCGGCGGCGTGACCCCGCACTCGGCAAAGAGCGCATCGCCGGCCCGGCGGGCCACCGAATCCGGCTGCGGCCGGATCCAGGGCCAGCGCACCGCCTCCTTCCAGGTGATCCGCTCCATCGCCGCCAGCGGATGGCCCCGCCCGGCCACGATGACCAGCGGTTCCCTGAGCAGGACCGTCTGGTCGATCCCCTCCAGGTCGCCCGGCTGCCAGATCCGGGCAATCAGCAGGTCGAGCTGCCCCGCCTCCAGCCGCGGAAAGAGAGAGACGAAATGCCCCTCGGTGATGGCCAGACTCGCATTTGGCGCCGCGTTCTTGAACAGGCTGATCGCCTTGGGCAGAACGATGGGCGCGACAGAGCTGACAACGCCGATATTCACGGTGCCCGCGACGCCGCTGGCCATCGCCTGCAGGTCGAATTCGGCCCGGTCAAGCTGGTTGAGCACCTGACGCGCGTGCTCTGCCAGCCTCAGCCCCACCGGGGTCAGGTGCAGGCGGTTGCGTTCGCGCCGGATGATCGGGGTGCCGACGATCTCTTCCAGCTCTGCAATCTGTTTGGACACGGCAGGCTGCGTGACGTTCAGGGCCGCCGACACCCGCGCGACAAGGCGGTGTTCGGCCAGCCCGTGGATCACGCGCAGATGGCGAAGCGTCAACTGCCTTGTGAGAGTCCCGCGCTGCAAGTTCGGCATGACCGCTTTCCACTGACCAAGACCGTGCAACTATGCCGCTTGCGGGGGCGAGTTCAACTGGATTGCAGCCCGGTTGAGCGGGGGCGCCACGCGGCGGGGGATCGCAATGGCCCCGCCTCGCGGCCCTGGGATGCGTCTTGGCCACGGGGATTTTGGTCGACGGTTGGGTGGTCCGGTGTCGGCGGGGACAGGTGACAAGAGCGGTCGAAGACCAGGGGCATTCACCTGCAAGCGGACAGGTGACGCAGAGATCGCTGCGGGGTGCAGCCGGTCCCCGACGCCTGAGAGCGGGTCAGGCCGGCGGCCCTTGGTATCCCATTCGTGCGAACAGTCAACGCCGACAGGCCAGCCGCCGCAGGTCCGGACGGAAACGGGCGGCCCCGCAGAGCCGCCCGTTCCGATGTCGCCCCCTCTGCCCGACCGGGGCAAGGGGCGGGGGGCGATCTCCGCCCCCGCCTGTTCAGCTGATCTTGGTCAGAAGCTCGTCCAGCGACTTCTTCGCATCGCCATAGAACATCCGGGTGTTGTCCTTGAAGAACAGCGGGTTCTCGATACCCGAGTAGCCGGTGCCCTGCCCCCGCTTGGAGACAAAGACCTGCTTGGCCTTCCAGCACTCCAGCACCGGCATCCCGGCGATGGGAGAGTTCGGGTCGTCCTGCGCCGCCGGGTTCACGATGTCGTTCGAGCCGATGACGATGACGACGTCCGTATCCGGGAAGTCCTCGTTGATCTCGTCCATCTCCAGCACGATGTCATAGGGCACCTTGGCCTCGGCCAGCAGCACGTTCATGTGCCCGGGCAGACGGCCCGCCACCGGGTGGATGGCAAAACGCACCTCTTTGCCCTTGGCCCGCAGCCGCTTGGTCAGCTCGGACACCGACTGCTGCGCCTGCGCCACGGCCATGCCGTAGCCCGGGATGATGATGACCGAATCCGCCTCGTCCAGCGCGGTGGCCACGCCGTCGGCGTCGATTGCGATCTGCTCGCCCTCGACCTCCATCGCGGGGCCCGCCGAGCCGCCGAAGCCGCCCAGGATGACCGACACGAAGGACCGGTTCATCGCCTTGCACATGATGTAGGACAGGATCGCGCCCGAAGAGCCCACCAGCGCGCCGACCACGATCAGCAGATCGTTGCCGAGGCTGAAGCCGATGGCCGCCGCCGCCCAGCCCGAATACGAGTTGAGCATCGACACCACGACAGGCATGTCCGCCCCGCCGATCCCCATGATCAGGTGATAGCCGATGAACAGCGCGAAGAGCGTCATCAGGAACAGCGGCAGGAACCCGCCCGAGCCGAAGTACCAGATCAGGCAGAGGACCGAGAGCGCCGCGGCCGCGGCGTTCAAGACATGCCCGCCCGGCAGCTTGGTCGCCGCCGAGCTGACCTTGCCCGCCAGCTTGCCGTAGGCGATCACCGAGCCGGTGAAGGTCACGGCCCCGATGAAGATGCCCAGGAACAGCTCGACCCGCAGGATCGACTGCTCGACGCTTGTCTTGTGCGCCAGCAGCTCGGCAAAGCCGTGCAGCGCCTCGCGTTCGGCCGGGTCCATGGCCAGCACGCGGCTCAGCTCGAAATGCGCGTTATAGCCGACAAAGACCGCCGCCAGGCCGACCAGCGAGTGCATCGCGGCGACAAGCTGCGGCATCTCGGTCATCTGGACACGCTGCGCGACCACATAGCCGATGGCACCGCCGCCCGCGATCAGCAGCAGCGACAGCAGCCACAGGCCCGACCCGGGGCCGATGAGCGTGGCGCAGACCGCCAGCGCCATGCCGGTGATGCCGTACCAGACCGCGCGTTTCGCGCTCTCCTGCCCCGAAAGGCCGCCGAGCGAGAGGATGAAGAGGACGGCCGCAACCACATAGGCCGCCGTGGTGAATCCGAATTCCATTGTCACCCGCTCCTTACGATTTCTGGAACATGGCGAGCATGCGCCGCGTCACGAGGAAGCCGCCGAAGATGTTGATCCCGGCCATGAAGACGGACAGCGCCGCCAGCAGGATCACCAGGAACGAACCCGAGCCGATCTGCATCAGCGCGCCCAGGATGATGATCGACGAGATCGCGTTGGTCACGGCCATCAGCGGCGTGTGCAGCGAATGCGACACATTCCAGATCACCTGGAAGCCGATGAAGACCGACAGCACGAAGACGATGAAGTGCTGCATGAAGCTGGCGGGCGCCACCAGGCCGATGGCCAGCAGAATCACCGCGCCGACGGCCAGCAGGGTGACCTGGCTGCGCGTCTGCTTCTTGAACGCGGCGACCTCGGCCGCGCGTTTCTCTTCCGCCGTCAGCTCCTTGGGTTTTTCCTTGGGCTTCTGCGCCGCGATGGCGGCGACCTTCGGCGGTGGCGGCGGCCAGGTGATCTCGCCCTTGTGGGCCACCGTTGCGCCGCGGATCACGTCGTCTTCCATGTTGTGGTTGACGACGCCGTCCTTCCCGGGCGTCAGATCCGTCATCATGTGGCGGATATTGGTCGAATAGAGCGTCGAGGACTGGGTCGCCATCCGGCTGGGGAAATCGGTGTAACCCACGATGGTCACGCCGTTTTCCGTCACCAGCTTTTCGTCCGGAACCGTCAGTTCGCAGTTCCCGCCACGCTCGGCCGCCAGGTCGACGATGACCGAACCGGGCTTCATCATCTCGACCATGTCCTTGGTCCAGAGCACCGGCGCGGGCCGGTTCGGGATCAGGGCGGTGGTGATGACGATGTCGATATCGGGCGCCAGCTCGCGGAATTTCTCAAGCTGCTTGGCCTGGAATTCGGGGCTGGAGGGCGCGGCATAGCCGCCGGTGGCAGCACCGTCCGCGGCCTTTTCCTCGAAATCGAGGTAGACGAATTCGGCCCCCATCGACTCGATCTGCTCGGCCACTTCCGGGCGCACGTCGAAGGCATAGGTGATCGCACCCAGCGAGGTCGAGGTGCCGATGGCGGCAAGACCCGCCACGCCGGCGCCGACGATCAGCACCTTGGCCGGGGGCACCTTGCCCGCGGCGGTCACCTGGCCGGTGAAGAACCGGCCAAAGTTGTTGCCCGCCTCGATCACCGCGCGGTAGCCCGCGATATTGGCCATCGACGACAGTGCGTCCATCTTCTGCGCGCGGCTGATGCGGGGCACCATGTCCATCGCGATGACAGAGGCACCCTTGGATTTGCACAGCTCCATCAACGCCTCGTTGGAGGCGGGATAGAAGAACGAGATCAACGTCTTGTCGGCGGTCAGCATGCCTGCTTCGGCATCCGACGGCGGACGGACCTTGGCGATCACGTCGACCTCTGACCAGAGGGCCTCGGCCGTGGGCAGGACGGTCACGCCGGCCTTCTCATAGGCGGCATCGGTGAATCCCGCCTTTTCACCCGCGCCGGTTTCCACGAAGCATTCGTGTCCCAGCTTCTGCAACTGCAGCGCCGAGTCCGGCGTCATGGCGACGCGCGCCTCGCCCTCGAACACTTCTTTTGGCGTTCCGATCTTCACTCTTGGAGTCTCCCTTCTGACCACCATTCATTCGCGCGTCGACTGATGCCGGCCCGCGATAAATCAATTTACGCGCAATATTGTTGCGCGAGGTTACGAAAGGGGATGCACGTTCTGTCGTGTCGAGTCAAACCCATCGACGGGTATTCTGGCAGTAGCGTGCGAAATCCATGCGAAACTTGCGGCGCAAATGATCTTCCTCGGGCACAATGAACCGCATCTCGATGCTCCAGACAAAAACCGGCACCAGGGCAAGCGACAGGATCGCCTCCCAGTAGCAGATCATGCCCAGCAGGATCATCGTGTCGCCCAGGTAGATCGGATTGCGCGAGCGGCGGTAGATGCCCGTGGTCACCAGGGCCGAGGCCTCCCGCCGCGGGATGATCGTGGTGCGGTGGCGCCGGATCTCCATCGCGGCCAGGGCCAGCAGCAGGACGCCCCCGCCCACCAGCAGCCCGCCCAGGAAGGCCGGCCATGCCTCGCCCAGGTCCAGCCCCGAGGGCAGCCATCTTTTCTGCGCCCAGGCCAGTGCCAGGAAGCTGGCGAGCCACACCGGGGGCATGTCGATCCACTTCATCATGCCACCGCTATATGCCCGGTTCGGGGCCGCGCCAATAGGCCTGTTGCCGCATTGGAACATTTTCCCGCGCATCCCGATTCCGCCAAGTGTTGCAGGGGGTTGCCAAGGCGCGCCAACACGCCGCGCCGCGCCGCTGTAAGGGCGCCCTTGCCCCCTCGCCCCCTCGGCTAAGCTGGCCCGAAGCCAGAGGAGGACGGGATGTATCTCAAGGGAAAACACGCCATCGTCACGGGTGGCGGCACGGGGATCGGGCTGGCCATCGCGCGGGCGCTTGTCGCGCAGGGGGCCGAGGTGACGATCACCGGGCGCCGGATGGATGTGCTCAAGGACGTGGCGGAACCGGGGATGCACCCGCTGGTCATGGACGTGACGGACGAGGCGATGATCCGCGATGTCACCGCCCGGGCGGTCGAGGTCCGCGGCCCTGTGCAGATCTGCGTCGCCAATGCCGGAATCGCCGAGGGGCGCAAGCTGCACAAGACCTCATCGGAATTCTGGCGCAAGATCATGGCCACCAACCTCGACGGCTGTTTCTACACCGTGCGCGAAAGCCTGCAGTCGATGATCACCACCGACTGGGGGCGGGTCATCGCCGTCTCCTCCATCGCCGGGCTGCGCGGATCGGCCGGTGCCGGGGCCTATGCCGCCTCCAAACACGGGGTGATCGGCATGATCCGGTCCTTTGCCGAGGATTTCATGGGCGCGCCCTATACCTTCAACACGATCTGCCCGGGCTATGTCGACACACCGATCGTGACCCGCAACACCGACAGCATCTCGCAACGCGCCGGCGTTTCGCAGCAAGAGGCGCGCGACATCATGATCAGCGCCAACCGCCACAAGCGGCTGATCGCGCCCGAGGAGGTTGCCGCCGCCGCGCTCTGGCTCTGCAATCCGGCCTGCGAGAGCGTGAACGGCACCGAGATCGCCATCGCCGGCGGCCAGGTCTGAAAGCGGCCTTGCCGCCAGCCGCCGCGGCTGTGCCTTGCCCGAGGGGGTGATCTGACCCGCCGGCAAATCGCCGGGCCCGCGCGCGGCGGTGGCGCAGGGCGCTGCCGCGCCGCGCGACGACTGGGGGGAGAGCCGACCGGCGGCCGGACCTGGGATGGCTGAAGCGACCGGCCCGCCCGGTTCAGGCGCTCTTCAGCATCGGCGCCGAGGCGCGGCCCTCGGCCCAGCTGCGCGCGGCATCGCCGAATGCGGCAAACAGCGGGCGCGAGACCGGATCCTGCGCGGCGTTGTATTCCGGGTGCCACTGCACCGACAGGGAAAAGCCCCGCGCGCCGTCGACATAGGCCGCTTCGGGCGTGCCATCGGGCGCGGTGCCGTCGATGTGGAACCGCTTGCCCGCGCAGCTGACGCCCTGGCCATGCAGCGTGTTGGTCATCACCTCGGGCGCGCCCATCAGCTTGTGAAAGACCCCGCCCTCGGCAAAGGTCACCTTGTGGCGGAGGGCGAATTTCTCTTCGATCGTGCCATCGGGGGGCATGCGGTGGTTCATCCGCCCGGGCAGGTCGCGGATCTCGGGGTGGAGCGTGGACCCCATCGCCACCGCGACCTCCTGAAAGCCGCGGCAGATGCCCAGGAAGGGCTGGCCCCGCTCGACACAGGCGCGCACCAGCGGCAGCGTGACAGAGTCGCGGGCCCGGTCGAAGGTGCCATGCGCCTCGGTCGCGTCCTCGCCGTATTCCTCGGGGTGGACATTGGGGCGGCCCCCGGTCAGCAGGAAGCCGTCGAAACTGTCCAGCAGCTCCTCGACACCGACATAGCGCGGGTCGGCGGGGATCAGCAGCGGCAGGCAATCCGACACCTCGGCCACCGCCTGGACACACATGACCCCGCCCGAATGGGCGCGGTAATCGTCCCGCACAACCTGGTTGGTGATGATCCCGACGCGCGCGCGTGCCATAGCGGTCTTCCTGCCCGTTGTTTCGGTCCGACAGTACCGTCCCGGCCCCGCCAAAGAAACCGGAATTGCTGTGCGTTGATGCAGGCCGGGATGGCAATGCCTGCGGATTACGCAGTTCCCCGCCCGGGCGCGGGCATCGGCCGGGGGGCGGATCGGTCATGGCCCCGCGCCCGCCCCGCCCGCCAGCCTGGCCCCGTCTTGAGCGGGCTGGTGAAAGGCATGACACCCGCGCCCCGCATGTTTCGCGGCATAGAGCGCGGCATCGGCGTCGCACAGCATCCGGGCCGGATCGGGGCGGGTGTAATCGGTTGAAATCGCGGTGCCGGCGCTGGCCGAGATGCGGCACCGCCGGTCGCCGAAGGACATCGGGTCCTCCAGCCGGCGGATCAGTCGCAGGGCGATGTCCTCGATCCTGTGTCGGTCGTTCAGCCGGTCGAGGACGATCACGAATTCATCCCCGCCGATGCGCGCCACCGTATCCTCTCCCCGCGTGACATCGGACATGATGGCGGCCGCGCGCTGCAACACCTGATCGCCCGCCGCATGGCCCAGCGTGTCGTTCACCGCCTTGAAGAAATCGAGGTCGATATGCATCACCGCAAAGGGCTGCGCGGCCGAGGCGATGCGCTCCAGCACCGCGTCCAGCGCACGGCGGTTGCGCAACCCGGTGAGCGTGTCCGTCAGCGCGCGCTCCTCGGCTGCCAGGCGTTCGCCCTGAAAGCGCAGCGACATCTGGCGCAGCATTTCCATCGCCGAAGATTTCGCCTCCACCAGGAACAGCATCTCGACGGCCAGGTCGGTCGGGGCGAAATCCTCGTTCGTCAGGGTGTAGTCGCGCACCGCCTCGATGATCGAGATGCCGAAGGCGAGGTTGACCAGCGCCCCGCCCTGCCCGTCCGGCATCAGCACGCCCGACAGGGTGGTGCGCGGCGGATCCCGCAGCTCAAGCCTGAGCCGCGCCCCGGCCAGGCCCAGCAGGCCCGCCATGTCGGGTGCGGGCGACGGGCGCAGAACGCGCGCCAGATCCAGGAACGGCTGGCCGATCAGCGGGCGGCCCGGGCGCAGCTTGCACAGTGTCGGCCCGGCATGAGTCATCCGGCCCTCGGGATCGAGCGTGACATGCATCGGGCAGAGCACGTCCAGCGCGGATGCCATCAATGCCCGGCTCACCCCGTTCGCGCCCCCAGGTCGAAATCGCGGCCGCTGGCATAGCCCGCGACGACCAGCGACACCTCGATGGTTTCCGTGCCCGCCCCCTCGGCTACCGGCGACAGGGTCACCAGCGCGCCGTAATCGTCGGCCATCGCGCGCAGCACGCCGGTCAGCACATGGCCATAGCCCGGGCGCGGGGCGGCGCAGGCGATGCTGAACCGGCCCTCGCCGAGATCCGCCAGGTCGATGCGCGGCAGGTCGAGGTCGGGCACCGCAAGGCGCGCGCGGTCGGGCAATTCGTCGAGCGAGAGCAGGAAATCCACAAACCCCGCGCCGGCAAAGCGCAGGAGCCGCCTGAGCGAGGCCATCGCGGGATGCGAGACGAGGTAGGTCCCCACATCCTCCAGCACCGCGTTGCGCGTCCGGTCCAGCCGCCCCGCCAGCGCGTCGAGCACCGCATCGGTGAGCGCGGGATCGTAGGTCAGCATCGCCTCGAACCCCGCGAAACCCAGGCCCGCGTCGCGGGTCACCGTGTCCCAGAACCCTGTGCCATAGGTGTCGCAGGCAAAACGCTGCAACGCCATGTTGATCAGTCCGTGCATCTTCCGTCCATCGCCGCCTGGCGCGCAGGATGGCCCGTCAGCACTTAACGAAGACCGAACATTTCCAATTGTCGGGGTTTTCCCGGGCGATGCGCGGGATCAGAAATCGGTGGGCGCGCCGCCTTCGGACTTCCTGCGGGCGACGAAATCGGCCAGTTCCTCGCGGATCGCCTCGTCCATCGGGGGGGCCTCGAACTCGTTCAGGATGCGCTTGTAGACATGATGCGCGCGCTCGGCCGTCCAGATGCCGCCGGCGACCTCCCAGCCCTCGTAATTGCGCCAGTCCGACAGGAAGGGCTGGTAGAAGGCGGTGGTATAACGTTCCTGGGTGTGCTGGGTGCCGAAGAAATGGCCGTTGTGCTTGACCTCGCGGATCGCGTCCAGGGCGATGTCCTCGGGCCCGGTGGCCCAGGTCGCGGGCTCCATATAGCGCTGGATCTGCTGCAGAACCTCGCAATCCATCACGAATTTCTCGGGGCTGGCGATCAGCCCGCCCTCCAGCCAGCCGGCGGCGTGGTAGACGATGTGGCTGCCCGACTGCACGGCCGCCCAGAGCGAATTCGACGTCTCCCACATCGCCTGCCCGTCGGGCACGTTGGCGGCGCAGACCCCCGAAGAGCGCATCGGCAGCTTGTAGAACCGCGCCATCTGGCCGGTCATCTGGGTCGCGCGCATGTATTCGGGCGTGCCAAAGGCGGGCGCGCCGGTCTTCATGTCGACATTCGAGGTGAAGGTGCCGATGGCGCAGGGCACGCCCGGGTTGATCCACTGCGCCAGTGCGATGGCCGACAGCCCCTCGGCCAGCGACTGCGCCACCGCGCCCGCCATCGTCACCGGCGCCATTGCCCCCGCCAGGGTGAAGGGCGTCACGATCAGCCCCTGCCCGCGCCGGGCCAGCCGCATCCATCCGTCCAGCATCGGGTGGTCGTGCTTCAGCGGCGAGGTGGAGTTGATATTCGTGTACATTCGGGGGGTTGCGTCGAATTCTTCATGTGACAGGCCGCCCGCGATGCGCACCATCTCCATCACGTCCTCGACCCGCTCGGTCCCCAGCGAATAGGCGTGCGGCACCTTGTCGGTCAGCGTGAGCTTGTCGTAGAGCACGTCGAGGTGGCGGATCGAGGGATGGATGTCCACCGGCTCCACCGGATAGCCGCCGGCGAAGTGGATGCAGTTGAAATACTGCGTCAGTTTCAGCAGGTTGGCGCAATATTCCCGTGTGCCGGGCACCTTGCGGCCGATCTCCATGTCCCAGTAGTTCGGCGGCGAGGAGACGTTGCCGAAGAGGATATAGTCCCCGCCCACCACCAGCTTGCGGTCGGGGTTGCGCGGGGTCAGCGTCCACTGTTCGGGGCATTTGGCCAGCATCTCCATCACGAAGTCGCGGCCCATGTAGACGACCTCTCCCTCGACCCGGCAGCCGGCCTGTTTCAGCAGGGTCGCCGCCTCGGGGTTCAGGAAGGCGACGCCGATCTCTTCGAGAATGGTCATCGCGCCATCGTGGATCGCCTGCACCCCCTCGGGCGAGAGCGGCTCTGTCGGGCGGTCGTGGTTCACCGGCAGGCGCCAGGGCATCTGCTCGATCGCCGAGGGTCCGCGCCGCGCCGCGTGTCCGGCGCGGCCGCCGCTGCGTTTCTTACGGGGACTCTCGGTCATGGCCTGCTCCTGGGTGTCATTGCGGCCACAAGAGCCCGGCGCGCAGGGCGTTGCGCCACCGGATGCGACAAGCCCTGTCGCATTTCCTTCATTCGGCGCGCGGTGCGCCCCGATCCAGCCAGGCCGGCAGATGGCCGATATCGGGCAGCACGACATCGGCAAATGGCGCCAGCTGGACAGTTGTGGCCGGGCCGGTGAGCACGCCGATGCAGATCATCCCGGCAGCGCGCCCGGCGATCATGTCATGGGTGCTGTCCCCCACCATCGCGATGCGGCCCGGCGCCTTGCCCGTGGCGCGGGCAAAGGCCAGCAGCGGGGCCGGATCGGGCTTGGCCCCGTGGCCGGAATCGAACCCGGCGACAAAATCGAACAATTCGAACACCTCGGCCCGGGTCAGATGGGCGCGGGCGGCAAATTCGGTATCGTTGGTCATCACCCCAAGCGCGAGGCCCCGCGCCCGCAGCCCGCCCAGCAGGACCGGCAGATCGGCGGCGGGGCGCTGTGGCGCGACGGCGGCGCGGCGGGTCATCAGATCCTCGACCGCATCGACATCGGCGCCCGGCAGGGCCGAGGTGATCAGCTCGGCCGCCTCGCGGTTGGTGCCGGCGATGATCACGCTGTCGGGGCGGAACGCCCTGCGGCCCAGGTCATAGCGCATGGTTTCGGCCATGCGATCCGCCACGGCCCCGTCCCCGGCTGACAATTCGTCGATCAGCCCGCCGGCCCAGTGATCCCAGGTCGCCGCGAAATCGAACAAGGTGCCGTCCTTGTCGAACAGAATGCCGTCAATCATGGTGGTTCGCCCCTCGCTGTGCTGCCTGCAACAACACGCCGCAGCGCAAAAAACCGCAAGGGCCTGTTGTCCGGCGCCCCGGGGGCCTAAGCACTATGGTAGCGCTTGACAACTATTCCCCGTTGAAATGTCATAACACGTATGTCCGAAGCACCTTATCACCTTCATGCGTCCCTTGGTTACAGCCTGTCCATCGCATCGCGGCAGCAGGAACGCAGGCTTGACGAACAGCTCAAGGCGCTTGGACTGACCCGGATCACCTGGTGCATCATCCTGGCCGTGGGAAACGAGGGGCTGACCCAGCCCTCGGACATCGCGACATTTGTCGGCATCGACCGCACCGCCACCTCGCGCGCCCTGCGCCAGATGGAAGCGGCCAAGCTGCTGGACCGTCAGAGCGGCACCGAGGACCGGCGCACCCGGCAGGTCACCCTGACCCGCAAGGGCCGCAAGGCGCTGGAAACCGGCACGCCGATTGCGCGCGGCAACAATGCCAAGCTGGCGGAAACCCTGACCGCCGAGGAAGCGGCGCTGCTGAAGGACCTGTTGGATCGGATGATCGCGTCGGACGACAAGGACCTGACCTATATCTAGGCCCCTGCCCTCAGGTCCAGTGGGTCCGCCCGGCGCCCTGCAGAACGGCCATCGCCATCATCGGCATCTCGTAGCGGAGGTCCCGGTCGTCGCAGCATTCGACCACCCAGGTGTCATCGAGGGTGATGAATTCCAGAACCGAGGTCAGGAAGTCGGGATCATGCGCCCTGCGCTGGAGCTCTTCGGAATCGGCACCGGTGGAGCTGAGGAAGACAGGCAGCAGCGAATCCTGCCCGACCAGCCAGGTCAGGCATTTCAGGGCGATCACTTCTGCAGCGTCTTGCTTCATCATCTTTCATGTCGCACTTTGCCCGGCAGAGGGAAAGGAATTCTTAACCATTCTCAACAAATGTTATCCGTAGTTTTGGTTTCAGCCGGGTAGTCATCGGAATGGCCGGAAAGATCCTCATCATCGATGACGTGGCCACCAGCCGCATCGTGCTGAAAGTTCAGCTTTCGGCCACGTTCTACGATGTCGTGCTGGCCGATTCCGCCAGTCGCGGCGTCGATCTGGCGCAGGAAGCCGGGCCCGACCTGGTGGTGATCTCCGAAACGGTCGCCGACATGCCCATCGACGCGCTCTGCCGGACCTTGCGCGAATCGCCGGAAACGGCCTGGTCGACCATCGTGGTGATGACCCATGCCAGCGACCGCCGCAAACGGGCGCAGTACCTGGCCGCCGGGGCCGACGACATCTTTTCCCGCAGCCAGCCCGACGTGCTGTTCCTGTCCCGCCTGCGCTGCCTGATGCGCGCCCGCGGCGCCGAGGAAGAGATCCGCCTGCGCGATTCCACCTCGCGCGAGCTGGGCCTGTCCGAGGTCGGCGGCACCTTCGAGGGGCCGGGCAACATCTACATCGTCACCCGGCAGTCCGCCTCGGCGCTGGACTGGCACAATGCCCTCGTCCGCCTGTCGCGCCACCAGTTCCGCCCGATGCCGATGAGCGAGGCACTGCGCTGGACCTCGACCAACCAGCCGGCCGATGTCTTTGTCATCGACATGGACGGGTCCGAGCGCAAGTCGGTCATGCGGCTGATCGCCGACATCCGCTCGCGCCCCGATGTGCGCCACGCCGAGGTGCTGCTGATCACCGCCGACCATCACAACCCGATGGTGCCCGACGCGCTGGACATCGGGGCCAGCGCGGTCATGCCCTATGGCTTTGACCCGCGCGAGGTGCTGATGCGGGTGAACACCCTGCTGCGCCGCAAGAAGGCCGTGGAACGGCTGCGCCGCAGTCTGGAGGACGGGCTGCGCGCCTCGCTCACCGATCCGCTGACCGGGCTCTACAACCGGCGCTACGTGATCCCCTATCTCGAACGGATGCTGTCGGACATGGCGCGCAGCAAGCGCAAATTCGCGCTGGTTCTGGGCGATCTCGACCATTTCAAGCAGGTGAACGACCGCTTTGGCCACAATGCGGGCGACGCGGTACTGATCGCCGTCGCCGACCTGCTGCGCGAGAACCTGCGCGCCAAGGACCTCGTCGCCCGGTTCGGGGGCGAGGAATTCCTGATCATCATGCCCGACACGGGCTGGACGGAATCCCAGCTGGTGGCCGAGCGTCTGCGCAAACGGATGCAGGACATGCCCTTTGCCATCCCCGACCGCGAAGAGCGTCTGCAGGTCACCATGAGCATGGGGGGCTGCATCGCCCGGATGGACCCGGGCCAGACGCCCGAACAAGCCGCGCTGGCGATGATCGACCGGGCGGACCGGGCGCTCTACATCGCCAAGGACGCCGGGCGCAATCAGGTCAGCATGGTGCCCGAGACCGCCGAGTGAGGCGGCACCGGGCAGCCGGCGCGGTCGGTCATCGGCGCCGGGTGCAGCCGGAGGGATTGGCCGCAGGGTGAACTGCACAGATGCCGGGCGGTTGAACCGCCCGATTGACCGGCAACCACACCGTTCAGGTGTCCGTCCGCCACTCTGTCCAGCTGTCCGCAAGGCGGACCACTCTGTTGCCCGTCAACCGAACCGCCTGGGCCGTCCGGCAGCCAGGCCGCACATGCGTCCGGCAGCCAGACCGCTCAGTTGTCCCGGTCCTTGCCGTCCTTGTCCTTGCCCTTGCCCCGGCCTTCGTCAAAACGGGTCAGCCCGTCCTCCAGCCGGTCGGCAAAGGCCGCGCGCTGTTCGGGTGTCATCGCGACCAGCTTGTCGAGCAGGATGCCCTGGCCGATCTTCATCCGGTCCACCGCATAGGCCTGCTGGCGCTCGAAACTGTCGCGCACCGCCGTGGCGTCAAAGGGCTCTGTCCGCAGCGCCTGGATCACGGCATCGTATTCCGCCTTCATCGCCCCGCGCGAGGGGCGGCCCTTGCGGTATTCGCTGCGGATCGCGCGGCCGATCTCGCGCCGTTCCTCGTGATCCAGCGCATGGGTCAGCGGCCCGGCGATCTGGTCGGCCCGGGGCGGCCTGCGCCTGTCGTCCGGCCCGCCGCCATGCATCGCGACCGTCCCGACCACCGCGCCGATCACCAGCATGTTCACCGCCAGCGAGGCGAAGAGCACGAGCCGCACCCAGAGCCTGGTCCCCGAAACCGGGCCGGACCCCGTGCCTGTATCCTTGTCCGACATGTTCACTCCTGTCACCCGCCCGCGGGCAATGCGTCAAAGGCCGAAAAGGCATCGACGAGGTAAAGGTCACTCGCCTCCGAGCTGGAGGCGGATTCGAAAAGCCCGGTCTGCGCATAGAGCATGTCCGGCGACGTGGTGCCGATCCACAGGCCCGCAACCGTGGCCGTCGCCAGCCCCGCCACCGCCGGCCAGCCGCCCAGCAGGGCAAAGAACTGCGCCAGCCGCCCGGGCCGCACGGCCTGTGCCGGGACAGGCCGGGCCGGGGCCGCCGGGGCGGATTGCAATGCCAGCGCATCGGCCAGGATCCTGTCGGTCAGGGCCTCGTCCAGCGGCAGGCTCTGCCGCCGGGCGGTCGCGAACAGGGCGTCGAGCTCCTGGTCCATCGCGGTGATCCGGTCCTTGTCAGCCATCGGTATACCCCAGTTCATCGCGCCGCCCGGCCAGGGCCGTCGCCAGCGCACGCTTGCCCCTGGCGGTCAGACTCTCGACCGCCTCGACGCCAATCTCCATGATCTCGGCGATCTCGGGATTGGTCATGCCTTCTATGTGACGCAGGACAACCGCCTGCCTCTGCCGCTCCGGCAGCCCGTCCAGCGCCTGTTGCAGCGCATCCATCCGGGCGCGGTCCTGCATCGTCTCGGCCACGCCCGGATGCTCGTCCTCGGGTTCGGGGACGCTGTCCAGCGGGGCCGTGCCGCCGCGCCGGCGCCGCAGCCGGTCGGTGCAGAGGTTCGCCGTCACGCGGTAGAGCCAGGTGGTGACCCGGGCCTCGCCGCGCCGCCAGTCCGGCGCGATCCGCCAGAGCCGCAGCATCGCCTCCTGCGTCACGTCCTCGGCCTCGGCCCGGTCGCCGGTCAGGCGCGCGGCATGGTTCAGCACGCGCGGCGCCAGCCTGCGGGTCAGCAGCCGCGCCGCAGTGCCGTCGCCATTGGCGAACAGCACCAGCAGCGCGTCGTCGTCCAGCTCGTCAAGGGCGTCGAAAGCCATATCGCTCATCTTCCGTCCGGCGTATCCTGTTCCATGCGCACCGGCAATCCGGCCGGGCCGGGATCAGGTCACAGGGCCCGCGCCCCGTGATGGGATGCGGAACGGGCGGGCCCTGTCACGCCGGCTGTGTCAGCCGCCGTCCGTCTGAGACTGCGGCTTGCGGTGCATGCCCTCATGGTCACGCGGGCCCTTGTGCTCGCGCCGCCGCTCGGCCATGCGCTCGCGCGCCGCCTCGAACTCCTCGGTCGAAATCGCCCCGTCGCCATCGGTGTCCAGGCGCGAGAACATGCGATTGCCGCCGTCCTTCGGCCCCATTTCCTCCAGGCTCAGCACGCCGTCGCCATTGGTGTCGCGCCGCTTGATCATGCGCTCGGCGCCACGGGCCATGCGCGCCTGGCGCATCTGCTCGCGCATCTTTTCCTGGTGCGCGACCATTTCCTCGGCGCTCAGCGCGCCGTCCCCATTGGCGTCGGCATCCCTGAACCGGCTTTCGGCATGGGCCTTCATCTCGTCCTGAGTGACCTTGCCGTCGCCATTGGCGTCGATCTCCTGGAAATTCATCCGGGGGCCCATCCGGCCCGGCCCGCCGCGCCCGTCGGCCAGGGCGGCTGATGCACCCGCCAGGATCGCGATCGCCGCGGCACCCGAAACGAGGGTTGCAAGTTTCATCGGTAGTCCTCCGTTAAAGTCCTGTTCGAAACCGGCCTCATATCCGCTTTCTGACAGGTCATACGCAGGGCCCGGGGGGTTCCGTCGCCACAATGCGGATTTTTCTGATCCGCCCCTTCGCGACAACCCGACGCAAGGCCAAACCGGCCCCGACACATTATATCTGCCGGGACGCATGTTTGCGCCCGACCTCGGAGAGGCCCATGTCTGACTGCCACGCAACCCCCGCCGCCCCTGCCGAACGCGACACCATGTCCGCGCTGTGGAAGGGCCTGCGCCTGAAATGCCCCAACTGCGGCAGCGGTCCGCTGCTCAAGGGCTTCCTCAGCGTGCGCCACGAATGCCCGGTCTGCCGCGAGCCGTTCCACCATCACCGGGCCGATGACGGGCCGGCCTATCTGACGATCCTGATCGTCGGGCATCTGATGGCGCCGCTGCTGCTGGTGGCCTATACCGCCTTCCGGCCCGAGCCGCTGGTGCTCTTCACCGTGTTCCTCGTGGGCACCGTGGGGCTGTCGCTCTTCCTGCTGCCACGGCTCAAGGGCGCGCTGATCGCCTTCCAGTGGGCGCGCCAGATGCATGGCTTTGGCGGGCACGACTGACACACTCTTGCTGGCCGCCCGGTTGACGCTTGGCACGCCCTGCGACCCGGTCTAGTCTCCCCCGGCACATGCGGGACCCCCGGTCCCCATGCCCAAGGAGCCTTTCATGACCGACAAGACAGCGATCCGGAACGCCGCCACCATCATCGTGCTGCGCGACCGTGAGACCGCCCCCAAGGTGCTGATGGGTCAGCGCGGCGCCAAGGCCGTGTTCATGCCCAACATGTTCGTCTTTCCGGGCGGCGCCGTCGATGCCGGCGATGCCGCCATTCCGCTCGCCGGCGCGATTCCCGACCCCTGCATCGGCCGGTTGGCCGAGGACAGCGACCCCGCCCTCGTCCATGCGCTTGGCGTGGCCGCGATCCGCGAGCTCTGGGAAGAGACCGGCCAGGTGCTGGGCCGCCCCGGCGCCTGGGACGGCACGCCGCCCGAGGACTGGACCGGTTTCGCCGCCACGGGCCACCTGCCCGACGCCAGCAGCCTGCAGTTCGTGTTCCGCGCGATCACCCCGCCGGGCCGCCCGCGCCGCTTCGACGCCCGCTTCTTCCTGACCGATGCCGAAAGGCTGGCCTCCGATCCCGACGATTTCACCGCCGCCTCGGACGAGCTGTCGCTGCTGCAATGGATCCCGCTGGAAAAGGCGCGCGAATTCGACCTGCCCTTCATCACCGAGGTGGTGCTGGCCGAGGTCGCGCAGCGCGCCGCCGATCCCGCGCCGCCCGCCTCGGTGCCCTTCTTCTCCAATCAGGACGAAAGCCGCGAATTCCGCCGCCTGCGCGGTCTGGTCCCGCTGCGCGGCCGGCCGGACTGAGCGCCGCGCGCGCGCCCCGCAGGCACGCAGCCCCCTGCGCCCTGCCCGGCTCGCCCGTCAGCTCCGGGTGAAAGGTCACGCCGCCCGGGACAGGCGGCGTCCAGGGGCGCATGGCACCAGCCACCGGGCCGGCCCCGGAGTCCCGGCCCGCGGAATCAGGCCTCGCCGGTCAGCCCGGCCCCTTCGATCCCGGCCATCGCCGCCAGGGCATCATTGTCCGAAGTATCGCCGGTCACGCCAACCGCGCCGATCACGGCCCCCTTGCCGTCGCGCACCAGCACGCCGCCCGGCACCGGCACCACCTTGCCGCCAAAGGCCCCGTTCATCGCCGCCATGAAAAACGCCTGCTGCTCGGCCCGCGCCAGCTGTGCCGACCCGCTCATGCCCAGCATCACCGCGCCATAGGCCTTGCCCCGCGCGATGTCGAACCGCCCCGGGCTCGCCCCGTCCTCGCGCTCGAAGGCCTGCACGTGCCCGCCCGCATCCAGCACCACGACAGACAGCGGCTTCAGCTCCAGCTCCCGCCCCTTCTCCAGCGCCTTGCGCACGATCGTGCGCGCCTTTCTCAACGAAATCGCAACCATGTCCCAGCTCCCATCTTCCTCTTGCTCCAAATATGCTCGGGGGGTGAATTGGCCGCAGGCCAAGAGGGGGGCAGACAGCCCCCCTTCCCCCCGCGGAGGCAGAGCCTCCGCAAAATCAATAGTCGCAACGGAGGCAGAGCCTCCGCAAAATCAATAGTCGCACCGGAGGCAGAGCCTCCGCAAACCACATGTCCCACCGGAGGCAGAGCCTCCGCAAACCGCAAATCCCACCGGAGGCAGAGCCTCTGCCAAACCGTCTTGCCCGACGCTCACGCCCCGGCCTTCAGCTCCAGCCGCCGCCGGTGCAGCACCGGTTCGGTATAGCCCGAAGGCTGCACCCGCCCCCGGAACACCAGATCGCAGGCCGCCTGGAAGGCGATGCCGTCATAGCCCGGCGCCATCGGCACATAGGCCGCGTCACCCGCGTTCTGGCGGTCCACCACCTCGGCCATCTTGCGCATCGCCGCCATCACCTGCTGCGCGTCGATCACCCCGTGATGCAGCCAGTTGGCCAGCGCCTGCGAGGAAATCCGGCAGGTCGCCCGGTCCTCCATCAGCCCCACATCGTTGATGTCGGGCACCTTGGAACAGCCGACGCCCTGATCGACCCACCGCACCACATAGCCCAGGATCCCCTGCGCATTGTTCTCGATCTCGCGGGTGACCTCGGCGGCATCCAGGTTGCGGCCCTGCAGCACCGGGATGCTCAACAGATCCGCCAGCGTGCCGCGCGCACCGCCGGCGGCGATCTCGGCCTGGCGCGCCATAACGTCCACCTTGTGGTAATGGATCGCGTGCAAGGTCGCCGCCGTGGGCGATGGCACCCAGGCGCAGTTCGCGCCGCTCTGCGGGTGTGCGATCTTGGCCTCCAGCATCCCGGCCATCAGATCCGGCATCGCCCACATCCCCTTGCCGATCTGCGCCTTGCCCTTCAGCCCGCAGGCCAGGCCGATATCGACGTTGCGATCCTCGTAGGACTTGATCCAGGCGGTGTTCTTCATCTCGCCCTTGGGCAGGAACGGCCCCGCCTCCATCGAGGTGTGGATCTCGTCGCCCGTCCGGTCCAGGAAGCCGGTGTTGATGAAGGCGACCCGGGCCTTGGCCGCCCGGATGCATTCCTTGAGGTTCACGCTGGTGCGGCGTTCCTCGTCCATGATGCCCAGCTTGACGGTGTTCCGCTTCAGCCCCAGCATCGCCTCGACCCGGGTGAAGATCTCGTCGGCAAAGGCGACTTCCTCGGGCCCGTGCATCTTGGGCTTGACCACATAGACCGATCCTTCGGTGGAATTCCGGTCGCCGCCGCTCTTGCCCAGGTCATGCATGGCGCAGAGCGTGGTGACGGCCGCATCCATCAGCCCCTCGAACACCTCGGCCCCGTCCGCATCGAGGATGGCGGGGTTGGTCATCAGGTGGCCGACGTTGCGCACCAGCATCAGCGACCGGCCCTTGACCCGCAGCAACTCGCCGTCCTGCATGGTGAATTCCATGTCGGGATTCAGCCTGCGGGTGAAGGAGGTGCCGCCCTTGCTCACGCTTTCGGCCAGGTCGCCCTTCATCAGGCCCAGCCAGTTGGCATAGGCGAGCGTCTTTTCCTCGGCATCCACCGCCGCGACGCTGTCCTCGCAATCCATGATCGCGGACATCGCGCTTTCCAGCCGCACGTCGGAAATCCCGGCCCGGTCCTGCTGGCCCACGGGCGTGTCGTGATCCACGACCACCTCGATCAGCAGCCCGTTCCGGCGCAGCAGCACCCGCAGCGGGGCCTGCGCATCCTCGCGCCAGCCCTGGAACTGCCCCGGATCGGCCAGCCCCGCCGGCCCGCCCTCGGTCGCGGCGACCAGCGCCCCGTCATTCACCGACAGCCCGGTGACATCCGCCCAGGAGGCGCGTTTGAGCGGCACCACCGCGTCCAGATGCGCCTTGGCCCAGGCGATCACCCGGGCGCCGCGTTTGGTGTCGTAGCCCCCGCCATGCGGCAGGTCGCCAAGCGCGTCGGTGCCGTAGAGCGCATCGTAAAGCGATCCCCACCGGGCATTGGCCGCGTTCAGCGCGTAACGCGCATTGGTCACCGGCACCACCAGCTGCGGCCCCGGAATGCGCGCGATCTCGGGGTCGACATGTTCCGTCTCGATCTCGAAATCCGGCCCCTCGGGCACCAGATAGCCGATCTCTTCCAGAAAGGCGCGATAGGCCGCCGCGTCATGCGGCTGGCCCCGGCGTTCCACATGCCAGGCGTCGATCTGCTGCTGCATCGCCTCGCGGGTGTCCAGCAGGGCGCGGTTTTTCGGCGTCAGGTCCGCGACCATCGCGGCAAAGCCCGACCAGAAGGCATCCGCGCTCACCCCGGTGCCCGGCAGCGCCTTTTCGGCGATGAACCGATGCAGGATCTCTGCCACCTGCAGCCCGTAGACCTCGACCCTGTCCGCCATGATGCACCTCGCTTGCCCGGATATCGTGGCAAAACTACAGGCAAGCCCCCCCTGCCACAAGGCGGTAAAGATATCTTACCAATCCCGGGCGCCGGGGCCGGACCCGCAATAGTTAGCTCATCGCCTCACTTTTTGCTTCCCCTTGGATCCGCTCCGAGTTACTTAGGCACATGGCTAAGCATGACCCCGGACTCGACCACATCTTCACCGCCCTGGGCGACCCGACCCGGCGGGCGATCCTTGCCCGGCTGGCGCAGGGGCCCGCCAGCGTCACCGACCTGGCCGCGCCGTTCGACATGGCCCTGCCCTCGTTCATGGGCCATCTGAAACGGCTGGAGGCCGCGGGCCTTGTCGCCAGCCACAAGGACGGCCGTGTGCGCACCTGCGCCCTGCAACCCCAGGCCCTGGGCCCCGCCGCCGACTGGATCGCCGAACAGCGCGCGATCTGGGAGGCCCGTCTGGACCGCCTCGATGCCTTTGTCCTCTCACTTGCGAAGGAACAGAAAGAATGACCACCGACCTGCACCTGAACCGCGTCATCGCCGCGCCGCGTGACCTCGTCTGGGCCTGCTGGACCGACCCCAAGCTGCTGGTGCACTGGTTCTGCCCCAAGCCGCACCAGACCACCGCGGCCGAGATCGACCTGCGCCCCGGCGGCATCTTCCGGACGGTGATGAAGGTCGGCGACCAGGTGATGGACAATTCCGGCGTGTTCCTGGAGGCCGTGCCGACGCGGAAACTGGTCTGGACCGATGCCTTCACCCCCGGATGGCACCCCAATCCCGACCCGTTCATGACCGCGATCCTGGAATTTTCGGACCACCCCGAGGGCACGCAATACGATGTCACGGTGCGGCATTTCTCGGCCGAGAAGGCAAAAAGCCATGAGGATATGGGCTTTTATGGCGGCTGGGGCACCGTGGCCGACCAGCTTGGCGCCTATGCCCGCTCGATGCAGGGGCCCAGGCCCGATCACGAGATCACGAGCACGCGCGTCATCAACGCACCGCCCGCGCTGGTCTGGGAAAGCTGGACCAACCCCGACCTGCTGCCTAAGTGGTTCGGGCCCAACGGCTATCACTGCGAAACCCACGAGATCGACATCCGCCCCGGCGGGCGCTGGCGGTTCGACATGGTCGGCCAGGGCATGCGTTTTCCGAACCTGCACGAATTCGGCGAGGTCGAGCCCGGCAAGCGCCTGACCTACCGGCTGTCGGGCTTTGACGACATGCGCCACCATGCCGATGTGACTGTGGAGTTCACGCCCGAAGGCGCTGGCACGCGGGTCACCATGCGGATGAGCTTTGTCGACATGACCACGCGCGACGCGATGCAATTCGGCGCGCTGGAAAAGGGTTACGAGACGCTGGCCAAGCTGGAGGCCACGGCGCAGAGCCTGCCCGCCGCCTGATCCGCCCCGGCGGCCTGCCCCGCGACATGCTGGGCCCGACATGCAAAACGCCCGCGACCTGGCAGGGTCACGGGCGGTTTCGGGCCGGGGGTCGGCTGGCGGTCACATCGCGGGCTCTGCCGCGCCGGTGCGCCCGTCGATCCGGATATCGGCGCCCTGCGGCGCATCCCCGCCGGATACGGCGGTGATCGCGACAAGGGCACCCGCCAGCGCGCCAAACAGAGCCGAGACGAAGATGCCCCAGATCGGAGTGCCGTGTTTGCGGGCCTGGGTCTGCAGCGACATGTCGGGAGCGGACATGGAATTCCTCCTTGCTCGATGGTCTGTGCGGTTTGTCTCTGACTGCCCAACGCATCCCCCCCTGATGCGGTTTCATCGCGCAGTTGCCGGGGCGCAACCGCAGGCGGATCCCTGCCGGTCTTGCTTTTCCCGTTCCGGTGCCCCAGCAATGGGCCAAACCTGACGGGAGACGACGATGAAGGACACTACAGGCGCCACGATCTACCTGAAGGATTACACTCCGCCCGCCTATCTGGTGGATGACGTGCACCTGACCTTCGCCCTCGCGCCCGAGGCCACCCGCGTGCGCAGCACCATCCGGTTCCGCCCCAACCCCGAGGCCGCCGGGCGCGACTTCTTCCTGCATGGCGAAGAGCTGACGCTGATCTCGGCCAGCATCGACGGCACCCCCGTTACGCCCGAGGTGACGCCCGAGGGCCTGACCTGCGCCGTGCCCGACGCCCCCTTCACCTGGGAATCCGAGGTCGAGATCGCCCCCGCCCGGAACACCGCGCTGGAGGGGCTCTATATGTCGAACGGCATGTACTGCACCCAGTGCGAGGCCGAAGGTTTCCGCAAGATCACCTATTACCCCGACCGGCCCGACGTGATGGCCACCTTCACCGTGCGCGTGGAATCCGACCTGCCCGTCATGCTGTCCAACGGCAATCCCGGCGACAGCGGCCCGGGCTTTGCCGAATGGCACGACCCCTGGCCCAAACCCGCCTATCTTTTCGCCCTGGTCGCGGGCGAGCTGGTGAACCACCCCGACAGGTTCACCACCGCCTCGGGCAAAGAGGTCGAGCTGAACATCTGGGTCCGCCCGGGCGACGAGGACAAATGCGCCTTTGGCATGGATGCGCTGAAACGCTCGATGAAATGGGACGAGGATGTCTATGGCCGGGAATACGACCTCGACATCTTCAACATCGTGGCGGTCGACGATTTCAACATGGGCGCGATGGAAAACAAGGGGCTGAACGTCTTCAACTCCTCCTGCGTCCTGGCCTCGCCCGAGACCTCGACCGACATGAACTTCGAGCGGATCGAGGCGATCATCGCGCATGAGTATTTCCACAACTGGACGGGCAACCGCATCACCTGCCGCGACTGGTTCCAGCTGTGCCTCAAGGAGGGGCTGACGGTCTTTCGCGACAGCCAGTTCACCGCCGACATGCGCTCTGAGCCGGTCAAGCGGATCACCGATGTCATCGCCCTGCGCGCCCGCCAGTTCCGCGAGGACAACGGCCCGCTGGCCCATCCGGTTCGGCCGGAAAGCTTTCAGGAAATCAACAACTTCTATACCGCCACAGTATATGAGAAAGGCGCCGAGGTCATCGGCATGCTCAAGCGTCTCGTGGGGGACGAAGGCTATGCCACGGCGCTGGATCTCTACTTCGAGCGCCACGACGGACAGGCCTGCACGATCGAGGACTGGCTCAAGGTGTTCGAGGATTCGACCGGGCGCGATCTGACCCAGTTCAAACGCTGGTATTCGCAGGCCGGCACCCCGCGACTGAAGGTTGACGAAAGCTATGCAGACGGCACCCTGACGCTGACCTTCACCCAAGAGACCCCGCCCACCCCGGGCCAGCCCGACAAGCTGGCGCAGGTGATCCCGGTGGCCGTCGGCCTGCTGGGCCCGAACGGGGACGAGGTGCAGCCCACGACCCTGCTGGAGGTGACGGAGGCGGAACAGAGCTTCACCTTCACCGGGCTGGCGGCGAAGCCCGTGCCCTCGATCCTGCGCGGGTTTTCCGCCCCGGTGATCCTGCAGCGCGAGACGGACAATGCCGAACGCGCCTTCCTGCTGGCCAATGACACCGACGCCTTCAACAAGTGGGAGGCCGGGCGCGCCCTGGCCCGCGACGTGCTGCTGCGGATGCTGAACGAGGGCACGCGCCCCGATCCGGCCTTCCTCGGCGCGCTTTCCTCGGCGCTGGCCGATGACAGCCTCGACCCGGCATTCCGCGCGCTGGTTCTGGCCCTGCCGTCAGAGGACGACCTGGCCCAGGCCCAGGTCGACGCCGGGCGCGTACCCGACCCGCAGGCGATCCACGAGGCGCGCCAGCGCATGTTCGACGCGATGGCCGACACGCTGCACGACCAGCTGGCCGAGGCCTACGAGGTCTATCAGGTGCCCGGCGACTACACGCCCGGCGCCCAGCACACCGCCGCGCGCGCCCTGACCAATGTCGCCCTGTCGCTGCTGTCGCGGCGCGACGGGGGCAAGCTGGCGCAGGCGCAATACGACAGCGCCGACAACATGACGCAGCAGCTTTCGGCCCTGTCCTCGCTGCTGATCGCCGGGGCGGGCGATGCGGCGCTTGCGGCCTTCGAGCAGCAGTGGAAACATGACCGGCTGGTGATGGACAAATGGTTCTCGCTCCAGATCACCCATGCCAAACCGGCCGAGGTGGCCGAGGTCACCGACCGGCTGACCCAGCACCCCGATTTCAGCATGAAGAACCCCAACCGGTTCCGCGCCGTCTTTGGCGCGCTGGCGATGACTCCGGCCGGGTTCCACCATGCCTCGGGCGCCGGCTACAGGCTGATGGCGGACTGGCTGATCCAGCTGGACGCGCTGAACCCGCAGACCACGGCGCGGATGTGTTCCGCCTTCGAGACCTGGCGCCGCTATGACGCCGATCGCCAGCAGATGATCACCGACGAGCTGCGCCGCATCGCCGCCCGCCCGGGCCTCAGCCGCGATACGGGCGAGATGGTGGGCCGGATTCTTGGCTGACCGGACGCTCCTGATCACCGGCGCCAGCTCGGGCATCGGGGCCGCCACGGCACGCATGGCCGCCGCGCCGGGGGTCACCCTGCTGCTGCACTACGGCAGCAACCGCGCGGGGGCCGAGGCGGTGGCGGCCGAGCTGCGCGGCAAGGGCGCCACCGCCCACCTGCTGCAATGCGATTTCGCCCGCCCCGAGGGGATCGAGGCGATGTTCGCCCGGGCCGCACCGCTGGCCGACCCCTCCCTGCCGCTGCACCTGGTGAACAATGCCGGGATCGTCGACTCCACCGCCAGCATCGCCGAGATGACGCCCGAGCGGCTGACCCGCATGTTCACGGTCAACATCACCTCGGCCATCCTGGCCGCGCGCGGCGCGGTTGCCCTGATGCGGCGCGGCACGGCGGGCGGGGCCATCGTCAATATCTCCTCCGCCGCGGCCCGGCTGGGATCGGGCAACCAGTTCCTGGATTATGCCGCATCGAAGGGCGCGATCGACACCTTCACCCTGGGCCTGGCCGACGAGCTGGCGCCCGAGGGCATCCGCGTGAACGCCGTGCGCCCCGGGCTGATCGACACCGATATCCATGCCAAGGGGGGCGAGCCCGACCGCGCCGCGCGGCTGGCACCCAATGTGCCCCTGCGCCGCACCGGCCGCGCGGACGAGATCGCCGAGGCCATCCTGTGGCTGCTGTCCGATCGCGCCTCCTATGTCACGCGGTCGATCCTGGACGTCACCGGCGGGCGCTAGCGAGAGCGGCGCGCAAGGGCCGACAAAGGTTCACGATATGGGCGGCATTGTGGCGGCCCTGACGACTGGTTCCGGCCGCCGCGCCCGGGGGGTGCACCGGTATCGGGCCAAGCGCCTTGTGGCACATCGAAATACCTGCATTCAGCCTCCATCCGGGGCGCTGTCGGCCGCTTTCCGCCGCCCCATCGACGCCGCCGTTTTTCGCCATAACTCCTGAAACGGGCCACGTTTCGGCCCGAATGCCCGCGCATGATGAAACTCCTAGATATAGATGGAGCGCCCGATGCGCGGACTACGCCTGCCTTCCCTGATCCCCACCCGAGTCCTGCGGGCCGCCGGTGTGCGCGGCGAAGCCAAGGAAGACAAGCGTGGCGCGCCCAAGGCCGCATCGCGCAGCCAGACCGACGCTGTGGGGCTGGCGCAATTCGCCATGAGCTTCAGGCGCGGGCGCCGCGACGAGGTCAATCCGCGCCGCCAGATCGTGATGCCGGTGCGCGATCCGATGGACGAGGCGAACATGATCCGCACCTTCACCGGCAAGGGCCAGTTCCTTGTCCGGCAGGAACAGTGGGACGTGCTGGGCCGCCTGATCCGCGAAACCGACGCCAACCGCGAAACCACCTCCAGCGGGCTCAGCCTGGCCGGCCTGCTGGCCCGCGGCGCCCGCCGTGACGCGGTCGAGGCCGCGCGCGCCACGATCTCGCAGGGCCTGCTGCCCTGCGGCTCCATCGCGTCGGGGCTGGACGAGGCGGTGGAAGAGAACCCGAAATGCTGGGGCGTGGCGCTGGTCGCCGCACAGGCGCATATGGACATCGGCCTGGCCTGGCGGGGCAATCGTCCGCTGACCGGGCGGCCCAATTGCGACAAGCCGCAGTTCCTTTACCATTTCAAGCGCGCCGCCGACATCCTGGACCAGTACTGCGCGGTCGAGGAAAACAGCGCCGTCCTGGCCGAAGCGCGCTGCGACCTGCTGCTCGGCGAGCCCGAGGCCCCTTCGCGCGTGGCCGACGATTACGAGGATCTGATCGACCTGGATCCGGCCAACCCGCGCCACATGCGCCGCATGGGCGTGCACCTGCTGCCGCGCTGGTTCGGCTCGTACGAGCTGCTCGACGACCTGGCCCACGAAACCGCCGAGCGGACCGAGGATGTCTGGGGCGATGGCGGCTATTCCTGGGTCTGGATGGACGTGCTGCGCGCCGTGCCCGAGGCCGCCGCGCGGCTGGATGTCGACCGCTTCGTCGCCGGGCTGCACGATATCCTGGATGCCAATCCCAGCCAGAATTATGCCAACCTGCTGGCCGCCTATTGCGGTGTGGCCATGTCGCCGGAAACCACGCCCGACGACATCTCGCCCGCCGCGCGCGACGTGCGGGGCGAGATCAACGACTGCATGGGCTGGATCGTCTCGGACCACCTGCGCGAACTGCACCCGACCCCCTGGGCCGAGGCGCAGCATTCCCCCTTCGCCACCCTGCCGCCGGTCAACGAGCTGGCCGAACGGGGCGAGCTGAACGCCCGCGCGCTGATCTCGCAGCAGTTCCACGACGCGATTGCCGCCGGGCGCACCGTCACCTTCTCGGAAAACGGCATCGAGGTGCAGGCCCCCGCCTGACGCCCGCCCCACCCGCTTGGTGTGCCGGCCCCCGCGCCGGCACCTCGCCCGACCGCCTGGCGCCCCCGACGGCCCCGCACCAACGGCATGGCCGCACGGCCCCGGGCATCCCGCTCCCGCACCCCCCGCTTACCCCGCCAGCCCGCCAGCCCGCAGCTTCCCCGGCTTCCGCAAGGCCGCCGCCCCCGCGCCCCTTGCCCCGCGCGCGGGGCTGGCCTAGAACCTCGTCCATTCCATCCGCCGGAAAGGACGTTCCATGCTGGACCTCACCTACGAGACCCCGAAACCCAAGGTGATCGCGGGCGCGAAACACGACTGGGAACTGGTCATCGGGATGGAGGTGCACGCCCAGGTGTCCTCGCAGGCCAAGCTCTTCTCGGGCGCCTCGACCCAGTTCGGGGCGGAACCCAATTCCAACGTCGCCTTTGTCGACGCCGGCATGCCCGGCATGCTGCCCGTGATCAACGAGGGCTGCATCGCCCTGGCGGTCAAGACCGGGCTGGGGCTGAAGGCGCAGATCAACCTGAACTCGGCCTTCGACCGCAAGAACTACTTCTACCCCGATCTGCCGCAGGGCTATCAGATCAGCCAGCTTTACCACCCCATCGTCGGCGAGGGCGAAGTGCTGGTCGACATGGCCCCCGGCGTGGCCCGGCTGGTGCGGATCGAACGCATCCACCTGGAACAGGACGCCGGCAAGTCGATCCACGACATGGATCCCAACATGTCCTTTGTCGACCTCAACCGCACCGGCGTCGCGCTGATGGAGATCGTCTCGCGCCCCGACATCCGCGGGCCCGAGGAAGCGGCGGCCTATATCTCGAAGCTGCGCCAGATCCTGCGCTACCTCGGCACCTGCGACGGCAACATGCAGAACGGCAACCTGCGGGCGGATGTGAACGTCTCGGTCTGCCGGGTCGGGCAATACGAGAAATACCAGCAGACGCAGGATTTCTCGCATCTGGGCACGCGCTGCGAGATCAAGAACATGAACTCCATGAGGTTCATCCAGCAAGCCATTGATTACGAAGCAAGACGCCAGATCCAGATCCTGGAATCGGGCGGCCAGATCGTGCAGGAAACCCGGGGCTTCGACCCCGATACGGGCGAGACGCGCAGCCAGCGCTCCAAGGAAGAGGCGCATGATTACCGCTACTTCCCCGATCCCGACCTGCTGCCGCTGGAAATCGAACAGGCCTGGGTCGACGATATCGCCGCCACCCTGCCGGAACTGCCCGACGCCAAGAAGGCGCGGTTCGTCAAGGTCTTCGGCCTGTCGGAATACGATGCCTCCGTGCTGACGGCCGAGGCGGAAAATGCCGCGTATTTCGAAAAGGTTGCCGAAGGAAACGAAGGCAAGCTGGCGGCCAACTGGGTGATCAACGAACTGTTCGGGCGGCTCAAGAAGGACGACCTGGACATCACCGAAAGCCCCATCGGGCCGGAACGTCTGGGCCAGATCTGCGCGCTGATCACCAAGGGCGACATCAGCGGCAAGATCGCCAAGGATGTCTTTGAAATCGCGTATACATCCGACCGCGACCCGGGCGAGATCGTCGAAACGGAAGGGATGAAGCAGG
Organism: Pseudooceanicola pacificus; assembly: GCF_009789075.1. Taxonomy (GTDB): domain Bacteria; phylum Pseudomonadota; class Alphaproteobacteria; order Rhodobacterales; family Rhodobacteraceae; genus Pseudooceanicola; species Pseudooceanicola pacificus. Next base: position 133,895 of record NZ_WNXQ01000007.1, read on the forward strand.
TCACCGATACCGGCGCCATCGAAGCCGCCGTGGACGAGGTGATCGCCGCCAACCCCGCGCAGGTGGAAAAGGCCAAGCAGAACCCCAAGCTGGCGGGCTGGTTCGTGGGTCAGGTGATGAAGGCCACCGGCGGCAAGGCCAACCCGGCCGCGGTCAACCAGCTGGTCAGCCAGAAGCTGGGCCTCTGATCCGGGCGTCTGGACGGGCCTGCAGGACTGGCCTCCGGGACTGGCCTCCGGGGCGGTTTCCGCCCCGCCGCGCCATCCCGGTGTTTACCTTTCGGCAGGGAGATCCTACCACCTTCGGAACGCATGACCGACGGGAGGCAAGGATGGACGGAGCCGAGGCGCCACAGCGCATGATGAGCGATTACATGGAGATCAAGCCGGAGTGGATCGACCACAACGGCCATCTCAACATGGCCTATTACGGCGTGCTGTTCGACCACGGCAGCTCTTTCGCCTTCCGCCGCATGGGGTTCGGCCCCGCCTATCGCAGGGAATCGGGGCATACGACCTTCGAGGCCGAATACCGCATCCGCTACCGGCGCGAGCTGAAGCTGGGCGACCGGGTGCGCGCCTCGTTCCACCTGCTGGATGCGGGCAGCCGGGCGATCCACTATTGCCAGGAACTGTTTCACGAAGATGGCTGGGTCGCCGCCACCGGCGAGGGCGTCAACCTGCATATCGACCGCTCCGGCCCCCGGGTTGCGCCCTACCCGCCGCAGATCGTCGAGAAGATCGCCGCCCTGCTTGAGGACTGCCGCAGCATGCCTGTGCCCGACTGGGTCGGCGCCCCGATGGGGATCCGCAAGTGAGCGTCTTCATCTCGTCCCTGATGTCGTTGAAGCCGGAATGGATCGACTTCAACGGCCATCTCAACATGGCCTATTACAACGTGCTTTTCGACCTCGGCTGCGACGAGGCCTGGGAGCAGTTCGGCTTTGGCCCCGCCTATCGCGAGCGCACCGGGCATACGACCTTTGCCGCCGAACACCGCACCCGCTACGTGCGCGAACTGGCGCCGGAGTCCCGGGTGCGGGTGTCCTTCCACATGCTGGACGTGGGGCCCAAGGCCTTCCACTACTGCCAGGAGCTGCGGCACGAGGATGGCTGGCTTCCGGCCACCGGCGAGGGCGTCTCGCTGCATGTCGACCAGTCCGGGCCGCGGGTGGCGCCCTATCCGCCCGAGATCCTGGAGCGGCTGAACGCGATGCTCAAGCAGCATGCCGGCGAGCCGGTGCCGGAATGGGTCGGCTCGCGGATGGGCATCCGCAAGTAGCGCGCGCCCCGGGGCATGGCGGTGCATCGCCCGCCTGCCCCGGCGCAGCGAGCGGGCGATATGCGTGAGGGCGGTGCCGGGCTGACTGCGGCCCGGTTGGCTGTGCGGCGCCGGTTCGCCCCGCGTCTCTGCCCCGGGGAACGGATCCGGCGCCGGGGCGGGCTTCCACCCGGCACGCGCGGCCGCCGCCCGGGGTCAGAGCACCATCGCGATGGTGCGGGTCTTGGCAACCGTCTCGTCATATTCCAGCGCCGGGTCCGAGGCCGCGACGATGCCGCCGCCGACATGCAGGAAGATGCGCCCGCCCGAGACGCGCGCCGAACGCAGGTTCACGTAAAGCGCGGTGCAGCCGTCGATCCCGCGCGGGCCAAGGTAGCCGGTGTAAAAGCCCCGGGTCGTGCCCTCCTCGGCCAGGATGAAATCGCGCGCGGGCGCCTTGGGCATGCCGCAAACGGCCGAGGTGGGATGCAGGCGGCGCAGCAGGTCGGCCAGCTGCGCGGGGTCTGCCGCAGGCGCGGTGAAGTCGGATCGCAGGTGACACAGGTTCGCGGCCTGCACCGTGGCGGCGGGGGTTTCGCTGACACCGGAAATCCCGGCCTCGATAAAGGCCGCGCGGATGAACTCCGACACCAGCGCCTGTTCGTCGACGATCTTCTGCGGCCAGGTCAGGGTCGCGATATCCGTGCCCGCCTCGGGCCACTGGGTCCCGGCCAGCGCCATGGTGCCAAGACCGCCGGCGCTGCTTTCCAGCAGCACCTCGGGCGTCGCGGTCAGCCAGGTGCCCGTGGGCGCGGAAGAGACCAGCGAAACGAAGGCATGGGGATGGACCCGGGCCAGCGCCTCGGCCAGGTCGGCCAGGTCGTGATCGGGGGCCAGGTCGCGCGGCTCGATCCGCGACAGGACGATCTTGTCGACGCCGCCGCGTTCGATCTCGGCCACGGCGCGGGCGACACGGGCCTCGTATTCGGCACGCGGGGTGGCATCGGGGGCCGGCAGGGCATCGGGCGCGGCGCGGACCGGGGCGCCCTGGGGCAAAGCGGCGAACGCGCGCTGCGCATCCGTCACCGGCTGGCCGCCCAGCGTGATGCCGTCGCGATAGAGATACCCGCCGGGCAGCAGCGCCACATCCGCCGGGATCAGCCAGGCGAGGTTCCCGTCAACGCTGTCAAAGGGCGCCATGACAAAGCCCGGGACCGGGATCGCGTCGAAAACCGGAACCTCGACCGGCGCATCCAGCCCGACCACCAGCGAAAACGCCTCGCCATAGGGCGGACGCCACAGGGCAAAGGGATAGCCAGCGGCCACGGCACGAGAGAGCGCGGCGCGCAGCTCGGGGGTCAGGTCGGTCATCGGGTTCTCCTCGGCTCTGTGCCGCCGAGATGTCGCCCCGCATCTGCCGGGTGTAAAGGGCGTAATCGACCGACAGCACATCACGCGCCATCCGGGCAGGTCCGCCGCTGGGGGTCGCGATGCGTGCCGCTTGGCGACGTCGGGCTTGATGTCGGGATAGCTGTGGCCGCTGCAGGGCCGCGGCGTCTGACTGTGTGGGTCGCATGTTCGCGCCACATCGGATGCGCCGGGCGCGGCAGTCCGAACCGTCGCTGGTCGCCGGCACCCGGCCGGATCAGTCGCACCACCAGCCGGCGTGCGATAGGGGCCGGCAGGCGCCGCCTGCGCACCGGAAGGCCGGTCCATTGGCCGACCCTGGGATGCCCATCAGGTCTTTCGGCATCACCCGGGCGGACCGGCAGGTCGAAACGCTCACCTGCCCGGCCCTGCGCGCCGGACCGACCGCGCAATTCGCGGCGGAGTTGCCACAGCCCACCACCAGCCCCCGCGTGCCGTCAAAGGGCGCGGCGGTGCGGTTGTCCTGCGGATGGATCGAGGGGCCGTCGAAAGTGCATGGAAAATCGGGAAACCGCGGATCCCACAGATGGCCGTTGGCGGCGATGGCATGGGCGCAATCGCGCCACGCGCCGATGTCGGGCCCGATCCCGAAGATGTCGAAGGCTAGGCCCCGCTCCCAGAGCGCCCTGGCCAAGGTGACGGCCGGGGACCCGGCGCCGATGATGCAGATATCGACCAGTCCGGCCCTTCAGATTGTCCCTGGGGAACGCATCGGCATCCGGCCCGGCCCCCCCCGCGTCATCGCCCGCCCTTGCAAACCCGGGCGGGGCGCGCTGTTCCCCGTCAGGGCCGCCCCGGTTGACTCCACAGGGCTGACGCCGCCCAATGCGACCGACAGGAACAGGGAGCCGAAGATGCCTCAGGTCGCCACAGCCGCCGCCCGCGTGGCCTTCATGATCGGCGACCCGATTGCCCATGCGGTGATGCCGCTCAAGGTGAACCAATGGGCCCGCGACACCGGCACCGACGTGATGATGACCCCGCTGAAGATCGCGCCCGAGGATGTGGCCGGGTTCTTCGCCACGCTCCGGCGGCTGGACAACTGCCTGGGCAGCGTCGTCACCGCCCCGCACAAGCACGCCGCCCTGCAGGCGGTGGACGCGCTGAGCGCGGACGCGCGGCTGGTCGGCGCGGTGAACGTGGTGATCCGGCGGGCAGACGGGCGGTTGCTGGGCGACAATACCGACGGGCCCGGCTTTGTCGCCGCGATGCAGGCGCAAGGGATCGACCCCCGCGGCCTGAACGCCCTGCAGTTCGGCTGCGGCGGCGCGGGGGCCAGCATCGCCGCGCGGCTGGTGCGGGACGGCGCAGGGGTGACGCTCTGCGATCCGGCGCCCGGCAAGGCGCAGGCGCTGGCCGAACGCCTGGGCGGCGGGGCGCGGGCGATCGGGGCGCCGGACAGCGTCGCGGGCTACGGGCTGGTGGTCAACGCCTCCACCGTCGGGCTGGACGGGGTGTCGATGGTGCACGACCTCGCCGGGCTGGAACCGGGCACGCTGGTGGGCGATGTGGTGACCAAACCGCCGGTGACGCCTTTCCTGGAACGGGCCCGCCTGCTGGGGGCCCGGATCCAGCCGGGGGCCGCGATGGCAACGGCCCAGATCCCCCTGATCCTGACGCGGTTCGGCATCACGTGACCAAGCGGTTTCCCTAGGAAATTCAGCTATCAAGGCCTTTCCTCGGCAGGCGAATTGCGCCAGTGTTCCTGTACTCGGGCGGCCTGCCGCCCGGCAAGTTCAGAGCCTTGGCGCCACTTGGCGTCACGATCGACCGGCGCGGCCTCGCGCCAAGGGAGGAAACATGACATTCAAGGCAATCACACGGCGGGCCTGGCTCGCGGGTGTTTCGGCCATCGCGGCCGGAACCATGACGCTGGGCGCAGGCGCGGCCGCGGCACAGGACAAGGTCGTCCTGGGCGCGCTGCGCTTCACCAGCCACGCGGCGGGCTTCATCGCCTACGAGAAGGGCTATTTCAAGGACGAGGGGCTGGACGTCAGCTTCGAGTTCTTCCAGGCCGCGCAGCCGATCGCCGTGGCAACCGCAGGCGGTGACGTCGATTTCGGCGTCGCGGGCGTGACCGGCGGCCTGATGAACCTGGCCGAAAAGGACGCGATCCGCATCGTCGCCGGTGTCCTGCACGAAAAGAAGGGCGTCGACGGCATGATGGTCATGGCCTCGAACAAGGCCTATGACGAGGGGCTGACCACCGTGCCGGGGATCAAGGGCCATTCGATGGCGATGACCCAGGTCGGTTCGACTTTCCACTACATGACCAGCCGGATTGCCGACAAGGAAGGCTTCACCATCCAGGACATGAAGATGGTGCCGCTGCAAAAGGTCGGCTCGATGGTGGCCGCGCTGAAATCGGGCCAGGTCGACGCCATGATCATGGTGCCCCATGTGGCCAAGCCGCTGGTCGCCGCCGGTGCCGCGCATGAGCTGGGCTGGCTCTACGATTATGCCGAATACCAGATCTCGACCCTGTTCACCTCGGTCGACAATATCGAGAACAACCGCGACATGGTCGAGCGCTTCATCCGCGCCTATGCCAAGGGGATCGCCGAGTTCAACCGGGTGATGCTGTCCCCCGATGCCGACCCGGCCGAGCTGGACGAGATGACCCGCATGATCGCGAAATACGTGTCGCCCGACAAACCCTACGAGGACGCCAAGACCTCCATCCAGCAGGGCGCGATGAACCTGAACGAGGGCGCTGCCCTCAACAAGACCGACGTGGCCGCCCAGATGCAGTGGTTCAAGGACGAGGGGCTGGTGCAGTCCGACCTCTCCGTGGATCAGCTGGTCGACGACAGCTTCGTCAAGAATTACTGAGCGAAGGGACCGAGGGGCATGGATCTGCGCGTTGACGGGCTGTCTCACTGGTATGGCGATCTTGAGGTGCTGCGCGGCATCGACCTGGAGATCAACCAGGGTGAAATCGTCTGCGTGATCGGCCCCTCGGGCTGTGGCAAGTCCACCTTGCTGAGGCTACTGGGCGGGCTGGAACAGCCCGGCCAGGGCCAGGTCCTGCAGGTGGGAGAGCCGCCGGCCGGCTCTCTCAACCCGCTGACCTATGTCTTCCAGGATTTCGCCCTGCTGCCGTGGCGCACGGTGGAGGGCAATGTCTCTCTCGTCCTCGAAGGTCACGGGCTGGCCGCAGAGGAGATCGAGGCGCGCATCGCCGACGTGCTGGCGCGCACCCGGCTGAGCGATTTCCGCAAGGCGGTGCCCAAGCAGCTGTCCGGCGGGATGAAACAGCGCGTCGCCATCGCGCGGGCGCTGTCGGTGAACCCCGCCGTGCTGCTGATGGACGAACCGCTATCGGCGCTCGACAGCCAGACACGCGAGCTGTTGATGGACGATCTGATCGACCTCTGGACACGCGAGAATTTCACCTCGTGCTACATCACCCACAATCTGAACGAGGCGGTGAGGCTGGGGCACAAGGTCGTCGTCCTGTCGCGCCGGCCCGGGGTGATCCGCGAGGTGGTCGAGATCGACATCCCCCTGTCCGAACGCCTGGTCTCGGACCCGCGTATCGGGACGTTGCAGAAACAGCTCTGGGACATGATGCGCGAAGAGGCGCAGAGCGCGGATATGGAACTGGCCGATGAGTGAGGCGGTGGACAGGGTCCGCCGGTCTCACGCGGTCCGCCGGTCGCCGCGGGATGCTCATGCCAGAAAGTTGCCAGCGAAGGGTGCGCCCTTCACCCCAAAAGGCCGTCTGCCAGATCAACGGAACTGTCACAGGCGGCGGCATATCGAACGGTGCCCGTCCGGCGCTATCGCGCGTTCGGCCCTGAACCCCTCCACCAGAGGGTTTCCGGGACGGGCCTCACCCCTCCCCCCGGGAAGGCGCCTGGCGATGCCATACACCGCATGTGCGACGAATGTGCTGTCGAGCGCCCACCATAGCACTCGCCGCGCGCATGCCCTCCCGGGGTCGGGCGGCGCCCTTCCCTCCCGGATCGAAACGTCGGAGTCCCGGTCTGCCACACCAACCGGCATCCCATTCCACTCCTCCTCCACAACGGAGCCCCGTCATGGCTGATCTCACCACAGGCACCACCGCCCCCGCCCCCGCGCAACCGGTGAAGTTCCGGGGCGGCGGGTTCCTTCCGAAACCGCGCCGCTTCGTCGGGCTTGCGGTCTTTGTCGTCCTGATCGTGCTGTGGGAGCTCGGCTCGCGCGCCGGGGTGATCTCGGCGCTGGTCCTGCCCGCCCCGTCCGAAGCCTGGGGCGCCTTCATGGACCTGGTGAATTCAGGCAACCTCTGGAAACACCTCTCGGCCTCGCTGCAGCGGCTGATCATCGGTTTCATCTGCGGCACCGCGCTTGGCCTGACCGTGGGCACGCTGGTGGGCCTGTCCTCCTATGCCCGGGCCGGGATCGCGCCGCTGGTCTCGGCGATCTTCCCGATCCCCAAGATCGCGCTGCTGCCGCTCTTCATCATCTGGTTCGGCATCGGCGAAGGGTCCAAGGTCGCCACCATCCTCTTTGGCTGCTTCTTCCCCACCGTCATCGCCACCTATGGCGGCATCGACAGCGTGGACCGGGCGCTGATCCGCATGGGGCAGAGCTTTGGCCTGTCGCGCTGGCACATCATCCGCAAGATCGTGCTGCCCGCCGCCCTGCCCGCGATCCTGTCGGGCATGCGCATCAGCGCCTCTATCTCGATCATCCTGCTGGTCGCGGCGGAAATGATCGGCGCGGAATACGGCATCGGCGCCTATGTCCTGCTGGCGGGCAACCTGATGGCGACGGATCAGCTGATCGCGGGCGTGGCGATGCTGTCGATCCTGGGCCTGACGGTGAACTGGCTCATCACCCGCGCCGAAAAGCACTTCCTGAGCTGGAGGAACTGATGCCCCGTTCCGAAACCGATTATGACGTTGTGATCGCGGGCGGCGGCGCGGGCGGCGTGGGCGCGGCCATCGGGGCGGCCAGGGCCGGTGCCCGGGTTGCGCTGGTCGAGAAATACGGCTTCCTCGGCGGGGCCGCGACCAATGCGCAGGTGCTGGCCTATTGCGGCTTCTTCCACCAGGGCGGCGCGCAGGCGATCCAGGCCGTCGCAGGCGCGGGCGAGACGGTGCTGGAGGAAATGCGCCGCATGGGCGTGGATTGCCAGCCCTACCATTCGCCCACTACCGGCAACTGGATCGTGCTGCTGGACCCGGAGCGGCTGAAGGTGGCGCTGGACCGCGTGCTGGCCGCGCATGGCGTGACCGTGCTGCTGCATGCGCGCGTCGCCGCCGCATCCCGTACCGCCGAGGCGATCGAAAGCGTGACGGTTGCCGGAATGGACGGACGCTCGCGCCTGATCGCGGAAAGCTTTGTCGACGCCAGCGGGGATGCGAACCTGGCGCTGGTTGCGGGCGTGCCGATGCGGCTTGGCGATGGCGAGGGCCGCCTGCAGGCCTTCACCATGCCGCTCAGAATTGGCGGCATTGCAGCCGAAACCAGAATTGATCGCGACAAATTTAGAGAGGCTGTCGATCTCTTCAATCTCCGGTCAAAATGGAAAATCCATCGCAGTGATGGCGGCATTTTCACACGGGTTCCCGCCTCGTCCGACTTCTGGTGGCTGATCATCGACCGCGACATGCCCGATCTCTCTTCGGCCAGCTTTACCCGGGCGGAACAGACCGGGCGCGAAATGGCGCTGATGCTGGTCGAGGTGCTGCGCGAAACTGTGGAGGGGTTCGGGAATGCATGGCTTGCCCAGACCGGTCCGCAGATCGGCGTACGCGAAACGCGACATCCCGCCGCGCGTTATGAAATCTGCCATGACGATGTGATCAGGGGGCGCCTGCGCGATGACGGCGTGGCGCGCGCGGCATGGCCCATCGAATTGCATTCCGAGGCGGGCAAGCCGATCTACGAACATGTCGGCGGCAAAGGATATTATCACATTCCGATGGACGCATTGCACGCCAGGGGATTGGGCAATCTGTGGTACGCCGGCCGGGTGATCGGCGCCGACCCCAGGGCCTATGGATCGACCCGCGTGATGGGCACCGCCTTCGCCAGCGGAGAGGCCGCGGGCGTCGCGGCAGCGCTGACCGCGCGCAAGGGCGTTGCGCCCGATCCCGGCGAGGTGCAGGCGCAGCTCAAGGCGCAGGGAGCGCTCATTTAGTCATTCAGCTGGGATTTCCATGCCTTGTGCGGCGTCCGGCGCCGCGAGGCATCAGGCTGGCGAGGCAAGGGGGTGTACATAATGACCACCCCCTTTTGCCAGCGGGCCCGTACTGCGCCAGACGATGTGGAAAGTGAGTGAGACATTCCCGCCTGCCGCCCGGGCCTTGCTCACTTTATAAGGTAATCGTCCAGCGATTTGCCTTCGTCGAGCAGTTGTTTGACCCAGCCGGGCTGACGGCCACGGCCGCTCCAGGTCTGTGTCGGGTCTGCGGGATCACGGTATTTCGGCGGATTGACCTTGCGGCTCTTCGAGGACTGGCCCGTCAGTTCCGAAAGGGAGAACCCCATTTCAAGAGCTTTCTGCTCAACCGCGGCCAGAGCCTTTTTCCGTTCCCGATCCTGGTAGGTCTTGATAGCCACATCGACATCCTTGCGCAGTTTCCGCAGCTCATCGAGAGACTTGCTTTCCAGATCGATACTCATGCTCATTCTTTCCAGTTTTACAAATAACACGATCGCCATACATCAATGGCGACCAATATCCGGAGTTGATTTCCAGATATATGATGGAATGTAACGAGGTTTTGAAACTGTCAATAGCGGAGCCTGAACTGACACAAAATCTCTTTGAAACGGAACGTCAGATGACCGACAGGTAGAAATACAGGCTGATGCCATTATCATCGGAACGGATCACAAATACGCCATTTCCGATGAAACTAGACGCCGCTTGGCGTCAATGCATTTTCCCAAGGGAAAATTGAGAAACATTCTATTAAAAGGCGAAAATCCGCCAAATGGAATCGCGTCAAAGGATCGGCGAACTATCGCCGATCCCCGGAAGCGTAATACCCGATTTTTTGGTCAGACCGCTGCGCGGTCGCGCTGGTTCTGGTGGCTGGTCAGCCGCCCCACCACATTCTCGATGATCCGCATCCCGGCATCCTGCCCGAGGGACATGATGCTTTCGGGATGGAACTGGACCGCGGCCACCGGAAGCGAGCGGTGCTCGATCCCCATGACCACCTCGTCGGATGTGGTGGCGGTGACCGTCAGCTCGTCCGGCAGGGTGTCGCGGCGGGCGTGCAGCGAGTGGTAGCGCCCGATGGTGATCTGCTCGGGCAGGCCGGCAAAGACCGTGCCCGGGCTGTGCACCGTGATGCGCGAGGGCTTGCCATGCATCGGGTCGTCCAGCTGGTCGAGCGTCGCACCGTAGTAATCCGCAATCGCCTGCAGGCCCAGACAGACCCCGAACAGCGGCAGACCGCGATCCAGGACCTGGGCAATGGTGGTGCGGCAGTCGAAATCCGAAGGGTTCCCCGGCCCGGGCGACAGCACCACCAGATCGGGGCGGAACCGGTCGAAGACCTCGCCCGACAGCGGGGTGCGCGTGGTCAGCACCTCGGCCCCCGTCTGGCGGAAATAGTTGGCGAGGGTGTGCACAAAGGAATCCTCGTGATCGACCAGAAGGATGCGCCGCCCCTTCCCGACCGGCAGCCGCCAGTCGTCGCCACCGCTCTCGTTCGCCTTGACGTCACCGCGGATGGCGGCGCGCATGGCGCTGGCCTTCAGCTCGGTCTCGGCCTCTTCCTCGTCCGGGTCGCTGTCGTTCAGCAGGGTCGCGCCCGCCCGCACCTCGGCCACACCGTTCTTGATGCGGATGGTGCGCAGGGTCAGGCCGGTGTTCATGTCGCCGTCGAACTGGATCGCGCCCACGGCGCCGCCATACCAGAACCGCGTGCTCTTTTCATGGCTCTCGATAAAGCGCATGGCCCAGAGCTTGGGCGCGCCCGTCACCGTCACGGCCCAGGCGTGGGACAGGAAGGCGTCAAAGGCATCCATGCCCTCGCGCAGCCGCCCCTCGATATGGTCGACGGTGTGGATCAGGCGCGAATACATCTCGATCTGCCGCCGTCCGATGACGCGGACGGACCCCGGCTCGCACACCCGGCTCTTGTCGTTGCGGTCGACGTCGGAGCACATCGTCAGCTCGCTCTCGTCCTTCTTGGACTGCAGCAGCTTGAGGATCTGTTCGCTGTCCTCGATGGCATCCACACCGCGTTTGATGGTGCCGGAAATCGGGCAGGTCTCGACCCGGCGGCCGGTGACGCGCACGAACATCTCGGGGCTGGCGCCGACAAGGTATTCCTGCTCGCCCAGGTTCATCATGAAACCGAACGGCGCCGGGTTGATCTTCTTCAGACGCTTGAAGATGGCCGAGGGCGCATCGTTGCACGGCTCATAGAACACCTGCCCCGGGACCACCTCGAACAGGTCGCCGCGGCGAAAGCTCTTCTTGGCCTCGCGCACCAGTTCGGCATATTCGCCCGGCGCATGGTCGCCGCGCGGCAGATCCGACGGGCCCTTGCGGAACGGTTCGGCCACGCCGCCCGAGGTCAGGCCCTCGGTGGACAGATCGCCCTGCGCGAAATCGTAGCTGTAGGTAAAGGCGCGCGCCGAATAGTGGTCGTTGACCAGCAGCGTGTCGATCAGGAACAGCACCAGGTCGCGCTGGTCGTCGGGGCGTTTCAGCTTCAGCTCGATCGGTTCGAACTGGAAGGCGAGGTCATAGCCGAAGGCGCCGTAGAGGCCCAGGTGGCTGTCCTCCTCGGTTTCGAACAGCGCCGTGATGGCCCGCAGAACCGAAAAGACCGACGGCGCGCGCGAACGCTCTTCCTCGTTATAGACGCGGTCGGGCGTGCGGATGGTCAGCGCGATGACGTCCTGCCGGTCATCCAGCCGCGCGATGGCGGGCAGCCCGTCCAGCACCGGGCGGATGATCCGCAGCAGCACCTCGCCGCGGGCGTTCAGGGCGCGCAGGGCCATATCGCGGCCGCGCGCCTCGATCATCAGCGGCGGTTCCGAAAAGCCGAATTCCCACCGGGTGTAGCGCCCGGGATATTCGTAGTTCGAGCTGAAGAGCGCCCCGCGATGGCTGTCCAGCCGTTCGGCCAGCTCCTCGGACGAGGTGATATAGGTTGCGGGGGATTCGCGTCGGGAAACTGTGACGCCCCCGGTGGTGACGAAAGTCAGGTCGGTCATGTCGCTGTGATCTCATGTGCTGGGGCCGGGATGCCCCGGTGGACGATGCAAAGGGTCAGTGGATCGATGGGCGGCGCCATCGCCAGTCCTTGGTCCTGATTTGCCATCGTAGTATGCACATGGGTCGAATGATATCCTGCGTCGCGCAGCTGACGGGCACCATGCTCTAGCAAGCAGCGCGATGGTTGTAAACATGCGGAAAGCCGCCGGTCAGCGCAAGATCCGCTTGTGGACGGACCTACGCCCCCCATAGTGGGTGCCAATTGATTGACTTAATTTGTTTACGCGAGGTCGTGATGACTCAGCCGCTTGCCCCTTTGCCGGACCGTCCGTTGAATGTCTGCGTTGTCGGGCCGGGGGCCATAGGCGGTGTGATCGCGGCCCGCCTGGCCCTGGCGGAAAAGGGCGGCGCCCTGGGGGCTGTCTCGGTGGTGGCGCGTGGCTCTCATCTCAAGGCGATCCGCACCTATGGCCTGCGCATCACCACGCCCGATCAGCCCGATCCGCTTGCCCTGCCCGTCACCGCTGTCGAGAACCCGGCAGAGCTGCCGCCGCAGGACCTTGTCATCACCGCGCTGAAGGGGCACCAGATCCCGGCGATGGCCGCGCGCCTGTCGCGTCTGCTGGCCCCGCACGGGCGCATCATGCCCGTGGTGAACGGCGTGCCCTGGTGGTACCCGCTGCCCGACGGCCAGGGCGGGTTTCACGGCGCCGAAGAGGTCGATCCCGGCGGTGTGCTCTGGCGCGACATCGGCCCCGAACGGGCGATTGGCGCCATCGCCTATTTCGGCGCCTCGGTGCCCGAGCCGGGGCTGGTTGCGCTCGAGATCGAGGGCTATCTGGATATCGGCCGCCTGCCGGGCGAGGACCGGGCGGATGTCGACCGGGTGGCAGAGCTGCTGCGCGGGGCGGGCTGGATGATCCGCACGACCGAGCCTTACCAGAATTCGCTCTGGACCAAGCTGTTCAGCAACTGCGCCTTCAATTCGGTTGCGGCGGTCACCCGCGTGGCCTCGGCGCGCGCCATGCAGGATCCGGTGCTGCGCGCGCTGGCCGGCGACATCATGGAAGAGGTCCGCGCCATCGCCGCCGCCGAGGGGGCCGAGATCCGCATGACCACCGAAAAGCGCCTGGACCTGGCCGAGCGCAATGCCAGCTTCAAACCCTCGACCCTGCAGGATCTGGAAAAGGGCCGCCACATGGAGCTGGAGCCGATCTTTGGCGCCACCATCGCCGTGGCCAAGGCGCGCGGCATCCCCTGCCCCAAGCTGGAACTGATGACAGCGATCCTGCGCGCGGTGCAAGAGACGCTCTGACCCGCCGCATCCGGACTATTGGGTCCGGCCGCCGGGACGGGTCCGGCTGTAGGTCCGGGTCCGGGTCCGGCTGACAGTACGGGTACGGTTACGGGTACGGTTACGGGTACGGGTACGGGTACGGGTACGGGTACGGGTACGGGTACGGGTACGGGTACGGGTACGGGTACGGGTACGGGTACGGGGAGGCCGTGCCCTGAGCCGCCCTGTCCGGTCAACCACCAGATCAGGATTTGCAAAGACCGCTTTGCAAACGCCCCTGTGCAGAACGCGTTTTGCAAAGAGTGATTTGCATCATGCGGTTTGCAAAAAGGGACCGGACACCGGACACGCCATCCGGCGCAAGCCTCCCGGACCCCGGGTCACAGCTGTGCCAGACCCCGGTTCAGGGAACCTGAGCACAGCACAGCCCCGGAAGCGCCTTTACAAAACGCGGCCCGAGACTTTGCAAACACCTCGCACCAGCTCAGCGCAGCCCGTCCATCGCCTTGATATCGGACACCGCCAGCCCGCCAACCCGGTCGTGGATGCGCGGGCCACAGGACATGGCAAGAGCCAGCAGCAGCTCGTCATCGCGCGGGCCGTCGGGCAACCCGACCTCCATCGCGTCGAAATGCGAGCGCACATAGGCCGCGTTGATATGGCCAAGCGGCACGTCGATCCGGCTGCCCGGCCCGCCCTGTTTCATCGCCGAGGGCACGATGGCCAGCGCCTCGCCCAGCCGTTCGCGCATCGCATAGCCGCCCGGCACGTGCCAGAGGGCCGTATGCTCCAGCTCTCCGCGCGTGCCGCACATGGCGGCCTTGCCGTAACCGTCGATGCCCTCGCGCCCGCCCATGACCTCGATCAGGCGGTCGGTCATCATCAGGCCGAGCGGCTTCAGCGCCTCCATCCCCGGCTGGATATCGGCGGTGTAGCTGCCCGCATAGGGGTTGCGCACCAGGGCGACAATGGCCCCGCGCCGGCGCGGTACGGTGGCCACCGGTCCGCCGTCATGGGCGATGTCCTCTAGAAAAATCATCGTCTTGCGCAGGGTGAATTCAGTCATGTCCAGCATCCGTTACCAGTTTTCCAATTCCGCCGACCAGCCGGAACCGCCCCTGCAGCTCCAGCCGTGCCCCGCCGATCAGCCCGCGTGAAACCAGCCCCTCGGCATAGGTCGCGCCACGGGCCAGGGCCTCTTCGATCTCGGCCTCGCTCAGCGCGCCGACCCCGGTGGTGACGGGCCGGTCGCCCAGGTCGCTGTCGGGCGAGAGCTGACTGGCCGGGACGCGGGTCACGGCCGGGTGGCCCGGCAGGTCGATCCGGTTCGCGATCATCGTGGCCGCCGCATCCGCCAGGGCCGCCGAACGCGCAACCGCGGTCACCGCATCGGCCATGCCCAGCGAATGCGACCGCCCGCCCCAGCCCGAGGTCGCCATGCCGCGCCAGGGGGTCTGCGCGTCGATCCGGATGGTGCCGCCGGGCATTGCGGCCCTGATCTCTTGCCTTGGCGTGAGGTGAAAGGCCACGTCGCCGCCGTTGTTCACCCAGGCCAGGGTCACCTCGCGGAAATGGGACATGCTGGCGAGGATCTCGTCGGCCACGGCCCCGGCGACGGCGGCCATCGGGGTGATGAACTCGGGCTTGAAATGCACCGTGGCGCTGCGCATCCGGCGGGCGACATGGCCCAGCAGGGGCGGCGAATCTGCCCGGCGCAGCGCGGGCAGTTCAGAGACCAGTTCCTGCAGCAGCCCCTCGAACCGGGCGGCGGCGGCGGCCATCGCCTGGGCCCGGGCCGCGCCTTCGGCCTTGACGATCAGGTCGATCGGGCCTTCGTGCAGATGCATCCGCTCGCCATCCGGCAACATGCGGATCTGGGGGCCGGTCATGCCCCGTCGCGGCCCGGCAGGCGGCGGTTGCTGGCCCCGTATTCGTTGCCCGTGGCGAGGATGTCGTCGAGATCGCGCACCGCGCCGTCATGGCCCCCGAGCGCGCGATAGCTGTCGCGCGGCAGGGTGAATTCCAGCGGCGCAACCAGCGCCGGCGTGGGCACATAGCCAAAGCTGCCGGGCGGCAGCTGCGTCACGTCGGTCATCAGGGTGATGCCGCCGCCGGGCCAGACATAGGCCGGCGCGCCGCCCACCGTCACGCGGACCTCGCCCGACTGCACCGCCCGGGTCAGCCGGACCGGGTTGCGCGTGGCGCCCGAGCGCAGCGATCCCCCCGCCCCCGCGGCGAAAAGCACGGTGCAGAGCGCGGGTTCGCAATTCTCGGCGATCAGGGCGACGGTCTGCTGCAGCGCCTCGGGCATCGGCTGCGGCTGCGGCTGCAGCGCTTCGTCCAGCACGTAATAGGCCGAATGCTCGCCGGTGGTCGAAACCATCAGCAGGGTCAGCCCGGGGCGCGCGCCCTTTTTCTCCAGCCAGGGGTTCAGGATCGACAGCGGATCCTCGATATCGGTGCCGCCCCAGCCCAGCCCCGGTTCGGCCACGCGGAAATAGCGCCCCGGGGTCGAGCGGTGGCCCCGGATGCGGATGCCGGTGTCGGGCCAGCCCAGCACCTTGCCCGCCTGATGTTCCGAAACCACGCCGGTGATATGGTCATCGACCACCACCACCTCGTCCACCAGCCCGTGCCATTGCGCGGCGAACATGCCGATGGTGGCCGATCCGCAGCCCACGCGCATCCGTTCCTCGCGCTTGCCGTCGACGACGGGCGGCTGGCCGGCCTGCACGGTGACCTGCGCGCCGCCTTCGATCTGCAGCTCCACCGCCTCGCAGTTGCACAGCGCCAGCAGCGTGTCGCAGGTCGCGCGGCCCTCGGCCTTGGACCCGCCGGTCAGGTGCTCGACCCCGCCGAGCGAAAGCATCTGCGAGCCGTATTCCGAGGTGACGACCAGCCCGACAACCTCGCCCCGGGCCAGGACGCGCGCGCCCTCGTGGCCCAGGTGGCGGTCGGTGTCGATCTTCACCTTCACGCCGCAGTAGGAATAGATCGCCTCGGTCACTACGGTGACAAAATCCACCCCGTCGAACTGGCGCGACACGATGAAGGGCGCGGGCTTGTAGTCCGGATAGGTCGTGCCCGCCCCGATGGCCGTCACCGTCACGCCGTCATCGGCCAGCAGCCTGCCGTCCCAGTCACGCGCCAGGAAGGGGCGCAGGGGCGTTCCCTTTGCTTCGGCCGCGTCGAGGATCGTCAGCGGGTCGCAGCGCACGATCTGCCCGCCGTGGTTGGCATAGCGGTCGCAGGCGCCGGTGCGCCCTTCGGCCACGTAGCACATCACCGGGCAGGCATCGCAGCGGACCTTGTCCGCCGCCGCGGGTTTCTGGGGGGTCACGTCGTTCATGGCGTAGGGGCCTTCCGGGCCGTGGCGGCCTTTGCAGGGAGGGGGGTCATGCCGATGCCTCCGCCGCGCGGATCGCGGCCAGCACCCGGTGCGGCAGGGCCGGCAGGCGCGCCACGCGGGCGCCCGAGGCATCGCGGATCGCGTTCAGGATCGCCGGGGCGGTGGGGATCAGCACGTGTTCGCCCAGCCCCTTGGCGCCCATCGGCCCCTCGGGGTCGGGCACCTCGACCAGGATCGGCACGATCTCGGGCATGTCGCCGGTGGTGGGGATCAGGTAATCGTGCAGGTTCTCGGTCCGCCCGGGGATGTAATCCTCCATCAGCGCCATGCCGAGGCCCTGGGCGATGCCGCCCTGGATCTGCCCCTCGGCCAGCAGCGGGTTGATCACCCGCCCCAGGTCATGCGCGGCGGTGATGCGGGTGACGCGGGTGGTGCCAAGGACCATGTCGACCTCGACTTCGGCGATCTGGGCGCCGTAGCCATAGACCGCATAGGGCGTGCCCTGCCCGTTTTCGTCCAGCGGCGCGGTTGGCGGGTCATAGCTTTCTTCGACCGACAGGGCATAGCCGCGCGCATCCGTCTGCAGCGCCGCCAGGTCCACGGTCGAGCTGCCGCGCGCATCGCTGACCGTGACCGTGCCGCGCTCAAGCTGCAGCCGGGCGTCGGGCGCGCGATTGGTCATGGCGAGGATCCGGGCCCTGAGCGCCTGCCCCGCCAGCATGGCCGCCTTGCCCGACACATAGGTCTGGCGCGAGGCCGAGGTCTTGCCGCCATCCGGGGTCAGCCCGGTGTCCGGCCCGATCAGCTCGATCCGTTCGACCGGCAGGCCAAGCGCATCGGCGCAGATCTGCGGGATCACGGTGTTGGAGCCCTGGCCGATATCCGTCGCCCCCTGATGCAGCACCAGCCGCCCCTCGCCCGTCAGGCCAAGCCGCATGGTCGAGGGGTTGGGCAGCGAGGTATTGCCGCAGCCGTACCAGCACGAGGCCACGCCGATCCCCCGCCGCAGGGTGCTGCCCCGCGCGTTGAAGGCCGCGGACTCGGCCAGCGCAAGGTCCCAGTGCGGGGCCAGCGCGTCCAGGCAGGCGCCGATGCCGATGCCGCCCAGATATTGCCCGCAGACCGTGGGATCGCCGTCGCCAAGCGCGTTCAGCCGGCGAAAGGCCAGCCGGTCCATCCCGCAGGCCGCCGCGAGATCGTCATAGAGCGCTTCCTGCAGCACCGCCGCCTGTGGCACGCCAAAGCCCCGGAAGGCGCCCGAGACGGGGCCGTTGGTGTGCATCGCCCGCGTCTCGGCCCGGTAGTTGGGCGTCAGATAGGGGCCCGAGGCATGCACCGGCACCCGGTTCGCCACGGTCGGCCCCCAGCTGGCATAGGCGCCGGTGTTGAAGGTCCCGTCGAATTCCATGCCCACCACGCGGCCTTCGGCATCCGTGCCGATCCGCGCCCGCATCCGTGCCGGATGGCGCTTGGTGGTCGATTGCATGGATTCCGAGCGGGTGTAGGTCATCCGGCAGACCTGCCCGGTCTTCAGCGCCGCCAGCCCGATCAGCGGTTGCAGCGAGACGTCGAGCTTCGAGCCGAAGCCCCCGCCGGTGCCCGAGGGCAGGATGCGGATCCGTTCCATCGGCAGGGCCAGCAGGCGCGAGAGGTCTTCCTGGTCCATCACCGGGGCCTGGGTGCAGGCCCGGATCATCAGCACGTCGCCCTCGACCCAGGCCAGGCCCGCCTCCGGCTCGATATAGGCATGTTCCACATAGGTCGTGTCGGCCTCGGCCTCGGCCAGATGCACCGCAGCGGCCAGCGCGCCCTCAGGATCGCCGCGACAGACGCGGCCGCGGGTCAGCACATTGTCGGGCCGGGAGTCCTGCACCGCGCGCGCGCCCTCGGCGGTCAGCGGGTCGGTCACGGGGTCGAGCGGCTGCCATTCCACCGGAAAGGATGCGAGGTCCAGCGTTTCCGCGATCCAGGCGGGGGCCACGACGATGGCCACCGCCTCGCCCCGGAACCGCGTCTCGGTCTCGGCCAGGGCGGGCTGGTCGGCAAAGGGCGGGATCACGCCAAACCGGTTCTCGCCGGGCAGGTCGGCGGCGGTAAAGACCTGCACCTGCCGCGCCCGCGCCCATTGGGCCAGGTTGCCAAAGGTGAACCGCGCCGCCGGATGCGGCGAGCGGATCGCCCTGACGATCAGCGCGCCTTCGGGCTGGGGATCGGCGCCGAACTGTTCGGTGCCCAGCACCTTGGGCAGACCGTCGCGGCGCGGCAGACGTGCCCCGACAGCCTGCCCCGCCGGGGTCTCCGCCGGGGTTGTGTCGGGCGTGCCGGCATCGCAGACGGCGTCGATGATCTTGGTATAGCCGGTGCAGCGGCAAAGGACGCCGCCAAGCGCCTCCTCCACCTCGTCCCGGCTGGGCGCGGCGCGGCGCGACAGCAGCGCGGCGGCGGCCATCAGCATGCCCGGCGTGCAGATGCCGCATTGCGCCGCCCCATGCCGCAGAAAGGCGGCCTGCAGGGAGGACACCACGCCGCCCTCGGCCAGCCCCTCGACCGTGGTGACATGGCGCCCCTCGGCCTGGGCCAACGGCGTCAGGCAGGCGCAGCGCGCCTCGCCGTCGATCAGCACGGTGCAGGCGCCGCAATCCCCGGCGTCGCAGCCGGATTTCGTGCCGGTCAGCTGCAGCTCGCTCCGCAGCACCTCGGACAGGCGGCGCAGCGGCGCGGCGGCGACCTGGCAGGGCTGTCCGTTCACGGTCAGGCGGGCGGTGGCGGGATGTCCGGTCATGTGGCGGCCCCCTCGGCCAGTCGGGTCAGGCAGCGGCGCAGCAGTTCCACCGCCGCCGTGCCGCGATAGGCCGCATCGGCGCGCGGGTCGTCGATGGGCGCAAGCTCCGGCAGGATCAGCGCCGGGTCGATGGCCGCGCCCGCCGCGCCCGGGGTCAGGCCCTGCAGCGCCGCCTCCTGCACCGCAAGACGGCGGGCGGTGGCGGAACAGGCGCCGACGGCCAGCGCGGCCGTCGCGATCCGGCCCTCGCCGTCGAGGACGATGCGCACGGCGGTCATGGCGATCGAGATCACAAGGTAGCGCCGCGCCCCCAGCTTGGCAAAACAGGAAACGCCCTGCCCCGCGGCATCCGGGACCAGCACGGCCGACAGCAGCTCGTCGGGCCGCCGCGCGGTCTGGCGCGGGCCGGTCAGGAAATCAGCCAGCGGCAGGCGGCGCGTTCCGGCGGTCGAGGCCAGCTCGACCAATGCATCCAGCGCCAGCAGCGGCGGCACCCCGTCGGCGGCGGGCGAGGCATTGCAGAGATTGCCGCCCACCGTGCCGGCATTCTGGATCTGGACCGATCCGACCTCGCGCGCGGCCTGTTTCAGGGCGTCGAAGGCGGGCGGCAGCGCGGCGTGCAAGACCGCGCTCCAGCTGGTGGTCGCGCCGATGCGCCAACCCTCGGGCGTGCGGGTGATGCCGTGCAGTCCGGCGACGGCGGTCAGATCGAGCACCGGGCCGGACAGGCTCGCCCGCTGGGTGGCGGGGAAGAGGTCGGTGCATCCCGCCGCGGGCACCGCGCCAGAGGCGACGACGCGCAGCGCCTCGCCCAGGTCATGGGGCCTATGGAACGTCACGTCGCCTATGGTAGACAAGACACACCTCCCCGTTTCCGCAATGGCGCTGCCGCGTTTGTTGGTGTACAAACGGATTTTGGAGCCGCAAGCCCTATCATGTCAAGGTGGGGCAGCAGATCGAAGGGCCAAGCGGATGGCGGACGATACCAAAGGCTATGTTCTGGACAATCAGGTCGGCTACCTGCTGCGCCGCGCAACGCAGCGGCACATCGGTATCTTCGGCCAGGCCCTGCCCGAGCTGACGCCGACCCAGTTCGCCGCCCTGGCCAAGATTTGCGAGCTGGGGGCGGTGTCGCAGAACGCGCTCGGCCGGGCCACGGCGATGGATGCGGCGACGATCAAGGGCGTGGTCGACCGGCTGCGGGACAAGGGGCTCATCGCCTCGACCCAGGACGCGAACGACAAGCGGCGCCTGCTGCTGGCGGCCTCGGACGAGGGGCGCGCGCTCTACGAGTCGCTTACCGCCACCGCCCTGCGCATCAGCGCCGAAACGCTGGAACCGCTGTCAGAGGACGAGCGCATCGCCTTTGTCGAGATGCTGGCCCGGCTGGGCTGACGGCCCGGGTCGCGCCCCTGGGCCAACCGGTCACACACCCAGATGAGCGCGCAGCCGCGACGGATCGGCGGCCAGGGCCGCGGCATCCAGATCCTCCAGATTCCGCCCGTTCTCGATCACGTGCACGTGATCGGCCATCGCCAGAACCGCATCGATTCGCTGCTCGACCAGCAGCACGATGGCCCCGCTGTCGCGCATCCGCAGGATGACCTGGCGGATCGCCTCGATCATCGAGGGCTGCAGCCCCTCGGTCGGTTCGTCCAGCAGCAGCAGCCGGGGCCTGAGGCAGAGCGCACGGGCAGTGGCCAGCATCTGCTGCTCGCCGCCCGACAGGGTATCGGCCCTCTGGGCCAGCCGCTCGCGCAGACGGGGGAACAGCTCCAGCACCTCCTCGCGCGTGTCAGGGCCGCTCTTGCGGGTCATCAGGCCGACGGTCAGGTTCTGGGCCACCGTCAGCTCTCCGAACAGCCGCCGCCCCTGCGGGATGTAACCGACACCCCGGCGCGGCACCTCATGCGCCGGCAGGCCCGAAAGCGGCGCTCCGTCCAGCGTGATCGTCCCGGCGGTGACCGGCAGCAGGCCCATGATCGCCTTCATCGTGGTGGTCTTGCCGGCCCCGTTGCGCCCCATCAGGCAGGTGATCTGCCCCGGCGCCGCGCGCAGCGACAGCGCGCGCAGCACGGTGGCCGGGCCGTAGCCCGCGGTGATGCCGTCGATCTCTAGCATGACGGCCCGCCCTGCCCCGGTCGGCGCTGCGCGCCGAAGCCTCCGGCGGGAGTATTTGGAACGAGATGAAGACAGGGCGCATCCACGGGCTTCATCTCGTCGGAAATACTCCCGCCGGAGGCCTCAAATCCATGTCCCGCCGCCGGGCACCCTTGCCGCGCCGGGGCGGAGAGCCGATCACGCATCCGCGCCTCCTGTCCCGAGATAGGCCGCCTGCACGTCGGCATTGGCGTGGATCTCGGCGGGCGTGCCCTCGGCCAGCACCTCGCCGAAGTTCAGCACGGTGATCCGGTCGGCCAGTTCCATGACCACGGCCATGTTGTGCTCGATCAGCAGGATCGTGGTCTCGGCGGCAAGTTCGCGGATCAGCACCTTGAAGGCCGCGATCTCGCTTTCCGCCAGGCCCTGGGTCGGCTCGTCCAGGATCATCAGGCGGGGTTTCTGGGCCAGCCCCATGGCGATCTCCAGAAGGCGCTGGTGGCCGTAGGACAGATCCTCGGCCGCGTCATCGGCCCTGTCGCCCAGCCCGACCCGCGCCAGGGCCTGCGTCACCGCCCCGTCCACCGCCGCGGCATCGCCGCCCAGGCGGCGGCGCGCGGCCAGGGCCACGTTCTCGTGCACCGAGAGGCGCGAGAAGACCGAGGTGATCTGGAAGGTATAGGCCATCCCCCGCGCGACCCGGGCATGGGCCGGCAGGTCGGTCACATCGGCGCCGTCGAAGGCGATGCGCCCGCCGGTGGGCGGGATGCGCCCGATCAGCATCGAGACGAAGGTGGTCTTGCCCGCGCCATTGGGCCCGATCAGGGCGCGCACCTCGTTCGGGGGCAGGTCGAAATCCACGTTCGACACCGCCTGCAGCCCGTGAAAGGCGCGCGACAGCCCCCGGGTCGAAAGGATCGGCGCGCTCATGGCAGGCCCTTCCACAGCCGGCGGCGCAGCTCGCCCGCGATGCCCTGCGGGGCAAACAGCGTCAGGCCGATCAGCACCAGGCCCGCGATCAGCATATAGGCCTCGGTGAAGCCCGAGGAGAGGTCGATCAGGTAGAACATGAACAGCGTCCCCAGCAGCGGCCCGACCACCGTGCCCGCCCCGCCCAGCAACACCCACAGCAGCGGGAAGATCGAATATTGCACCCCCGCGAAGCTGGCCCCGGCATAGCCGAAGAGCAGCCCGTAGGCCGCGCCCCCGGCGGCCGAGATCGTGCCCGAGATCACCAGCGCGCTCAGCTTGGCGCGGAAGGTGTCATAGCCCAGCAGGCGGGCGCGTTCCTCGTTCTCGCGGATGGCGACAAACACCCGCCCCGCCGGGCGGCGCACCAGGCGCAGGGTCAGCAGCAGCACCGCCGAGAACAGCAGCCAGGCCGCGATATAGCGGTTGCCGGGATCGCTGAGGTCGATGCCGAAAAGCGTCCGGTCCACGGCCTGGATGACAAACCCCTCGTCCCCGCGCGTCCATTCGCCGAAGTAGAGGATGGCGAGGTAGCAGGCCTGGCTGAACATCAGCGTCACGATCATGAACGAGACACCCGCCGTGCGCAGCGCCAGCAGGCCCACGACCAGCGACAGCCCCGCCCCCGCGGCCAGCCCGGTCAGCATGGCCGGCAGCGCGCCCGCGTCGGCCAGGCGGATCGCCAGCCCCATGCCGTACATGCCGGCGGCAAAGAACATGGCATGGCCCAGCGACAGCAGCCCGGTATATCCGAAGGCGATGTTGTAGCCCATGGCATAGACCGCCAGCACCATGATCCGCGCCATGTTGCCGTGATGATAGGCCGGCAGCAGGACATTGCCCGCCAGCAGCACGGCCAGCAGGCCGAGGTGGAGGATCAGCGCCCGGCTCATCGCGCCCTGGCCCCGAACAGGCCCTGCGGGCGGAACACCAGCACCAGGGCGACCAGCAGTGTGGCGATGATCTTGGCCAGCGTGGGCGAGAAGAAGACCGAGATGATGCCGTCGGACATGCCGATCAGCACCGCCGCGACGATGGTGCCCGGCAGCGAGCCCAGCCCGCCGATGATCACCACGATGAAGGACAGCAGCAGGGCGTCGCCGCCCATCAGGTAATGCGCCTGCTGGATCGGCACGATCAGCACCCCGGCCAGGGCCGCCAGCCCTGCCCCGATGCCGAAGACCGCCGCATAGACCCGTTCGACCGGGATGCCGAAGGCGGTGGCCATCTCGCCGTCGAGCTGGGTGGCGCGCATGATCAGACCGGCCTTGGACCGGCTCATCAGCAGCCAGACCGCCAGGATCACGGCCACCGCCGCAATGATGACGAACAGCTTGTACGAGGTGGTCGACAGCCCCCAGGGGAAATAGATGGCCAGACCGCCGTCGCCCCATTCGAGCCAGGGCAGCGCGATCCGCTGATTGAACGGCGGCTCGACCGGCTGGGCATTGGGGCCATAGGTCATCAGCGCCACCTGCTGGATCACGTAGAGCAGCCCGATGGTGGCCACGATGGTGCGTTCGGGATCGTAGTCGATGCGCTTGAGGATGGTCATGTCGGCCAGTGCCGCCAGCCCGCCGACCAGC
Source organism: Pseudooceanicola pacificus (assembly GCF_009789075.1). Lineage (GTDB taxonomy): Bacteria > Pseudomonadota > Alphaproteobacteria > Rhodobacterales > Rhodobacteraceae > Pseudooceanicola > Pseudooceanicola pacificus. The sequence goes on from NZ_WNXQ01000007.1 coordinate 157,847, forward strand.
AGCGGGGCCAGGATCAGCGCGGCGACAAAGCCGATGGCCGGGCCGCCGCCCACGTGCTGGGCCACGAACCAGGCGACCACCGCGCCCAGCATGTAGAATTCGCCATGCGCCACGTTCACCACGCGCATCACGCCGAAGACGAGGCTGAGGCCCGAGGCGGTCAACGCCAGCACCGCCGCCATGACGGCGCCCTCGAGCATCGCGAGCATCAGATAGGGGCCGAAATCCATGCGTCAGGTCTTGGTACGGATCTGCCAGCTGAGCCCGAAGCGGTCGGTCACCCAGGCATAGCGCTCGGCAAAGGGATAGCTGTCCAGCGGCATCATCACCTTGCCGTCCTCGGCCAGCGCGGCATAGAGGCGGTCGACCTCCTCGGAGCTGTCGCAGGTCAGGTAGAAGGACAGGCTGGCGGTCAGGTCGAAATCGTGCACGGCAGGGCTGTCGAGCACCATGATCTCGGTCCCCGCCACCTCCAGCCGCCAGAGTTGCGGCGCGCCCGCCCCGTCATTCTGCACCACCTCGGCCCGGGCATCGGGCAGGATGGCGCAATAGGTCTCGACCGCCTCGGCGGCCGTACCCTGGAACATCACGAACGGGGCGAGCGACGCCATCGGTTCAGAAGCTCATCGAGGTGTAATCGACCTCGTCGGGATAGAGCGTATCGTCGATGCTGGCGGTGTGCTGGACCATCAGCTTGCCGCCCTCGACCTTGGAAATGTACTGCTGGCCGAACACCTGGTGGGTCTTGCCGTTGAACAGCTTGGGCCCCTGCGGATGGGCGGCGCCGGCCTCCATCTCGGACATGGCCTCGACCGCCTCGACCAGTTTCTGCCGGTCGGCGGTGGAGGCATAGCCCGAGGCCTCCATCCCCGCCTTGATGACATGCAGGGTTTCCCAGCACCCGAACATATGCGCCGAGGTCGAGACATCCTTGGGATCGCTCACGCTGGCGCCGTTCGCGTCGATGCCGACGGCGTCACGGTAGGCTTTGACGTAATCCGGCGCATCGGGCTGCAGGTAGCGGGGGTTGCCCTCCCAGAAATAGCTGCCGTCGAGGAATTCGAGCCCCGGCGAGGACATGTCGACCGCCTCCAGCGAGTCGATGAAGCCGAAGAGCTGCGGCGCGGAGGGGCCGAAGAACTCGCCCAGTTCCTTGACGAAGGTCAGCACGGCGGGGCCGACCATGACGTGATAGATCACCTCGGTGTCGCGGGGGATCTTGGGGAAATACTTGGTGAACGAGGTTTCGGTCGGCGGGATCGCGATCTGCGCCAGCACCTCGCCGCCCGCCTTTTCGATGGCCGGGGTCAGGTTGTCGCGGTGATCGTAGCCAAAGGCGAAATCGGGGAAGATCATCGTGACCTTCTTGCCCAGCGTGTCGGTGATGAAGGGGGCCATCGCCTGGATCTGGCTTTTCACATCGGTGATGCCGGGCTGCAGCGTCCAGCGGTTCAGCATGCCGGATGCGACGTGGTGCCCCTCGGAGACCACGAAATAGGGCAGCTTCAGCTCTCCGGCGCGGGGGGCCGAGCCGATCACCACATGCGAGAACAGCGTGCCGAAGGCGATGTCGCAGTTGGACTGGTTGGCGAATTTCTCCAGCACCTCCGCGCCGCGCTTGGGATCGGTGCCGTCATCCTCGGTCACCAGTTCGACCATGCGGCCGTTGATCCCGCCCTCGGCGTTGATCTTCTCGACCGCGGCGACCGAGGTCCGCTCGTACCAGCGGCCATAGGCGGCACCGATTCCGGTGGCGTGTTTCTGGAACCCGATGCGGATCGGCTCGGCCGTCTGGGCATGGGTGTAGCGCGCCCAGAGCGGCAGTGCGGTGGCGGCACCGGCAACGCCGAGCGTCTTGAGAACCGAGCGGCGGTTGGGCGTGATTAGGCGATCTGAAGACTTGGTCATCTCTGGTCATCCCTGTTGAGAACGATGTGCCGACCCCTTGTAGCCGGGGCTCTGCAATGCAGTCTGTATGTATACAAACGAGTTGTCCAGAATTTTGGCACCTGCAATCAGCCGCCACGGGGCGAGGCGAGCAGCCAGAGCCCGAAAAGCGTGTAGATCACCATGAAAAGCGCCAGGGGAATCTGGGAAACTGCCGCTTTTCCGTGCGTTCCGAACAGCGACAGCGCCCGGACATGGGCCATCAGCACCGCGATCATGTGCCCCAGGACCACCGCGGCGGCCTGGCTCAGCCAGATCACCTGCACCGTGTCGCGGGTGTTGAAGAATCCCGTGGTGACCCGATGCCCGGCCAGCCCCAGCAGGTTCCAGCCCTGCCCGAAGGGATCGTTGAGCTGCAGGCCCAGATATTGCCCGTCGACCAGCGCCGTGGGCAGGTAATGCGCCACGTGATAGCCAAGCGCGATCGGCAGGATCGACGGGGCCAGCGCACGAAAGGCCAGGGCCAGCGGCAGGTCCGATTCGGCCAGGATCAGCCCCGCCTTGATCGTCGCGGCAAAGGCGGCGACCAGCAGGAGGCAGGCAGCGGCGAGGCCCGCAAGCGACGTGCCCACGACCGAGGACCGGCCCGAGAATTCCAGCGGGTTCACGCCGATCAGGCCGAACCACCAGAAGGTCTCGTTCAGCCCGTCGAAGGTGCCGATGCCAAGCGCGAGAATCAGGAAGACCGCCATGCCGGTGGCGGGCCGGGGCGCCGCGATCCAGCGCCAGCCCGGCAGGCCGATGGCGATCCCGCCCCGCCGCCGCCCGAACGGCGCCATGCCGGCATAGGCGCGGGCGAGCACGCTCAGCGGCTCTACCCGGAACAGCCAGCGCGGCCCGCAGGCCATCACGCCCGCCATGTTCACCGCCCAGTAGACAGCCGCGATCCGCGCCAGCCTCTCGGGCGCTGCCGGGGCCGGGTCGGCCAGCAGGAAGGCGGCAAAGACCATCAGCATCGCCACCGCCGGCCAGGCGCCCAGACGGCGCGGCAGGTGCAGGCGGGCATGGCGGCGGCGGCGCAGCCACCAGAGCGCGACCCAAGGGTTGGCGCGGCGCCAGATGTCGCCAAAGAGGCCCTGCGCGGTCAGCAGGAAAATCCAGAACCCGCTCCACAGCATCAGCGGCATGGCATTATGCGTCGGGTCCTGCGACCTGGTCACGCCCTCGGCCACCATCCAGAGGAAGACCGCAAGGCCGATGCCCCCCGCAACCGGCGCCCCCGGGCCTGCCGGGCGCGGCGCGACTCGCACGGGCCGGAACAGCGCGCGGGCGGCGCCCGGCGGAACCAGGGCAATCAGGATGACCGTCGCGATCACCGAGGCCACGCCGCCCGCGATATAGAGGTCGGTCGGCAGCAGCAGGACAAAGCCCTGTTCGGACGCATGGGCCGAGGCCCGGCCGGGGAGCAGCAGGAGAGGGAGAAGCCAGCGCCGTGTCATGGGGCGATTGTCCCGCACGGCCGGGGGAATGCAAGATGCGACGATGCCGCGCGGAAAGGTGCCGCCGGTCCGCCGCCCCGCCGGAGTGAGGGGACGATAGCGGGTGGCTTGCGCGGGCCGGGTCTTGCGGATGATCGGTTGTTGCGCTGTCGGCAAGGCGCGGATTTGAGTATTTGTGACGAGATGAAGGATCGTGTTGCTCTGCCGGGCGGCAGGGGCCGAGAGCGGGGCGGTTGGCGGCCTGGATCATTGACAAAGGGCCGCGCCGCTGAAAATCATTTGCACACAAATGGATTTGGAGGCTGGCATGGCGGAACAGGTGATCGGCGTCGACGTCGGGGGGACGTTCACCGACCTCGTGCTGGTCGATCCCTCCAGCGGGGCGGTACGGCTGGCCAAGGTGCCCTCGACGCTGGACAACCAGGCGGGCGGGGTCATGGCCGCAACGCGGGAGGCCGGGGCCGACCTGGGCGCGGTGGCGCTGGTGGTGCATGGCACGACCACCACGACCAACGCCGTGCTGGAGCGCAAGCTGGCGCGGACCGGCCTGATCACCACCGCAGGCTTCCGCGACGTGCTGGAGCTGGGGCGGCGCACCCGGCCGCAGGCCTACGGCATGAAGGGAGAGTTCCGCCCCGTGATCCCGCGCGACCTGCGCCGCGAGGTGCCAGAGCGGATGGATGCCCAGGGCCGCGTGGTCACCGCGCTGGACGAGGATGCGCTGAAACGCGAGGCGCGGGCCCTGCTGGAGGCGGGATGCGTCTCGGTTGTGGTGCATTTCCTGCATGCCTATGCCAACCCGGCGCATGAGCTGAGGGCGGGCGAGATCCTGGCCGAGGTCTGGCCGAACGATCATGTCACCCTGGGCCACGCCCTGCTGTCGGAAAGCCGCGAGTTCGAGCGCGGGGTGACGGCGGCGGTCAATGCCTCGGTCCAGCCGCTGCTGGAGCGCTATGTCTCGCGCCTGGCCGGGGAGCTGGCCGCGGGCGGGTATCGTGGCGAGCTGCTGGTGATGAACGGCAATGGCGGTATGGTCTCGGCCGGCAAGGTGGCGCGCGAGGCGGCCAAGACGGTGATGTCGGGCCCGGCCTCGGGGGTCATGGCGGCGGCCTTCACCGGGCGGGCGGCGGGCATGCCGGATCTGCTGACCTATGACATGGGCGGCACCTCGACCGACGTGGCGCTGATCCGCGGGGCGGAGCCTGCGGTGTCGAACGAGATCGAGATCGAATATGCCATGCCGATCCATGTGCCGATGGTCGACGTGCGCACCGTGGGCGCCGGTGGCGGGTCGATCGCGCGGGTCAATGCGGCGGGGCTGCTGGAGGTCGGGCCGCACAGCGCGGGGGCCGTGCCGGGGCCGATCTGCTATGGCCGCGGCGGGACCGAGCCGACGATTTCCGACGCCAATCTCCTGTTGGGCCGGCTGGACCCGTCGCGGCTGAAATCGGTCGAAGGCGGCGTGACCCTGGAGCGGGTGCGTCAGATTTTCGACGAAAATCTGGGCGCGCCACTGGGCCTGACGCCCGAGGAGGCGGCCGAGGCCGTGGTGCGCATGGCCAATGTCAGGATGGCCGGGGCGATCCGCATGGTCTCGGTCTCGCTGGGCGCCGATCCGCGCGATTTCGCGCTCTTCGCCTTTGGTGGCGCGGGGCCCTTGCATGCCTGCGCCCTGGCCCGCGAGCTGGGCGTGCCGCGCGTTCTGGTCCCCGCCCGCCCCGGCATCACCAATGCGCTCGGCTGCGTGGTGGCCGACCTGCGGCACGATTTCGTCACCACGCTGAACCGTCCGCTCGACAGGTTGCACATGGAGGACCTCGCCGCCGTGCTGCAGGCGCAGGAGGCCGAGGGCCGCGCCCTGATCGCCCGCGAGACCGTACCCCTGCGCGAGGTCCGCCGGGTCCTGTCGCTCGACATGCAGTTCATCGGCCAGACGCATCTGCTGCGGGTGGCGCTCGACGGGCCCGGGATCACCCGCGAGGCCCTGCAGGCGAAGTTCGAGGAGGTCTACTGGAACCGCTTCCGCGTGCGTCTCGACACGATCCGCGCCTCGGTGGTCAACGCCAATTGCTCGGTCATCGGGGTGCGCGAACCGCTGGACCTGTCGGTGCTGATCGACCCCGCCGGACGGCGCGCGACCGTGGCAGAGGCCCTGCGCACCCGGCGCGACGTGATCTTTGACGGCGCCGCGCATGACACGCCGGTCTACCTGCGCGATGCCCTGCCGCTGGAGGCCGAGATCACCGGGCCGGCGGTGATCGAGCAGATGGATACCACGATCCTGATCCCGCCGGGCGATGTCGCGCGGGGGGACAGGCTGGGCAATATCATCGTGCATGTCGGGGCGGCGGGGTGATGCGGGACCGCAACCATACGGCGGCGTCTACTTTCGGGAGTGACGTGGCGAAACGGTCCAGGCGGATCGCGAGCAAGGTGTTGCTATGGCTGTCTTCCGGCCCGGGAATTGCCCCCGCGCGGGCAGGTCGCCCGGGCCGGCAGGGCACAGGCAGGCCGGTCCTACGTCCCTCGATAAGACCGCTCCACGCCGCAGGACCATACGATTTCGTACTGACTTTGAGGCGCGCCCGCCTGGAATCTCCGTACGCATGCGTCCGTCTTCGCCCGCCATCCGCCAGCGATATTCCATACGCCCCCGTCCAGCCGCGTGACGCACCGCTCGCGCTGGCCGCCACATCCAAGGGAAAGCCCGTCGCATGACCCTCGATCCGATCACCCTTTCCGTCATCCAGGCCGGGCTGCAGCAGGTCTGCGACGAGATGGACCTCTCCTTCTCGCGCGCCGCCTTTTCGCCGGTGATCGCCGAGGCCAACGACCGCTCGGACGGGATCTACGCCGCCGAGGACGGCGCGCTGATCGCACAGGGTTCACAGGGGCTGCCGGTCTTTGTCGGCACGATGCAATATTCCACCCGGGTGCTGGTCGAACGGATCCGCGATGGCGTGACGGCGGCCCCGGAACCGGGCGACATCTACATCGTCAACGATCCCTATCTCGGCGGCACGCATCTGATGGACGTGCGCTTTGCCATGCCCTTCTGGCGCGATGGCCGGATCTTCTGCTGGCTGTCCAACACGGGCCACTGGCCCGATACCGGCGGCGCGGTGCCAGGGGGCTTTTCGGCCTCGGCCACCAGCGTCGAACAGGAGGGGCTGCGCCTGCCGCCCGTGCGCCTGTTCAAGCGCGGCCAGCTCGACCACGAGATCTATGCCATCATCTGCTCCAATATCCGGGTGGCCGACCAGCGCATCGGCGACGTGCAGGCCCAGGCGGCGGCGCTCAAGGTGGGCGAGGCACGGCTGGGCGAGTTGATGGACCGCTACGGCGACGACACCGTGCGCGCCGCCATCGCCGAGCTGCGCAGCCGGGCCGCGCAGCAGATGCGCGCCTTTGTCGCCGAGATCCCCGAGGGGCGGCACGAGGCGGTGGCCTGGGTCGACAGCGACGGCGTGACCCCCGAGCCGCTGGAAATCTGCCTGGCGGTGACGCGGCGGGACGGGCGGCTGGTTTTCGACTTCACCGGCTCCTCGGCGCCCTGCACGGGGCCGATGAATTCGGTCCTCGCCACCACGCTGTCCTCGGTCTATCTGGCGATGCGGCACATCTTTCCCGAGGTGCCGATCAGCGCCGGGGCCTTCGAACCGCTGGAGGTGACCGGCGTGGCCGGCACCTTCCTTGATGCGCAATACCCGCGCCCGGTCTCGGGCTGCGCGGCCGAGGTCAGCCAGCGCATCGCCGAGGCGGTCTTTGCCGCCCTGGCCCCCGCCCTGCCCGACCGGGTGACCGCGGCCCCCGCCGGCACCTCGGGCAACTTCGCCCTGGGCGGGCACGACCCGGAGCGCGGGCGGGATTTTGTCATGTACCAGCTTTCGGGCGGCGGCTACGGCGGCAATGCCGATCACGACGGGCTGTCCAACGGCTGTTCCACCATCGGCATCTCCAAGGCCCCGCCGGTGGAAATCATGGAGCAGCAGTTTCCCGTCCTGTACCGCCATTACCGCCTGCACGAGGGATCGGGCGGCGCCGGGCGGCATCGCGGCGGCTTCGGGCTGGATTACGCGGTCGAGCTGCGGCGCGGTGCGGCGCGGGCGAGTTTCGTGATGGATCACGGGCGGTTCGGGCCGCAGGGCGCGCAGGGCGGATCGGACGGGGCGGTGAACCGGGTCGAGGTGATCCGCGACGGCGTGGTGCATGTCCCCCCGCATCTGTCCAAGGAGCAGGACATCGCGCTGGCCCCCGGCGACGTGGTGCATGTGTGCACCCCGGGCGGCGGCGGCTGGGGCGATCCGATGACGCGCGACCCCGCGGCTGTGGCCGAGGACGTGAGGCTGGGCCGCTACACGCCCGCGCAGGCGCTTGGCCTGTTCGGCGTCTCGGTGGACGCTTCGGGCAGGCTCGACGCCACGGCCACCCGCACCGAACGGACCCGCACGCCAGGCTGACAGTTGCCGGGCTTTGGCCCCGGCGCAGGGCACCCTGCGGTCACGGATGGGTCTGAACCTTGCGCCCGCTCGCGCCGGGCTGACAGGTGCCGGGCCTCACCCCCGGCGCAGGGCGCGGGTCGGTCGTTGGCGGGACAGGTCGACACGCACCCCTAGCCCTGGCTGATTGCCGCCACGCCGCGATCCCGGTTCCGGTCACCCGGCTGTCACGTGGGGACTCGGACCGGACCGCCCCATGCGCCCAACTGAAATCTTCCGGGCCTCGGGCCCCCTGCCGGCCCGGGGACGAGGCGCAAAGGCGGCTGCGCGCCACCCCTGTCACACATACATGTCCGTGACGCAGCGGCACGAAACCACCGCGCGGAAAGCAATTCCATTTCCCCAGCACGGGGCATAGCATGGGGCCAGACTGACCGCCCGGACCCCGGTCCGGGCAGACGGAACGGCCAAGGGAGGAACCAAATGGCAGTGCCCCCAATCCTGCAGAACCTGCGGATCCCGCTGATCGGCAGCCCGCTTTTCATCATCTCGAACCCCGATCTGGTGCTGGCCCAGTGCAAGGCCGGAATCGTCGGCGCCTTTCCCGCGCTGAACGCGCGCGAAAAGGAAGGCGAGCCGATCGAGCTGGACCGCTGGCTGACCCATATCAGCGAGGAGCTGGACCGGCACAACCAGTCCAACCCGGACTATCCCGCCGCGCCCTATGCGGTGAACCAGATCGTGCATCGGTCCAACGCCCGGCTGGAACGGGATGTCGAGATCTGCGTCAAGCACAAGGTCCCGGTCTGGATCACCTCGCTGGGCGCGCAGCCCTGGGTCTACGAGGCCGCGCATTCCGTGGGCGCGGTGGTCCTGCATGACATCATCAACGACACCTTCGCCCACAAGGCCATCGAAAAGGGCGCCGACGGGCTGATCGCTGTTGCCGCCGGTGCGGGTGGCCATGCGGGGTCGCAATCCCCGCTGGCCCTGGTGGCCGAGATCCGCGAATGGTTCGACGGTCCGCTCTACCTGTCCGGCGCCATCGCCAGGGGCGACTCGATCCTGGCGGCCCTCGCCATGGGGGCTGACGGCGGTTACGCCGGGTCGGCCTTCATCGCGACGGAAGAGGCCAATGCGGTGCCGGGCTACAAGGAGATGATCGCGGGCTACGGCGCCTCGGACATCGTCTATTCCAACCTGTTCACCGGGGTCTGGGGGAACTATCTCAAGCCCTCCATCGCCAATGCGGGCATGGATCCGGACGCGCTGGAACGCTCGGACCCCTCGGCGATGAACTTCGGCTCGGGCGAAGGGTCCAAGGCCAAGAAGTGGAAAGACATCTGGGGCTCCGGCCAGGGGATCGGCGCGGTCAAGGGCATCGTGCCGACCGCCGAACTGGTCGACCGCCTGGCACGCGAGTTCGACGAGGCACAGGCCCGGCTGGCCGGCCAACTCGGCTGGCAGAGTCACGCGGCCGCGGCGGAATAAGGCCCGGCCCACGCCGCGCCGTCGGGGGCCGCAAGAACCGATTTCGGGCAGCGCGGGTGTCTTGCGACACCACCGGAAGGGCTGCGCTGCCCCCTCCCCGGCCCTTTCGCCCGTTCGGGGAACGCCGGACCGCCCGCGTTGGATCACCGACAGGCGGGGCGTTCGGCAAGCCATGAGCGCCCGGGTTGCCGCCAGCGGTTGTGTCCGGATGTGATGGAACACGCCTGTGACAGCCGCACCGCCTGCGCGCTGCAGACCCTCCGTTGCGGAGACATCTACACTCCCTATATCTGACAGGCCCGCGCATGAACGGGCGAGCGGAGGCGATGGCAATGGGATATTTCAAGACAGCCCTGCTGATGGCGGCGATGACCGCCCTCTTCATGGGGATCGGCTACCTGATGGGTGGCGCGGGCGGCGCGCTGATCGCGCTTGTCGTGGCCGCGGGCATGAACGTCTTCACCTGGTGGAACTCGGACAAGATGGTCCTGCGCATGCACAATGCGCAGCTGCTCGGCCCGCGCGACCGCTTCGGCCTTTATGACATGGTGAGCGAGCTGGCCGCGAACGCCCGGCTGCCCACGCCGGCCGTCTACCTGATCGAGACCGACCAGCCGAACGCCTTTGCCACCGGGCGCAACCCCGGAAATGCCGCCGTGGCGGTGACCTCGGGCCTGCTGCGCACGCTGTCGCGCGAGGAACTGGCGGGCGTGGTCGCGCATGAGCTGGCCCATATCCGAAACCACGACACCGCAATCATGACCGTGACCGCAACCTTTGCCGGTGCGATCTCGATGCTGGCGAACTTCGCCCTGTTCTTTGGCGGCACACGCGAAAGGCTGGGGCTGATCGGCACGCTGGCGATGATGATCCTGGCCCCGATGGCCGCGGCGCTGGTGCAGATGGCGATCTCGCGCACGCGGGAATATGCCGCCGACAAGGCGGGGGCCGAGATCTGCGGCCATCCGCTCTGGCTCGCCTCGGCGCTGGAACGGATCCAGCAGGGCGCGGCGCGTGTCGACAACATGGCGGCGGAACGGCACCCGGCGACGGCGCATATGTTCATCATCAACCCGCTGCACGGGCAGCGGATGGACAACCTCTTTGCCACCCACCCGGCGACCGAAAACCGCGTGGCGGCTCTGCGCGCCATGGCCGGCGCCGATGACCGGGCCCCTGCCCGCCGGGCCCCGCGCAGCGATGCGGGCGCCGCCCCCTGGGGCGGTTCGGCCCCCGCCGCACGCGAGCAACCGAAGCGGCGCGGCAGCGGTCCCTGGGGCTGACCCGGCCCGACGGTCGGCCCGGCCGCGCGCGAACCGGGGCGGCCCCTTTGGCCCGCCCCCCCGCGAAACGCCTCAGTCGAAGCCGTGAAAGGTCGCCATCTCGCCCACGCCCCGGCGGACCGACTTGACCCCGTTGGCCGAAAAACTCTCGTCCGGCCAGCCGAGGGCGACACAGGTCAGGATCACCTGGTCCTCGGGGATGCGGGCATGCTCGCGCACCACCGGCGACTGCATGATGCCCTGCCCGTTGATCACCGCGCCCAGGCCCCGGCTCCAGGCCGCCAGCACCAGGCCATAGGTCACGGCCCCCGCGTCGAAGATCGCCACCGGCCCGTGCTCGTCCAGCGCCTTGTCATAGGTCACCACAACCGAGACCGGCGCGTCGAACTGGCGAAAGCCGCGCATCACCCAGTCCTGCCGCCGCTCGGCATCGTGGCGCTCGATCCCCATGGCCGCGAAGAGCTGCTTGGCGATTTCGACCTGGCGGTCGCGATGCACGCCCTCGTATTTGCCATGCGCCCTGATCTCGCGCGAGGGCGGCACGCCAGCCAGCATCCGCTCGGTATTGCCGGCGCGCACCTTCTCCAGCGGCGCGCCCGTCAGCACATGCAGGTGCCAGGGCTGGGTGTTCATCGAGGACGGCGCGCAATTGGCCAGTTCGATCACCTCTTCCAGCAGCGCCTGGGGCACCGGATCCGGCCTGAACCCGCGGATCGAGCGGCGCTGCCGCATGGTTTCGTCGATTTGCATCTGTGGCTCCCCTTGTGACGGAACCGGGCCGCCAGGGTCCACCCCGGCAGCCCGCCCGAATTTTCGTCGAAAATTCGCCGCCCGGTCAGGCGGCGAGACCCCCGGCCTCGCAGAGGCGATCCATATGGAAATCCCGGTCGCCCCAGGCAATCTCCAGCATGGTCAGCCGCTTGAAGTAATGGCCGATGGCATATTCCATCGTCATCCCGACGCCGCCATGCAGCTGGATCGCCATCTGCCCGACATAGCGCGAGGCGTCGCACATCTTGACCTTGGCGGTCGACAGCGCAAGGTCGCGGGTCGTCACGTCCTCGTCCTCGCACATCAGCGCGGCATACATCGCCATCGACTTGACCTGCTCCTTCTCCACCACCGCCTGGGCCGCGATGTGCTGCAGGGCCTGGAAGGTGCCGATGGGCCGGCCGAACTGCTCGCGCTCCTTGATATAGGCCACGGTCAGGTCGATCGCCTTCTCCATCGCGCCAAGCGCCTCGCCGATGCTGGCGGCCAGCGCCTTGGACTCGGCCATGCCGATCGCGACATCGGCAGGGATCCCGCCGGCCAGCTTCTCGGCCGGGGTCCCGTCGAAGGTCAGCTCCGAGGCGCGCTGTTCGTCCTGGGTGCGGTAGCTGCGCGCCTCCATCCCCCCGGCGCCCTTGCGCACCATGTAAAGGCCGGTCGCGCCCGAGGCATCCAGCGCGGTGACAAAGATCAGATCGGCCTCTTCACCGTAGCTCACCACCGTCTTGGTCCCCGACAGCTTGCCGCCGTTCTCCTGCGTCTGGATGCCCTCGCCCCGGTCGATCATGCCGGTTTCGAGATGCGCCCAGGTCGGCACGATCTCGCCCGCGATCAGCCCCTCGATGACACCGGCCTGCTGCTCGGCCGATCCGGCCTTGAGCAGCGCGGGCGCGATGGCGATGGCTTCCAGCCAGGGCTCCACGGTGATCGCGCTGCCCATGGCCTCGGCCACCAGCATCGTCTCGGCCGCGGTGCCGCCGATGCCGCCCTCTTCCTCGGAAAACGGCAGGGCAAAGAGGCCCATATCGGCATAGCCCTGCCAGATCGCACGGTCGAATCCCGTGGGCATCGCCACGAATTTCTGTCTTTTGTCAAAGGCATAGCGGTCGGCCAGGAAGCGCGAGAGGCTTTCCGACAGCATCCGCTGTTCGTCGTTCAGTTCAAAGTTCATGGTTCAGCCTCACAATCCAAGGATCGCCTTGGAGATGATCCCCTTCTGCACCTGGTCGGACCCGCCGTAGATGCTGGATTTGCGGAAGTTGAAGTAGTTGGGCGCCGCGCGCACCGTCCACTCCGGCCCGACAAGCGCATTGCCGCCCTCGTCGTCGATCCAGGGCGCGGCCTGTTCGCCCGCCGCCTCGACGTAGAGCTCGGTCATGCGCTGCACCATCTGGGCGCCCTTGATCTTGATCACGCTGGTCGCGGGATCGGGCTTGGACTGGTCCGCCCCGGCCTCGATCCCCGAGAGCACGCGCATCACCGTCATCTCCAGCGCCTTCAGCTCGATCTGCGCCTCGACGAACTTGTCGCGGAACCGCGGGTGATCCCAGAGCGGCTTTCCCCGGACGATGCGCTTCTGGGCGATCTCCTTCAGCTCTTTCAGCTTGGCCTGGCTGGCCCCGACGCGCGGCGCGCCCAGGCGTTCGTTGCCCAGCAGGAACTTGGCATAGGTCCAGCCCTTGTTGACCTCGCCCACCATGTTCTCGGCCGGGACCTTGACGTTGTCGAAGAAGACCGAGTTGATCTCATGCCCGCCATCCATCGTCTGGATCGGATGCACGGTGACGCCCGGGCTCTTCATGTCGATCAGCAGGAACGAGATGCCTTCCTGCTTCTTGCCCTCGTTCGAGGTGCGCACCAGCGCGAAGATCCAGTCGGCATGCTGGGCCAGTGTGGTCCAGGTCTTCTGCCCGTTCACGATCCAGTTCTCGCCGTCGAATTCCGCCTTGGTCTTGAGAGAGGCGAGATCCGAGCCCGAGCCGGGTTCCGAAAAGCCCTGGCACCACCAGTCGTCCAGATTGGCGATGCGCGGCAGGAAGCGTTTCTTCTGTTCGTCATTGCCGAACTGGATGATCACCGGGCCGACCATGTTCACGCCGAAGCCCAGCGGATCGGGCGCCGGCGCGCTCTGGTTTTCCTGCTGGAAGATATAGACCTGCGTCACCGACCAGCCCGGCCCGCCCCATTCGGCCGGCCAGCGCGGCGTGGCCCAGCCCTTGGTGTTCAGCATCCGCTGCCACTGGATGGTCATTTCCTTGGTCGGCGGATTGCCGAGCTTCATGTATTCGCGCGTCTCGTCCGGCAGGTTGGCGTCGATGAAATCGCGCACCTCCTGGCGAAAGGCCTCCTCCTCGGGAGTGAATTTCAGGTCCATATGTCCTCCTCCTCGGGCGCGTGCGCCCCCTGGTTCCGGTCAGGCCTCGGCGGCCTGGCGTTTGGTTTTTTCCTCGTCCTTCAACATCTTGCGCGACGCCTTGCCGACCGAGGTGCGGGGCAGCTCGGTGCGGAACTCCAGGTGGCGCGGCACCTCGTGGCGGCCCAGCTTGTCCTGCAGAAAGGCCTGCAGCGCCTCCAGCGTGAAGGGCTCCGCCCCCTGGTTCAGCACCACGAAGGCCTTGGCGCTTTCGCCGCGATAGGCGTCGGGCACGCCGATCACCAGCGCCTCGGCCACGTCGGGGTGCATGTGGATCGCGTTCTCGATGGTCAGCGGATAGACGTTGAACCCGCCCGACAGGATCAGGTCCTTCTTGCGGTCGACGATGTAGAAATACCCGTCCTCGTCCATGTAGCCGATATCGCCGGTCAGCAAGTAGCCGTCGACAAAGGCCTCGCGGGTTTCCTCGGGCTTGTGCCAATAGGCCTCGGTCACGGCGGGGGATTTGAAGATGATCTCGCCGGTCTCGCCCGGGGCCAGGCGGCGGGTGGCGTCCTCGATATCGACAATGGCCATGTCGCAGCCCGGCAGCGGGATGCCGATGGTGCCCAGCTTCTCGTCCGGCATGGTCCGGGGCACCGAGGTGCCGTTGGACGCGGTTTCGGTCATGCCCCAGCCGCCGCGCAGCTTCAGCCCGGTCAGCTGGCGGATGCGGTTGTAGACCTCGACCGGCAGCGGCGCCCCGCCCGAGCCGATGTATTCCAGGCTCGACAGGTCGCGCTTGTCGATATCGGGCAGCTGCATGATCGCGATCCAGGTCGTCGGCACCCCGCCACACGAGGCGATGCGGTGCTTTTCGATATCGTCCACCACCGAGGCCGCGTCGAAGCGCAGGCGCAGGTGCATCTGCCCGCCCTCCATCGTCCGTTTCAGCATCGCCGAGGTCAGCCCCATGATGTGAAACAGCGGCGCGTAGAGCATCCCGGGCTTGCCGGGGCCGGAATTCTCCTCGACCGCGCTGAGGTGGTTGTAGGTCTGCACCGATGCCGAAAGGTTGCCATGCGTCAGCACCGCCGCCTTGGGCGTGCCCGTGGTGCCGCCGGTGAACTGCAGCAGCGCGACCTCGTCCAGCGCCATCACGGGCGGGTCATAGGGCGCGCCCTCATGGCCCGCCATCAGTTCCTCGACCGCATGCATGCCGGGGGGAACCGGGCAGTCGCGGCCCCGGGCCGACACCGGATCGGGACACAGGTAGACCGGCGGAAAATCGGGCTGCTGCACCAGGTTGCGGAACTGGCCCGAAAATTCCGGCGTGGTGAGCGAGATCACCATCTTGGCATCGACGTCATGCACCTTGTGCGCGATCTCGGCCTCGGCATCCAGCGGCGACAGATGCGTCACCGCCGCGCCCGCCGTCATCACGCCGAAGAAGAAGATCGGATGCCAGGGCGCGTTCGGCAGGTGCAGCGCCACCCGGTCGCCGCGTTTGATCCCCGCTGCCGTGAGCCCCGCCGCCACCTGCGCCGCCAGCGCGCGCATCTGCCCATAGGTGAAGGACTTGCCGTAATATTCGAAATGGGTCAGATCGGCGAAACGCTCGAACGACCGCTTGAGCATGGTGTTCAGGCAGACCTTCTCGGGCACGAAGAAGGGGTCGACCCCCTCGTTGTAATGCTGGGCCCAAAGGGGCACGTCACGCTGCATCATGTCCTCCCATGTTCTGTGTCCGGCGCGGCCCGGTTGCCCGGACCTCTCCTCGCGCCGCGCGGCCCCGGGGCCGCATTCTCCCTGCCCCGAGCGTAGAGCATCGCACGCGCCCCGGTCAGCCGAAATTCGAAACCACGGATGTGGGCGAATGCCCCGCCGGCGGGCAGAGGCAAGCACCGGGCCGGCCTCGGCAGGTGGCTGTCATTGGCGCTCTGCGGCGTGACCGGGGCGTTCGGCACGTCTATGCTCCTCCTGTCGGCGCAACCGACCTTTCCGCGTTGCGGAAAACTGTTCTGCGTCATACACAGGCTAGAAAGGACCGGCGGCAGCGTCAATATCTATTGACCGGGCGGTCAACAAGTTGAACCATGTGACGAATATGTGGAGGAGCCATGCTCGATCGAAGGTGCGACAGCGTCGAAAAGGCGCTTGAGGGAATCAAGGACGGATCACGGATCATGGTGTCCGGTTTCGGCGAGGCCGGCCGGCCGAACATGCTGATCAAGGGCCTGATCGACTCGGGTGTGAAGGACATCGAACTGGTGTCGAACAATGCCGGCGCGGGCTACGAGGGGCTGGCCATGCTCTTCCGCCACAAGATGGTGCGCAAGCTCTACTGCTCGTTCCCGCGCGGCTCGATGGGCGCCGAGGTCAAGAAATGGGTCGAGGAAGGCGGGCTTGAAATCGAGGTCATGCCCCAGGGCACCCTGGCCGAGCGCATCCGCGCCGCCGGCTGCGGCATCCCGGCCTTCTACACGCCCACGGCCTATGGCACCAAGCTGGCCGAGGGCAAGGAAACCCGCATGTTCGACGGCGTCGGCCATGTGCTGGAAACCGCGCTGAAGGCCGACGTGGCGCTGGTCAAGGCCTACAAGGCCGACCGCTGGGGCAACCTGACCTACCTGAACCTCGCCCGCAATTTCGCGCCCCTGATGGCGATGGCCGCCACGACATCCATCGTCGAGGCCGACGAGATCGTCGAACTGGGCGCGCTGGAACCGAACATCATCGTCACCCCGGGCATCTGCGTGGATCGCCTGGTCACATCCCGCCGCATCGCGGAAAACGAATGGGGGACTGCAGCATGACACCGCTTACCCGTGAAGGCATCGCCGCGCGCCTGGCGCAGGATATCTCGGACGGCTGGCACGTGAACCTCGGCATCGGCATGCCGGAACAGGTCGCCAACTACCTCCCCGAAGGGCGCGACATCCTGCTGCATTCGGAAAACGGCATCCTGGGCATGGGCCCCACCCCGCCCGAGGGGCAGGAGGACGAGACCCTGGTGAACGCCGGCAAGAAGCCGATCACCATGCTGCCGGGCGCCTCGATCTTCGACCATGCCCTCAGCTTCGGGCTGGTGCGCGGCGGGCATCTGCAGCTCTGCGTCCTGGGCGCCTATCAGGTGGCCGAGAACGGCGATATCGCCAACTGGTCGCGTGAGGACAACGATCCCATCGCCTCGGTCGGCGGCGCGATGGATCTGGCGGTCGGCGCGCAGCGCATCTGGGTGACGATGCAGCACAACGACAAATCGGGCGCGCCCCGGATCCTGGAACACTGCACCTATCCCCTGACCGGCGTCGGCTGCGTCAAGCGCATCTACACCGACCTGGCCGTGATCGACGTCACGCCCGAGGGCTTTCTGGTGACCGAGATCATCGACGGCATGACCCCCAAGGAACTGCAGGACCGCTCGGGTGCAAGGCTGCGCTTTGCCGATGGCGTGGGCAAGCTGCTCGACCAGACCCGGGCCGCCTGATCCGGCACTGAGCGACCACGACGCGCGCGCCACCCCGGCGCGCGTGTTTCCATGTGAGAGGAGCACGGATGACCGACGACACCGCCATCGAACCGCAGGAGCACGCCGGCATGTACAAGCTGGGCGGGTTCAACCAGATGCTGGGGTTCCGCTTCATCGAACGCGGCGACGGCTGGCTGAAGGGAGAGCTGGAGCTGGGCCCGCAGCATTACAACAAGGCCGAGTTCACCCACGGCGGGGTCTATGCGGCGGTGCTCGACAGCGCCTCGACCGGCGCGGGGCTCTATTGCCCCTATCCCGGACGGCTCCGCAAATGCGCGACGCTCTCGCTCACGGTGAACTACGTGGGCATGTCGCGCACCGGCAAGCTGCATGTCGCGGCCAAGGTCACCTCGGGCGGGCGCAAGATCTTCTCGGCCGAGGCCGAGGTGCGCGACGACGAGGGCAAGCTCTGCGCCCATTCCATCGGGACCTTCAAATACCTCCGTGGCAGCGACGACCCCAAGGGCGTACCCGCTGGCGAGTGAGCCCAGGACATCCAGAATGCGATATTTTTGGAAATAATCCGGCGCATTTTGCAGGGATAGTTTCACAATAGGAACAATTCCGGCTTTCGGACCGATCGCCGCGCGCCCCGGGCGCACACTCCGGAACCCCGCCCCGCAACGGTCATCCACCAGACCCGCGCCGCCTCTGAACTAGGGCCCCGGTGCCGCCCCCCGGCCCGCCCGCTGTGGCCGCCGGGGCGGCCCCCCTCAACCACCCGCACCTTCCCGCTCAGAATCATCGCATACCCAAGGAATTGCGGCTTGAAAGGTCAGGCGGCGAGGACTACCTTGCGCCCTCAAATCTCTCAACCATCGAAGGAACGACAAACTGGCTCGCAGACCCCACAACGCTCCGCCGACACGCGACACCGGGCCCCGCATCAACGACAAGATCCGCGCTCCTGAAATCCGCCTGATCGGCGCCGAGGGAGAGAACGTCGGAGTGGTTACCCCCTCCCGCGCCATGCAACTGGCCGAAGACGCCGGGCTGGACCTTGTCGAGATCTCCCCGAACGCGACGCCGCCGGTCTGCAAGATCATGGATTTCGGCAAGTTCAAATACGAACAGCAGAAGCGCGAGTCCGAGGCCCGCAAGAAGCAGAAGATCATCGAGGTGAAGGAGGTGAAGTTCCGCCCCAACACCGATGTGCACGACTATGAGGTCAAGATGCGCAACGTGGTCCGCTTCCTCGAGAACGGCGACAAGGTCAAGGTGACCCTGCGCTTCCGCGGCCGCGAGATGGCCCACCAGAACCTGGGCCGCGAGCTGCTGGAACGCGTGGCCGAGGACGTGAAGGAAATCGGCAAGGTCGAGAACATGCCGAAGATGGAAGGCCGCCAGATGGTCATGATGATCGGCCCGACCAAGTAACGGCACCGCCATCGCGACGAACAGGGCCCGGCGCATTCCGCGACCGGGCCTTTTCATTGTCCGATAGTCGAAACCGCAAGGCGCGGGATCAGCGGATGACGATCTCGTCCGTGCGCAGCAGGCCCAGAACGTCGCGCGCCTGCTGGTCCAGCAGGTCCAGGTCCAGGTATTCGTCCGACAGGCGGCGGGTCAGGTTTTCCATATGCGCGACCTCGGCGTTCAACTCGTCCCGCTGGGCGGTCAGCACGTCCTTCTCGGCCAGGATCTCGGCCCGGCGGAACAGCCCGTAATCCCCCTGCACGGCGGCAAAGGTGAAATAGAGCCCGAGGCTCAGCGCCACGGCAAAGAATACGAGAACCCCGACGGCGGGACGTTTGCTGATGGTCATGCTCTGCCTCTCGTGCCGCCTCTGACGGGCGGCCTGCTCGCAACAGTATGACACAGCTGATTCGCGATGTGAATCGCCTTTTTTCCTTGGCCCGATCACGTTTTCCGCAAGCACTGGCCCGGCCTCCCGATCCCTGTCATCCTGTGGGCGGAGGATCACCCCATGCGCACATCCCGGCCCCGCAGCCACCAGCCGACCCACGAGGTGACGAACCAGCCCGACCCGCGCGGTGCCCGCGACCTGTGGGCGCAGGACCGGGTGCTGCGCGACCACGCCGCCGCCGCCGGGGCGGATGGCGCGGCCCTGGCCGGGGCCGGCATCGCCTTTGGCACCGCAGAGGCGCTGCACGATGCCGCCGAGGCCCGCCGCGACCCGCCCCGGCTGGTGACCTATGACCGCGCGGGCCGCCGCGTGGACGAGGTGCATTTCGCCCCCGGCTACCACGCCACGATGACGCGCGGCCTGGCCCAGGGCTATGCCGCCCGCGCCTGGGAGGATGCGCCGGGCGGCCATGCCACCCATGCCGCGCTGACCTACATGCTCTCGCAGGTCGAACCCGGCTGCTGCTGCCCGATGACCATGACCTATGCCGCCGTGCCGGCGCTTTCGGCCGCGCCCGACCTCGCCGCGCTCTGGCAGCCGCGCCTCATTTCGCGCGGATACGACCCGCGCCCCCTGCCCGCCGGCGACAAGGCCTCGCTCACCCTCGGGATGGCGATGACCGAGAAACAGGGCGGATCGGACGTGCGCGCCAACACCACCCGGGCCGAACGCGCGGGCGATCACTACCTGTTGACCGGGCACAAATGGTTCTGCTCGGCCCCGATGTCCGACGGGTTCCTCACGCTGGCACAGGCGCCCGAGGGGCTGACCTGCTTCCTTGTGCCCCGCTGGCTGGAGGGCGAGCGCAATCCCTTTGCCCTGCAGCGGCTGAAGGCCAAGCTGGGCAACCACGCCAATGCCTCCTCCGAGGTCGAATTTGCCGGCACCCGGGCCTGGCGCCTGGGGGACGAGGGCGCCGGGGTCAAGACCATCATCGAGATGGTGCACCACACCCGGCTCGACACCGCGGTGGCCCCCGCCGGGCTGATGCGCGCCGCCCTGGCCGAAGCCCATTGGTGGGCCTCGGGCCGCACGGCGTTCCAGCGCCGCCTGATCGACCAGCCGCTGATGCGCGCCGTTCTGGCCGATCTGACACTCGATCAGGAGGGCGCGGCGGCGCTGGCCTTCACCGCCGCGCGCGCCTTCGACGGCAGGTCCGAGGAGGACCGCGCCCTGGCCCGCATCGCCGTGGCCCTGGCGAAATACCTCAACAACAAGCTCTGCCCGCAGGTCACCTATGAAGCGATGGAGTGCCTCGGCGGCATGGGCTATGTCGAGGACACCCCGATGCCCATGCTCTACCGCGAGGCGCCGCTGAACGGCATCTGGGAAGGCTCGGGCAATGTGATCTGCCTCGACATCCTGCGCACCCTCGCCCGCGCCCCGGAGGCGGGCGAGGCGCTCACCGCCAGCCTGATGGGCGCGGCCGGCGCGGATGCCCGGTTCGACGCCGCGCTCAAGGCCCACGCCACCCGCTGGCCGGGCCCGCCCGAAGAGGCCGAGGCCCGCTGGTTCGCCGAAAGCCTCGCCCGCCTGCTGGCCGCCGCCGCCCTGATCCGCCATGCCCCGCCCGCCGTGGCCGACGCCTATTGCGCCACCCGCCTGACCGGCGAGCGCGGCCGCACCGCAGGCGCGATCCCGGCCGCGGACCACGGCGCCATCCTGGCGCGCCTCGACAGCTGAGGCCCCCGCCCTGCGGACAAGACCGTCAACGCCTTCGCATTGCCTTGCGACTGGCCGGCTTCGCCCTCCCGCAGGTCCGCCTCCGGCGGGAGTATTTTGGACGAGATGAAGCCTGGTGCCGGTTCCCCGGCTTCCTCTGGCCCGAAATATCCCGGGGGAGTCCGCGCGCAGCGCGGGCGGGGGCAGCGCCCCCTTCCGGGGGTCAAACCCCGAACAGCAAAAGGGCAATGGATCGACCGATCCAGCCGGACCATCACTTGTTTCGGGAGCGCCGCAAATCATGGGCGGACCGGGCGCCCCTCGCTCCTCCAACCGGCAAGGCCCCGACCGATGCGGACCGGCACGAGGGCTGTCCCCGACGCCCCCAAACGGGTGAAGCGGCCTGGTCGCGCGCCCGCGTCCCGTCCAACCGTCCTATTGTTCCGCCAGCCGCCTCCGCCTGCCCATCGGGTCGTCGCGGGCTTCCGCCATGCGCCGCACCCTCACCGCCGCGCCGAGACGGCCGGCACAAGGCACGGCCCCAAACGAAAACGCACCGCCGAAGCGGTGCGCCCTCATCCGTCCTGTCCCGGCTCTCAGCCCGCGACCGAAGCCGCGTGGATGCTGTCGACCGTCCCGGCCAGCGTCGTGTCGAAATCGCTGTCCGCCTGCTGCGCCGACAGCCCCTCGGTCAGCGCGCGCGAGAACGAGGCAATCACACCGGTGTTCTGCGACAGGCGCCGGTTGGCCTCGTCACGCGAATAGCCGCCGGACAGGGCGACGACGCGCATCACCTTGGGATGGTCCACCAGCGTCTTGTA
The DNA here is from genome assembly GCF_009789075.1 of Pseudooceanicola pacificus. Lineage (GTDB taxonomy): Bacteria > Pseudomonadota > Alphaproteobacteria > Rhodobacterales > Rhodobacteraceae > Pseudooceanicola > Pseudooceanicola pacificus. The sequence continues at coordinate 179,452 of NZ_WNXQ01000007.1, forward strand.
GTGGTTCGCCACCTCGGGCAGCGTCAGCTTGAGCATGATCTCCTGCCCCTCGGGCAGCAGGTCGAGCTGCTTGGAGATTTCGCCCAGCAGGATGATCTCGGCCTCGGACTTGTCGGGGATCGAGATCGTCACCTCGGGCTCGATGATCGGCATCAGCCCGTGGCCGAGGATCTGCTTGCCCACCTCGAACTGCTGCGCCACGACCGCGGCAATGCCCGAGGGCGAGGCCGCGTCGATGACCGAGCGCATCTTGGTCCCGAAGATCCCCTTGGAAACCGCCTTTTCCAGCAGCGCGTCCAGCTCGGGCATCGGCTTCATCAGCTTCACGCCGTCGGCCTCGTCCGCCAGGCCCTTGTCGACCTTGAGGAAAGGCACCACGCCGCGGTCTTCCCACAGGAACTGCGCCGAGGGTTTGCCGTCGATATCGCCGTCCATGGTGCGTTCGAACAGGATGGCGCCGATCACCTTCTCGCCGCTGAAGGCGGGCGATTTCACGATCCGCGCGCGCATCTCGTGGATCAGCGAATACATCTCCGCCTCGCCGTCATAGGCGTCTTCCTCGATACCGTAAAGCTTGAGCGCCTTGGGGGTGGACCCGCCGCTCTGATCCAGCGCGGCGATGAAACCGCCCGCCGTGCGCATCTGTTCTGCCTGTTTCTCGTTTGCCATCATAAATTCCGCCTAAAATCCCTGTCTTTCCCGGCCCCGCAGGGGCTCCCTTCGCTTCTAGGCGAGCGGCCCTGCGGTTGCAATTACGGTGGCGCTAACGCCGGCCCTCAGCCGCCAAGCGCGGCCACGCCCGGCAGGGTCTTGCCTTCCATCCACTCCAGGAACGCCCCCCCGGCGGTGGAGATATAGGTGAAATCCCCGGAAACTCCGGCCGCGTTCAGCGCCGCCACGGTGTCGCCGCCGCCCGCGACCGAGATCAAGCTGCCCGCCCTGGTCATCTCCGCCGCCTTCTGCGCGGCGGCCACGGTTGCGGTGTCGAATGGCGCGATCTCGAAGGCGCCAAGCGGGCCGTTCCAGATCAGCGTCTTCGCATTCGACATGGCATCGGCAATCCGCGCCACGCTCTCGGGGCCTGCATCCAGGATCATCGCATCCGCGGGGCAGCCGGTGGCGGGCACCGTCTCATGCGCCGCGCCTGCCTTGAACTCGCGCGCCACAACCACATCCGAGGGCAGGATGATGGTGCAGCCCAGATCCATCGCCTTCAGGCGGATCTGCTTGGCGGTCTCGGTCATGTCATGTTCGGCCAGGGACTTGCCGATATCGATCCCCTCGGCGGCGAGGAAGGTATTGGCCATGCCGCCCCCGATCACCAGCCGGTCGACCTTTTCCAACAGGTTGCCCAGCAGGTCGAGCTTGGTCGACACCTTGGCCCCGCCCACCACGGCCATCACCGGCCGCTGCGGCTGGCCAAGCGCGGCCTCCAGCGCCTCCAGCTCGGCCTGCATCAGACGGCCGGCGCAGGAGGGCAGCAGATGCGCCAGCGCCTCGGTCGAGGCATGCGCCCGGTGGGCGGCCGAGAAGGCGTCGTTGCAGAAGATGTCGCCCAGTCTGGCGAGACGTTCGGCCAGGGCGGGGTCGTTCTGTTCCTCGCCCGGATGGAAACGGATGTTCTCCAGCAGCAGAATCTCGGCGTTGCGCTGCTCCTCCGTGCCCTGTTCCAGCGCCTCCAGCGTCTCGACGAAGGCGACCGAATGGCCAAGGACCGCGCGCAGCGCCGAAAGGGTGACCCGCAGGCTCATCTCGGGCACGACCTTGCCCTTGGGGCGGCCGAAATGCGCGATCAGAATCGGCTTGCCGCCGGCGCGCACGATATCCTCCACCGTCGGCGCGATGCGCTCGATCCTGGTGGCGTCGGTGACCTTGCCGCCCTCGACCGGCACGTTGATGTCCACTCGGACCAGCACGGTCTTGCCGCCCAGGTCCATGTCATCCAGCGTCTTCCAGCCCATCCGGCGGCACTCCCTTGCATTGCGTCGCCGGTTTCCTGCCCGCTCCCCACGCATCCGTCAACAGGCCCCGGCTTGGCAATCCGCCGCAGGGCCACTATGGGTTGCCGGAACGACACCAAAGGAGGCCCCGATGGCCGAGATCAAGGACCCCGAGAACACCATCCTTCTGGAACTGAAAGGCGGCACCGTCACCATCGAGCTGCTGCCCGACATCGCCCCCAAGCACGCCGAGCGGATGAAGGAACTGGCCCGGGCCGGCGCCTACGACAACGTAGCCTTCCACCGGGTGATCGAGGGCTTCATGGCCCAGACCGGCGACGTGGCCCACGGCAACATGGAACAGGATTTCAACATCCGCATGGCCGGCACCGGCGGCTCGGACCTGCCGAACCTGCCGGCGGAATTCTCGAACATCCCGCATGACCGGGGCACTCTCGGCGCGGCGCGGTCGCAGAATCCGAACTCGGCCAATTCGCAGTTCTTCATCAACTTCAAGGACAACCATTTCCTCAACCGCCAGTACACGGTCTACGGCCGGGTCATCGGCGGCATGGAACATGTCGATGCCATCGCGCGGGGCGAACCGCCCGCGGCGCCGGACCGGATGATCTCGGTCAAGGTGGCCGCCGATGCGTAACGCGGCCCTGGCCCTGGCACTGACCCTGGCGGCGGGCCCCGCGCTCGCCACCGGCCTCAAGATCGAGGTCGCCGGCGAGGCACAGGGCACCATCACCATCGACCTGTTCGAGGATGTCGCCCCCGGGCACGTCGCCCGGATCACCGAACTCGCGGAAAAGGGCGCCTATGACAATGTCGCCTTTCACCGGGTGATCGAGGGCTTCATGGCCCAGACCGGCGACGTGCAGTTCGGCAAGATGGGCGGCGACATGCGCCTGGCCGGGCGCGGCGATTCCGGCATGCCCGATCTCAAGGCCGAATTCTCCGACATCCCCTTTGACCGGGGCATCGTCGGGATGGGGCGCAAGGCGGACCCGGACAGCGCCAATGCGCAGTTCTTCATCATGTTCGCCCCGGGCTACCACCTGAACGGCCAGTACACCGTCGTGGGCAAGGTGACCTCGGGCATGGACGTGGTCGACGCGATCAAGCGCGGCACCGGGGCGAATGGCGCCGTGATCGGCGCGCCCGATTACATGGCAACCGTCACGGTCACCGACTGACGGCAGGAGGCACCGGCGCAAGGCCGGTGCACCACCCCCCGGCTGCCCCGCCGGCCGAAGGCACGCAGCCCCACCCTTCATCTCGTCCGAAATACTCCCGCCGGAGGCTCCGACACGGGCCACCGGCGGTGACCGCGGATTGACTCCGGACCCTTCCACGGCTTTCGCCCCGTGCAAGGGGCGCGAAGGAAAGCCGAGGGCGCATGTCCCGGGATCGCGCGGCGGGCAAGCCGGCGGCCCGGGATGGGGGCTCTGCCCCCGCCGCACCTGCGGTGCGACTCCCCCGGCATATTTCCGGCAAGAGGAAGCAGGGGCGCGGCACCTGTCCCGGGCGCCCGCACCCGGTCCTGCCGGAGGCGGGACCGGGGACATGGAACAAGGCCGCGCCCGGCAGGGCGCGGCCTTTCCTTTGGATCAGGCTGCCGCAGCGGCTCAGTTTGGCATCAGGTTCGGCACGATGGTCACGATGCCCGGCACGAACCACAGGATCGCCAGCCCCACCACCTGGATCAGCACGAAGGGCACGATGCCGCGGTAGATGTGCCCCGTGGTGACCGAGGCCGGCGCCACCCCGCGCAGGTAGAACAGCGCGAAGCCGAAGGGCGGGGTCAGGAACGAGGTCTGCAGGTTCACCGCGATCATGATCGTCACCCATTTCGGATCGAAGGTCCCGCCGTAGATCACCGGCCCCACGATCGGGATCACGATGTAGATGATCTCGAGGAAATCCAGCACGAAGCCCAGGATGAACAGCACCAACATCACCAGCAGGAACACCGTGAACTCGTTGTCGAAGCTGCGCAGGAAGGTCTGGATGTAGTGCTCGCCCCCGAAGGAGATCACCACCAGGTTCAGCAGCTGCGAGCCGATCAGGATGGTGAAGACCATCGAGGTCACCTTGGCCGTCTCGCGCACCACCGGGCTGAGGACGCCGCCCTTGAACAGCACCCAGCCCGAATAGGCCAGACCGAAGGCCGCATAGAGGAAGCAGCCATAGGCCACGAGGAAGGCGATCCAGTTTTCGAGCCCGACCGAACTGGAGTTGATCCGCACGTCGAAATTCGCGCCGATCAGGATCATGATCACCACCGCGAAGGTCGCGTTGATGATGATCCGCCCCGACTGCCCGCGCTCGCGCAGCTTGCGGTAGGCGGCCAGCATGATCGCACCTGCCGCGCCGAGCGCCGCCGCCGGTGTCGGGTTGGTGATGCCCCCCAGGATCGAGCCCAGCACCGCCACGATCAGGACCAGCGGCGGAAAGACCACGCGGATCAGCTCGTTCTCGGCCAGACGCATCGCCGCGTGGCGGCAGCCCCAGAGGGTCACAGCCAGAGGCAGCGCGATGATCAGGAAGGTCGACATCGCCGAAGTGTCCGGCCGGATGAAGAAGACATCCGCCAGCAGCCCCAGCACCGCGCCCGCCGCCCCGATGATCAGCGGCTCGGCATTGGCCGAGGGCTTGGCCCCGCGCGCCGCCGCCAGCACCAGCATCAGCAGCACGAAGATCGTGGCCACGCCGGTGCCGATCGGCGCCGCCTCGGCCAGTTTGAACTGGCGCAGCTGTTCGACCTGTTCCGCGCTCAGCCGGACGCTTTCGGTCTGCCCGCCCGCAGCGGTGATGGCCTGCTGCTGCTGGACGGCCAGGTCCCATTTGGCCTGGCCGTGCAGCTCGATCATCGCCGCCCGGCAGGAGTCCGAGACATTGGTGCGCAGCACCGCGCCCTGCGACGCCTCGGAGAAGGCATCGACCTGCAGCGACTGCGACCCGATCACGCCGACCTCGGCCAGCAGGAAGGCCCCGCCGATCACCAGCACGGGCACCAGGACGAACCAGGTCATGGTCTCGCCCCGGGTGCGCGCCTCGCCGCCGGCATATTCGACATGGACAGCGGGTGCCTTGGACGGGTTGAACAGCGCGAAGCAGAAGGCATAGCCGGCATAGAGCACAGCCAGCAGGATCCCCGGCAGCATCGCCGCCTGGAACAGCGTGCCGACCGAGACAACCGCCGGGCGGCCCAGATAGGTCAGCGCGTCGGAGCAGCCGAAGCTGTGCGCCCGTGCCTCCTGCGCGGCCGAGTAGAGGTCGCCCGCCAGGGTGCCCAGCAGGACGATCACGATGGACGGCGGGATGATCTGCCCCAGCGTGCCCGAGGCCGCGATGACCCCGGTGGACAGTTCGGGCGAATAGCCGTTGCGCAGCATGGTCGGCAGCGACAGCAGGCCCATGGTCACCACGGTGGCGCCCACGATCCCGGTGGAGGCCGCGAGGAAGGCGCCCACGACGACAACCGACACGGCCAGGCCGCCCGGCAGCGGGCCGAAGACGCGCGCCATGGTGGTCAGCAGATCGTTGGCGATCTTCGACCGCTCCAGCGTGATGCCCATCATCACGAACATCAGCACCGCCAGCAGCGTCTCGATCGACTGCCCGGCAAAGACGCGTTCGTTCATCCGGTTCACGATGAAGGACAGGTTGCGGTCCATCGCGGTTTCCCAGCCCCGTTCGAACAGCGGCTGCGCCACGGTCGGCAGGTCCGGGTAGCGGAAGGTGGATATGCTGTCGGGTCTGACACCCGCCGCGACGAGGTCGCGATAGGCCTGCGATCCCGCATCCACCACGTTGTGGACCAGCACCCCGGTGCTGTCGAGGAAGGCGATGATGGTGAAGGCAAAGACGCCGGCGCCCGAGATGGCAAAGGCGACGGGGAAGCCCGAGAGAATACCGGCGAAAAGGCTGAGAAAGACGATGATCAGCCCGATCTCGACGCCGTCCAGTCCGAATAGCATTGTCTAGCGTCCCTTCAATGCGTGCCTTCGTAGGCCTCTTCGCCCTCGCCCAGCGTGTCGCGGTCGAGGTAGCGGCCTTCGGATGCGGGGCCTTCCACCAGTTCGAGGTACGAGCGGTAGAAGAAGGTGATGGCCTGCAGGATGACCAGTGCCACGAAGGCCAGGATCAGGATCTTGAACATGAAGTAGGCGTTGAAGCCATCGGGGCTGAAGCCCACGGTTTCCACGTTCCATTTCACGATCTTGGACTTGCGCATCATCAGGTCCAGCTGGTCGCTGGCCGAGACCTTGGGCGTGATCAGGTGCCGCCAGAGGAAGAACCAGGAATACATCCACGTCAGCACCGCCGCGGGGATCATCAGGAAGATCGCGCCGAACATGTCGACCGCGCGCTTGGCGCGGAATTTCAGCGGTGCGTAGACCAGATCGACCCGGACATGGCTGCCCTGGACAAAGGCATAGGCGACGCAGAGCGCAACCACCACGGCGTTCCAGAATTTCAGCCCCTCGGACCACCAGCCGACCGAATAGGTCAGCCCCAGGCCAAGCGGCGCGACCGAGATCTCGCCCAGCCGGAATATCGACTGCAGGAAGACGACCATGGTCTGCTGCGCCACCATGATCAGGCCGGCCCAGGCCGCGATACGCCCGATCCCGTTCGAGATGCCCTCGAACACCCTGACGCAGCCCCACATGAACTTGCGCCAGATCAGCCCGGCAATGGTGACGACCAGGAAGATGTCGAAGACGGCAAAGAACAGCTCGACCGAGCCGCCGTAATAGATGAAGCGGATCAGGGCTTCCTTGTCGGACCAGTCCAGCCAGAGGGCCGGATGCGTGATCGCATAACCGATGTGATAGAAGCCGAGACCGATTTGCGTCGCCAGCCACGCGAGAGCGTCCAGCATCGCCTGTCCCCCCTGTATGACAGGCTGCGCATCACAGGGATGCGCAGCCGTGTTTCAGACCCGGAAGGGTCTGTTACATGCCGTTCACGCGCGAACGCTCGTTCACGTAGAAGGCGTCCGACACCGAGGTCCAGGCCGAGGTCGAGTTCATCGACGCTTCGGCCGAGGCACGGATCTTGGCGAAGAGCTCGTCGCCCATGAACTCGTCCAGCGCCTCTTTCGAAGCCTGGCCGAAGGCGTCCCAGACGTCGTCCGGGAATTCCATGACCTGGATGCCGGTGTTCTTCAGGCGCTGCAGCGCCGGGCCGTTGTTGGCGATGAACAGGGCATAGTTGGCCTGGTGATCCTCGGCAGCGGCCATTTCGACCATCTTCTGTTGCGCGGGGCTCAGCCCGTCGAAGACTTCGAGGTTCATCGCGATCGACAGGGCCGAACCCGGCTCGTGGAAGCCTGCGGGGTAGTAGTATTTGCAGACTTCCTGCAGGCCGAGCTTTTCATCCGACCAGGGGCCGATCCACTCGGTGCCGTCCAGCGCGCCGGTCGACAGGGCCTGATAGATCTCGCCACCCGGCAGCACCTGCACCGAAGCGCCGAGACGGCCGAGCGCCTGGCCACCCAGGCCGGGCATGCGGAACTTGAGGCCCTTGAAGTCGTCAACCGACTCGATGGGCTTGCGGAACCAGCCGCCACCCTGCGCGCCGGTCTGGCCCGCGATGAACGACTTGAGGCCGAAGATCTCGCCCAGCTCGTGGTGCAGGGCCATGCCGTCGCCGGCATAGTACCAGGTCATCATCTCGGGCGCGGTCATGCCGAAGGGCGCCACGGTGAAGAACTGGAAGGCCGGGTGCTGGCCGGTGAAGTAGTAATCGGCACCGTGGTAGATGTCCGCCTGGCCCGAGGTGACCGCGTCGAACACCTCGAACGCGCCGACGAGTTCGCCCGCCGCCTTCACGTCGACGGTGATCGCACCGTCGGACATGGCAGTCAGGTTGTCCGCGAACCGCATGACCGAATCCCACACGCCGGCCAGGCCGCGGGGCCAGGTCGTCACCATGGTCAGGGTCATGTTGCCCTGCGCGATCGCCGGAGCGGCCAGTGTGCTGGCAGCCGCGGCGGTCCCGCCGAGTGCAGACGTCTTCAGAAAGGAACGACGATCCATGAAAATATCCTCCCGGTATTCAAGAACGCCGGGGACTCCCCTCCCCGACGGATCGTTGCAAGTCCCCGGACACTATCCGCAGGTCGGAATTCGGGAAATACCAAAGATTACGTATATGCCCGCATTAAATGCAGGTCCCGGAGACGAAACCGGCCAATTGGGCAGGCAGAGAACACGCTGTTGGGCAGGCGGACGGCAGATCGCACCTTTCCGCATTGCGGAACGCTAGGAATCATCCGGTTTTGGCGGTACATCAGCGCAAATGCAGAACCTGACCGCACGTTTGCCGCTGAGTTCGGGCGCCAAGCTTTTCCTGCTGGCGACCCTGCCGCTGATCGTCGCGATCGCGGCCATCGCGCCGCTGGTCGCGCATCAGAGCAACGCACTGGCCGAACGCGAGATCGCTGCGCTGGAACGCCAGCTGATCGAGGCCAAGAAGGCCGAACTGCGCAACTACGTGACCCAGGCGCGCAACGGGTTCAACTGGATCTACGGCAATGCCGGCCCGGATGACGAGGCCGCCAAGCAGAAGGTGCTGCAGATCCTGGCCGCGATGACCTATGGCGACGAGGGCTTCTTCTTCGTCTACGACTACGAGGGGCAGAACCTCGTCTCGCCGCGCCAGACCGACATGATCAACCGCAACTGGTGGGATCTGGAGGACGGCAACGAGCGCATGGTGGTGCAGGACTTCATCGCCACCGCGCGCGAGGGCACCGGCTGGGTGACGCATCTGTGGCCCAAGCCCTCGACCGGGGAAGAGGCGCAGATGGTGACCTATGTCACCGCGCTGCATTCGTGGAAATGGGCCATCGGCACCGGGGTCTTCATCGACGACGTGCTGGCCACCGTGGCCGCCGCCCGGGCCGAGGTGCAGGACCGCGTCCGGCAGACCTTCCTCTACATCGGCGGAATCACCTTTGCGGCGCTGCTGCTGGTCTTTGCCGCCGGCTGGCTGCTGAACCTGCGCGAACGCCGGGTCGCAAATGCCAAGGTGAAAAGCCTGACGCAGCGCGTGTTCGATGCGCAGGAAGAGGAACGCATCCGCGTGGCGCGCGAACTGCACGACGGGATTTCGCAGCTGCTGGTGGGCGTGCGATTCGCGCTGGACAGCGCGCGGCGGCGCTTTGCCAGCGGCGACGCGCGCGCGGGCGAGACGCTGGACCGTGGCATGAGCAGCCTGGGCGACGCGATCCAGGAGGTGCGGCGCATCAGCCGCGACCTGCGCCCCGGCGTGCTGGACGACCTGGGCCTTGGCCCCGCGATCAAGCAGCTGGCCGAGGAATTCGGCCAGCGCACCGGGATCGTGGCGGAATTCTCGACCGTGCCCTTCCGCAACCGGCTGGACGAAGAGGCCAAGACCGCGCTCTACCGCGTGGCGCAGGAGGCGCTGATGAATGTCGAGCGCCATTCCGGTGCCAGCCGTGTCACCATCGAGGTGCGCGGCTCGCGCAGCGGCGCCATGCTGCGCATCGCCGACAACGGCTGCGGCATGCCCGCCGCGCAGCGCGACGGGCGGCAGGGCCTGGGCCTGCGCAACATGCAGGAGCGGATCGCGCAGCTTGACGGCACCCTGCGCATCCTGTCATCGGGCGACGGCACGGTGATCGAGGCCAAGGTGCCGCTGACACATATGCTCAAGCCCGACCGGGGCGCGGGCGAGGACAGAAGAAAGGCCTGACGCATGAGCGAACCCGTGCTCTCCGTGGCGCCGCGCATGATCCGCGTGGCCATCGTGGACGACCACCCGATGGTGACCGAGGGCATCCGCTCGGTGCTGGAAAGCTATGACGACATCGCCGTTGTGGGCACCTTCGCCAACGGGCGCGAGATCCTCGACGCGGTCGACAGGGTCGTGCCCGACGTCATCCTGCTGGATCTGAACATGCCCGAGCTCAACGGCCTGACCGCCAGCGAGCTGCTGCTGGAAAAGCGGCCCGAGGCGCGCATCCTGATCCTGTCGATGCACGACAGCGCCGAATACATCTCGACCGCGCTCAGCCACGGGGCCAAGGGCTATGTCCTCAAGGACGTGCCGACCGAAGAGATCAAGCTGGCCATCGACACGGTGATGGCGGGCGAACGCTATCTCTGCACCGGGGCCAAGGGCTCGCTCGCCCCCTCCGGCGACGACGGGCGCGAGGCGCTGACCAACCGGGAACAGACGATCCTGCTGCAGCTGGCTCAGGGCAAGTCGAACAAGGAAGTGGCGATCGAGCTGGAAATCTCCGTCCGCACGGTCGAGACGCACCGCAAGAACATCAAGCGCAAGCTGGGGATCTCTTCCACCGCCGGGCTGACCCGCTATGCGATGGAACACGGAGTGCTGCAGGGCACGGGGATCCAGGGCGGGTTCTGAGCGCCCTGCCCGATCCGGCCCGGTCCTGCGCCGGTGCCGCCCGGACGGCGATCCGCGGGCGAGGCCTTTGGCACGCGGGGCATCGAGGCGCCGATGGCGCGGCGCGGGCATCGAGGGCGGTGGGTCCGGTCTGAACCTCGGTTGCCGTGCCCCCGACGCGAAACACGGCGGCCGGGTGGGATATCGCGCCCTTCATGCCGGGACCCTGCACATGACGGAGGTGGCAGGGGGCCCAGTCCAACCGTTATTTGCAGTGCCCCTGCCGCGAGACGTGGCGGCCAGGCGAGGCATCGCCCCCGTTATCCGGGGAAAGTGCAAAGTGCGGAGGTGGGAGGGGGCGCTGCCCCCGCCCGCGCTGCGCGCGGACTCCCCCGGGATATTTCGGGCCAGAGGAAGGCAGGGCCGGAATGCGCAGGGGGCATCGGGCGGCGCGGGGATGCGGGCGGTGGCGGTAGTGAGGGTGGATGTCGGGGGCGGAGTGACGGCGGGGGCCGTCACTGGGCCATGAAGCGTTTCAGGACCCTGGCCTCCTGACCCTCCATCAGCGCCTCGGCGGTGGCCATGTGATCGGCCATGACCAGGCGGGCGCGGTCGCTGTCGCCCATGCGCAGCGCCTCGACCAGCTGCAGCTGGTAGGCGCGGCCCCTGGACCAGAGTTCGACATTGGGCGGCTCGTAAAGCCGGCGGTAGACGGTCACGTCCGTGAGGATCTGCGCCATGAAGCCGATCAGGAACCCCAGCAGGGCGTTTTCGGCAAAATCCGCCAGCAGCTGGTGAAAGCGCAGCGAGGCGACATGCTGGTCGCGCTCCTCCTCCACGGTGGCGGAGGGATGGGCATAGGTGGCCACCACGGCCTCGAGCTGGCTCAGCGCCGCCTCGTCGAGTCGGCCGGCGAGCGAGGCGGCGAGCTCCGGCTCCAGCAGGCGGCGGACCTGGTAGATGTCGTGCAGCGTCAGGTCCTGGAAATAGAAGTAATTGCCCAGCAGGGCCCGCGCCCTTTCGCGCGACACCTCGTGCACGAAGCTGCCCCCGCCCGGGCCGGTGCGGGTGACGATCAGGCCCTGCGCCTCGAGAATGCGCATCGCCTCGCGGATGGTGCCCTTGGCCATGCCGAAATGGGCCATCAGCTGGGTCTCGCCGGGCAGGCGGTCGCCCTTGCGCAACCCGCGTTCGACCACGAAGTCCTTGATCGCATCCGCCACCTTCACGGGGCGCGAGCGGCGCGGCGCGGTCGCCGGTTTCGTGGCGTCGGTTGTCAAACCCGCCTCCCTCGTTCCGTCGCCGGTGCGGAACTTGCCCGGCGCTTCTGCATTTATCATGATAATTCGCCCCTCGCGCAATAGAGGCGCTGGCGGGGAACCGAACGTCCGGCCCCCCGCCCCGTTGCGCTGCGCTTACTTCAGCGCCTCGTCGGTGATCTCATGCGTCCAGGCGCCTTCCGGGGCCTTCGAGATGACCGGATCGGACCCGCCGGCAAGCAGCGTGTCGACCGTGCGCTGGTAATCGGCCTCGTCCAGCGATCCGTCGGACCCGGCAGTCAGCTTGGCGATTTCGCCCATCATGCGTTTCTGATGCGCTTCGGACTGGGCGCCGGTCTCATCGTATTCCAGCACGATTTCGGCCGCCTCGTCGGGATGGGACTCGGCGTATTTCCAGCCCTTCATCGAGGCGCGGACGAACTTGACCATCTTTTCCTTGAACATCGGATCGGCCAGGTTCTCTTCAAGCACGTAGATGCCGTCCTCCAGCGTGGCGACGCCCATATCCTCGTATTTGAAGGTCACCAGCTCATCCGGAGAGACACCCGCGTCCAGCACCTGACCGTATTCGTTGTAGGTCATTGTCGAGATGCAGTCGGCCTGGCGCTGGATCAGCGGATCGACGTTGAAGCCCTGCTTGAGCACCGTGACCCCGTCATCGCCGCCGTCGGTGGGAATGCCCTCCTGGCTCATCCAGCTGAGGAACGGGTATTCGTTGCCGAAGAACCAGACGCCGATGGTCTTGCCCTTGAAATCCTGCGGGCCGGTGATCCCGGTGTCCTTCCAGCAGGTCAGCATCAGGCCCGAGGATTTGAACGGCTGGGCGATGTTCACCACCGGCAGCCCCTTTTCGCGCGCGGCCAGCGCCGAGGGCATCCAGTTCAGCATGGCATCGGCACCGCCGCCGGCCAGCACCTGGGGCGGCGCGATGTCGGGGCCGCCGGGCAGGATGGTGACGTCCAGGCCCTCTTCCTCGTAATACCCCTTCTCCAGCGCGACGTAATAGCCGGCGAACTGGGCCTGGGTGACCCATTGCAGCTGCAGCTTGACGCTGTTGTCGGAATGCGACGCGGCCAGGGCCGGCCCGCCAAAGGCCAGCGCCAGCGCGGCGCCTGCGATAAGGTGTTTCATTGTCATGGCTCCCTTGTTGTTACTCTTCGTTACCGTCTCTGCGACGGATGCCAGAACGTGACCCACCGTTCGATGAGGGCCACGACACCGTAAAAGACAGAGCCCGCGATCGCCGCCACGACGATTTCCGCCCAGACCATGTCGAGCGCGAGCTGCCCCACGGATGTTGATATGCGGAACCCCATGCCCACAATGGGCGATCCGAAGAATTCCGCCACGATGGCGCCGATCAGGGCCAGCGTCGATGAGATTTTCAGCCCGTTGAAGACAAAGGGCATAGCCGCCGGCAGGCGCAGTTTCCACAAGCCCTGCCAGTAGGTTGCGGCCCAGGTCTGCATCTGGTCACGCTGCATCTGGGTGGTCTCCTGCAGCCCGGCGGTGATGTTCACCAGCATCGGGAAGAAGACCATGACCACAACCACGGCCGCCTTGGACTGCCAGTCGAAGCCGTACCACATCACGAGGATCGGCGCGGTGCCCACGATGGGCAGGGCCGCGACGAAGCTGCCCACGGGCATCAGGCCCCGGCGCAGGAAATCGCTGCGGTCGATGAGGATCGCGGTGACGAAGGCCGCCGCGCAGCCGATGGCATAACCCGAAAGCGCGCCCTTGACGAAGGTCTGCACGAAATCCGCCCAGAGGATCGGCAGGGATTGCGCGAAGCGCGCGGCGATCAGGCTGGGGGCCGGCAGGATGACCAGCGGGACGTTGAGGCCGCGGACGATGAGTTCCCACATGATCAGCAGGGTGAGGCCAAAGATCACCGGGACCAGCAGTTTCGTGGCCGGGGTATGCGCCGTCGGGCCATTGGCGAGCCGGACGTTCAGCCACCAGGCGGCGGCCCAGAGGATCAGGGCGGAAAGCACGAGGGTCATGGCGCGACCCGATCCGCAAGCCGCGGCGGGGGGAAACCGGCAGACCCTGAATGCAGCCCAAGCCCGCCCGGGGTATCGCAAAGCCCCCTCATCGTCCCAATCCCATACGTTTCAACGTCATCCGCTCCGCCCCCGCGATCAGGGCCACCAGCACCGCCGCCAGAACCGCCGTCGCGAACAGGGCCGACCAGATCTGGATCGTCTGGCCATAATAGCTCCCCGTCAGCAGCCGCGCGCCAAGGCCCCGCACGGCGCCTGTCGGCAGCTCTCCGACAATGGCCCCCACGAGCGACGCCGCGATGCCCACCTTCAGCGAGGCAAACAGATACGGCACCGAGGCCGGCAGCCGCAGCTTGGCAAATGTCTGCCCGCGCGAGGCGTTGTAGGTCCGCAGCAGGTCGAACTGCATGGCATCCGGGCTGCGCAGCCCCTTCACCATGCCGACCACCACCGGGAAAAAGGACAGATAGGCCGAGATGATCGCCTTGGGCAGCAGCCCCTGCACGCCGACCGAGTTCAGAACCACGATGATCATTGGCGCGATGGCCAGGATCGGGATTGTCTGGCTGGCGATGGCCCAGGGCATCACGCTCATGTCCATCGCGCGCGAATGCACGATCCCGATGGCCAGCACGATGCCCATGCCGGTGCCGATGGCAAAGCCCAGAAGCGTCGCCGACAGGGTGATCCAGCCGTGAAAGACCAGGCTGCGCTTGCTGGTCACCTTCTTCATCGCGGTGGTGTCCCAGAGCTCGGCCAGCACCTGATGCGGCGCCGGCAGGCGCGGCTTGTCCTGCGCCCAGGTGTCGGCCCATTGCCCGGGGTTGGTCAGGGCCAGCCCGATGCCGCTGCGGTCGCGTCGTTCCGCAGCCCCCTCGGGCTGCACCGCCACCCCGGCCCGTTCCGCGTTGGTCAGGGCGGTGTGGATGTTCATCGGCAGGCAGGCCAGGTACCAGATGGCCAGGATCACCGCGACGACGGCCAGGACAGGGACAACCGACCTCATGCGCGCCACTCCATCCGAATCTCGGCCAAGGTTTCCGGCGGCTCGGCCCTGTGGCGCGAGACCGCGACAAACCCTTCGCGCCGGTAAAAGCGCTGCGTGTCGCGGTTCGGTTCATGCGTGCGCAGCCACAGCCGGTCGCGGCCCCGCCTGACCTGGTCGATCAGCGCCTTGCCGACGCCCCTGTCGCGGGCCGCGACGTAGAGGCCCGAAATCTTCAGCGTCCCGGAATCCAGCGACAGAGATCCGCAGACCGGATCCCCGGCGACCCGGATCTCGCGATCCGGCAGGGCCGTGCGGATGGTCTCCTCCAGCGCCGCCAGCGTCAGGTCGCGCGGTTTCCAGTCGGTTTCCTCGACCCAGGCGTGGACGATGGCCGCCATCGCAGGGATGTCTCCCGGGCCCGCGCGGCGGATGACAGGCTCAGTCATAGGCGTGCCCTGCCCTCAGCCCTTCGCGGACTCTGTGAGCGATTTCAAGGAATTCCGGAGTGTCCCTGATGTCGAGCGGGCGATCCTTGGGCAGCGGGCTTTCGATCACGTCGGTGATCCGGCCCGGGCGCGGACTCATCACCACGATCCGGGTGGACAGATACACCGCCTCGGGGATCGAATGGGTGACGAAGCCGATGGTCTTGCCGGTCCGCGCCCAGAGCTTCAGCAGCTCTTCGTTCAGGTGATCGCGCACGATTTCGTCCAGCGCGCCGAAGGGTTCGTCCATCAGCAGGATGTCGGCATCGAAACTCAGCGCCCGCGCGATCGAGGCACGCTGCTGCATCCCGCCCGAAAGCTGCCAGGGGAATTTCCCGCCAAACCCTGCCAGATCAACGAGTTCCAGAACGTTCTTCACGCGCTCCGCCTGTTCGGCGCGGGAAAAGCCCATGATCTCAAGCGGCAGGCGGATATTGCCCGCGATGGTCCGCCAGGGGTAAAGCCCCGCGGCCTGGAAGACATAGCCATAGGCGCGGGCCTTGCGCGCCTCCTCCGGCGTCATGCCGTTCACGGTCAGCGTGCCGCCCGTCGGCTGCTCCAGCGCGGCGATGCAGCGCAGGAAGGTCGTCTTGCCGCAGCCCGAGGGGCCGATGAAGCTGACGAAATCGCCCGCGGCGATGTCCAGCGTCACGCCGCTGAGGGCCTGCACCGCGCCATCATTGGTCTGGAAAGTGAGATCGAGGTTTTTCGCTTCGATTACCGTGGCCTGGCTCACGCCCTTCACCCTTTTCTGCCGGTTGTCCCGGCCTGGTGTTGGCCGCGCCCTGACCCCGGACGCGGCATTGTCACCCCGGCGGTCAGATCCCCGCCGGAATATTCAGCGGATCGCGCTTGACGCTGCGCGGAGAGTTCAGCTCCTTCCACTTCGACAGCGCCTTGTGCGCGCTCGGGAAGGCCGGGCGCGGGACGAAGCGGCCCCGGCCGGGCTGGGGCTGCGAGTTCTGGCCCCAGGCCCAGATCACCTCGCCCCGCGAGAGGGTGAAACGGGGCTGCGCGGTGACCTCCATCCCCTCGAAGACGTTGTAATCGAGGATGGAATGGTGGTTGGAGGCGCTGATCGTCTTGCTGATCCTGGGATCCCAGACCACGATATCCGCGTCCGCCCCCGGCATCAGCGCGCCCTTCCTGGGATAGACGTTCAGGATCTTGGCGATATTGGTCGAGGTGACGGCGACAAATTCCTCGGGCGTCAGGCGGCCGGTTTCGACCCCCTTGGTCCAGAGCACGCCAAGTCTTTCCTCCAAACCATTGGTGCCGTTGGGAATCTTGGTGAAATCGCCGATCCCCATCTTCTTCTGCTCCGAGGAAAAGGCGGCATGGTCAGTCGCCACCACCTGCAGCGATCCCGCCTGCAACCCGGCCCAGAGCCCGTCCTGATGCTCTTTCCCCCGGAATGGCGGGGACATCACGCGGCGGGCGGAATGCAGCCAGTCCTCGCTCAGATATTCGTCCTCGTCCAGCGTCAGGAACTGCGCCAGCGGCTCGCCATAGACGCGCATGCCCTTCTGGCGGGCCCGGCGGATCGCCTCATGCGCCTGCTCGCAGCTCACGTGCACGATATAGAGCGGCACGCCCGCCGCATCGGCGATGGTGATGGCGCGGTTGGCGGCCTCGCCCTCGAACTCGGGCGGACGCGAGCGCGCGTGCCATTCCGGCCCGGTCTTGCCCTCGGCGAGGAACTTCTTCTGCATCAGATCCACCAGGTCGCCGTTTTCGGCATGGACCATCGGGATCGCGCCCAGCTCCTTGCAGCGCGAGAACGAGGCGAACATCTCGTCATCCTCGACCATCAGCGCGCCCTTGTAGGCCATGAAGTGCTTGAAGGAGTTCACACCCGCATCAACAGCGTCCTTCATCTCGTTGAAAACACTCTCGTTCCATCCGGTGATCGCCATGTGATAGCCGATATCGGAACAGATCTGCGGGGCGCTCTTGCGGTGCCATTCCTGGATCGCGTTCCTGATCGACCCGTCCTCGCCCGGCAGGCAGAAGTCGATCAGCATGGTCGTGCCGCCAACCGCCGCCGCCCAGGTGCCGGTCTCGAAGGTCTCGGCCGCCGTGGTGCCCATGAAGGGCATCTCCAGGTGGGTATGCGGGTCGATCCCGCCGGGGATGACATAGGCGCCTTCGGCGTCGATATAGCTGTCGCCCTTCAGGTCCTCGCCGATCTCCTTGATCGTCTCGCCCTCGATCAGCACGTCCGCCTTGTACTGGCGATCCGCCGTCAGCACCGTGCCGCCCTTGATGACCTTGCTCATGCCTTGTCCTCCATTCCTGTCCTTGGTGTCCCGGCCTCGCGCCGGGACCCCGCCGCCTGCCAGGCTGTCGTCAGTCCGGGATCCAGGCGGAAATGTCCTGCCACTGCGGGTTGTCTTGCGCGATGAGGTCGGTCTTCCAGGCGCGGCGCCATCGCTTCAGGCGGTGTTCCCGCAGCGCCGCCTCGCCCGGGTCGTCGTGCGCCTCGAACCAGACGAGCGTATGAATCCTGTAGGCTTTCGTATGCGCCGTCACCGCCCCGTTGCGATGCTGCGCCACGCGCCGCCGCAGGTCGGCGGTGCGCCCGATATAGATCGCGCCCAGCGGACGCGAAGCGAGGATGTAGACATAGCACACCATCGCGGTATGGGAGGCGCATTTGGTTAATGTCAGGTTCAGCCCTGGAGGGGGCGAGGTCCCGGCGCAAGGCCGGGACAGCGGCGGCGGGGATCATTCGACCACTCCGGCCGTCTCGACCACCGCATGCAGCAGCACGTCCGCGCCCGCTGTCGCCCAGTCCTTGGAGATCTCCTCGGCCTCGTTGTGGCTCAGCCCGCCGACGCAGGGGCACATGACCATCGCCGTGGGCGCCACCTGGTTGATCCAGCAGGCATCGTGCCCGGCGCCCGAGATGATGTCGCGGTGCGAATAGCCCAGCCTCTCGGCCGCCGCGCGCAGGGCGCCGACGCATGTCGCATCGAATTCCACCGGGTCGAAGCCGCCGACCTTTTCAAAGGCCACCTCTAGCCCCATTTCGTCGCAGATCGCCTGGGCGCCGGTCTTCAGCCGGGCCTCCATATCCTCGATCACCGCCAGATCGGGCGAGCGGAGGTCGACGGTAAAGACCACCTTGCCCGGGATCACGTTGCGCGAATTGGGGTAGACGTCGATATGCCCCGCCGCGCCCACGGCATGGGGCGCATGGCTCCAGGCGATCTCGTCCACCAGCTGCAGCACCCTGGCCATGCCCAGCCCCGCATTCTTGCGCATCGGCATGGGGGTGGAGCCGGTGTGGCTGTCCCTGCCGGTGATCGTCACCTGGGTCCAGCTCAGGCCCTGCCCGTGGGTGACGATGCCGATATCCTTGCCCTCGGCCTCCAGGATCGGGCCCTGCTCGATATGCAGCTCGAAGAAGGCATGCATCTTGCGCGCGCCCACGGGCTCGTCGCCCTCCCAGCCGATGCGCTTGAGCTCGTCGCCAAAGGCCTTGCCCTCGGCATCCACGCGCGCCTTGGCCCAGTCCTCGGCATGCACCCCGGCAAAGACGCCCGAGGACAGCATCGCGGGGGCGTAGCGGGTGCCCTCCTCGTTGGTCCAGTTGGTTACCACGATCGGGTGCTTGGTCTTCACATCCAGGTCGTTCAGCGTGCGGATCACCTCCAGCGCGCCCAGAACGCCAAGCACCCCGTCGTATTTCCCGCCCGTCGGCTGGGTGTCGAGGTGGCTGCCCACATAGACCGGCAGCGCCTCGGGGTCGGTGCCCGGGCGCATGGCGAACATGTTGCCCATCGTGTCGAGCCCCATCTCGCAGCCCGCGTCCTCGCACCACTGCTTGAACAGGCTGCGCCCCTCGGCATCGGCATCGGTCAGGGTCTGGCGATTGTTGCCGCCGGCCACGCCGGGGCCGATCCTGGCCATCTCCATCAGGCTGTCCCAGAGCCGGTCGCCGTTGATCTTAAGGTTCTCTCCGGGTGCGGCCATCTGGATCCTCGTTCTGTCGTGTGGCTGAGGCGCGGCGATGCCTGCGGCAGGCCGCATTTGACCAAAAGGTCAAAGCCACGCTATCAGAGGTCAACGGGCAGTCAAGAATTTCGCCCGCGTCCCGATTATGCGGCCCCCCGGCGGCAGGGGCTGACCAAAATCTAGGCGCGTCTGGACAATGCCTTCCGGGCGCGAAACATTGATAGCGAAGACATTTTCAGGAAGGCCGGTTGCCGCATGGACAAGCCCGTCGCGACAACGCGCATTCAGAAGCGCAACGTCAGCATCATCTCGGAAGCCGCGCTGGAGGTCTTTTCGACCTATGGCTTCCGTGGCGCGACCGTCGATCAGATCGCGCGCGAAGCCGGGCTGTCCAAGCCCAACCTGCTTTACTACTTCCCCTCGAAGGAGGCGATTCACTCGCACCTTCTGACCACGCTGATGGATGTCTGGCTGGCCCCCCTGCGCGATCTCGACGCCTCGGGCGAGCCGCTGGAGGAGGTCCTGGCCTATGTCCGCCGCAAGCTGGAACTGTCGCGCCAGCGCCCGCGCGAAAGCCGGCTGTTCGCCAACGAGATCGTGCAGGGCGCGCCGCATATCCTGGAGCTGCTGTCGACCGAGCTGAAGGATCTGGTGGACGAGAAGGCCGCCGTCATCGCCGGCTGGATGGACGCGGGGCGGCTGGCAAAGGCGCATCCCTATCACCTGATCTTCTCGATCTGGTCGCTGACGCAGCACTACGCGGATTTCGACGTGCAGGTGCGCGCGGTGCTGGGGCCGAAGGTCAAGGACCCGACGCGCGAGGCGGGCGAATATCTCGAAGTTCTCTTCACCCGGATGCTGAAGGTGGACTAGACCGGGCCTTGCGACGCCCTGCCCCGAACGGTGCGGCCTGGTCGGTGCGTATTCCTGCGACTGGAGGCGCGGTGTGCTATCCCGTGATCACAGAACCATATTCGTTCATATCCCCAAGACGGCGGGGCAATGCATCGCATCGGCGTTCCTGACGTCTCTGGGCCTGACCTGGGATGAGAGGAGCCGGCTCCTCATGCGATACAATGACGACCCGCGTGTCGGCCCCGAACGTCTGGCCCATCTGTTTGCCGGGGAATATCTCGACTGCGGACATGTAAGCGCCGAGGAGTTCAGGACATTCTTCAAGTTCTCCATAGTGCGAAACCCGTTTGACAGGGTCATTTCCGCATTCAACTACCGCCAGACCGCTGGAAGCCGGGACCGGTCGATCAGGGACTATGTGCGGCAGCAAGACCCGGATCCCTACTCTGCGACGTGGCGCCATTTTTGCCCGCAGCACCTCTATGTCCATCGCGACGGACAGGTGATCGTGGACCGGATCATCCGGCACGAGGCACTCTCCGCCGAATGGCCGGGGCTCTGCGAACAGGTGTTCGGACATGTCACACCCTTGCCGCGTTGGAACATCACCAGGAACAGGATCATCACACGAGACTCACTGTCATCCCAGGACAGGGACTTCATCCTGGAAGCCTATCGGGACGACTTCATCGCCTTTGGATATGACACCGCCGTGTGACGCAGTCCGCAGCCGGACGTCACGGGCCCCGGACGGAGGCCCGCCGCCCCGCATCCCCGCCCCCGGCGAATCGCGACCTGCGCCCCAGGCTGAGCGGGGCGCAAAAAGAAGGGGCCGGCAAAACCGGCCCCGTTCCTGAATTCGCTGAAGTGCTCCGGCCTCAGGCCAGGGCGAGGTTCGACGCCGATTCACGACCGTCGCGGCCGCTTTCGATGTCGAAGGTCACTGCCTGACCGTCCGCCAGGGTCTGCAGACCTGCACGCTCAACGGCGGAGATGTGGACGAAGATGTCCTTGGAGCCATGCTCGGGGGCAATGAAGCCGAAACCCTTGGTGGCGTTGAACCATTTCACGGTGCCATTGGCCATCGTGTATTTCCTTATAGATATATGCCACCCGCAACATGCGATGGCCCGGCTCACGGTCGTCTTAAGATCAACTGGAGCCAGAAGGAGACAGATGGTCGAATGAAGAGTGTTCGCGAGAGCCTAGATAGCTGATTTTTGCCCCGCTCGCAAGTGGTGCGGCATCACGGAATGGCAAGCGATTGCGCTCGGTAAGGTGCACCCGGCCCTTTCGACCGTTTCCGACGCGACCCAAGCCGCTCTCTGCCCGTTCGGGCCGGTTTCGATCCGGTTGAAGGGGGCCACGGCGGGCGGAGTTCCGCCCTCGGCGGCTTGGGGCCGCCCGGTTCAGGAGGGTCTGCGCGCCCGGTCAACGGGCGAAGATCGCGGCGCCCGGCTCTGCGGATTCCCGCCCCGCCCGGGCCCATCGCCCGGCCAGCCGCCCGCGCCGCGTCACCAGCGTCCGGTGAGGGCGGTCCATGACAGCGCAAGGCTCTGACGTGCCGGACCCGGCCCGAGGCCGCCACCGGTGACCAGCTCGGGGCGCGCGGCCGCCCGCTTCAGGATATCCCGGGTTCCGGCCACCGGCAGCACCGCCGCCAGCGGCAGCCCCGCCCGGGCCGCCCGGGCGCGGCGCAGGC
>NZ_WNXQ01000008.1 GCF_009789075.1 Pseudooceanicola pacificus
CAGCCCCTTGCCCAGGATCGGGCCGGTCGGCAGGTTTGTCGGCGACCCTCCGGCAGGCTCCACCGTGATCTCGTAAAGCTGCTGCGGATGCGGCGCGGGCAGCCCGTCGATCATCAGCGTCCCGGACCGGCCCGATGCTTGGCGCACGGGCCCCGCTCCGGTTTTGGGTCATCGCCTCCTGCATGTCCTATGAGCGATAGACTTGACCTCTATGCCTCAAATATGATCTAACAATGAGTTATAGAACAGGTATCTATAACTCATGGCTTGGAACTGGACGCTACTCGGCTGGCCGGATTTCCGGTACGACACCTCCGCTCTGGAACCGTTCGAGCAGAGGTTTCTGCTGTCGTCCGGGGAAATCCTCGGTGCGGTCCATCATGTCAGCCAGTCGGAGCGCGAACAACTCCGCATCGAACTGCTCAGCGAGGAAGCGATGCGGACGAGCGCCATCGAGGGCGAAATCCTCGACCGGCTCAGTGTCCAGTCTTCGCTGCGCCGCCATCTGGGCCTCGATCCGGGCAGCACCCCTGCCAGACCGCGCGAACAGGGCGTCGCGGAAATGATGGTCGACGTCTATTCCAGCTTTGCGGACCCGCTCAGTCACGAGACGCTGTACCGCTGGCACCGGATGCTTTTGTCCCATGACCGTCGGCTGGAAACTGTCGGGGCCTACCGACACCACGCCGAGGCGATGCAAATCGTTTCCGGCCGCCTCGACCGCCCGACGATCCATTTCGAAGCGCCTCCCTCAGAGCGGGTCATGCCTGAGATGGAGCGATACGCGGATTGGTTCAACACGACCGGGCCGGGGGGAGCAGAGCCGCTTCCAGCGCTGACGCGCTCGGGGCTAAGCCACCTCTATTTCGAAAGCATCCATCCTTTTGAGGACGGCAACGGCCGCCTGGGCCGCGCCCTCGCGGAAAAGTCGCTGGCGCAGAACATCGGCCAGCCGACCCTCATCTCGCTCGCCTTCACCATCGAGAAGGAGCGCAAGGCGTATTACGACCAGCTCGAACGGCATCAAAGAACGCTCGATGTGACCGAGTGGCTCGTCTGGTTCGCGGAAATTGTCCTGAAGGCCCAACAGGTCACACTCGACCGCGTGGGCTTCTTCATCAACAAGGCGCATTTCTACAATCGGCACAGAGACCAGCTGAACGCACGCCAGGCCAAGGCCGTCGCCCGAATGTTCCGGGAAGGTCCCGACGGTTTCAAAGGCGGCCTCAGCGCTGACAACTATCTCAAGATCACCGGAACCTCACGCGCCACCGCGACCCGCGATCTGCAGGACCTGGTCGAGAAAGGCGCGCTCAGCCGAACCGGTGAGCGACGCCATACAAGGTACTGGTTGACCCTAGATCGGACGGCGTGACGGGTTGGCAGGCAGCCCGGGATGTTCCCAATTGCCAGATACGGCCTGACGCGCAGCGCCAGAGCGAATGTTCCCTGTTTGCGCCGGCCAAAGGAGAATGCCCGTCAAAAGGGATGGGGCCGGATTGCTCGGGTCCGTTGCATGAGCGGCAGAGGACTGTACTTGTCGTCGCTTTGCGCACCTGTCACGCGGCCTCCTGGGACAGTTTGGTGGCCAAGGCGATCTTGCCGGCATCACAATTCTCGAACTGGCCCTTTCGGATGGCGCGGAAAGTTTCGCGGCCAGCGTCTGGACCCCGGGGATGTGACGCAATCGCTGCTTCATTGCGGCACGATCACTCTCGATCCAATTGTTCAGATACTTGCGGTGAATGTGACGGATATTCATCTCGCGCGCCCGGCGGCCTTGCGGTTTGGAAGTCGCCGTTGCCGCGCCAAGCGCCAATAGATTGGCACGCAGCTTCACCGGCACGCCATGCTTGGGATCGCTGACCAGCTGATCGTGCACCGTCAGGGCCGTCCCCGACCGAAAGGACACAGTTTCAAGGGTTTCCGCGCGCCCGGAGGTGACCCGGCTCGGCAGTTGCGGTAGGTTTCAGTGGTCGATCGCGATGGTGGCGGGCTGGGATGTCATGCCGCGAGGCTGGTTCACGACGGCGCTTTCCTTCACCAAATAGCATTCAAACCGCCCCGCCTTGCCGGCCCTCATTTTGTCCAATAAGTTTGCCTTATCGGTCATAGCGGTAGATGCTCGGCGCCATGTCGCGTAACAGCGAGAAATCGCGACCAGGGACGGCAAATGAGCCTCTGCCCGACGCGGAGGACGGGAGAGATCGCCGCGGTGGCGAGGCCCGCAGCTTGCCAGAGATGACCAGTATCTTTCTGTCCGCGCTGACAAGCCCCTGCCCTCTCGATCTCGACACGTGACCGCCGTCTGTTCGCATTCGCCTGGGCCGTCTCGCAGCGGGTATCGGCGTGCCTCAGCGCGGCTATCGCGGCTGATGGATCCTGGTTCCTGGTCAGTGCCACGTTGCGTGTCACCACACGTCAGACCTCTTTTGGCGGCAATATGCACCGATGAGCTGGGCTGTCTCTGCTTCATGCCGCCCGACCGCCAAGCCGGCCGTAGAAGCTGCGTTCAAGGTGCAACTCCCCTGCCCCGGCTTTCTCCACCATGCCCCGCAGATATCCGCCCGGTGACGCGACCTCGCCCGTGCTGTGCTTTTCGAACACCAGGGCAAGGGCTGCCGTGGCTGCCTGTTTGCCAAGCCTGTCCTGCGCGACGTTCCAGGCATGTTCGGTCACGCCGATCATGGGCCTCAGCTGCCCTGCCACCCGGTGCAGATCGTTCCAAGTCTTGAGGAAGCCGCCGACATGCCGCGCCCAGGAGGCGAATTCGGGACAGGCCTGCAGGACCGTGCTCAGATTCAAGGCTGTTGGCACCTTGGGCACTTTGCTTTCCCGGTCTTTCAGCGCCCGGTCCTGCGGTGTCTCGGTTGCCATATGTGGCACGAGGGTTGAAGTTTTCCCCGTATCGCAGGGATTACATCCTACAGGTTCGAGTTGTTTTGTAGTTGGTGTGTGGGGGTCGTAACTGGACCTCTTGGGGTCCATTTCCCGGGCTTTGGTCGGCAATTGCCCCGGAGTTTCCGCCGCGTTTTCCACAGCCTCATCCACCTGCGTCGCGGCGAGGTAGCTCTGCTCCACCTGCGCCTGAAGGTCCCGGAACCAGGCGAACAGGCGGCCAAGGCGATCCGACGTGTCATGTCGGCGTGGAAGCTGACCCAGAAGCTGTTCGAAAAGGTCGACAAGCTGCGCCCAGGGGCCGCTGAGTGCCGCGTTGATGGCGGCCTCGATCCGCGCGCGGATCATCCTGCGGGCGACCGTGATCTGGCGCTTCAGACGCTGGCACAGCGCCCGTTCGGCCTGCAGATGCGCGTGCAACTGTTCGAACTCTGCCGCCCGTGCCGCGAGCGGCGAGAGGTCGAAGCCATAGGCCTCGACGATCCGCCCCTCCGCGTCCCTGCGGCCCCAGCGTTTGCCGTTCGGGCTGTCCCTGAAGGAGATCACGCCGAGCTCGGCCAGCCGCCGCGCATGGCGTTTGAGCGCCGAGAGCGAAAACCCCGTCTGCTCCATCAGATAGGCATTGGAGGCCCAGACGATCGGGCGCTGCCCTTCCGTCCAGTCCTGGGCCTGGGTAAAGGCTCCGAGTGTGTCGAGCAGCAGCATGTCACCGGCCTTGAGCCCGATTTTCGCCCCGACCCGTTTGACCGCCACGAAGGCGCGCGTCTTGTGAATATCCTGCTGCTCACCGGCGTTGGCCAGCTGTTCGGCCATGCCAAGTGCGGGCGTCTGCTTGCGCCATCCGGATGTCTGGTCGGCCGCAAGCACAGCTTTCCCGGTCTGAGGCGTCCCTGCCCCAGTTGCCCCGTGCGGAGCATCCTCATGTTGTCTCATCCTGTGTCAGCTGACAAAGAAATCCCGTGCGCTCAGGAGCGTTTTTTCTTGTACGACGATTCGCTGACTGCTAGATTCCAGGTGTCTAGTCTAAGAATTGCGCTATGCGCAGCAGCCCTCGAAGCTTCGGTTTCGGGGGTTTTCTTTGGTCGCCTTCCTCCTTTCTGCTCTTCCTCAGGTGTCGTCCCCCGGGTTTACATCTGTAAACTCGGCATAGGATTTCTTGATGATCTCATCGAGATTCTGTTCCAGCCAGGCCGCGAAACCGGCATTGGCCCCGGCCTTTTTCACCGACAGCGATAGCGTGCTGCGGCTGGATTTGATCACGACGCCGTCCACCGGAACGGATTCCTGCAAGCCCGCCGTGGTCTTGGCGCCCCGCTTGGTCGCTTCGCGGATGAGCGCGTCGAGCCGCTGATCGGACGTCAGCGTTGTGTCGAGCCTGGACAGCAGATCCAGCGCTGCCTTTTCGGTGATCTTCTTCTCGGCAAAAAGGTCCGCCAGCTCGGTCCATCTCGGCCGTCCGGATTTGGGCGCAGACCCGATCAGATCTCCTGCCCGCGACGGCACATTCTGGGTGACCTTGGTCAGATGAGAATGCCCCGAGGCCGAGAGGTTCAGCACCTGGCGGACAGTCTTGGCATCATGGCCCGCCGCCTGAATGGCCGCGGCAAAGCGGGCTTTTTCATAGAACGACAGGTTGCGCCGCGCGGCGTTTTCCAGCCCTTTGGCCAGCAAGGCGGTGGCGTCGTCGATGTCCTGAACATTGGCGCGCACCTTGATGCCAAGTTCCCGGCAGGCTTTCAGACGCCGCCGCCCATAGATCGCCTGATACCGGCCCTCGGCGGTCGCGGACCGGCGTACAAGGATCGGCACCTGTTGACCGCCGTCGCGGATGCTGGCGACCAGCGTGTCAAAGCTGTCGCTGTCGTCATCGTCGTTTACAGCTGTAAACTCGTCCAGCCGGTCCACCGGGCCCCAGTCGTCGATCAGGCCCGGGTCGATTTCCCGGATCGACGCCAGGGAACCCTGCAGGGCGCCAAGTGCGGGCGCCGAGGTCTTGCGCACCGTTTCGGGCGCGGATCCGCCGGACCGCGCAATCGTATTGGCGATGCCGGACATGTCGCGAAGCGATTTGCGTGCCATTTACTTGCGCCCCCATGCCTGGTGAATCATGACCTCGACCTCGCGCCCGACAGCATCCATCGAGCCCTTGGCCCGGTCATAGGTCCCGCGTGTCATCTCGGAGCGGACGACCTCATAGATCGACTGTTTGAGCATGGTGGCATCGCTGATAGCCGTGCTTTTCAGTGCGGTCGCCGACATCACCCGATCCTGGAACAGCGCCCGCATGAACGAGGTCAGCTGTTGCGAGGGCACATCCGTCGGCTCGTCGCGGGTGATCAGGAATTTGAAGTTGTCGTATTGCAGCTTGGCGCCGGCTTCCTCGATCACGCCCATATAGGCGCCCGCCAGTTCCAGAAATTGCGCGGTGGAGGAGACATCCAGCATCGACGGCGTCAAAGGCACCACCAGAGAGCTGGCGGCCGCCATGCCGGCAATGGTCAGGAAACCCAGCTGCGGCGGGCTGTCCATCAGGACGATATCGAAGTCGTTCTCGACCTCGGCCAGGGCATTGCGGATGCGGGTGAAGAACGGCTGATCCGGGTTCGAATGAACCGCGGATTCAGTCTCGAACTCGGACAAAAGCAGGCGGGCAGGGGCGATCGACAGCCCCGGGAAATAGGTCGGTACGACAACCTCGGCCATGCTCACCGGATCGTCGTAGCGGATCGCGTCATAGACGGTCAGCCCGTCGAATTCGATTTCCGGGCTGATGCCGCACATCGACGTCAGAGACCCCTGCGGATCGAGATCGACGGCCAGCACCCGGTAGCCGCGCAGCGCAAAGTAATGGGCGAGGTGCACGCTGGTCGTGCTCTTGCTCGACCCGCCCTTGAAGTTCATCAGCTGCCAGACCTGGAGCTTTTCGTCACCGGATCGGCCGGGCAGATAGCGGCCCTTCTTGCGCGATGACTTTTCGAGAACCTGGCGGGCGTCCCAGATCTCCTGCGCGGTGTAATGGCGCCGGCCGCCACGCACATCCTTGGGCTCGGGGATCGTATTCTCGGCGTGCAGTTTGCGCATGAACTGGCCGGAAACGCCCAGCAATGCAGCTGCCTCGGGCGCCGAGAACGAACGCAGCGTTTTTGTATTGTCCGGCGCGAAAGCCGAGAGCAAATGCTCTCTGATCGCAGCGTTCAACCGCTCGGAAATTTCTGTCGCTAGAACCGAAGGTCTGTCATTGGCCAGCGGTGTCACAGGAATCATGTAGTTGCCCCAATTTCGAAAATGTGGCAATTCCACGCCACTTGGGGGTTAAGAGCCGTGATTCACCGGCCTAAGTCAAGATTTTTCCCTTATATAGTGTCTATTGCGCAATTCAGAGACTATATGCACCGAACCTTGCCAGAGGCGTTTACAGCTGTAAACGGAGTTTCCACAGCATGGTTCCCCGAACGTCTCAGCGTCCGTCGCGCGTTACTCCGCGCCTCACCCCGCTCCCGGAGCAGAGAAGGGCAGGGGGGGTGACACTGGTACGGGGCGGGTCTGCCTGACTCTGATCGGGTTTTGAAATGATGTATCCGGCGGGCGGGGCAGGGGGATCAGTTGCCCCAGACAATCGCGTTCTCGTGCCGCTTGATCGTAGTGCTGAGGTGCCGGAACCCGTGGGTCACATGATCGAACAGCTTTTGCGCGGCGGGCGTCTGCTGAGAGTTCTTTGTGCGGAGAATGCCCAGGCTGCGGGCCGGCTGCGGGATCTTGACGGGCAGCACGGAAATATTGTGGGTCTTGCGATGCGCGAAGACAACCGAATGGGGCAGCACCGTGAGCGCGTCCGTCTCTTCGAGATAGTTGTAGACGGACATCAGCGACCCGCCGGAAAAGCGCACCGAAATGTCCGTCACGCCAACCGCCAGCAGGATGGCATGCAGATCCGCCAGAAGCGGCGAGCCCGGCAACGGCGCCACCCAGGGGAAATCCACCAGATCGCGGGTCGAGATCCGGCCGCGCCGATGCAGCGGATGCCCCCCGCGACAGGCCAGGACATTCCGGCCGGGGAGGATCTCGGTAAACTCCATCTCGGGCGCGGCCTCGACCAGACCCAGCGGACAGACCGCGAAATCCAGCTGATGCGACAGCAGGCGCTTCTGCAGGTCCGGCAGGTTGCCATAGGACTGGTCCACGCGGATGCCGGGCTCCTGAACGTGGAACGTGCCGATCATGCGGCTGATGTAGGCATCCATGAAGAACGGCACGCCGCCAACCTTGACGGTGCCCGAACTGCCGCTGCGCAGACTGCGCAGGGCCTCGGTCGCCTGGCGTGAGGCTTCGAGGATCTGACGGCCGTGGAGCGCAAGCGTTTCGCCG
The DNA here is from genome assembly GCF_009789075.1 of Pseudooceanicola pacificus. Classification (GTDB taxonomy): domain Bacteria; phylum Pseudomonadota; class Alphaproteobacteria; order Rhodobacterales; family Rhodobacteraceae; genus Pseudooceanicola; species Pseudooceanicola pacificus. Next base: position 7,264 of record NZ_WNXQ01000008.1, read on the forward strand.
ATCAGCGTCGGCCTGAGCGGACGGCGGCCCGGCTCGAACAGCGGCTCCCCCAGGCGTTTCTCAAGCGTGGAAAGCACGCGCGAAATGGCGGGCTGGCTGATTCCCAGCAACTCGGCCGCGCGGGTGACGCTGCCAAGGTCGACCACGGCGGCCAGTTGAACGAGGTGGCGTTCTTCGATCTTCATATCAATTTGTTATAGTGGAGACGAAAATAATAATCCTCAAGGCAAATTTCTCGCAATACCGTTGAGTCGGGAGGAGTTTGCAGGATGGTCGCACAGTCGATTTCCGAACGTTCGCATGTCGCGGAGGATTTCGCGCAGCGCCTGAAAAATGCCGAAGATCCGCGCGCTGCACAGACGGTGCGCCTGGCGGTCGAGGCGATCTGCGACATCATTGCCAAACTGCAGCCGACGCGGGCCGAGCTGCAGCAGGTCATCGCCTTCCTCACTGCCGTGGGCGAGGCCTGTCACGACACGCGCCACGAATGGGTGCTGCTGTGCGATGTGCTGGGCATCACCAGCGAGGTCGAGGCGCATCTGGCCCCGACCGACGAAGGCCTGACGCCGCCGACGCTGACCGGCCCGTTCTATCGGCCGGATGCCGCGTTTCGCAAAGACGGCGAGTCGATCTCGCTGGACGGGCGCGGGGTTCCGCTGGAGGTCGTGGCGCATGTGCATGACATCGACGGCACCCCGATCGAGGGCGCGGTGATCGAGGTCTGGCAGGCGAATGGCGACGGACTGTACGAAAACCAGGACCCCGACGCGCAGCCCGAATTCAACCTGCGCGGCCGCTACCGGGTGCCTGCCTCGGGACGGGCCAGCATCCGCACGGTGCGGCCCGCAGGCTACCGTGTGCCCGATGACGGGCCCGTGGGCGCCCTGATGAAACTGCTGGGTCTGGGTCTCGATCGGCCCGCCCATATCCATTTCCGGATCAGCGCGCCGGGGCACCGCACGCTGACGACCCATGTTTTCGACCGCACCGATCCCTGCATCGCGGATGACCCGCTGCTTGCGGTGCGCCCCGAACTGCTGGCCGACTTCACCGAAACCGGCGACGGCGGCCTGCAAACGGAGTTCCGTTTCGTGCTGGCCGCGAACCGGACCCACGACATTCAGAGCTGACCAAATCAGGAGGACACAATGAAAATCAGCGGATATCACCACCTCACGCTATCGACGCATGGCGCCCAGGAGGATTTCGACTTCTACACCAAGACCCTGGGTCTGCATTCGGTGAAGCGTACGGTGCTTTTCGACGGGGTGCTGCCGGTCTATCACCTGTACTACGGCTCCAGGAACGGCGATGCCTCGACCATCATCACCACCTTCCCGTTCAAGAAGCCGGGCGTCTTTGGCCGGCGCGGGACCAACCAGTCCAAGATCGTGATGCAGTCCATCCCGATGGGCGCGGCCGATTTCTGGGTGAACCGCCTGAACGAACGTGGCATCGACGCGGTCAAGACTTCGCGCTTTGGCGCGGACCGGGTGGTGTTCGCGCATCCCTGCGGCATCCCGCATGAACTGGTCGAAAGCCCGGACGATCCGCGCGACCCGATCACCAATGACGCACAGGGCATCGGCAAGGACCACGGGATCAAGGGGATCTACGGCGGCGCCGTTGCCGTGATGGACCGAACCGCGATGGACGATTTCATGACCATCGCCCTGCCGCTTGAGAAAGAGGCCGACAGCGACGAAGGCCTCGTCTTTCGGGTGCCGGACGACAACGGCATCATCCAGCGGGTCGAGGTCCTGCATGAGCCGGACAAGCCGCAGGGGACCTGGACGCTGGCCGGCGGCACGATCCACCACCTCGCGCTGAACACCGGCGACGAAGACAGCCAGATGAAGCTGCGCGCCCATATCGAGGGCCTCGGCTTTACCGATATCTCGGAGCAGAAGGACCGGATGTACTTCAAGTCCTGCTACGTCCGCAGCCCCGGCGGCGCGCTGTTCGAACTCGCCTGGACGGTCCCCGAGGGCTGGGCGCGCGACGAACCGGCCGATGCCATCGGCAAGACGCTCGTCTTCCCGCCCTGGTTCGAGGGCAAGAAGGAAGAGCTGATGGAAGGCCTCGAAGAGGCGGAATTCGCGTAATGGCAGAAACGCTGCATCACGGCGCGGCGGCGGAGGCGGCAAAAGCCGTCTGCGTCGTCGTCCACGGGCGGGGGCAGACCCAGCAGGACATGATGGACATGATCGTGTCCCGTCTGGACGTCCCCGGCATCCGCTACGTGCTGCCCAAGTCCGAGGGCGAGGCCTGGTATGACGCCAAGGCCGTCGATCCCCTGACGGACGACACCACCCGCCAGCTCGACGCGGCGCTTCACGCGGTCGGGGCCTGTATCGAGGCGGCCCGGCAGGAGGGCCTGCCTCTCGTCCTGATCGGCTTCTCGCAGGGGGCCTGCATGGCGGCGGAATGGCTGATGCGGGGCGGCAGGGTCACCTCGGCGGCGCTGCTCACGGCCTGCCGTGTGGGCGCGGTGCAGGATGACCTCGTCCGCGCGGGCCTCTCCGGGCTGCCGGTCTATACCACCAACGGCGACAACGATCCGTGGATCCCGCTCTGGGCGCATCGCAAGCTGGTCGGCGAGCTGTCGGAATGCGGCGCGCGGCTGCGCATGGACATCTTCCCCGGTCGCGGCCACGAGGTGAGTGAAGCCGAAATAGAGACACTTTCGGGCCTGCTCGACGCGGCGGTCGCGGGCCGCACGGCACTGGAGCCGGTGGCATGAACGACCTGATGCAAGGCTTCACTTTTCCCGGCATTCGCACGCGCGTCGTCTTTGGCTCGGGCACGCTGGCCAGGGTTGGCGCAGAGGTCGAGGCGCTCGGCCGGTCCCGCGCGCTGGTGCTGTCGACGCCCCCGCAGGCCGAGTCCGCGGCGGCACTGGCCAAGGATCTCGGCGCGCTCTCCGCCGGAACCTTCACCGGGGCCGCCATGCACACGCCGCTCGACGTGACCGAGGCGGCGATGGAGGCGTACAGGTCAACGGGCGCGGATTGCGTCGTCTCTTACGGCGGCGGGTCGACCATCGGGCTGGGCAAGGCGATTGCCACGCGGACCGGGGCGGATCACGTCGCGATCCCCACGACCTATGCCGGCTCCGAGATGACGGATATTCTGGGCGAGACGGTGGATGGCGAAAAGACCACCCGCCGCGACGCCTCGATCCGGCCCGAAACCGTGATCTACGATGTCGACACCACTCTGACGCTGCCCGTCGAGATGACGGTGACATCCTCGCTCAACGCGATCTCGCACGGGATCGAGGCGCTGTATGCCGAGGACCGCAATCCGATCCTCAGCCAGATGGCGGTGGAGGCGATGCGCGTCTTCAAGCGCAGCCTGCACCGGGTCACCGAGGATCCGCAGGACCGCGCCGCGCGGACCGATGTGCTCTATGGTGCATGGCTCTGCTCTACCGCGCTTGGCTACGTGTCGATGGCGCTGCACCACAAGCTGGCCCATGTCATCGGCGGATCCTTCGGGATGCCGCATGCGGAAACCCATGCGATCCTTCTGCCGCATACGACAGGGTTCAATGCCGCCGCCACGCAGGACCTTCTGGCCCCGGTCGCCGAGATCTTTGGCGGATCCGTCGGGGGCGGGTTGTGGGATTTCGCCAAAGGGGCAGGGGCCCCGCTGCGGCTGCGCGACCTTGGGCTGAGCGAGGCGGACATGGACCGCGCCGCCGAGATCGCGACCCGCGCGCCTTACCCCAATCCGCGGCCGTTCGACCGCAGCGATATCAGGACCCTGCTTCAGGCCGCGTGGGAGGGCACGCGGCCGCAGGAGGGATAACAGAACCGCCTGACGCGCAGACGTCGGGCACTTTGGGAGGAAGAAAGATGATCAATCGGAGAAAGCTGCTCAAGACAGGGGCGGCGGCGGGGTTTGCGGTCAGCGCCGGCGGGCTGGCCATGCCGGCGCTCGCCCAGGGGACCCGGGTGAAGATCGGCTATGTCTCGCCGCAATCGGGGCCGCTGGCCGGATTCGCGGAATCCGACGCCTTTGCGCTTGAGATGTTCAAGCGCGTCGCGGCGGAGAAAGGCATGGATGTCGAGGTCCTGGTGAAGGACAGCCAGTCCAATCCGAACCGCGCGGCCGACGTGGCGCAAGAGCTGATCATCGACGACGGCGTGCATCTGATGCTGGTCGCCTCGACTCCCGAGACGACGAACCCGGTCACCACCGTCTGTGAGAACGAATTCATTCCCTGCATCTCGACCATGGCGCCCTGGCAGCCGTGGTTCATCGGCCAGCAGGGCAATCCCGGGGACCCGGCCAGCTGGCGGCCCTTCGACTATGCCTTCCATTACTTCTGGGGGCTGGAAGATGTCATCGCCGTCTTTACCAACATGTGGGATCAGCTGGACACCAACAAGAAGGTCGCCGGGCTGTTCCCCAACGATGCCGACGGCAATGCCTGGGGCGATCCGCAGAATGGCGTGGCGCCCGGCTTTGCCGCGGACGGGTACGAGACCGTTGATCCCGGCCGCTACCAGAACCTGACGGACGACTTCTCGGCCCAGATCAACGCCTTCAAACAGGCCGATTGCGAGATCGTCACCGGCGTGGTCATCCCGCCGGATTTCACCACTTTCCGCAACCAGGCTCTGCAGCAGGGCTTTTCGCCCAAGGCGATTACGGTGGCCAAGGCGATCCTGTTCCCGCAATCGGTCGAGACGCTGGGCGAGTCCGGCCATAACCTCAGTTCCGAGGTCTGGTGGTCCAAGAACCATCCCTTTACCTCCTCGCTGACCGGGCAGGGCTGCGAGGCGCTTGCGGCCGACTTTACCAAGGCGACGGGGCGGCCCTGGACCCAGCCGATCGGCTATATCCATTCGCTGTTCGAAATGGCGGCGGATGTGATCCAGCGCGCCGAGGATCCGACCGATCCCGACCTGATGGCCGAGACCATCGCGGCGACGGATCTGCAGACCATCGTGGGCCGGATCGTGTTCAACGGCGAGGGGCTGCCGCCATTCGCGGCGACCAATGTCTGCAAGACCCCGCTGGTTGGCGGGCAATGGCGGCGGCAGGACGACGGCAGTTTCGAGCTGCTGGTCGTCGACAACAAGACGGCGCCGGATATCCCCACCCAGGGCAGCATGGAACCGCTGAGCTGACATGGCAGATGCCGGGACCCTCCTGTCGCTTGAGGGCGTCACGAAACGCTTCGGCTCCCTCGTGGTGGCCGATGCGGTGACGCTCGACCTGCCGCGCGGGCAGGCCCTGGGTATCATCGGGCCGAACGGGGCAGGGAAATCGACCCTGCTCAATCTGATTGCGGGCAATCTGATGCCGGATCAGGGACTGATCAGGCTGAATGGCCGGGACATCACCGGGACAAGCCTGACGCAGCGCTGCCGCATGGGAATGGGGCGGGCTTTCCAGATCCCGCAGACGTTTTCACGGCTGACGGTGTTCGAAACCCTGCTGGTCGCGGCCTCTCAGGGCCGCGGCATCAGCGAAAGCGAGGCGGCGGGGGATTGCGTGTCGATCCTGGAGCGTACCGGGCTGCTGGACCGGGCCAATCAGGTTTCCGGCTCGCTGAACCTGCTGCAGCGAAAACGGCTCGAACTTGCCCGCGCCCTGGCCACGGGGCCGGACCTTCTGCTGCTGGACGAGATCGCCGGCGGGCTGACCGAGGCGGAATGCGCCTCGCTGGTGGGCACGATCCGGTCGCTGCATGCCGGTGGCACGACAATCGTGTGGATCGAACATGTGCTGCATGCGCTGAACTCGGTGGTCGAGCGGCTGATCGTGCTGGATTTCGGCCGGGTCATTCAGGACGGGGCGCCCGACGCGGTCATGGCCAGCCGCGAGGTTCAGGAAATCTATCTGGGGATCGAGGCATGAGCACGCTTCTCGAAACATCCGGGCTGACGGCGTTCTACGGCGACTTTCAGGCGCTATATGGCGTCGACACGACCCTGGCCGAGGGCGAGACCGTGGCCGTCATCGGCGCGAACGGGGCCGGAAAATCGACCCTGATGCGCTCGATTGCCGGGTCTGTGCGGCAAGCGCCCGAAATGATCCGCCTGAACGGCACGCCCATCGGTCACCTGTCTGCCGACCGGGTCAACGGGGTAGGGGTCACGCTGGTGCCCGAGGGGCGCCGCCTGTTCCCCTCGCTCACGGTCGAGGAGAACCTGCTGATCGGCGGCTGGCGCAGCGCCCGGTCCGGGCCCTGGACGCTGGAGGAGGTCTATCGCCTGTTCCCGGTACTGAAGGATCGGCGCGGCAACCCCGCGATGGCCCTGTCGGGCGGGCAGCAGCAGATGGTCGCCATCGGGCGGGCGCTGATGTCCAATCCCAAGGTGCTGCTCTGTGACGAGATCAGCCTGGGCCTCGCCCCCGTGGTGATCCGGGACATATATGCCGCGGTGCCCTCGATCCTCGAACGGGGGGCAAGCCTGATCATCGTGGAACAGAATATCGAACAGGCCCTTGGCATCGCGGATCGGGTCTATTGCCTGATGGAGGGTCGCATCACGCTGGAAGGCCGACCGGGAGAGATCGACCGCGCCGCCATGCATGATGCGTATTTCGGGGTGCAGGCATGATCTGGGTCGACACCGTGGTGCAGGGCATCCTGCTTGGCGGACTCTACGCGCTGTTCGCGGCGGGGCTGAGCCTCGTCTTCGGCATCATGCGGGTGGTGAACCTCGCCCATGGCGATCTGATCGTGATGGCGGCCTATCTGATCCTCGTGCTTGTCACGGCGCTGAACCTCAGCCCGCTTATCGCGCTGTTGCTAGCGGCCCCGCTTATGTTCGCGGTCGGGTGGCTGTTGCAGCAACTGGTCCTGAACCGCACCGTGGGTGAGGACGTGCTGCCGCCGCTGCTCGTCACCTTTGGCCTGTCGGTGGTGATCCAGAACGCGCTGCTGGAGGGGTTCAATGCCGACAGCCGCCGGATCGGGGCCGGATCGCTTGAAATCGCCTCCTTCTCCGTCGGGCCGATCACCATCGGGGTCATGCCGGCGCTGACCTTTGCCACCGCCATCCTCGTGACCCTGGCGCTGCAACTCATCTTCTATCGCACCGCATTGGGCCGGGCCTTCCGCGCCACCAGCGACGATCCCGACACGGCAAGCCTGATGGGCATCCGGCCCGGCAATATCTTTGCCGTCGCAACCGGTCTGGGCATGGTCGTCGCGACCATCGCCGCGCTTTACCTGGGCATGCGGGCCAATTTCGATCCGACCATCGGCCCGGCGCGGCTGATCTATGCCTTCGAGGCGGTGATCATCGGCGGGATGGGCAGCCTCTGGGGCACGCTGATCGGCGGCATCGTCATCGGCGTCGCGCAGACCGTGGGCGCCGCGATTGATCCGGAATGGCAGATCCTGTCGGGCCATCTGGCCTTCCTCGTGATCCTTCTGGTGCGCCCGCGCGGGCTCTTTCCGGCAGGGGGGCGCTGAATGCGGTATCGTGTTCAAACGGGGCAGGGCGGCAGCTGGATTGTCGCGCTTGCGGCGCTTGTGATCGTTGTCGTCTTTGCCGCGCTGCCGTTCTTCGGATCGCGCAGCCTGATGCAGGACCTGTTCTTCGTCTTCACCATGCTGACTCTGGCGCAGTTCTGGAACCTGCTGGCGGGCTATGGCGGGCTGGTCAGCGTCGGCCAGCAGATGTTTGTCGGGGCAGGGGCCTATGGCGTGTTTGCGGCGGCGATCCTCTGGGGGATCAATCCGGTTGCCGGGCTGGCGGTTTCGGCTGTGGCGGCGCTGGTGCTTGCGCTTGTCTCTGCCGTCTTCGTCTTTCGCCTGAACGACGCCTATTTCGCCATCGGCACCTGGGTCGTGGCCGAAGTCGCCCGGCTCAGTTTCGCGCAATGGAAAGCGGTTGGCGGCGGCACCGGCACCTCTCTCCCACGCGAGGCGCGGCGGAACATGTGGGGCGCGGACTGGGTGGAACAGGTGACCGGCCTGCGCGCGGCGGCGGCGATGGATGTCGTCTCCTACTGGCTGGCGCTTGCCCTCGTCGTGGCGACAATCGGCGGCATCTACTGGCTGATGCGGCGCAAGACGGGCCTCGCGCTGGCGGCGATGCGCGACAACCCGCAGGCGGCCGCCTCGGCGGGGCTGAATGCGGGGCGGATCAAGCTGGCGGTCTACGTGATTTCGGCGGTCGGGGCCGGGATCGCGGGCGGGCTGATCTTCATGCAGAACGGACGGGTGTCCCCGGACAGCGCCTTTTCGGTCATCGACTGGACGGCCTATGTGATCTTCATCGTGGTGATCGGCGGCATCGGAACGATCGAGGGGCCGATCATCGGCGTCATCGTCTTCTTCCTGCTGCAGTCGCTGCTGGCCGATCTTGGCAGCTGGTACCTGATGGTGCTGGGGCTCCTGGGCATCCTCATCATGCTGTTCGCCCCCCGTGGCTTGTGGGGGCTGATCTCGGGGCGAACGGGTTTCGCGCTGTTCCCGATCCAACGCCGCCTGTTCATCGAAGAAAGGGAAGACTGATGGAATTCGAATACGAGACGGAGGTCCTGATTGTCGGAACCGGCCCGGCGGGCGGCGCCACCGGCGCGCTGCTGGCCAGCTACGGCGTCCCGAACATGATGATCAACCGCTACCGCTGGCTGGCCAATACGCCGCGCGCCCATATCACCAACCAGCGCACGATGGAGGTGCTGCGCGATCTGGGCCGCAGCGTCGAGGACGAGGCCTATCTGCACGCGACCGAGCAGGAGCTGATGGGCAACAACGTCTTCTGCGAAAGCCTGGCCGGGGAAGAGCTGGGCCGGATGCGCAGCTGGGGCACCCATCCCGACAGCATGGCCGAGCATCTGCTGTCCTCGCCCTGCCGGATGAACGACCTGCCCCAGACCTTCATGGAGCCGATCCTGTTCAAGACCGCCTGTTCGCGCGGCTCTGCGGCGCGGATGAGCACCGAGTACCTCTCGCATGAGCAGGACGGCGACGGGGTCACCACGACCTGCCGCGACCGGCTGTCCGGGCGAGAGTTCCTTATCCGCTCGAAATACCTGGTTGGCGCCGATGGCGGCAATTCCGCCGTGGCCGAACACCTCGGCCTGCCGTTCGAAGGCAAGATGGGTGTCGGGGGGTCGATGAACATCCTGTTCCGCGCCGACCTCTCGCACCTCGTCGCGCATCGGCCTTCGGTCCTTTACTGGGTGATGCAGCCGGGCGCGGATGTGGGCGGGATCGGCATGGGTCTGGTTCGCATGGTCCGGCCCTGGAACGAATGGCTGATCGTCTGGGGATACGACATCAACGAACCCGCGCCCGACGTGACGCCCGAATTCGCGCAAGGAGTCGCGCGCCAGCTTGTCGGCGATCCGGATCTTGAGATCGAACTGCTGAGCGCGAATGTCTGGACCGTGAACGACATGTTCGCCACCCATATGCAGAAGGACCGGGTCTTCATCATGGGCGATGCCGCGCACCGGCATCCGCCGTCGAACGGGCTGGGGTCGAACACCTCGATCCAGGACGGGTTCAACCTGGCCTGGAAACTCGCCGCCGTCCTCAAGGGGCAGGCGGGGCCGGGGCTGCTGGACAGCTATTCAGAGGAACGCGCGCCGGTCGCGCGCCAGATCGTGACCCGCGCCAACAAGTCGATTGGCGAATTCGGCCCGATCTTCGAGGCGCTCGGCATGGATGGCGGTGTCGATCCCGAGAAGATCCAGCAGAACATGTCCGCCCGCGCCGATGCTTCGGAAGCCGGCGAAGCGCAGCGCGCCGCCCTGCGCAAGGCGATCGAGCTGAAATCCTATGAATTCGACTGTCACGGCGTGGAGATGAACCAGCGCTATGCCTCGGGCGCGGTGGTCACGGACGGCCAGCCGGAACCTGCCTTCGACCGCGATCCCGAGCTGCATTATCAGCCCACCACATGGCCCGGCGCGCGGTTGCCGCATGTCTGGATCTTCGACCGCGCCGGGCGCAAGCTCTCGACGCTCGACATCTGCGGACACGGGCGGTTCACCCTTCTCACCGGCATCGGCGGGGACGGCTGGGTCGCGGCCGCGAAACAGATCGCGGACGAGCTGGGCATCCCGCTTGGGGCCCATGTCATCGGTCCCCGCCGCGACTACGAAGATCACACCGGCGATTGGGCCCGCGCCCGCGAAATCCGCGACAGCGGCTGTGTCCTGGTCCGCCCGGATCACCATGTGGCCTGGCGCAGCGACATCCTGGGCGGCGACCCCGCGCAGGAGCTGCGGCGCGTGCTCACTTCAATTCTGAACAGATGAAACGGAGGCAGCACATGCCCGCGAACACCAACGCCTATTTCACCGAGGAAAGCTCCGTCGAGGTCGTGACCAGCCGCAACGGCGCGGCTGAAAACGAACGGCTGGCGGAGGTCATGAACGTGATCATCCGCAAGCTGCACGAGGCGGTGAAGGAGATCGAGCCGACGCAGGAGGAATGGTTCAAGGCCATCATGTTCCTGACCCAGACCGGGCATATGTGCGACGAGTGGCGGCAGGAATTCATCCTGCTGTCGGACGTGCTGGGCGTGTCGATGCTGGTCGATGCGATCAACAACCGCAAACCCTCGGGGGCCTCCGAGTCGACGGTCCTGGGGCCGTTCCACGTGGATGGCGCGCCCGAGAGGGAGCTGGGCGCGAACATCTGTCTGGACCAGAAGGGCGAGCCGATGCTGGTGCGGGGCCGGATCCTGGACCTGGACGGCGCGCCGATCGCCAATGCCAAGATCGACGTCTGGCAGGCGAATGACGAAGGCTTCTACGACGTGCAGCAAAAGGGCATCCAGCCGGATTTCAACCTGCGCGGCGTGTTCCGGACGAACGAGAAGGGGGAGTACTGGTTTCGCGGCGTGAAGCCGAAATACTACCCGATCCCGGATGATGGCCCCGTGGGCAAGTTGCTCGGCGCGCTTGGCCGGCATCCCTATCGCCCGGCGCATCTGCATTACATCATCGAGGCCGAGGGGTTCGAGACGCTGGTCACGCATATCTTCGACCCGGACGATCCCTATATCGAAACAGATGCGGTCTTTGGGGTGAAGGACAGCCTGATGGCCAAGTTCGAGTTGATCGAGGCCCCCGACCGGATCGCTGAGGCCGGGTTCGACACGCCCTATTTCGAAGTCGTGCACGATTTCGTCCTGTCCCGCGCCTGATCCCGAATTCCTGAGCTTTCATGACACGATCCTATCGCCCCGCCGATCTGCACGCCGGGTCGGCCGGGGCGCTGCACCTTGCCGCGCAGGGGTATTTCTGGACCGGGTTGCAGACGGTCGATCTGCCTGGCGGCAAGGCCCTGCGCGGGCAGATGTACGTGGAATACTGGATCCCGGCCGATCTGCGTCATCCGCTGCCCATCGTGATGATCCACGGCGGCGGCGGGCAGGGGCTGGATTACCTCGGCACCGCCGAGGGCGGCGAGGGCTGGGCGCACTGGTTCGTCCGCCAGGGCTATGCCGTCTATGTGGTGGACCGGCCCGGTCATGGCCGTGCGCCGCATCACCCGGCGGTGCAGGGCGAAATGGGGCCGCCGCCGGTTGCGGGCAGTATCGAAAGGCTGTTCACCCGGCCCGAGGCCTTTCCCGATCAATACGCGACCGCCGCGCTGCACGACAAATGGCCGGGCAGCGGGCAGTTGGGCGATCCGGCCTTCGATGCCTTTTTCGCCGGTGCCGGGCCGATGGGCGCGGATATGGAACAGAGCCACCGGGACTGTCAGACCGCCGGGGCCGCGCTGCTGGACCTGATCGGTCCCGCGGTCCTTCTGACACACAGCGCGGGCGGGCCGACCGGCTGGCTGATAGCCGATGCACGCCCGGGCCTTGTGGCGGGGATCGTCGCAGTGGAACCCCTGGGCCCGCCCTTTGCCGAGCGGGCGGGCGGGCGGCTCGCCTGGGGCATCACCGCGGCCCCGATGACCTATAATCCGCCTGCCGCACGGGCGGAGGAGATCGCGACCGAGGAGCGGCCCGCCCCCTTTGACGGCGCCGTTGCCTGCCGGGTTCAGGCAGACCCGGCCCGCCGCCTGCCCAACCTCTGCGGTTTCCCGATTGTCGTGGTCACGGCCGAGGCCTCGTGGATGTCGGCGGACAACCACGGGACGGTCGACTTCCTCGCGCAGGCCGGGGCCGAGGTGGCGCATCTGCGGCTGGAGCAGCACGGGATCCACGGCAACGGCCATGCCATGATGCTGGAGCGCAACAGCCGCGAGATCGCGGCCCTGATCGAGGGCTGGTTGCGCGGCAACGGCCTGTCGTGACAGCGCGCCCGGGGGCGGTCAGTCCTTGGCGTCGGGCTTGATCAGCGCGTCACCGAAACCTTCGGGATCGAGGTCCAGTTCGGCCATCACCTCGGCGCTGTGCTGGGCAAAGGAGGGCGGCTTGCGGTCGTAGCGCGCGGGGCTGCGCGACAGCTTGATCGGGCTGCCGGTGCCGCGATAGTCGTCGATATCCACCACCATCTCGCGATGCTGCGTATGCGGATCGGCGATCACCTGGTCAATCGAGCGCACCATGCCGCAGGGCACCCCGGCCTTGATCAGATCGTCGGCCAGTTGCGCGCAGTCGCTGGTGGCCATGGCGGCCTCCAGCTCGCCCTTCAGCGCATCGCGGTTCTGGTTGCGGTCGCTGTTGTCGGCGAAACGGGGATCCCGGGCCAGGTCCTCGCGGCCGATCATCCGGCAGAGCGTGGCGAACTGACGGTTGTTCCCGACGGCGAGGAAAATCGGATCCGTCCCGGTGGCGAAGGTGTCGTAGGGGCAGATGTTGGGATGGGCGTTGCCCGAGGGGCCGGGCACCTTGCCCGACAGGTAGTGGTTGGGCAGATGCGGATGCAGCAGCGAAAACCCGCAGTCGTAAAGCGTGGTTTCGACGAACTGGCCCTTGCCGCTGGTGTGGCGTTCGTTGATCGCCATCAGGATGCCGATCACCGCGTTCAGGCCGGTGGTCATGTCGACAACCGGCAGGCCGATGCGCAGGGGCTGGCCGCCCAGCTCTCCGTTCACGCTCATCAATCCGGCCGAGGCCTGGATCGCCGCGTCATAGCCCGGCATGCCGCCAAGCGGGCCGTCCGCGCCGAACCCGGAGACGCGGCAATGGACAAGGCGGGGGAAGCGGCGTTCGATCTCGTCCTCGGAGAGGCCCCATTTGTCCAGCGTGCCGGTCTTGAAGTTCTCGATGAAGACATCCGCCGTCTCAAGCAGCTTGCCCAGCAGGGCCTGTCCGGCCTCCTGCCGCAGGTCGATGGCCATGCCCCGCTTGTTGCGGTTGACGCCGATGAAATAACTGGCCGCATCGCCCTTGAAGGGAGGGCCCCACCCGCGGGTTTCGTCGCCCGAGGGCGGTTCGACCTTGATGACATCCGCTCCGTGGTCGGCCAGGATCTGCCCGGCATAGGGGCCGCCCAGAACACGGCTGGCATCAATCACGCGAAGCCCGGCAAGGGCGCCGGACGGGGGTGTCTGAGGGTTGGTCACACAGTGGCCTTTCTGTCGGTGGTCTCGATGCCCGCGCGCAGTTCTGCGGCGAAGGCGGGATAGGTTTCGGCAAGTTCGTCCATCACGCGGGTCCGCAGCAGATGCAGCGTCGCCGCGTCGGGGCCGGGAGTCGTGGCGGGATCGGGATCGTGGTCGAAGGCAAAGCCGGTCGCCTCGGTCACCTCCGCCAGCGTATGGTCGGGGTGAAGCGACTTCAGCCGGAACCCGCGCTTGTCCTTGTTGAAGTCGAACAGCGCCTTGCCGGTCAGCAGGGCATAGGGCCCGCCCGGGCGGTAGGTGCCGGGTTCGCTGGTGCCGGGGGTCGATATGAAATCAACCTTGTCGACAAAGACGCGGGGGGAGTGTTCCTCGCGGTAGAGGATCACCCGGGGCACCACATAGTAGAGGTAACCGGAGCCAAAGCTTCCGGGCCAGCGCGGCGCGCTGCGCGGGTAGTCGCCAAGGCCGACGAGGTTGATATTGCCCTGCCGGTCGATCTGCCCGCCGCCCAGAAAGAACGCGTCGATCCGCCCCTGTCCGGCGGCATCGAAGAGTTCGACCGAGCCGTTGGTAAAGAAGTTATGGGCCTCGGACCCGAGGATCGAGATCCGGAGCGGCGGTTCCCCGGTCGAGTCGCGCAGCGCGCGTGCCAGCATGGCACCGGCGGCGGGCACGGGCGAGGCCGCGCCGACAGCCACGCAGCGGCACCCGTCGAGCAGACCGGCAACCGTGCAGATCAGGATTTCGCGGGGGGTGGCGGGGGTCATGTCCTGTGTCACGATACCACCTCTGCCGCCCTGGCGGCGATATAGTCGGCAAAGCCATCGTCACTGCGCGCGGCCCTGGCATAGCGCGCCATTTCGGCCTGATCGACGGGGTAGGCGCCCCACAGCCCGTAGGGCCATGCGCCGTTTTCAGCGACGGCGACATCCGTCACGTAGAGCCCCGGAAGGGTCCCGGCGGCCATCTTTTCGTCGTCCAGCAGCCGCGTCTCCGACATCCGTTCGACCGTAACAAAGGTCCGGCGGGCGGCATAGGCCATCGCCGCCAGTTCACGGCGGCGGCCGATCCAGACATTGCCTTCGCGGTCGGCCATCGGGGCGTGGAAGATCGCGACATCGGGATGGATCGCGGGGATCAGGACGATGGGATCGGGGGTGTCCGAGGTCGGGTTGTCGATCACCGTCCAGTCCGGCCGGTTGCGCAGCAGGTCGCTGCCGATCAGCCCGCGCATGGGCATGAAGGGAACGCCTTTCTGGGCCGCCAGAAGGCCCGCGTGAATCGCGGGGCAGGTGGCGTCGCGCAGCGCGATGCTGCCCTCCTTGACCGCGGCATTGAACCGGGGCGCGCCGCCGGCTTCGCCAAGGCTGACGGCGCTCGTCTCGATCGCGCGGACCTGGCCGGCCCCGATCAGCATGTCCGCCTGCATCCCGCCCGTGGGCACGCAGATCAGCGTCAGGTCCCTGGTGCCGATCTCGATCAGCGCCCGGGTGAAAGCCATCGAGACGCCGGCGTAATCGACTGGGATCGCAACCGAGCTGCCCGGAGCGATCTGCGCGGCCAGTCTGTGCACATCGGTGGCCATCGAAGTACCTCTTGGTGGTGAGAAACCTGTGTGTTCTATATTATGAACCACTGTTCTAGAAAAACATGAAGCCGCAGATGAGTCAATCTGGTCGGACAGGCGGACCGGAGGGGGTCAGCTGTCGCCGAAATATCCCAGGCTGGCAGAGGTGTCTTTTGCCGCGGAAACCACGTGTTGGGAAAACTCGCGCAGCTGTCGCGTCTTCAGTCTGACATCGGGGCCGGAGATGCCGATCGCCCCGGCCAGCCGGCCGTTGGGCCCCAGGATCGCGCAGGCGCAGGCGGCAATGCCATCGCGCCATTCACCCTGCGGCACGATGGCGTAGCCCTGGCGCCTGACCTTCTGCAGGTCGGCGCGCAGATCCTCCAGCCGGGTCCGTGTGGTCGCGGTGTACGGGGTCAGATCGGGGCCAAGCGAGTCTATATAGTCATCCGGCATCTGCGCGAGCATCGCCTTGCCCGTCGCCATCGTATAGGCGGGCGCGCGGGCGCCGATGCGGGTATGGGCGCGCACGTGGTGGTCGCTTTCGATCTTGTCGATATAGACGATGTCGTGACCCTGCAGGATGGACAGGTGCACCGTTTCGCGCGTCAGCTCTGCCAGGCGCTGCATGGCGGGGCGGGCGGCGCTGACCAGGTCCACCCGGCGCAGCACGCGCAATCCCAGCTCCCATATCTTGATGGTCAGCTCATAGGTGCTCTGATGCGGGACCTGCTGGACAAAGCCATTCGCCTGAAGCGTGGCCAGCAGGCGGTGGACGTTGCTCTTGGTCAGTTCCAGTTCGGCGGCCAGATCCGTGACGCCACGGGGACGGTCGCTGTTGGCCAGCGCCTCGATCAGCCGGATGCCTTTGGTAAATGCCTTGTCCATGTCCGGACCATCCATCGGCTGACGGGAAAACGCAACGACCCTCGCCGAGGGCGGACCCGCCCGACCTGTCGGAAATTCGTTCTACTATACGGAACATAGTATCTCTATCTGAGACGATTTCGGCAACTTCGGCGTAACTGACTGTTTCATCGCCATACAATAGGTTTGACAGATCGGTTTGGAGTATTGCATTTTGCATACAAGACCTGGGTGAAGAGGAGTCGCTGAGGTTCGGCAAGGTCGGCGTCGCGGGCAATCCTGCATGGTGACGAGGGCCCCAGGTCGCAGTCCGCGCCTCAGCTTTGGGTGGGCAGGCGGCCGCATGCACCGCGCGGGCGGGCATCAAAGTTACGGGACGGTCTTGTGACCGCGGGAGGAGAAAAAATGAAATACTCAGGACGTATCACGTCGTCGATTCTGGCTGCGACAATTTCCCTGGCGATGGCCGGCGGAGCGCAGTCCGAAGAAGCTCTGCGCTTTGGCTCGGGGCAGGCGAACGACAGCCCGCTGTATCAGCTGACCTACAAGAAGTGGGTGGACGCGATCAATGAGGAGGCGGCCGGCGAACTGACCATCACCAACTTCCCGCCGCCTTTCGCGGATGCCACGAACACCTGGGAACGTGTCGTTCAGGGCGTTGCCGACATCGGTGTCGCAGGGCTTCCGATCTCGGGCATTCCGCTGAAACGGACGCTGGTGACCACGCTGCCCTCGACCGAGGTGACCGATATGACGGCTGCCTCTATCGCGCTGGCGGAAACCTATGAAAAAGGCCTGCTTGATCCTTCGCTGGACGAGGTCAAGATTCTCGCGCTCTACACGGTCCTGCCGTCCCGCTTCTTCAGCCGCGAGCCGATCGAAGATGTCGAACAGCTCAAGGGCATGAAGGTGCGCGCCCAGGATTCCAACATGGTCAAGGCGATGGACAAGCTGGGGGCGGCGGCGGTTTCGATCCCCTTCTCCGAAGGCTACCAAGCGATTTCGCGCGGCGTGGTCGAAGCGTCTTCGGGCAACGAGATCACCCAGTACACCTACAAGTGGTCCGACTACCTCAAGCACGGGATCGAGGACATCACCTTTGGCATGACGCCCTTCGCGATCATCATGAACAAGGAAAAGTACGAGAGCCTGTCGCCCGAGATGAAGGCGATCATCGACAAGCATTCCGGCATGACGCTGACCAAGATGCTGGCGACCGCCCAGACGGGTATCCAGAAGAAATTCTCGGACGAAATGGTGGCTGACGGCCGTCTGACCTGGCACAAACTGTCGCCCGAGCAATACGAGATCTGGAAGGCCGCGATCGCGCCTGTGGTCGACGAATGGCTCGCAAAAGGTGACGGCGTGCAAGAGACCTATGACGCCTTCCTTGCAAGCTACAAGGCAGCTCTGAAGTGAGCGAGGCGACCGTGACTCTTCCGCCCACTGCCAACGACCGTCATATCGAACTGTACGGCTCGGAGCATCACGGTCGCCAAATCGACGGGCTGCTGGCCCGCATTGATACCAGATTGGCCGGGTTCAACCGGCTGATCGCCCTGGTCGGGGTCGTGGCGATCCTTGTCACTGCGCTGATCCAGACACTGGACGTGATCGTGATGCGGGCGATCTTCAGCTCTCCGCTCACGGGCATCAACGAAATCTTCTCGACCGTGTTCCCCGTGTCCATCGCTGCCGTGCTGGCGGCCGGGCTGTCGCAGCGTGCGACGCTGGAAGTGGACATGATGGCCGGGTTCCTGTCGCCCCGCGCCGTGCGGTATCTGCGCGGGATCGGGGCTGTCCTCTATCTGGGCGCGCTTATCCTGATCTTCTGGGGCGTGACGCTTCAGGCGCAGTCGACCCTGCACCGGGGCACCTACACGATCCTGAACGAAATCCCCGTCGGCCCATTCTATGTCGCCGTTGCCGTGCTGTTCCTGCTGACCATCCCCACCCAGCTGGTTGTCGCCCTGCGCCTGGCGCTTGAGGCGCATCCCCGGTGGCCCGTGGCGCTTGCGATGGTCTTTGTTCCCGGTGTGCTGGTCCTGGCCTTCTTCACCTGGATCGCGCTGACCTTTGGCGCCTTCTTCATGACGAACATGGTGGCCTCGATGCTGGCCATCGTGGCGCTGATCTGGGTGCTGATCTTTACCTTCGTTCCGGTGGCCGCCACGCTGACGCTGTGTTCGATCCTGGGTATCGCCCTGATATTCGGGGCCAAGGGCGCCGTCGCCACGCTGGGCAGCGAAACCATGACCCTGCTGTCGAGCTATGACATCGCGGTCGTGCCGTTCTTTCTGATCATGGGCGGGCTTGCCGTGCGATCCGGCATGGCGGCCGATATCTACAATTTCGCCTCCGCGATTTCGGCTCCGTTCCGCGGGGGGCTTGCGCTTGGCACGATTGGCGGATGCGCCGGCTTTGGCGCGCTGACCGGATCGTCGGTCGCCACGGTCGCCACCATCGGCAAGGCGGCCTTTCCAGAGATGAAAAGCCGGGGATATTCGCCCCTGTTGTCGAGTGGCGTGATCGCCGCCGGCGGCACGCTTGGCCAGCTCGTGCCGCCCTCCACTGTCGTCGTCATCTTTGCCATGATGACCGAGCAGTCGATCGGGCTGATGTATGCGGCGATCTTCGTGCCTGCCCTGATCACCATTGTGCTCTACATCGCCGCCGTCTTTCTGTTCCTTGCCGTCGCGCCCGGCAGCGCGCCGCGCGAAACCAACTGGGACGCCGGAGAGATCATGCGCTGCGGGTACCGGGCCCTGCCGGCGGTTTCCATGTTCGTGGTCATCTTTGGCGGCATGTTCGGCGGGATCTTCACGGCCAGCGAAGCCGCCGCAGTCGGCGCCGTTTTTGCCGCCCTTGTGCTGGTGCTGCGAAAATCCTATCGGCTGCGCGACACGCCCGAGATCGTGGCCGAGGTCACCGCCACGACCTCGATGATCTACATGCTGATGATCGGCGGCTTTGCCTCGACCTTCTTCTTTTCGGCCACCGGCCTGCCGGAACTTGCCGCGCGCTCGATTGGCGGTCTGCCCCTGCCGGGCTGGGTTATCGTCTGTCTGATCTGCCTCGCCTTCCTGGTGATCGGAACGATCATGGACTCCATCGCGGTGATGATGGTCACGGCATCGGTCACGGCCTCCATCGTGTCGTCGCTTGGCTACGATGTGATC
This sequence comes from Pseudooceanicola pacificus, assembly GCF_009789075.1. Classification (GTDB taxonomy): domain Bacteria; phylum Pseudomonadota; class Alphaproteobacteria; order Rhodobacterales; family Rhodobacteraceae; genus Pseudooceanicola; species Pseudooceanicola pacificus. Next base: position 26,333 of record NZ_WNXQ01000008.1, read on the forward strand.
TGGTGGGGCGTCGTCATGGTGGTCATCGTGGAACTGGGTGTGATCACGCCGCCCTTCGGGCTGAACCTCTTCGCGCTCAAGAGCGTCGCGCCCGAAATCACGATCCGGCAAATCTATGGTGGCGTCCTGCCCTTCGTGGCGGCCGATGTTGTCAAGCTCGTGCTGCTGATCGCCTTCCCGGCCTTGGCGCTCTGGCTTCCCTCTTTGATGTGAGGATGCGGTCCCGCCCGCATCGCGACTAGCGAAATCGAAAGGTCTGGAATGAAAGAGTCTGTAATCATCGTTGGCGGCGGGCCCGTCGGGCTTCTGACGGCGCTTGGCCTGGGTCAGAAGGGCATCGACGTGACCGTGCTGGAGGCCGAAGACAAGCCCAACGACAGCCCGCGCGCCCTGGCCTATCCGGGACCGATCCTTGAATATTTCGACAACCTCGGCATCCTTGAGACCTGCAAGAGCCTGGGTATTGTCAAAACGGCAGTGGACTGGCTTGTCCATGATACCGGCGAGTTCCTGCACATGAGCATGGATTGCATGAAGGAGGTGTCGGACTACCCGATCAGCCTTCACGTCGGACAGGACAAGATCGCCCTGGTGGTTCTTGAGAAACTGGCGGATTTGCCGAATGTCACGGTGCGCTATTCCGCCAGGGTGAAGGACATCGCTCAGGATCAGGCCGGTGTGCGGGTGACCCTGGATGGCGCCGCCGACGGTGAGGTTGTCGAAGGCCGCTGGCTCGTCGGGTGCGACGGCGCGTCGAGCGTGGTGCGTGAACGCGTGATGCAGACCAATTTCTTTGGCATCACCTGGCCCGAGCGGTTTGTCGCGACAAACATCTATTTCGATTTCGAAGCCGAGGGCTATACCGCGACGACCTTTCAGGTGGATCACGAACACGGCGCGGTCATCGTCAAGATCGACCCGGAAGGGCTGTGGCGCTGCACCTACATGGAAAGCGAGGCGCTGCCGGTCGAGACGGTGGGCGACCGGATTGCCGAACGGTTCAAGGCCCTGCTGCCGGGTGACGGGGCGTGGAAGCTGAAGCAGCATTCGCCTTACCGGATGCACCAGCGCTGCGCCGATACGATGCGCGACGGGCGAATCCTTCTGGCAGGGGACGCCGCGCATATCACCAATCCGACCGGCGGGCTGGGGCTGACCAGCGGCGTTCTGGACAGCATGGCGCTGGTCGAGGCCCTGGGACAGGTCATCACCGACGGCCGCAACAGCGCCATCCTGACCGAATATTCCGATGACCGCCGGCGCAAGTTCCTTGAGATCGCCTCGCCGCGTGCCTCGGAAAACAAGAAGATCGTCTATCACATGGCACCCGGACAGCAGCGCGACGAATGGGTCGACTACATGCGCAGCGCCGCGCAAAGCCCGGATATCCTGCGGCAGATGTTCTCGTTCTCGGAACAATTGGTCACCCGCTTCTGATGGGCTACGGTCGGCCATATGGGCGTTGTGCCCTGGCTGTGGCCGATCACAGGGTGCTTGCCATGAACTTGCACATTGCATACAAAAAGTGAGCAATCGGAAGGAGAAGGCCAGCGTGGAAGACAGCAGACGACGGGTCCTGGATATCAAGCGCCAGCCAACCGTGCATCTGGTTGCGGACCGCCTTCGCGAGGCCATCATCGAAGGCCATTTCGCGATTGGCGAACCGCTGAGCGAGGCGCGCCTGGCGCAGGAGTTCAACGTCAGCCGGACGCCGCTGCGCGAAGTCTTCCGCATTCTGGAAACCGAACGGCTGCTGAGCTCCGAGCCCTATCGCGGGGTGCGGGTCTTCACCATGGATGACGACGAGACGGAGGAGATCACCGCCTTTCGGATCCATATCGAAACCATCGCCCTGCGCGAGGCCGCGCGCCTGGCCAAGGAGCCGCTGCTTGCCGATCTGCGCGAGGTCACCGCGCGGATCGAAAAGGTCGTATCGGCCGGGCAGCGGGATCTCTTTGCCGCGCTCGACACCGAATTTCACGACGTCTTTGTCACCCACGCCGGCAACCGCTATGTCGGCCGGGCGTTCGACCTGTTCCGCTGGCGGTTCGCGGCCCTGCGCCATCTGCTCAAGCACGATGAACAGGTGCTTGAACGTTCGTGCAACGGCCATCGCCAGATCATCGAGATGATTGCCCAGGACCGCATCGACGATGCCTGCGAGATCCTTGGGGAGCATATTCAGAACGGCAAGAACCGGTTCATGCAAAGCCTGAAAGAGGCGCTTCCACAGAAATAATCATCGGCGCCATCGGCCGGGCCGAAATTCGCGACACAGCCGGGAACGACAGGAACATGCAAAAGACCATCCGCCACAGCAGCCATTGGGGTGTCTTCGACCTAGACGTGGACGACAACCAGATCGTAGCGGTCCGGCCCTTCCACAAGGACCCGAACCCTTCGGAAATCATCCAGTCGGTCAGTGACTGGGCGACCTCGCCGCGCCGGCTGACCTTTCCCGTGGTGCGCCGCGGATGGCTGGAAAACCGTGACCGCAGCGGCCGGGGCGAGGACAGCTATGTCCGCGTCAGCTGGGACGAGGCCGAAGAGCTGGTCGCAGGTGAAATCAAGCGCGTCGCCGGCACCTATGGCAACGAAGCGATCTTTGCCGGGTCCTACGGATGGACCAGCGCCGGGCGCTTCCACCATGCCGCGACCCTGCTGAAACGGATGCTGGGCCTGGCGGGCGGATATGTCGGACATGTGGATACCTATTCCATCGCGGCCGGGCCGGTGATCCTGCGTCACATCCTGGGTGAGGCGCATGCCTGTCAGGGCAGGGGAAGCACGCTCGACACCGTTGTCGAGCACAGCGAGATCGTGGTGATCTTTGGTGCCCTTTCTCCGCGCACGGCCCAGAACGAGGCCGGCGGCGTCGCACGGCACCGGCTCGAAGACTATCTCAAGGAACTGGTGGAGCGGGGCACGCGCATCGTGCTTGTGTCCCCCAGCCGCGACAACCTGCCCGACTGGGTGCCCGCCGAATGGTGGCCGATCCGGCCGGGCACCGACGCCGCCCTCATGCTGGCGCTGTCGCAAGAGATCGTCGCCACCGGGCAGCACGACCGGGCCCTGATCGACCGGCTTGCCTCGGGCGTGGATGAATTCCTCGCCCATCTGGCTGGGCGCGGGGACGGTGTGACCAAATCCGCGGACTGGGCCGAAGGGATCACCGGCATCGACGCGGATCGCATCCGCGCGCTGGCCGCGGATATCGCGCGCAAGCGCACGATGCTGCTGGCAAGCTGGAGCCTTCAGCGGGCGCAATACGGGGAACAGCCGTATTGGGCGGCGGTTGCCCTGGCCTGCGTGGCCGGGCAGATCGGCCTGCCCGGCGGCGGTGTGGGTTTCGGTTTCGGCTCCCTCGCCTGTGTCGGTGCGCCTTTCGGGACCGGACGCTCCCCGGCGATGTCGGCGGGGCCTAATCCGACCGGGCTGTCCATCCCCGTCGCGCGGGTGAGCGACATGCTCCTGAACCCCGGTGCGCCCTTCGATTACGAGGGGCAGACCCGGCACTTCCCCGATATCCGCCTGATCTACTGGGCCGGGGGCAATCCGTACCACCACCATCAGGACCTCACCCGGCTGATGCAGGGATGGCAGCGCCCCGAGACCATCATCGTGCAGGATCCGATGTGGACCGCCACGGCGCAGCGCGGCGATATCGTCCTGCCCGCCAGCACCTCGCTGGAACGTAACGACATTTCGGGGTCGCGCCGCTCGGATCACATCGTCGCCATGCAGCAGGCCATTGCCCCGCTGGGCGAGGCACGGTCGGATTACGAGATCTTTTCGGCCATCGCCGCGCGGCTCGGCGTCAGTGAGGCCTTTACCGAGGGGCGGGATGAAATGGGCTGGCTGCGCCATATCTACGACCTCACCCGGTCGGACGCGCAGGACCGCCTCGGTTTCGAGATGCCGGATTTCGACAGCTTCTGGGCCGAGGGTGATGCCCCGATGCCGGTGCAGTCGGGCACGACCTACCTGTCGGACTTCCGCGCAGACCCCGAGGCCGCGCCGCTGGCCACGCCGACCGGGCGCATCCTGCTGCACAGCGACCTGCTGGCCGAAAAGGGCTATGACGATTGCCCGCCCGTGCCCAGCTGGCTGCCGCCGACGGAATGGACAGACGGGCCGGACCGGAGCGCGCCGGACGTCTTTCACATGCTGACCCCGCAGCCCATCGGGCGGCTGCATTCCCAGCTGGAATCCGCCCCGTCGAGCCTGGAGATGAAACACGACGGCCTGGAACGGCTGCGCATGGCCCCGTCCGATGCCGAAAGGCTCGACCTGACCGACGGCACCAGCCTGCTCGTGTCCAACGGGCGCGGCCGCTGCCTGGCGAGCCTGTCAGTCGACCCCGACCTTGCCCCGGGCGTGGTCTGCCTGCCCACGGGGGCCTGGCTGGCACTGGACGACGGGTTGGAGATGTCAGGCAATCCCAACATCCTGACCCGGGACATTCCCGCCTCGCAGTTCAGCCAGGGCTGCGCGGCGCAGACCTGCCTTGTACGGGTCGAACCCTATCGCGGCAACCTGTCCCGGCAGGATGACCGTCACCACCCCGCGCGCTGGATCGTATCCGCAGCAGAATGATCGCCACCCCGCGGCGCCCGCGTACCGGCAAGGCCGGACGTGCACCCTATTCACGAAAGGTAGACCCATGAGCACCAAACCCGTCAGCCGCTTTCCCGTGCCCTCGCTGGACGACATGCCCGAGGACATCGCCACGCGCATCCGCGAGGTGCAGGAGAAATCCGGCTTTGTTCCCAATGTCTTTCTGGCCCTTGCGGCACGGCCCGACGAATTCCGCGCCTTCTTTGCCTATCACGACGCGCTGATGGACAAGCCCGGCAATCTGACCAAGGCCGAACGCGAGATGATCGTGGTCGCCACCAGTGCGTTGAACCAGTGCCAGTATTGTGTCGTGGCTCATGGGGCCATCCTGCGCATCCGGGCCAAGAACCCGCTGATTGCCGATCAGGTGGCGGCGAACTATCGCAAGGCCGATATCACCCCGCGCCAGAAGGCGATGATCGACTATGCGGTGAAGATCTCGGCCCGCGCACAAGAGGTGAATGACGCGGATTTCGCCCTGCTGGCCGAGCATGGCTTTACCGAGGACGATATCTGGGACATCGGCATGATCTCGGCCTTCTTCGGCATGTCCAACCGGATCGCCAACATCACCTCGCTGCGGCCGAACGACGAATTCTACGCCCTCGGCCGGGATATGCCGATCCCGGCGTGAGTCATCGGCAGGGGCCCGGCGTGGCAGCGCCAGGGCCCTTGCCGGATGTGTTGAACCGTCACGCACATCCCCGGGTGCGGCCTGGCACAGCCTGCAGGTTTGCTTTGCGGGCGTGGCGCAACGGTGACTATTCGCAAGAGCGGGTTTCGCGCGACCCTGTCCGGGCCGGGACCTGGTCTATCGTGGTCTCTTAGGTCCGGATGGACTGAGAGCCAATGGTACCGTCCTGACCAAAGACCATCTTCATAAAATCGACGGCACGCAAAATTTCCTATAGGCCTTGTTATGTAAAGCCTCGGCCGACCGGTCAAAGGCCGTGGTTCTCCGTTTAGCGGATAGCCTGCAGGTCAGGGCTCGAATCGGGCGACCGCACATTCGACGCGCTCCTTCGCCCCCGACCGCCACCTTCAACACATCCGAAAAGGCCCTGGCGTGGGAGACACCAGGGCCTTTCAGCGACCAGCCCTTCCTGTCGGAAGGTGATCGGGCCCGCGCCGACCGGGAACCGCTCCTGCCGGCGCGAATGTCTCAGCCGACGGTGAAGCGGCGGGCCTTTGCTGCGTCCAGAGCTGCGTCGACCAGGTCGATGCCCAGCCCGGGCGCGTCGGGGGCGCTCATCACCCCGTCCTTCGGCTGCAGATCAATGGTGCAGAGCTCGCGGTTGGCGGGCTGGCGGGCATAGACATGGTGTTCGTGGATCTCGAAATTCGGGATCGCGGTTTCCACATGCAGCGCCACGGCTGTCGCGACGGGCGATCCGCAGACATGGCCCTGTACGGTGATGTCGTAGAGATGGGCCAGATCGCAAACCTTCTTGCCCTCGGTGATCCCGCCGACCAGGCCGAAATCGGGCTGCAGCATGTCGATGGCATTTGACGACAGATAGGGCTCGGCCCCCCACCTTGTATAAAGCCGCTCACCGGCGGCAAAGCGCGTCTCGGGGAAACTTTCGGACAGGCGGATCTGGGCGTTCGGGTTGGCGTAATGCACCGGCTCTTCCACCAGGTAGAGGCCCACATGGCGGCAGGCTTCGATCAGCTGGCGAGCGCCGGTCAGGCTTGGCAGGGAGTGCAGTTCCAGGATGATGCCGGTCGACGGTCCGACGCCATCGCGCACCGCCTCCATCCGCCGGACGTAAAGGTCCAGCTCGGCCGCAGTGAACATGCCGCGCACGTGGTCGTCGATCTTGCCGTCCTTGCCGATCATGACCGGATCGACCTTCACGCAGTCATAGCCGTCGGCAACGGCCTTGACGCCCGCGTCGCGATAGGCGGCGGGATCGGTCAGGTCCTTGCGGTCGGTTTCGGACCAGTCGAACTGGATCTGGCTGGCGTAGCAGCGCAGCGGGCGCGCGGCTGCGCCGCCCAGCAGGCGCCAGACGGGCAGCCCAAGCGCCTTGCCCTTGATATCCCAGAGCGCGGTGTCGATGGCGCTCATCGCGCCGATGACCACGGGACCGCCGCCCTCGGCCCAGAAGGACCGCCGGTAGATCCGTTCCCACAGCGCCTCATGCGCCATGGCGTCGGCCCCGATGACGAAGGCCTCGCCCAGGGCTTCGAGCATGCCGATGGCCGAGGCCGCCCCCACGCCATAGGCCAGGCCGACCTCGCCGATCCCGGTCAGGCCGTCTTCGGTGGTGATGCGGACAAAAATCGGATTCCATCGGGCGATTCCGGCCGCTCCCGACATCGGGACATGGATGATCTCCATCCCCCTGATCCTGTTGCTCGTACCCATGCGCGGTCGTTCCTCTGAGTCAAAGTGTAGATTGCATGCAAAGTGCAATAACTGCCCCGACCTGTCAACGTTCCATGATCGCCAGGCCGGAACGGTTCACCCCAAAGCCAATCCATCACATCCTGGACAAGGCCATCGCGGTCGGGATCATCGCGACCGCGTAGGTGTCGAATGCCGTGCTCAGGCGACTGGAACCGGACCCCCGACGTGGCATGCGCGGGTGTCTGCACAGCGGACTTTGCTGCCATTGGGCAATGTGCTTAAGGAGCGCCATGACACAGCACATGATCAATACTGAACGACTGCTGCTGCGAGGCTGGAAGCCTGATGATCACGCACCATTTGCAGCAATGTGCGCTGACCCGGACGTCATGCGCTACATCGGAAATGGGAAAACGCGAACCGCGGACGACGCGGCACGACACATCGCGTCCTTTGAGAAAGAGTGGAGCGAACGAGGCTTCGGGTTGTTCGCCGTCGAATCCAAGCAAACCGGTGACCTGATTGGCTTCACAGGGTTCTCCTGGCCGAACTTCTTGCCCGAAGTGTTCCCCTCTGTCGAAATTGGCTGGAGGTTTTCCAGGCCGAGTTGGGGGAAAGGCTACGCAAGCGAAGCAGCGGCGGCCGCGCTTTCCTTCGGCATTGATGAATTGGGCATCACCGATATCGTGAGCATTTACCAAATCGAGAACGGCGCTTCGGCGCGCATCATGCAAAAGCTCGGCATGACCTTTGACCGAAGAACGATTGACCCGACCTGTGAACGGGAGGTCGAGGTTTATCGTCTACCTCAGCAATAAAGACAGGTCTGGGCTCTTCCCCGCCGCAAGGCGCTGTACGAAAGCTACGGCTTTCTGCCGCTCACACCGAACCCGCTGAGGATGTTCTTGCCAGTCGGCGTCGCTCGCAAGCTGAACGCCGAGGCGACCGAAGGCAGCTGACAGGACCTTGAGGCATACTGTCGGTCTGATCGGGCAAGCCGGACCGCATCCGTTACAGCACGTCTCACTTGTTCCCGTCGATCCACTTCGACATGAGCCCCTTGTCGCGGAAGCATTCGTCCGGGACGGCGCGCTGTTTGATCCGGGCAAGCTTTTCGGCAAAGGCCACCTGCTTGGAGGTGGGCCGCCGGTTCGCCCCCGAAACCGGTTTCAGCCTGGCCTGGGCTTCGATCCAGGCGCTCAGGGACCGACGGTCCTGCTGAATCTCCCTGGGCAGGAGGGTCTGGTTGCGCAGGGCGAGCAGGCGGGCATAGGCGATCTGCTTGGGCGTCGCAGGCAGGGCATGCGTGGTGGGTTCCATTGGGATACTCCCTTCCTGATTTTCTTAAGATATAGAACATAACGGGAACAAAATCAACCCAAGCGTTCGGGATGCGCCGGGTCGATTGGCCGAGGGACGCCGGGAAAGATCAGGCCTGAGGGTGCCCGAAAACGGCGTCCGGGCCTGTCCCCACCCCGCATTCCGGGGTTTTCCGATGACCCGTCCCGCGTCCGTTGCACCTTTCGTTCCTGGTCCCTCCGCTGATCGCGACCGGTGCGAGCGCCGCCGCGGCCAGGCGGACCGGGCGCCGGCACACGGACCGGACTGACCGGATCGTATCGCAGAGCGAACAGATCTCAGGTCTTTGTTTACGGCGCGCGGCTGGCGTCATTTTATCGACAAAACTGCCATTTCAGCGATTCTGCCGCTGATCTGAAGCAAGGCCCGCGCAGGGCTGATGCACTGCGCGATCAAAATCGCCTGAAACCGGAGAGGAGACCGGGATCAGGCCGCAAGGAGGAGATCACACCATGAAGTACGTCAAATACCTGGCCTTTGCCCTCGCCCTGCCCGTGATGGGCACATCGGCCTATGCGACCGAGACCATTCGCATGACCATTGCCGCCGGCCTGCCCGTGCACAGCACAGGCGTTGCCTATCTTGAGAACTTCCTGATCCCGGAAGTGGACAAGCGGCTGGCTGAAACGGGCGACTATCAGATCGAATGGACGAAAGGCTGGGGCGGCACGATCGCCGGGCAGTTCGACATGTTCGAAGCGGTCGAGGACGGCATCGTCGACATGGCCTATGTGAACACGCTCTTCGAAGGCGCAAAACTGCCTCTCGAACAGATCACCTTCGTCACCCCGTTCGGAAGTACCGATCTGAAGCAGACGATGGCAACCTTCGACAAGGTGCGCGGACAGATACCGGAACTCGATGAACAGTTCCTCAAGCACAACCAGCGGCGGCTCGCGATTTCGGGCCTCGTCAACTACCACATGGTGTCGACCTTCGAGATCAATTCGCTGGACGACCTCCAGGGCCGGAAGTTCGGCGCGCCCGGACTTGCCGCGAACTGGCTGGAAGGCACCGGCGCGACACCTGTCTCGGGGTCTCTTTCGGAATATTACAATTCGCTCAAGACGGGGGTCTACGACGGTATCCTGATGTTTGAATCCGGTATCCCCACCTTCAAGTTCTACGAGGTGGCGCCGATCATCACGCGCGTCGGGTTCGGCTCGCAGCTCACCACGAACATCACGATCAACGAGGACAAATGGCAGAGCCTGCCGGAAGAGGTTCAGCAGGTCTTGACGGATGTGTCGGACGAGTACGAGGCCCAGCTGGTCGAAGCGACCGTGGAACGCGCGGCGAAAGGGCTCCAGACGGCCGTCGACAACGGGGCCACCATCAACGACATGCCGAAGGACGAGATCGCCGCATTGGCAGCCTCATTGCCAAATATTGCAAAGCTCTGGGCGACGACGACAGACGAAAAGGGCCTGCCGGGGACCAAAATGCTGGAGACCTGGATGCAGGCATCGCGGGATGCCGGCGTGACCTTCGCACGTGACTGGGACAAAGAGTAACCCGCTCGGGAGGTCGTCGACGTGACCACGCAATCGAGGCGAGCAGAGTCCATCATCCTTGCGGTCGCGCGGGTGATGGCCTTTCCGACGACCGCTTTGGCCGTCATCGGGTCGGTCTGGATCTTCGCCATCATGATCCTGGTGAATGCGGATGTCTTTGGCCGGGCCCTGCTATCTCGTCCGATCGACGGTGTGCCCGAGATTGTCTCGCTTTCGATCGTCGGCATCGTGTTCCTGCAGATGGCGAATACCCTGCGCATGGGGCGGTTCATCAGCTCTGACATGCTCCTGTCGCGCGTTCAGGCCTGGCGGCCCAGACTGGGACAGGCCCTCGAGGCGCTCTATCACGCCTTCGGCGTGGTCACCTTTGCGGTCGTCACCTGGTACGTGACGCCGAAATTCATCGAGGCCTGGGTGGACGGAACCTATGTCGGCAGTCTCGGCCGCTTCACGATGGAGATCTGGCCGATCCTGTTGATCATCGTCGTCGGATCGGCCCTGACCCTGCTGCAATACCTGGCGCATGCCCTGCATCACCTCCTCGCCGCGGCCAACCTCGCGGCGCCCCCGGCGCCCCACCCCGGCGATCATGCCGAATTCGATTGAACGGAGCGTTTGATTATGGACCCGTCCACCATCGGACTGATTTCTCTGGCGCTCATGATCCTGCTGATCCAGCTCGGCATTCACATCGCGCTTGTCCTGCTGGTTCTGTCCTTCGTGGCGACCTGGATGATCCGTGGGAATATCGACGTGGCCGGCAGCCTGCTGGCCAAGGCAGTGGAAACCTCTCTGCAAAGCTATTCCTTCGGCGTCATCCCCCTGTTCGTTGCCATGGGTCTGCTGATCAGCGTCTCGGGCGTGGGGCGCGATACGTTCGACGTGGCGGGGCGCGCTTTCCGTCGCGTTGCCGGGGGACTCGGCATGGCAACGGTGGCGGCGAATGCGGTCTTCGCCGCGATCAACGGCAGCTCCATCGCATCCGCTTCGGTCTTTACCAAACTGGCAGTGCCCGAGCTGATGCGTCAGGGCTACACGCCGCGCTTCTCGGTCGGGGTCGTCGCCGGATCGTCCGTGCTGGGCATGCTGATCCCGCCCAGCCTGCTGCTGATCTTCTTCGGCATCATCGCAGAGGTGTCCATCGGCGATCTGTTCACCGCCGGCATCCTGCCCGGCCTGCTTCTGGCCGGTGCCTTCATGCTGGTCATCAAACTGCTGATCCGGATCAACCCCGGCCTGGTTCAGTCGGAACAGATGGCGTCGGCTCCGGACAGCGACACGACGCTTGGCAAGGCCCTGTTGAAGCTTCTGCCGATCGCATCGCTGATTGTCATCGTGCTGGGCGGTATCTACGGCGGGGTCTTCACGCCGGTCGAGGCGGGCGGAGTCGGCGCCCTGGCCGCGCTGATCCTTGCAGCCCTGAAACGACGCCTGACCCTGCGCGGTCTGTGGCATGTCCTGACCGAAACCGGCTATGTCACTGCGTCGATCTCGGCCCTGATCATCGCCGCGCATATGTACGCCAACATGCTTGCCCTGTCGCGGCTACCCAACCTGCTGGGCAACTGGTTCGCCGAGGCCGAATTCAGCTTTGCCGTGCTGCTGTTGATCTACCTCGTTGCGATCCTTCTGCTGGGTACAATCCTTGACGCGATCTCGATCATCCTGATCCTGTTGCCGCTGGTTCAGCCGATCATGATGGCGCAGGGCGTGGACATGGTCTGGTTCGGAATCGTCACGATCATCGCGGTCGAGATCGGGCTGCTGACCCCGCCGCTTGGCCTCGCGGTCTTTGTCATCAAGACCAATCTGAACGATCCCGATATCTCGCTCAACGATATCTTCCTGGGCACGATGCCATTCGCCCTGACCATGCTATTTGTGTTGGCGCTGATTGTGATGTTTCCGATTATCACGCTCGCATTGGTGTAGTGACGGATTTGAGGGGACCAGGCGACATGGTCAACGCCCGCCAAGCAATAGAAGCTCAGTCGGATGGCGGCAAACTGCTGATGTCCGACGTCTATCAGCGAATACGCGAAGACATCATCATGGGTCGGCTTGAAGCCGGTCGCAAACTTCGCATCGAAGAGCTGAAGGCAGAGTATGGCACCGGGGCCTCTCCGTTGCGCGAGGCCCTGTCACTGCTGATCCCCGAAGGGTTTGTCGACCGGCTGGAAAATCGCGGTTTCCGGGTGTCCGGCGTGACCCTCACCGATTTCGACGACCTTCTCGATATGCGGTGCTGGTCGGAAAGCCGCGCCCTGCGCAGGTCGATCGAACGGGGTGGCAAGGAGTGGGAGGGCGAGATCGTCCTGGCCCTCTACTGGTTTTCCCAGGCCTTTCCCGACCATGATGCGCATGACGACCGAGCCAGCGAACGCCGTCGCCTGCACAAGACCTTCCACATGGCGCTGATTGCCGAATGCGGATCACCCATGCTTATGGAACTGTGCAGCCGACTGTTCGACCGGAACGACCGGTACCGGTCCCTCGTGAACTTCGCTGCGACTGCCGAACGCAACCATGTGGCGGAGCATGAACAGATCGTGGAGGCCGTGCTGCGCCGCGATGCCGACGCCGCAGTCAGCGCCCTTGCCGAGCATTATGGAAAACTCAGGCGCCAGATCGAGCCCATACTCACCCCCTGAGCCGCACCCGCGCCCGGGGCCAATTCAGAACCCAGCAACGATGATGGAACTCGCTCATGCGCCTCATTTCTTTCCTTCGCCCGGATGGCACAGCCAGCTATGGCACAACCGACGGCAAATCGGTCTTTGATGCCGGGGCCGAGCTGTCGCAGACCTATTCCGATCTGCGCGCCATCCTGACGGCTGGCGCCCAATCGGAGCTCAAGGATCGCGGGCCTGTCCTGGCCCTCGACGAGGTGACGTTGCAATCGCCCGTACCGAACCCCGACAAGATCCTTTGTGTCGGTCTCAACTACATGAGCCACATCAGGGAAAGCGGGCGCGACAAGCCGACCTATCCGTCGATCTTCACCCGGTATCCGTCTTCGATTCTGGGGCATGGGACACCTCTGATCCGTCCCAAAGTCTCGGACAGGTTCGACTACGAGGGCGAACTGGCCGTGATCATCGGCAAGACATGCCGCCATGTCCCGGCAGATGCGGCCTGGGATGTGATTTCGGGTTACAGCTGTTTCAATGACGGCTCCATCCGGGACTATCAGGTGCACACGTCACAGTTCTGGCCAGGCAAGAGCTTTGAAGGCTCCGGTTCCATGGGGCCGTGGATCGTAACCCCGGACGAGGTCGGCGATATCACCAGGCAGACGCTGACCACCCGGATCAACGGCAATATCGAACAGCAGGCCCCCATTGATGACCTTGCGATCACGATCCCCGAAATCATCGCCTATCTGTCGCAGGTCCTGACGTTATTGCCGGGCGATGTCATTGCGACCGGCACGCCCGGGGGCGTTGGCCGGTTCCGCGAGCCGCAGCTCTACCTGGAGCCGGGCATGACCGCCGAGATCGAAATCACCGGCGTCGGTATCTTGTCGAACGGCGTGGCAGACGAAGCCTGACGGCGTATCCGCGATCAATGTCCTGCCGGACCACGTCAGGGCGACATGACCTTGCCTGACAGGACGCCGCAGTGTGGCGTCCTGTTCGTGCCTCGCCCACCTACAGGCCGATTGCCGCACGCGCTTGCGCTGGCGACATCAGCGGGAAACCGAGGTCCTCTAGCAGTCGTGACGCTTTCAGGACCATGGCGGCATTTGACGGAGCCTTTTCTCCTTTGCCGAGCCAGACGGCATCCTCCATACCAATCCGTACATTCCCGCCCAGAAGTGCCGATTGCGCAACCATCGGAAAGGCCTGTGCGCCAGTCCCGAAGCCGGTCCAGATCGCCGGCTTGGGCAGAAGGTTCCGGGCATAGATCAGCGTTTCAGGCAGCGGCACAAACCCATGCTTGACCCCGGTGACAATCGAACAGAGCGGTGTGTGGTCAAAGGCATTTTCGGACATGAGCTGATTGAGAATGGAAATGTCCCCGCTGTCGAACAGTTCGATCTCGGGCCGCACGCCCACGCTTTGAATCAGTTCCGCCATTCTGCGTATCGACGGCAGCGTGTTGATCACCACCTCGCCGCCAAAAACCATGGTATTCAGGTCCAGTGTGGCGATGTCCGGCTTCAGGGCAAGGATATGTTCGACCCGCGCATCGGGCGGAAGCAGGTTCGTCCTCGGTCCCGGCACGACCGGATTGTCCGGGGACGGATCGAAGCGCCCGCCATTGCCCGTGGTCAGGTTGATGATGAGGTCGTCGTTCTCCTGCCGGATCCGGTCGACCACTTCCCGGTATAATGCGACCTCCATCGAGGGCATCCCCGTGGCCGGGTCCCTGACGTGGACATGGACGATCGCTGCCCCGGCTTTCGCAGCCTCAAGGGCCTGCGTCGCCAATTCTTGCGGCGTTATCGGCAGGTTCTCGTTTTGCGCCCTGGTCGAAAAGTTTCCGACGAGGGCGCAGGTCAGGAATACCGGCTGCATGATGGTTCCTTTCGAAAGTTCCATTGGTTTCAGAAAGATTGGGCGCGGACCGCCCCGTCACATCACCGACGGCAGCCACAACGTGACCTGGGGGAACAGGACGAGGATGAGGATCCGGACGCAATCGGCGAAAAAGAATGGGAGGATACCCCGATAGATCGTGGTCAACGGAATGTCCGCGCGCATCGCGTTCAACAGCATGACGTTGATCCCGATCGGTGGCGTCAGCATGCCCACGCCAATCAGCGCCACGTTGAGGATGCCCCACCAAACCGGGTCATATCCCAAGGACAGAATGATCGGCAGAACAAAGGGCAGGGTCACGACGACGGCGGCGACTTCATCGAAGAAGGCGCCCAGCACCAGGTAGATGAGCACCAGCACGAAGATGACGCCAAGCGGCGGCAGCCCGAGGCTTTCGATGGCGCCCATCATTTCGCCGCTTACGCCGCTGAGGCTGATGAAATACGAAAAGATCATCGCGCCGAAAACGATCACGTAGATCATGACGGTGGCGACGCTGGCCTCTGACAGGACCGACAGAAAGGTGTCCCTGTTCAGCTTTCCCCGGGCAAGCGCAAAGAAGAATGCGAACACAACGCCGACGGCGGCGGCTTCGTTCACGGTGAAGACGCCGGAATAGATGCCGCCCAGGACAATGATCGCCAGGGTGATCGCCCCCCAGGATCGGCCAATGGCAAGGATGCGGGTCCGCAATGGCAGCTTCCGGGAACCTGGCATCGCCTCGGGCCTGCGCCGGGCGACCACCGCGATGGCCGCCAGATACAGCACCACGGAAAGCAATGCCGGCAAAATGGCCGCGGTAAACAGTTTCAGGACGGATTCTTCGGTCAGGACGCCGTAGAGAACCATGATGCTTGACGGCGGGACTATGATCCCGAGCGTGCCGCCCGCCGCGACGGCCCCGGCAGAGCTGCCCTTGGCATAGCCCCGTTCGATCATTTCGGGCAAAGCGACCCGGCCGAATGTCGCCGTGGTTGCCACGGACGACCCGCAAACGGCACCGAAACCCGCGCTGGCGACGATGGTCGTCGCGGCCAGCCCGCCCGGGCGATGGCCCACCAGCGCTTCGGCCGTCTCGAAGATGTCCCGGGCCAGGCCACCGGTTGCAGCAAGACTCCCCATCAGCATGAACAGCGGGATCACCGCGAGGTCGAGGTTGGCCATGGTTGCCGCCGGTTCGGACGCCAGCAACTTGATCGCGGGCCCCCAGCCGGTCATCGAGGCAAAGCCGCCGATCCCGACCACGGCCATCGAGATCCCGATCGGGACATGCAATGCGATCAGGACAAACATGCACATGAGGCCCAGCAGGGCGATCGTTGCCGGATCCATTATCGCGCCCCTTTGTCCGACGTCACGGTGCCGCCCCCCGAGGCGCGCGGACCGAAACTGTCGAACACGGCAATAGTGTCCTTGATGACGTTCGATGCCTGGATGATCGCGGCGTAGTAAAGACATGCGGTCGCGACGCTCCACCACGGCCAGACTGGCCAGGCCAGAACCCAGGTCCTGCGTCCGCTCGTGTACATGCCTTCGACGAAGGGAACGAACTGCACGGCCATCAGAAAGACGAAGCCGAAGATCACGAAACTGGAAAACAGCGTCAGCAGTTCGTTCGCGCGCACGCCCAGTATGGCCCCGAGAACCTCGACCGAGATATTCTTTCTGTCCGACAGGTTGGCGGGGATGCAACTTGCGATGACGACGGCCATGACGACGGCGCTGACATCATTCACCCCGTGCAATGGGGCCGAGAAGAAGGTCCGCAGGATGGCGTCCAGGGTCATCATGATGGCCAGTGCCAGCAGGCCGACAAATCCGACCAGTGCCAGCCAGCGGGCGCCAATCCGCAAAATGCGGTCCAAACGTGCCAAAGCCGTTCCTCCCCTGAGCCTCGGTTCTGAAAGCTCTACCTGCAACGGAGAATTCTCTCCGCCGGCATCTCGAAACTGTTCGCAGCCCGAACATCGCGCCCGAATATCGCGCCGGAACGTCGGGCCTGCGGTCAGCTGGCTTCGCGGAACTGGGCGATCTCTGCCGACGTCAACTTGCCCACCAGGTCGCGCGAGATAGCGTCGGCGGTCCGCAAGAGCTTGTCACGATAGAGCACCAGGCTCTTTTCCAGGGGCAGCGAGCTTGTGGACCATATGAGTGTCAGGCAGGCGAACACCTGGTCCTCGTACCAGATCGGCGCAGAGATGCTGCCCGTCTCCGGTGTGAAATCGGCGACGCGGAAGCCGACGCCCAGTTTCCGCACCTTGGCGATAATGGCGTCGATGCCGCCGTCCTTCATGACGAATGGCGGTTTCACACCCGAGGTTTCCGACAACAACGTCAGCAGCGCCTGCCGATCCGGCTCGGACATATTCGCCAGCAGGACGCGGCCGCTTGCCGTCTCGATCAGGGGGATCTGCTTGCCGACCATTCCGTGGTGAACGGAATAGGGGCTGATCTGATGCGTGGATTCACGCACCTCCATCGCGCATCCGCGCAACGTCACCAGATCGAGCGGCCAGAGCACATCGCGGCCGAGTTCGATCATATGCGGCACCGCGACCTGGCAAACCCAGTCTTCCTCCCTAAAGCCCGAGCTGAGCGATTTGACATGCCGGGTCGGACGCCAGCGGTTGGAAAAATGGTCTTTCGAGACCATCCCCATCTCTGACAGCGTCCTCAGCAGCCGATAAATGGAAGGGCGCGGAATACCTGTCGCATCGGCGATATCGCCCGGCTTCGCGCCATTGAGCCGGTTTACCGCCTGAAGGACTGCGACGCCTCGCTCAAGAGCTCTGATCGATGAATCGGAAATGGCCTTCCCTCCCCACGGCGTTTTTCAAAGCCAACCGGGTTGGCATGTATGCTGTCGAAATTGGTGTCAAAGGAATTTGCCCGCGCCGAGGGCTGGGCCCAACCCGGGTCGGCATTCTGGAAAAAGCATATCTTAACCTTCCTGCACCGCAGTCTTCTACCTTCTCAGATAGCTGGCCAAGTGAGTCCCGAGAAAGGTAATCTGGGGCCTGTTCGGCAGGTGAACACGATCGAGTTTGCGAAAGCGCGGCGGAACAAGCGACGTTAAAGGTTTGACCAACAGTGTAACGGTCGCCTGCGTGGACCGTCTTGGCCTTGTTGGCAGAGCGATACATCCGATCGGGACCGATACACCAGCTTGAGAGGAACACGCCCATGTCGATTGCAGCGCTTGGCTATATCGGGATCAACTCAAAGAAACTGAGGGATTGGGACGACTTCGCGACCAATTTGCTGGGAATGCAAAAGGTCGACACAGGTGGAAATTCCGGGCTCTTCCGGATGGACGACAGGAAACAACGGCTGATCGTCACCGGCGAAGGCGAAGAGGATCTGGCCTTCATGGGGTGGGAGGTGGAAACGCCCGAACATCTCGATGCCCTGGCGTCCCGGCTGGAAGATCACGGGGTCAAGGTCACCTGGCATGGTGCGTCCCTGGCCGATCAGCGCCATGTCGCGCGGCTGATCTCTTTCTGCGATCCCGACGGCAACCGGCTGGAGGCCTTTTGCGGGCCCGAAGTCGCCAGCGATCCTTTCCTGTCCGGGCGGCCGATTTCGGGTTTCAAGACAGGGTCGCTTGGTATGGGCCACGCGGTCCTTCATGTCGAAAACGTTCAGGGCATCCTGCATTTCTATCGCGACATTCTGGGCTTCAACGTCACCGATTACGGTCTGACGCCCTACCCTCTCTACTTCTTCCATGTGAACGGGCGGCACCACAGCTTTGCCATGGTGGGATCGGGCCGCAAGGGCATCCATCACTTCATGGTCGAACTGCTGTCTCTGGACGATGTCGGGCAGGGCTATGACATCGCGCAGGAACGCGATGAAGGGGTGGCCTACACATTGGGTCGGCACTCGAACGACCACATGATGAGCTTTTACACCAATACGCCGTCCAAATTCTTCGTGGAATACGGCTGGGGCGCGCAGATCGTCGACCCCGACACCTGGCAACCGTTCGAGACGACCGAGGGCCCGTCTACCTGGGGTCACGAACGCATCCACCTTCCCGAGGACGACGCGGTGCGCAAGCGGATGCGGGAAATGCGTCACGAGACCGCCCGTACCGGGTTCCGCGCGCCCGACCCTCAACCGAATTGCGCCTGGCTGGATCGCGTCGTTCACACGGAATGATCGCTGTCTGCCCGACAGACGGCAGTCACCAAACGAGGAGACCAACTGTTGAAGATTTCTTCCTACGTCCTGCCGGGCGGTACCGAGTCCTACGGACGCCTTGAGGGCGATACCGTCGTTGACGCGGGGACCACGCTTCGCGGGACCTATCCGGACCTGCGCGCGCTGCTGGCAGGCGACGCGATCCACAGGCTCGCATCGGCTGATGGTCCGTCGCTTCCGGTGTCCGACGTGACGATGCTGCCGACAATTCCAAAGCCGGACAAGATCGTCTGCATTGGTCTCAACTACCTTGGCCATATCAAGGAAACCGGCCGGGACCGACCGGAATACCCGTCCATCTTCACCCGCTACCCCTCGTCAGTTGTAGGTCATGGCGCACCGTTGGTCCGCCCGAAGGTCTCGCAGAATTTCGATTTCGAGGGCGAATTTACCGTCGTCATCGGCAAACCCGGACGCCATATCGCCAGGGACAGGGCCTATGATCATGTCGCCGGCTATACCTGCTTCAACGACGGGTCGATCCGGGACTATCAGCGGCACACGACACAGTTCTGGGGCGGCAAGAACTTCTGGCAATCCGGCTCGATGGGGCCCTGCCTTGTGACGCCGGACGAACTGGGCGACCCGACAGAACCGCGGATGGTCACGCGCCTGAACGGCGAGATCATGCAGGACACCTCGGTCGGCGATCTCGCCTTCGATATTCCCGACCTGATCGCCTATGTCTCGACGATCATCGACCTGGCGCCGGGCGACATCATCGCAACCGGCACGCCAAGCGGCGTCGGCAATTTCCGCGACCCCAAGGTCTTCATGAAGCCCGGCGATACGATCGAAGTCGAAATCGACGGGATCGGAACGCTGTCGAACCCGATCATCGACGAAACCTGAACACGACCCATCGGGAGACAACCCATGTCTGAGGTACACACAGACGTCGCCATCATCGGCGGCGGCCCGGTCGGGCTGAGCGCGGCTTGCATGCTGGGGCACCTGGGGCTGTCCTGCATCCTCTACGAACAGAACGACACGACCTCGTTCCACCCGCGCGGCCATGTCGTCAATACGCGGACGATGGAGATCTTTCGTTCGCTCGGCGTGGCGGCCGACGTCGATGCCGTCTCGCTCCCGCTTGAGCGGCATGCCGGCATCGGGTTCGTGACCAGCCTTGCCGGCGAAGAGATCGGCGTCATCGAAACCCGGGCCAATCCCGAATGGGCGCGGATCGAACGGTTGCAAAGCCCAGTCTTCAAAAGGTCCTGTCCTCAGGATGTACTGGAGCCGGTTCTCAGGACCCATGCGGAAGCCTGCGACTGTGTCGAGACACGGTTCGGACACAGGATCACCGGGATTGAACAGGACGAGACCGGGGTCACCCTGAGCTGGGAGTCAGCCTCGGGCGCCACTGGCCGGACGCGGGCGAAATACCTGATCGCCGCGGACGGCCCGCGCAGTTTTTCACGCGGCCGCGTCGGCATCGGGATGCAGGGCCGGTCCATTGGACAGCAGATCGGCGTCTATTTCCACGCGGACCTCTGGCACCTTGTCGAGACGCGCCCCTACCTGCTCTACTGGATCTACAATGCGACGACGTCGGGCGTCCTGATCTCGCTCGATGGACGACGGCGCTGGACGTACAACTTCGGCTATTCCGAAAACGAGTCCCGCGAGGATTTCACGGCCGACCGGTGTCTGGCCATCCTGCGCGCTGTCATCGGGGATCCGGCCGTTCCGATCGAGATCAAGAACGTGATGCCCTGGCGGATGCAGGCCCGCATTGCCGACACGATGGCGTCTGGCCGGGTGTTCATCGCAGGTGACGCGGCGCATCCGCTTCCGCCGACCGGCGGCCAGGGTATGAACACCGGCGTTGCCGATGTTCAGAACCTTATCTGGAAACTCAACCTCGTGCTGCGGGGCGCTGCACCGGACAGCCTGCTCGACACCTATGATGTCGAACGGAGACCGGTCGCGAAATTCAATGTCGAGCAAAGCGCCCGGAATGCCGAAGCGATGGTCAGGAAGGGCCTGTCGGGCATGCTGGCCAATGAAAGCGCGCTCTTGTCGAACCTCGAAGGCCCCGAAGGCGCGGCGAACCGGGCGAAACTGGCCGAAGGCATTCCCGAACAGCGGGCGCATTTCGACTATCCGGGGCAGACGTTCGGCTACCACTACGAATCCGCCCTCATCACGCCGGATGGCACTGCCCTGCCGGAATTTTCCGTCGCCGAATACCGGCCGACCGCCAGACCCGGCCACCGCGCGCCACATCTGACGCTTGGCGACACCCCGGATACTTCCCTTCTGGACATCTTCGATATCGGGCATTTTACACTTCTTGCCGGACCCGACGGGCAAGACTGGGCCCTGGCGGCACGCTCTGCCGCGGATGCCCTGGACGTTCCGCTGAACGCATTCCGGATCGGCACGGATGTGGATACGGATGTCGACGCATGGGGCCGGCTTTACGGCGTGTCGGCGGATGGGGCTGTCCTGATCCGACCGGATGGGCATGTCGCCTGGCGGTCCAGGAGCACGGGCGCCGCGCGTGACTTGCACGATGCTCTTGCCCGGGCCGTTTCGCGGTCGGATGCGACCGTCTCTGCATGACTGATACAAGGATTACCCAGACTATGGCCATACCCGAGACCCAGACAGCGATTGTCATCACCGGCGCCGGAGGCCCCGACGTTCTGCAACCGCAGACGGTCGAGGTTCCGGTGCCGGGTTCGGGACAGGTGCTGATCCGGGTGAGCGCCGCCGGCGTCAACCGTCATGACGTCCATCAAAGATCGGGCGGACGGCATAGCGACGGCACTGCCATCCCGGGGCTGGAGGTCTGCGGGACCATTGCCGCCGTCGGCGCCGGCGTCGACCGGGACCGCATCGCAGAGCGTGTGATGGCCCTGGTTCAGGGCGGCGGCTATGGCCAGTATGTGATCGCCAGCCAGCACCTCGTCCTGCCGGCGCCCGACACGCTTTCGGACATCGAAGCCGCCGGTTTTCCGGAAGCCGCGTTCACGACATGGTGGAATTTCTTCCATCTCATGTCGCTCGGGAAAGAAGGGTTCGCCCTGATCCACGGGGGGACCAGTGGCGTCGGCCATATCGCGCTGCAGGCCATGTCCGCCCTGGGCTACCGGGTCATCGCAACGGCCGGAACAGAGGCCAAGGTCACCGCTGCCAAGGGTTTCGGCGCGCATGCGGCGTTGAGCTACCGCGACGCGGAACTCGCCGCCAAGGTCATGGAGGCGACCGGCGGTCAGGGCATTTCGGCCCTGCTCGATGTTTCGGCCGGGGCGCATCTGGATCAGGATCTGAAGATGATGGCCCCGGACGGTCAGATCGCCCACCTGTCGGGCGGCGGCGGGGCCGAACTGGCGCTGCCCCTGCGGGACATCATGGCGAAACGCCTGCGCATCACCGGGTCGCTGCTGCGTCCGCTGCCGCTGGACCGAAAGGCGCGGGTGGCCGAGGATATCCGGCGCGATGTGCTGCCCCTGCTGGGCACCAGGGTCCGGCCGACACTCGCCGCCACATTCGATTTCCGGGACGCCGCCAGCGCGCATGCGGAGATGGAACGAAACGATCACATCGGAAAAATCATGCTGACGGTCGACCACGACTGACGCATCAACAAGGAGGCCAAGATGAAGTTCTATTTTTCCCCCGGCGCATGTTCGCTCGGGATTCACTTTCTGCTCGAAGAGATCGGCGTCGACTACGACGGCGTCGCGATTCACATCAAGAATGGCGACCAGCTCAAGGAAGACTACATTCGTGTGAACCCGAAATCCAAGGTTCCCGCCGTTCTGCGCGACGATGGTTCGCTCTTGACCGAATTCGGCGTGATCGCCCACTGGCTGGCGCAGACCTACGCCAAAGAGACCTTCGGGCCGGAGAGCTTCGAGGAAGAGTTGCGCATCCTGGAAACCCTCGACTACATCGTGGCCACGATGCACATGCAGGGCTTTTCCCGGATCCTGCGCCCGCAGAAGTTCACCCCGAACGATGCCGATCTGGATTGGGTGCAGGGGGCTGGCACAGACATCGTCATGAAAGCGGCGGGTTTCCTGTCCAAGCAGCTTGGCGACGGGCCGTTCATCATGGGCAACCGCATGACCATCGCCGATGCCGCGCTGTTTTACACGATGTTCTGGGGCGTTGTCCGGCTTGAACTTGATCTGCCCGACAACCTGATCGCCTATTTCCGGCGCATGTCGGACCGGCCGGCCGCGCAAAGGGCCATGGCGCTGGAAGGGCTTGTCTGACAGGTCTGATCCGGGCCGCGACGGAGAACCACGACAGTGTCGAAACCCGACAACGGAATTCGCGCGCTTGAACGGGGACTCGCGCTTCTGGAGGAACTGAATCGCTGCGACGGCGCCCGTCCCACGGCGCTGTCGAAAGCGCTTGGTCTGCCAAGAAGCTCGGTCTACCGCATCCTCGAAACGCTGGAAGAGCTGCACTATGTCGAACGCAGCGCGACGGATTCCCGTTTTCGCGTCACCGACCGGGTCTGGCTTCTGGCGCGCGGCGTCACGCGGACCAAGCTGGGATCCGTCGGCGGCCCCGTCATCCGGCGGCTGTCGGCCGAGATCCACTGGCCGGTCGATGTCTGCTCCTACGATGCCGGCAAGATGTTCACGCAGGAGACGACACACAGGCTGAGCCCGATGTCTCTGGCGCGCAGCATGGTGGGCTTGCCGCTCCCCCTGCTGCGGACCGCGTCGGGACGGGCCTTTCTGGCGTTCTGCGATCCCGACGAACAGGCCGCGATGCTGGCTCTGGCCGAAGCGGCAGGGGACCCTGAGGACCTGCCTTATCTCGACCGGCAGTCGATCAACAGGCTGCTGACGGACACGAGAACCCGCGGCTACAGCATCCGCAGCGGAGAGCCCGCCCTGCCGACCAGTTCCAGCGACAAGACCAGCAGCATCGGCGTGCCGATCCTGAAAGACGGCCGGCCTGTCGGGGCCATCGTGGTCATCTGGATCACCTCGGCGCTGAGCCTGACCGAGGCGGTCGGGCAGTTCCTCGCCCCCCTCAGACAGGCCGCTGAAACCATTGCAGCAGAGCTCTGATCGCTGGCCGGTCCGGGCCTGGCCCCCAAACGGGAATTGCACAAAACGCCCGCCTGGCGGACATGTCCGGGACGGTATTGGCTTTCGATGACCCCGGCGCTCACACTCCCTCAGTGACTTCGAGGAGGAGAGACGTCGCCGCCAGTTCGCGGATCGCGGCTTTCCTCATCCTGACCTGAATGGGGATACCGTCCGATGACCCGGCAGCCGAATATTCTGATGATCATGACCGACCAGCTGCGGGCCGACTGTCTTGGATGCTATGGCCACCCCCTGGCAAAGACGCCCAATATCGACGCGCTGGCCCGTACCGGGACGCAGTTCGACCGGTTCTATGTCGCCTCTCCGGTGTGCATGCCGAACCGGGCCAGCATCATGACGAGCCGTATGCCCTCGGGGCACCGTGGCCGGTTCAACGGCATCGGGCTGGGGCTGGGCGATGTCACCTTCGTGGATGTACTGCGCCAGGGGGGTTATGACACCGCGCATTTCGGCAAGTCTCATCTGCAGAACTTCTCGACCGTGCCGCCTGCGATGCTGCACGAACCGCAAGGACGGACCCCCCTGCCCGCCGCCCTTCAAAGCGCTGTGCCGCGTCAGGAGGGCGAGGTATACGCGCAGGAGATGCCGACAAGCTGGGCCGACCCCGGCCATCGCGTCGCCACACCCTATTACGGGTTTTCGCACGTCGATCTGGCGACCAATCACGGTGACGAGATCGGCGGCGACTACGAGGCGTGGCTGCGCGGGCAGGTCGACGACATCGACTCGGTGCGCGGGCCCGAAAATGGGGTTCCCAAATCGGGATATGACGCGCCCCAGACCTGGTGTTCGCCCCTGAAGCCGGAACAATGGTCGACCCATTACATCGGTGACCGTGCCTGCGACTGGCTGCGCGACCGCGCGCCGGGCGCCGCGCCCTTCTTTGCCTCCGTGTCCTTCCCCGATCCGCATCATCCCTTCGTCGTGCCGGAACCCTATTTCAGCATGTACCGGCCCGAAGACATCACTCTGCCGGACACCTTCGCCAACCGGATGCCCCTGCCCGCACGGAACCTGCACCAGCAGTTGGCAGACGGCACGGCCATGCGCGGGCATCAGCTGGCTTTCGCCGTCAGCGAGGACGAGGCGCGGGCGATCATCGCGGTCACGCTCGGCATGATCACCTTCATCGACGATCAGGTCGGCCGGCTGGTCTCGACGCTGAAGGCGACCGGCGACTATGACAACACGATCATCGTCTTCAATTCGGACCACGGGGATTTCCTTGGCGACTACGGGCTGATGCTCAAGTTCGGCATTCACAATGCCGGCGTGACGCGCGTGCCGTTCATCTGGTCCGATCCGCGCGATGTCGCGTCCAGGGGCGCGGTGCGGTCTGATCTGGCGTCTTCGCTGGATATCGGTCCCAGCTTTCTGGCCGCCGCGGGGATGGACTGTTTCTCCGGTGCGCAGGGGCGGGATCTGTTCGACGCCGCAATACCGGAACCGGACGGCCTGCTGATCGAGGAGGAATCTCAGCGGCCGGTCCTGGGGATGTCCCACGCCCTGGTCATGCGGTCCCTGGTGACGCGCGACTGGCGCCTGACCCTGTCTGTCGGCAACGGCAACCACGAACTGGTGCATCTGGCCAGGGACCCGGGCGAGACACGAAACCTGTGGGACGACCCGCAGAGCGCCGGAACCCGCCACAGGCTGACCGAACAAATGGCGCTGCGGATGATCGAGCTGGCGGATCGAACGCCTCTGCCGACATCCCGGGCCTGAACCTCTGGCCCGCCCGGCACAAAGAACGACTTCGGACTGACAAGAGGGAGGAGAACCCATGTTCATGAAGAAAACCGCAACCGCGATGGCGCTGGTCCTTGCCGGCGGCCTGGCCGCATCGGCCGAGACAACGCTGGTGTTCAACCGCTATCTGCCCGACCAGAACGAGATCATGCGAGCCGGCGTGCTGCCCTGGGCCAAGGCGGTCGAAGAGGCCTCGAACGGCGGTGTGGTGATCGACTTCACCGCATCGTCGCTGGCCCCCCCGCCCGTGCAACTAGACATGATCCGGTCGGGCATAGCCGACGTGGCGATCAACCTGTCGTCCTTTACCGCAAAACAATGGCTGGCCCCCCTGATCGGAGAGCTTCCGCTGCAGTTCGATGCGGCCTCGTCCGAAGCCTTCTCCGTCGCGCTCTGGCGGACCTATGACAGGTTTTTCCGCGAAGCCGAAAAACTGGACGGCGTGCATGTGGTCGCGCTCTGGGCGCTGACCGGCAACCACGTCTGGAACAACAAGCGCTCGATGGAAAAACTGGCGGACGCCAAGGGGCTCAAGATCCGCGTCAACCCGAATGGCGCGGCGGTCACGGATGCCATGGGTGCCGTCGTCGTCTCGCGCCCCGCGATCGAGAGCTTCGAGATCATCACCCGCGGTGTGGTCGACGGGACGGTCCTGCCGATCACATCCGTTCAGGGCCTGCGCCTGCTGGAAGAGCTGAAATACGGCACGCTTTTTGCGGACGGGCTCTATCGTTCGACCGTGTCCATCATCGTCAACGACACCGTCTGGAACGCCATGCCCGAAGCGGATCGCATGGCCATCGAGAAGGTGAGCGGAGAGCACCTCGCCCGTCTGGCGGGCAGCAACTTCGACGCGGCCGAAGCCGAAGTCCGGGCTCTGCTGGAGCCAAGCGGGATCGCGGTGACCGAGATGCCGGCGGACGAGATCGAAACCCTTGCCGAGGCGGTCGCCGGCGAGACGGACGCCTGGGCCGCGCGCGTGAAAGATCTGGGGCTCGATCCCGACGAGGTGCTTGCCTATTTCCGCCAACAGCTTGCCGACGCAGGAAATTGACATGGCAGACAGGGCTTCGGGGCAGCAACTGCCCGCAGCCTTCGATCTTGTCCTGAAGGTCATCGTGACCGCGACACTGCTGTGTATCGCGGTCATCACCTTCATCGACGTGATCGGGCGCTATTTCTTCAACGCTCCCGTCCCCGGCGCGTTCGAGATTCAGGAATTCGGCATGGGGGTCCTCATCTTCTCGGGTCTGCCGCTGGTCACACGGGCGCGCAGCCATATCACCGTGTCCCTTTTCGACGCCGTCTTCGCACGCAATGCCACGGTCCAGGCGCTGAAATCCGGGCTGGTCCATCTGATCAGCAGCGGCATCCTTTTCTTTGTCGCCACCTGCCTGTCACGGCAGGCGATGAACGTGCAGAAATGGGGCAGCACCTCGGTCTTCCTGCAACTGCCGATCTATCCCGTCATCTGGCTGATGGTCGGCATGACCGCCCTCTCGGCGACCATCTGCCTGGTGTTTGCGGCACAGGCCTTTGCCGGGCGCGCCCCGCAGTCAGACGATTCAACGAAGGACAGTATCCTATGACCCTGGGACTCCTTGGCCTTGGCGTGCTTTTGCTGGTCGCCTTTATCGGCGTGCCCCTCGGGTTGACGATGATGATCGTCGGGTTCGGCGGGTTTGCGATGGTCCGTGGCATCGACGCCGGCATGGCCATGGTCGGGCAGACGATCACGTCAAACAGCATGTCGTACGGCTTCATCGTCGTGCCGCTGTTCGTGCTGATGGGCAACTTCATCTTCCGCGCCGATCTGGCGCGTGATCTCTACCGCGCCTCCTATGTCTGGTTGGGGCGCTATCCGGGCGGGCTGGCCATGTCGACCATCGTCGCCTGCGGTGGCTTTTCCGCCGTCAGCGGATCCTCTGTGGCCACCGCCGCCACCATGGGCCAGGTGACCTATCCCGAGATGCGCCGCTATGGCTATAGCAAGGAGCTTTCGGCAGGCACCATCGCGGCCGGCGGCACGCTTGGCATCCTGATCCCGCCTTCGGTCGTTCTGGTTCTCTACGGCCTGCTGGTCGAAGGCGACATCGGGGCCCTGTTCATCGCCGGGATCCTGCCGGGCGTCATTTCGATCCTCAGCTACCTCATCCTGATCGCCGCATTGTGCAAGATCTTTCCCGGAATCGGACCGAGGGGCGAGGTTTTCCCCATGTCGGAACGCCTCAGCTCGCTGCGCGGTGTCTGGCCGGTCATGGCGCTGTTTCTTTTCGTGATCGGGGGCATCTATTTCGGCGTCTTCACCCCGACCGAGGCCGGCGGGATCGGCGCGGTCGGCGCGCTTGGCTTCTGCATCCTGCGCGGCCGGATGTCCTGGAAGGTCTTCTTCGAGTCGATCTTCGAGGCGGGCCGCATGTCCGCGATGATCTTCACGGTGGCGCTTGGCGCGATGATCTTCTCGAACTTCATCGAAATCTCGCGGATGCCGGCAAACCTGCTGGAGTGGGTCGAGGCCATGAACCTGTCCCCGATGAGCGTCATGTGGATCATCCTTGCCATCTATCTGGTGCTGGGCTGCGTCTTCGACGGGCCGGCGATGGTGCTTCTGACGGTGCCGCTCTTTGCGCCGCTGGTCGCACTTCTGGGCTTTGACCTGATCTGGTTCGGCATTGTCGTGGTCGTCGTGACCGAGATCTCGATGGTGACACCGCCAATCGGGATCAATGCCTTCGTGCTGAAAAGCGTCCTGCCGGAACTGTCGCTGTCCCAGGTCTTCCGCGGGATCGCGCCGTTCTGGATCGCCGATATTGCGCGACTGTTGCTGATCGTTCTCTATCCGCCGATCGCCCTGTACCTGCCGACCGTGATGGGATGACCCCCGTGCCTTGCCGATTGCGGCAGGGCACGATGTTCCGTCCGTCTGTCGGCGTTCCCGGACATGCGCCCGCCAACGCGCTGTCGAGTGGGCAAAACGCGTCGGCCTGCCCCCTGCGCCCCGCCTTGCGCGGGCGCGCGATGAAGCGGTCCGGCGTCATCGGCCGCTTTGTCGTGCCGGTCAGTCCTGACGCGGTTGGCCCGGTATCGGCGGTTCAGCGCGGCCAGCCTTGGCGACGCGCGTATAGCTCTCGCTGGCTTTCAAAGCTCTGCCGCGGGATTGGTGCCTGAAACGGTGTCCGCTCTGACATCGGGCAGTACGCCGTTCAATCTTGTCCGGCCATCACCTCACGACATCAAGAAACAGGGGCGGCAGTTATGCTCTGCCGTCCCCTTTGCTCGACGCTCACGCAGTATCCGATACAGGCGATGCCTCCGACGGGAGGATCCGGTTACTCGGCGGCCTCGTGAACTGCGGCGGTAAAGGCATCGTAGATCGCCTGACCATTTGGGGTCTGAGCAATCCAGGCATCCGTGACCGTCTGCAGCCTTTCGTCCCACAGGGCCTGTTGTTCGTCCGTCAGCGTGGTGAAGGTGCGCGTCTCGTCTGCCATCGCCGCGGATCGGAATTTCTCGATGGCGCCGTCGAATTGCTCACCCCACAGGCGCGCGAATGGCGCGCCGGAGTTCTTGTCGATCGCCGCTCGGGCCTCTTCCGGCAGGCTGTCGTACTTGTCCTTGTTCATGACCACCATCAGTGGCGACGCGCCAAGGTTGATGTTCAAATGGTTCTTCGCGACTTCGGCCACACCGAAAATGGTCAATGCGACCCATTCATTGATCGTGCCGTCGATCAGACCGCGCGACAGGCTTTCGGCAAGCTGAGGCGACGTGATGCCGCCGACCGGCGTTGCACCAATGGCATTGATCGTGGCCAGCAGCGTGGGACCCGCGCCCCGCAGTTTCCTGCCCGCGACATCGTCGAGCGTCTCGACCTTGTTCATCGTCGTCAGGATGGTCGGCGCGGTCGAGAAGGCTCCGAGAACCTTGACGTTTTCCATGCCCTGCCCTGGCCAGAGTCCGTCTTCGACCATCTTCGTCGCGGCCAGAGATCCGGCCAGGGCACTGGGCGTGGACCCGGGAAGTTCCAGGATCGTGGCCTCGTTCACCGCGCCGGGCGTATATCCCGGCACGATGTAGGAAATGTCCGCGATCCCGTCCCGCGCCATATCCAGATGGGTGGCCGGATCCCGCCCCAGGGTGCCGGCCGGGAACATCTGGATGTCCAGCGTGCCATTGGAGTCGTCTATGACACGCTGCGCCCAAACCGACAGAATATCGGCGTAGATGAAAGACGGGGCCGGAACACTGGTCGTGAAGCGCAGTGACTCCTGCGCCTGCGCCTGTCCGGTCACGAACGATATTGCCAGTGTTGCCGCACAGCCCAGCAGGCCACGACCCAAAATACCCCGCACGCTCTTGCGAATGGTAGACATGTCTTCCTCCCTTTGTTCCGGATTTGACCGGTGTTGCCCGGAAGCAGAGGCGCGATGACGTCCAGACGCCGAGCCCATGTCATTCCGAACTCTCAGGCAGCGTAAGCTCCGTCCGGCACTTCACAATCGCATTTGCCAAAGTGTTCGCCCTTCGAAAGAACACGCGGTCGGGAGGACCTGTCCGTTGCGTCAGAACGTCTTTGACAGCGACACTTTGAAGGTCCTGCCCGGAGCTTTGCGACTGGGGGACGACAGGTGGCCGACGTAATCCGCGTCCAAAAGGTTTTCGACCCCGAAACGCACCTCGCTTCCATCCAGCCACGCTTGCCCCTGAGGCTTCCAGGTCGCACGCAGGTTGTGCACGGTGCTGTTGGACAGATCGGCGCCAAACGCGTCACGGCGATCCGCGGCATGGACGATTTCCCAGCTGAGATCGAAGCGGTCATCCCATTTCTTGCCCAGTGTCAGCTGCGCCCGGTCCGCCGGGCTGTTGCGCCAGGTTGCGTTGGTGCCATCGGGATTGAACTCGGTACCCTTGCCAAGGTGTCCGGCGAAATCGACATAGAAGCCGTTCGCCATGCCGTATGAGGCCTCCAGTTCGAAGCCGCGCGAGTCGACACGGTCCAGTTCGGTCGACGCCGCACCGGCGACCGTGTAGCTGGTGATGTCCCAGAGCTCTGTCTGATAAATGTTGCCGCGAACGGTGAAGGTGTCGCCAGCGGCGAAAACACCCGTGCCGGTGTATTCAGCGCCAAGCTCGAATGTACGGGATTTCTCGGACAGACGGATCCGCCGTTGCTCGGTCGCGCCGGTGCCCAGATCGTCGATGATCGGAAGCCCTTCGGTATAGGCCGCCGAGCCGAAGACCGTCAGCCCGTTGCCGAAATCGTAGGCCAGCGCGAGACCGCCCATCAGCGCGTCTTTTTCATAGGTGTCGGGAACACCTGCGAGGGCTTTTTCGCTGTCAATTCGGGATTTTTCATAGCGCAGGGCCGGCGTGAGCGTGACTGGCCCGATCGTCATCTCGTTCACCACAAAGAATGCCAGCCGGTCGTTGGTGCCGCCCGGCGCGCTTGACTGATCGGCGCGCTTGCGGCGCTGCAGCTCAAAGCCCGCCAGCATGTCATGGGATACGGCGCCCGTGTCAAAGAGCGCACGGTTGCTGACGGTCAGTTTTGTCGTCTCGTAGCGGTGATCGGCATTCACCAGCGGAAGGAGGAAGGGAAAGCTCGGCGTGCCTTCCAGGGGCGACGAGCCAGAGACATAGTCGGATTCGATGTCCTGGTTGGCGTAGGACAGGTTTGCACGCAGGTCGATCAGGTCGCTCGCCGGATTGAACCTGTATTCCAGAACGGTTTGCGTCGTCTCGGTCAGGCGGTCGACGCGGCCAAAGGAGTCGGCCGTCGTGACGAACTGGTCAAAGGGTACGTCCTTGTCATCCGCGACGGTGCTCGAATGGCTGAATGTCAGCGAATGCGCGTCGTCCTGCCCGAAGGTGAACTTGCCCTTCACAAGGTATGTGGGCGTGCGGAACGCGCTGTTGCCGATGATCGAGCCGTCGCCCGCCGTCAGGTCGCCCTGATCGCGCAGGGAATAGTTGAGCAGAAATTCGGCGCCTTCCGTCGGCATCCAGGCGAGATTGGTCGAACTGACCCAACCGTTTCCGTTCGAGCTGAACTCGAGCGTCTGGGAACCACCGAACCCCGGCACGCCGCCCGTGAAATCGGATGCATCTTTCGTCTCCAGCTTTACGACACCGCCGACGATGCCGGACCCGTAGGCAAAGCTGCCGATGGTGCCGCGCAACACCTCGACCTCTCGATAGAGCAGCGGGTCGGTGAACAGCTGAGTCCCGATGCGATACAGTTCTTCCGACCCGACCGAGGCCCCGTCAATCTGCACCGCGATCTTCTGGTCCGAACCATAGGTCGTATTCGCACCAAACCCGCGAATGTTGATGCCCGAACCTTGCGGCGTGGTGCCGTTCACAAGCGTGACGCCGGGCACCGAGTCGATGAGTTGCGCGACGGTGCTGGCTTGACGGTCCTGGATCTCTTCCTCGCCGACGACTGTCCTGGACAGGGCCGTGCCAAAGCTGAGATCGCGTTTGCCGCCGGTGAGTATGAGCGTGCCGAGAAAGCCGGGATTGCTGTCTTGCGCCATTGCGGGCACGGCGATCGACAGACAGACGAGCGCGGTCGTGCCGCGCATCAGGGAAGTGAGCATTGCGCCATCCTTCGTGAGTTTCTGGCCGAAGCTTGCAGAGGCTGGCGCGGCTGTTTTGGTTGATTTTCGACGAACTTCATCGCGATGGGTTGCAGCAGTAATTGTATCATACTAAAACAGTCAAGTAATTTGAGAGAGCCACGCACCGCTTCCCTCCGGGCGCAGCCATCGGACCACAGCCCAACCTCCGAGGACGCCCATGACGCAGCCAGCCGCTGTCAGACCTTCCGATATTCGCGCTTTTCTGGCGGAAAACCCGAAACTGCGTGCCCGTGATGCGGCGGAT
This sequence comes from Pseudooceanicola pacificus, assembly GCF_009789075.1. Lineage (GTDB taxonomy): Bacteria > Pseudomonadota > Alphaproteobacteria > Rhodobacterales > Rhodobacteraceae > Pseudooceanicola > Pseudooceanicola pacificus. The sequence goes on from NZ_WNXQ01000008.1 coordinate 58,647, forward strand.
GCCCAGGGCATTTCCGAGGCACAGCTCGTGGCCGCCGGCACCGGGCATGGCGCGACCCGAATCGCGGCCCATCCCGACCGGATCATTCCTGCCGCCGAACGGCTGGGCGAGGTCATGGCGCTGACACGTGTGGTCGCCTGCGTACATGAAAAGGTGGGAGAGTACGGCGGGTATCACCCGGGCCAACACGCCGCGATGACCCTGACCGAGAATATCGACCTGCGTATCTTCCCCTCGCATTGGGTGCATGCCTTTGCGGTCGAAACGATGTCCGGGCAGGGCCCGCGTCGTTCGTTGCAGATTTTCGATGCAGCAGGCGATGCGGTGCACAAGATCCACCTGCGTCACGGCTCGAACCATGATGCCTGGGCGGACATCGTCGCCGGCCTTGCAGTCGAGGATCAGGCAGACAGTCAGGCCGTTGAAGACCGCAAACCGGTCGAGGGACCCATATCCCGTGCCGACAAGGTGGATAGCCTGCGCGAGGAATGGGCGAGGCTCACCGATACGCACCAGTTCCTGCGGTTGTGCTCCAGGCTCAAGATGAACCGGCTGGGCGCTTACCGGATCGCCGGTGCGCCCTGGGTGCGCCAGCTTGACCCGGGCGCGGCCGATACGATGCTTAAGGCCGTCCGGGATGCGGGCATCGAGGTGATGATCTTTGTCGGCAACCGCGGCTGCATCCAGATTCACAGCGGCCCGATTCACACGCTCGAACCGATGGGGCCCTGGCAGAACGTCATGGACCCCGGCTTCAACCTGCATCTTCGGCTCGACAAGGTGGCCGAGGTCTGGGCGGTCGAAAAGCCCACGCAGCGCGGCCTTGCGGTGTCTGTCGAAGCCTTTGACGCCGAAGGCGGACTGATCTTCCAGGTGTTTGGTGTCAACAAGGAAGGCCGCCAGATGCGTCCCGCCTGGGCCCGGATCGTCGAAGCGCTGCCGACGCTTGCCGAGGTTCCGGCATGAAATCGAGCAGCAGAATGAGCGCGCCTTGGCTGGCCATGATGACGGCGATGTTCGGCGCGTTGTTTGCCCTGACCGCGAACGCGCAGCAAAGCGCGCAGCCCCCGAACCCCAATGCGGATGTGCTCTCCATCGGCGGCTCGGTGACGGAAATCGTTGCGGCGCTTGGTCAGCAGCACCGGCTGATGGCGCGAGACACCACCTCGAGCTATCCACCGGAGGTGACCAGCCTGCCCGATGTGGGCTACATGAGGGCCCTGTCGCCAGAGGGCGTGCTGTCGGTCGGCCCGTCTCTGATCCTGTCCGAAGAAGGCGCCGGCCCGCCCGAGGCGCTCGATGTGATCCGCGCGGCGGATGTGGACTATGTCGAGGTTCCGGACGCCCTGACGCCAGAGGGCATCCTGCGCAAGATCGCGATCATCGGCGATGCCCTGGGCGTGCCCGACCGGGCCGACAGGCTGGCCGACGAGGTCAGGATCGCGCTGTCCGCCGCCCTGACCGATGCGCAGCGCCCAGAAGCCGAGAAGAAGCGCGTGCTTTTCGTGCTGTCCACTCAGGGCGGCAAGATCAACGCGTCGGGCGCCGGGACCGCCGCGGATGCGCTGATCCGCATGGCCGGTGGCGTGAATGCTGTCACCGATTACGAAGGCTACAGGCAGATCACCGACGAGGCCGTCGGACAGGCCGCGCCGGATGTGATCCTCATGATGGACAGGGGCGGCGACCATGGCGCGGCAGATGACGAAGTGTTCGCGATGCCCGCGATCAAGCTGACGCCCGCAGCCCGGACCCGCCAGGTGGTGCGGATGGATGGCCTGCTGATGCTGGGTTTCGGGCCGCGCACGGCCGAGGCGGTGCGCATGTTGCATGACGCGCTTTACACGCAGGGCACCTGAACCTTGACCGCCGTGACCGAGATCGAAGCCGCCCCGCGCGACCGCCTGTCCCGTGCCCGTTCGTTGCACTGGGTGCTTGCAGGCGCGCTCGGGCTGGCCTGCATCGCCAGCCTGCAGATCGGCGCGACGGGCGTAACGCTGTCAGCGATGTTGGCCAAGCTGGGCCAGGGCGAGGCGCTGAGCCAGATGGAACGCGTCGTTCTGCTGGATATCCGCCTGCCCAGACTGGCGATGTGCGTGCTGGTGGGTGCCGCGCTGGCCGTTTCCGGCGCGGCCATGCAGGGGTTGTTCCGCAATCCGCTGGCTGATCCCGGCATCGTGGGTGTCGGTGCGGGTGCCGGCCTTGGCGCGATCCTCGCCATTGTGCTGGGCGCGGTGCTGCCCGCCTGGATCATCGACCTGACCGGCAATCAGATGGTGCCCTTTGCCGCCTTCCTCGGGGGGTGGGGTTCGACCATCCTGCTCTATCGCCTGTCCACGCGGCACGGGCGCACCTCTGTGGCGACCATGCTTCTGGCGGGCATCGCGATTGGCGCGCTGGCCGGCGCCGTGTCGGGCATCCTCGTCTACATCGCGGACGACCGGCAGCTCAGGGATCTGACCTTCTGGGGGCTCGGGTCGCTGGCCGGGGCAAGCTGGGCCAAGGTCCTGTCCGCCGGGCCGTTGATCCTGCTGTCTGTCGCAGCCGCGCTCAGGCTGGGCCGGGCGCTCAACGGGCTCGCGCTAGGTGAGGCGACGGCGGTCCATATCGGCATCGACGTCCAGCGCATGAAATCCCTTGCGATCCTGGCCGTGGCGGGCGCCACTGGCGCTGCGGTCGCGGTTTCCGGCGGGATCGGATTCATCGGCATCGTCGTGCCGCATCTGCTGCGCCTTGCGTCCGGTCCCGACCATCGGACGCTGTTGTTCAACTCCGCCCTGCTGGGCGCCGTCCTGCTGATCCTGGCCGACGTGATCGCCCGGGTGGTCATCGCGCCGGCGGAACTGCCCATCGGGATCGTGACGGCCGTGCTTGGCGCGCCCGTCTTCCTGTGGATACTGCTCAGACGCAGGGGGCTGGTAGAGCTATGAGCCTGATCGCCAAAGGCATCCATGTCCGCTACGGCACGCGTGAGGCGCTGCGCGGCGTGGGTCTGACCGCCCTGCCCGGGCAAATGACCGCCATTGTCGGCCCGAACGGATCCGGCAAGTCCACGTTGCTCGGGGCGATCACGGCCTCTTTGCCCTTTCGCGGGCAGGTCAGCCTGAACGGGCGCGACATCGGTACCATGAAGCCGTGGGAGCTTGCCTCGCAACGCGCGGTGCTGCCGCAGGCGTCGCGCCTGGCCTTTCCCTTTAGCGTCATCGAGGTGGTCCGGCTTGGTCTGCAATCCGGCACGGCCGGCGACAGGCCCGAGGTGCCGATGCAGGCGCTGGCCCGCGTCGGATTGGCCCATTACGCCGACCGGAGCTTTCACGAATTGTCGGGCGGCGAGGCGCAGAGGGTCATGCTGGCCCGTGTGCTCGCGCAGGTCTGGGCCCCGGTCGAGGACGGCCAGCCGCGCTGGCTGTTGCTGGATGAACCGGTGTCCAGCCTCGATATCGCGCACCAGTTGCAGGTGATGGAAATAGCCCGCGCCTTCGCCCGTGCGGGTGGCGGGGTGATCGCCGTGATGCATGATCTGAACCTGACCGCCCTTTTCGCCGATCGCGTTGCGATCCTGGCCGAGGGGCGGCGCCTTGCCTTCGGCACGCCGGGCGAGGTCTTGACCGATGACATCCTGTCGCGCGCCTATGGCTGTGCTCTGCGCGTGTCGGCGCCGCCTCCGGCGGGCATACCCTATATCCTGCCCCACGCGGCCTCCGCCTGAAGGAACCACCCATGCGCCTGACCTGCCTGCTTCTCGTCCTTGCCCTGCCTGCGATGGCCGAACCCGTTGCCGACATCGTCATCCTGGGCGAGGTGCACGACAATGCCGATGCGCATCTCGGCCAGGCCGCCGCGGTTCGGGATCTGCGCCCCACCGCAGTCGTGTTCGAGATGCTGACCGCCGAAGAAGCGGCCCGCGCCGATACGGACCGCAACCGGATCGCCGCCGCATGGGAGGCCAGCGGGTGGCCGAATTTCCCGATCTACGCGCCGATCTTCGAGGCGCTCGGCCCGGCGCGCATCGTCGGAGCGGCAGCGCCGCGCGACGCGATCCGCGGGGTCTACAGCAATGGGGCCGCCGCCCTCTTCGGGCAGGACGCGGCGCGTTTCGGCCTGGACAAGGCCCTGCCTGACGACCAGCAACAGGCACGCATGCAGCTGCAGTTCGACGCGCATTGCGCGGCCATGCCGTTTGAAACGATGGCGGGAATGGTCGCCGTTCAGCGCTACCGCGATGCGGTCTTTGCCCGCGCGGCGCTTGAGGCGCTGGAGGCCTATGGCCCGCCCGTTGCCGTGATCGCCGGGAACGGCCATGCGCGCACCGATTGGGGCGTGCCCGCGATGATCGCGATGGCCGCCCCCGAGGTCACGACACATGCGATCGGCTTTGTCGAACAGGACAGCGGCGTACCTTTCGACGAGATCCGCATCGTTGCCCAGGCCGAACGCGACGATCCCTGCACATCCCTGACATCCAACTGAGGAGCCCACCATGTATCTTGCGATGAACCGATTCACCGTACCGCTGGAGAATGCCGCCGAATTCGAAGAGCTTTGGCTGACGCGCGAAAGCCGTCTTCGGGACATGGACGGTTTCGTGTCGTTCCACATGCTGAAAGGACCCGAGAGCGAGGGCTCCATTCTCTATGCCTCGCACACCGTCTGGCAGTCCGAAGCGCATTTCCGTTCCTGGACCACCAGCGAGGAATTCCGCGCCTCGCATGCCCGCGCGGGCCAAAGCCGCAAGCTGCATGAAGGCGCCCCGCGTTTCGAAGGCTTCACCGCGATCCAGCACATCGACGCCCTGCAATCCGCATGAGGCCCGTACTCACCCGTTCGGCAACCGGCTCTTCTTTCCTGAACGATCCCGGGCGTCATGACCGGCACGTCCGACACCGCGGCCCTGCGCCCCAGGTCCCGACAGAAAGGGAATGCATCGTGACGACAACCGAGCCACCGGCAGACGCCCCGCGGCCTGCCAAGGCCAGCAACACCTGGCGTGAGATCGTGCAATCCGGTGCCGTATGTGCTCGGATCGAGGGGGTCTCGCTTGAATTCCTGATCGACTTTCAGCGCGACCGCCTGTGCATCGCGGGAGAGGGTCGATGAGCCTGATGCAGAACCTGCCGCCCGCCAGTTCCATCGACCGGACCGACGACCCGGCGACCTACGACGCCCGCGACCTGATCCGCAATGGCATCCAGGCCCATATCGTGCTGGATGGCCAGACCTACACCCTGCGCATCACCCGCACTGGCAAGCTGATCCTGACCAAATGACCCGTGCCGCTCATACCGCTGGGGCCGGCGTGGTAGGCCGACTGACCGACATTGCGCCCTGGGAAGCCGAGCTGATCATGTCCATACGGTTCTGGATGGACGGTCCCGAAGGCCGCGACGAGGTTTGGAACGGCTTTGCGCGGTGTTTTGGGGCGACCGCAGGGCGCGCCGAGATGCGCAGTTTCGAGTCGCTGCTGACCAGCCTTTGCACCTTTGCCCGCAGGCCGCTTGTCAGGCATGGGCTTGGCTGTACCTGCATCGGTTCTGACGAGGCGATCCTGACGACGCTTGCCCGCGAGGCCATATGCGGCGATCTGGCAGAGGCGACGATGATCGCCAGCCTGCTTGTTCCGGTGCGGCATGCGGAACCGGTCGCCCTTTTGGCGGCGCAGGTCGGACCGGCGATGCAGCGTATGGCAAGACGCGGGCCCACGGCGCAGCGCAGCCAACCCGGACCCCAAGACCGGACCTTTCACTGAACCCGTCACCCAAACCGGACCGGGATGCGGCGCCACGGCGGCACCTTGACAGAAGATCGGCGCATCGCGCGTGGTCGGCTGCATCGAGACCTGGCCTGCATGCTGCGGGTTCATCTCGCCTGACACAGGGCAGCCGACCCCTTTCCTGCACGGCGCCGGAAAGACATACGAATTTAATCAGGTATTGAAGCCGGACGTTCCGGATGATAACAGATCGCCATCCAGCGAGGGTCCGATCCCCAGCCAGATGACCTTTTGGGCGATCGAAGGCTGGAGATATGGCAAATTCTGTCCTGAAACACGTGGGCATGTGGCTGGCCTTTGGCCTGGTGCACAGCCCCGTCAGCGCCCAAGACGTTCAGGGCGCGCATGTCTCCATCGAACTGAATGCGGTGCAGCAAGTCGAAGGCTCATGCCGGGTCAGTTTCCTGGTTCAGAACGGGTATGCGATTGATATCGAACAGGCGGTCTACGAGGCGGTTCTGTTTGACGTCGACGGCCGTGTCGACAGGCTGACCCTTTTCGATTTCGGCGCTTTGCCCTCTGCCCGGCCACGTGTCAGACAATTTATCGTTCCGGGCCTGGCATGCGGGTCTTTGGGCCGACTGCTGATCAACGGGGCTGAAACCTGTACCGGGACAAACCTGCCGGAAGACGCCTGCGGCAAGGACCTTGATCTTCGCAGCCGTACCGATGTCGAGGTGCTGGGATGATCGCCGATCTTCAAGACAGCATCCAGCGCATCGCCGATCTTGGCGGACCGGTCGTCTTGCTGCTGTGTGCGCTCTCCGTGGTTGTGCTGGCCGTTATCCTCTACAAGCTCTGGCAATTCACGGTTGCCGGTGTCGGGCGCCACAAGGCCCTGCGCGACGCCATTGCTGCCTGGGATGCCGGCGATCGCACGGCGGCGCGCGATCACCTTGGCCGGTCGCGCAGCTACCTTGTGCCCGTCGTGTCCATGGCCCTGGACGGCCAGACGGACGCAGCCCGCCTGGAAGCCGAGGCAGAGGCGCGTTTTGCCCGATTGGAAAGCGGGTTCCGGCTGCTCGACTCCGTGGCGCAACTCGCGCCGCTTCTCGGTCTGTTTGGCACGGTTCTCGGCATGATCTCGGCGTTTCAGGCGCTGCAGGACGCGGGCGCTCAAGTCGATCCGTCGGTCCTTGCCGGTGGCATCTGGGTTGCCTTGCTGACCACGGCTGTGGGCCTTGCCGTGGCCATGCCCACCTCGGTTGTCCTGAGCTGGTTCGAGGCCCGGATGGATGCCGACCGAGTGCTGGCCCAGAAGGCAGTGCATACGGTGCTGTCGCCGGGCGCTCGCAGCAGCGCATCCGACCCGCAAGGCCTGCCCGCTCATGCGTAGCATAAGACGTCGGCGCAGGCTTTCGATGACATCCTTGATCGACGTCATCTTCCTGTTGCTGCTGTTCTTCATGCTGTCCTCGACCTTCACCCGCTTTGCAGAGGTCGAATTCGCCTCGGCGCGATCCGGCAGCGCCGCGTCGTCCGAGCGTCCCGTATTCCTTTCGCTGGCCGCCCGGGCCTTGCGCGTGAACGGGTCCGACGCGGCATTTGATACCCTGCGCGAAACGCTGGAAACGCACCGCAGCAGCGACGGGCCGCTCGGGGTTCTGGTTGCGGTCGCGGCGGATGTCACTGCGCAACGCCTGACCGACCTGCTTGTCGCGTTGCGTGCCATCCCGGACGTCTCCGTCACCGTTCTGGAGGCGTCATGAGACGCCGCCGCACCCGGACCGGCGGCGAGCCGACCATCGCGCTGATCAACATCGTCTTCCTGATGCTGATCTTCTTTCTCGTGGCGGGCCGTTTGGCTGTGCCGCTCGACACAGATCTGCGGCTGGTCAGCACCACCGGTCTGGAAGGCAGCGCCCCGCCCGACGCCCTGGTGCTGCATGCCGACGGTCGCATGACGAACCGCGGCGCGGAGATCACCGGGGTCGCGGATTTTGTCGCCGGTCTTCCAGAGCAAGCACGGGCAAATGTGCGGATCGTGCCTGACCGCGAGCTGCCCGCGGCACTGCTGGTCGCCCGGGGCCGGGCCCTGCGCGATGCCGGTGCGGAGCGGGTGGTGATCGTCACCGAACGGGGGCTGGAATGATGCGCCTTGCCGGTCCCGCCAAGCTTGTGGCCCTGTCCGTCGCACTTGGCCTGCACGGCGCTTTGGCGGTCGCGCTCGTCTCGCGCGACACGACAGAGATCGAAGGCGCAGATGGCGGCACGGAGGTGCGGCTCGGCAGTGCCTTCGCAGACATGGCAGCCGGAACGCTCAGCTCCCAAAGCGCGGAGAAGGCCGAGGCCACGGCGCCCGATGCGCCGGACAGATTGCACGCCGAGCATGCAGAGCCATCGCCGCCAGAGAGAGCCGCGACGACCGTTGACCATGCACCGACCGGCACCGCCCGGCCGCTGCAAGCAGAGCCTGTGCCGTCCGAACAGGCCCTGTCGGCAGTCAACAGCGCACCCTCAGAACCGGCCGCGCCCGCACAAGCGGTGCCGGTTGCGCGGGCCGATCCATCCCCGGCGGTGCAGGCCGTGGTTCCCGGCCCCGATGCGGCGGAGACCCTTCAATCGCCACCGGTTGCGGACCGGGTCGAGGGGGCAGCACCGGACAGCGCCGCTGTCGTCCGGTCATTGCGGCCCAAGCCGCGCAGTGCCGCATTCGAGGCCACGCAGAAGCCGGCGCCGGTGGCCAAACCCGAACCCCGGCCAACGGCAAAGCCCGCCACCCGGGCGGCACAGGCGCCGGGCAATGCCGAACGCAACGCGCGGGCGGGCGAAGCTACGGGACGGCAGGAGGCCGTCGCGCAACAGAGCGGCACGGCCGGACGCCAGCACGCGGCGGGCAATGCCGCTGCGAGCAATTACCCCGGCCTGGTCATGCGCAGACTGTCGCGCGCGGGCAAGCCGCGGGTGACGGCGCGCGGCACCGCGGTTGTCGTTTTCAGCATCGCTGCGAATGGCGGTCTGTCTTCCGTGTCGCTGGCGCGTAGTTCGGGGTCCGCTGCGCTGGATCGCGCCGCGCTGCAACTGGTCAGGGGCGCGGGCCCCTTCCCCCAGCCGCCTGCGGGCGCGCGGCGCAGTTTCTCGATCCAGATCACGGGGCGTTGAGCCATGAGGACAGGCCTGCCTGGCGATGCCGGGTTATCGGGCCCGATCGAAACCATGTGCGGCATGGCTGCTGCTCGGGCCTTGGCCGGTCCCGACGTCGTGCGGCGTCTGCCCTTTGCAAGTCTGCATGAGGCGGTTCAGGCCGCTGCGATCCTCCGGCCGGCCGTCAGACCGTTGATCCTGTCGATGATGCTTTGGGCGTCGATGCCGTAGTGGTGGTAGAGGTCGCCGATGGTTCCGGTCTGGCCAAAGTGCTCCACACCCAGCGGTATCGTCTGGTGCCCCAGAACGGCGCCGAGCCACGACAGCGTCGCGGGGTGGCCGTCCAGGACGGTGAGCAGACGGCAATGCGGCGGCAGATCCCGCAGCAGGCGTTCCACATGGCTGGTCGCCCCCTGTTGGCCGCGGGCCCGCGCGCGCTGTGCCGCTGTCCAGCCCGCATTCAGCCTGTCCGCCGAGGTGACGGCCAGCACGCCGATATCGCGCCGCGCCTCTGCCATGGCGCCCGCCGCGCGGATCGCCTCGGGGGCGATGACACCCTGATAGGCGATGACGACCTCGCAATTGGGCCCGGGGCGACGCAGCCAGTAGGCCCCGTCGATCGCCCCTTGCTGCCAATCCGGATCCGGGCGCTTGCCCGGCTGTTCGATCGGGTTGGTCGACAGCCGCAGATAGACCGAACCGCCGGTTTCGTCACGCAGCCAGGTGCGTTCGTCCGGGTCACCCGAGCCGTCGCGCTGGAGGTAGCCAAAGGCCCATTCCATGATCACCGCCAGTTCATCGGCGAAGGCGGGTTCGAACGATGCCAGACCGTCCTGGCTCATACCGATGAGGGGTGTGCCGATGGACTGGTGCGCCCCGCCCTCGGGCGCCAGCGAGACGCCCGAGGGCGTGCCGACCACCATGAACCGGGCATCCTGATAGCAGGCGTAATTCAACGCATCGAGCCCGCGCACCACGAAGGGATCGTAAAGCGTGCCGATGGGGATCAGCCGCTTGCCAAACAGCGAATGTGACAGCCCCGCCGCCCCGAGCAGCAGAAACAGGTTCATCTCGGCTATGCCCAGTTCGATATGCTGACCCTTTGGCGTGAATTCCCATTTCGCGGTTGAGGGGATCCTGTGTTCGATAAAGGCATCGACCTGCTCGGTCCGGGCAAACAGCTTGCGACGGTTGACCCAGGGGCCAAGGTTGGTGGTGCCGGTCACGTCGGGCGACATTGTCACGATGCGGTCCGCCAGTTCGCTGTCGCCCTTGGACAGGCCATCCAGGATCTTGCCGAATGCCATCTGGGTCGAAATCTCGCGGTCCGATGACGGGGCGATGGCGGGCACCTGCAACACGGCATCGCCGAAGCGGCGGCGGCCCTTGGCAAAGAAGGGCACCTTGTCGAGAAAGTCCTGCAGCGCGGCGGCGTCGGGAACGGCGGCGAGCCTGTCCCATTCCTGACCCTCGGGCACGCCCATATGGGCTTGCCAACCGGCCATCTGGGCCTTTGTCATCAGGCCGCCGTGATTGTCCTTGTGGCCCGCGATCGGTGTGCCCCAACCCTTGATCGTATAGGCAAGGAAACAGGTCGGGCGGTCGTCGGTGACGCTGCGAAACACCTCGGCCATGGTTTCCACGCAGTTGCCGCCCAGGTTTTCCATCAGCGCCGCAAGTTCCGCATCGCTTCGCTTGTCGATCAGCGCCGTGACCGGCCCCTGATCGCCCAGATCATCCATCAGACGTTTGCGCCAGACGGCGCCGCCCTGATAGGTCAGGGCCGAATAGTCCTGGTTCGGGCAGGCGTCGATCCAGTCGCGCAGGGCGCCGCCGCCCGCTTCCTCGAATGCGGCGCGCTGCAAGGCCCCGTATTTCACGCGGATGACAGTCCAGCCGAAGGCGTCGAAGATCTTTTCCACCCGCTCGAACAGACCTTCGCGCACGACCCCGTCCAGCGACTGACGGTTGTAGTCGATGACCCACCAGCAATTGCGCAGGTCGTTCTTCCAGCCCTCCTGCAAGGCTTCGTAGATGTTGCCCTCGTCCAGCTCGGCGTCACCGACCAGCGCCACGTGGCGTCCCGGCGTCAGGTCCCTGCCCCAGTCCTTGGCCATCAGGTAATCCTGCACGATCGACCCGAACGCGGTCATCGCCACGCCCAGACCGACGGAGCCGGTCGAAAAATCCACGTCGTCCACATCCTTGGTGCGGCTGGGATAGCTCTGCACGCCCTCGAAGCCGCGGAAGTTCTTCATCTTCTCCAGCGTCTGATTGCCCATCAGGTACTGCATGGCATGAAAGATCGGCGAGGCATGCGGCTTGACCGCCACGCGGTCCTCGGGCCGGAGGGCGGAAAAGTAGAGCGCCGTCATGATCGACACCATCGAGGCCGAGCTGGCCTGATGCCCCCCCACCTTTATGCCGTCTTCCTTTGGCCGGATGTGATTGGCGTGGTGGATCATCCAGTGCGACAGCCAGAGCAGACGGCGCTGGATTGTTGTGAGGTGCGCCGTTTCAAATGTCATCGTTCGTCCTCGCGGTCAAAGCATGCGTTTTCGCGAGGCTACCACCAAGGAATTGGCAATTCTCGCCTTTTGTGCAGTCGTGTCATGCTGTACTTGTCGATATTCATCACGAATCCGGGGAATTTTGATGACAAGCATCAAGCTCGACTCCTACGACGCGGGCATTCTGCACGTCCTGCAGCGCAACGGGCGGGCCACGATCAACGAGATCGCCGAGAGCATCAATCTCAGCCCTTCCCCGGTGGCGCGCAGGCTGCGCATTCTGGAAAATGCCGGCGTGATCACCGGCTATGCCGCACTGATCGACGAAACCGCTTTGGGGTATGAATTTTCGGTCTTTGTCTCTGTGAAACTCGACCGTCAGGTGGACGATGCCCTGGCCAGTTTCGAAGCCGCCGTGCGCAGCTTTCCCGAAGTTGTCGATTGCTGGCTGATGACCGGCAACCGCGACTATCTGCTGCGCATCGCAACGCGCGGGCCTGCAGATTTCGAACGCTTCCTGACCGGCACGTTCACAAAGGTATCTGGCGTTGCGTCAATCGAAAGCTCGATCCCGCTGCGGCGGGTCAAGGCCGGACAGTCGCGCACGATGGACAGGTAGGGCCTGACCCTAGCCATTTTCCAACTGATCCATGAGGGTGTCGACAAAACGCTCTGCGCTGTCTTTGTGTGTCTGTCCGGGTTGGATGACGAAATAGGGATTGGGCGCGGGCACCTCGATGTCCAGCAGCCTCACCAATGTCCCGCTGCGAAGATCATCGGCGCATAGTATCGAGGTTCCCACCGCAACGCCGCATCCCCGCCTTGCCGCCTGAAGGGAAACCGCCGCATTGGGGAAATAGACCTGTTGCGCGAACTGAATCGACGCGGGCGAGGCAGCGGTGAGCAACCGCATCCAGTCACCCCCCTGATCCGCGTGAAGCGCGATGCAGTTGGCCAGATCTGCGGTGCTGGTGATGCCCCACTCGTATTTCAGTTCGGGTCGGCAGACGGGAAAATACATCTCGTCCCGCAGGATCGCTTCGCGCATTCCGGGCGTCGTGCGCTCTCCGTAGGAGATGACGACATCCATGCTCTCGTCGAACATGCCAATGGGAAAGACCCGCACCGTCATCAGCGGATACTGCTGGCAATAGGCCCTGATTACCGAGGGCAGCCGCGCGCCCGAGAATGCCGGAGCGCAGGCGATGTTCAGCTCGCCGTCCATGCCGGAGGTGGAGGTCAGCGACTGACAGGCCCGCTCCATATCGCGGAACGCATGGTTCAGCCGTTCGAACAGGGACAGCCCCGCCGAGGTCAACGTCAGCGTGCGTTTGCTGCGCACGAGGAGCTGTTCGCCAAGATCCTCTTCCAGCCGTCTGATCTGGTAGCGGATCGCGCCGTCGGTGACATTCAGCTGCGAGGCCGCCGCCGCGATGCCTCCGTTTCGGGCAACTTGGTGAAACGTATTCAACGCGGTCAAGTTCAGCATGATTTCGGCCGTTTATGAGAATTCATTTCACACATATCATCAAATTTTTTTTCTTGCGTCAAACCTATTGGTAAATAAACTTCTTTTTAGTTGAGGCAGATCCTCGGCTCCAAAGAACCGATCAAGCAATCCGAAAGCCGCCCGTAACAGGCCTGGCGTTGATCGACACAGTTGAAACGCCTGTCGTCGCTCGACCGGTGGCGCGCCTGATGTCGCTTGCGCCGGTGAACCGATCGGCCGGGCCGGCTGCCCGCAGCCGACTTGCCCGGACAGACCCCCGGACGGGGTCTGTCGGCGGTCCTCCGGCTTGGCACCGGAGGACTGGTGTGACGCACGGAACGACAGGCTGCAAGGCCCTCGGTCAGACGACAAAGACCGGGTGACACGGGCGGGAAACGTCCGGTCCGAAATGCAAGACATGTGAACAACAGGGAAAGGCAAGACATGAAACATATTGCAGGGGCCCTCTTTGTCGGGCTGTGCACCGCGACGGCCGTTCCGGCCGCCACGCAAGAGATCACCGCCAGCATCTGGTTCCCCGACACCTATCCGCTGGTGACGGACGGGTATCAGGCCCTGGCCCAAGCGCTCGATCAGCAATCGGGCGGAGAGTTGAGCCTGAAGGTCTATACCGGCGACTCCGTGCTGCCACCGGCGGCCCATCTGTCCGGTCTGCGCGACGGCATCGTGGACATGACCTATCACGCGGGAACCTATACGCCCTCCGACCTTCCGGCGGACAACGTTCTGGCGGCGCTTGGCATTTCGTTCAACGACAGCATGGTTCTGACGGCCGCGGTGGCGGATTTCTACCTGAACGACGACCAGATGCAGCAGATGTTCCGTCAGCAGGGTGTCGTGTTTCTGGGCAGCTACGCCTCGCCCTCCTATGCGCTGATGTGCACCTCGCCCGTGGTCTCGCTGGCGGATATCGCGGGCAAGAAGATCAGGATGCCCAGCCCGATCCATGCGGCCTGGGCGGCCTCGGTCCAGGCGGCGGCGGTCAACGTGCCGTCCTCGGAAATGTTCACGGGTCTGGAAAAGGGTCAGCTCGACTGCGCCGCCAATTCACCCAACGACCTCAAGACACGCTCGCTGTGGGATGTGGCCAAGGAGGTCACGCTTCTGGACCTGGGCCAGTATTTCGCCGGGTGGCAATATGCGATGAACCAGGGCGCCTGGTCCGACCTGCCGGAAGAGAGCCGCCAACTGCTGATCGACAGCATCTCGGACAACCTCGTCACCATGACCATCGCCTTCGAGCAGTCGGTCGCCGAGGCCCTGGCCGAGGCCGGCGATCACGGGGTCACGATCCACGAACCGGGCGCGGACCTTCAGGCCGCCCTCGACAGCTTCGTCGCCGAGCAGGTGGAGCCGATGGCCCTGGAAGTGGCGGCCCGTCTGAATGTCGAGGGGGCCGCGGATCTGATTTCGCGGTTCGGCGCGGTCTATGACAAATGGCAGGGTCTTCTGGCCGATGTGGACCGGGACGACGCAGCCGCCCTGCAGGCGGTCTTCAGCGACGAGATCTATGGCAAGATCGATGTCTCGGCATACGGCCTGAACTGAAGATCGGGGCCAACGGGGCGGGCAGAAAGGAGAAGCGGGTGTTCTTACGTTGGACAAGACGTCTCGCCATCCTTCTGGCCGTCCTCGCGAGCGTGAGCCTGTTCCTCATGATGCTGCAAACGGTGATCGACGTGCTGGCCAGCAATCTTGCCGGCCGTCCGATCCCCGGCAACCTCGAGGTCATCTCGGTCTATCACATGGTGCTTGTGGTCTTTCTTCCGCTGGCCTTCGTCGAGATGAAGAAAGAGCCCATTGCAGTCGATCTGGTCTATCGGATGCTGCCCGACATCGTCAAACGCTGGGTGCTCCTGTGCGGATACCTGGTCACGGCGACCTTCTTCGGCTTCCTGGCGTGGAAGACCGGCGGGGATGCGCTGCGGTCCTTTGCCATGAACGAGATGATGATGGGTGCGGTCTTTCTGACCATCTGGCCGGCCAAGCTGGCCTTGCCTGTCGGCTTTGGCGCGGCGCTGCTGATGGTGCTGGCCAACGCATGGCAGGCGGCGACGGACCCCGATTTCAACCCGTCGCCGGATGTTCCCGAAGGCGCCGAGACCTGAACTGGGACAGCAATGGAAAATTTGACAATCGGATTCCTTGGACTGGGCGCCGGCCTGATCCTGCTGTTGCTACGGGTGCAGATCGGGGTCGCCCTGGGGCTTGTCTCGTTCATCGGGATCGGCGTGCTGCTGAATGCGCGCGCCGCCTGGGGGATGCTGACGGCGGTGCCGTTCAACTTCGTGGGCGACTGGAATCTGACGGCGATCCCGATGTTCCTGCTGATGGGCTTCGTCGCCTCGGAAACCGGGATTTCCTCCGGCCTCTTCCGGGCGATGCGCATCCTTCTGGCCTGGCTGCCGGGCGGGCTGGCGGTGGCCAGCGTCGGGGCCTGTGCGATGCTTTCGGCGGCCTCTGGCTCCAGCGTGGCCACATCCTCGGCCTTTGCCCGCATCGCCACACCGGAAATGCTGCGCTACAAGTACGACCCGGGCCTTGCGACCGGCGTCATCGCGGCCTCGGGCACGCTGGGATCGCTGATCCCGCCAAGCATCCTGATGGTGCTCTACGGTTACCTCGCCGAGGTCTCCATCGCCAAGCTCTTCATGGCCGGTTTCCTGCCGGGCCTGTTGTCGGCCACCATGTTCATCGCGATGATCGTCATCCGCTGTTCGCTCAACCCCCGCCTTGCCCCCGCCGTGACGGACACCTTCACGACACGTGATTTCCTGGTTGCGGCCAAAGAGATCTGGGCCCTGCCGACCATCATCGTCGGCGTGTTGTCGGGCATCTTCATCGGCCTGTTCAGCCCGACCGAGGCCGGGGCCGTCGGGGCGGCGCTGGCCATCTGTCTGGGCGCGGCGCGGCGCTCGCTCAGCTGGGGTGCGCTCTACCGCAGCGGTCTGGCGACACTGACCAGCACCGCCGGGATTTTCATGGTGGTGATCGGCACGACCCTGCTGGGCAAGTTCATGACGCTGAGCGGCGTGCCTGGCTTCATCGCCTCTTCGCTGCTGTCGCCCGGGTCGACCCAGCTCCTCGTGATCGCGATGGTCGCCGTGCTCTACCTGATCCTGGGGTGCTTTCTGGATTCCATCGGGATCATGCTTCTGACCATGCCGATCATACTGCCGGTGGCCCGCGAAGTGGGGATCGAGCCGATCTACTTCGGCATCATCCTGGTGAAACTGCTCGAAATCGGCCTGGTCACTCCGCCGGTCGGCCTGAACGTCTATATCGTCAAGGCGGCCCTCGGCGAACGGGTGCCGCTTGTGTCGATCTTCCGGGGGGTCAGCTGGTTCATCGCGGTCGATCTGATCACGCTGGCGCTGCTGATCGCCTTTCCCGTGATCAGCCTTTACCTGCCGTCGCTGATGGACTGACGGCAGGCGCGGCGTCTTGATGCCGTCAGGCTTCGCCTCAGGCGGGTTGCAGGATAAAGAAAACCTTGCGCACAGGGGTCAGGTTTTCCCAGGTGCCGGTGAACCCGGCGGCGACAACAAAGCTGTCGCCGGGTCCGAACACCCTGGACAGGCCTTCGGCATCCGTCAGCCGCACCTGGCCCTCCAGCAGATGGCAGAGCTCGTCATAATCGCAGGCGACACGCTCAAGATGCGGCTCGGCCTCCCAGATACCGGCCAGGGCCCCAAGTTCGGGACGCTGGAAATGCCGCCAGCTGCGCGCAGTGTAGGGCCGGTCCACGATGGCCGGGTCCGAGACGGTGCTTTGCGCCGCCGCGACACCGGTATTGCTGAAATCCAGAACGTTCCGGGGGGATTGGGTCATGCTCTTGTCCTTTCAGGAATCGAAGCCGACGCCAAATGCGTCGAGGATCTTGTTGAAGGCAGACCGCCGCCCCGTGGCGTCCTCGCGCGCGAGGCCGTGCTGGGCCATGCGGATACCCAGCCAGCGAAAGGGTTCGGGCGGGAAGCGGACGGGGGAGCGGCGCGACATTTGCAGGGCCGTCCTTTCGGTTTCGCGCCCCTGCAACAGGTCCAGCATCGTCAGGGCCGCGAACCGGCTGGCCGAGACGCCCTGCCCGGTAAACCCCATGGCATAGGCCACGCGCCCGCCATGTGCCGTGCCCGCAAAGAAGGTGGTGCGGGCCGAGGTGTCGATGATCCCGCCCCAGGCATGGGTCAGCGGAACATCCGCCAGCGGCGGAAGCGCACGCGCGAAATTCCGGGCGAGGCGGTCAAAGCTGTCGCTCTCGGTCAGGAAGGCGGCATCGCGGCGCGACCCGTAGTGATAGACCGCATCGAAGCCGCCCCAGAGGATGCGGTTGTCGGCCGTCTTGCGCAGATAATGGAACTGGTTCCCGCTGTCGGCGATGCCATGCCGACCGGTCCAGCCGATCGCGGCAAGCTCGTCGTCGGCGAGCGGGCGGGTCACGATCGTGTAGTCGAAGATCGGGATGGCCGCGCCGCGCAGCCGGCGCAGCAGCGGCGGCGCGGCATTGGTCGCCAGAACCACCTGACGCGCCGCGATCCGTCCGCCCGGCGTGACCAGCGCGACACCATCGGCCTGCTGTGCCACCCCGCTGACCGGCGTGTCCTCATGGATGTCGACCCCGCTGGCCAGCGCGACCCGCCGCAGCTCGGCCACCATCCGGGCAGGATTCAGCAGCGCATAATTCGGCTCGAACAGGCCGGCGGGGTAGACGGGAGAGTCCAGCCGCGCGCGCAGAGCGTCCCCTACGAGGAACTCGGACTCGCCCCCGAAGCGGCGGCGCAGCGCCTGCTGGGCCTTCAGCCCCTCGATCTGCCACGGGGTCGCGGCGACCGTCAGCTTGCCCGACCGCTCGAACTCCACCTCCATGCCATAGGCGGCAAGGTCGGCTTCGAAATCGTCCAGGTTGGAGATGCCAAGGCGCACCAGCGCCTCGGCCTCTTTCGGCCAGCGCTGCATCGCATTGCCGATGCCATGAGAGATCGACGGCGCGCAGAACCCGCCGTTGCGCCCCGAGGCGGCATTGCCGCAGGCCCCGGCATCGACCAGCACGATCCGCGCGTCCGGCAGGCGGCGGCGCGCCTCGAGCGCGGTCCAGAGGCCGGTGAACCCGCCCCCGACAATGGCAAGGTCGCAGCGCAGATCCGTCCCAAGCGGCGGACAAGGT
The DNA here is from genome assembly GCF_009789075.1 of Pseudooceanicola pacificus. Classification (GTDB taxonomy): domain Bacteria; phylum Pseudomonadota; class Alphaproteobacteria; order Rhodobacterales; family Rhodobacteraceae; genus Pseudooceanicola; species Pseudooceanicola pacificus. The sequence goes on from NZ_WNXQ01000008.1 coordinate 76,682, forward strand.
GCCTGCGGCCCGGCGGTCGCGGCCCAGAAGGGCGTGCGGGTCGTGGCGGCGAGGCTCTCAATCACCTGCGTCATCGGTCGCTCCGCGCATCATTCCGGCGCATCGAGATACCAGCCCCAATGCGCCTTGTGGTCAAAACGGGTGATCTGCTTGGTCTCGAAACAGGCGTCGAACCCGGTGCGTCCCAGTTCGCGGCCGATGCCCGAGGTCTTGTATCCGCCCCAGGGCAGCTGCGTGAAGGTGGGCTGCGAACAGTTGATCCAGACGATGCCCGCGCGCAGCCGCGCGGCGACACGTTCGCACCGATCCGGATCGTCGGACATGACTGCCGCCGCAAGTCCGTAGGGGCTGTCATTGGCAAGCGCCAAGGCCTCCTGTTCCGTATCGAAGGGATTGACGCACAGGACCGGGCCAAAGATCTCTTCGCGCCAGATCCCGGCATCGGTGGGCACATCGGCAAAGATGGTCGGGGTCAGGTAATAGCCGGCATCGAACCCTTCGGGGCGGCCCCCTCCCGTGATCAGCCGGGCGGTGGTGCGGCGGCCCGCGTCGATGGCGGCCCGTACCTTGTCATACTGCCCCTTGGACACCAGCGGCCCCAGCTTCACGCCCGGGGTCTCGCCCGGCCCGATCTCGATGGCCTCGGCGGCGGCGCGCAGACGATCCAGAAGCCGGTCGTAAATCCCGCGCTGGACCAGAACGCGCGAGGTGGCCGAGCAGACCTCGCCCTTGTTCCAGAAGATGCCGAACATGATCCATTCGACGGCCTTGTCGATGTCGCAGTCGTCGAAGACAACGAAGGGCGATTTGCCCCCCAGTTCCAGCGAGAGAGTGCGGATCCCGGCGCTGGCGGCCTGCATGACCTTGCGGCCCGTCGCGACGGATCCGGTAAAGGCCAGCTTGTCCACCAGCGGGTGATCGGCCAGCGGCTGGCCTGCCTCGGGCCCGGTCCCGGTGACAAGGTTGAAGACCCCCGGCGGCACCCCGGCGGCGTCGATGATTTCGGCCAGCACCTCGCAGGAGAGCGAGCAGAGCTCGGAGGGTTTCAGCACGATGGTACACCCGGCGGCGAGGGCCGGCGCGACCTTCCAGACCGCCATGAGCAGGGGAAAGTTCCAGGGCGTGATGGCGCCGATCACACCCACGGGTTCGCGGTGGATCCTGCCCTCGAACCGCGCATCGCCCAGATCGACCGTCTCGGGCGGCTGTGCCGCCTGTTGCTCAGCCAGCCCGGCGTAGTAGTCGAAACAGAAGGCGGCATCGCCGACGTCCCACTCGGCCTCGGGCAGGGGCTTGCCGTTGTCGCGGACCTCCAGCAACGCGATGTCGCGCAGCCGGGCCCGAATGCCCTCGGCGATGCGGCGCAGCGTGGCGGAACGCGCCCGTGCGTCCAGGCCGGGCCAGTCCCCGGAATCGAAAGCCAGGCGCGCGGCCCGCACTGCGCGGTCAATGTCTTCGGCCTGGCCGGCCGCGACTTCGGCAAAGGGGTGTTCGGTGGCCGGGTCGATGGCCGGAAAATGGCCGCCTCCGATGGGCGGGGTGAATCTGCCGTCGATATAGAGCCTGGTTCTGTGCATTGAATCCTCCGTCCGGCCAAGCTGGCGGCGTCTCGCCGTTGCATCGGGCGCGGGTCTGTCGCGATGGCCGGTCCAGGCTGTCCGGGGACAGGGCCGGCTGCATGCGGCCAGGCTGGGCCAGCGTTCAGCGAAGCGTAGCGTCAGGAATTCACCTGACGCAAATCAATAAACTTCGCGATAATTGCGAACTGATTTGACGAATTTAAACTGCAAAGGCGTCACCGATCCCGCGTCGGCCGGCAGAGGCCAAGTCCAGAGACAGGATCAAGCGCATCCAATTTTCCGACAATTGATTTCACGAATACAGTCAATTTTATTATCTTGCATCAATCCTTTTAACCAATAAGCTTTCTGACATAGCGATCGGGCAGAGGCCCCCCGGGGGCACCTCTGCGATCCGACCGGACAGACCGCACCACCCTGCGGTCGGCCGGCCGGGACGAAGCGTTCCGATCATGGATCGACCACCGGCGTGCAGGGCACGCAGGGCGCGACGCCACCTGTCGCGCCGCAGGACAACTATTTTCTGCCGGCAACCCGGCAAACAGGACGGACAATATGGCAAAGATGGCAATCGAGGTCGGTGGCACTTTCACGGATCTCATCTGGATCGAAGGTGGCGTCGTACACAGCCACAAGGTGCCCTCCACGCCGCAAGACGCCTCTGTCGGCGTGCTGGACGGTCTGAACGCGGCGCTGGACGGCGATCTCTCGGGGCTCGACCGGCTGTTTCACGGGTCGACCGTGGCGACCAATGCGGTGATCGAGCGCAAGGGCTGCCGGACCGCGCTGCTGACCACCGAAGGGTTCAAGGACCTGCTGCAACTGCAGCGGCAACTGCGCCCGAATGTCTATGCCATCGCCTGCCACAAGCCCGAACCCCTGGTCCCGCTGAACCTGAGCTTTGAGGCCAGGGAACGGGTGGATGCCGCGGGAGGGATCGTCACCCCGCTGGACGAGGCGGCCCTGATCGAGACGCTGGACCTGCTGCTGGACAAGGAACAGCCCGAGGCGCTGGCCATCTGCCTGCTGCACGCCTATCGCAATCCGGCCCATGAACAGCGCGTGCGCGAGATCATCGCAGACCGCCGCCCGGACCTGCCGGTTGTGCTGTCGTCGGACGTGCTGCCCACGTTCCGCGAATACGAACGGGCCTCGACCACCACGATGGCGGCCTATCTCGTGCCGCTGGTCGGGCGATATCTGGAGCGGCTGGAACAGCACCTCGACGCCGGATCGCCCGGGTGCAACCTGTTTGTGATGCAGTCCTCGGGCGGCGTCCTTCCCAGCAGTGGCTCGCACGGGCGCGGGGTCGAGATGCTGAACTCGGGCCCGGCGGCGGGCGTCATCGGGGCGGTGCGCATGGCCCAGACGATCGGCGATGACAATGTCATCACCCTGGATGTCGGCGGCACCAGCGCCGATATCTGCCTGATCGCGAATGGCGCGCCCGAAATCACCTCGGAAACCGAGGTGGACGGCCTGCCGGTAGGCCTGCCCAGCATCGACATCGCGAATATCGGCGCGGGTGGCGGCAGCCTGGGCTGGATCGACGGAGGCGGCATGCTGCAGGTCGGGCCGCAATCCGCGGGGGCGCGTCCGGGGCCGGCCTGCTACGGCCATGGCGGCACAGAACCGGCGCTGACGGATGCCCTGGTGCAACTGGGCTGGATCCGGCCCCAGCGGTTCCTGGGCGGGCGCATGACATTGCAGCCCGAACGGGCGCGCGACGCCCTTGCGGCGCTTGGCGCCAGCAACGGCGAGACGCCCGAGGCGATGGCCCAGGCGATGATCGACATCAGCGTCGCCCATGTCAGCCAGGGCATCCGCCTGGTGTCGGTGCAGCGCGGGCATGACCCTAAGGGCTATGCGATCTATGCCTATGGCGGCATGGGCCCGATGATCGGGGCGCTGGCCGCGACCGAGCTCAAGGCGCCGCGCGTCGTGGTGCCACCCTATCCCGGCCTGTTCTCGGCACTGGGGCTGCTGGTGGCGGACCTCAAGCGCATCTACCGCGAAACCAACCTGATGCGGGTCACCGACAGCGTCGCCGACGACGTGCGCGCCGCCTTTGACCGCATCCGCGCACAGGCCGTGGCCGAATTCGCCGAATTCGACGGCAAGCCCGAGGACATCGCCTTTCAGTACGAGCTGGAAATGCGCTTCAAGGGCCAGGGGTACGAGCTGCTGTCGGACGTCGATCTCGACCGGCTGGAGCGCGAGGGCAAGGCCTATGTGCTGGGGCTGTTCAAGTCGACGCATGAAACCCGTTACGGCGCGGTCGCCTCGATGGGCGAGGTCGAGATCGTGACCTTCCGCCTGACGGCTTCGGTGGCGACGGAAAGCGACGTGATGTCCTCGCTGACCCGGCCGGTCGATGCGATGGCCGATCCGCAGCCGGTGGAGACGGGGCAAATCACCTTTGCCGGGGAACCGGTCGCCTGCAGCTACTATTGGCGCGGCGACCTGGTGCCCGGAACCAGGATCACGGGCGCCGCCGTCATCGAAGAACCGACAGCGACGACACTGGTGCCACCGGGCTGGACCGCGACGGTAGAGAGCACCGGGGCCCTTATCCTGATCAGCGAGGCGTAATCCGATGTCCGACAAACTCACGCAGGCCACCTTCAACATCATCAGCAACGGGCTGCACGGCATCGCGCAGGAAATGGGCGAAAAGCTGGTCCGGTCGGCCTATTCGACCATCATCCGCGAGGCGCGGGACTGCTCGACCTCGTTCCTGGACCGCAACGGCAGGATCATCGCGCAGGCGCAGTTCTGCCCGATCCACATGAACTCTTTCGGCAAGGTGTTCGAGGCGTTTGCCAACAAGTTCGACCTGTCGACGATCCAGCCCGACGAGGGGCTGATGACCAACGATCCCTACAGCGGCGCGCAGCATCTGAACGATATCATCCTGTTCACGCCGGTGTTCTACCGCGACGAGCTGGTCGCCTTCAGCGCCTCGCTGGGCCATCACATCGACACCGGCGGCGGAGCGGCGGGGCCCAATGCCTCGGCGAACGACATCTATTCCGAGGGGCTGCGGATTCCGCTGTCGCGGTTCAATGTGCACCGCGATCTGGGCGACGGTCTGCTGGAACAGTTCATCCGCATCAATGTGCGCCCGCCCGACGAAGTGATGGGCGACATCTACGCCCAGTTCGCCGCCAACCGGACCGGCGAGGGGCGTTTCATCGAGATGCTCGACCGTTTCGGCGTGGACACGGTGCTCGCCGGCGCGGCCGAGTTGCAGGACTATTCCGAGCGGCTGGCGCGCGAGGCGATCAGCGCCATCCCCGACGGCATCTACCAGGCCGAGGATTTTGTCGACGACAACGGCTTTTCCCCCGACCCGCTGCGCGTGGCCGTGCAGATCAGGGTGGACGGCGACTCGCTGGAACTGGATTTCGCAGGCAGCGCGCCGCAGACCAAGGGCATCATCAACTCGCCCCTCGCCGCGACCATTTCGGCCGCCTATGGCGCCATCGGCATCCTGCTGGGCGGCGGGCGTATTCCGGTGAACGACGGTCTTTACCGCCCGATCCGCGCGATCAACGTGCCCTACGGCAGTTTCCTCAACCCCAGCGAGCCGCGCGCGGTGCGCGCCCGGAACAACGCCTGCCACCGGGTCTACAACGTGATCATGCTGGCGATGTCCGAGGTGGTGCCGAACCAGGTTCTGGCCTCGGGCCACGACACGACAAACGCCATCGGCATGGGCCATATGTCGCCCGAGGGCTACCGGGTTTACATGGAGGTCGTCGGGGGCGGCTGGGGCGCCTCGGCAGGCGCGGACGGGGCCGATGTCGTGGACGGCTATGTCGGCAACTGCTCCAACGTGCCGGTTGAATCGCTGGAAACCGATTATCCCTTCATGCGGGTCGAGGAATACACCTTGCGGCGCGGCTCTGCCGGGGCCGGGGAACGGCGCGGCGGGCTTGGGGCGCGGCGGGTCTATCGCATCCTCGCGGACGGGGTGACGTTCAATTCCTATTCCGACCGGTTCAAGGTCGCGCCCTGGGGACTGTTCGGCGGGGAAAACGGTCAGCATTCGCACTTTACCGTCGAACGGGACGGCGAGCGCATCGCGCTGCCGTCGAAGGGCAATACCGAACTGCTCAAGGGCGACCGTCTGATCATCGAGACAGCGGGCGGGGGCGGCTTTGGCGATCCGCAAAAGCGGGATCGCGGCGTGCTGCGGCGTGAGATCGAGCAGGGCCTGCTGAGCGCCGAAGACGCGGCCCGGGTCTATGGCCTGTCGTAAGCGGATCGGCCCGGGAACAGCCGTTTCCGGGCCAACAGCACGATCCTTGGCGGATCAAGAGGGGACCTGACGGTGACTCATCACTCACAAGACCAGTTCGCTATCGAAGTCTGCAACGTGGGCATGGTCTTCGGGTCCGGCGCCCATGCGTTCAAGGCGCTCGACGATGTCGACGTCGCGATCCGGGAAAACGAGTTCTTTACCCTTCTCGGCCCCTCGGGTTGCGGCAAGACCACGCTTTTGCGGCTGATCGCGGGCTTCAGCTATCCCACGGAAGGAGAGATCAGGCTGCACGGGCGCGATATCGCCGCCCTGCCGCCCCACAAACGGCCCGTGAACACGGTGTTCCAGAACTACGCGCTGTTCCCGCATATGACGGTCAGCGAAAATATCGCCTTCGGGCTGGTCATGCTGGGTCGGCCCCGGGCCGAGATCCGCGACAGCGTCGACAGGATGCTGAAACTGGTCCAGCTCGAAGCGCTGAAGGACCGCCGCACCGGGCAGCTTTCGGGTGGCCAGCAGCAGCGCGTCGCCCTGGCCCGCGCCCTGGCGCCGCAGCCCAAGGTGCTGCTGCTGGACGAACCTCTGTCGGCGCTCGACTTCAAGCTGCGCAAGGAAATGCAGATTGAGCTCAAGCGGCTGCAGCACGAGACCGGCATCACCTTCATTTTTGTCACCCACGATCAGGAAGAGGCGCTGACCATGGCGGACCGTATCGCCGTGATGTCCTCGGGCCACATCCTGCAGATCGGGTCTCCGCGCGACATCTACGACCGCCCGGCAGAACGTTTCGTCGCCGACTTCATCGGCGAGACCAACTTCATGACCGCGGATGTGCTGTCCTGTGCCGATGGCACGGCCCAGGTGGCACTGCCCGGCGGGGCCCGTTTTGCGGCTCGCGTGCCCGACGGGGTCCGGCCTTCGGGGCAGGTCAGTATCGTGGTGCGCCCGGAACATGCCGAGCTCGTCGACCCGGGGGCCGGGGCCCATCTGACCGGGCGGCTCGCGCATGTCGTCTATTTCGGCACCGACACGCATTACCACGTCCTGCTCGACACCGGCCAAAGGTTCATCCTGCGGCGCCAGAACAGCCGCAACGCGGGTGCCGAGCCGCCGGAAGGCGCTGTCGTCGGCATCAGGATCGACAATGGCGCCGCGCAGATGCTGAAGGACTGAGGGATCATGGCGACTGCCGCTGACATCGCCCGACAGGCCCGGTCCCGCGACATCCGGGGCAGGTGGTTTCTGGCCTCGCCCGCCCTTGTCATCATCGCGCTGGCCTCCATCGGGCCGCTCGCCATCGTGATGGTCTATTCCTTTCTCGCCCCCGGATCCTACGGCGATGTGATCTGGAAGTACTCGCCGGACGCCTGGGAGTCCGTCTTTCTCAAGCGCGATATCTTCGACAACTCGCTGTCGCTTGCCGATGCGCATCTGTCGATCTTCTGGCGATCGCTGCGCCTGTCGTTCCTGACCACGCTGATCGCCTTGCTGTTCGGCTTTCCCACCGCCTATTTCATCGCCACGCGGTCGCCCCGCACGCGCGAGATTTGGCTGTTCCTCGTCACGATCCCCTTCTGGACCAACCTGCTGATCCGGACCTTCGCGATCCAGGAGCTGATCCGCAACGAAGGCATCGTCAACAAACTGCTCATCAGGATCGGGATGATCGACGCGCCGATCCAGATGATGTTCACCGATTTCGCCATCCTGCTTGGCATGGCCTATGTCTATTTCCCGCTGATGGTGCTGCCGCTCTACGCCAGCATGGAGAAGATCGACTTTCGCCTCGTCGAAGCGGGATACGACCTCTATGCCACCCGCTGGAAGGTGCTGCGTCACGTGATCATGCCCATGACCAGGCCCGGCATCATCGCCGGGTCCATCCTGGTCTTCATTCCCACCCTCGGCGCCTATGTCACGCCGCGTGTGCTGGGGGGCGGGCGCAATCTGATGCTGGGCAACCTGATCGAGCTGCAATTCGGACAGGGCCGGAACTGGCCGCTTGGCGCGGCTCTGTCGATGACGCTGCTGGCGATCGTCCTGCTGGCGCTGATGGTCTATGTCCGCTTCGCCGCCCGGACCGGAGGGCACCACCATGGCCAGTAGACGCGCCTTTGACATCCGGCATCAGACCGGCTTTCCGGTCGTCGCGCTGACCTGCTTTTTCCTGCTGTATCTGCCGATTGCCGCGCTGGTGGTCTATGCCTTCAACGCCGGCGCCTCGGTGGCCGTCTGGCAAGGTTTCTCGCTGCGCTGGTTCGTGACCGCCTGGAACAACGAACAGGTGCTGGACGCCGCCTGGCGGTCGTTCCGGATCGCCGTCTGTGCGGCCTTCATCGCCACCGCGGCAGCCACCATGGCGGCGCTGGCCACCACACGCACGCGGCCCTACCGCGGGCTCAACGCCAAATACGCCTTCATCAACATGCCGCTGATGGTGCCCGAAATCGTGGTCTCCGTGGCGCTGCTGATCTTCTTTTCGCGCATCAAGCTTGCCACGGGATACACGGGCCTTGGCTATCTGGTCGCCGCCCATGCGGCGTTCTGCATCCCCTTCGCCTATCTGCCGATCCGGGCGCGGCTCGAAATGACGGATCTCTCGCTCGAAACGGCGGCGGCGGACCTCTACGCCACGAAATGGCAGGCGTTTCGCTGGGTCACGCTGCCGCTTCTGTGGCCCGGTATCCTTGCGGGCCTGATGCTCGCCTTCGTCATTTCGCTGGATGACGTGGTCATTACGGAATTTGTGAAATCGGCCGGTCAGGAGACGCTTCCGACCTACATGCTCGGCCAACTCAGGCGCGCCGTGACGCCCGAGATGAATGCGATATCGACGGTCTTCCTGCTGATCTCGGTCGGTATCGTGACACTTTTCTTCATCGTCAGCAGGAAACGAACCTAACGGAAAAACCACAACAGGGAACAGCATCATGAACTGGCAAACCGGCACAACCGCAATGGGGTTGGCACTGCTCGCTTTCAGCGGACCGGCCCGGGCGGAAGGCACGCTCAACATCTTCAACTGGGGCAATTACACCAGCCCCGAGCTCATCGAGAAGTTCGAAAAGACATATGACGTCAAGGTGACCCTCACCGATTTCGACTCCAACGACACCGCGCTGGCGAAGGTGCGCCAGGGCGGGCACGGGCTGGACATGGTCGTGACCTCGTCCAGCGTGCTCAGCATCTGGGTCGACGAGGGGCTGTTGCTGGAAACCCGCCCCGACCAGATGGAGAACTTCGCCAATGTTGACGCCCGTTGGGTCGACGTTCCCTTCGATCCCGGCCGGCATTATTCCGTGCCGTGGCAATGGGGCTCGACCGGGGTTTTCGTGAACACAGCGGTCTATTCGGGCGATCCCAACACCTCGGCCATCTTCCTTGACCCGCCGGAAGAGCTGGTGGGCAAGATCACCGTCATTCCCGAACTGTCGGACGTCATGCATATGGCGGTGAGCTATGCGGGGGGCGAGCCCTGCACCGGCGATCTGGAGGTGCTCAAGACGGTGCGCGACACCCTGGAGGCGGCCAAACCGGCCTGGATTTCCATCGAGTACGATTCCATCGAACAGGTGGTCAAAGGCGACGTGTCCGGCGGCACGGGCTGGAGCGGCGCCACCATGCGTGCGCGCCTGCAGAACCCCGACATCGTCTATGGCTATCCCAAGGAAGGGTACCCCCTGTGGATGGACAACCTCGCCGTCCTCAAGGATGCCAGGAATGTCGAGAACGCCAAGCTGTTCCAGAACTTCATCATGGCGCCCGAGAATGCCGCGATGATCTCGGAATTCGCGCGCTATGCCAACGGCATCAAGGGATCCGAAGCCTTTCTGCCGGACGACATGAAGGACGCGCCCGAAATCGTCATCCCCGCCGACCATATCGAAGCGGGGTCCTTCATGCTGACCTGCCCGGCGGACGTCCAGGCAATCTATACCAAGATCTGGACCGAGCTGCTGAAGTAGCCCCGCCAGAGGGGGCGCGACCGGACATCGGGCGCGCCCCGACCTTGCCGTTTCGCTTCGCGGCAGCGGGCAAGGTCGCACAGTCGCGTGCCGCCCTCCCCTGGGGTTCGGGCAATTCGCGGCAATGCGCCAGGTGACATTGTGGATGCAATCGGGCAGATCCTCGCCCAAGATGGGTATTGCGGGCTGCCATGCCTTGGGCCGTTTGCCGGCGTGGCCCTGATGTCCGGCTGGCGGTCAGCGTACCGGCAAACTCTGTGATCTCCGCAAGAAACGGGCATTCTGCGGACAATAGGAAAACTGCATGACATCACCTTCGGAACGTCCCGCCCCGATACCGGATGAAAGCTGGCCGGATGAGATCCGCGACCTCAGAAACAGCTTTGCCGGGGGGCTGAATGTCTATCGCGTCATGGCGCATCACCCGGCCTTGCTGCGGGCCTGGGCCCCGCTGCGCCAGCATGTGGTCAAGGACACGGCCCTGGGACAGGAGCGGAGCGAGATCGTGATCCTGCGCGTCGGTGTCCGGCTTGGCTCGTCCTACGAATGGGCGCACCATGTCGCGCGGGCGCGCGCCCTCGGGATGCCCGACGCCCGTATCTCCGCCGTGCGGGGGATGCCGGAGGGAGAGGACGGGCTGCTGGTCCGGGCGGTTGATGCGATCCTCGACGATCACCGTCTGCCAGGGCCGCTCGAACAAGAGATCGCGGCCGCCATCGGACGCGAGGCGGTATTCGACATCATCGCCACGGTCGGCTTCTATTCGGTTCTGGGGGCGATCCTGATGACCTATGACGTGCCGCTGGATGCCGCCATCGACAAGGCTCTGACCGCGCGTCCCATCGAGACCTGAGCGGCCAGCCGTAGCGCGGGCACCCTCACCTCACAGTGGGTCTGTGACAGGGTTGCCGGCAAGCCCCGCCGCCCGCCGAGTCCGGGTTCGCACCTACACCTACGGCCAGCGTCACGGGGCCCGCGTCAATCCTTGCACCACGCACCCGCACGCCATCGCTGGCGCGCGGCGCGGTCGCGCCTCTGCCAGGGCGATGCCGGGGGCCTGCGCCCCTCAGGCCTGGTCGCGGATCGGGTTCGACAGGGTGCCGATGCCCGAAATCTCGACCTCGACCCGGTCCCCGTCCTTCATGAACAGCTTCGGTTCGCGGAACAGGCCCACGCCGCTTGGGGTGCCGGTGGCGATCACGTCGCCCGGCAGCAGTTCCGTCACGATGGACAGATAGGCGATCAATTCCGGGATGCTGAACGCCAGGTCGCTGATTGGCGTCGATTGCATGACCTCGCCATTCAGCCGCGTCTCCATCGTCTGCGCCGCCGGGTCGGTCAGTTCCTCTGCCGTGACCAGCCAGGGGCCCATCGACCCGCTGTCGACAAAGTTCTTGCCGGCCCAGAACTGCGAGGTGTGGCGCTGGTAGTCGCGGATCGACCCGTCGTTGAAACAGCTGTAGCCCGCCACATGCTTCATTGCGTCGCCTTCGGCGATATCGCGACCAGCCGTGCCGATGATCACCGCCAGCTCGCCCTCGAAATCGAACCAGTCAGAGGCCCGGGGCCGGATCAACGGCTGGCCGTGCCCCGTGACGGAGGAGGGATAGCGCGTGAAGATCGACGGCTTGGCGGGTTTGTCGCGCCCGGTCTCCTGGATATGGGTCATGTAGTTCAGGCCGATGCAGATGATCTTGTCCGGGTTCGGGATCGGAGAGATCAGCGTGACATCGCCCTCGGCCAGCGTGCCGCCCTGCCCGGCGGCATCGGCGAGGTCGTCCAGCGCTCCGGCGGCGATGACCGCGCGCAGGTCGGCGTACCGGTCCCGGAAGGCCGCGCCGACGTCCTTGAGCTGTCCGTTTTCCGCAATGCCATACGATGCCGTACCGTCGGAAGTGATATAAGAGGCGACGCGCATGAGCTGGCTCCTGATTGACTGTCTGGTCCGGTCATATCGCGGCAGGGACACGCGGGCATGTGCCGCCCCGCGATTGTCCATTCAGCGGACAGGGGCCGCATCCGGCAGGTCGAACACGAAATTTCCGACAGGCGCGCCCTTTGTCATGTCGTAAGGCGCGGCCGGTGCGCGCCCTTCCGTTCGGCCCTTGAGCTGGCGGCTAGTCCCGGTTCACGACACTGTCGAGCCAGGCGCAATTCGGCACCGGATCCGCCGCGCGCTTGCCCCGGCGTGCGGCATCCATCCGCATCTCGCGCATCCTGTCGCGGGTCGGGTCGCCATCGGGCAGGTGCACGCGCTCGTGCCCCCAATAGCTGGGGCCATCGGTGGTTTCATGCGGCTCCCAAGTGGCGGGGTCGATCACCCGCGCGCCCCAGCCGTATTCGACAAAAAAGCCCGAGGGGCTGTTGGCGTAGAAGCTGGTCATATGATCGTTGGAATGACGGCCCAGCGAAAAGGCCAGCCGCCCTTCCTCGGTCTGGGCGATGTCATAGCCCTGCCCCACATCGTCGAGCGATTGCAGCTCGACCATGAAGTGATGCAGCCCCTTGCGCCCCGACCCGACCATGGCAAAGCTGTGATGCCGCCCGTTCAGGTGAAAGAAATACAGCGGAAAGGGCGTCAGCCCGTAATCGGTGACGTTGAAGCCCAGAAGGTCGCGGTAGAAGGGCAGCAGCCCCTGCGCATCTTCGACATGCAGAACCGCATGGCCCATGCCGAAGGTGCCCGTCTTGAAGCCCGAGATCGGGCGGCCCGGCACGAAGGGATCGCTTGCGATCTGCGGTTGGCAGAACACTTCGATATGGTTGCCATCCGGATCCTTGAACGAGATCAGCCGGCTGACCAAACGCTGGTCGGCCAGCGCCGCGGATTCCAGCCTGACGGCCACGCCCGCGTTCTCCAGCCGCCCGGCGAGGCGGTCGAGCTCTTCGGGGCTGTCGACCTCCCAGCCGAGGAAATCGAGGCCCTCGTCGCCGTCCCCTGTGACCAGCAGGCGCTGCTTGCGGTCGTCCATGCGAAAGGCGCGCGAGCTGCCGCCGCGGTCGACCTCCTGCATGCCCAGCAGGCCGGTGGCAAAGCCGCTCCAGTCCTGCGTCCTGGCGGACCGGATGCCAATATAGCCAAGCGATGAAAGTGTCATCCGGGTCTCCCTCCGGTGCTGCGGGCGATGTGCCGCATCAGTGGCGCAAAGGCTATATCACGCGGGCCCGGGCCGCGCCGCCAATGACACGTCTGTCCGTTCGACGGACAATTCGGGGCCCCCGGACTTGCCAGACAGCGCGGGGAAATCTACCAAATTGAACGACCGGCCAGGGGGAGGCACCGCCATATCAGGGTTTGGATCTGTCAGAGCGCTGGAACGGGGCCTTCAGGTGTTGCAGTCCGTGAACCAGCGCAACGGCCTCAAGGCCGCAGAGGTTGCGGCGGAAACGGGCATTCCCCGGCCGACCGTCTACCGCCTGCTGGAAACGCTAGAGGGGCTGGGCTTCGTCAACCGCGATCATTCGTCGGACAAGTGGCGCCCGACCCTGCAGGCCAAGTCGCTCAGCTCGGGCTTCCGCGACAAGGACTGGGTGGCGCAGAGCGCCGTGCCCGAAATGGTCCGATTGGGGAGAGAGATCCTCTGGCCGCTCGATCTGGTGACCTTCAACGACCACCAGATGGAGATCCGCGAGTCGACCCACAACATCAGCCCCTATTCCATCGACCACGGCATGGTCGGGTTGAAACTGCCGGTGCTCGACACCTCGGGCGGGCGGGCCTACCTGGCTTTTTCTCCCGAGGCGGAACGCGAACGGACGCTGGCCGGGCTGGAAGCGCAGCTAGGCGTCACCAGACCGATCATCCTTCAGGATGGCCCGCTGGACCAAGTCCTGGCGCAGGCGCGACAGCTGGGCGTGGGTTTTCGCAAAGAGGGATTTCGCTCGGCCACGAAAAGCATCTCGGCCCCGATCTTTGCCCGGGAGCAGGTCATTGCCTGCCTGACGATCATCTGGACCGGCAGCGCCCTGAGCTTTGACGATGCGATCAGGCTTTACCGGGACAGACTTCTGGATACGGCCGGGCGGATTTCCCGCGCGCTGGCCGAAAAGGACATGCTGTAGGTCAGCCCGCGGCGGCAAGCCACTGGCGGGCATCGGACAGCAGCGTGTCCATCTCGGGCGTGCCGTCGCAGATGATATCCGGCTGCAACGGCCGGCCCGCGTTCAGTAGCCGGTAGCCGAGATAGCGATAGGGTTCGGGCACGGCTGAAAAATCCGTCTCTGCCATGGTGCGGGCGAAGTCTTCGGTCGGGGCGACCGGGTCCAGCCTGTCCTTTTCGTAGATCGCCCGGCGGGTGCGGATTTGCCAGCCGTCGGGGGTGCGCACGAACCGGTCCAGGAACCGCGCGAAAGAGGTGTAATCGACCTTGGCATTGCCCATCCGAAACCGCCCGGTGATCTGGATGTTCGTCTCGGCCAGCGCGCGGTCGCCCTTCACATCGACAACCGGCGTGCCGATCAGGTGTTTCACCCGTGGCGCGCGCGGCTGATAGGTCTTGCGAGAGGCTGCGATGAAATCGGTGAAGGCCCCGGAAAACCAGGTGACGTGGATCGTCCCGTCCGGGGTGAACAACCGCGCCAGATCCTCCCACCGGCCCTGATCGCGGCACAGGCCCCAGGCCTGAACGACCTGCATGATGGCGATGGTATCGGCGGTATGGCTTGCCACGGTGCCCCCAGCGAAAGAGCGCGGCGAGGGAAATCCCCCCGACGCGCACAGGTTTCAGTTCGAGGCCTCCGCCTTTTCAAGTTCGGCCTTGAAGGCGTCATAGATGGCCTGGCCGTTTTCGGTCTGCGCGATCCAGTCCTGTGTCGCAACCGACATCGCGTCCTGCCATTTGGCCGTCAGCGCCTCGTCCGGGTCGATGACCGTGATCTTGTTCGCGGCGAGGATGCGGCCCTTCGCCTCGGACAGGTATTCGTCGAAGGATCGGCCGAAGCGGTCCGAAAACGCCGCGCCGGAATATGCGTCGATGGCCGCCTTGGCCTTGTCCGACAGCCCTTCGTATTTGGCCTTGTTCATGACGATCAGCATCGGTGTCGCGCCGAGGGGCAGTTCTAGGAAGTGGGTCACGACCCCGCCTGCGCTGAAGGTTTCAAGCGCGCCCCACTGCGTGAAGGTCCCGTCGATCAGCCCGCGGCTGAGGCTTTCGGCCAGCGTCGGGCCCGTGATCCCCCCGACAGGCACCGCGTCGAGCGACTTGATCGCGGACAGCATGGTGGGGCCCGGCGCGCGGATGTTCTGGCCTTTCAATTCGCCCGGCTCTGTCATGTCCACGGTACTCGCCAGCCCGTTGGGCGAGGAGGACATGACCCCGATCAGCTTGAAGGACTCGTAATCCCCCTTGAGCAGCCCGGAGTCGAACAGGGCCCACATGGCCGCCGATCCGGCTGTCGAAGTCTTCACCAGGAACGGCAGCTCGGCCACTGTCCCCTCGTTGAACCGGCCGGGCGTGTAGCCGGGGATAACCCAGGCGATATCGGCCACCCCGTCCTCGACCAGCTTGAGCTGCTGCGCCGGATTCCGCCCCAATGTGCCGCCGGGGAACATCTGGACCTCCAGCTCCCCGTCGGAGGCGGCGGACACATCCGCGGCCCAGGCGGTCAGGATGTTCTTGGTGATATGCGCCACCGGCGGCTCGAAGCTTGAAAAGCGCAGCACTTCGGCGCGGGCCGGGGCTGCCAGCCCGACCGCCAGCGCGACCGCCGTGGCGATATTGATGAGTTTCATGGTGTCCTCCCTGATATTATGTCGTTCACGATGTCCCCAACCCGTCGCGCGGGCGACGGTCCAGTGGAAACTGTCCAACTGACGGACAGCCCGTCACCCGATGACGGAGGGCAGCCAGAGCGTGAGCGGCGGGAACAGCACCAGCACGACCAGCCGCACCAGGTCGGCCACCAGAAAGGGCACGATGCCGCGGTAGATCGTGGTGATGCGGATGTCGCGATACATCGAATTCAGCAGCATCACGTTGATCCCGATGGGCGGTGTGATCATGCCGATGCCGATCACCACGACGTTGATGATCCCCCACCACACCAGGTCATAGCCAAAGCCCTGGATCACCGGGATCACGAAGGGCAGCGTGATGACCATGGCCGCGACCTCGTCAAAGAACGCGCCGAGGAAGATGTAGAGCAGCAGGATGCAGAAGATCACGGCGATCGGAGAGATCGCGCTGTCCGAGATCGACGAGACGATGAACTGCGCGCCGCCAGTGACCGAGACGAAGTAGGAAAAGATCGTCGCGCCAAAGACCATCAGGTAGATCATCGCCGTCGAACCGCTCGCCTCGGCCATCACCCGCAGGAAGGTCGCCCGGTCGAGCCGCCTGCGCAGCAGCGCAAAGAAGAAGGCGATGACAACGCCGATGGCCGCGGCCTCGTTGACGGTGAAGATGCCGGAATAGATGCCGCCCAGCACCACCACGGCCAGCAGGATCACCCCCCAGGCCCGGCCGATGGCGGCGAGCCTTTCACGCGGGGGCAGCTTTTCCGATTTCGGGGCGGCATCGGGATCGCGCCAGACCGTGACCTGCACCGCGACGGCATAGAACAAGACGGCAAGAAGGGCGGGAACGATTGCGGCGCTGAACAGTTCCAGCACCGATTGTTCGGTCAGGACAGCGTAAAGGATCATCATCGCCGAGGGCGGCACGATGATGCCCAGCGTCCCCCCCGCCGCGATGGCGCCCGAGGCGAGACTGGGGCGATAGTTGCGCGCCAGCATCTCGGGCATGGCGACCCGGCCGAAGGTGGCCGTTGTCGCGACACCCGATCCGCAGATCGCCCCGAACCCCGCGCTGGCAACAACGGTCGTCGTGGCAAGCCCGCCCCTGCGGTGCCCGAACAGCGCGCCCGCCATGTCATAGACATCCGTCGCCAGCCCCCCGGCGGCGGCGAGGCTGCCCATCAGCATGAAGAGGGGAATGACGGCAAGGTCGAGCGAGCTCATCGCCGAGGCGGGTTCGCTGGCCATGAGCGACAGCGCCGGCCCCCAGCCCACGACCTGGGCAAAGCCGGCGACACCGACAAGCGCCATCGAGATACCGATCGGCACATGCAGCGCGATCAGCAGCATCATGGCGCAGAAGCCCAGCAGAGCGAGGATCAGAGGGTCCATATCAAATGTCCGAAATACTGGGGCCGGTCATGCTGCGGGTGCCGTATCGTCATGCGGCAGCGGATCGTCGGTCCGGTGGAAAAGGGCGATGACGTCGATGACAAGAACCATTGCCTGCACGAATGCCGCCAGCCACATCATCACGGCGGCCACGCTCCACCACGGCCAGACCGGCCAGCCCAGCACCCAGGTCCTGTCGCCGCCCGCCTTGAGCGAGGCGGCATAGGGCACGAATTGCCAGGCGATCATCAGGATGAAGACGAGCGTCAGGACGCTCGACAGGACTTCGAGGACGTTGTGCACCCTCCGCCCGCCTAGCGCGCCGAACACCTCGACCCGGATGTTCTGCTTCATGGCGAGGTTGGCGGGGATGCAGGCGGCGATGACCACCGCCATGACAACCGAGCTGACGTCGTTCACCCCCTGCAACGGGGCCTTGAACAGCCAGCGCAGCAACACGTCGAGCGTGGTCATCAGCGCCAGGATCAGCAGGCCGGTGAACCCCACCAGGGCCAGCGCACGCGCCAGACCCAAAGAGCGTGTCCAGACCATAGTCATATCGTCCCCTCCCCGTTTTCTTTCTCTCTCTCCCGGCGCGGTCTCGCCGCCGCACTGCGAAGACTTCGGCTTGCCGGTCGCGCCGCTCAGACCGTCAGGCGATCCTTTGCCATGTCCTGCGCTCCGGCGAACCGCGCCGCGTAATCCGCCAGCGCTGCCGCGATATCTTCCGGGGCAAAGGCGGCGGCACAGTAACGGTCGGGCCGCACCAGCAGCACCTGGTCGCGATGCGTGCGCAACGGCCGGGCGACACCCGGATCGGCCAGGGCCAGCCCCGTGGCGATGCCGCAGGTGTCCAGCTGTACCCGCGCCAGCGGCAGGCCCAGGAAACTGTCCTGCGTCATGGCCTCCAGCGCCGCCGCGCCTGCCGCGTCCTGCGCGATCAGCGCGAACCCGGGGCCAAGCCTGTCGTCCAGCCGCCCGCCTCCGGCCAGCAGCGGTTGCGGGATCATCTCGCCCACCAGCGAGGCGTCGAACGCCGGTGCCTCCAACCCCAGGAACAGCCCCGTTTCATAGCGCGGCTTGGGTTTGAACCGCATCTGGATCAGATAGTCCCGCACATTCGGAAACGGCTCCAGCGCCTTCAGCAGCAGATCGCGGAACATCACCTGATCGCGCCCGGCGGGCATCACGATGCTGCCCATGGCCACCGCCAGCTGGATCATGTCCCAGGCGGGCTTGCGGCGTTCGTCCGCATAGCTGTCCATCACGTCGCCGGCCCCGCCCCGGATCATGCAGGCGAGTTTCCACGTCACATTATGGGCATCGCGCAGCCCGGCGTTCATCCCCTGCCCGGCGAAGGGCGGCGTCAGATGCGCGGCGTCGCCCATGAGCATGATGCGCCCGTGCCGGAACCGCTCGGCCATGCGGGCGTGGAAGGTATAGACCGTGCGCCGCAGGATATCCGCAGGCCGCCACGGGCGCAGGGGTGCCATCAGGCTTTCAAGGAACCCGTCCTGCAGCACCTGCTCTCGCGTTTCACCGGGCAAGAGCATGAATTCATAGCGGCGTCCTCCGGCCGGCGCGGGGACGCTGACGGTGGGGCGTATGTCGCTGCAGAAGAATTTTGAGAACAGCGATTGGTCCGGATCGTTCAGCGTGTCGACGACGATCCAGTCCTCTTCGTAGGTGTTGCCCGACATCGGGATCCCGAGGCTCTCGCGGATCGGGCTGCGGCCGCCGTCGCAGGCCAGCACCCACTGCGTGCGGATGCGGTGCTCCCGCCCGTCGGCCCCGGCCACGACAACCGCCGCGTGGCCCTCTGCCTGCTCGATCGCCGTGACCTCGGCGCCAAAGCGCAGCGTGGCGGGCGCCTGATCTTCCAGCCGGGCGCGCAGGGCCGCCTCAAGCTCGGGCTGGAAGATGAAGTTCCGCTTGGCAAAGCCGAAGTTGCGCGGCCCCTGCCCCGTCTCGGCAAAGCAATGACCGGCATCGTCGTAATAGCGCGATCCATCGCCCTCCATCGGGTCGGCGAGATAGCTGCGGTCCAGACCAAACACCTGCAGGGTGCGCGCGCCTTCGTCGTCGATCACGATGGCCCGCGGCAGGTTCATCGGCCCGGCGTCCCGTTCCAGCAGCAGGCAATCGACGCCATAGGCCGCCAGCAGGTTCGCCGCCGTCAGGCCGGTCGGACCGGCGCCAACCACCACCACGGGGACCTCGCTCGGGAAAAGTGACATCGGTTTACCTTTCGTCTTGTTCGCGGATCGCGGCGAGGGTCTTTTCGGCCTTTCCCGAAGCGTCCGTCCACGGACGACCCGGAGCTGTTCACTTGGCGGACAAGGGGACCCGGTCCAGACCGGCACATGCGGGCCTGTCGCGCAGGCCCATCAGGCAGGCTGTCAGGCCGGGCGGCGGGCAGGGGATGCCGTCCAAAGGACCGCCGGGAGAGTGCAAGAACGTCAGCATGGGCCAGGCCTTTCCGGTTCAGCGATCACATAGGCGCGCGGGCACGAAGACCTCACGCCGCATGGAACCTCATCGGAAGCTGCCGATAGCCGCGCAGGACATTGTTGATCTCGAACACCGGCTCGCCGGTCTCGATCCGGGCCACGGGCCCGATCATCGCCTCGAGGATGGACCGCATCTCAAGCCGGGCAAGCTGCATGCCCATGCATTGATGCACGCCGTGGCCGAACCCGACGTGATCGGTCACGACGCGGTGCAGGTCGAACCGGTCGGGCTGGTCCCATTGCCGCTCGTCCCGGTTGGCAGAGGCATACAGAACGATGACCCGGTCGCCCTTGGGAATGATCGTGCCGTCGACGTCGTAATCCTCGGCGGCGTAGCGGGTGAAACCGCGGATCGGCGCCTCGATCCGGATCGCCTCATTGATTGCATTGCCGATCAGTCGGGGGTTTGCGCGCAACGTGTCCCATTGCTCGGGGCTCTGGCCCAGATGGTACATCAGGTGGCCGGTGGCAAAGATCGTCGTGTCGAGGCTGGGCGCGATGTAGTCACGGGTGAACTGTGGCACGAGGTTCGGGTCGATCAGACCCGCATCCGCCGCATCATAAAGCCCGGCCACCCAGCTGCCGGGCTTCACCGCCTCGCGCGTGGCCCCGTTGTTGCAGAACTCGCGCAGCTCAAGGATCGTCGGAAAGGCCGCGTCGCGCCGCGCGTTGCCCCCGCCAAGCGCGTCGAAGGAGGCCGCCGCCCAGCGGAGCATGTTCTGCCGCCCCGATTCCGGCAGACCCAGAAGCTCCGAGACAACCGTCAGCGGCAGGATCTGCGCAAGGTCGCGCATTCCGTCGAAACTGCCCCGCTCGACCAGGCCGGCAATCATGTCCTGCGCCGTGGCGGCGATCCGCTCTTTCACCGCGGCCAGGCCACGGGGCATCACCGGCGCCGCGATGACCTTGCGCAGCTTTCCATGGGCCGGTTCGTCGGTGGCGAGGATGTTGTTGTTGGCAATCTTGTTGACCTCGTCGTTGGCCGCGACGCCCCGGCCGGAAATCAGCACGTCATGTGCCGCCAGAGCCGCGCGCACATCGGCATGCCGCCCGATGGCCCAGAGATCGTGACGCGGCAACCAGACCGCCGGCCCACGGTCGCGAATTTCCCGGTAGTGGTCGTACGGGTCGAGGATCGCATCGTCGGAATAGAGATCGACATCGTATTCCGCGCGTGGGTGTTTGTGTTGAACAAGCATGGCCTCTCCTCCTGACGAAATCATGCTGAGATCGCACCTGACCTGAAAAGGTAAGATGCACGCATGTCCAGCTGGCGGACAGCGCGGTACTGACCAGCTGGAACTGACCGGGGTGACCTGTCCCCAAGGCATCGCGCGCGGGGCCAGCGAAGGGACCCCTTTGCGAGACGCCAACCGGCCCCGGCACGCTTGATCCATTTGCCGACATGCTGTTCGGTCTGGCTCACCGACAACCGATGGCCCCGCGCGATGATCGGACCAGCCTGAAACCGAGGACTTTCGGGCGCAGCGGTCAGCCTGACGCTTGCGTGCATCGGCGCGGCAGTCCCGGGTCCGGCTGGCACCGGTCGCGGAGCGGATCGGCCCTGCGGCCCGGTTTTTCAGGTCGCTGCGATGCCCGTGGCGCTTTGGGCGGCGTGGCGCAGCGCGTCGCGCAGGGCCTGCACGGCGCGCAATTGCTCGCTCTCGACCAGGGTGAAGAGACCCAGTTGCACCGCCGGCATCGCAAGTGCGGGCAGGTCGAGCGCGCGAAGGCCCGGGGGCGTCGCCTCCAGAGCGTTGCGCGGCACGACCGTCAGAACACCGGCCCGCCGTGCCAGCAGCAGCAGCGAATTCGGATCGGCGGCGATTTCATAGCGCACCGTGGCGGCGGGCAGGCCGTTGTTGCGCAGGCCGGTGTCGATGGCCACGCGGTTGCGCGAGTCGCCAGGCGGCAGGGCCCAGATATGCCCGGCCAGATCGGCCACCTCCAGGTCCCGCTTTTGAGCCAGCGGATGGTCCTCGGCACAGGCCACGACCAGCTCCGTCGCCATCAGCGGGTCGTGGCGCAGCGCGACGGCGGCCTCGGGCGGGACCTCGTCCCAGTCGACACGGCCCACGTAGCAGTCGATCTCGCCGTCCCAGAGTGCCGTTGTCATGTCATGCGCCAGCCCGGTGCGGATGATGAACCGCGGCCCCTCCTCTGCGAGGGCGGCCAGTGTCAGCGCACTGGGCAGCAGGTCGAGCATGACCGCCGGGTTGGTGCCGATCCGCAGGACCGGCGGTTCGGCCATGTCGAGCTGATGCGCGAGATGGGAAAAGGTCGCCAGCCCGGTGCGGGTGCGTTGCAGGGCAAGCTGACCCGCCGCGCTCAACGACACGCCGCGCACGGAGCGGTCCACCAGATCGGCGCCGAATGCGAATTCCAGATCCTTCACCATCTGCGACACGGCCGGCTGCGTCAGGCCAAGATGTTGCGCCACCGCGCGCAGGGACCTGTGATCGGCGATCAGCTCCAGCAGACGCAGGTGACGCAGGCGCAACCGGTCGAGATGCTGGGGAGAGTGGGCCAAAGGAAAACCTTCCGAATCCGGGAAACCGCATGGCACTGTCTATCATCCGGGCCGTTCAGGCCAGCCACATGAGCCCCGGCAGGTCCGCGCGGCCATCGGCTGCGGCAGGTTGTGGACCACGTTCAAGGTCATTGCGGCGGAACATCCGCGCGATGCCGGGGACCGGATGCCCGCCGGGACCGCGCGGGCGATCCACGGCTGAGCGTCCCGATCCCGGTGCGCGGCGTCGCATGGACGCAAGGCGCGCGGTCAGCCAAGTGGCGCAACCGCCCCGGCATCCGGCGGTTGACGCCCCCCTTGACGGCGACCGCCCAGCCTGTCCCCGCTTGACGCGCCCTTTATCCGATCACGCGGGCCTCGCGCAGGTCGCGGATGCGCTCGGGGTCGATGTTGAGCGCCTGCAGAACCGCCTCCGTATCCGCGCCAAGGGGGCGCGGGCCGCTCTGCGGTCCGGTGGCGTGGCCGTCCGCCAGAAAGCTCAGCGTCGGGACATGCACGGTATGGTCGACATCGCCGGTGACGGTCAGTTCCTGCGTCACGCCCCGGGCGCGGAGGTGGTCCTCGGCCAGCGCCTCGTCCAGGCCGCGCACGCGGGCGGCGGGCACCTTGTGATCGGCCAGCAGGAGCTCCCATTCCGCCGCCGACCGGGTCAGGAAGATGCGGTTCAGCTCGGTGCGCAGCGTCGGGGCATTGAGCGCCCGTTCCGAGGGCGAGGCATATCGCGGATCCTCGGCCAGATCGGACCGGCCAAGCGCGATGCAGAGCTTGTGGAACTGGGCATCGTTGTTCGCGGCCAGCATCAGCAACCCGTCTGTCGTCTCGAACGCGCCGGACGAGGGGCTCGCGCTCCAGGCCTCGTTGCCGTTCGGCGCGGGGACCCAGCCGGATGACAGGTGCTGCGTCATCAGCGAGGCCATGAGCATCAGCGCCGTGTCCAGCATCGCGACGTCCAGGTGCACGGCCGCCCCGGTCCGGCGCACCTCGTGCAGGCCCGAGACGATGGCGAGCGCGGCGTTCATGCCCGTGGCATAGTCGACATAGGGCGCACCCACCTTGGTCGGCCCGCTTTCGGCGCTGCCGGTGGTCTTCATGATGCCGCACATGCCCTGGATGACGTGATCATAGGCGGGGCGGGGGGCAAAGGGGCCGGTCTGGCCATAGGCCGAGATGGAGCAATAGAGGATCCTGGGGTTCATCGCCTTCACCGGCGCGAAGCCCAACCCCAGTTTCTCGGCGATGCCGGGTTTGAAATTCTCGACGAAGATGTCGGCCCCGGCGATGATCTGCTTGACCAGACCCAGGCCCTCGCCGGTCTTGAGGTCGATCGCGACCGATTTCTTGCCCGCGTTCTGGGTCATGTAGCCCAGACCCATCTTGCGGGCCGACAGGTCCTTGATGGGGCCCAGGTCGCGGGTCCAGTCGCCCTGGCCGGGCTTTTCGATCTTGATGACGTCGGCCCCCATCAGGGACAGCAGGTAGGTTGCATAGGGTCCGGCGAGGATCTGGCTCAGATCGACGACGGTCACACCTTTGAGTGGCTGGAACATGGGGCCTCGGTCGGTTCGGATTGCGGAAGGCCGCGGGCCGTGACGGCCCGTGGCAATGTCATGTCAGGCTCAGTTGCCGCCCGTCAGAATGGCTTTGTTCTTGGTGTAGGTGTCGTTCATTTCCTTCGTCGCGGCGGCGGCGTCGTAATACATGATCGGGATGTCGGCAGCCTTGGTCACCTTGACGAAATCAGGGTCTGTTTCAGCCGCTTTCAGCGCCGTGCTGATCTTGTCGATCACGTCCTTCGGGGTGCCCTTGGGCAGGATGATGACCGTCCGCGTGTCCATGGCCAGATCGAACCCGGCCTCTTCGATGGTCGGCACGTCGGGGGCCGAGGGGTGACGGAAGGTTGTCGTCGGCGCGATGGTCTTGATCTCGTCCGGATAGCGGTAGTGGATGCCGCCCGAGAAGGCGACGGCCACCTGATGCGCGATCAGGGTGTTCACCATCTCGGACCCCGACTGGACCGGCACGGCATTGGCTTCCAGCCCCTCTCTCTCGGCAATCGCGTCCATGTACATCCGCGCTTCGGACGACAGGGCGGCATAGGCAAAGCCCGGGTTCTGTTTCGCCCATGCGATGAATTCCGGCAGCGTGTCATAGGGGGCGTCTTTCGGTGCGGCCATGCCGGTCTGGTAGGCGGTGATCATGCCGGCGTATTCGAAATCGTCCGGTTTGAAATCGACCCGATCCATCAGGAACGGGGCCGCGTTGATGACGGCGTTGGACTGGAACAGCATGGTATAGCCGTCGGGCGCCTTGCTCTTCAGCTCGTTTGCCGCGACCGCGCCGCCGGCGCCGGGCTTGTTGACCACGTTCACCGGCTGGCCCAGCTGTTCCGACAGGACCTTGGCCGAGGCGCGGGCGATCAGGTCGGTCTGTCCGCCTGCGCCATAACCCACGAACATCGTGATCGGCCTGGTCGGGTAATCCTGCGCCACGGCGGCAAAGCCGCTAAGCGCAAGGACCAGCCCGGCGGCAGTGGCAATAACTGTGCGTCTGGTTGTCATGATAGTTCCTCCCTTTCGATGTCGATTGGTTCGACGGATTGTCCGGCCTGCTTCCGTGCGACAGCCAGAACAGTGACAACCGCGGCAAGGAAGAAGACGATGGCAATTGGATGGTGGACAAGGTTCGCCCAGTCGTGATCGAGCAGCTGCAGCGACTGGCGAAAGCTGAGCTCAAGCTTGGGCGCGATGACGAAGCCGATGAGGAAGGTCACAAAGCTGAAATCCAGCTTGCGCGACAGGAATCCGATCAGCGTGAAGAAGAGCATGACGTAGATCGAAAAGGCGCTCGACGTCTCCATGTACGAGCCGACACAGCAGAACAGCAGCACGCCGGGAATGATGAGGCGCAGCGGCACCCGGATGATCATCGCAAAGAACCGCTGCCCGGCGTAGCCCAGGATCAGCATGATGAGGCTGGCCGACAGCATCGCGACATAGAGGTCCGCGACCAGGCCGGGCTGTTCCACGAACATGCGCGGGCCCGGCGTCAGCCCGTGCAGGATGAAGGCGGCGATCAGGATCGCGGCAATCACGCTGCCGGGTATGCCAAGCGCAAAGAGCGGCACGAAGCTGGACGGCACCACCGCATTGTCCGCGCTTTCGGCCGCGGCCACCCCCTCGATCATGCCGGTGCCGAATTTTTCGGGCGTCTTCGAGGCCCGTTTGGTCGCGCCGTAGGACAGGAACGACCCGACAGAGGCGCCAAGACCGGGCAGAATCCCCACGACAGAGCCTATGAACGTGCCGCGCAGGATGACCGGGGCGCAGCGCCGCCATTCCGCGCCGGTGATGCGCCGGTCGTCGGGATTGTCGCTGTCCTTCATCTCGGCCGACTGGGCGTCGATCTCGCGCCGGTTGCCGGCCTGCACGATCATTTCCGCCACCGCCAGCATCCCGATCGCCATCGGGACCAGGGAAATGCCGTCATCCAGCTGCAGGAAGCCGAAGGTCAGGCGGGGGACGAAGGTTTCGGTCTCCATCCCGACGGTGGCGAAGAAGATGCCGAAACAGGCGGCGATCAGCCCCTTGATCATCGACCCGCCCGACAGCCCCCCGATGAAGGTGAGCGAGAAGATCAGGATCGCGCAAAGCTCCACCGGGCCGATCAGCAGGGCATAGCGGGCAAGCGGCGCGGCCAGGACGATCAGCACGATGGTCGACAGGAAGTCGCCGATGACCGAGGCAAACAGACCCATTTTCAGGGCTTTCTGCGCGTTGCCCTGCCGCGCGAGCGGGTATCCGTCAAGCGCTGTGGGGGCCGAGGACGGCTCGCCTGGCGTATTGAGCAGAATGGCCGACACCGCGCTGCCCGCGCCCGATCCCTTGGCGATGCCGATCAGCAGGCCAAGCGCCGAAACCGGGTCCAGGTAATAGGTCAGCGGAATGGCCACGGCCGCGCCGGTTGCCTTCCCGAGTCCCGGGATCGCCCCGAGGATGTAGCCCAGCAGAACCCCGGCCCCGACCCAGAACAGCGCCGGGCCGGTAAAGACGTTCTGGAACGCGGTCAGGACATGTTCCATCGCCGCCTCACAGGATCGCCGTGCCGAGAACCTTGTAGAACAAGGCCCAGAGCATGAGCATCAGGACAAGCGGCATCGCGACGATGACAAGCGGGCGCCGCTCGCCCAGCCCGATCAGCGAACCCGCGACCAGCGTCACGCCAAAGGCGAGCGGGCCGATCAGATAGTAAAGCACGATGGACAGGGCAAAGATCCCGCCGATCAGGGCCAGGGCCCTGAGTTCCGCCTGGCTGAAGGGCTGCGGGGCACCGGTCTCGTCCGGGCCGAGGTTGGTCACGAACAGAAGAACCGAAAGCAGCAGAATGCAGCCCATCATGATCTGCGGCACCAGCCGGGGGGACATCATGCCCTGCGGACCGGTCTCGATCTGCCAGGGAATGATGACCACCAGGGACAGGATGGCGACGATCGCCAGCACGACGCCGGTGATAGCGTTTGCACGTTTCATGAATCCTCCCGCCCCGACCGCTGGATCGGGCAGACCCAAGGGTAATCGTGCCAAGGCGCTAAAGAATACTAAAAACTTTCTTCAATATGATAAGCTTTGCTGATCACCAAAGCGACCCGCCGCGTCGCCGACGGTCCGCCGGATTTCGGCGCAGTCATTGCCGGGCAGAGTCATGCTGTGACCCTGCCGCAGCGACAGGGGCAGACCCGGGTATTCGGGTTGAATGATGGCAAGATCCCCGGCGCAGCCGGGGTATTGCACACCGCCGCGCCTGATTTCGCCGCGGTTTGCGACCGCCGCGTCCCCTACATCCGCGCCCGTGCGCTTGTGGGGTCATACATGCTGTCATGCGTCACGACCGCGTCGCGCACCTCTCCATGAACAGAGACTTGAAGCGTGGTGCCTTCGCCCGAGAGGCCCGGGGGAACCAGGGCCATCGCGATGTCGTGGCCGAAATGATAGGAATACCCGCCCGATGTCACCCGGCCAACCAGCGCGCCGTCCTTGTAGACGCCCTCGTCCGCCAGGACGGATGTGTCACATGACGGCAATTTCAGCGTCACCAGACCCCGGGTCGATCCTGCCGCCGCTTCGGCGCTCAGGGCGTCGCGTCCCAGGAATGCGCCCTTGTTCAGCTTGACGAACCGGCCCAGCCCTGCCTCCAGCGGCGAGATGTCCTGCGACAGCTCGCGGTTGATGGCGCGATAGGATTTTTCCAGCCGCATCGATTCAAGCGCCCTCAGACCGAATGGCACCAGCCCGTGCGGGGCACCGGCGCTCAGCAGCAGATCGACCAGGTGCCGGTTGTAGGCGACGGGGTGGTGCAATTCCCACCCCAGTTCGCCGGTGTAGCTGACCCGGATGAGCCGGACATCGCGCGCATAGCCGACCTCGCCCAGCTGGGCCGTGAGCCAGGGAAAGGCCTCGTTCGACAGGTCGTTGTCGGTCAGCGGTTGCAGGATCTCGCGCGATTTCGGGCCGGCGATGGCAATGACGCCAAGCTGCTCGGACAGGTTGTCGAGGATGACGCTGCCGTCCCCGGGCAACAGCCGCGACAGCTGGTCGAGGTTGCGGACCTCGCCATTCGGGGTGCTGACGAGGTAGAATTCGTCCTCGCCCAACCGCACAACGGTATATTCCGCGTCGATCCCGCCGCGCGCATTGCACATGACGCTGAGGGAAAGGCGCCCCACCTTCGGCAGCGCGTTGGCCAGAAGCCCGTCCAGCCAGGCCGCGGCACCGGGCCCCCGCAGGCGGAACTTGGTCATCGGCGACATCTCGATCAGGCCGGCGGCGCTGCGGGTCGCGCGCACTTCGGCCGCGACATGTTCCATCGACCGCGTCCTGCGAAAGCTGGCCTCGGGCACGGCGAGTTCGGGCGACGGGGCGTACCAGTTCGGGACCTCGTAGCCGTCGAGCACGGTCCAGACCGCCCCCTTTGCCGTCAGCAGGTCGTAGGAGCCCACCGTCTTCAGCGGGCGGCCCGCTGGCGTATCCTCTCCCGGGATATGGGGGAGCATGTGCCGCCCCCAGGTCTCGCGCACCTTGTCGGCCGTCCAGCGCTTGGTGACGTAGTCGCCAAAGCGGCGGGGGTCGAGCGCGGACATGTCGATGCCCGGATCGCCGTTCAGGATCCAGCGGCTCAGCCGTGCGCCCATCGTGCCGCCCCAGAGGATGCCGCCCGGCACGCCCTCGGCCAGCCACAGCCCGTCATGGCCGGGTGCGGGGCCGCAGAGCGGCATCTCGTCCGGGGTCATCTGGAACGGCCCCCGGGTATTGGCCTTGATACCGACCTCGCCCAGGGCCGGAACCCGTTCGATGGCCCGTTCCCACTGGGTTTCCACGGCGTCGAAATCCTCGGGCAGCAGGTCGGCGCCAAAATCCCTGGGCACACCGTCCACGGCGAACAGCTTCAGATCCTTTTCGAATTCATAGGGCCCGAACTGAAAGGCGCCGACATCCTCGCGCAGATAGGCGCCGTAATCCTCGTCGCGCAGGATCGGCAGTTCGGGCAGCCCCCTGGCCTTGCGGTCCTTCAGGGCGGGCACCACCTCGGTTGTCCAGTATTGATGGACGATGGGGATGCACGGCAGGTCCAGCCCCACACGTTTGGCATTCTCGCGGGCATAGTTGCCGGTGGCAAAGACCAGGTATTCGCAGGTGATCGCGCCCTGCGAGGTGACAACCTTCCACCCGCCGCCGGAAAGCTTTTCATAAGACAGCGCTTCGGTGTTCTGGTGGATCTTCGCGCCCTGGTCCCGCGCCAGCCGCGCCAGCCCCTGGGTGATGTCGGCCGGGTTGATGTACCCGTCCTCGGGGTGAAGGATCCCGCCACGGATGGAGCTGCTGGGGGAGAGGAATGGATGCCGGTCCTGCACCTCTTCGGGCGTCAGCAGCTGCGCGGGAACGCCGGCGGCCTCGGCGATGGCGATATAGCTTTGAAACTCATCCCAGCGGTCCTGGGTGTTGGCGACGCGCAGCTGGCCCACCTGACGCAGCCCGCAGGAGGTTCCAAGCCGGCGTTCCACATCGCCGTAGATCCGGATCGTTTCCATCGTCATCTGGCTGATGACATGCGAGCGCACGAAGGTGACCAGCAAACCCGCCGCATGCCAGGTCGACCCGGCGGTCAACTGGCTGCGTTCCAGCAAGACGGCATCGGAACACCCCTGTTCAGTCAGACCGAACAGGATGGATGCCCCGACACAGCCCCCTCCTACGACAACGACCCTGGCATGTGATTGCATCGGCACCCCCTTCAACAGACAGCGCGAACCTAATCGGCCAGACCGGGCTTGTCGCGGTCGAAAACCGCAGCTTGAGGACCCCTGTTGCAAACGCCGCGATCCGGCTGCAAGGCGCGGCGCCAGCCTGTCGGACCCCCGCGACCGGGATCCGGGACGACGGGCGGCACGGCGGGCCGTCTCGCGGTGGCAGCCGGGGATGCGGTCGCGATTGCAAAGGCGCGCTGTTGCACACGCCTGTTGGAGGGGATCCGCTGCATCGACATGGTTTCGATCCGTCGAAAGCCGCGACAAACCGGCTGCATCCAGGTTCCTGGCCCGGGCACAGGAGGTGATCGGCCCGCCTGCCCCCGGTCGAGATGGCCCGCCCGGACATGATCGACCGGATCCGGAAGGGCCCATACCCGTGCAGGTCGCCGGGTGGGAGGGTCTACCGGATGCGATGGCGAACCTGCTGACGCTCAAGCCCGACCTCGACCAGGTGAACAGCTATGGCGGCACGCTGCTTTCGAGTGTTCTGCATGGATCGGAAAACCGCCCAGAGCGGGGCGCGCGTGACCACATCGGATGTCACCGTCTCGCCTTGCAGGACGGCGTGGCCCTGACACGGCACGCCGTCGACTTGACGGGTCTAGAGGAGATCGCGCATGCCCTCATCGAATGGGCAGCGGCTTACCGGCCAGATCGTGCTCGGCAAAGACCTCCAGCGCGGCGTTGAGGGCATTGATCGCGGCGGGTAGACCGCCGTAAAGAGCCATCTGCCAGATTGCCTCGGCGATCTCGGTCTTGCTCAGACCGGCGCGGAGCCCTGCCGCGATGTTGATCCTGAGTTGCGGACCTGTCTGACCGCCAAGCGCGGCGAGCGCGGCGACAGTGCACAGGTAACGCTGGCGCAGTTCGAGGCCGGGACGGGCATAGAACTCGCCATAGGCATAACGCTCCACCGTGTCGCCCATTCCCGGCAGGACATGCCCATAACGGCCTTCCAGAATATCGCGGAGTCCCGGGTTCACATCTTCTGCAAGGGTGTACCCGCGGTTTGTGTCGTGTGTCATCGCAGTGCTCCTCCAAGGGTAAAGCCGCCATCGACGGTGATCTCCTGCCCGGTGACGAATGCGGCATCGTCAGAGAGAAGCCATGCGACCGTACCGCAGATATCCCCAGGCCGTCCGTTGCGGCGAAGCGGCGTATGGCCCGACAATTGCGCCGAAACGGCAGGGTCCAGCACCGCATCCGCCATCGGGGTGAGGATGATCCCCGGGCTGATCGCGTTCACGCGGATCCCGGCTGGCCCTGCCTCGACGGCCCAGATCCGCATCATGGCAATCAGCCCCGCTTTGGTCGCGGCATAGGCGCCGGTGCCGGGCATCACGGCATGGGCTGTCCAGGATGCGTTGATCACGACCGACCCCGCGTCCATCCGGGCCATCGCCTGTGCCACGGTCTGCTGCGTGCCGATCAGGTTGACGGCGACGAGATCGCTGAAATCCTGCGGACCCGTCTGCGCCAGGGGTTTGAACGCCCCCAGGTGGAGGGCATTGGCAAAAACCCCGTCCAGCCTGCCGCCGGGGCCGACCGCCTCGTCCAGCGCGGCGCCGATTTGGTCGGGATCGGCGATATCGCAGACCTGCGCAAGTGCCGTGCCGCCGTTCGCCTGAATGTCCCGCGCGAGATCCTCCAGCGGCTTCGCGCGCCGCCCCCACAGCAGAACCCTGGCCCCGTCCTGCGCCAGCCGCAGGGCCGCATCGCGGCCCATTCCGCTGCCCGCGCCAGTGACGAGGATCGTGCGATCCTGAAAGCGCTTCATCGCCATCTTGAGTCCTTTCCTGTCGAACAGGACCCTGTTACGGGAAAAGGTTTTCAGGCATAATCGACACAAATCTACGAACACCTAAAAGCCGGGCTTTATAATTGGACCTGTTTGTCGCCATGCGGACCTTCGTCGCCATCGTGCGCAGCGGGTCGATGAATGCCGCAGGCCACGAGCTTGGCGTGTCCGGCGCCCTGGTGGGCCAGCGGCTCTCGGCTCTGGAAGACCGGTTGCAGGCCCGGCTTCTCAATCGTTCGACGCGCCAGCAGAGCCTGACCGAGTTTGGCGGAACCTACCTGCAGCACTGCATCGACATTCTCGATCAGGTGGCCCTGTCCGAGGGGCTGGCGGGCGATCCTGACGGGCGCCCCAGGGGCCGGCTGCGCATCACCGCGCCGACCAGCTTCGGGGCAGAGGCGCTCATGCCCGCTCTCGGTGCGTTTCGTGCCGCCGCACCGGATGTGGAGCTCGACATCGTTCTGTCGGACCGCAATCTGGATCTGATCCCGGCCGGCGTCGATCTGGCGTTCCGCATCGGCGTGCTTGAGGACAGTGCCCTCGTTCACCGGCCGCTTGCCCCCTACCGGATGCGGATCTGTGCGTCACCGGCCTATCTGGCAAAGGCTGGCGTCCCAGATCACCCGGACGACCTGACGGGTCATGAAGCCGTCCTGTTTGCCCTCGGCGCAGGGCGCCCCTGGCGGATGACCCGCGACGGCGAAACGCTGCGATGGACGCCATCCCACGCGATCACGGTCAACTCCGGCCACGCCATGCGCAATGCAATCCGGGCGGGCCTGGGGCTGGGAATGCTTCCCGCCGTGCTGGTGCAGGCGGACATCCAGAGGGGCACGCTTGTTCCGGTTCTGGAGGATTGGCAGCTTCCCGAAAGGCCCATGTCCCTGCTCTATCACCGCGATCGGCACATGCCGCTGAGGACAAAGCGGTTCATCGCATTCGCGCTGTCTAAGTTCGCGTGACTGACTGCTTTGCCCCGCGAACCGGACGCTTGCGCGGCGGATCGTGCCGCCCACGGTCCCCAACTCCTTGTCACCGGACAAGGAAAGTCGTGACCAATCGGTGCGCGCTTGAACCGGATGACAACATGGATTCGGAATTGCAGGCATGGCTTCGCCAGGCGGTCATTGCGCGGCGCCAACCCCGAGAGGGAACACGGGGCATTGCCAGCTTGTCGAGGCGCGTCCTCACTTGATGAAGAAATGCAGGCGGGATTTGTCGGTCCTGTGCTGGGCGAAATACAGTTCGATCTGTCGGCCGTTCTGGTCTGTCGAGACAGACTGGATGTTCAGCACGGCGCTGCCGGGTTCGATTTGCAGCAACGACGCGGACCCGGCATCGGCATTTGCGGCACTGATCCAGCGTTCGGCCTTCTTCAGGAAAATCCCATAGCGCTGCTGCAGGGTCTGGTAGAGCGAGCGGTTGCCGATGGGCGCTGCCGCAAGCCCCGGCACCGCCGACGCCCGCAGCACAGCCAAGACCCGCGTGCGCGGCTCTCCATCGACACAGAGAACCCGGTCAAGCTCGACAACTTCGGTCTCTTCTTCGGTCAGCTGGAGCAGGCGTGCCTCCTGTTCGGTGGGCGCCCGCAGCGACTGGTTCAACAAGCGGCGCGTCACGATATGACCCGAACGTTGCAGGTCGCTGGTGAAGGACATGGTCGAGCCGACAAAATCCTGATCGGTGCGGGGCTCGCTCACAAAGGAACCCTTGCCCTGCATCTTGTAGATGCGCTGTTCCATGACCAGCTGCTTGAGCGCCTCGCGCACCACCGTTCTTGAGACGCCGAAGCGCCGGCAGAGGTCGGCCTCGGACGGCAACTGCGCATGCGGAGGCAGCTGACCGCTTGTGATCTGGGACATGAGCCAGACCTTCAGCTGGGCCCAAAGCGGCAGCTTCAGGTCGTCGTCCGACCGTGACAGGACATCCGTGGCGGTGGAGGATCCGGCTTCAGGCAACGGTGGCTTCGTCATCTGTGGTTGCCCTTTTTTCATACCTCATGTTCGAAACATGATGCCGTTCTGCAAGTTGCTCAAGCAGCTTCTCCACTTCGGCGTTCCGCTGCTCGGGGGTCCAGCCCAGTTCCGGCGCGACGATATCGGCCACTGCACGCACCGTGGTTTCGCTCGCCTTTCCTTCGAATGCCAGCAGACTGCGCCGCAGCACGATGTCCTGCAGACGCGCGACACGCTCGTGGCGCAGCATGTAAAGGATCTCGCCGACAAGGTATTCAGAGGCACCGGAAAGCGCTTTGCGCCCGGCCTCATCGAGGCTTTGCGCGATGGTCCTGGCGCGGGTGCCGTATCGTGCGACCAGGCGTTCCGCCGCCGCCGTTGCGATGCCGCCGTCGCGGGCCACCGTGGCAACCAGCGCCTGTTGTCCCGCGCTCTCGCTCGGAAAATCCCGGCCGCCCCCGACCGGTACGGTCAAGGTCGAGCGCAGGCGGGTCTTGTTCAGGCGGGGCAGGATACGGTCGACAAGTTGTTCGGCGCAGGCGCGATAGGTCGTCCATTTCCCGCCAACCAGCGTGACCACCTCGAAGGGGCGCGCCTCATCGGCAGGGAAGTCGCGGAATGTGTGATCGCGGCTGATGGCCCCCGTCGCGCCCGCATCGCTGCGCGGCAGCGGACGCACGCCCGCAAAAGTGAAACGGATCTGATCCCGCGCCGGGCGGCTTTGGGGCAGGACATCCCGCAGCACGCCGAACAGGTATTCGATCTCTTCGTCGCTGCATCGTGCCTCGTCGACCTGCTTGGTGCGCAGATCGGTCGTGCCCAGCAGGATCATCCGTTGATCGAGCGCGTAGACCAGGCAGGCGCGATGGTCATGGGTTTCAAAATACAGCATCGCGCCGTCGAGTTCGCGCACCAGATCCGGGCGTTCGAGGATCAGGTGCGAGCCCTTCGTCCCGTCGCTGAGCGGTTCGGAAATGCCGATTTTCGCGTCGACCGGGTCGATCCAGGGACCGGCGCAATTCACCACCAGGGCGGGGCGCATGGTGAACCTCTCGCCATCGAGGCAATCGGTCAGCAGCACGCGGCCGTCGACCAGACCGGACAGGGCCATGTAGGGCAGCGCACCAGAGGCCGGGCAATCGTTTTCGGCATCCTCCACCAGTTCGAGCGTGTAGCGTTCGGGCGAAACGATCCGGGCGTCCCAGTATTCTAGAACCGCGCGCACGCCGGATGCGAATCCGACGCGCCCGCGCGCCTCGGAGATCGGGACCGCCCTGTGGCGCGGCATGCTGCGGTCCTTGTCGCCGAAGCGGTCGAACAGGGCGAGT
Organism: Pseudooceanicola pacificus; assembly: GCF_009789075.1. Lineage (GTDB taxonomy): Bacteria > Pseudomonadota > Alphaproteobacteria > Rhodobacterales > Rhodobacteraceae > Pseudooceanicola > Pseudooceanicola pacificus. The sequence goes on from NZ_WNXQ01000008.1 coordinate 111,041, forward strand.
CCCATCCGCACCACGATGGAGCCTTTGGCGCCGGGCGTCCGTTTCAGGCGCAGAAAGCGCAACCCTGCGGACAGCGCCCCCCCGAACCGGCTGAGCGCGGGAACCCAGACCGGGATCGGCTTCACCAGGTGCGGGGCGTTCAGCAACAGGCGGTTCCGCTCTTCGACGGATTCGCGCACAAGCTGGAATTCACCGGTTTCCAGGTAGCGGAGGCCGCCATGAATCAGCCTCGAAGGTGCCGAGCTGGTGCCGGAGGCAAAGTCGCCCTTGTCAACGAGAAGCGCGGGCACGCCCTGCGCAGCGAGGTCGCGATAGACCCCGACTCCGTTGATGCCTCCGCCGACGATCAGGACAGTGCCATCGAACGCTCCGCTGCTCAGGCGGCCCAGGATTTCGCTGCGTTTTTCCATCGGTTCCTCCCGGCAGCCCCTCCGGCTGCCCTGCAAACATATAATTACAAGTGGCTGAGAGTGGTGTCAAAATAAACCACATCCGCCAACCCTGACGCACGAATCTCTGCAGTATTCGCACTTTCTGGCGCTGTTTATGCGACATTGGTCGGGATCCAACGCTATTGACAGACAGCCCCTCACGTCCCCATAGTCCACATGTAATTACATGTTAGAGGGTGAGTGCTCAACGTACAAGACGGCCAGAAGGCCGCGAAGGAACCAGGGAGGAGGAATATGGTGGCTCGGCTACTCGGTATCGACTCGGGCGGTACCATGACAAAGGTTGCGTTGTTCGATGACGTCGGCAACGAGATCGCCTGCGAACACAGTCCCAACCGGATCCAGTTTCCGCACGCGGGCTGGACGGAGCGGGACCCGGACGGCATGTGGCATGCGGCCTGCGAGGGCATCCGCGCAGTGCTCGACAAGACCGGCACCTCGCCGGGCGATATCGCCGCCGTCACCGCAGTCGGCTATGGGGCCGGGCTGTATTTCGTGGACGCAGACGGGGCCGTCGTCCGCCCCGGTATCGGATCGACCGATACGCGCAGTGCCGAAACCATCAACACCTGGGACCGCACCGGGCTGAAATCGGACCTGGAAGCGGCAATTCAGCAAGCGGTCTGGGCGGGTCAGAGCCTGCCGATCCTTGCGTGGTTCGCACAGCATCAGCCCGACGTCCTGAAACGCACCCGGCATGTCCTGCTGTGCAAGGACTTCCTCCGCCTGCGGCTATGCGGTGACATCTCGACCGATCCGACCGATGCCGGATGCGCCGGTTTTGCCGATGTCGCAAAGGGGCGCTATGCGACCGATGCGCTGATCGCCGCCGGCCTCAGGGACTGTATCGACAAGCTGCCGGACATCGGTGCCTCGACCGAGATCGCCGGCCATGTCACCGCCGAGGCCGCGGCGCAGACCGGCCTGCTGGAAGGGACGCCCGTCTGTCGTGGCGTCTATGACGTGGTCGCCTGTTCGCTTGCGTCGGGCCTGACCCGCGCGGACGAACTGAGCGTCGTCGCCGGCACCTTCAGCATCAATTCCCGCCTTTACGCGACGCCGTCGCTCGATCCGCTGCCGACCTTGCAGGTCGCCTATCCGACGGAGGGAAAATACCTCGCCACCATGGCGGCGGCCACTTCGGCCAGCAATCTCGAATGGGTGTGCAACACGCTCCTTGCAGCCGAGGCCGACATCGCCCGGCGCAACGGCCGGTCGATCTACGAGGTGTGCAGCGACCTGGTGGAAAGCGCGATCGACCGTGACTGCGGCATCCTGTTCTTCCCCTATGTCTTTGGCGGGCCAAGCGGTGCGCCAGCGGGATTGCTCGGGGTGCAGGCGGGCAGCCGCTTGCCCGACGTCCTGCGCGCCGTGTTCGAAGGTATCGTCTTTGCCCATTGTCAGGACATCGGCTACCTGCTCGGCGCTTCGGGCACCCGTGGCATCCGTCGCGCGCTGCTGTCCGGCGGCCCGTCCCGCAGCCCGGTCTGGTCACAGATCTTCTGCGATGCGCTGAACCTGCCGCTTGCCGTGGCCAACGGGTCAGAATTCGGCGCCAAGGGCGGTGCCATGTGCGCCGCCGTGGCCGTGGGAATGCAGCCCGATCTGACCCACGCCATCGCCGGGATGACACGAATTTCACGGACGCACACGCCCGACCCGGACCGCGTCGAAGTGCTCAAGGCGCGCTATCGCCGGTTCAGCGAGGTCGGCGAACGGCTGTCCGCGGCATGGGTGCCGCACACGGCGCCCGATTGTGCCTCCAGCTATGTCGGGGCATCCGCATGACGTTTGAAATCAACAACATCGGCTGCAAGGTGGGCGGAGAAACCTGGCTGGAGGACGTGACCCTGTCCTTCGAACCGGGCAACCTCTACGTGCTTCTGGGCCGGACCGGAGCCGGAAAGACATCGCTGCTGCGCGTGGCGGCGGGGCTGCAACGCCCGGATCGCGGTACGCTGGTTCACAACGGCACCGACCTGACCGGGATGCCGGTGCGCCGCCGCGACATCGCCTTTGTCTATCAGCAGTTCGTCAATTACCCGTCCTTCACGGTCTACGACAACATCGCGGCGCCGTTGCGGCGCAAGGGGATGGACCGGGCAGCGCTGGATGCGAAGGTCCGGACCGCTGCCAGGATGGTGCGTATCGACCACCTGCTTGACCGCCTGCCGCAGAACCTGTCCGGCGGTCAGCAGCAGCGGCTGGCCATCGCCCGTGCCCTGGTCAAGGAGGCCGGCGTCCTGCTGCTCGACGAACCGCTGGTCAATCTCGACTACAAACTGCGCGAGGAACTGCGCGCCGATCTCAGGCGGATCTTTCGCGGCGGCGAGGCAACCGTGGTCTATTCGACAACGGAACCCGACGAGGCGCTGCAAATGGGCGGCACCACCATCGTCATGGACGAGGGCCGGGTGATCCAGGTTGGCCCGGCGGCAGAGGTTCACGCCAACCCCTGCTCGACCAAGGTCGCCGAGATTTTCTACGACCCGCCGATGAATGTGATCCGGTGCAGCGTCTCGGGGTCGATGATCGAGTTTGCAGGGATCCGCACGGCACTGCCCCGGCACATGCAGGGGTCCGTCCCGGGGTCATGCCTGCTTGGGGTTCCACCGCATCGCATCCGCCCCGCCGCGAGCAGGGAAGCCGAAGACCTGTGCGGCCGCGTGAGCCTGTGCGAGGTCGATGGTTCGGGCACCTTCGTGCATTTCGAACATGGCGGCCATGAATGGGTGATGAAACGCGACGGTGTGCATCCCCAGCCCACCGGCAGCGAGTGCAGGGTCACCATCGACCCGGCGGGCTGCTTTCTGTTCGACGCGTCAGGCCAGTTGCTTGCCACGCCCGGTTCCCGTCAGTCGGAGGCAGCATAATGGCCCAGATCGTGATCGACTCGCTGCGTCATTCCTATGACGGCAATCTCTCCGACCCGGGCGCTCTGGCCCTGAAGCAGGTGGACCTGACCTGGGAAGACGGCCGCGCCTATGCGTTGCTCGGGCCCTCTGGCTGCGGCAAATCCTCGATGCTGAACATCATCTCCGGCCTCGTGCGCCAGAGCACGGGCCGCATCCTGTTCGACGGGACCGACGTGTCGGATCTGCCGACGGAAAAGCGCAACATCGCGCAGGTGTTTCAGTTTCCCGTGCTCTACGACACCATGACCGTCGAGCAGAACCTTGCCTTTCCGCTAAAGAACCGCCGCCTGCCAACGGACGAGATCCGCCGCCGCGTTGCCGACGTGGCGGAGATGCTCGACCTGGGCCCGCTGCTGAAAAAGCGCGCCTCCGGGCTGGGCGCTGCCGAAAAGCAGAAGATCAGCCTGGGCCGCGGCCTCGTGCGCTCGGACGTGGCGGCGGTGCTGTTCGACGAACCGCTGACGGTGATCGACCCGCATGTGAAATTCGAACTGCGCCGCAAGCTGAAGCTCCTGCACGAGGAATTGGGCCTGACCCTGATCTACGTGACCCACGACCAGAGCGAGGCGCTGACCCTGGCCGACGAGGTGGTGGTGATGGCCGAGGGCGAGGTGATGCAGGCCGGAACCCCCGAACAGCTCTACGAGAGGCCCAGCCATACCTTCGTGGGCAATTTCATCGGCTCGCCGGGGATGAACTTCATTCCCTGCCGTGCCGAAGGGGAACGGCTTGTCTTCTCTGGCGGTTCATTGCCGCTGCCGCCGGCCCTTTCGCGCAGCATCTCAAGCGGGCAGTCGCTGAAGATCGGCATCCGCCCGCAGCATCTGCGGCTGGACACGTCCGGCACGCCCCAGATCGCCGCGCATCTGATCGAGCTTCAGCCCCGGGGTGACAGCTATGTCGCCGATCTGCGGATCGGCGAGACCGCCCTGGCGATGCGCGTGCCCGACGATGTCGCGCTGCCGGCCGCTCCCTTTGGGGTCAGCTTTCCGCCGAAACACACCCTTCTCTATGCCGACGACAGTCTGATCGGAGATCTCGATGCATAAGACACAGGATAACAGAGCCTGGTTCCTGATCCTTCCGGTGGTGATCCTGGTGGCCTTTTCGGCCGTGATCCCGCTGATGACGGTGGTCAACTACTCGGTTCAGGACATCTTCGGGCCGGGCCAGCGCTACCTGATCGGGCTGGAGTGGTTCCGCGAAACCCTGCGCGACCCCGAGGTCCACCGCGCCTTTCTGCGCCAGATGGCGTTTTCCGGCATCGTTCTGGCGATCGAGATCCCGCTTGGCGTCCTGGTGGCGCTGGCCTTGCCGAGGGCCGGGTGGAAATCCTCGCTCGCCATCGTCTTCCTCGCCCTGCCGCTGCTGATCCCGTTCAACGTGGTCGGCACGATCTGGCAGCTCTACGCGCGCCCCGAAATCGGCTTTTTCGGGCGGGTCATCAACGACCTGGGCATCGGGTTCAACTACACCGCCGATCCGATCTCTGCCTGGGTGACCATCGTCGTGATGGATGTCTGGCACTGGACGCCGCTGGTGGCGCTGCTGGCCTTTGCCGGTCTGCGCTCGATCCCCGACGCCTATTACCAGGCGGCCCGGATCGACGGCGCCAGCCGCGTGGCGATCTTTCGTTACATCGAGCTGCCTAAGATGCGTAGCGTTCTGACCATCGCGGTGCTGCTGCGCTTCATGGACAGTTTCATGATCTATGCCGAACCTTTCGTGGTGACTGGCGGCGGGCCTGGCAGCGCGACCACGTTCCTGTCGATCCGGCTGGTGAACATGGCGGTGGGCCAGTTCGACCTTGGACCGGCGGCGGCGTTCTCCCTGATCTATTTCCTCGTGATCCTGCTGGTGTCCTACGTGTTCTACACGATCCTCCAGCGCGTCAGCGCACAGTGAGGTGACGATATGACCATGCAAACCCAAACCTCCGCACAACCCGCGCCCGGCATCGCGTCCCGGCTGAAGGGCAGCGCCCTGAGCAGCCGCGCCATAGGGCCGATCCTGCTTGGCCTCTATCTGTGCTTTCAGATGCTGCCGATCTACTGGCTGGTGCGGATGTCGCTGATGCAGCCCGGTGACATCATGTCGAGCTCGGCCTTTCTGCCGACGGCGCCAAGTTTCGACAATTACCGCACGATCTTCACCGATCCGGCCTGGTACATGAGCTATGTGAACTCGCTGAGCTACGTGGCGCTGAACGTCGTGATCACGCTGTCGGTGGCACTGCCCGCGGCCTATGCGTTCTCGCGCTACAAGTTCATCGGCGACAAGCATGTATTCTTCTGGCTGTTCACCAACCGGATGGCGCCGCCGGCGGTGTTCCTGCTGCCCTTCTTCCAGCTGTATTCGGCGGTGGGGCTGTTCGACACGCCGCTGGCCGTGGCCCTGGCGCACTGCCTGTTCAACGTGCCGCTGGCGGTCTGGATCCTCGAAGGGTTCATGTCCGGCGTCCCGCGCGAGATCGACGAGACCGCCTATGTCGACGGCTATTCCTTTCCGCGCTTCTTTCTGACGGTGTTCCTGCCGCTGGTGCGCGCCGGGATCGGGGTCACTGCCTTCTTCTGCTTCATGTTTTCCTGGGTGGAGCTGCTCTTGGCCAAGACCCTCACCTCGATCGAGGCCAAACCCATCGTGGTGGCGATGACGCGCACGGTCTCGGCCTCGGGGCTCGACTGGGGATTGCTGGCGGCGGCGGGGGTTCTGACCATCCTGCCGGGGGCCGCAGTCATCTACTTCGTCCGCAACTACATCGCCAAGGGCTTTGCCCTGGGCCGCGTCTGAGGAGGATCGGACATGGATCTTGAATGGATGGCCTGGACACAGGTGACGGCAGTGTTCTTCGTGACGATCGCGCTGATCCTGATCGCCATGACACTGGCCGAGCTGAGGTTTCCAACGGTCGAGCGGCAGGGCTTTCTGCCGATACCGACGACGCGGGGCGACCGGCTGTTCCTGTCGCTGCTCCTGGCGGCCTTCATCCACCTAGGCTTTGTCGCGTTCACCGATGTGCAGACCTTGTGGACCCCGCTCGCCATCTCGGTCCTGGCCGCGCTTCTCATGATGCGCTTCGGCTGACTTCCCGCAGAAATTCGTCCCCTCGGACGATCATGATTTTAACCACCGGCCGGGAGGAGACTGGCCGGGCAACACAGGAGGAGTGCAAAAATGCAGAGATTTTCAGGGATGCGCGGAGGCGGCCAACTGGGCCTCACGGCCGCGCTGCTGACCGGGGCGGCGTTCTTCGCCGGAGCGGTCCAGGCACAGGATTACGAGGCGGCCGCCGAGCGCTGGATCACGGAGGAATTCCAGCCCTCGACGCTGGACCAGAGCCAGCAGAAATCCGAGCTGGCCTGGTTCACCCAGGCGGCAGAGCCGTTTCGCGGGATGGAAATCAACGTGGTGTCGGAAAACATCCCGACCCACACTTATGAATCGCAGGTCCTGACCAAAGCGTTCGAAGAGATCACCGGCATCAAGGTGAATCACGACCTGCTGCAAGAAGGCGATGTGATCGAGAAATTGCAGACCCAGCTGCAATCCGGTCAGAACATCTATGACGGCTATGTCAACGACAGCGACCTGATCGGCACCCATTACCGCTATGGCGCCGTGATCCCGCTGAACGACTTCATGGAAGGCGACGGCGCCGATGTGACCTCGCCGACGCTGGACCTCGACGATTTCATGGGGCTCAGCTTCACCACTGCGCCCGATGGCAAGGTCTACATGCTGCCGGACCAGCAATTCGCCAACCTCTACTGGTTCCGCCACGACCTGTTCACCGATCCCGATCTGATGGCGCGGTTCGAGGCCAAATTCGGCTATCCGCTGGGCGTTCCGGTCAACTGGTCGGCCTACGAGGACATCGCCAACTTCTTTACCAACGACGTCAAGGAAATCGACGGTCAGCCGATCTATGGCCACATGGATTACGGCAAGAAGGATCCCTCTCTCGGCTGGCGCTACACCGATGCGTGGTTCTCGATGGCCGGCAGCGGCGACCGGGGTCTGCCCAACGGCAAACCGGTCGACGAATGGGGCATCCGGGTCGAGGATTGCCACCCGGTCGGATCGTCGATCACCCGCGGCGGCGACATCAACGGCCCGGCCGCCGTCTATGCGCTCAGCAAGTCGATCGAATGGCTGAAGGATTACGCCCCCGCCGAGGCGCAGGGCATGACCTTCTACGAATATGCCGGGGTGCCCTCGCTGGGGAACATCGCGCAGCAGGCGTTCTGGTATACGGCCTTTACCGCCGATTATGCCAAGCCGGGCATTCCCGTCGTTGATGGGGACGGCAATCCGAAATGGCGGGTCGCGCCCTCGCCGCGCGGCGCCTACTGGAAGGAGGGCATGAAGCTCGGCTACCAGGATGCGGGTTCTTGGCTGCTGTTGAAGTCGACACCGATCGACCGCGCCAAGGCGGCCTGGCTCTATGCCCAGTTCGTCACCTCCAAGACCGTCGACGTGAAGAAATCGCATGTCGGCCTGACCTTCGTCCGCGACAGCACGATCCGGCACGAAAGCTTCACCGAGCGGGCGCCGCAGCTGGGTGGCCTGGTGGAGTTCTACCGCTCGCCGGCCCGGGTCATGTGGACGCCCACGGGCACCAACGTGCCCGACTATCCCAAGCTGTCGCAGCTGTGGTGGCAGAACATCTCGACCGCGCTGTCGGGCGAGAACAGCGTGCAGACCGCGCTCGACAATCTCGCGACCCAGCAGGACCGCGTGATGGAACGGCTTGAACGCGCCAACGTGATGGATCGGTGCGGGCCCAAGCTGAACCCTGAAACCTCGGCCGAGGACTGGTTCGCGAAGGCCGAGGCGAACCCCGACTGGCTGGCGCCGCAGCGCAAGCTGGACAACGAGAAACCGCAAGGCCTGACCGTGAGCTACGACGCGCTGCTCAACGCCTGGGCCAGCGGCAAGGCAAAGCCGGACGGTCTCTGATCCGGTTCCAACCCAAGGGCCGCGCCAAACACGCGCGCGGCCCGACATCCAAAAGTGAAAAGGAAAATGGAAGATGGCCCATATCGGCGATTTGGTTGCGGAAATGCTCGCGCAATATGGAACGGATCTCGTGTTCGGGATGCCGGGCGGGCAGACGACCGCGCTGCATGACGGCATCTCCCGCAGGACGGACCGTATCCGGCACATTCTGATGCGCGACGAACGAAATGCCGCCTATGCCGCGGATGCCTACGCACGGCTGACCGGCAAGCCCGGCGTCTGCGACGTGACGGTCGGACCCGGGGCGAACCTGCTGCCGGCGGGATTCCTGGAGGCGCTGAATGCCTCGATCCCGATGATCGGCATCGTCGGCGAGCTGCCCCTCGACTGGCAATCCCTGAAGGAAAAGGGAATTGCGAGCCAGGGGTTCGACCAGCTCACCTTCTTCAAGTCCTGTTCCAAGGACGCCTGGCTGGTGCCCTCGGTCACTGCCCTGCCCGAGATGATCCGCACCGCCTACCGCGTGGCCACCGCGCCGCGCCCCGGGCCGGTTGCCCTGATCATCCCGCATGACATCTTTGACGCCGAATGGGACGAGGATCTGGTCAAGATCGTGATCGACGACCGCGCGCGCAAGGCGCCTTTCGTACGCTCGAACGCGCCCTCCGCCGACATCGCCAGGGCAGCGGCCCTGATCCGGCGGGCCAAACGCCCGGCGCTGGTCTGCGGCGGCGGCGTACATGGCTCGGATGCCGCCGCCGAAGCCTCGGCCTTTGCCCGCAAGTTCGGCGGGCTGGTCGTGACCTCGCTGTCGGGCAAGGGCTCGGTTGCGGAAACCGAACCCTATGCCGCGGGCGTGCTGAACCCGCTCGGATCCTGGTCGGCGATCGAGCTGATACAGGAGGCGGACCTGGTGGTCTGGTGCGGCTCCAAGGTCAGCCAGAATACCGGAATGAACTGGACCCTTCCGACACCGGAACAGGCGACGATCACCATCGACTGCGACCCGATGGAACATGGCCGCACCTTCCGCCCCACCGTGCCGTTGCTGGGCGACGTGCGCGAGGTCATCACCGCGCTCGATACCGCGCTCGGGGATCTGGTGGACCGCCCCGAATGGATGGCCCGGATCGCCGAGGTCAAGGCCGAGGGCGAAGCCGCCAAAGCCGCCGAGGTCGCCTCGAAGGAAATTCCGATCCAGCCGCCGGTCATCATGCACGAGATCGCAAAGCGCCTGGGTGAGGACGACATCGTCGTCTCCGACGCCTCCTTCTCGGCGGGCTGGATTTCCGGATACATCCCGGCGCGCAAACCGGGGCGGCAATTCCTGTTCGCCCGTGGCCAGGGCGGCCTGGGGTATTCGGTGCCCGGCGCCATCGGTGCGGCGGCCACCCGGCCCGATGCGCGGATCGTGACGGTCGCAGGCGACGGGGCGTTTTCCTACACCGTGGGCGAGCTTGCGACCCAGGCGCAGTTCAACCAGAAGATCGTCAATGTCGTGATCAACAATGGCCGTCTCGGCTGGATCCAGCTCTGGCAGGAAATCTTTTTCAAGAACGTGCAATCGGCGCTGCTGGAAACCCAGAGTGTCAAACCCGGCTTTGCCGGGGCGGCCAGCGCACTGGGGCTGAAGGGGATCTATGTCGAGAAGCCGGATGAGATCGGCGCGGCGCTCGACGAGGCCTTTGCACATGACGGGCCGTCGGTGGTCGAAGTCCGCATCGACGACCGGGCCACGCCGATCCACTCGTTCAAGAGGCGGATGAGAGAGGGCGCGGATGCGCCGCGTGCACGGCCCGGCACGGTCTACAAGCTGCGGGATTACAAGATCTCGCCGGACCTGCCTGAAACGTGACCTGCGGCCCTTGCACCGCAGGACCTGGCATACCTCCGTGCAGATCGGCTGCGGGAGGCTAAAGGATGGGCGGACGACACCTCCCAAATGTCCGCCCATCCGCCTTGACCGGCCCCGGTCTGGCGCCCGCTTCGGGCCGGGGACCAACCGATCTTTTGCCGGTGATTTCGCCGGCCCGCGTCGCGTCAGCCGCCACGCCGCAGTTCGCGCGCGCGCCAGTCGGACAGGTTAGGGCGATGTAACAAGACAGGGTTTTCGCGAATTGAGATCGCTGGCAATGCAGAGAGTGTCGTTGGACGGCCTCAGCAGGCTTACGGTGCCCAGTCCCGGCATTTCGAGGTTTTGCCGATGCCCGGGTTGAAGCGATTGGTCGGGTCGAGGGCGCGATAAAACGCCTGGAGCGCAGGCTTCGCCTGGTAAAGATGGCCGACGTTATGCTCCGCCGGATATTCTGCCCCGCGCGCATCGAGCAAGGTGCAGACCTCATGCTCCAGCGCCGCGCAATCCACGCCTTTCTTGACGAGGTATTCCTGATGCATCACGTGGCACAGAAAATGCCCGACATAAATCTTTAGCGCGATCCGCTCTTCGATCTCCGGCGGCAGCGTCTCGAACCACTCCACCGCGTTGCGCGGCAAAGCGACATCGAGCGCAACAATATCCTCGACCGTGGCGGGATGCACCTCGCGGTAACGCACGATGGCGCTGCCCGAGGTAAAGCGGTTGAGCAATGCGGCCTCGCCCTCTTTGGGCGTGCATTCGATGAAATCGCCCTGCTGGTTGGGCAGGAAAGAGCCGAGATAGGCGCGCATCTCTGCGATACCCTCATCGCCCGTGCGCAGGATCAGATGATGGGTGTATCGGTCGCGGTAGGCGATCAGCCGCTTCGGCAGATGCTCTGGCATCAACCGTGTGGCGCATTGCAACAAGCGGTCGGAAAGGGTTTTGCCCAACCTCAGCGCCTCGGTCACCCCGTCAAACCAGCTCTTGGCCGCAAAGGCGCGCGGCACGTTCACGCTGCCAAAGGCGCGGATGAACAAGAACAGATCCTTGCCGTAGACCTGCGCGGCGCGAAAGGCATCCCTGTGCATGTATTCGGCTGCGATCGGCAGGGTCTTGAACTGTGTCAGGACATGCCGCCGGATCGCCGCCAGATCGGCGGGGTCATTGCTGCCGACGTAGAACACCTGTTCTTGCGCGGCGACGGGCAAGGTATCCAGCCGCAGCGCAAACACCCCAATCCGGCCCGCCGAGCCGGACGCTTCGTAATGGCGGCGCGGATCGGCGTTGAACCGTGCGGGCGTGGCGGCCCCGACATCGCGGACATGGACTTCGTAGGCGGTATCGGAGGCCAGCGCGCCCTGCGGGACGTGGACATCGGCCCCGGAATACTGCCCCGCGTCGAGGCGGGACAGGATGTCCTCGGGGTGCTTGCCCAGTTCGATGCCGAGGTGATTGACCAGATGCAGCCGCCCCTGCGCATCGACCTGCGCAAAAAGCGCAAGCTCGGTATAGGCGGGACCACGCTGGACCAGAGAGCCGCCCGAATTGTTGCACACGCCGCCCGTCACCGAAGCGCCGATGCAGCTCGAACCGATCACCGAATGCGGCTCGCGGCCCAGCGGTTTGAGCCGCCGCTCCAACTGGTCCAGCGTCGCGCCGGGCAGGCACAGCACTTGCCTTCCGCCCTCCAGCAGATCGATCCGGGTCATCCGCAGCGTGCTGATAATCACTATGGGGCGATCGTAGCCTGTGCCAAACGGCGTCGATCCCCCCGTCAGACCGGTGTTCGCCGCCTGAAAAATGATCGCCACATCCGCAGCGACGCAGGCCTGCAGGACACGCCATTTTTCCATCAGACTCGCGGGGGCGACCGCCGCCAGAATCTCGCCATCCCCGTAGCGATAGCCCTTGCGGAACCGTCGCGTCGCGCGCGCACCGACATGGACATGCCGTTTCCCCGCGATCTCTCGCAGGGACCGGATCAGGGGATCGGGCACAGCGGCGGACAACGACAGGATCCTTTCAGGCAATAGGTGAGAGCGGTCGGGGGCGGTCTCCACGTCCGAAGACCGCCCCCTTTGCGCAGATGCAGGCCGGCTCAGCGGGTCATGAGCCCCGGCAGCGTCAGCGAGATCGCGGGCACGAAGGTGATCACCAGGAGGCACGCCACGATCACCGCCACAAAGACCAGAAGCGGCCGCAGCATCACCGTCACCGAACATTGCGCGATCTGTGCGGCGGCGAAGAGATTGACGCCAAGCGGCGGCGTGATCATGCCGAGCGCGAGGTTGACGATCATCACCGTGCCAAAATGCACGGAGTCGATCCCTACACGTACGGCGGCGTCTTGCAGGATCGGCCCGAGAACCATGATACTGGCCCCCGTCTCGATGAACATTCCCACCACGAAGAGCATCAGATTGATCGCCAGCATCAGGGCATGCGGCCCTTCGAACGAGCTGGTCAGCCAGAGTGCCGCCGCATCGGGAACGCCTTGACGGTTGAGCAGATACCCCAGAACGCCGGCCGATCCGATGATGAACATGATCACCGAAGCGGTGAGCACCGAGCGCCGCCAGGCGCCCAGCATCATCGTCCAGGTCATTTCGCGGTGCAGCACAAACCCGACGAGCAGCGCATAGGCGACCGCGATGATGCTCGCTTCGGTCGGCGTGGTGACGCCGCCATAGATTCCGCCCATGATCAGCATCGGCATCAGCAGCGCCCATATCGCGCGGCGGGTTGCGGTCCAGCGGTCGAGGCGGGCATCGCCATCGCGCTTGCCCCAGCCCCGCAGGCGGCACCAGGTCAACACCGTGACTAGGAGCGCCCCCGCGATCAGCAGCCCCGGCAACACCCCGGCGAGGAACAACGCGGGAATCGAGGTCTGGGTGGCCACGCCGTAAAGGATCATCGGGATCGAGGGCGGAATGATCACGCCCAGCTCGGCCGAGACCGCCATCAAGGCGGCTGTGAACCCGACCGGATAGCCATATTGGCGCATCGCGGGGATCAGCACCGTACCCACAGCGAACATCGTCGCAATACTGGAGCCGGAGATCGCCGAGAACATCATGCAGGTCAGCACGCAGGTCGCCGCCAGTCCGCCTTGCAGGGGTCCGACAAAGGCACGCGCGAATTCCACCAGGCGGCGCGACATGCCGCCGACCTCCATCAGATTGCCCGCAAGGATGAAGAACGGGATCGCCGCGAGCGGGAATTTGTCGAGCGCGATAAAGATCTGCTGCGGCAGGATGATCGCGGGCAAGGTCGTAAAACCGAACAGCCCGACCATCGAGGCCAGGCACAGCGCAATCGCAATCGGAACCGAAATCGCGAACAGCACCAGCATCGCTGTCATCATGGCACCGGTCATGACGCAACCCCCTTGGCATTCTGCAGGAAGTGGGCAACGACGCCGAGGCCTGCGAAAGCGGACCCGACAGGAATTGCGGTATAGCCCCAGCTCATCGAAATCCCGAGCCCTGCCATCTCTTGCCGCTGCACGCGCAGCGCCATCTCCCAGCCGAGCCAGAAGAGCGTCGCGAACAGGGCCAGGCAGGCCAGCGTGATCGCGAGTTCAAGCGCGAACCGCGGCCGGCCGCGCAGCGCAACGCGCACCAGATCAATCGCGACAAATGCCCCCGCCCGCAGCGCGGTCGAGATTCCGAGCATCACCATCCAGATCAGCGCCACGCGGGTCAGCGCTTCGGACCATGTGGACGGGATCTGAAACACGAACCGTCCCATCACCTGCCAGAAACTCGCCAGCGCCGCGACTGCGAGGGCAATGGAGGCGGCAAATGCCACCCCCATCGCGACTGTCGCGTCGATACGCCGTATCAACGTGACACCTGTGCTCATTGCGCCTTCCAGTCGCGGATGCGTTTGAGCAGATCGGCACCGAATTGCGCTTCGAAATCCGCATTCGCCCCCGACATTGCATCGCGGAACGCGTCGCGGTTGGTGATCTCGACAACTTCGATGCCGCGCCCGCGCAGGGTTTCGATGCCCTGAGTCTCATCCTGCTCGACGCGCGTCCGGTTGGCCACAACCGCCGCTTTCGCGCCGTCCTGAACGGCCTTGCGCCCCGCATCATCGAGACCTTCGAAGAAATCGAGATTGCACAGCAAGATGCCCGGCGAATAGACGTGGCGGGTCAGGTAGAGATGCTTTTGCATCATGTCGAGATTGTTCGAGAGGATGACCGGAATCGGGTTTTCCTGCCCGTCCACCGTGCCCTGTTGCAGCGCCGAGGGCAGTTCGGAAAAGGCCATCGGCGTCGGCAAGACACCCGCCGCCTGCCACGCTTTCATATGGACTTCGTTCTCCATCGTGCGGATTTTCATGCCGCGCATGTCCTCTGGCCCGCTGACCGTTTTCGAGCCGGTGGTCAGGTTGCGGAAACCGTTTTCGAGCCAGGCCACGCCCTTGAGCCCGCGCGCGTCGAATTTCGCCAGAAGCTCGTCGCCGATCTCACTGTCCAGCACGCCGCGCGCATGGGCATAGCTGTCAAACAGGAACGGCACGTCGAGCACGCGTGTTTCGGGGATGAAGTTGCCCAGCGGGCCGGCCGAGCCCATGGCGCATTCCTGCGCGCCAAGCTGGGTGCTCTCGATCGCCTCGCGCTCGTTATCGACACGCTGGATGACGACGTTGATCCCGCCATCGGTCTCTTTCTCGATCGCATCCTTGAACGCAATCGCAGCGACGCCGAAATGGCTGTCGGCGGGCGAAGAATGCGTCACCGTCAACGTGGTCTGCGCCACCGCGCCCGAGATGCCAGCCGTCAGGCCCGCCGCAAGCGTGAGCGAAGCAAGCGTCGTGATCCTGGTGAGTGTCCTGTGTTTCATTCTGGTCGTCCTCCCATTTAAACCGCCCGAGGCCGCCTTGGGCCGCGGGCCTCCTCCCGCGCCTTAGCGCAGATCCTCGGGCAACAGCGCCGTTGGAAAATTCTGATAGCTGACGGGGCGCAGGAACCGCCGGATGGACAGCGTGCCCACGGACGTTGCGCCAAAATTGGTCGAAGCCGGATAGGGACCGCCGTGGACCATCGCGTCCACCACCTCGACCCCGGTCGGGAAGCCGTTCACCAGCACCCGCCCGGCTTTGCGTTCGAGGATCGGCGCAAGGCTCTGCGCCGCCGTCAGATCGCCGTCATCCATATGCAGCGTCATCGTGAGCTGACCGTCGAAGCCTTTGGCAAGGCGCTGCAAATCGGCAAGATCGCGGGCCCGCACCACCAGCCCGAGCGGCCCAAACACCTCCTCGTGCAAGCCGTGATCTTGCTGGAACTGATCGCCCGTGACCTCGTAAAGGCCGGGCGTCGCATGGCGCCCTTCGGAAGTGCTGGCGAAAACCGGCCTGGCCGCGCTGTCTGCGATGCGCGCTTGTCCCGCGTGGTATGCCTGGGCAATCCCGGGCGTGAGCATCGGCTGCGGCGCGACTTGCGCCAGCGCCTCGGCTGCGCTCGCGACAAAGTCCTGCGCCGCGGGCGTGTCGAGAACGACCGCAATGCCGGGATTGGTGCAGAACTGCCCCACGCCCATCGTCAAAGAGCCGGCCCAGCCCCGCCCCAGCTCGCCCCCGCGCGCGGCCATCGCCTGGGGCAAGATGAACATCGGGTTCACCGACCCCAACTCGCCGAAAAACGGGATCGGCTCGGGGCGCTGCGCACAGAGGTCAAACAGGGCCCTTCCGCCCGCAAGGCTGCCGGTGAAGCCCACCGCCTTGACCAGCGGATGCTGCACCAGCGCCGAGCCAACCGCGCGATTGCCGCCCTGGATCAGGCTGAACACTCCGGGATGCAGCTTGCTGCGCAGGATCGCGGCATGGATGGCCTCGGCGATGACCTCGCTGGTTCCCGGATGTGCCGAATGGCCCTTGACCACCACCGGACAGCCCGCCGCCAGCGCCGCCGCCGTATCGCCGCCCGCCGTCGAAAAGGCGAGCGGGAAATTCGACGCGCCGAACACCGCGACGGGGCCCACCGGGCGCTCCATCAGCCGGATATCGGGGCGCGGACCCGCCGCGCGTTCGGGCAGGGCTGCGTCATGGCGGCGGTCGAGATAGTCGCCCTTGCGGATATGGGTCGCAAACAGCTGCAACTGGCCCACCGTGCGCCCGCGCTCGCCCTGCAGACGCGCCACCGGTAGGCCGGTTTCCTGCGTCCCGATCAAGGTGATTATCTCGGCCCGCGCCTCGATCTCCTTGGCAATCGCGTCAAGAAAATCCGCCCGCTCGGCGCGGGTGGAATAGCCATAGCTCCAGAACGCCTCCTCGGCCGCCTCGGCCGCCTGATCGACCAGGTCAACCGTCCCCGAACTGAATGCCCGCACGGGCCCATGCGCCGGCTCGCTGCGGAAGGTCGCCCCGCAAGCAACCCAAGAACCGGCAATCAAGTGCTTGCCGTGGAAGGAACGGTCGCCGAGATCGGTCATGAGATGGCTCCCCTGGGATAGGGCACGGCTCCGCCCGCACCGCCCCGTGGGGACGGCATCGGAGACATGCAAATGCCTGAAGAAAGAACCGCGGCCCCGCCGGGCACGCGCGGCCCTCTCGAAGTGTCAGAACGCGGCGGTCAGCATCCTTTGGTAATCCTGCGCACTGGCCTCAATCGGGTTGGTCTTGTGGCTGTGGTCCGCCAGCGCCCCGGTGATGATCCGCTCGAACAGATCCTCGGTCACCCCAAGCTCGGACAACCGCGTCGGCAGGCCGATTGCCAGCGTGCGGTCATGAATGGCCTTCCCGATCTCGTCGCCCGAGCCAAGCCCCATGGCGCGCGCCAGATGCGCGTATTTATCCTCTTGGATTGCCGTAGGCGCGGCGCGGTTGAAATCAATCACCGCGGGCATGAAGATCGCGTTGAGCGTGCCGTGATGCAGCCGCGGATTGATCCCGCCGAGCGCATGGCTGAGGCTGTGAACACAGCCCAGACCCTTTTGGAACGCCATCGCCCCCATCGTCGCGGCCATCGCCATATTCGCCCGCGCGTCCTTGTTGCCCGGCTCTTGCGTCGCGGCCTCGACATGCGCCCAACCGCGCCGCAGCCCTTCCAGCGCAATCCCGTCGGCGGGCGGGTTGAAGGACGGGGCCAGATAGGTCTCGATGCAATGCGAAATCGCATCCATCCCCGTCGCCGCCGTCAGCATCGGCGGCAGGGTCAGGGTCAGGTCAGGATCCACAATGGCCGCTTTGGGTACCAGATAGGGCGACAGCAGCCCGACCTTGCGCCCATCCGCAAGAATGATGATCGCGCCGCGGCCAACTTCGCTGCCGGTGCCTGCCGTTGTCGGAATGGCGATGATCGGCTTGGTCTTGGCGGTGATTTTTTCACCCCCACCCTCGATTGCCGCATAGGTTTTCAGCGCGCCGCCATGCGCCGCAAGGATCGCGACCGCCTTGGCCAGGTCGAGCGCGGAACCGCCCCCGACCGCGATGATCCCATCGGCCCCCGAACGGGTGAACACCTCGGTCGCGGCATGAGCGGCAGCCTCGTTCGGATTGCCGGGCGTGTCGTCATAGACCGCCACGGGCGCCGCTCCGAGGATGGTTTCGATCCTTTCGATCAACCCGAGCTGGCGCACCCCCTTATCGGTGACAACCATCGGTCGCGCGATTCCTGCCAACGTCAGTTCCGACGTCAAAGTCGCAAGTTCGCCGTACCCGAACTGGATGCGCGTCACGTAGTTGATGAGCCCCATAAATACCCTCCCCGTGGTATTCCAAAAAAGCATCCCAAAAGCGTCGCCCTGATTTACAGAACGCCGAAATTATGGTCGTTTCAGCATAATAAAGCGCAAACACTTCGCGTAAATCCGCAATCTTCCGATATAGGTATAACAAAAAGGAAACTGTCAGATGAGCCGCCGCCCTCTTGTCAGGCTGTCGCTGCGCCATATGCTGCTGATTTCGTCCATTGATGACAGCGGCTCGCTCAAACGCGCCTCCGAACTGATCGCGATGAGCCAGCCGCGCGCGACAAAGGCGCTGCAAGAGGCCGAAGCGCTGACGGGCAAGAAGCTCTTTCACCGCACCAATCGCGGGCTGACCCCCACCGCGGCGGGCGATTGCGTGATCCGCAACGCAAAGACGATGCTGGCGCAACTGGGCAAGCTGGAGCTGGAGCTTGACGCCATCACCGCCGGCAACTGGAGCAGGCTGCGCATTGGCACGATCATGGGCGCGGTGCCCATTCTGAACGAGGTCATCCAGCAGCACCTCACGCGCTACCCGCAGACCTCCTTCGAGATTATCGAGGACAGCAGTGCCGAGCTTCTGCGCCAGCTTGATCGCGGTCTGCTCGATCTGGTGATCGGGCGCAGCTCGGTCAGCGCCACGCCGCAGCTTTATCATGTGACCGCCTTTCACGATGAACAGCTGGCCGTCGTTGCCAATCCGGCGCATCCTCTGGTCGGCCGGGAGCGGATCCAGCTGGAGGATCTCGCGGAGTCGCGCTGGATTGTCTACGAGGCAGGGATGCCGATGCGACTGTCGCTGGAGCAGGAATACCGCCGGGCGGGCCTGGCATTTCCGCTGGCCCTGCTGGAGACACGTTCCGCGCTTGCGACAATGACTCTCATCCAGGGGGATCCGAATATGGTGGCGTTGCTGTCAAGCGATGTCGCCGAGTTCTTCGTCACGTTCGGTGCGGCCTGCACGCTTCCGATGCAGCTGGAATGGAAAAGCGACCCCTACGAAGTCATCACCCGCAGATCTCACGATCTGCCGGAATACGCCCTTCATTTCATCAAGAAACTTGTCGGCTGACGCCTGTAATGCCCGGCGTCGGCCGCGCCGCGCCACGTGCCGATGCGGGCAGGGCCCGGCACCCCGAAGGGGCATAGCGGCACAAGGCTTTCGCCGGTGTCACTTGCCCTTCAGGCGACGCACCGCGTCCGCCGACGCCCCGGCCAGCAGCGCGATATCGGAAGGTCCGGTGACCATGTTCCAGCCATTCCCGGCCATCTTCGCCGTGTGATCGACCGTCAGGTTGTGCACCGCCGCAAAGCGGCCTGCCTGCTGCACCGTCTTGCGAATGTCGTCCACGGCGGCGATGACCGTGGGATCGCTCGGCTCTCCGGTCGGCTGACCGATCAGCGTCAGGCTCAGATCCGCCGGGCCGACATAGACACCCGAAATCCCGTCGACCGCGAGGATCTCAGGCAGGGCCGCCAGCGCCTCGCGCGTTTCGATCATCGCGAGGATCAGCAGACTGTCAGAGGTTTCTTTCCAGTAGTCGGCGCCAAAGGCCAACCGCGCCCGGACCGGCCCGAAGCTGCGTTCGCCGCGCGGCGCATAATGGGCGGCGGCGGCCAGCCTGCGGGCATCCTTGGCCGAGTTGATCATCGGGCAGATGATCCCTTCGAACCCGTCGTCCAGCAGGCGCGAGATCATCGCGACGTCGTTCCAGGCCGGGCGCGCCAGAAGCGGCACCCCCAGACCCGAGGCCGTACGTGCCAGCGTGCGCGCCTGGGTCAGGTCGATCTGCCCGTGCTGCAGGTCGAGCGTCACACAGTCCCAGCCATGCGCCGCCATCGCTTCGAGCACGGCGGGTTCGGGGGTCATCATCCAGCCGTTCAGCACAGGCCGGCCCCCGGCCCTGGCCTCGGCGAGGGCGTCGCGCAGTCTCTTCGTCATGAGGCAACCGGATCGAAGCCGAAAAGCTTGGCGGGATTGTCGACCAGGATCCGTTTGCGCATCGCCTCGTCCGGGGCGTAGCGGTAGAACAGTTCCAGCAGGTCCGCGTCGTTCGGCGGCTGCTTTTTCGACACGGGGTGCGGCCAGTCCGACGCCCAGACACAGCGCTCGGGCGCATGGTCGATCAGCGCCTGTGCCAGCGGCACCACGTCGTCATAGGGCGCACCGGCGGCCGAGACCTTTTCGCCAAGCGACAGCATCACCCAGACATTGCCGCGGTCGAGCTGCTTTTTCAGGGCCACGATATTTTCGTCGTTCACGCCCTTGGAGGCATCCGCCCGGCCCATGTGGTCGATCAGGATCGGAATGTCGACATCCGCGAATTTCCCGACGTGCTGGGCGATGCCGGTCTGTTCGGGCTGGACCTTCATGTACCAGCCCATGTCGCGCAGCTTGTCCGTGGCGGCCTTGAAGTCGTCGTCGCTCAGCACCGCGCCAAGCGCCTCGCGGAAGCTGAAGCGCGCACCGTTGATCCCGGCGTCGTTCAGTTTCCGCAGATAGGCGTCGTCCTTTTCCGCAAAGACCAGCGCGTTGGCGCAGCCCTTGTAGTTCGGGCCGAGGGCGTCCAGCGCATCCAGAACCACCTGGTGATCCGCGCCATAGGTCGTCGTCTGCACGATGATCCCGCGGTCGATTCCCAGCTGGTCGTGCACGTGTTTCGCCCGTTCCCAGGTGGCCGAAGGCATGTGATAGGCGGCACCGGGGCGGGTCGGATAGGTGTCCGGGTCGCCCAGCACGTGGAACTGACTGTCGATCGTGCCGGCGGGCGGCAGGACGGCGGGGCGGCGCGGGGTCGGATGGAACGGGTAATAATCGGGCATGGTCTTGACTCCTTACGGCGCCGCGTAGGCGGTCACGTTGCACTGGATGAGCTTTCCGTTGTCGAGGTCGGCCTGCATCGCCTGCCGCACGGGGCGGTCATCGGGATCGGGGAACATCGCCTCCCATTCGGCGTTGAGCGGGCCGCGCTGCGACCGGTCCAGCAGCAGGACATCCAGCTTCAGGACGTTGTCCGGCCCCATACCGGCCTCTTCCAGGATCCGCGACAGGTGCACGAACATCAGGCGGGTCTGTTCCTCCAGACCCTCCGCCGCCTTGCCCGTTGCCGGATCGAGGCCGTAGATGATGCCGCTCATCAGCAGCCCGTCGATGACGGCGGCCGCCGGGATCGGGTTCTTGTGCGAGAAATCCTTCAGGTAGATGCTGCGACGTTTGCCCATCTTCGCTCCTCCTCAGGTGAAATGGCAGGACACGGTGCCAAGCGGCCCATAGTCGGCGGTAAAGGTATCGCCCTTGCGGGCGTCGATCGGGCGGATGAAGGAGCCAGCCAGGATCACCTGCCCGGCCTTCAGCGTGACGCCCCAGGGATGCAGACGATTGGCGAGCCAGGCGATGCCATTGGCGGGATGGTTCAGCACCCCCGCCGCGACGCCGGTTTCCTCGACAATGCCGTTGCGCAGGACGATGGCGCTGGCGCGGCGCAGGTCGGTGTCCATCGGCCGCACGGTCAGCCCGCCGCAGATGATCGCGCTGTTGGCGGCATTGTCGGACACGGTGTCGAGCACGTTGCGCCGCCGCCCGCTGGCCGTGTCGAAGCGTTCGATCCTTGCGTCCAGCAGCTCCAGCGCCGGCGTCACGTAGGCGGTCGCGTCCAGCACGTCGTGCAGGGTGCAGCTCGGCCCCGAGAGGTCTTCGCGCAGGATGAAGGCCAGCTCTGCCTCGATCTTGGGCTCGATCAGCCGTGCGGTGTCGATCTGCGCGGCGTCGTCCAGGAACATCTCGTCGGTCAGAAAGCCGTAATCCGGCTCGTCGATCCCCACGGCCTGCTGCATCGCGCGTGAGGTCAGCCCGATCTTGTGGCCCCGTACCGTCCGGCCCTGCGCCAGCTTCAGCCCCAGCCAGGCATTCTGGATGGCATAGGCGTCGGCCATCTCCATATCCGGATAGGCGAGCGAGAGCTGGCCGATCTGGGTCGCGCTCCGCTCGGCCTCGTCCAGCTGCTGCGCGATATCGCGGACCGTGCTGTCCTCAAGCATGGCCCGTCTCCTGATCGGCGACGCCGTTGGACAGGGTGCCGATGCCCGGCACCTCGACCTCGACCACGTCGCCGGGTTTCAGCCAGATCGGCGGGTCGAACCGCACGCCCGCCCCGGTCGGGGTGCCGGTGACGATGATGTCGCCGGGCGAAAGCGTCGCGAAGGTGCTGAGGTAGGAAATCAGAAAATCGAACGGGAACATCAGGTTCGCGGTCGTGTCCTTCTGGCGGACCTCGCCATTGACGCGGGTCTGCAGCGACAGCTCGGCGCCCGGGTCCAGCTCATCCGCCGTCACGATCCAGGGGCCGATGGCGCCCGAGCGGTCGAAGTTCTTGCCCTGCGTGACATTGAACTTGCCGTGGCGCAGCCAGTCGCGGACCGTGCCCTCGTTGCAGATCGTCAGGCCGAAGATGTGATCCAGCGCAGTCTCGCGCGGGATGTCCCGGCCGCCCTTGCCGATGACCAGCGCGATCTCGCCCTCGTAATCCAGCTGTTCGGACACGCGCGGCCGTTCCAGCGGGGCGTCATGACCGACGAAGGACTGGCGCGAGCGCACGAAGAGCGACGGATACTTCGGCAGGTCCGACCCGTCCTTGTACTCGGCGTTGCGGTTGCCGTAGTTCACCCCGATGCACCAGATTTTCTCGGGCCGGTCGACGGGGATGGCATAGGTCACATCGGCCGGATCGAGCAGCGCATCGCCGGTCACGGCCTGCGCCTTGCCCAAGGCGTCCTTCTCGATCAGCTCCTGCAGGGTGGCGATCCCGTCGAGGCGGCCGTCCAGCGGGAGGATCCCGCCCTCGGTGACGATCCCGAACCCGGGGGTTCCGTCCTTGGTATAGCTGGCAAGCTTCACGGATCAGCCTCCTGTCTGCTTGGGGGTCTGTGTCAGGGTGCGGAGGGTGGTGACCTCTCCGAGTGTGGCATAGTTCGGCCCGCCGAGACGGCAGATCGGGTCAAGCTCAAGCGTGTCGATCTTGCCATCCACCATCAGGCCGTCGCGCAGGTGGATGCGCAGGATCTCTCCGACGATGAAACGGCTTCGGGTCTCGCCGAATTCCAGCACCTGACGCAGGCGGCATTCCATTGCGACCGGGGCCGCCGCGATCCGGGGCACGTCGATCAGATCGCTCGGCACGGTCTCAAGGCCCAGCATCTCCGCTTCGCTGATATCGGCGGTGACCTCCTCGGCGCTGGAGTGCAGCGGGTCGAGCAGGCTGCGGTCGGCGATGTGAACCACGTAGGTTTCGCGGGCCAGGATGTTGCGCGAGGTGTCCTTGTATGTGTCACCCTTCCGGCCGACGCTGAATCCAAGCATCGGCGGTTTGGGCGACACGAAGGTAAACGTGCTGAACGGGGCAAGATTGACGCTGCCCGCGTCGTTCAGACTGGACACCCAGGCAATGGGCCGCGGAACGACAAGGCCCGTCAGCAGACGGTAACTCTTCTCGGCCGACAGATCCGACGGATCTACGATCATGGCACTCCTCCCTTTGTGGCCAGACAATATCGCGGGCCCTGTATCGGCAAGATCAAAAGCACGAAAGGTCCACAATGTGGAATTTTTCGGTTTTTTGGGTTGCTTGGAAACGGGTGGTTCTGCGTCCAATGGGGACAGCTCCGGAGCGCCGCAGGAGGGCGGCATCGGAACAAGAAACACAAGGGAGGTACTCATGAAGTCCTGGAAGAATGCACTGGCCGTCGTTCTGGCCGTCCTGCCCGTCACCGGCATCGCTGCCGATTTTCCGTCCAAGCCGGTCACGCTTGTGGTGCCCTATCCGCCGGGCGGCAATGTCGACACCTCGGCGCGGATCATCGCGCCGAAGATGGAAGCGATCCTTGGTCAGCCGATCGTGGTCGAAAACCGCGCCGGCGCCGGCGGCATGATCGCGGCGGAATACGTCAAGAATTCCGATGCCGACGGCTACACGCTGTTCATGGCCGCCAACGGCCCGCTGCTGTTTGCGCCGATGACGATGAACCGTCCCGACGCCTACGACTGGAAAACCGATTTCGCGCCCGTGGGCAGCGTGTCGATCACCCCGATGGCGCTGACCGTGCGCAAGGACGTGGGCATCACCGATATCGACGAGCTGCTGGCCACTGCCGGCGAAAAGAACCTGCTGATGGCATCGCCGGGCGCGGGCACCACCAACCACCTGGCCGCCGAGAAGCTGAAGGCCGACAGCGGCGGCGATTTCCGCATCGTGCATTACAAGGGCAACGCGCCCGCCATCGCATCCCTGATCGGCGGCGAGACCGCGTTCAGCTTTGACCAGATGTCGGTCATCCTGCCCTACATCAAGGACGGCGCGGTTGTGCCGCTGGCGGTGACGTCAAGCGAGCGCGTGCCCGCCCTGCCCGATGTGCCGACGCTGAAGGAAACCGGCAAGTTCGACTTTGCCGCCGTGACCTTCACCGGCCTGCTCGCCCCTGCCGGCACCCCGCAAGAGGCCATCGACGCGATTTCCGCCGCGCTGACCGAGACGCTGAACGGCGATGACGTCAAGAAACGGTTCGAGGATCTCGGCTCGCTCGCCTCGCCGATGACCCCGGCGGAGTTCGGCGCCTTCCTGACCGAAATCGACGACACGTGGCGCCCGATCGTGGCCGAGGTCAACGCCAACAAGTAAGGCACAACCGGGGCGGTGCCGGAGGAGGTGCCGCCCCGATCATCCGGGGGGAGTCATCATGCGCGACAGGTATTATTCCATAGGGCGCGGGCCCGAACTGATCTTTGGCGTCTTTCTCTTCGGTATCGGCTTGATCGCCGCCATCTACGGCCTGCGTTACGGGCTGGGACAGCTGAACGACATCGGCCCGGGGGCCTTTCCGCTGGGGCTTGGCATCGCGATGATGATCCTGTCCGCCCTCGCCATGAAGGAAGCCGGGGCCGACGATCCCGTCTCGCGGCGGCTGACGCCCGCCTTCTTCTATCTGCCCGGTATCATCATCTGGTCGCTTCTGATCGAAGGCGCGGGCCTTGTGATCGCGACCCTCGCGCTGATCGTCATGTGTTCTTTCGCCGAGGACGAGCTTGATCTGAAACGCGCGCTCCTGCTCGGCCTGATCCTGGCGGCGGTCGGATATGTCGTCTTCATCCTGAGCTTCGGCCTGACCTTCAACCTGATCGGGGACTGGTTTTGAGCGTGCTGCATGACCTCGCACTCGGCTTCCAGATCGCGCTGACCTGGGAAGCCATCCTGATCTGCCTGGGCGGTGTCATCCTCGGCACCTTCGTCGGCGTCCTGCCCGGGATCGGGGCGCTTGCCGCGATCTCGCTCTGCCTGCCGCTGACCTATTACATGCTGCCGGTGCACGGGCTGATCCTGCTGTCGGGCATCTTCTACGGTGCGCAATACGGCAGCTCGACCTCGTCGATCCTGCTGAACATTCCCGGCACGCCCGCTGCCGCCGCGACCTGCCTTGACGGCAATCCGATGGCGCGCAAGGGCCGGGCGGGTCAGGCGCTGTTCATCGTCACGCTCAGCTCCTATTTCGGGGGCATGGTCGGGATTATCCTGCTAGTCGCCTTTGCCGCGCCGCTGGCCCGGTTCGCGCTGTCCTTTGGCGCGCCGGAATATTTTGCCGTCATGCTGCTGGGGCTGGTCGCGGCCTCGACCGCATCGCCGGGCTCTCCGGTCAAGGGGCTGGCGATGATGGTGCTGGGCCTGATCTTCGGCATGGTCGGCACGGATGTCACCTCCGGCGCCTATCGCTTCACGCTTGGCTATCTGGAACTGACCGACGGCATCAACCTGGTCGCCATGGCCATGGGCCTGTTCGGGATCGGCGAAGTTCTGTCCAACCTCGCCGCGCCACCTGCCCCGCAGCCGCCCAAGAAAAGCTTTCGTCTGCGCGAGATGCTGCCCACCCGGACCGAGGCGCGCCAGTCGGTGATGCCCGCGATCCGCGGCTCGCTGCTCGGCTCCTGGATCGGGGCGTTGCCGGGAACGGGACCTGCCATCGCCGCCTTCATCGCCTATGCCACGGAAAAGCGCATCTCGCGCACGCCCGAGAAATTCGGCACCGGCGCGGTGGAGGGCATCGCCGCCCCCGAGGCCGCCAACAACGCCTCCGTCCAGGCGGCCTTCATTCCGACGCTCTGCATCGGCATTCCCGGCGATGCGGTGATGGCCTTCATGCTGGGCGCGATGATCATCCACGGCATCGTGCCGGGGCCCAACCTGATCTCGGAACAGCCCGACATGTTCTGGGGGCTGGTCGCCAGCTTCTGGGTCGGGAACCTGATCCTGGTGCTGCTGACGCTGCCGATGATCGGCGTCTGGGTGAAAATCCTGAACATCCCCCGCCAGGTGCTCTACCCGCTGATCATCTTTCTGATCTGCGTCGGCGTGTTCAGCGTGAACAGCAATGTCTTCGACGTCTTTGTCGCGGTGGCCTTCGGCATCCTCGGCTTCGTGATGACCCTGTTCCGCTATCCGGTGGCGCCGATCCTGCTGGGCTACATCCTGGGCCCGCTGGTCGAGGAGAATTTCCGCCGCACCCTGTTCATCAGCAACGGCGACTTCGGGGCGTTCCTGTCCTCGCCCGTCTCGGTGATCTGCCTTGGCCTCGTGGCGCTGGCGCTGATCGTTCCGGTCGTCCTCGCAATCCGGCGGCGCAGGCTCAGCCCTGCCCCGCGGTGATGGCAAGCGAGATTTCCGCGGTCGCCGCCCCCAGAAGATCGACAAGCGCGCCCACCCGCGCCCCGCGCTGACGCGAGGAAATGGCGATGGTGCTGATCGCGGCAACGGGACGGCCCAGCACATCCGTTATCGGAAAGGCGATGGCGCTGGTCCCCTTGGCGATGGCGCGGGGCAGGACGGTGTAGCCACGCCGGCGCGCGTCGGAGATCCGGTCGCGCAGGGTCTGCATCGGCACGCCATAGGCGCGCAAACGGTCGACATTCTGGGTCAGCACCTCTTCGGCCTGTGCGCGGGACACACGCGACAGGATGGCGACACTGTTCGCGCTGATCCCCAGGGGCCGCCGCGACCCGATTTCGATCGACAGGACCTGAATCGGAAAGGACCCGATGCGCCTGTCGGCGCAGACCGTGTCGAGCCCGCTCCGCACGGACAGAAACACCGCATCCCCGATCGCATCGCTCAACTGGCTGAGCGCCGGAGAAGCCAGTTCCCGGAACCGCCGCAGTTCGGACGACAGACCCAGAAGCGTCAGCTCCCGCCCCACATGATACCGCAGGTCCAGCTGTTTCTCGACGATGCCGCGCTCCTGCAGCGTGACCAGGATCCGGTGAACGGTCGGCTTGGTCAGGCCGGTGGTCTCGCAGACATGCTTGAGCGACGCGCCGGATGGCGATGACCGTGCAATGGCGTCAAGAATGTCGAACGCACGGTCCACGCTCTGGGTGCCGCTTCTTGTCTTGCTGCCGTCGTCCATGATGCCAGTTACCAGCCTTTTCCGGCCTTTCTGCGTGAAACGGGAGTCAGCCCACACGCCTTGCCCCGGGACGAGCTTAACCTATCGCTGCTGTTACGCGACCGGTCTTTGTCGCACAGTTCGGGTGCGGGCCGCCTTGATGCCACTCACGGTCCTTGGCGTTGGCTTCAAGAACGCCCTGGCCGGCGGACACCCGGCCCGGGGCGTAACGGGTTCACCCACCTGCTTCGCCGTGTCACCGGCGCAGGGCCGCACCGGACCGGTGGATCAGTTCGCCGGCATCCCCTTCACCCGCCCCAGCCGCTTTTGCGCGGCGATCCGGAACGGGGCATTGGGGGCGCCATAGCCGGAATAGCCGTCCCTGCGCTCGACAACCTCGAAGAAAAGCCCGCCCGCGAAGGGCCGCGAGTAGGTCTGGAAGAATTCCCCGGTCGAATCCCGGTCATAGAGGATATGTCGCGCCTGCATCCGGGCGAGCATGTCCGGCGGAATGTCGAAGCGGCTGGCGAGGTCGTCGTAATAGTTCGCAGACATCGGCAGCGGCGGAAAACCTGAGGCCGCGAGCGCCTCGGCCGTGGCGAAGATGTCGTCGGTGGTAAAGGCCACGTGCTGGACCGGCGCCCCGAAGCTGTCGGCCAGGAAGGTCCCGGCCAGGGTCCGATGTGTCTCGGCCCCGTTGAGCGTGATGCGGAAGGTGCCATCGGGGGTCGCGATGGCCTGGCTTCTGACAAGGCCGTCGGGATCGACGACATCGACCATCGGCGCCTTCGCCATATCGAACAGCGAGGTATAGAACAGCGACCAGCTGAGCATCTCGTCATAGGTCATGGTCTGGGCAACGTGGTCGATACCGGTCAGCCCCGCGCCCGCGGGGCCCGGCCCAGAGGCGCCGAATTCGGTGCTCCAGACCTGCGCGTGGGTCTCGTCCATGAAATGGAGGATCGAACCGCCGAGCCCACGGATCGCCGGAATGTCGATCTGGCCCGGCCCGAGAGGCTGGGCGAAAAGCTCTGCGCCTAGCGCGGTTGCCCGTGCGATGGTGTCCTCGGTCGAGGGCACGCCCAATCCCACGTCGCAGATCGAGGTGCCGTGGACGTTGAATGCCGACCCGGCGAAATCGCCGCGCTCCTCGTTCAGGACGATGCGGATATCGCCCTGCTGCCAAAGCGTCACCGCCTTGGCGACATGCTGCCCGATCCGGGCGAAGCCGAGCGAGGTGAGCAGGTGGCGCAGCGCCTCGCCCTCGGCGCCGCTGGTCGCGAATTCGATGAACCTGGTGCCGCGGATGTCCTGGCGGGGCGGCAGGGCGGGCAGGTCGACCTTCAACGCGGGTTCGGTCCGGCGCACGTCGTCCATCAGTGCCACAAGCGAGCGGTGGCCGTCCCTGGCGATGGCACGCGCCGGGCCGCCGCGGAACTGGTCGTTGAAGATCTCCAGGCTGATCGGCCCGGCATATCCCGCCGCCGTCACTGCGCGCATGAAGCCGGTGACGTCCAGATCGCCCTCACCGGGCATGTTGCGGAAATGGCGGGACCAGTAGAGCAGGTCCATGTCGATCGCGGGCGCGTCGGCGAGCTGGACAAAGAAGATCCTGTCGCCGGGAATGCGCCGGATCGTCTCGGGGTCGATACCCCGACCGAGGGTGTGAAAGCTGTCGAGGATCAGCCCGACGTTGGCGTGATCGGCGCGGCGCACGATCTCCCAGGCGTCGCGGTGGTCGTTGACATGGCGGCCCCAGGCCAGCGCCTCGTAACCGACGCGCAGGCCCCGGGCGGCGGCGCGCTCGCCGAGTTCGCGGAAATCTGCCGCGGCGCGGTCGATGCCGCCAATCGCCCCCGGATGCACCGACGAGCAGACGAGCAGCAATTCGGCGCCAAGCTGCTGCATCAGGTCGAACTTGCGCTCCGCCCGGTCGAAAGCCTTGGCGCGGAGCGGATCCGGCAGCCCCTCGAAATCGCGGAAAGGCTGGAAGAGAGAGATCTCCAGCCCGTGGTCGCGGATCAGGTTGCCGACATCGCGCGGCGCGCCCTCGTCAGCGATGAAGTCCTGCTCGAAGATCTCGATCCCGTCGAACCCGGCGGCGGCGATGGCCTCCAGCTTCTCGCGGAAGGTGCCGGCGATGGATACGGTGGCGATGGAGGTCTTCACGCGGCGGCTCCCATGTCCATGAGGCTGGAGCGCAGCTCGGTCTCGTCCGGTCCGAACCCCGAGAAGAGCGCCCAGGCGTGGACGCCCTGGTGGAAGAATAGCTCCCAGCCCGAGAGGACGGAAAGGCCCGCGGCCGCCGCATCGGTCAGGAACTGCGTGTCGGCAGGGGTGTAAACCGCGTCGAAGGCCCAGCTTGCGCCCTTCATGGCTGCGGCCGGGAGGGGGGTGCCCTCGTAGCCGACCATGCCGACCGGGGTGCAGTTGATCAGCCCGTCCGCCGCTTCGGCTGCCTTTTCGCCGTCGTCCCAGATGGTGATGTCGGTGTCGGGCGCGGCCTCCTGCAGGGACTGGGCCAGCGCCTCGGCCTTGGCCGGATCGCGGTCGACAAGCCTGAGCGCCCGAACCCCAAGGCCGATGAGCCCGAAGGCCACGGCCCGGCCGACGCCACCGGTGCCGATCATCAGGACCGTGCCGGGCGCGGCTTGTTCCAGGACGGAACGATAGGCGGCCATGAAACCGGTATGATCGGTATTGTACCCGCGCGGACCATCTTTGCCGAAGATCACCGTGTTGACCGCGCCGATGGCGCGCACCATCGGGTCGTCGATCCGGACCATGGGGGCGGCAATTTCCTTGTAGGGATAGGTCACGTTGATGCCGCGATAGCCGCCGGTGCGGCAGCCCTCGAAGACCGCGGCGAAGTCCTGGTCAAGCTGGTTCGGGACCAGCCGGTCGTAGGTCACCCCGATCCCGTGCTGCGCTCCGGCCAGCCGGTGCAGCAGGGGGGAGCGGGAGCGGGCGATATTGTCTCCGATCAGGCCCAGCTTGAGGCTATCGGTCATGTCAGCATTCCCTCCTTCCGGGTTGCCACGGCTCGCTGCACCGTCGGCTGGACCTCGCCCGAGCCACCGCAAGGTCCCGGCAGAACGCCGTGCCACGCCTGTCCGCCCGGCGCTGACGTCCGACAGCCGATCAGGCCAGGCCGAAGACCGGAACGCGGCTTGCGGGTCATCCGTGCAGCGTGGCCCGCAAGTCCTCGCACATCAGGTTCGATGCCTCTGCGCAGGGCTCGGATACCCCGGCATAGCTGAAAAAGCTGTGGTTCAGATCGGGGAAGACCCGCAAAGTCACAGGCACATTCGCGCCACCCAGCAGTTCAGCGAAAGACACACTCTGTTGATGCAGGAAATCATGGGCCCCGGTTCCGATGATGGCGGGGGCGACGCCCGTCAGATCGGCCAAAGCGGGCGATGCACGCCAGTCCAGCGACACCGTCTCGTAATCCGGGCCCAGATATTTCAGGGCAACGGTGCTGGGTTCCGGACCGTTCTGCCGCATGTCGGTGGCGGGGTAGATAAGGAACTGGGCCGCCAGCGACACCCCCCGGTCCCGCGCAAGGATCGCTGTGGCAGCGGCCAGCGCGCCACCGGCGCTATCACCCGCCACGGCTATCTTGCTTGCGTCTCCGCCAAGGTCACCGACATGCGCAATGACCCAATCGAAAGCGGCAAATGCGTCGTCACAGGCCGCCGGAAAGAGGTGGTCGGGCGCAAGGCGATAATCGACGCTCACCACGACAGCCCCGGCCAGATTGGCGATCCGCGCCACATGCGCCTGATGACTGTCGAGATCGCCGACCATCCAGGCGCCGCCATGAAAATACAGCACCGTGCCCGATGCTTCGTCCCCGAGCGGGCGCACGATCCGGATCGCCATGTCGCCGGCGGGGCCGGCAATCGTCAGATCCTCGCAGGACTTAACGTCGATATGCGGGGCAGGATAGATGTCGTCGCGGATAATCCAGGCCCTGCGGCGCGCTTCTTCGGTCGTCATGGCCTCAAACGGATCCGCATAGGCGCCTGACAGGCGTTTTCGGTCCATTTCGGCAATTTGTGGATCAAGCATCCTGAAATCCTCATACAAAACGGACGGCGGGATTGTCCCGCCGCCCGGACTTCGCGTTATTTGTTCGCGGGCTTGACCCACGCGAGATCGATGATGACGCTTTGACCGATCTCGGGTGTCTCGATATCGGACGTGGCGAAATAGGTCGCATCAATGCCAAGCACGGGCAGGAACCAGGCCAGCTCTGTCACCCGGCGATAAACGGCTTCCCAGGCCGCCTTGCGGGCGTCCGGCTCTACGGTGGCAGAGGCCTTGTCGATCAACGCGGTCAGCTCGTCGTCAGTGGTCGCATAGGCGTTGAGCGACCCGGTCGGCGACAGCGTCTGGAACTTGGCAAGATCCGGAATGCCCGAGTTGGTGTTGAACAGCAGGGTCTCGTAGGTGCGATCCTTGTTGGCCTGGCGCAAACCGGCAAAGCCCGTCTTGGGATCGGCAAACAGCGTCACGCCGATCTGGCTGAGCTGCCCGGCATAGGCCTGAAACAGGGCATCGTTGAGGGTGCTGGTCACGTAGGTGG
Source organism: Pseudooceanicola pacificus (assembly GCF_009789075.1). Classification (GTDB taxonomy): domain Bacteria; phylum Pseudomonadota; class Alphaproteobacteria; order Rhodobacterales; family Rhodobacteraceae; genus Pseudooceanicola; species Pseudooceanicola pacificus. The sequence goes on from NZ_WNXQ01000008.1 coordinate 142,936, forward strand.
CCTTGACCCTGAGACCGTCGCCATACCCTGCCTCGGCCAGCAGGGCCTTGGCCTTCTCGACATCGAACGGGTACATCTCTTCCAGTGCCGGGTCATAGCCGACAAAGCCCTTTGCCTGGATCTGGTCGGTTCCATAGGCCAGATCGCCGAACATCGCCTTGGCAACGAGGTCGCGATCGATCCCCATGTTGAGCGCCTTGCGCACGCGGATATCGGCCAGCGCGGGATTGACCTCACCGATACGGTCCGTCAGCACCAGGCCCGCCCATTGCAGCGGAGAGGTGACCAGACGCAGACTGTCGCCAACCGCCGCCCTGTTCGAGTGACCGGTGAACGGATCGGAGATCAGCAATTTCAGCTGGTTTGCCTTGAGGGCCTGAACGCCGGAGTTCTGATCCTGGAACACCGAAATCTTGATCCCGTCCCAGTAGATTTTGGACTGGTCGTAATAGGTCTCGCTGGGCGTATAGACATAGGTCTTGCCGCTGATCGAGTTGGCGGAGTCGAGCACGTAGGGTCCGGCGCCGCAGCTTTCGGTCAGGAGCACGTCCGGCGTGTCGATCATGGCCGGGCAAATAATGGCCCCGGCGTTCCAGTTCTGATCGAACAGGCTGACAATCGCCGGGTTGGGTTCGGACAGGGAGATTTTCACCTGATCCGGTGCGAGCACCTCAACCGAAGTCATGGACGCCAGGTTGACGTAAAAGGGGCCCTTCTTGTTGACAAAATACTCGACAGATTTCTTGACGGCCTCTGCATTCACGGGCTCGCCATTGGAAAACTTCGCGTCGGTGCGCAAGGTGAAGGTCACGGACAGGGCGTCGTCGGACACCTGCCACGAAGTGGCCAGGGCCGGCTCGAAGCTGCCATCCGCCTTGGTGCGCACCAGCGGCTCGTAAGTCGGCAGCAGCCAGGTGCCCGCCCGACCGTTGCCCGATAGCGCCGGATCAAGGCTGAACGGCGGGAACGGATTGCCCACGGTGAGTATGTCATCCGCAAAAGCCGGTTGTGCGGCGGATGCGCCGAAAGCCACAGCTGCGGCCATCGCAAGATGGGCAGCCTGTTTCGGGAACTTGAAAATGGCCATGTTTCCTCCTCCTTCGTCAGTTTTTTAGGTATTGAGTTGCGCCTGGCGCATCTCACGCCACCGCTGTCGCTTTTCCCTTTGCCGCGCGGGGTCGGGCACGGGCGCCGCCGCCAGCAGTGTTCGGGTGTAGGCGTGCTGGGGGGCATCCTGGATCTGAGCCCCGTCCCCCTCCTCAACGATCTCGCCTTTGTAGAGGACAATCGTCCGGTGAGAGACGTGCCGCACGACGGTAAGATCGTGGGAAATAAACAAGAAGCTTACCGACAATTCCCGCTGCAAATCATTGAGAAGATTGAGAACCTGCGCCTGCACAGACAGATCGAGCGCGCTGACCGGTTCGTCGCACACCACCAGGCGCGGTTTTGCGATGACGGCCCGCGCCACGGCCACGCGCTGGCGTTGCCCGCCCGAAAACTCGAACGGATACCGGTCTGCGGTGTCGGCCGGCATGCCGACGATATCGAGAAGCTCCTTGATGCGGCGGCGGATGTCGGTGCGCGACGTCACACCGGCCATCATGAGCGGTTCGCTCAGGGTCTGTCCGATGGTCCGCGTGGGATTGAGCGAACTGTATGGATCCTGAAACACCACCTGAATGTCGCGGCCCAAGCCCCGGCGCCGACTGCGGGACGCATTGGTGATGTCTTCTCCGTCGTAGATCACGCTGCCGCTTTCGGCCTTGACCTGCCCCAGGATGACCTTGCCGATGGTCGTCTTGCCGGATCCCGACTCTCCCACAAGCCCGAGGGTTGTGCCGGTCGGGATATCGAAACCGATGTTCTTGAGTGCCTGAAAGGGGCCGAAGTAGACGTTGAGCCCGCGCACCGAAAGCAATGGCGTTTCTGTATTGGCACTCATCTGGAGCCCTCTTTCAGCATGTCCTGAATTGTGGGGAGGCGTTCGCCAATAGGCGCGGCATGCGGGTCCGCCGCCAGAAGCGCGCGGGTATAGGCATGCGACGGTCGGGCAAAGATGTCCTCGACACTGGCCGTTTCCAGCGCCTTGCCGTGATACATCACCATGGCACGGTCGCAGATGTCGGCAACCACACCCCAATCATGGGTGACAAATACGACCGACATCTTGCGCTTCTTCTGCGACTCGCGCAGCAGATCCAGGATCTCTGCCTGCACCGTCACATCCAGTGCGGTTGTCGGTTCGTCGGCAAGCAGGACCTGAGGGGCGGGGATCAGCGCCCGCGCAATTCCCACGCGCTGCGCCATGCCGCCCGAGATCTGATGGGGATATTTCTTCATCACCGTCTCGACGTCGGCGATCTGCACCTCTGCGAGCGCCTCGATGGCTTTGGCCCGCGCCTCGGCCCGGCTCATGGGCGTATGCCGCCGGATGACTTCGACAAGGTGATGGCCGATGGTGAAACACGGGTCGAGCGCGGCCATCGGTTCCTGAAAGATCATCGCGATCTGCTGGCCGCGCAAAGGGCGGAGCGCGCGCGTATTGCTCAGATCGTAGGTCTTGCTGGAAAACCGCATCTGGCCCGAAACGACCTCGACACCCGCAGGCAACAGCCCCAGAACCGCAAGGCTGCTGAGCGTTTTCCCCGAACCGGACTCTCCGGCAATGCCCAGGATTTCCCCGGCTGCCAGGTCGAAATTCAGGTCTTCGACCAGCGCTTTTTCGACCCCATCCTTGCGGGTGACAATCGTCAGGCCGCGCACGCTCAGGGCCGCGCTGTCGTCGAACGCCTGTTGGGAGGTCGTGCCGGCACGGAAGCCCGCGCGCTGCTTTTGGGGCGTGCTCGTATGGGTCCAGCGCGCCGCAAGACTGTCGCGCACGGAATCTCCCAGCAGGCCGAACGCCAGGATAGTGATGGCGACCGTCAGGCCGGATGGCACCAAGAGCCAGGGGAAGTCGTTGATGGCAACCGAGGCTTCCAGGATCATGCCGCCCCAGCTTGGAAAGGGCGGCTGCACACCAAGCCCCAGAAAGCTGATGCCGGTCTGGATCAGAATGCTGATGGCCGCAAAGATCGAAAGCTGCACCGTGATCGGCCCCAGGATGCGGGGAATGATATGGCGCCGGATGATGGCCAGATCGCTGAGTCCGGTGATCCGCGCGGCCTCGATATACAGCTCGTTGCGCACACCAAGCGTCGCGCTGCGAATGATCCGCGCGGTATTGGCTGACCCGATGATGCCGACGGCAATCATGGCGATGGACATGTTTCGTTGGAAGATCGTCAAGATCACCAGCAGGATGATGATGTTGGGAAGCGCCATGATGATTTCGACGTAGACCCCGATGGCCCTGTCGACCCAACGGCCGAAATAGCCGGCCACCACACCCAGGGAGATCCCGAGGAGAGCGGCAACGCTCAGCGCCTGCAGAACCCCCAGTATCGTGCCGGAGCTGCCAACGATGAGACGGCTCAGAATGTCGCGACCGAAAGCGTCGGTGCCCAGCAGATGCGCGGCACTCGGGTATTGCTTGATCGCCAGCAGGTTCTGCTGCATCGGGTCGTAGGGTGCGATCTGATGGGCAAAAACCGCAACGATAACAACGATGCTCAGCCAGAGCACAGAAAACAATCCGAGCGGGCGAAGCAGGATCGAAAGCAACAGATTGGGGCGGCCAGCGACGCGCGGGACAGCAGGTGTATCGATTTGAACAGCGTCGGTCATTCCACCCTCGCCTTTGGGTTGAGCCAGCCATAGCTGAGGTCGACGATCAGGTTCACCGCGATGATCAGCAGCGTGAAATAGACGGTCACGCCCTGCAGCAAGGCGATGTCGCTGTTGAGCGCCGCCTCGACCGCCAGGCTGCCAAGTCCGGGCAGAACGAAGACGCGCTCGACAAAGACGGTGCCGCTGATGGCCGAAACCGTCACAAGCCCGATGACGGTCACCACCGGCAGCGAGGCGTTGCGCAGGGCATGTTTGAAGATGATGGCGCGCTCGGGAATTCCGCAGGCCCGCAGACTGCGGATGAAATCCCGGTTCATGGTATCGCCCATGGAGTCGCGCGTCTGTTTGGCGATGGTGGTGATCGAATGAAGCGCAACGGATATGACGGGCAGAATGAGGCCCAGGAACCACAGACGCGGGTTTTCAGTCAGCGGCGTATACCCCACAGCGGGGAGCCATCGCAGCCAAACCGAAAACACGGACATCAGAACGATCGCCACCCAGAAACTGGGAAAGATCAGCGCCGCGACCGAGACGACATCAACGGCGCGCGCGATGAAACCGCCGCGCAGGGCGCTCACCAGTCCCAGGGAAATGCCAACCGAGACGCACAGGATCAGGGCGCCGATGACCAGGGAAAAGGAAACCCAGAAGCGTTGATTGAGAAGCGAGACAACGCTTTCGCCGGTGAAGAACGATTTTCCAAGATCGCCTTGCGCGGCACTCCCCAACCAATCCCCGTACTGCTCCAGCACAGGGCGATCGAGTCCGAGCTTTACCCGCAATTCCTCATACTGAGCATTGGATCCCTCCCCCTGCAACAGCGTGGCCGCCATGTCGCCCGGCGCCATGTTGTTCAAGACGAAGGTCAGCATGGTCACCACGATCACAAGCGGGACCGATAGCGCTATGCGCTTGAGAATTAAGCGAATCATGCCTGAGGCGTGCCTTCACCCGTTCCGCGTCCAACCATCGAAATCCCCCCTCGAACACACGGTACTTTGCGCTTTCCAGTTTTTATACTGGGTGGTATATAAAAATGAGCGCTACGTTGTCAATCGAGAACTTTCATGGGAATGGAGTCTCACATAGCGACACAGGAATGCGTAAATGCCGGGGCACGGAACTTGGGGCTGAACGATTTTGTCAGATCAAAACCACAGTGAACCGCGTACGCCGGGTCGGCGGCGCTACAAGAAGGACATGACGGCCAAGACGCTGGAGGAGGCGACGCGGGCGGACATCATCGCGGCGGCAACGGCCGAGTTCGTGCGCTCGGGCCTGGACGGTGCAAGCATCAACGTCATCGCCAGCAAGACCAAGACCAGCAAGATGATGCTGTACTATTACTTCGGCAACAAAGCGGGCCTGTATCGCGCCGTCCTTGAGGCAGCATATGAAAAAATGGGGCGTGCCGGCCCCCAGGAAGAGCTTGGCGCACTGCCGCCGCTGGACGCGTTGCAACGCTATGCAGAGCGCCATTTCGAGGCGCATTTCCGCAACTCGGATTTCGTGCGGCTTGTGATGGCCGAAAATCTCAACGACGCCAGGACGATCAGCGGGTCGGACATCATTCGCTCCCGAACCGCCAACAATCTGACGGTGCTCGAAGACATTCTGGCCCGCGGGAAAAAAACGGGCGAGATCCGCCAAGACTGCGATGCGACCGAGCTATATCTCGTCATTTCGGGCCTCGCTTTCCAGGCGGTTTCCAACATGGCGACGCTGCGCATCTCGATGGGCCTCGACCTCGACAAGCCCGAAGCACGGGAATTCCGCCGTCAGCTCGGGGCAAAGGTCGCGCTGCGTTTTGCAAAAGCTGATCCCTGACTGCGGGCAGACCGGTGTCCTGCCTTCGATCCGGGTGTCTTGAACCGCGTGCAGCGAATTGGACCTGCCCCGACAATGCGGCGGGCACCTGTTCGTCGCTGGGTGGCGACCCGCCGGTGCTGTAGTAAGGAGTGGCAGGGCGAAGGCCGATGCCGTGCGGAGCGATGCGAAGACACCATGAATCAGAAGCAATTGAACGCCTTTCGAATGGTCATGCGCCACGGCACCATCACAGCGGCATCGCGGGCGATGAATGTCTCGCAACCGGCGGTGAGCCGGATGCTGGCCGATCTTGAGGCGAGCATCGGCTTTCCGCTTCTGCATCGCCCCGGCGGCAAGGCCGTGCCCACCCGCGAGGCCTATGAGTTCTTTCAGGAAGTGGAACGCATGTTCTACGGGCTCGACCGGCTGGGGCAGGTCGCCGAGGATATCCGCGCGCTCAACCGGGCTTTCTGCAGGGTCGCCTCGATGCCGATGGTGTCCTTCGAGCTTCTGCCACAAACGCTCAAGCGGATCGTCACGGAGCATCCGGGCATCGACATCAGCCACGATGTCCATACTTCGCCGCGGATCCTCGATCTCCTGGCGTCCAGACAGATCGACCTCGGCATCGCGCAGACCGATCCGGGGCGCAAGGACGTCGAAGTGCTCGCAGCCTACCGCACGAACTGCGTATGCGTGATGTCGCCAAAGCACCGTCTGGCGAGCCGCAGGGAAATTCGCCCCGGGGACCTCGACGGAGAACCGATGGTCGCGCTGAACTTTCGCACGCTGACCTATACCTACCTCATGCGCTGTTTTGCCGAGGCGGGAGTCGCCCCGAAAATCGTCACCGAGACCCAGCCCAGCTACTCGGCCTGCGCCCTGGCTGCCCTCGATGTAGGCATTGCGGTGGTGGACCCGATCACCCCGGGCATTTTCGGCGACAGGGTCAGGGTCGTGCCGTTCAGCCCCTCGGTGCCCTTCGACTACCAGGTGCTCAAGCCCACCGGGACGCCAATGTCCCGCGCAGCAACGGAATTCTTCAATCTCTTTCAGGAAACCATCGCCAGCCAACCGCATTTTGGCGAACAGGTTCATAACAAGACCGCATGACCCCAACATTTTATTGTATTTGAAATTATCATCTCACCACGGAAGGGTCCGGACAAATCACACCGAACCGACCTAACAACAGGGAAACGACCATGACCATCTCTCGACGCGCCCTCCTCACGCTCGGCACCGGGCTGGCCGCCTTGGCCCTCGGAGGCGCTGCCGCCGCCGCATCCGAGGTCACTCTGCGCATCCACACGCTGGTCAAGTCGCCGCACCCCTATAACGACATGGCCGAGGCCATGAAGGCCGAGATCGAAGAGGCGTCGGGGGGCCGCGTCGAGGTCAAGATCTTCGACAGCGGCCAGCTGGGGCAGGACCCGGCAGTGATCGGCGAGATGGCCTTTGGCACCATCGACATCATGATCTCCACCACCTCGAATGCGGTGCAGCAGATCCCCGAATTCGGGATCTTCACCATGCCCTACCTCTTTGGCAGCATGGACGAGGCGCTTGAGAAGGTCGGCCCCGGCACCCCGGTGCACGCCCATTTCGAGCAGGTCTACCAGGACCGCGGCGTCGGGATGAAGCTGCTGGCGCTCGGCGGTTCGGGCACCCGCAACATGTCCACCAAAAACGTGTCGATCACCGCGCCGGCCGACCTCGCCGGGCTGAAGATGCGCACGCCGCCGTCGCCGATGGATGCCAAGACCTGGGCCGCCTTCGGCATGCTGCCGGTGACCGTCGCTTGGGGAGAGCTCTATGCCGCGATCCAGACCGGCGTTGCCGAAGCGATGGAAAGCTCGCTGCCGGGCTACACCGGTTCGAAACTCTACGAAGTCGCGCCGAACCTCGCGCTGACCGAGCACACCATCCAGGTGAACCACACGTCGATTTCGGAAGTCACCTGGAACAAGCTGCCCGAGGACCTGCAGCAGATCGTGCAGGCGGCCGCGGAGTCGGCCAACGTGCTGGGTGTCGAAAAGGCCAAGGGCTATGACGCCGCGCTGGTCGAGACGCTGCAGTCCGAGCATGGCGTCACCGTCACCCGCCCGGACAAGACCGCCTTCATGGAAGTGCTCGCGCCGCTGCAGGTCGAGCTTGCCGAAGAGCTCGATCTTTCCGACGAATACACGCTGCTCAAGCAGTAACCCGCCCCTGGGCTGCCTGTCCGGTCACCGGCAGGCAGCCAGTTTGAAAGACCTCCCATGTTGCAACGTCTGTGCGACGGGCTCGCGGCGGTGATCCGCCTCTGTTCCTGGATCGCCTTCGCGGCCATGATCGTCACCGTCGGCCTGCAGGTCATCGCCCGCAACCTGCTGGACGCGGCGATGATCTGGACCAGCGATCTTGCCCTGCTCCTCTTCACCTGGCTGATCTTCGTCGGCGCCGCGCTCGGCCTTCGGACCGGCGCGCATTACTTCGTCGACGTGCTGCCGACCCACCGGCCCGCGGTGCGCCTGCCGGTCGAGATCATCACGCTGGTCGCCGGGTTCATCGTCGCGTGGATCCTCAGCGTGCACGGCTGGACGCTTGCCAGCATGCGGGCCACCGGCGAGGTGCAGTCGCTCGGCATCTCGCGGTTCTGGATCTACCTGCCGCTGCCGGTCTCTGGCGGTCTGATGGCGGTCTTTCTCGTGGAACACCTGATCGCGCTGATCCGCGATCCGCTCGGGAAGGCCCGGACATGAATCCCCTCGTCACACTTCTTCTCGCCTTCTTCGCGCTGATCGCGGTGCGGGTGAACATCGGCTTCGCGCTGATCCTCTCCTCGGCGCTGGTCATCACGATGGAGGGGCTGCCGCTGATCTCGGTGGTCAATCAGATGTTCGCCGGCATCGACAGCTTTACCCTGCTCGCCGTGCCGTTCTTCATGCTGCTCGGGCGGCTGCTGAACGCGGGCAGCATCACCACGCGGCTGCTCGAGGTCGCGGATGCCACCGTCGGTCACGTGCGCGGCGGGCTTGGCCACGTCAACGTCTTCGTGTCGATGGTCTTTGCCAGCCTGTCCGGCTCGGCCGCCGCCGACACCGCCTCGGTCGGCTCGATCCTGATCCCGGCGATGAAGCAGGCGGGCTATCCCGCGCCCTTCGCCGCGGCGCTCACCGCGGCCTCCTCGACGCTCGGGGTGATCATCCCGCCGTCGATCATCCTCATCGTCTACGGCGCCTTCGGCAATGTCTCGATCGGGGCGCTCTTTGTCGGCGGCGTGGTGCCCGGGGTGCTCGTGGGCCTGTTCATGATGGGCTATACCTACGTGCTTGCGGTGCGCTACGGCTATCCGGCGAACCCCTTCCCCGGCATGTCGGCCATGGGCCGGATCCTGGTGCGCGGCGCGCCGCCGCTGATGATCCCGGTCATCGTGCTGGGCGGCATCGTCGGCGGCATCTTCACCCCCACCGAGGGCGCCATCGCGGCGGTTCTCTGGGCGCTGTTCCTGTCGGTGGTGGTCTATCGCGACGTGCCGCTGCGGGCCCTGCCCAAGGTGCTGGCCGATGCGGTGGTGGATTTCGCCATCCCGATGTTCACCGTGGCGGGGGCAGGCATCTTCGGCTGGCTGATCGCCTATCTCGGCGCGGCACAGATCGTCGTGGATTTCATCCTCGGGGTGACGGACACCCCCTTCCTGATCTTCCTGATGCTGGTCGGCTTCCTGCTGCTGGTCGGCATGGTGCTCAACCCGATCTCGGCGACGCTGATCTTTCTGCCGATCATCCAGGCGCTCGGAGATACCGCCGGAATCAACCCGATCCACATGGGCGTGCTGTCGACCATCGTGCTGTCGGTCGGGCTGGTCACACCACCCTACGGCATCTGCCTGCTGATCGCCTCGCAGATCGCCGGGGCCTCGCTCGGGCGCTGCATGCTCGCCGCGGCGCCAATCTGCCTGCTGACGATCTTCGTCGCGATCCTGTCGTACTTCGTCCCCGACATCGTGCTTGGCCTGCCCAAGCTTCTCGTTCCTGAACTGTTCAAAGGAGGTTGAACACCATGACCCACATCAAACCCACCGGCTCCTTCGTCGCGCTTGTCACGCCGATGAACAACGACGGCTCGATCGATCTCGAAGGTTTCCGCACACTGCTCAACTGGCATGCCGAGAACGGCACCGAGGCTGTGCTGATCATGGGCTCGACCGGCGAAGTCTCGATGCTTTCGCCCGAGGAGCGCAAGATGATCATCGCCGAGACGGCGAAGATGAAGCCCGGCAAGATGCTGATGTACTACGGCGTCACCGGCAACAACACGGCGACCACCATCGACTACACGCGCTTCGCCAAGGACAGCGGCGCGGATGGCGTGATCATGGCCGCCCCGGCCTATATCTGCGCTGACAACGATGCGATCACCGACTACGCCATGGAGGTGCTCGACAGCACCGACATCGGCATGGGCTTTTACAACAACCCGCCGCGGGTCAAGACGGACCTGCACTGGGACAATCTGCTGAAGCTGGCCAAGCACGACAACATGGTGGTGCTGAAGGAAAGCACCACCCGCGTCGGCCAGGTGGCGCAGGTCTGCGCGGCCAAGCCCGACATGTCGATCATGTGCTGCTGCTCGCCCAACCTGGGGCTGGTGATCCCGACCATGGCGCTTGGCGGTCACGGCACGGCCAACATGACCGGCAACATCATCCCGCAGGAAATGGCGGTGATCTCCAAGCCCTGGCAGACCGGCGAGGACGCCTTTGCCTGCCGCGAAGCCTGGCTCGACAACCTGCCGATGCTGCATTTCGCCTATTCGACCATCAACCCGGTCTCGGTGAAGACCCTGATGCGGGCCGTCGGCCTGCCGTCCGGCCCCCTGCGGGCGCCGCTGCAGCCCGCCAAGCCCGAGATTCTGCAAAAGGGCCTCGACATCTTCGCCAAACTCGGCCTGGCCGAGAAATACGGCCTGTCGGCGCCGAAACTGGCGGCGGAGTAAACCGATGGCCGAGGAGCTGGTGGCGACCGATGCGGCGCAGGACGCCGCGCTGGATCACGCGCCGGTCAGCCTCGGCCACTGGGGCGCCTTTCGCGCCGAGGTGAAGCAGGGGCGGCTTGTCCGGGCCGTCCCGCTGGGCGGCGCCGATCCCGCGATGATCGGCGCCTGGCCCGAGCTTGTGCATTCGCCCGAGCGGATCGACCGGCCCCACGTCCGGCGCGGCTGGCTCGATGGCGGGCCCGCGCCCTCGGACATGCGCGGGCGGGACGAGATGGTGCCCGTCGACTGGGACGTGGCGCTCGACCTCGCGGCGGACGAGATCGCACGGATGCACCGCGCGCACGGCCCGACCGCCATTCTCGGCGGCTCCTACGGCTGGTCCTCGGCGGGGCGGCTGCACCATGCCCGCAGCCAGCTGCGCCGGTTCCTTGCCGCCGCGGGCGGTTTCACCGACCAGGTGGGCAACTATTCCTGGGGCGCGGCGGCTGTGATCCTGCCGCATGTGCTGGGCTCCGCCGCGGCGGTCTCGCATGCCTCGACCAGCTGGCAGAGCATTGCCGGGCATTCCGACGCGGTGATCGCCTTTGGCGGGCTCAACCCCAAGAACTGGCGCGTCACCTCGGGCGGCGCGGTGGACCATCCGCTGCCGGATCTGGTGGCCCGCGCGCAGGCGCGCGGCTGCCATTTCACCGTGCTCTCGCCCCTGGCGCAGGACGTGCCGGAGGGGCTTGAGGCGACGCTGATCCAGCCCCGCCCCGGCTCGGACACCGCCATCATGCTGGCCCTTGCGCACGAGGCCTGGGTGTCCGGCCGCGCCGACCGCGACTTCCTCGCACGCTACACGACCGGGCATGAGCAGCTGGTGGCCTATCTCACAGGCGCGGCCGATGGCACCGCCAAGACGCTCGACTGGGCCGCCGCGCTGGCCGACATTCCGGTCGGGACGCTGCGCGCCCTCTGGCAGAGGATCCGCGAAGGCCGCGTGATGCTCACCGCCTCGTGGTCGCTGCAACGGGCCGAGCACGGCGAGCAGAGCTATTGGGCGCTGATCGCGCTTGCGGCGATGCTGGGGCAGATCGGCCTGCCCGGCGGCGGCTTCAGCTTCGGATATGGTTCGATGGGATCGGTCGGGGCCAATGCAAGGCGCGGCTATGTGCCCACCTTTCCCGGCCTGCCCAATGCCGGCATGGCGATCCCCGCCGCCGCCTTTGCCGACGCCCTGCTGCATCCCGGCGCGCCGCTGCCCTTCGACGGGCGCGAGATCACCCTGCCGGATCTGCGGATGATCTACTGGGCCGGAGGCAACCCGTTCCATCACGCGCAGGACCTCGGCAAGGTGCAGGCCGCATGGGCCCGGGCCGAGACGGTGATCGTGCACGAACCCTGGTGGACCGCCACCGCGCGCCGCGCCGACATCGTCTTTCCCGCCACCACCTCGGCCGAGCGCGCCGACATCGGCGGCACCTCGCGCGATCCGCACGTGGTCTACATGGCACCGCTCGTGCCGCCGCAGGGGCAGGCCCGCAACGACCGCGACATCTTTGCCGCGCTCGCCGGGCGGCTCGGCTGCCGCGCGGCCTATGACGAGGGACTGGACGAAGAGGGCTGGCTGCGCCGCATGTGGCAGGCCAGCGAGGCGCAGGGCGCGGCCGAGGGCATCGCGGTGCCAAGCTTCGAGGCGCTGCGGCAGCAGGGCATCTGGCGCGTTCCCGCACCGGACGGCCCCGAGGTGATGCTGGCCGGGTTCCGTGCCGCGCCCGAGGCGCAGCCGCTGCCGACCCCTTCGGGCCGGATCGAGCTTTTCTCGGAACGTGTCGCGGGCTTCGGCTATGCCGACCAGCCCGGCCACGCGATCTTTCACGCGCCGGCCGAATGGCTCGGCACGGCGGCCAAGGGCCAATTCCACCTGGTCACCCACCAGCCCGAACGGCAGCTGCACGGGCAGCTCTGGCAGACCTCGGCCGGCATGTCCGGCGCGCCTGCGCCGGTGCGGATCAACCCGGCGGATGCGGCGGATCATGGAATTTCCAGGGGCCAGGTGGTGCGGCTTGAAAACGCCCGCGGGGCCTGCCGGGCCACTGCCCTGCCCGACCCCGGCCTGCGCCGTGGCGTGCTGGTGATGCCCACCGGTGCCTGGTTCCAGCCGGACCCCGCCGGCGGAGCGGAGCGCAACGGCAATCCCAACGTGCTGACCTCTGACCGCCGGACCTCGCGCCTTGCGCAGGCGACCGCCGCGCTCTCCGCCCTCGTGCGCCTCGCGCCCGAGCCCGATCAAACGCACTGAACCACACTCACGAAGGAGACATTCATGGACCTGGGGATCGCGGGGCGCCGGGCGCTTCTCACCGGGGCGAGCCGGGGCATGGGCCGGGCCTGCGCCATGGCGGTGGCCGCCGAGGGCGCGCAGGTCACCATCGCCGCGCGCAACGCCGAACAGCTTGAGCAGACCGCGGCGGAGATCCGCGCGGCCACCGGCGCCAAGGTCGGCTGGGTGGCCGCGGACGTCACCACCAAGGACGGCCGCGCCGCGATCATAGAGGCCTGCCCCGAGCCGGACATCCTGCTCAACAACGCCGGCGGCATGGCCCCGGGCGACTTCCGCGACTGGGATCGCGACGAGTGGATCGCCGCGGTCGACCTGATGATGCTGCCGCCGATCATGATGATGCGCGCGCTGGTGGACGGCATGATGGAGCGTGGCTGGGGCCGCGTGGTCAACATCGTCTCGCGCAGCGTCAAGATCCCGCAGCTGGAACTTGGCCTGTCGAATGGCGCGCGTTCGGGTCTGGTGGGCTTTACCGCCGGCCTGTCGCGGCAGACCATCGGCAAGGGGGTGACGATCAACAACCTGCTGCCCGGCATCTTTGACAGCGCCGCACAGCGCGAACACATCGAAGGCATGCTGGAACCTGGCGGGCCGAGCTACGAGGAGGTCCGCGCCCTGCGCGCCGCGTCCAACCCGGCGGGGCGCTACGGCCGCCCCGAAGAGATCGGTGCCTATTTCGCCTTCATCTGCTCGCAGCATGCGGGCTTTGTCACCGGGCAGAACCTGCTGGTGGATGGCGGCAGCTATCCCGGCACCTACTGAAAGCGCAGCCATGAAGATCGTCGTCATCGGCGGGGGCGTCGTCGGCGTCACCTCGGCCTGGTATCTGACAAGGGACGGTCACGAGGTGACCGTGCTGGAGGCCCGCGAGGGCGTGGCGCTGGAAACCTCCTTTGCCAATGCCGGGGGCGTCTGCCCCGGCTTTGCCGGACCCTGGGCCGCGCCCGGCATGCCGCTCAAGGCGGCGGGCTGGATGTTCAAACCCTCGGCGCCGCTGAAGATCCGGCCGCGCGCCTCGCTGTCGCAATGGCAGTGGCTGGCGCGCTTCGTGGCCAATTGCACCGCCGCGCGCTTTGCCCGGAACAAGGCCCAGATGCAGCGCACCGCGCATTTCTCGAAAGCCTGCCTGATGCAACTGCGCGAGGAGACCGGCATCGCCTACGACCACGGCACCGGCGGCGTGCTGCAGATCTTCCAGACCGGCGAGGAGGCGGCGGGCGGTCGTCGCGCGGCCGCGGTGCTGGCAAAGCTGGATATCCCGCACCGCCTCCTGTCGCCGGGAGAGGTGCTGGAAGTGGAGCCGGGGCTGGCGTGTTCGGACGTGCCGCTGGCGGGGGGGCTTCGGCTGACCACCGACGAGACCGGCGATTGCCACCTTTTTACCAGGGCGCTGGCCGGGCTGATCGAGCAGGCGGGCGGACGCTTCCGGTTCCGGGCGCGGGTCGCGGGGTTCCGCAAGAGCGCCGGACGGATCGAGGCGGTGCGCCTGGAGGATGGCGAAGAGATCGCGGCGGATGCGGTGGTCATGGCGACAGGGCCGTGGATCGACCTGCTCCGCCCGCTTGGGATCCGCCTGCCGGTCTACCCGGTGAAGGGCTATTCGATGACCGCCGAGATCGCCGACACCGAGGCGGCGCCGCGTTCATCGGTGATGGACGAGCATTCCAAGATCATGATCACCCGGCTCGGCACCCGGCTGCGCGCGGCGGGGGTCGCCGAGCTGGCGGGCTTTGATCGCTCCATGCCCGAACCGGTGCTGCGCAGCCTGCGGGCGCGCGTCGAACAGCTGTTTCCCGGCGCGGCCCGCTATGACGACGCCACGTTCTGGCACGGTTTCCGCCCGATGACGCCCTCCGGCCCCAGCCTCGTGCAGCGCACGGCCTTTGCAAACCTCTTCCTGAACCTCGGCCACGGCTCGAACGGCTGGACGCAGGCGGCGGGCACAGGGCGGATGCTTTCGGATCTGATCGCCGGTCACACCCGCTAGACCATCGTTGGTCAGGCCCGGGACAGAGTGATTGGCCTGCGGAACCTCCGGTTCCGGACGGAACGCGGCAACGCCATGCTCGGTCAGCCCGAACCCCGACATGTGCTTAGCGCCGGGCAGGTCGCAGCGGGCCACGGTCTGCCCGGCCGGGCAGGGATCTTATTGTCACTTCTAAAATCATATACGATTGATCATTTCATGTATCTTAGCTAAGATCGGCAAACGAAAGGGGGACATCCATGATGCGTTCGAAATCAGATGAACTCTACCTGCGCATGCGCGCGGATATCCTGACGCTCAAACTCGCGCCGGATGCGCCCCTGCGCCTGCCCGCCATGGCACAGCGGTACGACGTGGGCGTCACGCCGATCCGCGAATGCCTCAACCGGTTGAGCACGGAAAAGCTGGTCGTGATCGAACACAACAAGGGGTTTCGCGTGGCGGGTATCTCTCTGGATGAGCTGTTCGATCTGGAACACAGCCGCAGCGCCATCGAAGGCAGCCTGTTCCAGCGGTCTGTCCTGCGTGGCGATGATGCCTGGGAGGCGCGCGTCATCGGCGCCTATCATCAACTGTCGAAAACGCCCGCCATGTCCGTCACCGGCAGTCCGGAGGATATCGCGCTCTGGAACAGGCGCCACAAGGCCTTTCACGACGCGCTGATCGGTGCCGCGGACGCGCCCTGGATGCAGCATTTCCAGCGCCAGCTGACCGA
The DNA here is from genome assembly GCF_009789075.1 of Pseudooceanicola pacificus. Classification (GTDB taxonomy): domain Bacteria; phylum Pseudomonadota; class Alphaproteobacteria; order Rhodobacterales; family Rhodobacteraceae; genus Pseudooceanicola; species Pseudooceanicola pacificus. The sequence goes on from NZ_WNXQ01000008.1 coordinate 158,488, forward strand.
TCAGCTTGGCCGCTACCAGCTGTTCATTCAGTCGGGGTTGCGGGACCTGTTCGAAAGTCATCCCGACAACGCCCCGCGGATCGCGGACATCTATGCGCAGGCGATGGCGCTCGACCCGCATGACGCGCTTTACGATATCGCGGTGACGCGGGGCGCGGACCGGGCCCGGCCCGCGTTTGAACAACACGTCAACCTGACCATCCGCGCGTTTCAGCACCTCGGCACGCTGCTCCCTTCGGGCGCGCCGGTGGCAACGACACTCCAGACCCGGAACTACGAGGCCAGACCATGACGGCTTTTGACCCCTCCAGCGACGGGGCGCAGATGTCCTTTGCCAAGGACATGTCCTACATCGACTATCTCGCGCTCGATCCCATTCTGGGCGCGCAGAACCGGCAGTCGGATGCCCATGACGAGATGCTGTTCATCATCCAGCACCAGACGTCCGAACTGTGGATGCGCCTGGCCCTGCATGAGCTCTCGGTCGCGCGCGATGAACTGGCCAGGGGGAATTTCCCGCCGGTCTTCAAGATGCTCACCCGGGTCGCCCGGATCTTCGAACAGCTCAACAACGCCTGGGATGTTCTGCGCACCATGACCCCCAGCGAATACACCGCCTTTCGCGAGGCCCTGGGCAAATCATCGGGCTTTCAGTCCCATCAATACCGGCTGATCGAATTCATTCTGGGCAACCGCAACACCGCCATGCTGAAGGTGCACGAACACCGCCCCGAACTGCACCTCATGCTGACACAGGAACTGGGCCGGAAATCCATGTATCACGTGGCGCTGGATCAACTTGCCGCCCAGCTTGGCCTCACCTTCGATCCTGCTGTCTACCGCCTCGACCAGCCTCATCAGGCGGATGAGGCCGTGATGGCCGCCTGGACCAGGGTCTATCAGGCACCAGAGCAGCATTGGTCGCTTTACGAGCTCGCTGAAAAGCTGGTCGATATGGAGGATTATTTCCGCCGCTGGCGGTTCAATCACGTCACCACGGTCGAACGTATCATCGGGTTCAAACGCGGCACCGGCGGCACGTCCGGTGTCAAATACCTGCGCAAGATGCTCGAAGTCGAACTCTTCCCCGAGCTCTGGAACCTGAGAGGTCAGCTATGAACGCCACCACCCGAACCCTCCCCGTCAAGGAGCGTTTCCACTTGCCCAAGGGCGTGATCTATCTCGACGGCAACTCTCTGGGTCCGCTGCCCAGGGGCACCACCGAACGGGTCCAGCAGATGATGGAGCAGGAATGGGGTGACCACCTGATCACGGGGTGGAACCGCGATGGCTGGATGGAACAGCCCGCCCGCGTCGGCAACCGGGTGGCGCGCCTGATCGGCGCCCCCGCCGGCAGCGTCACCATGGGCGATACGCTTTCGGTGAAGGTCTATCAGGCGCTGTCGGCAGCCCTGAAACTGCGCCCCGCCCGCCGCGTGATCCTGTCCGACAGCGGCAACTTCCCGTCCGACCTCTACATGGCGCAGGGGCTGATCCGGCAGTTGGGTCAGGGCTACACGCTCCGCGTGGTCGCGCCCGAGGAGGTCGCCGGTGCGATGGACGACACCGTCGCCGTGGCCATGATCACCCAGGTCGATTACCGCACCGGCCGGATGCATGACATGACCGCCATCACCCGGGCCGCCCATGCGGCCGGGGCGATCATGCTTTGGGATCTGGCGCATAGCGCCGGGGCGGTGCCTGTCGACCTCGCCGGATCCAGTTGCGAATTTGCCGTCGGCTGCACCTACAAATACCTCAACGGTGGTCCCGGCGCCCCTGCCTTCATCTACGCCCGCGAGGATGTCGCCGCCGAAATGCAGCCCGCGCTTGCCGGCTGGCTGGGGCATGACGCCCCCTTCGCCTTTGAGCCCGAGTATCGCCCGGCCCCCGGCATCGCCCGCATGCGCGTCGGCACGCCCCCGGTGATCCAGATGACCGCGCTGGAACAGGCGCTGACAGTCTGGGACGGCGTCGACATGCAGGACGTGCGCGCGGCGAGCATCCGCCTGTCCGAGCTCTTCATCAAGGAGGTCGAGGCCAACTGCCCCCAATTGCGCCTTGCCAGCCCCCGCGACCCCGCGATGCGCGGCAGCCAGGTCTCCTTTGCCTTCGACGATGGCTATGCCGCGATGCAGGCCCTTATCGCGCATGGGGTGATCGGCGATTTCCGCGCCCCGGACATCATGCGCTTTGGCTTCACTCCGCTCTACCTGGATGAAGAGGACGTGAGGCAGGCAGCCCGGATCCTGACGCGGATCCTGACAGACCGCCTCTGGGACGCGCCCGAGTTCAGGACGAGACACCAGGTGACCTAGGTGTTCAGTCCCGGCACCTGGCGCCGCGGATCGCGCGATACATGCTCCCGCGGCTCTACGTCCGGACCGACGCATTGCCGCGCGATCCCTCGGGCAAGGTGCAGAAACGGCGGCTGCGGGCACCCTACTGGGAAAGCGCGGACCGGGCGATCTGACAGCGCGGGTCAGCGGCGGATCGGCTGTTCGTTGACCCATTTGCTGGGATCGTCGGCATCCAGCGCCTCGACCAGGTTGCGGTGCACCTTGTCCATCAGGCCAAGCAGCGTCTTGATCTCGGTCGCGCTCATACCCTTGAAGGAGACGTCGTTGATCTCCTTCGCGAGACCAGAGAGCAATTCACGGTTCGTGCGGACGGAATCCTTCAGCCAGACCTTCTTGGCCCGCCGATCGTTCGGGTCCTGGCCGCGCCGGACCAGCCCCGCGACCTCAAGCCGGTCGACCATCCCGCTGACCGCCACGGTCCCGATGCTGAGTCGTTGCGCCAGCTCCTTCTGGGTCATCCCGTCCCTGTGCAGCAGCCAGTTCAGCAGGAAGACCTGCGCCGAGGTCAGGTTGTGGGGCGCCAGGCGCTTGTCCGTCAGCCTCAGCCGCTGACGGGCGACACGCTGGAAGATGAACCCGGGTTCCAGATCCTGCTGTTTCTGCTCGCTCATTCCGCCGCCAGCGTCTCTTGGTTGAACGCAAGATGCCTGGCAATTTCGCTGGCCGGAGCGTCGAGGCCTCCGGCGATCGCCGTCCACAACGGCCCCGCCCTCTGGCCGATCACCGCCGCGACCTTGCCGGTCACCCGGGCTTCGATCTCTGCGGGCGCGAAGCGGGTCATCAGGTCATGCCCTGCCTCGGCATCCGTGCCATCCCGCATCACGATCCGGACCGTCGCGGCGGTGTCGGCGATCCCGGGATCGGAGTCCACCCGCACCCGCGCGGCAAGAGCCCCCAGCGAGGGGTCGGACGCCACCGCGTCGGTGAAACTTTCCGGATCCGCGGTCAGCACCCGCGACAGGACCATGGCGGCCAGCCGGGTGTAGCTGAATTTCACCTCCAGCCCGGTGCGCGGCTGCTTGATGTCACAGACCTTCAGCCAGCGCGGGTGCACCGTGACTGTGATCGCCTCGACCGCCTGCGGAGAGAGCCCGGACCGGTCGCGAAGCTCCTGCAGCGCCTCGATCATCGCATGCGTGCCGTGGCAGCAGGCGTGGAGCTTGTAGCGTATGTCATCGAACAGGAACTGCCCCGGCGCTGGCACCGGCGTCGGAGCAGGAGCGTCGGAATGCGTTGGCAGAAAGCCCTGCGGTCCGGCCAGCCCGTCGTCGGCCGATGTGAGCCCAAGCGCGGCGAGCCGCGCGCATTCCACGCCGTTGGACGCGGCGAACCCGGCATTGAGCGGCTTGCCCATGGTGCCGAACTGGCTTTTCAGCCCGCTGGCCCGCGTCGCGCAGAGGCCGAGGGCCGCGCGCATCTGGGCGCGCGTCAGTCCGAAGAGCCTGCCCGCCGCGACCGTGGCCCCGAAGGCACCGGCGGTTGCGGTCTGGTGGAAGCCGCGTTCGTAATGCCCCGCGCCGAGGGTGACGCCGATCCGGATCGCGCTCTCCGCGCCGACGAGAAAGGCGGCGATCACCTCTGCCAGACTTGCATCCGTCATCTCCCCGGCCGCCAGCGCGGCGGGGAAGATGCCGACCGATAGGTGGCCGATATGGGCGAAATGGGTGTCGTCGTAATCCAGCGCATGCGAGATCGTCCCATTCGCCAGCGCCGCCGCCCGCGCGGGCATCCGCGCGCCGCCAAACGCGGTGGCCGCGGCGGTCCCGCCTTCGCCCTGCACAAAGTCCAGGACATGGCGCGTGACAGGTTCCCCGGCCGCGCCCAGCCCGCAGGCCAGCCAGTCGAAAAACGACAGCCGCGCCAGCCGCAGCGATGCCTCGGGCAGCCCCTCGGGCGGAGTGGCGGCGAGGTCGAGAATTTCGTCGGTCAGCCCCATGTCATGCATCCTTTCATTTGCCCATCCGGCCCTGATGGCATCCCGTCATGCCACCCGACCGGTGGCCCTGGCGATGTCGTCACCGCTCAACCCGAGATCGCCCAGCACCGCGTCCGTATCGCTGCCCGGCGCCCGGCCCGGCGGCGGCACGGGGGGCGCGGCACGGGCGAAGCGCGGGGCGGGCCGCGGGGCGCCATCCTGTCCGAATATGCCACGCGCGGCGTTGTGCGGATACTCCGGCGCGTCGTCCGGGCCGGGCTGGCCCGGCCCTTCGCTGCCCATCAGACCGGGTCCCAGGTGAAGATGTCGCCCGAGCGGTCCAGCGGGTAGAAGTCCGACTTCATCGCCGGCAGGGCATGGTCCCGCACCGTCTCCGGCGTCCAGCCTTCCGAGCGATGCGCCGAACGGATCGGGCGCGGCTGGCTGAACAGGAAGATTTCGTTGTTGCGCACACCGAAGATCTGGCCGGTGACGTCGCAGGTCGGATCCGCCAGCGCCACGCAGAGCGGCGCGATCTTGGCCGGCGTCATCTCCCTGATCCGCTCGACCCGGGCCTTCTCGGCCTCGGTCTTGGCGGGGATGGTTCCGATCAGGCGCGACCAGGCAAAGGGCGCGATGCAGTTCGAGCGGACGTTGAACCGCGCCATGTCGAGCGCCAGGGATTTCGACAGCCCGACGATCCCCAGCTTGGCGGCGGCATAGTTCGCCTGCCCGAAGTTCCCGATCAGGCCGCTGGTCGAGGTGAAGTTGATGAAGCAGCCCGAGGCCTGCATCTTGAACTGAGCGGCCACGGCATGAGCCATGTTGAAGCTGCCCTTCAGGTGTACCGCGATCACCGAATCCCAGTCTTCCTCGGTCATCTTGTGGAAGATGACGTCGCGCAGGATGCCGGCGTTGTTGACCACCACGTCGATGGCGCCGAATTCGTCCATCGCCTGTTGGTACATCGCCTGGGCGTCCTCGGGCCTGGCCACGTTGCCGAAATTGGCCACCGCCTCGCCGCCCGCCGCCCTGATCTCGTCCACGACCTCCTGCGCGGGGGTCGCGTCGGCGCCCGCGCCGTCTGCCGCGCCGCCCAGGTCGTTCACGATCACCCGGCCCCCGCTCTTCGCCATCATCAGCGCGATGTCCCGTCCGATCCCCCGGCCCGCGCCGGTCACCACGACCACTTTTCCGTCAAGCATGCTGCTTCTCCCTTTGTTCGTCGGTTCCAGGCCGTTTTTAATTCCCCTGTGTATTGTTCACAAGCGAATTACATCGGCGCCAATTGCGCTCGCAGATCCGGGCGCGAATCCCAGGGGAGGAGGCTGACGCGAACGGCCTGCTCTGCGACACCGTCCCCGAGGAATACGGCGGTGCCGGCGCGCCCTTCCCCATATCGTCCGGCCAGAGCTGGCTACCACCGCTCCTCGGTCGTCATGACGACGGTGGCCGCGGCGCTGAACATGCCGCCGACGCCGTGCACGACCGAAAGCTTCGCGCCCTCGACCTGCGCCGGGGAAATGCCGCGCATCTGGCGCACCGCCTCCTGCAGGGCGTACATCCCGTACATGCCCGAATGCATGTAGGACAGCCCGCCGCCGTTGGTGTTCAGCGGCAGCTTGCCGCCGGGGCGGGTGTTGCCCTCGGCGATGAAGGCGCCACCCTCGCCGCGGCCGACAAAGCCAAGGTCCTCCAGCCCGTAGACCGGCAGATGCGCGAAGGCGTCGTAGATCATCAGGTGGTCGACATCCGAATGGCCGATGTCCGCGCTCTCGAAGGCCGCCTTGCCGGAGAGACGGAAGGCCCTGGAAGACGAGAAGCTCTCCATCTGAGAGATCATCGGCCCCTCGGCGCTCTCGCCGCCGCTGCCGCGCAGGTAGACCGGCCTGGTCGGGAAGTCCTTCGCCCGCTCGGCGCTCGTCAGGATCAGCGCGCCGCCGCCATCCGAGACGAGGCAGCACATCAGCAGCCGGAACGGATAGGCGATCATCTTCGAGGTCAGCACGTCATCCACCGTGATCGGGTCGCGCATCGTGGCACGGGGGTGGAAGGCGGCCCATTCCCGCTGAACCACGGCGACCATGGCCAGCTGCTCCTCGGTCAGGCCGTCATCCTTCATCTTGCGCAGCACCGGCAGGGTGAAGCGCGAGGGCGGCACGAGGGGGCCGTAGATCGACTCGAACTCCTGCTGCTGCATCGACGGAAAGATCGGCCGATGATTGCGGTTGTTCGACCGCCCGCTCTCGCCGTGGGTGACGAGTACGGTCGTGCAGAGCCCCTGTTGAATGGCGGCCGCCGCGTGACGCACCAGCGTGATGAAGGAACAGCCCCCCACGCTTGTGCCGTCGTACCAGCTGGGCGTGATGCCGAGGTACTGGGCGATCTCGGCCACGTCATGCCCGCCGGTGGCGATGCCGTCGATATCTGCCGGCGTCAGCCCGCAGTCGGCCATCGCGTTCAGCGCGGCATCGGCATGCAGGCCGGTCTGGCTCAGCTCGGGCACCTTGCCCAGGCGGGTGGTCTCGGCGGCGCCGACGATGGCGATGGTTGCGCGGCTCATGCGGCACCTCCCTTGCGGGGCCTGAATTGCGGGACGGCGATGTCGCCGCGTTGCTCGAAGGTGACCTCCAGCGGCATGTCCAGGACCAGCGCCTCGGGCTCGGCCGGGCAATCGAGGATGTTGGAGACCATCTTCACGCCCTCCTCCAGCATCACCACCGCCACGGTGAACGGCGGTTCGTAGCCCGGCGCCGGGAGGTGATTGATGATGTAGGAATGCAGCGTCCCCTTGCCCGAGGCCTCGATGACCTCGACGTCCCGGCTGCCGCAGGTCGGGCAGAACGGGCGCGGCGGGAAATATGCCTTGCCGCCGCAGGGGGTGCAGGCGTTGAGGAGGAGTTTGCCCTCCTTCGCGCCGTCCCAGTAGAACCGGGTCTCCGGGTAGATCGTCGGTACCTGTCTCTCGCTCATCTCGTTCTCCCTCAGCCCAGGCGGGCCAGTCCGTTGTTCAGCACGACCACGTCGCGTTCGACCACCCGCGCGCGGAAGCTCACCGCGTCGCCGTCGCGCCACATCTCGGTGCGGATCGTCTCACCCGGGTAGACCGGGGAAGAGAACCGCAATTGCAAATGCTTCAGCGCCGACGGATCGCCATCCGCCAGTGCGGCCGTGATCGACCAGGACGCCACGCCCAGCGTCGAAAGTCCGTGCAGGATCGGCTGCTTGAACCCCGCGCCGGTCGCGACCTCAGGGTCGGCATGCAGCGGGTTGTAGTCGCCCGAAAGCCGGTAGATCAGCGCCTGGCCGGGCAGGGTCTTGTGATCGAACACCGCCTCGGGCTCGCCTTCCGGCATGGCGTGGACGTCCTTGACCGGCCCCGAAGGCCCGCCAAAGCCGCCGTCGCCGCGCGCGAAGCTGGTGCCTTCGACGGTGGCGATCAGGGTGCCGGTCGCCTTGTCGGTCATCCGCCGCTCGGAATAGAGCAGCGCGCCCTTGCCCTCGCCCTTGTCGATGATGTCGACGATCCGGGTCTCGCCCAGGATCGTGCCCTCGGGCGGCAGGGGCGCGTGCAGGGTAAAGCTCTGCTCGCCATGCAGGATCTTCTGCCAGGTCAGCCCGGTGTCCGGCTCCATCGCCCAGAAACCCGGCCCGGCCAGTACGTTGACCATCGAGGGCAAAGCGCAGAACCCCGGGTCACGTTCATAGGTCGCCCTGAGATGCGCCGCATCCAGCGGATCCGCCCCGAGGCCCAGCCCGAGCGCATAGAGGATCGTGTCGCGCGTCGTGTAGCTCTGCTCAACCGGCGCGAAAGCCCGCGCCTTCAGTCTATCGTAGTCGATCATCTGCCCTCTCCCTTGGCTGCCCCGGCGATGGCCAGTCCGGCAATATATTACGTATGCGAATAATACGCGTACGAATGCAATGTCAACGCGATCTGCATGTAACACGAGATGGGCATCGATCGGGCGGTCCGCAGTTCCCGGACTGATTTGCGACGCAGACGATGGGGGCGATCTCCTCGCTGTCGATCCGGGCGACGGCCCGGGGCGCGGGGGCCGGCGGCCTCGACGTACCGGCGCGCGGTGTGGCAAGACACCTTGTATTCACAAAAGAATCGGCGGCGGCGGAATGAGCGAGCATAAGCAGCAGGACCTGGAACCGGGTTTCATCTTTCAGCGGGTCGCGCGGCAGCGGCTGCGGCTGTCCGACAAGCGGCTGGCGCCCTACAACCTGACATCGGCTCAGGTGTTCCTGCTGAACTGGCTGTTGCACAAGGACGGGCTGACCCAGAAAGAGCTGGCTCAGCGGCTGACCGTCGGGACCGTCGCGGTCAGCGGCATGATCGACCGGCTCGAGTCGGCGGGGCTGGTCTTCCGAACCGAGGACCCGAACGACCGGCGGGCCAAGAAGGTCTGGCTGAAGGAGTCCGTGCGGACCAACCGCGCGCTGCTGTCGGGTATCGCGAAGGAAATTAACGATGTCTCCTTCATGGGCATGAGCGATGACGAGATACGGACGCTCCTCGGCCTGATGGACAAGGTGCGCCGCAACCTGGCCGAGGCCCTCGACGCCGACGACCCCAGCAAGTGGGTTAACGAACAGCCGATCCACTGGGTGACCGCCGCCAGTCAGGTCGCCCGGTGCGACCCCTCCCCTTAGGGCGCGCGCAGCCGTCGTTTTGCACCTTGCCCGACGGGTCGCGGGGCAAGGCGTCGGTCGGCAGGGACAGGCGCGGCCGCGGGCTTTGCCGCGGGATCGAGTTCGTGGCAGACCGCGCCACGAAGGCCCCGTTTGAGCAGTCCCTGGGTGTGGCGGGCAAGGTCAAGTAGGCGGCCTTTGCCGAGGGGCTGATCTGTTACCCGATGCCCGGCACGCGCGACGGACGCCACGGCGACCCCGTGCTGCTGGCCCCGCCCTTCATCGCCACAGAGGCCGAACTGGACGAGATGGTGGATCGCCTTGCGCGGGCCGTGGACAGGGTGCTGTCCGGGTTCTGAGACCGGACCAAAGAGGCCGGTGTGTCACCGTTGCCCGGGATCGCACCGGTTTCCAACACCCGGCGGATTGGCCGAACCTATCTGATACCGGACCGCATGAAGCTCTCGATGATCTGTCGGTGCAGGACCAGGTAAAGCAGAAGGATCGGCAGCGAGGCCAGCGTCGCCGCCGCCATCAACGCGCCCCACTGGTTGCCTTCCTGCGTCATGAACATCTGCAGGCCGATCTGCACCACTGTATCCTCGATCCGGCGTGTCAGCAGGAGGGGCCAAAAGTATTCGTTCCAAGCCGATATGAACACCAGCACGCCAAGAGAGGCCAGCGGAGCGCGGAGGTTCGGCACAACCACCTCGCACAGAACGCGGAAATGACCCGCGCCATCCATCCGCGCCGCGTCGATCAGATCCTTCGGGAAACTGCGCATGGCATTGGTGAGGACCAGCACCGCAAAGGCGGCGGCGGCGTTCGGGATCACCAGACCGGCGATCGTGTTCAGAAGTCCCAGTTGCGTCGCCAGGACATAGTTCGGGATCATCGTCAGCTGGAAGGGGACCAGCCAGCTCAACGCGATCAGCCCCTGGGCAACGGACGCCCCCCGGAACCGCCAGCGCGTCAGCGCATAGGCGGCGCAGAGGCCGGTCAGCACCTGTGCCGTCGCTGTCGCCGCTGCCATGGCGAAGGTGTTCCACAGGATGCGGATCATCGGGATCGCGTCGAGCACATAGGCGTAGTTTTCGAGGCTGGGCGAGGCCGGCCAGAGCCGGGTCGAGAAAATCTCGTTCTCGGGCTTGAGCGAGGTCACGACCATCCACCAGACCGGGAAGACCGCGAGCAGTGAGAGCACGATCATGGGCACGTGCACAGAGAGGCGGCGGGCATCAGCCTTCATGTACGGCAAACCTTCTCATGAGCCAGAGGCAGAGGACGGCGATGACGCCGAACCCGGCGAATGTGAGTATCCCGGCTGTGGCGCTCCATCCGGCGGAATAGGACTGAAAGCCGTAGTCCCACATCAGGTAGAAGACGTTGGTCGTGGATTGCAGCGGTCCGCCCCCGGTCAGGGCGTTGATGTAGACGAAGCTCCACTGCGCGCCGAAGAGGATGGTCATCATCGTGAGCAGCAGGATGGTCGGCGAGAGAAGCGGCAGGCGGATGTCGCGGATCACCTGCCAGCGGGTCGCGCCGTCCATCCGGGCGGCCTCGACATAGCCGGGATCGATGGACCCGTTGGCGGCCGAAAGAAGCAGGGTGGCAAAACCGATCAGCTTCCACCCCGTGATCCAGACCAGCGTCCAAAGCGCGATGGAGGGGTCCTTGAGGAACCCGACCGGGCTGAGGCCGACCGTTTCGAGGACGGCATTGACCAGCCCGTGGTCGTCATTCAGAAGCCACCGCCAAAGGACGGCGGCGACAATCGGGGCGATGATCATCGGAATGAAGATCAGGCTGCGATAAAGGTTGCGGAACGGCGCGGAGAGGTCCTGAGTCAGCATCGCGACGGCCGTAGGCAGCACGACCGACAGCGGAAGCAGACCAAGGATGTAGAGCACCGTGTTCCAGGCGGCGCGCCGCATCTCGGGCAGGGTCAGGAGATTGGCGTAGTTGTCCAGGCCGACATAACGCGGGGTGGCTGTGGGCAACATGTTCCACTGAAAGAAAGACAGATAAAGGGCCTCGATCAGGGGCCAGTAGATCCAGACGACAAGCGTCGCGAGCGTGGGCGCGAGATAGACCCAGGGCTGCAGGACGACGCGGCGGGCCGTGGCGCGCCCGGGCATGGCGTTGGTGATGTCGAAGGTCTGGACCATGGATTTATCCGGCTGGAGTCAGGCGCGGACCGGGGATGGTCCGCGCCATTATCGTGGGTGCTTATCCGTCTGCCGGCATAAGCGCCTGGCCCCGTTCCTGCGCGGCCTTCAGCACCGCGACCGGATCGCCGGAGCCCAGGACGGCCTCGGCGGCAGCGTCCTTCATCATGCTCTCCACCTGCCGGTAGTTCGGTCCGGGGAAAGCCACGTTGGGCGTGAGGCGGGTCAGCTGTTCGAGGTTCGGCAGGATCATCGGGTTCGCCTCGACCCAGTCTTTCAGATACTGCGGGTCATCCACGATATCGAGGCGCAGGGGCAGGTAGCCGATTTTCGACGTGATCTGCGTGTAGGCGTACTTCGATGTGAGGAACTTCGTCAGTTCCCAAGCCGCGCGCTGCTTGACCGGGTCCTGGCTCAGCACGAACAGCGCCGAGCCGGAGTTGGTCGGCGCGGTCGGCTTGTCGCCGAAGGACGGCATGGCGGCGACGCGCAGTTCAAAGTTGCCCTCGGCGGCCTTCTGCATCCGCGACTGGATGGCGGAGGTGAAAAGGAACATCCCCAGATCGCCCGAGGCGAAGGTATCCATATGGGCGGCCACGTCGATGTCGGCATAGGCGCCGCTGTCGCGCAGGTCGCGCAGCATGGTCACGGCCCCGGCGGCGGCGGGTTCGGCATAGGTCAGCTTGTTGCCCTCGCGGACCTTGCCGCCGTTCGACATCACCAGGGACTGGTAGACAAAGGTGCCGTCGATCGGGCCGAAGGCGCCGGGAAAGAAGCCGTGCTTGCCGGTTTTCTCGTGGATCGCGATGCCGGCCGCCTTGACCTCGGCCCAGGTCCGGGGCGGCTGGTCGGGGTCGAGGCCCGCGGCGCGGAAGAGGTCGGCGTTGATGAACATCACCGGGGTGGAGAAGGTGTAGGCAAGCCCGTAGGTCTTGCCGTCCACCCGGCCGAGGGCGAGGCCGTTCGGCACCATGCCTTCCGCATGCACGGCAAGCTCGTCTCCGGCGAGGTCCTCAAACGGCTGCGCACCGAGGTCCTTGGCGGCATAGATCAGATCGCGGAACACCAGTTGCGCGACGTCGGGCTGCTGGCCCGCGACGATGTCGGCCTGAACGCGGCTGAGGATCTCGTTTGACGGCGCAGCGACCGGTTCGACCGTGATGAGCGGGTTCGCAGCCATGAAGTCGGCGATCAGCCCCTCGGTCGTCTCCTTGCCCAGCCCGGCGGAGGCGAGGTTGTAGGAGTAGAAGGTGATCGTTACCGGTTCGGTGATCGTGGCGGCCATCTCGGCCCTGGCAGCGGGCGCGGCGAGCATCGTCGCGGCCAGGGCCGCACTCAGTGAGCGTGTCATGCACAATCTGCGGAGCATGGGTTTCCTCGTTGGTTGAAGGGAAGAACGGTCAGCCCGGTAGGGTGTCGGTCGTTGCGGGCGTGCGGAAGGCGGCCATTGCGTCCGCGTCCCGGGCCAGGGCCCGGTCGCGCAGCATGGCGAGGGGATAGGTGTTCAGCTCGGCGCGGTCCGATGGCAGGGGCACCAGCGCCACGGTCAGGCCCGACGGGCGCAGCGTGCCGACCCCGAACGAGCCGCCGCGAACCATACGCAACTCTTCGGTGGCGAGGATGTCGGTTGCCGCGTGCTGACCCTGGCCGACGATCACCGGGATGCCGTGCCAGGAGGAGAAACGATCGTGGTGGATATGCCCGCAAAGCATGCCGACGACATTTTGCCCAAGAAGCATCTCCGCCAGCCGCTGGCTGTCTTCGAAGCGCAACTCGCGCCAGGGTGCGTCGCCCGCCGTCTCTCCAAGCGCCGGGGCGTGGTGGACTACGATCAGCCTGCGCAGGTCGGGATGGGTGGCAAGGCGGCCCTCCAGCCAGTCGAACTGCGCGGGCTCCAGCGCGCCGCCAATGGCGCCCGGCGTGGTGCTGTCGAGCGTGATGATATGCAGGTCGGCGATGACCCTGTCGTGATCGTAGGGGGCCGAGGGGTCGGTGGTCCGGCCTAGCATCCCCTCGTAGAAAGACGCGCGCGTGTCGTGGTTTCCAAGGGCGTAGACCACCGGAACCCCGCAGGGGTCGAGCATGGCCTTCAGGCGGCGGTAACTTTCCACATCGCCCGCGTTCGAAAGATCGCCGCTCGCCACAATGAAATCCGGGCGCGGCGTCACGCGCGCCATTTCCGCCTGGATTGCCGCCATCGTCTCTTCGGTATCGGAATGCAGATGCGGGTCGTCCGCGCTGCCGATGTGCAGGTCGGTCAGATGGATGAAAGTGATGTCTCGGGCCATGTCGCCTCGGTCCTTTCGGGAATGGAGTGGCGGAGGGCAGCGCGCTGGCCGTTCTCCTTGAGAAAGCAGTGGGCGACGCCGGAGGGGAAGCTGATCGCGAAGCTCCGCGTTGGCAGCGGGGCGCCGGCCGGGACCGACAGGGTCAGGTCGAACCCCGCGCCATGCGCATGCAGATGCACCTCGGTCCCGACATCCTCGCTGATGTCGGGGGTGAACGAGGGGCGGCATGCATCCGACGCAGCGGCAACCACATCGGCCGGGCGCACGCCCAGTTCGACCGCGGTTCCGGGGGCCAGCGCCCAGACCGCATCCGGGCAGGGGTACCAACCGCCCGGCGCCATCGCCCGCCCGTCCTCGTCGATCAGTGCAGGAAACATGTTTATGGCAGGGGCCCCGATGAAGCCCGCGACAAAGCGGGTGGCGGGCTGGCGGTAGATCTCTTGCGGGGTGCCGACCTGTTCGATCCTGCCGGCGTTCATCACAACCATCCGGTCGGCCATCGTCATCGCCTCCAGCTGGTCATGCGTGACGAATATCGAGGTCGTGCCGAGATCGCGGTGCAGTCGCTTGATCTCAAGCCGCAGTTGCGCCCGCAGCTTGGCGTCGAGGTTGGACAACGGCTCGTCGAACAGGAAGACGCGCGGCGACCGGATCATTGCCCGTCCCATGGCGACCCGCTGGCGCTGCCCGCCGGACAGTTCGTGCGGCTTGCGGTCAAGAAGGGCGCCAAGCTCCAGCGTCGCAGCGATCCGTGCGACCCGTTCGCTGCGTTCGCGACGCGGCACCCCGGCGACCTTCAGCCCGTAGGCCATGTTCCCGGCCACGCTCATGTGCGGATAAAGTGCGTAGTTCTGGAAAACCATGGCGCACCCGCGCTGCCCCGGCTGCGTCCATGTCACGTCCTGCGCCCCGATGGCGATACGGCCCTGGGTGACGTCCTCAAGCCCGGCGATCATGCGCAGAAGCGTTGATTTCCCGCACCCTGACGGTCCGAGGATCACAAGGAACTCCCGCTCTGCGATCGACAGGTCCAGGTCCTTGACCACCTCGGTTTCGCCGAACCGTTTCCGGATGCCTGTCAGTTCAATCCCGGTCATGCCTGAGCCCCTGTCATTTGCGGCGGACCATGGGTTGAGACGGTCACATGGTCATGACAGCCCTTGACCGCTGGTCGACAGAAGATCTCGCCGGGGCGGCACATGGGGACTCAAGCGGATGGCAAGGCAACCAGATACCTGCCATGCTCGATGCGGTTGCCCGGTTTCGACGCACCGGCGCGAGTGATCGGCCGTCGTAAGGCGATGGTTTCCTTGGGCGACACGGACCGGAGACACGCAGATGACGACGCCAGCCGCCGATGCGATTCTTGATGCAGCCACCGAGCTGCTGATGGAGGCGAAGACGCTTGATGAAGTCACGGTCCGCAAGATCGCGCTTCGGGTCGGCACAAGTCACACGGCGATCAACTATCATTTCGGCAGTCGTGACCGGCTGATCCGTCGGGTGATGGAAAAGACCTACCTGAAATTCAATGCCGAACGGCTGACCCGCCTGCAATCCGCCAGTTTTCGCGCAAAACCCGGCAATCCAAGTGTGGCCGCCGTTCTGGACGCGTTTCTGGAACCTTCGGTGAGATGGGCGTCCGATCCGTCGACCGGCTACGGCATTTTCAGGCACTTCGATCTGGTGTCCAGGTCGTCCTCCGACAAGGCGGTGCGCGATTCAAACCTGTTCGAGGTCAATGTCCATCGCCAGTTCATAGACGCGCTGCGCAAGGCCGCCCCGTGGTTTTCCGCAGAGGAAACCGGCTGGCGTCTCTTCACGATCCTCGGGATGCGGCACCTGGCGATCAATGACTCGGCCCGAGGTCAGATGCTTGCGGGCGACCTGTTCGACCTGCGTGACCCGGACGCCCTGCTGGCCCACCTGGTCAAGGCAGGCGAAGCCCTGTTTGAGCGGCCTCGCACCACGCCTGTGCGCAGGCTTTCGGTCAAGGCACCCGGCCGGGTTTGACCAACGGTCAGCAAACGTCACACATGCGCGCCGCCGCTCGGATATACCGATGCAATGGAACCCAACGCTCACCGTCTTCCCTGGCATTTGTCCGTCGATCCGCACCGGATCGGCGACGCGATGCTGTCACAGGTCGAACTGGCGCCGATAGAGGACGGCGAGGCCCGGTTTGCCATCGAAAGTTTCGCGCTGTCGGCCAATAACGTGACCTACGTCCTGACCGCGGGCGCGTTTCGCTACGACAAGCTGTTCGCCGGCCCGGGCGGTCGCATGGTCCCGCCGGTCTGGGGGTATGCGACGGTGGTCGAAAGCCGTTCGGAGCTCCAGATTGGCTCCAGGTGGTATGGTCTGTGGCCCGCTGGGTCCCATCTGACCGTGCGACCCAAGATGACGCGCGGCGGATTTCGTGACGTTGCTGCGCGACGCAGACCGCTCAACCCCCTGTATAACGGCTATCTGCCCGGTGGACCGGGCGAACCGCGCGAACAGATCACGCAGGCATCGCTTCGACCCCTGCATTTTCTTGCCTATGTGGTCAGTCGTGACCTGCAAGATGAGCTGAAACGCTATTCTCAGGTCGTCGTCACCAGCGCATCGAGCAAGACATCAACCGCGCTGGCATGGGAGTTGCGCGCGTTGAATCCAATCGGCCTGACGTCTGCCCCGCGCATCCCTTTCGTCCGAGGGACAGAATTCTGGGCCCGTGTCCTGCCCTATACGAGTCCTTCGGAGATCGGTGCAGGTTCAGTCGTGGTTCTGGATGTGGCTGGCGACGAAGATATCGTCACGGCCATTCGCGAGCGCGCAGATTCTGGCGACACGCGCGTGATCGGCATAGGATTCACGCATCCGGATGCCGCAGGGTCGTCAGAGCGCGATGTGTTCTTCGCGCCTGACCGGGTCGGCGCCCTGGTCGCGCGCGTCGGTGCAACGGCCTTTGAAACCGATCTGGAAGAGAGTGCCCGCGAATTTCTCAGACGATCTGCCGCGACCTATGACGTCAATCAGGTGGCGCCGGACAAGGTGGTGCAACTGTGGACCGAAATTGCGCAAGGCGCGGTGGATGGATCGCTTCTCAACGGATGTGTGGCGAACGAGAGGTGATCCATGCCCCTCAGCGGTTTTGCACGCGGGAACCACAAGCGGGCCTATGGCTCTCACCGGTCTTGGCGCGGGCTGCAGGGGCCAAGCCGATGAAACCCGTACCCTGCAGGATTGAGACGTCGAAGGCCCCGGGGGCCCTCTTGCAGACGTCAGCACCGGCGGCGCTGTCCGGGCAGGGCGATATTGGCAAGAGCCACGCAATTTCCGACACCTGCCGTCAATGGCTTGCCGCGGATCGGGACAGGCGCCCCTGGCTCTGCCACTCGGCCTGATTTGGGCTGCGCTGTCAGGCGTGAGGGTCATACCGCCTGCCGTGGATCGCTGCTGAGATCGGGGCACGAGTCGCCGGGCAGCATCGGGAAATCCGGCGTCCAGAGCCATCTGGCGTGGCCCGACGCTGCGGAGCGCCGCGAACTTCGGAGCGCATCGCCGGACCGCGGCGCGCCGAACTGCCGATAGGCAAGGGCCGCATAACAGACTGGAACTGATCCACAATTGGCCGCCGCAAAGGCGAAGTCGCCGACCGGGGGGTGCCATTTTTGTCAGGCCGGCGCGGCGAGGGCACCCGGCGGACACAGATTATGGCTTGATATCTCGGTTGCATGACGAAATTATAATACAATAATGTCATACAAGGAGGTATCATGAACCGTCGTCTTATGCTTGCCACTGCAAGCCAAGCTCTCGCTCTGCTGGCCCTTGCCGGATCCGTTCAGGCTCAGACATATCCCGATCGCCCCGTGACCCTTGTCGTGCCCTTTTCCCCGGGTGGCGGCACGGACCTGCTGGCGCGCCTCGTGTCCACCAAGCTTGAAGCGTCCCTGGGCGCGCCTGTCGTCGTGGACAACCGTCCCGGTGCCAGCGGTGCGGTGGCTGGTGCATACGTGATGTCGCAGCCGGCAGATGGTTACACGCTGCTGTTCGGCACTTCGTCGACCAACGCGATTTCGCCTGTCCTTCACGATGACAAGATGGGCGACATGATCGGCAACTTTGAACCCGTCAGCCTTGTCGCAAACAGCGCGCTGATCCTCGCTGTCCCGGCAGACTCGCCGATCACGGACCTCAAGGGCTATGTCGCTGCATCGGCTGAACAGCCGATCACCTACGGCACCTTCGGTGTCGGTTCGACGCCGCACCTGCTGGGAACATTGTTTGCCTCGGAATCCGGCGCTGATCTGATCCATGTGCCCTACAAAGGGTCGGCGCCTGCGGTTGCAGACGTCACCGGCGGCCATATCGACAGCGCCTTCCTGACCGTGACGGCGCTCACCGCCTCGATCAAGGATGACGCCCTGCGCGGTCTGGCCGTCGCGGCCCCGGAACGGCTAAGCCAGTTCCCCGATATTCCGACTTTCGCCGAAGACGGGTTCGACGGTCTGGACGATGCGGGCTGGTTCGCGATCTTTGCCCCCAAAGGCGTGTCGAAAGACATCCGCACACAGGTGTCGGACGCAGTGCGCACCGTTCTGGAAACGCCCGAAGCCCAGAAGGAATTCGCAAATCTTGGCGTGACGGCCCAGGGCAGCACACCGGATGAGCTTGCCCAGAAACAGGATGCCTCGGTCGCGCTGGTCAAGGGCATTCTGTCCCAGACCGGTATCGACGTTTTCAAGTAATCCGAAAGGTCAGAGACAAGATGCCTTACGAAATGATCGCCGACTACACGATCCGGCGGTGGTATGTTCAGGAACAGGAAATCCTGACCAATGAAACCTACCAGCCCGACGCTGGCGCGCCCCTGCGCAAGATCCTGATCGCAGCAGCGATCAGGAACCCCTACGCAGGGCGGTTCAGCGCGGATCTCGGCGAGATTGTCGATGGCAGCGACAAGCTGGGCGAAGCGTTCGCCCAGCGTATTCTCGCGGCTCTCGGCGGCGCAAAGGCAGAAAGCTATGGCAAGGCCTGTGTGGTAGGCGCGGCCGGCGAATATGAACACGGCAATGCGTTCATCACCGCCCGTTTCGCCACGCCGATCCGCGCGGTTCTGCCCGGAGCCAAGGAATGGATCCCGTCCACCGGCAAGCGCAGCGGGCCGGGTGCGCTGATTGATATCCCCCTGGCACATATGGCGGAGCTTTACGCGCGCTCGTTCTATGACACGATGACGGTCCATTTCGATGACGCGCCCAACCCGGACGAAATCATCGTGGCCTTTGTCGTCGCAACGCGCGGTCGCATTCATGCCCGTCTCGGCGGCCCCGAGGCGCCCGCCGCCGGGTAAGCGGAAAACCACGGCAAGGCCGGCAAAACGCAAAGGAAAGGTCATGGACCAGGCACGCTCTCACTTCGTTCAGATGAACGGAATGCGATTTCACTACCTGACATGGGGCGATCCCTCATGCCCGCTGCTGATCTGCCTTCACGGGCTGCGCAGCTATGGGGGCACGTTTGCGGGCCTTGCCGAAACGCTGAGCGACCGCTTCCACGTGGTCGCGCTTGACCAACGCGGGCGCGGCGAGTCCGACTGGGACCCTGACCGCAATTACTTCGCCCTGGATTACGCCGCCGACCTGGACGCCTTGCTTGACCATCTGGGCGCCGAAACGGCCCATGTGCTCGGGCATTCCATGGGCGGCATCAACGCGCTGGCCTATGCGCTCGACAAGGGTGACCGCTTTGCCTCTCTCATCCTCGAAGACAGCGGCCCCGAGGCTGCGGACAAGGAAAGTGCCGGTATCGAACGCATTCTGAACGAGCTGCGCACCACACCGCTGTCCTTTGACACCATCGCCGAAGCCCGGGCTTTCTGGCGGTCGATCCGCCCGAATGTCACGGACGAGGCCATTGAATCGCGGGTCGCGAATTCGATGAAACAGGCCGACGGCAAGATTGTCTGGCGTCACGATCAGGCCGGGATCGGCGCATGCCGGATCGCACAGGCCGAAACGCGGCCGAACCCGGATCTGTGGCCGGCCATCGAACGGCTGACCTGCCCGGTCCTGGTGCTGCGGGGGGAAAACTCGGACTATCTCGACAGGGCCCGCGTCGCGCGCATGCGCGCTGCAAACGCCAATGTCCATGCACAGGACATCACCGGGGCCGGGCATTATGTGCACGACGACAATCCGGTAGAATTCAACACCGCGGTCGGCGCATTCCTCGACCGTGTGATCGCGAACAGGACTTGAGGGGGCAGGATGACCGAAGCCAGGGCAGAGACAGACCGGGGCCGCGGCGAAAGCGTCAGGGAACGTGTGAGCAATGCTCTGCGCACCGACATCACGATGGGGGTCTTCGTGCCGGGCCAGCGCCTGTCCGAGGCCGAGTTGTGCGCCCATCTCGACGCGTCGCGCACATCGGTCCGGGAATCGCTGCGCCAGCTGGAAGCGGAGCGCCTCATCGAGATCCGCCCCAATCGCGGGCCGGTGGTCGCCAGGCTCGACTGGCAGGAGGCAGAGCAGATTTACGACGTGCGCGAAATGATCGAACCCGAAGTCGTGCGGCTGTTCTCGCTCACTGCCACCGATGAGCAATTGAACAGCATGCAGGCCGCGCTCACCGAGTTCGAAGAGGCCTCTTCCAGCGGCCTGCACCCGAACCTGCTGATCCAGACCACCACGGCCTTTTACGATGTGATGTTCCGTGGCTGCAGCAACCAGATCCTGGTCGAAATCCTGCGCGGTCTGCTGGCGCGGGTAAACCTGCTGCGATCCCGCTCCATGTCCCAGGCCGGGCGGCCAAAGGAAAGCCTGCGGGAAATGCAGTGCATCCTCGAAAACATCCGCGCCTCGGACACGGCGGGCGCGCAGGCGGCCGTCGTCACGCACATTCGCAATGCCCGCGCCCACGCGCAGGCGGCCATGATGGCCGACGCCTGAAACGGCGCGGCCCGATCCATCCAACCCCACGCAACCAGAGGCGCCTCATGCAACCCAAGCTCAACCGAGATGCCCTGAGCGGTCTGCTGTTGTTCCTGATCGGGGCCGCTTTCGCCTATAGGGCGGTGTCCTACGGGGTCGGCAGCGCGGCGCGGATGGGGCCAGGCTATTTCCCGATCATGCTGGGCATCGCCCTGATGTGCGTCGGCGGCGCGATCGGCATCGGCGGGCTGCGCCGCGCGTCGGCCCCCCTGATCATTCCCTGGCGCGAACTGATCCTGATCGTCCTCAGCGTGGCGAGCTTTGCGATCTGCATCGGGCGCTTCGGGCTGTTTCCCGCACTTGTCGCCTCTGGCCTGCTGGCCTGTCTGGCGGACAAGGACACCAACCTGCGCCGGATGATCGGCGTCATCCTGTTTTCCTGCGTTCTGGTCTGGCTGGTCTTCGTCGTCGGCCTGAATTCCCCCGTAGCGCTGATCAAGGGTGTCATCTGATGGAACTGTTTTCGCTCGGGTTTGCATCGCTCACGATGGCGTCGATACTTTACTGCTTCGCCGGCGTCTTCCTCGGCACGCTGATCGGAGTGCTGCCGGGCGTCGGCGCGCTGTCGGCCATCTCGCTTCTCATGCCTGTCTCGTTCTACCTCGATCCGACAACGGCGCTGGTCTTCCTGTCAGGCATCTACTACGGCGCGGAATATGGCGGCTCCACGGCCTCGATCATGCTGAACCTGCCGGGCACGTCCTCCAACGCGATCACCTGCCTCGACGGCTATCCGATGGCCCAGAACGGCAAGGCGGGGGTCGCTCTGACCGTGACGACCTATGTGTCCTTTGTCGGGGGCACGGCGGGTATCCTGCTGTTGACCTTCCTGTCCCCCGTCATCAGCCGCTTGGCGGTCGCGGTCGGCCCGTCGGAATATGCGGCGATCCTGTTGCTCAGCATCATCATGGCCGCCACGATCTCGGACGGCCCGCCGATGAAGGGGATCGCAATGGTCGTCTTCGGCGCCTTGCTCGGCACGATCGGCATCGACGTGAACAGCGGCGCCTATCGCTTTACCTTCGGGGAACCGGAACTCTTCGATGGCATCAGCCTGGTGGCCCTGGCCCTCGGGACATTTGGTGTCGGCGAAGTCATCTTTGCGATCAGCGCCCAAAAGGCGCGGGGTCCGATGCCCAAGGTCACATGGCGTTCGATGATCCCCAGCCGGGCCGAATTTCTCAAGACGATCCTGCCAATGTCGCGCGGTACGGCCGTTGGCAGCGTCGTCGGCCCGCTCCCCGGCGCGGGCCCGACCATCGCGTCGCTCATCGCCTATGCGGTAGAGAAAAAGGTCAGCCGCACCCCGGGGCGGTTCGGCAAGGGCGCGATCGAGGGGATTTCCTCACCCGAGGCGGCCAATAATGCGGCCGTCCAGACCGCATTCATCCCGACCCTGTCGCTGGGTATCCCCGGCAGCCCGACGATGGCGATCATGCTTGGCGCCCTGATGATCCACGGAATTTCCCCGGGGCCGAACTTCATAGCCGAGCAACCCGAGATGTTCTGGGGCCTCATCGCCAGTTTCTGGCTGGGCAACGTGATCCTGCTGGCGCTGAACCTGCCCCTGGTCGGGATTTGGCTCTGGCTGCTGCGCATTCCCTATTCGATGATGTACCCCGTGATCATCGCGTTGATCTGCGCGGGCGTCTACACGCTCACCAACAGTTCCTTCGCGATCTGGATGGTCCTCGGGTTCGGGCTGGTGGGTTTCCTGCTGAGGCTGTTCGACTATTCGCCTGCCCCCTTGCTGATCGGCTTCATCCTGGGCCCCATGCTTGAAGAGAACCTGCGCAGGGCGCTTCTGATCCAGCGGGGCGATTACATCGAGATGCTGTCGCGCCCGGCTACTGCCGCGCTGATGCTGATCACGATCGGTGTGTTGCTGTGGGCCCTGCTGAAACGCTCTCCGCCGGTCCCATCCGGCGGTGCCGCCCAGTCAGGTGACGAGGACTGACGCGTTCCGCATCTGCGGTGCGCCATCGCGATGGCGGGCGGTGTCGTCTTCCCGCTTGCCGGGCCCACGCTCAGCCCGCGCGCGGCTGAATGCCAGGGAGCGCCCCGCGTCGCGCGGGGTGGCCGCCTTCAGCGATCAGATCACCGGCTCTTGCGCCAGCCCCTTGCCCAGGATCGGGCCGGTCGGCAGGTTTGTCGGCGACCCTCCGGCAGGCTCCACCGTGATCTCGTAAAGCTGCTGCGGATGCGGCGCGG
>NZ_WNXQ01000009.1 GCF_009789075.1 Pseudooceanicola pacificus
CGCAGGGCGGCGACCTCGGCCGCCTCGGCCCGGCGGCGTTCGGCGCGCTCCCGCGAGCGGGCGCGCATCGCGGCAGCGGCGGCATAGCTGCCGTTGACCGCCCGCACGAAGGTCCGCATCGCCCAGACATAGGCCACAACGGCCAGGTAGAGCGCATAGCGCGCCAGGTATCCCAGTTCCCACCGGGTGAAGCCCAGGACGAAGAGGCCCAGCACCATCATCCCCAGGCCGACCCCCAGGGACAGGGTGCTCATGCCGACCGAGCCGTCCGGCGCCACGCCGATCACGGTGCCAAGCACGGTGTCGCCGAACAGGCCGCCGAGGCCGAAGGAATGGCTCCAGGCATCGCCGGCGGTCAGGGTCGCGGCGAAGAGCGAGACAACCGCGATCAGGACCGGAGCGAAGATCAGGCGCGAGACCAGGCGGTCCTCGCCGTTGTGGGTGGCGAAGCGCAGGCCCCAGCCGAAGACGAGGAAGGCCAGCGCCCAACCGCCCCAGCCGACAACCATGAAGACCGGCGCGGCCAGTCCGGCGCCGATCCGGCCCAGCCAGTTCTGCACCGGCGCGTCGGTGGCCGACATCCACGACGGATCGTCCGGCGAATAGGACCAGAACGACAGCATCATCAACGCGCCCAGCACCATCAGGAGGACGCCCGCCAGTTCCTTGCCACGCCGCTCGATCGCGGCCTGCATGTCACTGTCGAATAGCGGATCCCGGTTCCGCGCCTGATATGCCATCTCGCTCTTTCCCTCAGTTGTAGAGACAGTCGCGCAGGCGGGTCAGCGCCTGCACCATCTCTTCTTTTGGGGCCACCATGGCGACCCGGATATATGTCCTGCCCGGATTGTCTCCGTCGGCATCGCGGCCAAGGTAGGTGCCGGGCAGAACCCGCACGCCGGTCTCGGTCCAGAGTCTCACGGCTGCCTCTTCGGCGTCTTGCACCGGCAGCCACAGGAAAAACCCGCCGTCCGGGCCCCTGTAGCCCGGGACGCCGGACAGCACGTCATCCGCCGCCGCGTATTTTTCCTGATAAAGTTGGCGATTCTGTGTCACATGGGCCTCGTCCGACCAGGCCCGTTCCGCCACCTTCTGCAGGGGCAGGGGGATCGGCGCGCCGGCATAGGAGCGCAGGGTGCGGATGCGTTTGATCGACTCCGGCCCCCCGGCGACAAAGCCCGCGCGCAGGCCCGGCAGGTTCGACCGTTTGGACAGCGACTGGAACAGCAGCACGCGTTCCGGGTCGGTCCCGGCCCCGGCCGCGGCGCTCAGCGCGCCCAGCGGGGCGGTGTCGCCCCGGTAGATCTCGGAATAGCATTCGTCGGACAGGACCTGGAAATCATGCTTTTCGGCCAGGGCCAGCAGGTCCTTCCAGTAGCCGCTGTCGGCAATCGCGCCCTGCGGGTTCGCGGGCGAGCAGATGTAGGCGGCAACCGTGCGGTCCAGGATCTCGTCAGGCAGCGCGCCGTAATCGGGCAGAAAGCCGCCCTGCCGGGTGGCGGGCACGAATACCGGCTCGGCCCCCACGGAAATCGCGGCGATCATGTAGACCTGATAGAACGGGTTCGGGATCAGCACCACGGGCCGCTTGCCGCGCTTGTGCTCGGGCATCAGGGCCATCGCGACGTTGTAAAGCCCCTCGCGCGTGCCGTTCAGCGCCATCGCCTGGCTCTGCCCGTCGAGCGTGACCCCATAGCGGCGGCCGATCCAGCTGCCGATGGCATCCAGCATCTCGGGCGTGCCGTCGTTCGGGGGATAGACGCCGAATCCTTCGGCAGACTCGGCGATCACCTGTGTGACCCATTCGGGAAAGGCATGTTTGGGCTCGCCGATGGTCATATGCGTGACAGGGCCGCCCGCCGGAAGGTGGTCGAGCAACGCCCGCAGACGCGGGAACGCATAAGCCGGTAGGTTCGCAAACCGTTCGGGGAACATAGTGCACTGCCTCTGGGTCGGGATCGTTGGCGTCCCGTTGCCGGAAAGGTAGCCAAGACCGGGGGTTTCGTCCAGTTCCCCGGCGACCCCCGCCGGGGATTTGTGGCATTTAGGACAATGCCTTCGCCACCGCCGCTCCGACTCGCAGCAAAGCCGCCTCGCCCATGGCCCGGCCCAGGAGCATGATCCCGCACGAGGGGGTGCCGGTGGGCAGTGTCAGGGCGGACAGGCCCAGCATGTTGCCGATCCGCGTGTTGCGCAGGGCCAGCAGGTTCTCGGTCACGTAATAGTCATGATCGTCCAGCATCCGCTGGGCATGGGGCGGCAGAATCGGGGCGGTCGGCACGATCACCGCGTCATATCCGGCGACCCGGGCGGCCCAGATGGCGCGCAGCTCTTCGATCCGCTCCCAGCCGGCGACGAAATCCGCCGCCTTGACCGCCGCGCCGCCGCGGAAACGTTGCAGGATCTCGGGGAACATCACGTCGGGATTGGCCTCGATCACGTCTTTCCAGGTGCCATAGGCCTCGGGCGCGAAGAGGGTGCCGGAATAGCTGTTGGCCTCGACCACCTCGGGCGCGTCGAAGGGCTCGATCACCGCGCCCGCCGCCGCCAGCCGGTCGCGCGCGGCGGTGAAGCCCGCCAGCGGCTCAGGGCGGATATCGTCAAAGGCCAGCGTCTGCAGCGCGCCGATCCGCAACCCCTTGGCCGAGACGCCGCGCAGGTCGGGCGCGGTGACGCCCTGCAGCACGCCATAAAGCAGCGCCGCGTCCTCGACCGTGCGGCAGAGCGGGCCGATGGTGTCGAACCGCTTGCAGAGCGGCACGACCCCCTCCAGCGTGATCAGCCCCGCGGTGGTCTTGAACCCCACAAGGTCGTTCCAGGCCGAGGGGATGCGGACGGACCCGCCGGTGTCGCTGCCGATGCCCGCCGCCGCCAGCCCGAAGGCGACCGAGGCCGCCGCGCCCGAGGAGGACCCGCCCGGCACCGCCTCGGGGTCGTTCACATTGGGCGGGGTGGCGGTGACCGGGTTCAGTCCGATGCCGGAAAACGCCAGTTCGGACATATGGGTCTTGCCCAGGCAGACGAGCCCCAGGGCCGTTGCGCGCTGCAGCACCACCGCGTCGGCATCGGGCACGCGGCCCTTCAGCAGGGCGGTCCCGGCCTCGGTCGCGGTGCCGGCGCTGTCGAACAGGTCCTTCCACGACACCGGCACCCCGTCCAGGGCCGAGCGGCGCAGCCCAAGGCGCGCGCGTTCCGATGCCGCCCCGGCCTCGGCCAGGGCGCGCTCGCGGGTGACGACGGAATAGATCCGGTCGCGCGCCGGATGGGCGTCGATCGCGTCGAGATAGGCCTGCGTCAGGGCCAGCGGGTCGATCTCTCCGCTGTCGATGCCGCGGCCCAGATCCGCCGCACTCATCCAAAGCCAGTCCTGCATCGCGCGCCCTCCGCCCAAGTGTTGCCGCCAAGTGTTGCCGCGCGACGGTAGCGGCGGTCGGGCGCATGGACAATCCCGGCCGCGTATCCATATTGCCCGCAAAGGGGATCGCGCCATGACAGGTGAAATCGACAGTGACATCCTGATCGTCGGCGGCGGGCTGAACGGCCCGGCCCTGGCCCTGGCGCTGGCCCGCGCGGGGCTGTCGGTGACCGTGATCGACGCGCTGCCGCTGCCCGACCGGGCCGATCCCGGCTTCGACGGGCGGGCCTATGCGCTGGCGCTGGCCTCGGTCCGTCTGCTGCGCGCCATCGGCATCTGGGACGGGGTCGCGGGCGAGAGCCAGCCGATGTTCGAGATCAAGGTCACCGATGGCCATGCCGGGCGGGGCGCGTCGCCTTTCTTCATGCATTTCGACCATGCCGAGATCGAGGAAGGCCCGATGGGCCACATGTTGGAAGACCGCTTCCTGCGCCGCGCCTTCCTTGACGCGATGAGCGCGACGCCGGGCATCACCCATCTGTCGGGCGAGGTGGTGACGGCGCAGCAGGCCGCAACAACCGGGGCCGAGGTCACGCTGGCCTCGGGCCGGGTGCTGAGCGGGCGGGTGCTGGTGGGCTGCGACGGGCGCAGCAGCGGCACCGCCACGCGGGCCGGGATCCGGCGCACCGGCTGGGGCTACGATCAGGTGGCGCTGGTCTGCGCCATCGCGCATGAGCTGCCGCACAACGGGGTGGCGCATCAGTTCTTCATGCCCGCCGGGCCCCTGGCGATCCTGCCGCTGCCGGGCAACCGCTCCTCCATCGTGTGGAGCGAGACAACCGCCGCGGCCCGCGACATTGCCCGGTTGGGGGACGCGGATTTCCTGTCGGTCCTGCGCCCGCGCTTTGGCGATTTCCTGGGACAGATTTCCCTGGCGGGCGCGCGTTTCTCGTACCCTCTGGGCCTGTCGCTGGCGCAGTCCTTCACCGCGCCGCGCCTGGCCCTGGTGGGCGACGCGGCACATGGCCTGCACCCGATCGCCGGGCAGGGGCTGAACGCGGGGCTGCGCGACGTGGCGGCGCTGGCGCAGGTGTTGAGCGAGGCCGCGCAGCGGGGCGAGGATATCGGCGCTCCGGATGTGCTGGACAGATACCAGCAATGGCGGCGGTTCGACACGGCCTCGCTCGCCATGGTGACGGACCTCAGCAACCGGCTGTTTTCCAACGACAATCCCCTGGTCCGTCTGGGCCGGGATCTGGGCATGGGCGCGATCAACGCGCTGCCCGGCCTGCGCCGCGGCTTCGTGCGCGAGGCGGCCGGGCTGACCGGCGATCTGCCCGACCTGATGCGCTGAACCCCACGCCAGACGCGCCGCCACAGCGGCCCGCGCCGGGCCTGTCGGACGGCCATCGGCCTCTGCCGCGCCAGGGCGCCTGCTGCCGCGTTGCAGCATCTCCGGACAGTCGAAGGAGGACCGCGACGGCCCGCGCCAGAGCTGTTACAATTCGTTAGAATTGGGAAATGATCGGGAAAGACTCCTCGGTCACAGTCACCGAACCGCATCACGGGAGAGATGCGGAAAAGCCCGCCGGCAAGGCGGCGCAAGGGAGGAATCGATTTGGCACCTACGTCCCAGGACGCGGGCGGTTTTCCGTCCATTCCCGCCTTGCTGGACCGCAACGCGCAGGCGTTCGCCGGCAAGACCGCTTATCGGGAAAAGGAATTCGGCATCTGGCAAAGCTGGACCTGGGCCGAAGCCAGGGAAGAGATCGAGGCGCTTGCCCTCGGCCTGATCGACCTGGGGGTGCAGAAAGGCGATTTCATCGCCATCATCGGATCGAACCGCCCGCACCTCTACTGGGTCGTGCCCGCCGCCAACATGATCGGCGCGGTGCCGGTGCCCGTCTATCAGGACAGCGCGGCCGAAGAGATGGCCTATGTGCTGGACCACTGCGGCGCGCGCTTCGTGATGGCCGAGGACCAGGAGCAGGTCGACAAGGTGCTCGACGTGCAGGATCGCCTGCCGCAGTTCGAGCAGATGATCTACCTCGACCCGCGCGGGATGCGGAAATACGACCATGCCAAGCTGCACGAATTTTCCAAGGTCCAGGCGACCGGGCGGTCGAAGGCCGAGGCGCTGCGCCCCGAGCTGGAAGCGCGCAAGGCCGCGATCACCCCGGCCGACACCTGCGTGATGCTCTATACCTCGGGCACCACGGGCAAGCCCAAGGGCGTGGTTCTGTCGAACCGCAACATCATCGAAACATCCAAGAATTCCAGCGAGTTCGACAAGCTGAACCCGGGTGACGAGGTACTGGCCTACCTGCCGATGGCATGGGTGGGCGACTTCATCTTCTCGATCGGGCAGGCCTATTGGACAGGCTTCTGCGTGAACTGCCCGGAAAGCGAGGACACGCTGAACAGCGACCTGCGCGAGATCGGGCCGACCTATTACTTCGCCCCGCCCCGGGTGTTCGAGGGGCAGCTGACCACCGTCATGATCCGGATGGAGGACAGCACCCGGATGAAGAAGTGGCTGTTCCGCACCTTCATGGCCCATGCCCGCAAGGTCGGGGGCGCGATCCTCGATGGCAAGCCGGTGGGCGCCTGGGACCGGTTCAAGTACTGGCTGGGCGGCATCTTCGTCTACGGGCCGCTGAAGAACGCGCTCGGCTTCAGCCGGGTGCGGGTGGGCTACACGGCGGGCGAGGCCATCGGGCCGGAAATCTTCGACTTCTACCGCTCGCTGGGGATCAACCTGAAACAGCTCTACGGGCAGACCGAGGCCTCGGTCTTCATCGCGCAGCAGCCGGATGGCGAGGTGCGCTCGGACACGGTGGGCGTTGCCAGCCCCGGGGTGGAGCTCAAGATCGGCGACAATGGCGAGGTCTACTACCGCTCGCCCGGTGTCTTCGAATACTATTACAAGAACGAGGAAAGCACCGCCTCGACCAAGGATGCCGAGGGCTGGGTGGCCACCGGCGATGCCGGCATCATCGAGCCGGACACCGGGCATCTGCGGATCATCGACCGGGCCAAGGACGTGGGCAAGATGGCCGACGGCAGCCTGTTCGCGCCCAAGTTCGTCGAGAACAAGCTGAAGTTCTATCCCAACATCCTGGAGGCCGTGGTCTTTGGCAACGGGCGGTCGGAATGCACCGCCTTCATCAACATCGACCTGGCGGCGGTCGGCAACTGGGCCGAGCGCAACAACATCGCCTATTCCAGCTATCAGGAACTGGCGGGCCATCCCAAGGTCATGGCCACGGTGCAGGAACATGTCGAAGAGGTGAACCGCTCGGTCGCCGAGGACGAGATGCTGTCGGGCTGCCAGGTCCATCGCTTCGTCATCCTGCACAAGGAGCTGGATGCCGACGACGGCGAGATGACCCGCACCCGCAAGGTGCGCCGCCGGACCATCGAAGAGAAATACCACGACCTGCTGACCGCGCTCTACGACGGGTCCAAGGCGGTCTCGACCCGGACGGAAGTGACCTATGAGGACGGGCGCAAGGGCTACATCTCGGCCACGCTGGAAGTGCGCGAGGCGAAAACGGTGCCGGCGGGCGCCCCGAAACAGGTGGCGGCGGAATGACGATGGACGGCAGCACGACGATGCAGGACGGACAGGACGGGTACGTGACCGCGGATGGCCGCAAGATCGGCGGCGTGATCATGGAGATGAAGAACATCACCCTGCGCTTTGGCGGCGTGGTGGCGATCAAGGACATCAGCTTTGACATCCGCGAGGGCGAGATCCGCGCGATCATCGGGCCTAACGGCGCGGGCAAGTCCTCGATGCTGAACGTGATCAGCGGCTTCTACCACCCGCAGGAAGGCGAGATGATCTACAAGGGATCGCGTCGCCCGCCGATGAAACCCTACGAGGTCGCCCGCCAGGGGATCGCCCGGACGTTCCAGAACATCGCCCTGTTCGAGGGCATGACCGTGCTGGACAACGTGATGACCGGGCGGCTCAACTACATGAAGACCAACCTGGCGCAGCAGGCCATGTGGTGGGGCAAGGCGCAGAAGGAAGAGGTCGCCAACCGCGAGGTGGCCGAGCGGATCATCGACTTCCTCGAAATCCAGTCGATCCGCAAGACGCCGGTGTCGCGGCTGCCCTACGGGCTGAAGAAGCGCGTGGAACTGGCCCGCGCGCTGGCGGCGGAACCTTCGATCCTGCTGCTGGACGAGCCGATGGCCGGCATGAACGTCGAGGAGAAGGAGGACATGAGCCGCTTCATTCTGGACGTGAACGACGAATTCGGCACCACCATCGCCCTGATCGAACATGACATGGGCGTGGTGATGGACCTGTCCGACCGGGTGGTCGTGATGGATTACGGCAAGAAGATCGGCGACGGCACGCCCGACGAGGTGCGCAGCAACCAGGACGTCATCGACGCCTATCTGGGGGTCGCGCATGACTAGGCTGGCGGCGGTCCTGGCGCTTGCGCTGATGCCGGCCGCGGCCACCGCCGGGGCGGGCAAGCGGGCGGACATCGGGGCGATGATCCGGACGATGGAGGCCTGCTTTGCCATGTTCGAGACCGGCAAGCGGCCCGCCGCGCCGGACTGGGAGGTGGCCGACGCGGAAGGCCGGGCCTGCGCCCCCGGGGCCTGCGAGGGCAGCGACATGATCTTTGCCGGGCGCGCGGCCGGGGCCGAAGGGATGCTGTTGCGGATCGCGCGGCAGAGCGGGCCGATTGCCGACGGCATCGCCGATTTCGCCTGTGGCAACCAGACGGCGATGGATGGGGAAATGACCGTGGGCGAGATGCAGCCTCTTATCGACTGGGCCGCGGTGCAGGTGGCCGAGGGCCGGATGACGGCCCTAGGCGACGGGGCCCCGGCAAAGACCTGGCCGCCCGCCACCGGCCTGCCCGACCGTCTGACCGGATGCGCCTGGAACGGCAGCCGCTATGTGGTGCGCTTCCCGGGCGGGGGCATCTTTTTCTCGGCATGCATGCCGTTGGCCGACCCGACCCCCTGCCCGAAGGAG
This sequence comes from Pseudooceanicola pacificus, assembly GCF_009789075.1. Classification (GTDB taxonomy): domain Bacteria; phylum Pseudomonadota; class Alphaproteobacteria; order Rhodobacterales; family Rhodobacteraceae; genus Pseudooceanicola; species Pseudooceanicola pacificus. Next base: position 8,361 of record NZ_WNXQ01000009.1, read on the forward strand.
ACAAGCTGATGCCTGAACAACTGCTTTTCGCGATGGAGGTCACGCTGAACGGCCTGATGGCGGGCGTGCTCTACGCGCTGGTCGCCCTCGGCTTCGTGCTGATCTTCAAGGCATCGGGCATCTTCAACTATGCCCAGGGGGTCATGGCCCTGTTCGCCGCGCTGACCCTGGTGGGGATCATGGAGGGGCAGGTGCCCTTCGGACATCTGATCAACGCCATCTTCGGCACCGAGATCCACCATTTCGGCTGGCATGTGCCCGGCCTGATCGCCATCGTCATCACCATGATGATCATGGTCGCGCTGGCCTGGGCGGTGAACCAGTTCGTCATGCGCCACCTGGTGAACCAGGAGCCGATCATCCTGTTCATGGCCACCATCGGCCTGGCCTATTTCCTGGAAGGCTTCGGCGACCTGATGTGGGGGTCGGACATCAAGAACCTGGACGTGGGCCTGCCGCAGGGCCTGAACAGCTGGATCGACGAGACCACGTTCAACGCGCTTGGCTACGGCTTCTTCATCGACAACCTCGACATCGTCGCCTCGGTCGTCGCGGCGCTGCTGGTGGTCGCGCTGGTGGTCTTTGCCCAGTACACCAAGCAGGGCCGCGCGATGCGCGCCGTGGCCGACGATCACCAGGCGGCGCTGTCGGTCGGGATCTCGCTGAACTTCATCTGGGTCATGGTCTGGTCGGTCGCGGGCTTCGTCGCGCTGGTCGCGGGGATCATGTGGGGCTCGAAATCCGGGGTGCAGTTCTCGCTCTCGCTGATCGCGCTCAAGGCGCTGCCGGTGCTGATGCTGGGCGGCTTCACCTCGATCCCGGGCGCCATCGTCGGCGGGCTGATCGTGGGCGTGGGCGAGAAGCTGTTCGAATTCGCCATCGGCCCGATGATCGGCGGCGCGACCGAAAACTGGTTCGCCTATGTGCTGGCGCTGGTCTTCCTGGTCTTCCGGCCGCAGGGCCTGTTCGGGGACAAGATCATTGAGCGCGTATGACCCTGCCATGCCTCGCGACCGGGGGCAGGCGATGACCGGATGTCAGACCCTCGGGAGGGTGTGAGGATTGCTGCTGCACAAGGCCATACTGCTGATCCTGCGGATCGTGCTGGGGATGTCGATCATCGCCACCTTCGCCAGCATCGCCGGGTTGGGCATCGCGCGGCAGGCGGTCGAGGGCGGCGCCGATCTGGGCGAGGAGGCCCGCACCACCGGCGGCCAGCTGGCGGCATGGCTGCGGATCGGCGGACCCGCGGTTGCAATGGTCGCGCTGAGCGCGACGACCGAGCGCTGGCTCTGCCGCCGCTGGGGCATGGCCTGAGAGGGAGGACGGACGGATGCACAAGGCGATTGCGGTGGTGAACGTGGTGGCATGGTCCGGGTTCTGGGCCTTCGGCTATCTCGCGCTGTCGGCGCATGTCGAGGACGCGGGCCAGATGGTGACGGCGACTCTGCTGGCGGCGCTTGGGGGCGCGATCGGGCTCTGGGCCCATCTCCGGCTGGTGCGGCCATCGGAACAGACAGGGTATGCGGTGGCGCCGATACGGGGCCTGCCGACATTCGAGGACAACAAGGGAGAGGGCGTCTGATGCTTTACCGTGAGGCGGGGGACTTCAAGACCTCCTATAAGGACGACAGCCAGACATTCCCGATCCAGATGGACCGGTGGGGATATTACGCGATCCTCGCGATCGCCTTCATCGCGGTGCCGCTGGTCATCAACGATTACTGGGCCAGCGCCGTGCTGCTGCCCTTCCTCATCTATGCCATCGCCGCGCTTGGCCTGAACGTGCTGACCGGGTTCTGCGGGCAGGTCTCGCTGGGGACCGGGGGCTTCATGGCTGTGGGGGCCTATGCCTGCTACAAGCTGATGACCACGTTCCCCGAGGTGTCGATCCTGGTCCATGTGGTGCTGGCCGGCGGGATCACGGCGCTGGTCGGCGTGCTCTTCGGCCTGCCGTCGCTGCGCATCAAGGGCTTTTACCTGGCGGTGGCGACACTGGCGGCGCAGTTCTTCCTGGTCTGGCTGTTCAACAAGGTGGGCTGGTTCTACAACTACTCGGCCTCGGGCCAGATCAGCGCGCCGGAACGCACCGTGATCGGCCTGGCCGTGACCGGGCCGGTGGCCACGCCCGCGGTGAAATACCTCGTCTGTCTCAGCTTCCTCGTCGCCTCGGCCTGGATCGTGCGCAACCTGACGCGCGGCTCGGTGGGGCGGAAGTGGATGGCGATCCGCGACATGGATATCGCGGCCGAGATCATCGGGGTGAACCCGCTGGCCTCCAAGCTCACCGCCTTTGCCGTCAGCTCGTTCTTCGTGGGCATTTCCGGGGCGCTGTTCTTCAGCGTCTATCTCGGCGCGGTCGAGGTGGGCGAGGTCTTCGGCATCCAGAAATCGTTCCTGGTGCTCTTCATGATCATCATCGGGGGGCTCGGCTCGATCTTCGGGTCCTTCGCGGGGGCGGCCTTTATCGTGCTGCTGCCGGTGTTCCTGAAGAACGTGCTGGTCGGCGGCCTGGGCTGGGCGACCGACCTGGCGGCGCATCTGGAAATCATGATCCTGGGAGGTCTCATCGTGACCTTCCTGATCCTCGAACCGCACGGGCTGGCACAGCTCTGGCGGGTCTCGAAAGAGAAACTGAGGCTCTGGCCCTTCCCGCACTGAGCGGGGAGGCCGACACCAGACCGCGGGCAAGAGGAGAACCCGCGGCCGGGCAAGTAACCGTAAGAGAACCCAATGGGAGGAAGTCACTTATGAAACTGAAACTGCTTGCGGCCGTCGCCGCGACCATGATGGCGGTCAGCCCGGCGATGGCGGAACTCGTCATTCCCGCGCTGAACTACCGGACCGGACCCTACGCCCCCTCGGGCATTCCCTATGCCGACGGCTTTTCCGACTACATGACGCTGGTCAACGAAAACGGCGGCATCGACGGCGAAATGGTGAAAGTGCTGGAATGCGAAACCGGCTACAACACCGAGAAGGGCGTGGAATGCTACGAGCAGACCAAGGGCCAGGGCGCGCTGATCTACATCCCGCAATCCACCGGGATCACCTATCAGCTGATCCCCAAGGCCTCGGCTGACGAGATCCCGATCTGGTCGGTGGCCTACGGGCGCACCTCGGCCGTGAACGGCAAGGTGTTCAAATGGGTCTTCAACCTGCCCGCCACTTACTGGGATGCCGCCTCGATCATGGTGAAATACGCCATGGAGCAGGAGGGCGGTTCGCTCGAAGGCAAGAAGATCGCGCTCGTCTACCACAACTCCGCCTATGGCAAGGAGCCGATCCGCACGCTGGAGAAGCTGTCCGAGAAGCACGGCTTTGAACTGTCGCTGCTGCCGGTCGACCATCCGGGCCAGGAGCAGAAATCGCAGTGGCTGCAAATCCGCCGCGAGCGTCCCGACTATGTCTTCATGTGGGGCTGGGGCGTGATGAACTCGGTCGCCGTTCAGGAGGCCTCCAACATCCGCTTCCCGATGGATCACTTCATCGGCGTGTGGTGGTCGGGCTCCGAAGGTGACGTGGTGCCCGTGGGCGCAGGCGCCGACGGCTACAAGTCGATCACCTGGCATGGCGCGGGCACCGATTTCCCGGCTCTGCAGGAGATCAAGACCAAGGTCATCGACGCGGGCAAGAACGCCGGCGACGGGTCCAAATGGGGCGAAGTGGGCTACAACCGGGGCGTCTATGCCGCCGCCGTTGTCGCCGAGGCCCTGCGCCACGCCAAGACCATGGGCGACGTGACGCCGTCGAGCATGCGTGACGCGATGGAGACCCTGGGCATGACCGACGAGCGCTGGACCGAGCTGGGCTTCCCCGGCTTCACCGCGGCGTTCCAGGTGACCTGTGCGCGGCACTCCTCGCCCCGCCTGGGCGCAATCCAGCAGTGGAACGCGACCGACAAGACCTGGACCATGGTCAGCGACTTCATGGAGCCGGACTTCGAAGTGGTCGACCCGCTGATCGAGGAAGACTCGATGGCCTATGCCGCCGAGAACAACATCACCCCGCGCGAGTGCAACTGATCTCCGCGACGTGACACCGCCGGGGCCTTCGGGCCCCGGCACCCCCACCCGGGCCATGCGCCCGACAGGATACCCGAGGACGAGATGAGCCAGGCAGAGACCATCACCCCGACCGCACCCGCAGAGGCCCCCGATACCGGCGAGGCGCTGCTGAAGGTGAGCAATATCGAGGTGATCTACAATTCCGTCATCCTCGTGCTCAAGGGCGTCTCGCTCGCCGTGCCCAAGGGCGGCATCACCGCCCTGCTGGGCGGCAACGGCGCGGGCAAGACGACCACGCTCAAGTCGATTTCCAACCTGCTGCGCTCGGAGCGCGGCGAGGTCACCAAGGGCCAGATCATGTATCGCGGCGAACAGATCTACGGGCTGAGCCCGTCGGAGCTGGTCAAGCGCGGCGTGGTGCAGGTGATGGAGGGGCGGCATTGCTTCGAACACCTGACGGTGGAAGAGAACCTGCTGACCGGATCCTACACGCGCGGGGCCTCGCGCGGGGAAATCGACGCCGACCTGAACATGGTCTACGACTATTTCCCCCGCCTCAAGGAACGCCGCCGGTCGCAGGCCGGCTATACCTCGGGCGGGGAACAGCAGATGGTGGCCATTGGCCGCGCCCTGATGGCCCGGCCCGAGATGATCCTGCTGGACGAACCTTCGATGGGCCTGGCCCCGCAGCTGGTCGAACAGATCTTCGAGATCGTGAAAAGCCTGAACGAGAACGAGGGCCTGACCTTCCTGCTGGCCGAGCAGAACACCAACGTGGCGCTGCGGTATTCGCATTACGGCTACATCCTGGAATCCGGCCGCGTCGTGATGGACGGACCCGCCAAGGACCTGCGCGAGAACCCGGACGTCAAGGAATTCTACCTCGGCATGTCGGACGAGGGGCGCAAGTCGTTCCGCGATGTCCGGTCCTACCGGCGCCGCAAGCGCTGGCTGAGCTGAGGCCCCTGCCGGCGCGGCGCGAAGGGCGCCGCCCGGATCCTGCAACCCAGTGACCGCCGCCGGCGGCCTGTACGACCTGCGCGCCTGAACCCGGGCCGCGCCCGATGTGGAGACGGAGCCATGAGCACCTATTTCGACACGGCCGAAACCCGCAGCGCGGACGAACGCGCAAACGCCATCGCGCGCGACCTGCCGATGCAGATCGCCGCCGCGCAAAGGCTGCCGGGTTACGCCTCGCTCGCCGATGTCGATGCCGCCTCCGTGACCTCGCCCGGCGCGCTGGCCGCGCTGCCGGTGCTGCGCAAGTCGGACCTGGTGGCAGGGCAGCAGGCCGCGGCCCCCTTTGGCGGGCTGACCACGCTGCCGGTGAGCGGCTTCGCCCATGTCTTTCAGTCCCCCGGACCGATCTACGAACCGGGCGGCACGGGGCATGACTGGTGGCGCATGGGCCGGTTCCTGCATGCCTGCGGCATCGGCAAGGGCGATATCGTGCAGAACTGCTTCGGCTACCACCTGACGCCGGCGGGAATGATATTCGAGAATGGTGCGCGTGCCGTCGGTGCGGCCGTTCTGCCCGCGGGGACCGGGCAGACCGAGCTGCAGGCCAGGGCCGCGCATGACGTGGGAGTGACCGCCTATGCCGGCACGCCCGACTACCTGAAGGTGATCCTGGACAAGGCCGAGGAGATGGGGCTGGGCCTGAGGATCACCCGCGCGGCGGTCGGCGGAGGCGCGCTCTTCCCGTCGCTCAGGCAGGAGTATGTCGATCGCGGCATCTCCTGCCTGCAGTGCTATGCCACGGCGGATCTGGGTAATGTCGCCTACGAAAGCCCGGCGATGGAGGGGATGATCGTCGACGAGGGCGTCATCGTCGAGATCGTGACCCCAGGCACCGGCCTGCCGGTGAAACCGGGCGAGGTGGGCGAGGTGGTCGTGACCTCGCTCAACCCCGATTACCCGCTGATCCGCTTTGCCACCGGCGATATGAGCGCGGTGATGGAAGGCACCAGCCCCTGCGGCCGCACCAACATGCGGATCAAGGGCTGGATGGGCCGGGCCGACCAGACGACCAAGATCAAGGGCATGTTCGTGCGCCCCGAACAGGTGGCCGCGCTGGTGGCCAAACATGCCGAGATCTCGAAGGCCCGCGTCATCGCGCAGCGCGAGGGCGAGATGGATGTTATGATTGTGAAGATCGAATCCGCCGACGGATCCGGGGAACACTATCTGCCTTCGGTGGTTGACCTGCTGAAGATGAAGGGCCGGATCGAGATCGTGCCGCCGGGCTCGCTGCCCAATGACGGCAAGGTGATCGAGGATCTGCGCAGTTACGACTAGGCCCCGGGCGCGACTCCCGCCCCGGGCGGGAGGTTTGAATGAAGCGATTTCAACTGACGGCCGGCATGGTGCTGGCGATGACGGCGGCTGCCCCCCTGGCGGCGGCCGATCTGGCGTTTGTCGTGGTCAATGGCGAGTACGGGGCCGAACCCGATATCCGCGTGCGCGGTCTGTCCGAAACCATTGAGGGCGCGCTGGAGGATGCGGGCTTCCGCGTATTCGCGGGCCGTGACGCAACCGGGCCGGGCATGCAGAAGCTCGCCGCCGAATTCGCCCAGGCGGTGGAAGAGGGGGGCGACAACCGCATTGTGGTGGTCCTCTCCGGGCATATGGCGCAGGGCGCGGGCGGCCCCTGGCTGCTGGGAACCGAGGCCGAGGCGCCCGATGCCTTTGGCGTGGGCGGCGTTGCCCTGCCGGTGGCCCCGCTGGCCCAGATCGCCGCCACCGCGCCCGGCCAGGCCGTGGTGATGATCGCCGACACCCCCGGAAACGCCGAACTGGGCCGGGGCCTGCTGGCCGAGGTGCAAGCCATCACGGCACCGCAGGGCGTGACGCTGGTGCAGGGCCCGGTCTCGGACCTGGCCGACCTGCTGAGCGATGCGGTGCTGGTGCCCGGCATGTCCTATTCCGGACTGTCCGGCGAGGCCGGGCGGGCTGTCCGTCTCGGCGGCTTCGTCTCGCCCGTCACCGGGCTGCTGCCCGGCGCCGATCAGGCGATGGCCCCGGCCCCGGCTCCCGCTCCTGCACCGGACCCGCAGGTCGATACGGGCGAGCTGGCCTATTGGAACGCCGCGCAGGACATGGGCACCGCCGATGCGCTGCAATCCTACCTCAACCGCTATCCCGAGGGTCAGTTCGCCGGTGACGCGCGCCGGATGATCGAGGATCTGAAACAGGCCCCCCTCCGGCAGGCCCAGGCGGGGGAGGAGGCGCTGAGCCTCAGCCGCGATCAGCGGCGGACGGTGCAGCGCAACCTGTCGCTGGTGGGCTTCGATCCCAAGGGGATCGACGGCATCTTCGGCCCCGGCTCGCGCGCCGCCATCGGCCAGTGGCAGGGGGCGAACAATTTCGAGGCCACCACCTATCTGACCGGGCCGCAGGTCGACCGGCTGCAGGAACAGGCGGCCATCGAGACGCAGAAGCTGGAAGAGCAGGCCCGCCAGCGCCGCGAGGCCGAAGAGGCCGCCGACCGCGCCTATTGGCAGGACGTGGGCCAGGGCCAGGACGAGGCCGCCCTGCGGGCCTATCTCAAGCGCTACCCGGAAGGGCAATTCGCCGATGTCGCCAACGAGCGGCTGGCCGCGATCGAGGCCGAGAAGCGCCAGCAGACCCAGGGCGCCGAGATGCAGGCCTGGGATCAGGCGCAGGCACAGGATCAGGTCGCCGCATATCAGCAGTTCCTGGAGGCCTATCCGCAATCGGGCTTTGCCGAGGCCGCCCAGGCCCGGATCCAGCAGCTGCAGCAGGAACAACAGAATGCCGCCGCGATGCAGGCCGCCGAACAGGAAGAGGCCCGGATCGCGGGCAACCAGGTGACCCGCCTGCTGGCCGAGAAGCGGCTGCAGCAGCTGGGGTATGACATCGGGGCCGCCGACGGCGCGCTGGACGAGGCCGCGCGGCGCGGTATCCGCCGGTTCCAGCGCGAACAGGGGATACCGGAAACCGGCTTTATCACCCAGGACACGATGGTGCGGCTGCTGGCCTTCTGATCCGGCCCGGGCCCGGGGGTGGAGCGATCCGTCCCGGGCCCTTTACCGGGACCTGGTCAAGCATGGGGCCGGGCGTGGGTCGATCCGGTCCTTTCCGGACACTGGCCGATCCGGCTCGGGCCACGGCTGGTGCCGCGCCGCCTGCCTGTGGGCTGGTCCGCCTCGGGCCGGGTGCGGGGCGGGGGCAAGGTACGGGGCGGACCGGGTCCGGCTCAGGCCGGGTGCGGAGCGGGGGCCGGGTACGGGGCGCGCCTGGATTTTGCACGCGCAGCCGGAAACGAGAAAGGCCGCCCTTGGGCGGCCTTGTCGTTGGACCCGCGCCGATGGGCGCGGTATCGCTGCCTCAGCCCTGGCGGGCCTTGTAGCGGCGCTGCGTCTTGTTGATGACGTAGACGCGGCCTTTGCGGCGCACGACCCGGCAATCCCGGTGGCGCTGCTTCAGCGAGCGGAGCGAGTTACGAACCTTCATGGCCTTCTCCTCATGTCGCGGCGCTGCGAGCGCCTAGGTTGCCGTATGGCCCCTGAGGGGGCCGGTGAATTCATGGTGGGCGATACTGGGATCGAACCAGTGACCCCTACGATGTCAACGTAGTGCTCTACCGCTGAGCTAACCGCCCATGAAACCCTTGCGTCCCCGATCCGTTGCACCGCCCCAACAAAAGGGGCGCGGGAGGTCCGCGCCGGTTCGCAGGTCTATAAAAGGAGTCGAAACCGGGATCAAGGGGCTTTTGGGCCGCAAATATTTCGCGCTATCATTGCCGTAAGAGGGAGTGCCCATGACGTCCATGTCCTATGAGATCCTGTCCCCCGAACGGCAGACCACCAGCGTGGTCTTCGCCTCTCCGCACAGCGGACGCGACTACCCCGAGGATTTCCTCAGGGTCTCGGTGCTGGACGAAAGCTCGATCCGCTCGTCCGAGGACGCCTTTGTCGACGATCTGTTTGCCTCGGCGCTGGAATTCGGGGCGCCGCTGCTCAGGGCGCGGGTGCCGCGCGCCTATGTCGATCTGAACCGCAGCGCCGACGAGATGGACCCCGCGCTGGTGGAGGGCGTGCGGCGCAGCGCGCATAACCCGCGCATCACCTCCGGCCTGGGCGTGATTCCCCGGGTGGTGGCCAACGGGCGCGCGATCTATCGCGGCAAGCTGACCCTGGCCGAGGCCCATGCCCGGATAGACCGCTGCTGGCGGCCCTATCACACCGCGCTGCAAGCACAGCTGAACGCCACGCACCGGATGTTCGGGGAGGCGATCCTGGTCGATTGTCATTCGATGCCGCACGAGGCGGTGGACTGTATCGCGCGGGCCGGGGCGAAACGGCCCGACGTGGTGATCGGCGACCGGTTCGGCGCCTCTTCGGACGGCGGGGTGGTGGACCGGATCGAGGATGCCTTTACCGCCGCCGGGCTGCATGTGGTGCGCAATGCGCCCTTTGCCGGGGCCTATGTCGCGCAGCACTACGGGCGGCCCTCGCGGCGGCAGCATGCGGTGCAGATCGAGATCGACCGCTCGCTTTACATGGATGAGGCGCGGATCGTGCCGAATCCGGATTTCGACGCGATGCGGGCGGTGCTGCGGCAGGTGGTCGGACGGATTGCCGATATCGGGCGGCGCAGCGATCTGCCGCTGGCGGCGGAGTAGCCCCGGGCGGGTTGCGCTGCCTGCGGCATCGCGCGGGAGTTCGCGACCTCAGGCCCCCCTGCGGGGAGCCATCGGTCGCGAAGCCTCCGGCGGGGATATTTCCGGCCAGAGGAAGCGGGCGGGGCGTGCGCTGCGGCGGGCCGGGGGCCCGGGTGCGGTCTGGCCGGGATGGGTCTTTTTGCGGGCTGGGCGCGGCGCTGCCCTCAGCGCAGGGCGCGGCCCTTGACGATGGCGTCGCTGCCGAAGCGTTTGCGGATGGCGTCGGTGGCGCGTTCGGCCTGGCCGCGGCGGCGGGCGTCGGGGTCGAGCAGGTCGCCGGAGCGGTCGGCATCGCCATCGGGGACAAGATCGGAGATGCCGACGCCGATCAGCCGGTAGGGCCCCTGGGCGCCGACCTGATCGAACAGGCTGCGCGCGCGGCGGTAGATGGCATCGGCCATCTGCGTCGGTTCGCGCAGGGCGGCGCGGCGGGTCAGGGCGCTGTGATCGGCGCGTTTCAGTTTCAGCGTGACAACCCGGCCGGCAAGGTCGCGGGCCTTGGCGCGGTCGGAGACGTTTTCGGCCAGGCGCCAGATATGGCCGTCGAGGATGTCGGGGTCGGCTGTGTCGTCGTGAAAGGTCGTCTCGTTCGAGATCGACTTGACCGGGGCATTGGCCGAGACGCGGCGGCGGTCCTCGCCCCGGGCGAGGTGCCAGAGCCGGTCGCCCATGTTGCCGAACCGGTCCGCGAGGTCGCGCCGCTCCCAGCGGAGCAGGTCGGCGAAGGTGCGGATGCCGGCCTTGTCGAGCGAGGCCTGGGCCGCATTGCCGACGCCCCAGATCAGCCGCACCGGGCGGTCGCGCAGGAAATCCGCCGTTTCGGCCCGGCCGATCACCGAAAAGCCGTGCGGCTTGTCGAGATCGGAGGCGACCTTGGCGAGGAACTTGTTGTGCGACAGGCCGATGGAGCCGGACAGGCCCAGCTCGTCCCGCATGCGTTTCACCAGCCGGGCCAGCATATGCGCGGGGGCGTGGCCGTGCAGGCGGGTGGTGCCGGTGAGGTCGAGGAAGGCCTCGTCGAGCGAGAGGGGTTCGATCACCGGGGTCAGCTCTTCCATCATCGCGCGGATGGCGCGGGAGGCCTCGACATAGGCCGACATGCGCGGCTTGATCACCACCGCCTCGGGGCAGAGTTTCAGGGCCTGGAACATCGGCATGGCCGAGCGCACGCCCCGGATGCGCGCGACATAGCAGGCGGTGGAGACCACGCCGCGCCGGCCGCCGCCGATGATCACGGGCTTGTCCGCCAGGGCCGGATTGTCGCGTTTCTCGACCGAGGCATAGAAGGCGTCGCAATCCATATGGGCGATGGACAGGCTGTTGAGCTCGTCATGGGCCACGACGCGCGGCGACCGGCAGGCCGGGCAGCGGGCACCGGCGTCGAATTCGGTCAGGCAATCGCGGCAAAGTGCGGCCATTTCGCTGTCGCTCGTGGAAACCTGCGGGATTGCATCATACATATCCGCCATGGGCGATGACAGTGCATTTGCGGGCGCCAAGGTGGCGCTGTTCCTGGGGGCGGACCTGCTGGTCATCCGCCGGGATGCGCACAAGCCGATTCCCTGGCCCGGATATCTGGATTTCCCCGGCGGCGGGCGCGAGGCGGGCGAGACACCCGAGGATTGCGTGCTGCGCGAGACGAGGGAGGAGGTCGGCCTGGACCTGGCCGCCGCAGAGCTGAGCTGGCGGCGGCGCTATGTCGATAGGGCGGGGCCGGTCTGGTTCTTTGCCTGCCGCCTGCCGGCGGAGCGGCGCGGGCAGGTCGTCTTTGGCGAGGAGGGGCAGGGCTGGGGGCTGATGCGGCCCGAGGCCTATCTGGGCCATCCCGACGCGATCCCGCATTTCGCCGACCGGCTGCGCGACTATCTGGCGAGCGCCGGGGCCTAGCCCGCGGCGTCAGGCGAAGCTGGAGTTCGACTGCCAGGCGGTGCGGATTTCATTCTGGATCGATTCGGCGGCCGCACGCGGATCCTCGTTGCGCCAGACCGGGCGGCCGACCACGATGTGATCGGCCCCGTCGCGGATCGCGGTGCGGGGCGTGGCGATGCGTTTCTGGTCGTCGTCCAGCGCGGAATAGGGGCGGATGCCGGGGGTGACGATCAGGCGCCCCTCCGACGCGGGCAGGGCGCGGATCGCAGCGGCCTCTTGCGCGGAACAGATGACGCCGTCGGCCCCTGCCTCGAAGGCGCGTTCGGCCCGTTCGATCACGATCTCGCGCAGGTCGCCCTCGCGGATCATCGCCTCGTCAAGATTGGCGCGTTCCAGCGAGGTGAGGATGGTGACCGCCATGATCTTGGTCTGCGAGCCGGCCGCGCCCTCCTTGGCGGCGCGCACGACATAGGGGTCGCCATGCACCGTCAGCAGGTCGAGTTCGTACTGGACGAGGCCGCGCACCGCGTTTTCCACCGTGGCGGGGATGTCGAACAGCTTCATGTCGAGGAAGATGCGCTTGCCCTGTTCCTGCTTCAGCTCGTTGGCGAGGGCGAGGCCGCCGCCGGTCAGCATTCCAAGGCCGATCTTGTAGAAAGAGACCGCGTCGCCGATGCGGGCGGCCATGTCGAGGCCGGCAACCGCGTTCGGCACGTCCAGTGCGACGATGAGCCTGTCGTCCGCCATGCTATCCTCCGGGGTTTCGGTGGTCATGCGGCGAACGGGCCGTCAGGTCAAGCTTTGAACCGGGCGGTGGCGCGCAATGCGCCGCAAATTGCCCCGTCGCTGGCCGTTTAGGCTGCCCGGTTGCCCAGCAGGCGGTCCCAGAGGCCGACGGTCGCCTCGCGCACCGAGGGGGGCACGATGATCGGCATCGACAGGTCACCGGCGGGGCGGCGGCTGCGCATCCCCTTGCGATCGGCGTTGTGGCGCTTGACCGCGCGGTCCAGCACGGCCTTGGAGACATCGGCATAGCCGAGGTCCAGCGGCGCCGGCAGCGACACCGGGTAGGTAAAGGCCTCGTCCCCTTCGAACAGGGTGACGGAAGCCTCGAAACACCGGGCGGCGGGGTTGTAGGCGACTTGGGATATGCGTGTTTTCTGAGTGACCATAACAGCCTCCTGTGGACGAACCGGAGCCTGGCGGCGACCGGTTACGATTTCCTCAATAACGCTCTATCGCGTCAAAAAGTTCCATTCACGTTCCGGCGAGTGCTTGAACGGCGGGCGTTTCTCCCCATGTCGGGAGCAAGGTTCCGGCGGCCATGCCTGATGCAGGGTGGCGGCCACAGGGACGCTTGTGAAAAGGAGAATGACCCATGGACTTGAGCAAGTTCACGGAGCGGTCGCGCGGCTTCATCCAGGCGGCGCAGACGATCGCGATTCGGGACAACCACCAGCGGCTGGCCCCCGAACATGTGCTGAAGGCACTGATGGATGATGGCGAGGGACTGGCGAGCAACCTGATCCGCAAGGCGGGCGGCGATCCCGCGCGCGTGGTCCAGCAGCTTGCCCTCGCGCTGAACAAGATCCCGAAGGTGAGCGGCGATTCCGGCCAGACCTACATGGACCAGCAGACCGTCAAGGTGCTGGCCGAGGCCGAGAAGATCGCCCAGAAGGCCAAGGACAGCTTTGTCCCCGTGGAACGGCTGCTGACCGCGCTTGCACTGGTCAAGAGCCCCGCCAAGGAAGCGCTGGAAGCCGGGGGCGTCACGGCGCAGAAGCTGAACGAGGCGATCAACGACATCCGCAAGGGCCGCACCGCCGACACGTCGAGCGCCGAAGACACCTTCGAGGCGCTGGAGAAATACGCCCGCGACCTGACCAAGGCGGCCGAGGAAGGCAAGATCGACCCGATCATCGGGCGCGACGACGAGATTCGCCGCTCGATGCAGGTGCTGTCGCGGCGGACCAAGAACAACCCGGTGCTGATCGGTGAACCCGGCGTCGGCAAGACGGCGATCGCCGAGGGCATGGCGCTGCGTATCATCAATGGCGACGTGCCCGAGAGCTTGCGCAACAAGCGGCTGCTCGCGCTCGACATGGGCGCGCTGATCGCCGGTGCGAAATATCGGGGCGAGTTCGAGGAACGGTTGAAGGCCATCCTGAAGGAGATCGAGGGCGCCGCCGGCGAGATCATCCTCTTCATCGACGAGATGCATACGCTCGTGGGCGCCGGCAAGACCGACGGCGCGATGGATGCGGCGAACCTGATCAAGCCCGCGCTGGCCCGCGGAGAGCTGCACTGCATCGGGGCCACCACGCTGGACGAATACCGCAAATACGTCGAGAAGGACGCCGCGCTGGCACGCCGGTTCCAGCCGGTGATGGTCGAAGAGCCGACCGTGGAAGACACGATTTCGATCCTGCGCGGCATCAAAGAAAAATACGAGCTGCACCACGGCGTGCGGATCAGCGACGCGGCCCTGGTGGCGGCGGCGACCCTGTCGAACCGCTATATCACCGACCGTTTCCTGCCCGACAAGGCCATCGACCTGGTGGACGAGGCCGCCAGCCGCCTGCGGATGGAGGTCGACAGCAAGCCCGAGGAGCTGGACCAGCTCGACCGGCAGATCCTGCAGATGCAGATCGAGGCCGAGGCCCTGAAGAAAGAGGACGACACCGCCTCGAAGGACCGGCTGGAACGGATCGAGAAGGAACTGGCCGACCTGCAGGACCGCTCGGACGAGATGAGCGCCAAGTGGCAGGCGGAACGGGACAAGCTGGCCTCGGCCCGCGAGCTGAAGGAACAGCTGGACCGCGCCCGCGCCGACCTGGAGATCGCCAAGCGCTCGGGTGACCTGGCCAAGGCGGGGGAGCTGTCCTATGGCGTCATCCCGCAGCTGGAAAAGCAGCTGAACGAGGCCGAGCAGCAGGAAGCCGAAGGCGTGATGGTCGAAGAGGCCGTGCGCCCCGAGCAGATCGCCCAGGTTGTCGAGCGCTGGACCGGGATCCCGACCGCCAAGATGCTGGAGGGCGAGCGCGACAAGCTGCTGCGCATGGAAGACGGCCTGCACAAGCGGGTCATCGGCCAGAACGCGGCGGTGCGTGCCGTGTCCAATGCGGTGCGCCGGGCGCGCGCCGGGCTGAACGACGAGGGGCGGCCGCTCGGCAGCTTCCTCTTCCTCGGCCCGACGGGTGTCGGCAAGACCGAGCTGACCAAGGCCGTGGCCGAGTTCCTGTTCGACGATGACGACGCGATGGTGCGGATCGACATGTCCGAGTTCATGGAGAAACACTCCGTGGCGCGGCTGATCGGCGCGCCTCCGGGATATGTCGGCTATGACGAGGGCGGCGTGCTGACCGAAGCCGTGCGGCGGCGGCCCTATCAGGTCGTGCTGTTCGACGAGGTCGAAAAGGCGCATCCCGACGTGTTCAACGTGCTGCTGCAGGTGCTGGACGACGGTGTCCTGACCGATGGCCAGGGCCGCAAGGTCGACTTCAAGCAGACGCTGATCGTGCTGACATCGAACCTGGGGGCCCAGGCCCTGAGCCGGCTGCCCGAAGGGGCGGATGCCGGCGAGGCCAAGCGCGACGTGATGGAAGCCGTGCGGGCGCATTTCCGGCCCGAGTTCCTGAACCGCCTGGACGAGATCATCGTTTTCGACCGGCTGGCCCGGCAGGACATGGACGCCATTGTCGACATCCAGATGGGTCGGCTGCTCAAGCGGCTGGCCAGCCGCAAGATCCGGCTGGAGCTGGACGACAGCGCGCATCGCTGGCTGGCGGACGAAGGCTATGACCCGGTGTTCGGCGCCCGCCCGTTGAAGCGGGTGATCCAGAAGGCCCTGCAGGACCCGCTGGCCGAGCTGATCCTGGCCGGCGATGTCATGGACGGCGCTGTGGTCCCGGTTACGGCCGGGGTCGAGGGGCTGATCCTGGGCGACCGGGTCGGCGCGACCAACCGCGACAAGCCGCGGGACGCCACCGTCCACTGACGGCCCGGCAGCTGAACGCAACGAACGGCCCGCCCCACCGGCGGGCCGTTTTCCTGTGCAGGGGCTAGATCAGCCCGTTCGACACCGCGATGGAAACCGCGTGGGCGTTGGTGCGGGCCTTGAGCTTGCGGCGCATGTTCTTCAGGTGCCAGGCCAATGTCCGGTCCGGCATGCCGAGGCGATCCGCCATCTGCTGGGACTGGTCCCCGAGCGCAAGGCGGCGCAGCAAGATTCGTTCGATTTCAATGAGTTCTTCGAATGCAGCCTGATCCGGCTGTTCCGACTGGTGCATCCCCTTCACCAGCGTCCCCCTGCATGTTACCGGGCGCTCCCCACACCCGTCGTCCAGTGCGGCCCGCCATATCTGACCCGGCCAGCCGCGCGTACTGCATAGTTTTCCAGAGGCCGGTGCGCTGACGCAATACCCCTTTCGGGGGGTCGGATCTGGGGGGGTCAGATCTGGTTGTGCAGGATCGCCAACGCCACCGCCTGCGCATTGGTCCGCGCCCGCAGCTTGCGGCGCAGGTTGCGCATGTGCCAGGCGACGGTCCGGTCCGGCATGAGCAGCGCATCGGCCACCTGCTGGCCCTGGTCGCCCCGGGCAAGCCGGACCAGTATGCGGCGCTCGATCTCGGTGAGCCCGAAATGGTTGTCCGAAACCTCCTGCGCGTCGATGCAGGCGGACAGAAAGCCGAGGATGTCCTTGACCGTGCCGCTGGTCTCGACGAATTCCCTTTCGTGTTCCGCGCGGTCGGTATCCTTGTCCTGGATCAGGCTGATACCGGTCATCGTCTTGCCCAAGGGTCCGTTTCCGCGCGAAATCGCAAGGGCCGTACCGGCGCGGTACCCGTTGTCGAAGACGTAGTCGATGAGCTCGATCTCCCGTCGGGACAGGACGGCACCCTTTCGCGAGCGTTCGAGCTCGGACCACAGCATCGGCCTGTTTGCGTTGATGCAGTGCTTGACGATCACGTCCGCCTCGTACATCCGCGCATCCATGTACCCGGCGACGAAGTCATCGTTCATCGAGGTGTGCGACGCGACGCCGACCATCTCGCCTTCGGGCGTGGCGTGCAGCTGTGCGTAGAAATATGACGTGTAGCCGAGGCGGGCGATCTCTTCGGAAAAGACCTTGAAGACACCCTCGGAGTCGGTCGCGGACGAGAAACGGTCTGCCAGGAGGTCCAGTTGACCGGGTCGGGTCTGCTTGCCTCCGTCCATCGGACCTATCTGCGGCGCAGGCGGATGACCACGTCCACTTTCGATACCTCCGCACCCGCGGGGGCATTGGGAAGGCGCGTGATCTCCAGTTCGTCGGCCGGGGCGTCGGTCAGCGTGCCGTCCTCTTCCCAGAAGAAATGCGGGTGATCGTGCATGTTGGTGTCGAAATAGCTCTTCGACCCGTCGACGGTGATTTCCTGCATGATGCCGGCATCGCAAAAGGCGCGCAGGGTGTTGTACACGGTGGCCAGCGAGACGGGCTGCCCGTTCGACATGGCCGAGGCATAGAGGCTTTCGGCCGTGACATGACGGTTCTGGCCGTCTCCGACCAGCAATGCAGCCAGTGCTACGCGTTGCCGCGTCGGGCGCAGACCGCCCTTGTGCAGCCAGCGGGAGCCTCGGTTCGTGGCTTCGGGTGTCATCTGTGGCTTGTTTCCCTTTCGTCGGTCCACAATATAATGGGGAAAGCGCTCCGGTTTCAATGAGCTTTGCCTGCCAGGCGGTCGGCAACCGGGTCAAACCCCGTAACTGTCCCCAAGGTGCCGCAGGCTTGCAAGGCAGCTTGGCCCGGTGATAGAGGGGGCGCAGTTTGAAAGCGTAGGTCTCGAAGGGAGGCGTGCCTGCATGGCAGGGTATCCAAGCAGTTTCGACAAGGAAGATCTGCTGAAATGTGCCCGGGGCGAATTGTTCGGCCCCGGCAATGCGCAGCTTCCTGAGCCGCCGATGCTGATGATGGATCGCATCACCGAGATCAGTGCCGATGGCGGGGCCAACGGCAAGGGGCACGTGGTGGCGGAATTCGACATCCACCCGGATCTGTGGTTCTTCAAGTGCCACTTTCCCGGCAACCCGGTGATGCCGGGCTGTCTGGGCCTGGACGGGCTGTGGCAGCTGACCGGGTTCAACCTGGGCTGGCGCGGCATGCTGGGGCAGGGCTTTGCCCTGGGCGTGGGCGAGGTCAAGCTGCAGGGCATGGTCACGCCGGCGCGCAAGATGCTGACCTATATCGTCGATTTCACCCGGGTCATCGACCGCAAGCTCAAGATGGGCGTGGCGGACGGCCGGGTGCTGGCGGACGGCGAAGAGATTTACAACGTCCAGAACATGAAGGTCGGCCTGGCTGTCGCCTCTTGAGGGGCAGCGGCAGAGGCCGAACCAGGGAGAAAGCGCCATGCGCCGCGTCGTCGTCACGGGATTGGGGATCGTATCCTCGATCGGGAACAACGAAACCGAAGTCGTCTCATCGCTCAAGGCCGGGCGATCCGGTATCACCGGGGTGCCCGAGATGGTCGAGCGCGGGTTCCGCAGCCAGGTCGCCGGTACGCTGGACATCGATGTGGCCGACCATGTCGACAAGCGGGCCCTGCGCTTCATGGGGCCGGGTGCGGCCTATGCCCATATCGCCATGCAGCAGGCCATCGCGGATGCGGGGCTGGAGGAAGGCGACATCGTGAATCCGCGCACCGGGCTGGTGGCCGGGTCCGGCGGGCCGTCGACCAGCGCCCTGTTCCAGGCGCATCAGACGGTGCTGGAAAAGGGCAGCCCCAAGCGGATCGGGCCCTTTGCCGTGCCCAAATGCATGTCCTCGACGATCTCGGCCAACCTGTCGACCGCCTTCCGGATCAAGGGCATCAACTATTCGATCACCTCGGCCTGCTCGACCTCGCTGCACTGCATCGGCAATGCGGCCGAGCAGATCATGATGGGCAAGCAGGACGTGATGTTCGCCGGCGGCGGGGAAGAGCTCGACTGGACCCTGTCCTGCCTGTTCGACGCCATGGGCGCCATGTCCTCGAAATACAACGACACGCCGGCCAAGGCCTCGCGCGCCTTTGACGCCACGCGGGACGGGTTCGTGATCTCGGGCGGCGGCGGCATCGTCGTGCTGGAAGAGCTGGAGCGGGCCAGGGCGCGCGGCGCCAAGATCTATGCCGAGGTGACGGGCTACGCCGCGACCTCGGACGGGCATGACATGGTTGCGCCCTCGGGCGAGGGCGGCGAACGCGCCATGCGCCTGGCGCTGCAGACCCTGCCGGAGGGGCGCAAGATCAGCTATATCAACGCGCATGGCACCTCGACCCCCGTGGGCGATGTGGGCGAAGTGCAGTCGGTGCGGCGCATCTTCGGCGAGGGCCAGGTGCCGCCGATCTCGTCCACCAAGTCGATGACGGGGCATGCGCAGGGCGCGGCCGGGGCCCTGGAGGCGATCTTCTGCCTGCTGATGCTGGACCGGGATTTCATCGCCCCCTCGATCAATGTCGAGACGCTCGATCCCGAACTGCACCCCGACGAGATCGCCACCGCCCTGGTCGAGGGCGCCGGGCTGGACACCGTCATGACCAATTCCTTCGGCTTCGGCGGGACCAACGGGTCGATGCTGCTGTCGCGGTACAACGGATAGGAACCGGCATATGGGCGATCTTCTGAAGGGCAAGCGTGGCCTGATCATGGGTGTGGCCAACGAAAGGTCGATTGCCTGGGGGATCGCCAGGGCCGCGGCCGCCGAGGGGGCCGAACTGGCATTCACCTACCAGGGCGAGGCCTTCGGCAAGCGGGTCGAACCGCTGGCGGCCTCGCTCGGATCGACGATCCTGATCGATGCCGACGTGACCGAGGATGCCTCGCTCGACCGTGCCTTCGCCGAGCTGGGCAAGCACTGGGACGGGCTGGATTTCGTGATCCATGCCATCGCCTATTCCAACAAGGACGAGCTGGCCGGGCGCTTCATCAACACTTCGCGGCAGAATTTCAAGAATTCGTTGGATATCTCGTGCTACTCGCTGATCGACGTGTCGCGGCGGGCCGAGAAGATGATGAAGAACGGCGGAACCATCCTGACGCTGACCTACCAGGGCTCGACCCGGGTGACGCCCTATTACAACGTGATGGGCGTGGCCAAGGCGGCGCTGGAGGCCGCGGTGCGCTACCTTGCGAACGACCTGGGCCCCGACGGGATCCGGGTGAACGCGATCTCTCCGGGGCCGATGAAGACCCTGGCCGGGGCCGCGATTTCCGGCGCGCGCAAGACCTTCCGCCAGACCGAGGCGAACGCGCCGCTGCGCGCGAACGCCACGCTGGAAGCGGTTGGCGGGACGGCGGTCTATCTGCTGTCGGATGCCGGGGCCTGCACCACGGGCGAGATCATCCGCGTCGACGGCGGCTACCATGTGCTGGGCATGCCGCAGCCGGAGCACCTCTGACCCTTCCGGGCCGATCCTGATCCAGCGGAGCGCCGCCCCGCGGGCGGCGCACACGATGCCTGTGCCCTTCGGGCAGGTTTGGGGGGCTCTGCCCCCGTCCGCGCTGGCGCGCGGACTCCCCCGGGATATTTTGGGCCAGAGGAAGGGGCCGGGAGGCGCCTTGGGCCGGACGTCGGGGATGGGGGCGCCCTGTGCGGGGAGGCGCGGCTGTCATTCCCGCGGGCCGGCGAGATCCGCATCGCGGGGCAGGGACCCGGGCCGGGGTCGCCGGGGGACTTGCCCTAGAACCATTGGCCCGGTTCCATCAGCCCGAGGTCGAGCAGCTGGCGCGAGTGCCATTCGAAGGGCGCCGAGTTGTGCCAGCGGAAGGTCGGGATGTCGGAGGACGAGCCGGGGTTGCGCTTGAGCGCCTTGGCGGTCCGGAAGGAGCAGACCGCCGCGGTCAGGTTGTTGTGCCAGGGACAGGCGTAGGTGTTGTACTCTTCCTCGTTGAAGACATGGCCGGGCAGCAGCTTGAGCCCGGCGCGGGCGCGGAACAGCGAGATCCGGTCGATCTTGCGGCGGTTGGCGGGCACATGTTCCTCGAACCGCCAGCGCAGGCCGCCGAAGAAATCCAGCTGCCGCTCCTTGGGGTGGTTGTGATTGGCCGGGTCGCGGCGGGCGAGGGCGTAATAGCCCGACTTGTCGAGAAAGGCCTGCTGCGTCGAGACCGCGTTCGGGCAGGACTCGAGATCGCCGGCGTAGAGATCGACCACATAGGTCAGCATCGAGGCGCGCCGTTCCTCGGTCTGGAAGGTCAGCAGCTCGCCGACCGACCGTGTCTCGCAGAAGGGGAAGTAGAGGTATTCCGCGTTGTAGCAGTAGTAGAGCCAGATGCCGTTGGCCGCGTCGATGACGGCGTTCACCGCCGATTCCAGCGCGCCCTCGCGGGTCATGTCGTAGTCGATCCGCCAGCACAGGTGTTCCAGGTCGTCGGGCAGCTTGAACGCGGGATGGGCGAACAGGATCACCTCGGCAAAGCCCGCCACGCGGTGGTGGCGCAGGGTGGTGTCCAGTTCGACGTCATCCTCGGCAAAGATCAGGGCGACGGGCCCCTTGGACAGGCATGGCTCGCTGGATTTGAGGAAGCTGTTGAGGTTTGGAAATCGCATCGTTGTCCCGGTCGTTTCGCCTGTGCCCCGCGGAGATTGGGTGCAATGGCCGATGATTGCAAGGCGGGGCGCTTTCGGTATAGGTAAGCGCCCTGAACCTGTGAGGGACCTGCCCATGGCCGAGGCGAGAAAGCTCTACATCCGCACCTATGGATGCCAGATGAACGTCTACGACAGCGAGCGCATGGCCGAGGCCCTGGGCGGGAACGGCTATGTCGAGGTGTCGAGCCCCGAAGAGGCCGACATGATCCTGCTGAACACTTGCCATATCCGCGAAAAGGCGGCCGAAAAGGTCTATTCCGAGCTGGGCCGCATGCGCGAGTTGAAGCTGGCGCGCCCCGATCTGAAGATCGGTGTCGCCGGCTGCGTGGCCCAGGCCGAGGGGGCCGAGATCATGCGCCGCCAGCCGATGGTGGACCTGGTCGTCGGGCCGCAGAGCTATCACCGCCTGCCCGAGATGGAGCGCGAGGCGGGGCAGGGGGCCAAGGTGCTGGACACCGATTTCCCCGAAGAGGACAAGTTCGAAAAGCTCGAGGCCCGGCCCAAGGCGAAGCGCGGGCCCGCGGCATTCCTGACGGTGCAGGAGGGCTGCGACAAGTTCTGTGCCTTCTGCGTGGTGCCCTATACCCGCGGGGCCGAGGTCAGCCGCCCGGCCAGCCGCATCCTGGACGAGGCGCGCGACCTGGTCGACCGTGGCGTGCGCGAGATCACCCTGCTGGGCCAGAACGTCAACGCCTATCACGGCGCCGGGCCCGATGGCGACTGGAGCCTGGCGCGGCTGATCCGCGAACTGGCCCGGATCGACGGGCTGGCGCGCATCCGCTTCACCACCAGTCATCCCAATGACATGGGCGACGACCTGATCGCGGCGCATGGCGAGTGCGACAAGCTGATGCCCTATCTGCACCTGCCGGTGCAATCCGGGTCTGACCGGATCCTGAAGCGGATGAACCGGCAGCACACGGCCGAGGGCTATCTGCGGCTGGTGGAGCGCATCCGGGCGGCGCGCCCGGATATCCTGCTGTCAGGCGATTTCATCGTCGGCTTTCCGGAAGAGACCGAGGCGGATTTCCAGGCCACGCTGGATCTGATCGAGGCGGTCGGCTACGGCAGCGCCTTCAGTTTCAAGTATTCGACCCGGCCGGGCACGCCGGCGGCGGAACGCCCCCAGGTCGCGGAGGCCGAGAAGGACGAGCGCCTGCAGCGGCTGCAGGCCCTGATCACCCGCCAGCAGCGCGCCGCGCAGGATGGCATGGTCGGGCGCGAGGTCGGCGTGCTGTTCGAGAAACCGGGGCGTATGCCCGGGCAGATGATCGGCAAGTCGGATTACCTGCATTCCGTTGTGGTCGACGGGCCGGCGCCCGAGGCGGGCACGCTGTCGCGGGTGCGAATCCTTGCAAGCCATCCCAATTCGCTTCTGGGCGAGTGCATCTGAACCTACTCGCCCGGCGCCGGAGCGCCGCGCACGGTTTTTCGGCAACCACACCCTGCGCGGACATCCGGACCGGGCCGGGGCCGCCCGAAGGTGGCTCTGCAAAGCTGCATTCTTGACAAGGTTTTGACAAATTCTCTGGCGGGCTTATGTTCATCACGTCATGAGTCTGGCTTTGCGGCAGGCGACTTTCCGCGAGTGGGGCTCATGTCATCCGATGGACTGGCATGACCTGACACAGCGCTGTCGGGGCTGTGATGAACATGCCCCGGCACTGATGGGCCGGGTGTGTCTTCCGTCAAGACTGGGTCATCACATAAGCCTGGGGGGCTTGACATGAAACTAGCGATCCTGACCGCGCTTGCGGTCGCCGGACTGGCGACCGAGGCGCCTGCACACGACTATGCCTACACGTTCCAACCTTCGAACCACGTCATCGTGGTCAGCTGCTATCGCGGCCCTTGGAAACAGGTGATCTGGGATCACCCGAACGCCAAGTTCATCGATAGCCTGGTGGCCATCGGCTATGACTTCCCGACGTCGGAAGCGATTGCCAACCGGATCTGCCGTGACCAGAACCTCGTCTTCGATCCCGAAGGCCTGAAGGCCACGATGAAGCGGATCTACATGAGCTCGCCCGTCAGCAAGAGCTGATACGGGCACGTCGACCGGGCCGGTCCCTCCGGGGGCGGCACTGGTCGCCGCAATACCACGGCCGCGCAGACAATCCGCGCGGGCAGCGTCACAGCCGGGCGTATGGGTGGGGGCACCCGCTGAACGGCAGGACGACAGGCCAGGCGCCTGAAAACGCCACGGGCGAGAATCATATTTTCGCCATGCAATCGCCATGAACCGGCGATTAAGTCATAAAAATTGCCAAAATCTTACCAGCGCCGGATCGGGGAAAGCCCCGAAACCGGCCGATAGCATGGTGTTTCGGGAACAATGCTATCAAACCAAGGTCTCTGGTTCGATCTGCGACACAATATGTGGTGAAATATCCTTCACTTTGTGGCATTAGGCGGT
Organism: Pseudooceanicola pacificus; assembly: GCF_009789075.1. GTDB lineage: Bacteria > Pseudomonadota > Alphaproteobacteria > Rhodobacterales > Rhodobacteraceae > Pseudooceanicola > Pseudooceanicola pacificus. The sequence continues at coordinate 31,950 of NZ_WNXQ01000009.1, forward strand.
AAGGTATCAATCAGACTAAAATCATTTGGACCCGCATCGCTGTCATCGGCGGTCTCGCGCGGGTCCGGGGGACCGACAAAGGATTACCGCCGTGGCGAAACTGCTCTTCAGAACCATTTCGAGCGTCGCGGGTGCTGTGGCAGCCGCCGTGTTCGCAACCCTCGTCAGCTCGGCGCCCGCAATGGCGCAGAGCGAGCCCTATATTCCCACCATCTGGGTCGATCCCGATGGCTGCGAACACTGGGCGATGGATGACGGTGCCGAGGGGTACATGACCCCGCATGTCAACCGCCAGGGGATCCCGGTCTGCCGCCGGGGCAACGTCTGCGGCGTGATGAACACCGACCAGTTCTTTGCCACCGATAAATACTGGATCAGCCCGGCCAACCAGCAGCGCCTGGCACAGTTCTTCAAATCGGCCAATGCGACCTCGTTCATCATCGTGGGTCACACCGACAGCCGGGCTTCGGACGAATACAACATGAAGCTCAGCTACAACCGCGCCAATGCCGTGGCCAAGGTCGCCGCATCGACCGGCGCCAAGATCGCCGACGTGCGCGGCTATGGCGAGCGTATGCCGCGCGCCTCCAATGGCACCGCGGCCGGCATGGCGCAGAACCGCCGCGTCGAAATCATCTGCATCCGCTGAGAGGGGACCACCCAATGAACATCGTCAAGACCATCGCGGGTGTCGGCCTCATCGGCTCCATTGCCGCGTGCCACCCGGTGCCCGTGCCGGGCGACAAGAGCCGCGACTACGGTTTCAACAGCCACCACCTGAGCACCATGAAAGCCGGCATCTGGGTCGACCCGAACGGCTGCGATCACTGGATCATCGACGACGGCCTCGAAGGCTACCTGTCGCAGCGGCTCGACCCCTATGGCAAGCCGGTCTGCTCGGGCGTGGCCCCGCCGAACACCGCCAACGGTCCGTTCAAGCGGGCCGGGTCGATCACCGACCCCTCGTCGGGCACGGTGAAGAAGACCTCGGGCTGAGGCGACGGCGCGTGAGGCGCGACATATCGAACAAGGATGCCGCAGGGGGAAACGCCTGCGGCATTTTTCATGCCGATTCGGGACTGTTACCGCAATGTGACTTGCACGGCGCGGCCGCGCTTGGCACGCTCACCCCAACCAGGTGCAAGGAGAACTGATTGGCCACCACAGTGCTGCCCCCGCCGATGGACGATACTGCACTCAGCGAAGTCCAGATCGACTTTCCAGACAATTTCCTGCTGATCGCGTTGTGCGGCGAATACGACCGCAATCTTGCCGAGATCGAACAGAAGCTCTCGGTCCAGATTCTCAGGCGCGGCAATCACCTGGTGGCCATCGGTGAAAAGGATGCGGCGGATCGCACGATTGCCCTGCTCAAGTCGCTCTATTCCCGCCTTGAGGCCGGGCGCGAGGTCGGATCGGCCGATATCGACCGCGAGCTGCGGATGAACGCGCCGGAACCTCAGCGCCCCACCCGTGACGGGAACCAGTTCGAGATGTTCTCGGCCGGCCAGGTCGAGATCAAGACCCGCAAGAAGATGGTCGAGCCCCGGACGGAGGCGCAGAAGGCCTATGTCCAGAACCTGTTCCAGAACGAGCTCTGCTTTGGCATCGGCCCGGCGGGCACCGGCAAGACCTACCTCGCCGTGGCCGTGGGCGTGTCGATGTTCATCGAGGGGCATGTCGACAAGATCATCCTGTCCCGTCCCGCCGTCGAGGCGGGCGAAAAGCTGGGCTATCTGCCCGGCGACATGAAGGACAAGGTCGATCCCTACATGCAGCCGCTCTATGACGCGCTGAACGATTTCCTCCCCGGCAAGCAGTTGCAGAAGATGATGGAGGAAAAGACCATCGAGATCGCGCCGCTGGCCTTCATGCGGGGGCGGACGCTGTCGAATGCCTTTGTCGTGCTCGACGAGGCGCAGAACGCGACCACGATGCAGATGAAGATGTTCCTGACCCGCCTGGGCGAGGGGTCGCGCATGGTGATCACCGGCGACCGCACCCAGGTCGACCTGCCGCGCGGCGTCTCCTCGGGCCTGTCGGATGCCGAGCGGATCCTCAAGGCCATCCCCCGGATCAGCTTCAACTATTTCACCGCCAAGGATGTCGTGCGCCACCCGCTGGTGGCCGCGATCATCGAAGCCTACGACGCCGACGCCCCAGCCTGAGGCATCGCGCCCGGCCCATGAGTGTCACGACAAGCCCCGCGATGATCCCCCGGACCGTCGCGGGGATTTGCGTTTCTGCCGGTCCGGGAAAGGCCGCCGTGCCGGTTCCGCGCCTCGGGCACGGCAACGGCCTGCCCTTCGGGCATCGCGCACTCCGCGCCTTGCACGGGCAAGGCTTATCCCGATGGCGCGCGATGCGGCCCGATGATATGCGCGGGCCATGACACTGGTTGATTGCCTGACGGAAGATCCCCGCTGGGACGCGGCGGGGCTGGAACCCCTGGCCGAGGCCGCGGCGCGGGCCGCGCTGGCGGGCGCGGGGCTGGATCCCGACGACTGGGCGATTTCGCTGCTGGCCTGCGACGATGCGCGCATCGCGGTGCTGAACGCCGAATTTCGCGGCAAGCCGGTGCCCACCAACGTGCTGTCCTGGCCCTCGGACGACCGCGCGGCGCAAGAGCCGGGCGCCACCCCCGACCCGCCCGACCCCGAGGACGCCATGCCGGGCGAGCCGGCCGAGCTGGGCGATATCGCGATCTCCTACGACACATGTCTGCGCGAAGCGCAGGCCGGGGGTCTTGCACTTGGCGATCACGCAACCCACCTGATCGTTCATGCCGTGTTGCATCTTCTCGGCTACGATCACGAGCGTGACGAAGATGCCACTTTGATGGAAACGCTGGAAACGGCCATACTTGGCAAGATGGGTCTGCACGACCCATATGCACCAATGCCGGACGTTTAGGGCCGGCGGCACCGGAAGGGACCGATGGGCGACACCACCGACGGGTCTTTGACCGCAGCGCAGGGCGCGCTGCCGCAAGGCCAGATCAGCGCAGCGGGCACGGGCAATCCGCCCGCAACGCCGCGCGACAGCTTTTTCTCCCGTATTTTCAAGCGTCGGAGCGAACCGGCCCGGCCCGAGGGGGGCACGGCGCCAAACCCGGTATCGGCCCCACGGCCAACCCACGGGCTGGTGAACCTGCGCCGCATGCGGGTCGAGGACGTATGCGTGCCCAAGGCCGATATCGTCGCCGTGCCCTCCACGATCAGCCGGGACGAGCTGGTCAAGGTGTTCCGTGATTCGGGCATGACGCGCCTTCCGGTCTATCAGGGGACGCTGGATACGCCCGTCGGGCTGGTCCACCTCAAGGATTTTGCGCTCAAGCACGGGTTCAACGGATCCGGTGGCCGGTATTCGCTCAAGAACCTGCTGCGCCCGCTGCTGTTCGTGCCGCCCTCGATGCCGATCGGCGTGTTGCTGCAAAAGATGCAGACCGAACGCCGTCACATGGCGCTGGTGATCGACGAATACGGCGGGGTCGACGGGCTGGTCACGATCGAGGATCTGATCGAACAGGTCATCGGCCAGATCGAGGACGAACATGACGTGGACGAGGACAAGCTCTGGACGCGCGAGAAATCGGGCGCCTGGCTGGCCCTCGCCAAGGCCCCGCTTGAGGATTTCGAGGCCGAGACGGGTGTTTCCCTGACCGAACACGAAAGCGTGGACGAAGAGGAAATCGACACCCTCGGCGGCCTCGTCTTCATGCTGTCGGGCCGGGTGCCCGCGCGGGGCGAGGTGGTCGAACACCCCGCCGGCCATGAATTCGAGGTGGTGGATGCCGATCCCCGCCGGATCAAGCGCCTGAGGGTCCGACTGAACCACCGCGAACCGGCGGATGCCTGACACACCCGGTGCAGGGCCGGGCCGCTGGCGCCGTCTGCGCGCGCGCTTCGGGCCCCCGGCCTCGCGCCTGGGGCTCTGGCTTGCGGTTGCGGCCGGGTTGGCGGCGGCAAGCGGGCAGGCCCCGCTGAACCTCTGGCCCGTGGCGATCCTGGGATTTGCCCTGCTGGCCTGGCTCTACGACCGCGCCCCCGACCTGCGCAGCGCCGCCTGGACGGGATGGGCCGCCGGCACCGCCTATTTCGCCGCGGCCCTGTCCTGGATCGTCGAGCCGTTCCTGGTCGACATCGCCCGGCACGGCTGGATGGCGCCCTTTGCGCTGATCCTCATGGCCGGAGGGCTGGCGCTGTTCTGGGCCGCCGCTTTCGCCCTGGCGCAGGCCCTGGCCCCGCGCGGGGCGATGCGCCTGCCCGCCTGGGTTGCGGCCTTCACCCTGGCCGAAATGCTGCGCGGGGTGGTCTTCACCGGCTTTCCCTGGGCGCTGGTGGGCCATGCGCTGATCCCCTCGCCGCTGATCCAGGCCGCCGCCTGGGTCGGGCCGGACGGGCTGACCCTGCTGGTGCTCTCCTTTGCCGCGCTTCTGGCCGTCATCCCCCGGGCGCCGCTGCCCGCCGCGCCGGTGGCGCTGCTGGTGGGGGCCGGGCTGCTGTGGAGCGCGCCGATGATGGCATCGCGCCCGCCCGCGACGCCGCCCGATGCGCCGGTGCTGCGGCTGATGCAGCCCAATGCCTCGCAGCGCGAGAAATGGGATCCCCGGATGATCCCCGTCTTCCTCGACCGGATGCTGGCCTATTCGTCGGAACCGCCGGTGCCGGCCGTGGCGATCTGGCCCGAAACCTCGGTTCCCGCCTGGCTGGACGAGAATTCCGCGCTCCTGCCGGTGATCGCCGGGCAGGCGCAGGGGGCGCTCAGCGTGATCGGCATCCAGCGGGGCGAGGGCGAGCGGGTGTTCAACACGCTGGCCGTGCTGAACCCCGACGGCGGCATCCGCGACGTCTATGACAAGCACCACCTGGTGCCTTTCGGGGAATACATGCCGCTTGGCGACCTGTTCGACCGGGTCGGCATCTCGGCCCTCGCCGCGCGGCGGGGCAACGGCTACACCCCCGGGCCGGGCCCCCACCTGATCGACCTGGGCGCAGCGGGCAAGGCCCTGCCGCTGATCTGCTACGAGGCGGTCTTTCCCCGCGATGTCGCCGCCGCGCCGGAGCGGCCCGACCTGCTGCTGCAGATCACCAACGACGCCTGGTTCGGCACCTTCTCGGGCCCCTATCAGCACCTGGCGCAGGCCCGCCTGCGCGCGGTGGAACAGGGTCTGCCGATGATCCGCGTGGCCAATACCGGTGTTTCCGCCGTCATCGACGCGACCGGCCAGGTGCTGGGATCCATCCCCCTGGGACAGGCCGGATACCTCGACATGGCACGCCCCTCGGCGGCGGGTCCCACGCTCTATGCGCGGATTGGCGGGTGGCCGGTGACAATACTGGTGATTGTGATGCTTCTGGTGGCGCTCGGGCACCAGTCGGCGCGGTTCCGCAAGAACAGCCATTGACGCCCCGGTGCCCGACACTTAGGCACAAGGGGGTCCTGCCACAACGGCTTCCTGACGTGGCAGGCAAACTTTATCGGAGCACCTTCAATGACAAGACAGAACTATATTTTCACTTCGGAGTCCGTCTCCGAAGGGCACCCGGACAAGGTCTGCGACCGGATTTCGGACGCCGTCCTCGACGCGTTCATCGCCGAGGAGCCAGAGGCCAGGGTCGCATGCGAGACATTTGCCACAACCAACCGGGTCGTCATCGGCGGCGAGGTCGGGCTGTCTGATCAGGACAAGCTCAAGGATTACATGGAACGGATCGATGCCATCGCACGCGAGTGCATCAGGGACATCGGTTACGAGCAGGACAAGTTCCACCACCAGACGGTGGAGATCACCAACCTGCTGCACGAGCAGTCGGCGCATATCGCCCAGGGCGTGAACGCGGGCAACGACAAGGACGAGGGCGCCGGCGACCAGGGCATCATGTTCGGCTATGCCACGAACGAGACCGAAGCGCTGATGCCCGCGCCGATCCAGTACGCCCACGCGATCCTGCGCAAGCTGGCCGAGGTGCGCAAATCGGGGCAGGAGCCCACGCTGCGCCCCGACGCGAAAAGCCAGCTGTCGCTGCGCTACGAGAACGGCCTGCCGGTCGAGGTCACGCAGCTGGTGCTGTCGACCCAGCATTCGGGCGAGGATCAGACCAGCGCCGACATCCGCGCCATCGTCGAGCCCTATATCCGCGAAGTGCTGCCCGACGGCTGGCTGACCGACAAGACCGAATGGTGGGTGAACCCGACCGGCAAGTTCGTCATCGGCGGCCCTGACGGCGACGCGGGACTGACCGGGCGCAAGATCATCGTCGACACCTATGGCGGCGCGGCCCCGCATGGCGGCGGCGCCTTCTCGGGCAAGGATCCGACCAAGGTGGACCGTTCGGCAGCCTATGCCGCGCGCTACCTGGCCAAGAACGTGGTGGCGGCCGGTCTGGCCGACAAATGTTCGATCCAGCTGAGCTATGCCATCGGCATCGCCAAGCCGCTGTCGATCTATGCCGACACCTACGGCACCGGCAAGGTGGATGAGAGCGTGATCGAGCAGGCCGTCGCCAAGGCGATGGACCTGACCCCGCGCGGCATCCGCAACCACCTGCAGCTGAACAAGCCGATCTATCAGCGCACGGCGGCCTATGGCCACTTCGGCCGCGCGCCGGACGAGGACGGCGGGTTCTCGTGGGAACAGACGGACCTGGCCACGGAACTGGCCAAGAACGCCTGAGACCGCTCTGACATGATGAAACGGCCCTGCCTGATGGCGGGGCCGTTTGCGTTTGGGGATCGGGCGGGCCGGACGGACCCGGCGCGGCGAGGTCCCGCCGCAAGGGCGGGACACCGCGCGGCGGCTGCGGGCGGCAGGCGCGCGCAACCAGCCTTTTGCGGGGCGTGCAGGCCCCGGCGATCAGGCGGTGACCGCCGCGTCGCGTTTGCCCGCGACGGAGAGCGGGCCGGGGCCGAAGGCGGTGACCATCAGCATGCCGCCCGCGATGGTGACGTTCTTCATGAAGCCGATCATCTGCATCTGGGCTTCCATCCCCTCCATCCCCAGCGAGGGCAGGTAGTGGAACAGCAGGCCCGAGACCAGCGAGAAGCCCGCCAGCAGGAAGGCCGCGATGCGGGCCTGAAAGCCGACCAGCAGGGCGATGCCGCCCACCAGCTCGACCAGGATGACCAGCGGCAGCAGGGCGCCGGGAACGCCCATCATCTCCATGTAGCCCTGGGTGCCGGCATAGCCGGTGATCTTCTGAAAGCCCGAGGTGATGAACATCAGCGACAGCAGGATGCGGCCGGCGGGTGCGAGGTATGCGAGGGATTTGGTCATTTCGATCTCCGATAAAGGGTGCAGTGCCCGGTGCGGGCCGTGATGGCGCCAGATCTACCAATCCAGGTGCCGGGTGCCATTCGCCATGAACGGACAGGTGCTCTGCGCAGGCGCGCAGAACGGCCGGGGCGTTGCCTTGACGGCGCGGCGCCGCTAAACGGCCCGGCATGAGCACACAGCATCCCTCGGGCGCGCCCTGGCGCAACTTTTACGGCCGGTTCAAGGGCAAGACCCTGCGTGACAGCCAGAAGACCTATCTGGACGAGGACCTTGCCGCCCTGTCCCCGGGCGCGGTGGACTGGGAGTCCAACCCCGACCGCACAGCGCTGGATCTGGACGCGCTGTTTGGCGGGCGCGAGGTCTGGCTGGAGGTCGGTTTCGGCGGTGGCGAGCACATGGTGCACCAGGCCGCCGCCAATCCCGGGGCCGGGATCATCGGCTGCGAACCCTTCATCAACGGTGTCGCCATGCTGCTTGGCAAGATCCGCGAGGCCGGGGTCGACAATGTCGCCGTGCATCCGGGCGATGTGCGCGACATGTTCGACGTGCTGCCCGATGCCAGCATCGCGCGGGCCTTTCTGCTCTACCCCGACCCCTGGCCCAAGAAGCGCCACCACCGGCGCCGCTTCGTGACGGGCGAACATCTGGAGCCGCTGGCCCGGGTGCTCAAGCCCGGCGCGATCTTTCGCGTGGCGACGGACATCCCCGATTACGTGCGCCAGACGCTGGAGGAGGTGCCGCGCCACGGGTTCACCTGGCTGGCCGAGGGACCGTCGGACTGGCGCCAGCCCTGGGGGGACTGGATATCGACCCGCTATGAGCAGAAGGCGCTGCGCGAGGGGCGGGTGCCGCATTACCTGACCTTCCGGCGCGCGGAATAGCGCGGCTTTCGGGGGGCGCTCCCGGTCGCGCAGACGGCCGGGGGCGGGCCCTTGTCCCGGGCGCGGCGCCGGTTCGGGGCGGGCCCTCCGGGGGGAGTATTTTTGACGAGATGAAGCCGGGGCAGGCGCGATGGACGGCGGGCGCGCTCTGCGCTATCACGCCGGGGACATTGCAGGGAGTGGCGGAATGAGCGGGCATGGGCAGCCGGTGCCGATGGTGGCACGCAAGGGCGCGGCGCTTGTGGGAACGGCGGTGGTGCCGGGGGACAAGTCGATCTCGCACCGGTCGCTGATCCTGGGGGCGCTGTCGATCGGCGAGACCCATGTGACGGGGCTGCTGGAAGGCCAGGACGTACTGGACACGGCCAAGGCGATGCGCGCCTTCGGCGCCGGGGTCGAACGGCTGGGCGAGGGCGAGTGGCGCATCGAGGGCGTGGGCGTCGGCGGTTTTGCCGAGCCGGAGGGCGTGATCGACTGCGGCAACTCGGGCACCGGCGTGCGGCTGATCATGGGCAGCATGGCGACCTCGCCCATCGTGGCGACCTTCACCGGCGACGCCAGCCTGAACGGGCGGCCGATGGCGCGGGTGACGGATCCGCTGGCGCTGTTCGGCACCCGGGCCCTGGGGCGGCGCGGCGGGCGGCTGCCGATGACGATCCAGGGGGCCGAGGACCCGGTGCCGGTGCGCTATGCGACCCCGGTGCCCTCGGCGCAGGTGAAATCGGCGGTGCTGCTGGCCGGGCTGAACGCCCCGGGCGAAACCGTGGTGATCGAGCGCGAGGCGACGCGGGACCATAGCGAGCGGATGCTGGCCGGCTTTGGCGCCAGTCTGACGACCGAGGTCACGCCCGAGGGGCGGGTGATCACGCTCAAGGGCCAGCCCGAGCTGCGCGGCCAGTCGGTGGCGGTGCCCTGCGATCCCTCCAGCGCGGCCTTTCCGGTCTGCGCGGCGCTGATCGTGCCGGGATCGGATGTGCTGGTGCCCAATATCGGGCTGAACCCGACGCGGGCGGGGCTGTATCAGACCCTGCGCGACATGGGCGCCGATCTGACCTACGAGAACCCGCGCGAGGAGGGCGGCGAGCCGGTGGCGGATCTGCGCGCCCGCTATTCCCCCGCGATGAAGGGGATCGAGGTTCCGCCGGAGCGGGCGGCGAGCATGATCGACGAATACCCGGTGCTGTCGGTCGTGGCCGCCTTTGCCGAGGGCCGGACCGAGATGCCCGGCGTGCGCGAGCTGCGCGTGAAGGAAAGCGACCGGATCGACGCCATGGCCACGGGCCTGCGCGCCTGTGGCGTGACGGTGGACGAGGGCGAGGACTGGTGGGCCGTCGAGGGGCTGGGCGCCGGCGGCGTCCCGGGCGGCGCGACGGTGGAAAGCCGGCTGGATCATCGCATCGCCATGTCCTTCCTCTGCATGGGGCTGGGTTCGGCACAGCCGGTCCGGGTCGATGACGGGGGGCCGATTGCGACCTCCTTCCCGGTGTTCGAGGGGCTGATGGCGGCACTGGGCGCCCGGATCGACCGGGCCAATGCCTGAGCGGCGCAAAGGAGCGGCATGATCTTCACGGTAGCTATCGACGGGCCGGCAGCGGCGGGCAAGGGCACGATCTCGCGTGCGGTGGCGGGGGCCTTCGGCTTTGCCCATCTGGACACCGGGCTGATCTACCGCGCCACCGGCCGGCGGGTTCTGGGAGGAGAGGACCCGCTGGCCGCCGCGCGCGATCTGCGGGCCGAGGATCTGGCAGCCGAGGGTCTGCGCACGCCGGAGGTGGCAAGCGCCGCCTCGCGCGTGGCCGCATTGCCCGAGGTGCGCGCGGCCCTGGTGGAGTTCCAGCGCAGCTTCGCCCGGCGCGAGGGCGGGGCGGTACTGGACGGGCGCGACATCGGCACGGTGATCTGCCCGGCGGCCGAGGTGAAGCTGTTCGTCACCGCCAGCGACGCGGTGCGGGCGCACCGGCGGTTCCTGGAGCTGACGGGGACCGGCCACGATGTCACCGAGGCGCAGGTGCTGGCCGATCTGCGCGAGCGGGACGCGCGCGACGCCTCGCGCGATGCGGCGCCGATGCTGGCGGCGGCGGATGCGCTGGCGCTGGATACATCGGAAATGTCGATCGACCAGGCGGTCGATGCGGCGATCCGGGCCGTCAAGGCGCGCCTGCCGGCGGGCTGAGCGCCAAGGCGCGGGCGCGGCGGATCGGCCACGCCCCCGCCCGGCGCTGCGGCCTGCGGATTGCCGGGTGACCTGCGATCCCCTATTCTTGCCATGCTTTGCACGCAATCGGCGGTTACAGCCGGACCGTGACCAGGGCATTGAGCAGAAAGGATGCAGGCACAATGCATCGCGACTTGGCAGCCGCCGCGGCACCGCGGGGGGATGATGCGGCACCGGCATTGCCGGATGCCGACGGGATCACGCTGGTCTGCGATCTGGACTGCACGCTGATCCGCACCGACATGCTGTACGAGACCTTCTGGGCCGCGGTTTCGGCCAACTGGTCCGCGCCCCTGCCGGCGCTGCGGGCGCTGATGCGGGGGCGGGCGGCGCTCAAGGCGCATCTGGCGGGCGCGGGCGAGGTGGCGGTGGCCGATCTGCCCTATGAGGACGAGGTGATCGACCGGGTGCGCGACTGGCGCGCGCGGGGCGGGCGCACGGCGCTGGTCACCGGCGCCGATCAGAGCATCGCCGAACGTGTCGCGGCCCATCTGGGCATTTTTGACGAGGTCCACGGCTCGGACGGCAGCCGGAACCTGAAGGGTCCGGCCAAGGCGGCCTTTCTCGAACAGCGGTTCGGACGCCGCTTTGCCTATATCGGCGACAGCCGGGCCGACCTGGCGGTGTGGGAGATCGCGGCAGAGGCGATCACCGTGAATGCCTCGGGCGACCTGCGCCGGGCAGCCGAGGCGCGGGCGCCGCAGACCGCCCATATGGGCCAGCCGGGGCCGATCCTGAAACCGGCGCTCAAGGCGATGCGGCCGCATCAATGGGCCAAGAACGTCCTGATTTTCCTGCCCGTTCTGGCGGGCCACGCGCTGAGCCTGGCGACGCTGACACAGGCGGTGCTGGCCTTTGCGGCCTTCAGTCTGGTGGCCTCATCCGTCTATGTGCTGAACGACCTGCTGGATCTGGCCGCCGACCGGGCGCACCCGCGCAAGCGGTTCCGGCCCTTCGCCTCGGGCGCGCTGCCGCTGCGGCACGGGACATGGATGGCGCCGGCCCTGCTGCTGGCGGGTGTGGCCATCGCGGCCCTGCTGGGGCCGGCCTTTCTGGCGGTGATGGCGGGCTATTACCTGACGACCACCGCCTATTCGCTCTGGCTGAAACGCCAGCCGGTGATCGACATCTGCACCCTGGCCGTGCTCTACGCCGTCCGCATCGCGGCGGGCGGGGCGGCCACGGGGATCGAACTGTCGGTCTGGCTGCTGGCCTTTTCGATCTTCTTCTTCTTCTCGCTGGCCGCGGTGAAACGGCAGGCCGAACTGGTCGACGGGCTGGCCTCGGGCCGGGACAAGGCGGCGGGGCGGGGCTATGGCGTCGACGACCTGCCGCTGGTGGCGATGATGGCCACGGCCTCGGGCTATGTTTCGGTCATGGTGATGGCGCTCTATGTCAATTCGCCCGCCGTGACCGCGCTTTATACCGCGCCCGAAATGCTCTGGGGGATCTGCGGCGTGCTGCTTTACTGGCTCAGCCGCATGGTCTTCATCACCCACCGGGGCCAGATGCATGACGATCCGGTGGTCTTTGCCGCGCGCGACCGGGTCAGCCGGGTGCTTTTCGTGGTGATCCTGGGCTTTTTCACGGCGGGCAGCCTGCTGTGACCGGCGGCGCGCTGGTCCTGCGCTACGCCGCCTTTGCCGTGGTGGCGACGGTGGCGAACCTGGCCATGCAGCGGCTGGTGCTGATGGCGGGCGAGGGGACGGCGGTCTTTGCCCTGGCCGTGCTGGCCGGCACGGGCGTGGGGCTGGTGATCAAGTACATCCTCGACAAACGCTGGATCTTTGACGACCGCGAGGGGGGCGCGGCGGCGCATGGGCGCAAGTTCTCGCTCTATACCCTGATGGGCGTGGTCACGACGGCGATCTTCTGGGGCACGGAAACCGCGTTCTGGCTGGCCTTCCACAGCGACGCGATGCGCGAGCTGGGGGCGGTGCTGGGCCTGGGCGTGGGCTATGTGGTCAAGTACAACCTCGACCGCCGCTTTGTCTTTGCCACCGGGCAGGCCGCATGACACGGCTGTCGGGCTGGGGCCGCTTTCCGGTGACCGAGGCAAAGGTCCTGCGCCCGCGCGACGAGGGCGCGGTGCGCGATGCCCTGCGCAACGGCCCGGTGATCGCACGCGGCAACGGGCGCAGCTATGGCGACAGCGCGGTGCAGGCCCGGGGCACGCTGGACATGCGCGGGCTGAACCGGCTGCTGGCCTTCGACCCCGACACCGGGGTGGTCGAGGCCGAGGCCGGGGTGATGCTGGGCGACGTGATCCGCGCCTTTCTGCCGCGCGGCTGGTTTCCCGCCGTCACGCCGGGGACCAAGCTGATCACCATCGGCGGGGCCGTGGCCTCGGATGTCCACGGCAAGAACCACCGCCACGACGGCTCCTTCGGGCGGCATGTCGCGTGGATCGACGTGATGGACGGCGAAGGCGCGGTGCACCGCTGCACCCCGCGCGACAATTCCGAGCTGTTCCGCTGGACGCTGGGCGGCATGGGCCTGACCGGCGTGATCCTGCGCGCCGGGTTCCGGCTGCGGCCCGTCACCTCGGGCTGGATCGCGCAAGAGATGCGCCCCGCCGCCAATCTGGTCGAGGCGATGGAGATCTTCGAGACGAGCGATGCCACCTATTCCGTCGCCTGGTTCGACTGCCTGGGCCGGGGGGACCGGCTGGGCCGGTCGCTGGTGATGCTGGCCGAACATGCCGAACGGGATCAGCTGCCCTCGTCCAAACGCCACCGCCCGTTCCATGTGCCGGAAAAGCCGAAACGCCGGGTGCCGCTGGATGCGCCCGCCGTGGCGCTGAACCGTTACACGTTGCGGGCGTTCAACGCGCTGTACCACTGGAACGGGTCGCGCAAGGCGGGGCCGTCGCTGGTGGACTGGGACAGCTATTTCTACCCGCTCGACGCGCTGCTGGAATGGAACCGGATCTATGGCCGGCGGGGCTTTGCGCAGTTCCAGTGCGTGCTGCCGCTGATCTCGGCCCGCGAGGGGCTGACGGCGCTGCTGGATGCCATCGCGGCCTCGGGGCAGGGGTCCTTTCTGGCGGTGCTGAAACGGCTGGGCGTGCAGGAGAGCGCGTTTTCCTTCCCGATGGAGGGCTACACCCTGGCGCTGGATTTCCCGGTCAACCCGGCCTCGCTGAAGCTGATGGACCGGCTGGACGCGATCACGCTGGAGCATGGCGGGCGGTTCTACCTGGCCAAGGATTCGCGTCTGTCGGGCGAGACGCTGCGCGCCGCCGACCCGCGGGTCGCGGATTTCACCGCCATGCGGGCGGGCGAGGGGCGGGCGCGGGCCTTTGCCTCGGGGCAATCGGAAAGGCTGAAGATATGACGGATACGGTGCTGATCCTTGGCGGTCGCTCGGACATCGGGCTGGCCACGGCACACGCCTTTGCCGCCCTGGGCCACCCGGTGCAGCTGGCCGCGCGCGATGCCGCCGCGCTGGAACCCGAGAAGACGGACCTGGAGCTGCGCCACCGCGTGGCCGTCACCCTGCATGAGCTGGATGCGCTGGACGTCGCCGGGCACGCGGACTTTGTCGCCGCGCTGGAGCCTGCGCCGGGCATCGTGGTCAGCGTCATCGGCGCGCTTGGCGATCAGGATGCCGATGAAGAGGACCACGCGAATGCCATCCGCGTCATGCGCGCGAATTACGAGGGGCCCGCGGTGCTGCTGGCCTGTGTCGCCAACCAGATGGCGGCGCGCGGCAGGGGCACCATCGTCGGCGTCTCGTCGGTCGCGGGCGACCGGGGGCGGGCGACGAACTACATCTACGGCTCGGCCAAGGCGGGGTTCACGGCCTATCTGTCGGGGCTGCGGAACCGGCTGGCGAGGCAGGGCGTGCATGTGGTCACGGTCAAGCCGGGCTTTGTCGCCACGCGGATGACGGCCCATATGGACCTGCCCGCCAAGCTGACGGCCCAGCCCGGACAGGTCGCCGATGCCATCGTCGCGGCGGTGACCCGTCGGCGCAACGTGGTCTATGTGAAACCCGTCTGGCGGCTGGTGATGACGATCATCCGCGCCATCCCCGAAGGCATCTTCAAGAAGCTGTCGATCTGACGCCTTGCGCCCAAGGCCGCCTGACGGCGTGGGCCAGAAGCCGCCGGGTCAGGAATTCGTGACTTTGCGCGAATCCGGAACCCGTGCATCCTGAACCCGTTCATTTTGCAACAAAGCTATTGAAACGGACCGGAACTATGACTCAGGACCCCAAGGACAACACCCCCGCAGACTCCGCAGCACAGCCCCGCCAGGTCGAAGAGAACTGGCGCAAATACGACTTTGCCGCCGACTGCCTGATCCCCTGCAAGGCCAAGGAACAGACCGAAACGCCGCCCTCCGCCATCGCGGCCGAGTGACGGCCCCCGCCCCGTCCGGACCTTGCCGACGGGGCGCCCAGAATCCCATTTCCCTTGCATTTGCGCCCGGCGCCGCGTAGGACGCGCGCGTCGACAAGGCGATAAACGCCGCAGACGTAAGAACAGAGCAGGGGTCGGACTCTACCGGCCCTCTTTCGTTTGCGGGGGCTCAAGTGACCAAACCAAGACCGGCGGAGACAACCGCGCGGCCAGTCAAACCGATGTAAAGGAACCGATAGAGCACATGGCTCAAAACGCATCCATGGAGGAATTCGAAGCCCTCCTGAACGAAAGCTTCGAAATGGACACGCCCGATGAGGGCACTGTCGTCAAGGGCAAGGTCATCGCGATCGAAGCGGGCCAGGCCATCATCGATGTCGGCTACAAGATGGAAGGCCGCGTCGAGCTGAAAGAATTCGCAAACCCCGGCGAGCAGCCCGACATCAGCGTCGGCGACGAAGTCGAGGTTTTCCTCCGTGCCGCTGAAAACGCCCGTGGCGAAGCCGTCATCTCGCGCGAGATGGCACGTCGCGAAGAAGCATGGGACCGTCTGGAAAAAGCCTATGCCGACGACGCCCGCGTCGAAGGCGCGATCTTCGGTCGCGTCAAGGGCGGCTTTACCGTCGACCTGGGCGGCGCCGTGGCCTTCCTGCCCGGTTCGCAGGTCGATGTGCGCCCCGTGCGCGACGCCGGCCCGCTCATGGGTCTCAAGCAGCCGTTCCAGATCCTCAAGATGGACCGTCGCCGTGGCAACATCGTTGTCTCGCGTCGTGCAATCCTGGAAGAGAGCCGTGCCGAGCAGCGCGCCGAAGTCATCGGCAACCTGACCGAAGGCCAGGCTGTCGACGGCGTGGTCAAGAACATCACCGAGTACGGCGCATTTGTCGATCTGGGTGGCGTTGACGGCCTGCTGCACGTCACCGACATGGCATGGCGCCGCGTCAACCACCCCTCGGAGATCCTGTCGATCGGCGAGACCGTGAAGGTCCAGGTCATCAAGATCAACAAGGAAACCCACCGTATCTCCCTCGGCATGAAGCAGCTGCAGGAAGATCCGTGGAACCTGGTCGCCGCCAAGTACCCGCTGGAATCGGTCCACACCGGCCGCGTCACCAACATCACCGACTACGGTGCGTTCGTGGAGCTGGAACCGGGTGTCGAGGGCCTCGTTCACGTGTCCGAAATGTCCTGGACCAAGAAGAACGTGCACCCCGGCAAGATCGTCTCGACCAGCCAGGAAGTCGAAGTCAAGGTTCTGGAAATCGACCAGGCCAAGCGCCGCGTTTCCCTTGGCCTCAAGCAGACCATGCGCAACCCGTGGGAAGTCTTCTCCGAGACCCACCCCGAGGGCACCGTCGTGGAAGGCGAAGTCAAGAACATCACCGAATTCGGTCTCTTCGTCGGCCTGCCCGGCGATATCGACGGCATGGTCCACCTGTCGGATCTGTCGTGGGACGAGCGCGGTGAAGACGCGATCCAGAACTACCGCAAGGGCGACATCGTCAAGGCCGTGGTTTCCGAAGTCGACACCGACAAGGAGCGTATCTCGCTCTCGATCAAGGGTGTGGACGGCGACAAGTTCGCGGATGCCGTCGGCGGCGTGAAGCGCGGCTCGGTCATCACCGTCACCGTGACGGCGATCGAGGACGGCGGGATCGAGGTGGAATACGAAGGCATGAAATCCTTCATCCGCCGGTCGGACCTGTCGCGTGACCGTTCCGAACAGCGCCCCGAGCGTTTCACCGTGGGCGACCACGTGGACGTGCGCGTCACCAACGTCGACAGCAAGTCGCGCCGCCTGGGTCTGTCGATCAAGGCACGCGAGATCGCCGAAGAGAAGGAAGCCGTGGAACAGTACGGCTCGTCCGACTCGGGTGCGTCGCTGGGCGACATCCTGGGCGCCGCCCTCAAGGGCGACAACTGATCCTGCCGGGTGGCGCCACGGCGCCATCCGCAGCCAGACGACAACAAGGGCAGGCCCGGCAGCGGGCCTGCCCTTTGCTTTGGCCCGGGACCCTGCCGGATCGCATCCCGGGCGCCTGGCAGCCGTCTGCGCGAATCAAGATGAACGACGCTGCGGTGCAGCAATGCCCGGAAAGGCGGACAAAGCCCCCATTCCGGGCAGTTTCCTAATGGAAACATACCCAAGGTCTGGAAATTCCCGCAGGAATCCGCGTGCCTGTCCGGGCTTTCTGTTTCCGCTGCGGGGGAATCTACCTATAGTCGCGAAGGTGTGAACGAGTCATAAGAGCTGTCCGGGGAGAGCTGCCAGCATGATCCGATCGGAACTGATCCAAAAGATCGCCGACGAGAACCCGCACCTGTATCAACGCGACGTCGAGCGTATCGTGAATACGATCTTTGAAGAGATCGTTTCGGCGCTGTCGCGGGGCGACCGGGTGGAGCTGCGCGGTTTCGGCGCATTCTCGGTCAAACAGCGCGATGCAAGGGTGGGCCGCAATCCGCGCACGGGCGAGGCCGTCGAGGTCGAGGAAAAACACGTCCCCTTCTTCAAGACCGGCAAGCTGCTGCGCGACAGGCTGAACGGGAACTGAACTCATGCGATACATCCGCTACGCCTTCCTCGCCGCCCTGGCGGTGGTGCTGGTTTCCATTGCCCTGGCCAACCGCGGCATGGTCACCCTGACCCTGCTGCCCGAAGGGCTGGCGCGGATTGCCGGGTTCAACCCGGATATCTCGCTGCCGATGTTCGTGGTGATCTTTGCCGGGATCCTGGCGGGCCTGCTGATCGGCTTCGTCTGGGAATGGCTGCGCGAGCACAAGCACCGGGTCGAGGTGCGCCGCAAGACGCGCGAGGCCGGCCAGCTGGAACGCGAGGTGAAGCGCCTGAAGGGCGAAAAGCACCAGGGCAAGGACGAGGTCCTGGCCCTTCTCGACTGACCCGGCCATGCGGGGGCGCTTTTCTTTCGTCCCCGTCTGGCCTAGACGATCTGCATGACCGTGCGCATCAAGTTCTGCGGCCTTGGCCGCCCGTCCGATGTGGCCGCCGCCGTTGCGGCGCGCGCCGCCTATGTCGGGTTTGTCTTCTTCCCGAAATCGCCGCGCTACATCTCGCCCGCCACCGCGCGGGCGCTGGCGCTTGAGGTGCCCCCGGGTGTGGCCAAGGTGGCGCTGACGGTGAATGCCACGGATGCCGAGCTTGAGTCCCTGCTGGACGAGGTGCCGCTGGACATCCTGCAGTTGCACGGCAGCGAAAGCCCCGACCGCGTGGCCGAGGTGCGCCAGCGTTTCGGCCTGCCGGTGATGAAGGCGATCGGCGTCGCGGGCGAGGCCGACCTGACCGCGCTGGACGATTTCGGCAAGGTGGCCGACATGCTGCTGGTGGACGCCAAGCCCGCCCCGGGGGGCGAGCTGCCGGGCGGCAACGGGCTGGCCTTTGACTGGCGCCTGATCGCCGGGCGCCGCTGGCCGGTGCCCTGGCTGCTGGCCGGCGGCCTGACGGCGGACAACGTGGCCGAGGCGGTGCGCCTGACCGGCGCGCGGCAGGTCGATTTGTCGAGCGGTATCGAAAGCACGCGCGGGGTCAAGGATCACGCGCTGATGCAGGCCTTTGCCGAGGCGCTGGCCAAATGCGCGTGATCTTTCGCGAAGCGACGGCCGATGATCTGCCGGAAGTGATCCGGCTGATCCGCCAGGACGCCCGGAACGTGACGATTTCCTCTGACGACATGGCCCTTTTCCAGCGCTCCTGGGAAAACATGCAAAAAAACTGTACGAATCGCCTCTTTGTCGGGGTCGCGGGCGACAGGGTTGTGGCGACCTATCAGCTGGCGGTGATTCACGGCGTGTCGCTCAGCGCCGCGCGGCGCGGCCAGATCGAAAGTGTGCGGGTCGATGCAGAGCTCCGCAGCTCCGGAATCGGGGCGCAGTTGATGGCGGATGCCGAGTCGCGGGCGCGTGACGCGGGCTGCGATCTGATGCAGCTGACCACCGACAGCTCCCGCCTGCGGGCCCATGCCTTTTATGAACGGCTGGGCTACAAACCCTCGCATCTGGGCTTCAAGAAGCCGTTGGGCTGAGGCCCGGCGGGTCAGTCGGTGACGATCCGCGCGCCCCGTTCTGCAAGGGCGGCATCGGTCAGACCGCGCTCCTCGGCGGTCAGGATCTGGTGCCGGGGGTAGACCGGATTGCCCCTGTCGTTCAGCACCGGCGCGTCCCAACCATCTGTTGTGGCAAAGAAATTCAGCACGCCCTCGGTGCCGAACTCGGCCATGTAGCCCTGCACGACAACGTCGAGATAGCTCAGCAGGATCAGGCCCGGCGCGTCGGCTGCCGGGTGTTTGTCCGCCGGGATGGTGTAGATCGCCACCTCGGCTTTGCCGCGCCCGTGGACCACATCCGCCGTGGCGTCGACCCGGTCATAGGCGGCCTCGCGCCGGTCCAGCGCGGCCCAGTCGGCACCGGGAACCGAGGCGACAAGCCCCTGGATATCGCAGCCCGGGCAGGGCACCGCGGTCAGGATCGCGGTACGCCGTCCGGCGGTGTGCCGCCACAGCCTGCGCCAGCCCCGCGCGGTGGCCGGAACCGCGTCCGGATAGCTGTGCGTGGCGCGGTTCACCAGGCTGCCGTAGCCGAAGAAACAGGGCGCAATCATGAATTGGAGAAAAAAGATTTGATCTGGATCATGTATGCAGATGCATTTTTGTATATGTCACTTACATAAATGCAAGGGTCAGAAACATGCGGTTAACGAAGCGAACGAACATCTCGATGCGCGTCCTTATGTACTGCGCGGCGAACATGGGGCGTCTGGTTACCAAATCCGAAATCGCCGAGCGGTGCAACACCTCGGAAAATCACCTGGCGCAGGTGATCAACAGGCTTGGGCAACTGGGCTTTGTCCAGACGCAACGCGGCCGCAACGGGGGGCTGACCCTGGGGCGCGACAGCCGCGACATCCGGGTTGGCGACGTGTTTCGCGCCATCGAGACCGGCGTGCCGGTGACCGAGTGCTTTGCCGATGACGAAAACACCTGCCCGCTGATCGATGCCTGTCTGCTGCGCCCCGCGATCGCCGATGCGATCGAGGCGTTTTACCGGCGGATGGACGAGGTTTCGCTGGATCAGCTGGTCTGCGGCAATCACCGGCTGATCGAAATGCTGACACCCGAGGCCTGTCGCGCCTGATTGCGACGCTTCGTGGAGCGGTTTCGCTTGCAACATCCGGGGCCGTTGATAAACATCGGGGCACAGGATCGGGAGAACCGGCCACGTGCCGGTGCCGAAGGAGCAACCGCCCCGGAAACTCTCAGGCCACTGGACCGTCCCTGTACTGAAACTCTGGAGAGAGGCGCCGGACGGCGCCCGCCGAAGGGATAGCGATCTCAGGCGAACGGACAGAGGGGGCATTGCTGCGGACGGGAGCCCGTCCGCGTATGTGATGCCGGCATGAGACTCCTCAGCTCGGCAACGGACCCGGAGGGACGATGGCCGACGCGCTGAAGAAAACGCCGCTACACGCTTTGCATCAGGAACTGGGTGCCCGCATGGTGCCCTTTGCCGGTTACGAGATGCCGGTGCAGTTCGCCCTTGGCGTGATGAAGGAGCATCTGCACACCCGCACGGCGGCCGGTCTGTTCGATGTCAGCCATATGGGTCAGGTGATCCTGCGCGGCGACAGCTACGAGGCGGTGGCGCTGGCGGTGGAATCGCTGGTGCCGGTGGATGTCGCCGGGCTGGGCCTGGGGCGGCAGCGCTATGGCTTCTTCACCGCGCCTGACGGCGGGCTGCTGGACGACCTGATGCTGGCGAACCGGGGCGATCACCTGTTCATGGTGGTCAACGCCGCCTGCAAGGCCGCCGATATCGCCAATATGACCGCGAACCTGCCCGGCGTGACGGTGAGTGAGGTCACCGACCGCGCCCTGCTGGCCCTGCAGGGCCCCGCTGCCGGCGAGGTGCTGGAAGGCTTCGCCCCCGCCACCGCGACGATGCGGTTCATGGATGTGATCACCACCGACCTGCTGGGCGTGCCCTGCTGGATTTCCCGGTCGGGCTATACCGGCGAGGACGGGTTCGAGATATCGGTCCCCGCCGAAAAGGCCGAGGTGCTGGCCCGCGCCCTGCTGGATGACGAACGGGTCGAATCCATCGGCCTTGGCGCCCGCGACAGCCTGCGGCTGGAGGCGGGGCTGTGCCTTTACGGCCATGACATCGACACCACCACCAGCCCGGTGGAGGCCGGGCTCAACTGGGCGATCCAGAAGGTCCGCCGCACCGGCGGCGCCCGCGCGGGCGGCTTTCCCGGTGCCGACCGGATCCTGGCCGAGCTGGCCGAGGGGCCGTCGCGCCTGCGCGTGGGCCTGCTGCCCGAAGGGCGGGCGCCGATGCGCGAGGGCACGCCGCTCTTTGCCGCGGCCGAGGGGGGCGAGGGCCTGGGCACCGTGACCTCGGGCGCCTTTGGCCCGACGCTGGGCGCGCCCATGTCGATGGGCTATGTTCCGCGCGCCCTTGCCGCGCCGGGCACCGAACTATCTGGCGAAGTGCGCGGCAAACGTCTGCCCGCCCGGGTTGCGGCGCTGCCCTTCGTCCCGGCCAATTTCAAGCGATGACAACCGGAGAACTGCCGATGAAATACACCGAAGAACACGAGTGGCTGCGCCCCGAGGACGACGTGATCGTCGTGGGCATCACCGAACATGCCGCCGAGCAGCTGGGCGACATCGTCTTTGTCGAGCTGCCCGAGGTGGGCACCGAGGTGACCAAGGACGACGAGGTCGTGGTGATCGAGAGCGTCAAGGCCGCTTCGGACATCCTGGCGCCCATCGACGGCGAGATCGTCGAGGTGAACGAGGCGCTGGTCGACAACCCCGGCATGGTCAACGACGACCCGACCGGGGATGCCTGGTTCTTCAAGATCAAGCCCTCGGACGCCAGCCAGATGGACGACTACATGTCCGAGGAAGAGTATAACGACCTTATCTCATGACGCCCGCATGAAGGTCCTGCGCATCGTTCCCAACCTGGCCTGCGACGACCCCGAGGCGCTGGCGGCATTCTACCGCAACCTCTTCGGGCTCGACGTGGCGATGTCGATGGGATTCATCGTCACGATGAACGAGCCGGGCCGGCGGCAGCAGCCGCAGGTCTCCTTTGCCTCGGAGGGCGGGGGCGGTACGCCGGTGCCGGCCATCTCGATCGAGGTGGACGATATCGAACGGGTGATCGCCCGGGCGCGGCTGAAGTCGATCCCGATCGAATACGGCCCGGTCGACGAGCCCTGGAACGTGCGCCGGATATTCATCCGCGATCCGGCGGGACATCTGATCAACGTGCTGAGCCACGTGACCTGAGGCAGGGAGCCGCCAGTTGACCACCCAGACGCACCGCGCCGAACGCGCCATCGCCGCCCCGCCCGAGGCCTGTTTCGACGCCTGGACCGACCCGGCGGCCCTGGCCCTGTGGCTGCCGCCCGACGGCCTGCGGGGCGAGGTGCGCCGGCTTGAGGCGCGCCCCGGGGGCGCCTTCACCATCGTGCTGACCCATGTGGACGGCGCTGAGGGGGGCGGAAAATCGACCGCGGACAGCGATGTGGTCGACGGCATCTTTGTCACGCTCGACCGGCCCGGCACGCTGGCCTTTGAAAGCCGGTTCGACAGCGAGCATGCGGAATTCGCCGGGCTCATGCGCATGACCTGGCGGTTCGAGGCCGAGCCCGGCGGCGGCACGCGCGCGCGTGTCACCGCCGAGGGCGTGCCGCCCGCCATCCCAAGGGACGTGCACGAGGCCGGCATCGCCGCCTCTCTTGCGAACCTCGACAGCTATCTCAACCCGACACCGGCCCCCTGAGGGCCTGACCGGAAGGAACCCAGATGACGTTCACCCCGACCAGCTATCAGCCCTACGATTTCGCCAACCGCCGCCATATCGGCCCCTCTCCGGCCGAAATGGAGGAGATGCTGGGCGTCGTCGGCGTTGCGGACCTGGATGCGCTGATCGCCGAGACGGTGCCCGAGGCGATCCGCCAGGCGCAGCCGCTCGACTTCGGCCCGCCGCTGAGCGAGCAGGAGCTGCTGGTGCACATGCGCGCGGTGTCGAAGAAGAACAAGGCGCTGATCTCGTTGATCGGGCAGGGCTATCACGCCGCGATCACGCCTCCGGCGATCAAGCGCAACATCTTTGAAAACCCGGCCTGGTACACGGCCTATACGCCCTATCAGCCCGAGATCTCGCAGGGCCGGCTGGAGGCGCTGCTGAACTATCAGACGATGATCTGCGACCTGACCGGGCTGGATATCGCCAATGCCTCGCTGCTGGACGAGGCGACGGCGGCGGCCGAGGCGATGACCATGGCGCAGCGTTCGGCCAAGTCCAAGGCGATGGCGTTTTTCGTGGACGAGGCGCTGCACCCGCAGAACATCGCGGTGATCCGCACCCGGGCGAAACCGCTGGGGATCGAGATCGTCACCGGCCGCCCCTCGGATCTGGATGCCGCGGCGGTCTTTGGCGCGATCTTCCAGTATCCCGGCACCAACGGCGTGCTGCGCGATTTCACGCCGCAGATGGAGGCGCTGCACGCGGCCAAGGCCATCGGCATCGTGATCGCCGACCCGATGGCGCTGTGCCTGCTCAAAGAGCCGGGCGAGATGGGGGCCGACATCGCCGTGGGCTCCACCCAGCGGTTCGGCGTGCCCATCGGGTATGGCGGCCCGCACGCGGCTTACATGGCCTGCAAGGACGCGCTGAAACGCGCGATGCCCGGGCGGATCGTGGGCGTGTCCATCGACGCGCGGGGCAACCGGGCCTACCGGCTGGCGCTGCAGACGCGCGAGCAGCATATCCGGCGGGAAAAGGCCACGTCGAATGTCTGCACCGCGCAGGCGCTGCTGGCGGTCATGGCCTCGATGTACGCGGTGTTCCACGGGCCCGAGGGGCTGAAGGGCATCGCCCAGCAGATCCATTCGCGCACCGTGCGCATGGCCGAGGGGCTGCGCAAGGCGGGCTTTGACGTCTTTCCCAAGAAGTGTTTCGACACCGTGACGGTCGAGGTCGGGCCGTTCCAGGGCGCGATCCTGAAATCGGCGGTGGACGAGGGGATCAACCTGCGCAAGGTCGGCGAGACCAAGATCGGCATCACGCTGGACGAATGCACCCGGCCCGAGACGATCGCCACGGTCTGGCGCGCCTTCGGCATCACCGATGCCGACCCGGACACCGCGCCGGCCTATGACCTGCCCGAGGGGCTGGTGCGCCGGACGCCTTATCTGACGCACGAGATTTTCCACATGAACCGGGCCGAGACCGAGATGATGCGCTATATGCGCCGCCTCGCCGACCGCGACCTGGCGCTGGACCGGGCGATGATCCCGCTGGGCTCCTGCACGATGAAGCTGAACGCGGCGGCCGAGATGATCCCGGTCAGCTGGGACGAATTCGCCGCGCTGCATCCCTTTGCCCCCGCCGACCAGGCCGAGGGCTATGCCCAGCTGATCGGCGACCTGTCGGCCAAGCTCTGCGAGATCACCGGCTACGCGGCGTTTTCGTTGCAGCCGAATTCGGGCGCGCAGGGGGAATATGCCGGGCTGCTGACTATCGCCGCCTATCACGAGGCGCGGGGCGAGGCGGGGCGCAACATCTGCCTGATCCCGGTGTCGGCGCATGGGACCAACCCGGCCTCGGCCCAGATGGTGGGCTGGAAGGTGGTGCCGGTGAAGTCGCTCGACAATGGCGACATCGACCTGGAGGATTTCCGCGCCAAGGCGGCGCAGCATGCCGACGCGCTGGCGGGCTGCATGATCACCTATCCCTCGACCCACGGCGTGTTCGAGGAGACGGTGAAGGAGGTCTGCGCGATCACCCATGAGCACGGCGGGCAGGTCTATATCGACGGGGCCAACATGAACGCCATGGTGGGCCTGTCCCGGCCCGGCGACCTGGGCGGCGACGTCAGCCACCTGAACCTGCACAAGACCTTCTGCATCCCGCATGGCGGCGGCGGCCCCGGCATGGGGCCGATCGGGGTGAAACCGCATCTGGTGCCGCATCTGCCGGGCCATCCGCATATGGGAACCGAGGGGGCGGTATCCGCCGCGCCCTATGGCTCTCCGTCGATCCTGCCGATCTCTTGGGCCTATTGCCTGATGATGGGCGGGGCCGGGCTGACCCAGGCGACGCGGGTGGCGATCCTGAACGCGAATTACATCGTGAAGCGGCTGGAGGGCGCCTATGACGTGCTCTACAAGGGCCCGTCGGGGCGGGTCGCGCATGAATGCATCATCGACACCCGGCCCTTTGCCGAGCTGGGCGTGACGGTGGACGACATCGCCAAGCGGCTGGTCGACTGCGGCTTTCATGCGCCGACCATGAGCTTTCCGGTGGCCGGCACGCTGATGGTCGAGCCGACCGAGAGCGAGACCATGGCCGAGCTCGACCGCTTCTGCGACGCGATGCTGGCGATCCGTGAGGAGATCGCCGAGATCGAGGCCGGGCATGTGGAGGCCGCGGCCTCGCCGCTGAAATTCGCGCCGCATACGGTGGAGGATCTGGTGGGCGACTGGGACCGGGCCTATTCGCGCGAGCAGGGCTGTTTCCCGCCGGGCGCCTTCCGGGTCGACAAGTACTGGCCCCCGGTGAACCGGGTGGACAATGCCTGGGGCGACCGCAACCTGACCTGCACCTGCCCGCCGATGTCCGATTATGCCGAGGCGGCCGAGTAGGGGCGGGGGGTTTTCCTGACGGAGCGCCTGCGGCGCATGTGATGTTTTGCGCCGCGCATCCGCGCGGCGCGGTTGTGCCTCCGGCGGGGATATTTCCGGCCAGAGGAAGGGCGGAACGCCGGGAATTGGTCGGGCGTTGCGCGGGGCCGGGTGTTATTCGCGGGCGCGCAGGACCCTTGCGGGGCGGGCGGCGAGGGGGCGCCAGGCGAAGGCGAGGCCGGCCGCGAAATTGGCGATGAGCCCGCCTGCGACGATGGCCAGGGCCGAGGGCCAGATGACGGCGTAGTCCGTCTGCATCACGAAATGGCAGACGGACCAGCCGCCCGCGATGCCCGCGCCAAGCGCCACGAGGCCTGCGGCGGCGCCGAGGAGGGCGGAGCGCAGCGTCAGGCTGGCGAGGATGCGGGCGCGGGTGGCGCCGAGCGTCTTCAGCACCGCGGCTTCGTAGACCCTGGCCTTTTCGCCGGACACCGCCGCGCCGATCAGGACGAGGAAGCCGGTGAGCAGGGTGGCCGCCGCGCCGTAGGAGGTGGCGGTGGCGAGGCCCGAGAGCAGTTCGGACACCCGGTCGATGGCGTCGCGCACGCGGATCGCGGTGATGTTGGGGAACATGTTCGACAGGTCGCGCAGGATCGCGGCCTCGGCCTGGGGTTCGGCATAGACCGTTGCGATGTAGCTGTGCGGTGCGCCTTCGACGGCGGCGGGGTTCATCGACATGATGAAGCCCATGCCGGCGGTAGAGAAATCGACATCGCGGAAGCTGGTGAGCGTCGCGGTGATGTCGCGGCCCAGGATGTTGACGGTGATCTCGTCACCCAGTTTCAGGCCCATTTCCGCGCCTTCCTCGGCGGCGAAGCTGATCTGCGGGGGGCCGTCGTACTCCCTGGGCCACCAGGCCCCGGCCGTCACCTTGGTGGATTCGGGCTTGCTGGCCGAGTAGGTCACCCCCCGGTCGCCCTGGATGACCCAGTGATCGCCCGCGACCTCGGCCGCCGGGCGGCCGTTGATGCGGGCGATGACGCCGCGCAGCATCGGGGCGCTCTGGACCCGGGTGACCGCCGGGTCGTCGTCGAGCCGGGCGCGGAAGGCGGGCATCTGGTCCTTCTGGATGTCGACGAAGAAGTAGGAGGGCGCCCGGTCCGGCAGGTCGCGGGTGATCGCGGCGCGCAGGTTGCCGTCGATCTGGCCGACCGCCGCCAGGACCGAGAGGCCGAGGCCCAGCGAGAGCACCACCGGCAGGGCGTCGTTGCGCGGCCCGCCGATGGCGGCCAGGGCCCAGCGGAGGGGCGGGCGGCCATTGGCCAGCCCGTGCGCGCGGCGGGCGAGGCGGCGGATGCCAAGCGCCGCGCCGGCCAGAAGGATCAGCGAGAAGAGGATGCCGCCCGTGGTCCAGAGCGTGAGGACGACATTGCCGGAGAACAGCGCGGCCACGCCCACCAACAGGGCCAGCAGCACGGCGATGGCCAGCAGGTAGCGCGGGGCGGGCAGGCTGCGGGCGGCGCCCAGCGAGTCGCGGAACAGGGCGGCGGCGCGGATATCCTCGATCCGCGAGAGCGGCGCGAGGGTGAAGATCAGCGCGGTGAGCAGGCCGTAGACAGCGGCCTCGGCCAGGGGGCGGGGGTAGAGGCCGAAGACCGCCGGGATCGGAAGCTGGGCCGTGATCGCCGGGGCAAGCGCGATCGGCAGGCCCGCCCCGAGGGCCAGGCCGATGGCGATGCCGACAAGGGAGAGGGCGCCGATCTGCATGAAATAGGTCAGGAAGATTGTCGACCGGTCGGCGCCGAGGGTGCGCAGGGTGGCGATCACGCCGGTCTTGTCGGCCAGGTAGCCGCGCACCGAGGCCGAGACGCCGACGCCGCCCACGGCCAGTCCCGAGAGACCCACGAGGATCAGAAAACTGCCCAGCCGTTCGACAAATTCCGCCACGCCGGGGGCGCCGTTGCGCGCGTCGCGCCAGCGCATGCCCGAGGTTTCGAACCGCGCCTGCGCGGTGTCGGCGGCGGTGGCGAGGTCGGTGCCGGGGGGCAGGTCCAGGCGGTATTTCGAATCGAACAGCGTGCCGGGGGCAAGCAGGCCCGAGGCGTCGAGCGCCGCGCGCCGCACGATGGTGCGGGGGCCGAGGCCGAACCCGGCAGTGGCGGCGTCGGGCTCGCGCTCCAGCGCGGCCATGAGGACGAATTCCGTGTCGCCCAGGCGGAAGGTGTCGCCGGGGGCAATCCCCAGCCGGTCGCTCAGCAGCGGCTCCATCACCGCGCCGGGGCGGCCGTCACGGCCCGCTAGCGCCACGTCCAGCGGCATATCGGGGGTCAGGGCGACCGTGCCGACCAGCGGGTAGGCGTCGTCGACCGCCTTGACCTGGGTGAGGCCGCGTTCGGCTTCCTCCCCGCGCTGGACCACGGCCATCGAACGGAAATCGGCGATTTCCGAGACCTGCGCCGCGGTTTCGTCCATCCAGGCGCGTTCCTCGGGCGTGGCGAAGCGGTAGGTGAAGGACATCTCGGCATCGCCGCCGAGCAGGGCCGCGCCTTCCTGCGCCAGCCCGGCTTCGATCGAGGCGCGCACGGTGCCGACCCCGGCGATGGCGGCGACGCCAAGCGCAAGGCAGGCCAGCAGGATGCGAAAACCCCGGGTGCCGCCGCGCAACTCGCGCGCTGCGATGCGGGCGGCGTTGCGCAGGCTCATTCGGCGGCCCGGCCGAGGGCGTCGCCCTCGATCCGCCCGTCGCGCAGGCGGATCACCCGGTCGCAGCGGCGGGCCAGTTCCGGGGCATGGGTGACCAGCACCAGCGTGGCCCCTTGCCGGTCGCGCAGGTCGAAGAGCAGGTCGATGATCGCGGCGCCGTTCGCCTCGTCCAGGTTGCCGGTGGGTTCGTCCGCCAGCAGGATCTCGGGGCGCGGCGCCATGGCGCGGGCCAGGGCCACGCGCTGCTGTTCGCCGCCTGACATCTGGCTGGGATAATGCCCCGCCCGGTGGCCCAGGCCCACGGCGTCAAGTTCGGCCCGCGCGCGGGTCATGGCGTCGCGGTGACCGGCCAGTTCCAGCGGGGTGGCGACGTTTTCCAGCGCGGTCATTGTCGGAATCAGGTGGAAGGATTGGAAGACCACCCCCATATGATCTCTGCGGAACCGGGCCAGCGCATCCTCGCCCATCCCGGTCAGATCGTGGCCAAGCGCGGCAATCCGCCCGCCGGTGGCACGCTCCAGCCCGCCCATGAGCATGAGGAGAGACGATTTGCCAGAACCAGATGGCCCGACCAGCCCCAGGGTGTCCCCGCGCGCCACGTCCAGCGTGATGCCGTGCAGGATATCGACCCGCCCCGCGTTGCCGTCGAGCGAAAGGCGGATGTCTTCGAGGCGGAGTATGGGGTCTGTCATGCGTCTTTGCCGGTTGGTCCTGGGCTATGGTTCATATGGGGGGCGTGCCCTTGCCCGCAAGGCGATGGTGGCAATTCTCTGCATCGCCGCGCTGCCCGCGATGGCCGAAACCACGGTGCTGGCGCTTGGCGATTCGCTGACCCAGGGCTATGGGCTGAGGCAGGCGGACGGCTTCGTGCCGCAGCTCGAAGGCTGGCTGAAGGCGCAGGGCGAGGACGTGCGGGTGATCAACGGCGGCGTTTCGGGCGACACCACGCGGGGCGGGCGCGCCCGGGTGGACTGGTCGCTGACGCCCGAGGTCGACGCGATGATCGTGACGCTGGGTGGCAACGATATTCTGCGCGGGACCGACCCCAAGGCCACGCGCGAGAATCTGGATTACATCCTCGACGCCGCCGATGCCAAGGGTGTGCCGGTGCTGCTGATCGGGCTCTATGCCTCGCGCAATTACGGCGACAGTTTCAAGCAGGCCTTCGACGCGATCCACCCCGAACTGGCGCAGGAGCATGGCGCACTGTACGAGCCGAATTTCTTTCAGGGGCTGGCGGGGGATGACGGGGATCCCTCGGTCTATCGCCAGTGGATGCAGGCCGACGGCATCCACCCCAATGCCGAGGGGGTGAAGCGGATCGTCGCCCGGATCGGGCCGAGGGTCGAAGAGCTGATCGCCCGCGTCAAATAGCCCAACGCGCCACGCCCGGCAGAGGGTGCCGCCACGTGGACCGGCGCGCCGGTGGTCCCGCGCGGGGCCCGAAACGCAGACGGCCCCGGCATTGCCTGCCGGGGCCGTCCGTCATCGGGATGCGCCGATCTTAGTCGAGCGCCAGGTTCACCGCCGACTCGCGGCCGTCGCGGCCGGGCTGAATGTCGAAGGTGACCTTCTGGTTGTCGGCCAGGCCGGTCAGGCCCGAACGCTCGACAGCGGAAATGTGGACAAAAACGTCCTTGCTGCCGCCTTCGGGCGCGATGAAGCCGTAGCCTTTAGTCGTGTTGAACCATTTGACGGTGCCTTTGGCCATCGTCGTTACTCCTGTAATAACTGCCCGCGGGAGTGCGGCAGGTCGGCTCGTCAGTGCAGCATCGATTGACTGAGCCGAGGACGGAGCAGGTGGTCGAATGAGATAACTCGCGTCCCTTAATATGCCATTCTGCCTTACGTGGTGCAAGGGTCGGTCACCCGGATCCGGGGTTCCGAGCGGGAAAACCGCCACCATGCCGGGTCACGCGCCGCTGCGGTTCCCGGGGCGGATGCTGCGCCACAGAAAGGCCGGAAACCGCCACAGCGTGGCGCGGGCCATTTCGGGATATTCGATCTCGCCGGCCAGCAGCCGCAGGTAGAGATGGCGCAGCTGGCCCGACCGGCGGAAGGCCGCGACAAAGCTGCCGCGGAACGGGCGGGCAAAGATCATCAGCCGGATCGCCCGGGCCTGGCGCAGGGCGCGGTGCATCGGGCGCAGGCTGCGGCGATAACGGGCCAGGGCGGTTTCGGGACGCCCCTCGCGCAGGGCGGCGGCAGCGGCCAGGGCGGCCAGCTGGCCGCTTTTCATCGCATAGGCGATGCCCTCGCCGGTGATCGGATCGACCAGCCCGGCCGCGTCCCCGGCCAGCAGGGTGCGGCCCCGCCCCGGCACCCGGCGAAAGTCGCCGAAGGGCAGGAACTGCCCCTTGGCCTTCTGGTCGGGATCCTGCCCCAGCAGGGTCAGGTAGCTGCGCATCATCGCCTTCATGTCGGCGTTGCGCGCCAGCACGCCGCCAACCCCGATGGTCGAGCTGCAGGTCTTGGGGAAATGCCAGCCATAGCCCCAGTCCGCCGCGCCGAAGTCGATCCTGACGGGCGCCTCGGCATTGTCCGGGGCGGCGGGGGCCTCGACCTCCAGCCCGAAGCCGATGCGCCCCCGGTCGAAGGCCTGCCCGAACAGCGCGCGGGCCACCATGCTGTTGACCCCGTCCGCACCCAGCACCAGAGGGGCCGTCAACTCCGCACCGTCCTCCAGCACGACCTGCCCGGCCTCCGGGTCCAGCCGCGCCACGGGGCGTCCGGTGAAATCCGCCGCCCCGGCGGCCAGGGCGCGGGCGCAGATCTCGGTGTCCAGCACGCGGCGCATGGTCAGGTGCAGCGGCGGGATGCCGTCGATCCGGCCCAGATCGGTGCCGTGGGCGTGGAACGAGACCGAATGATGGGTCTCGATCTGCCCCGGTTCGGGCGGGGTGCCGAATATTTCGCAGAAATATTGGTGGCTGCGCCCGGTGAAGCCGCCTCCGCACAGCTTGTCGCGCGGAAAGGCATGGCGGTCGACCAGCGCCACGGTCAGACCGGCGCGCGCGGCGGTGAAGGCCGCGGCGCCACCCGCGGGCCCGGCGCCGATCACGATCAGATCGAACCGCGCCTTCACCCGCCCGGGCCCAGGCCGAAGAAGCCCCGGATCTCGTCGAACAGCCGGTCCTCGGTCACGTAGAGCAGGTGCCCCTCGTTGGGATAGACGCGGATGCCGTCGGCGGGGATGCGTCCGGCCAGCCGCTCGGTATCCTTCAGGGAAAAGACCGAATCCGTCGCCCCGTGAAACACCCCGATATGCGCCGCGCGCAGCTTGGGGTCGTCACGCGGCAGGGTCCAGGTCATCAGATCGCTGGTATGGGCCAGCGTCAGCTTCAGCCTGGGCGTGCCGAACCGGCCTTTCTGGCGCATGGCCAGTTCTTCGCTGCGGGCGGCCAGCTCCTTGTTCTCCAGGTGTTTGCGGCCATAGAGCAGGGTGCGGTAATTCTCCAGCCAGGTCTCGTCCAGCGTCTTGCCGTTGGACCGGCCCATGGCCTTGAGCACGTCGAAGAAGCCCTCGACCGAGGCCTTGACCGCCGCGGGGAACGGCCCTGCGGTCGACACCAGCGCGATGTCCACATCCGGGGTCTTCAGGCGGCGGGCGGCCTCCAGCGCGATCGGCCCGCCGGTGGAGAAGCCGATGAGGTAGACCTCACGCACCTCCATCTTGGTCAGCACCTCGGCGATCAGCTCTCCGGCCGCCTCGATATCGACGCGGTGGTCCAGCTTCATCCCGTCGAGGCCGGGAAAGCGATAGGCCATCACCGTGCTGTCGGGCACGTTCCAGTCCAGCACCGGCGCATACATGTTGACCGAGGCCATGGCCCCCGGGATCACCACGATGGCCTTGCCCACGCCCTTGTGCAGCTTGCCGTCATGCACGATGGGCATCACCTCGGCCTCCTGGGCCGTGGGCAAGGTCGAGCATCCGGCCAGCAGCGCGGCGCAGAGCGTCAGGAGAAGCGGGAGGGAACGTGACGGCATCGCCCAAGATATCCGACGGCCCGGCGGCAGCGTCAAGCCGCGCCCCGGCTGGCAGATGCCCCCGGTGTCGCGTGTTGAGCGGGGGCTTGCCGGCGGATCGTGATGAACATATGTCAAGACCTGAATGTGATGGAGGGTTCGGAATGGCGGGTATCAAGATGACCTGTCTCAACTGCGGACAGGCAAACCGGGTTCCACGCGACAGGCTTGGCTCGGGCCCGAAATGCGGCACCTGCGGTGGCGCGCTGGTGACCGGCAAGGTGGCCGAGCTGGACGCCGCGACCCTGGGCAAGGCGGCGCGGACGGACGAGCTGCCGCTGGTGGTGGATTACTGGGCGCCCTGGTGCGGCCCCTGCCGGGCGATGGCGCCGGAATTCCTCAAGGCTGCCGGGGGGTTGAAGGGTGTCGCGCGGCTGGCCAAGATCGACACCCAGGCCAACCCCTCGGTCAGCGGCGCAAACGGCATCCGGGGGATCCCGACGATGATCCTTTACGCCGGGGGGCGCGAAAGGGCGCGGACCTCGGGCGCGATGGGGCAGGCGGCCATCCTCGACTGGGTGAATAAGGCGATTGCCGGCCGGGCCTGACCCGGGCCGGACAGCGCAAACGAAAAGGGCCGCCCCGGGGCGGCCCTAAGTCGTGGATCGGCCAGTGTCGTGGATTGGCCGGGCCGGTGTCACAGGACGGTGACGCGGGTGCCCATCGGGACCATGTCGTACAGGTCGATCACGTTTTCGTTCAGCATGCGGAAGCAGCCCGAGGAGGCGGCGCGCCCGATGCTCGACGGCTCGATCGTGCCGTGGATGCGGATGTGGGTGTCCTTGTTGCCCTCGAACAGGTACAGCGCGCGGGCGCCCAGCGGGTTGCCGGGGCCGCCGGCCATCCGCTCTTCGTTGCCCTTGAAGCGGCCGTAATGGCCGGGGTCGCGCTCGATCATCTCGTCGGTCGGGCGCCAGGTGGGCCATTCGACCTTGCGCTTGATGACGGCGGTGCCCTTGTAGCCCAGGCCCGGCTTGGCCACGGCGATGCCGTAGCGCAGCGCCTTGCCCGGCGCGGTCACGTAGTACAGGAAATAGGCGCGCGGCAGGATCACGATCTCGCCCGGCTGGTAGGCCTTGCTGATGGTGACTTCCTGTTTGGCCAGGACATTGCGGCCGGCCTGCGCCAGCGCGGGGGCGGGCAGGGCGAGGGCCGCTGCCCCGGCAGCGGCGGAGGCGAGGAAAGTGCGGCGAGTGGTCATGGAATGGCAGCTCCGTTGGAATCGCTTGGATGTATCTCTGGCGAGAGAATACCGGAAAGAAACAGGAAATTATCCCGGTTCGTTCCCGGGGAAATGGCATTATGTGACCACAATGTCGCAATCCGGCGGCAATGTCACGCTCATGTGAAGGTTCGGCTTGGCCGGAACCGGGCCGCCACCCGCCGGATCCACCACGTATGCGATTTCTGGCGCCCGGGCACGGCAATTTCCCGGGCAAAATTGACGTGACGGTCAAAACACTGTTCCCTGAGTAAGTCCGGCGGCAAGACCATCCGCCGGGGCGAGACGTCAGGGAGGTTCGCCAGATGACTCATTCGGACATCCTGGCCGACAGGCCCCCGGCATCGCAGGTTCCGCCGCAGGCTCTGGGGGCCGCGATGGCCGCCTGGCTGGCGGATTTCGGCCCCGCGGGCATGAGCGGCGCGGCCGCGCTCTGGGCCCGTCACTGCCTGCTGGACTGGTGCGCCGTCACCGTCGCGGGCGCGACCGAACCGCTGTCGGCGATCCTGGCGGGAGAGTTCGGCCGCGATGACGGCCCCTGCACCCTGCCCGCGACGGGGCGGCGGGCCGCGCCGGTGGATGCCGCGCTGGTCAATGGCGCGATGAGCCATGCGCTCGATTTCGACGACGTGAACGCACATATGCACGGGCACCCCTCGGTCGCCGTGATCCCCGCCGTTCTGGCCGCCGCCGAAGAGGCGGGCGCCCCCGGCCCGCTGGTGCTGGCCGGGATCGTCGCGGGGCACGAAATCGCGGGCGCTCTTGGCGTGATGATGGGGGATGAGCATTACGACCACGGTTTTCACGCCACGGCGACCATCGGATCGGTCGCGGCGGCGGCGGGGGCGGGCGTGGTGCTGGGGCTGGACGCGCTGCAGATGGAACACGCGCTGTCGCTGGCGGGCACCCAGGCGGCGGGGCTGAAGTCGATGTTCGGCACGATGGCCAAACCGCTGCACGCGGGCAAGGCGGCGTCGAACGGGCTGCTGGCGGCGAAACTGGCCGGCGCCGGGTTCGAGGCCCGGCTGGGCGGGCTGGACTGCCCCCAGGGGTTCGGCCCCACGCTGTCGCCCGCTTTCCGGCCCGGGGCCTTTGCGCCCGACCCGGAGCATATGGAGGTGCAGAACACCCTCTTCAAATACCACGCCGCCTGCTACCTGACCCATTCGGTGATCGAATCGACCCGGGCTCTGGTGGCCGAACACGGGCTGGCGCCCGGTGACATCGCCGCGCTGACGATCCATATCCCGGCGGCCTCGTGCAAGGTCTGCGACATCCAGCGCCCCGAAACCGGGCTGGACGTGAAATTCTCGATCCGCCACCTGGCCGCGATGGCGGTGCTGGGGCGCGATACGGCGGATCTGGATACCTATTGCGAGGCGACGGCGGCGGATGCCGGGGTCTGGGCCTTCCGCGACAAGGTCGCGCTGGAGGGGCATCCAAGCGTCGACGGCCAGCGCCACGCGGCCTCGGTCGAGATGGTGACGATGGACGGGCGGGCGCTGCGCTATGCCACCAATGTCGGCATCCCCCTGGCCGACACCGCCCTGCAAGAGCGCAAGCTGACCGCCAAGGCCCGCGCCATCTGCACTGGCGCCATCGGGGCCGGGGCCACCGGGGCGATGATCGACGCGGCACTGGGGGTGGACGAGGCAGCGGATCTCTCGGCGCTGATGACCGCGATGGCGGGCCCGGCGCAATGAGTACGCATGACATCGTCGCCCGCCTGAAGCGCGACGCCAGATACCGTGCCCGGGGCAACCGATTTGCCGATTTCACCCCCGGCCAGACCTTTGCCCATCACTGGGGCCGCACGATCACCGAAGGCGACAACACGCTCTTCTGCGTGCTCACGATGCACTACAACCCCCGCTACACCAATGCGGAGGTGGCCCGGGCCGAAGGGCATCCCGCCACGCCGGTGAACCCGTTGCTGGTCTTCAACACCGTCTTCGGCCTGACGGTCGAGGACTGTTCCGAAGGGGGCGGGCCGTTCCTGGGCGTCGACGATCTGGTCTACGGCGTGCCGGTCTATCCCGGCGACACGCTCACCGCCGCCAGCGAAACCATCGACTGCCGCGAAAGCGGCAAGCGGCCCGAATTCGGCATCGTCACCTGGGCCACCCGCGGCGTGAACCAGCGCGGCGAGGAAGTCGTGCGCTTCCGCCGGACCAACCTTGTCAGAAAGGCACGCTGATCATGGACGGCGCAATGAACCAGTCGCAGGACGGCAAAGGCTATTTCACCGAGGAACGCATCATGATCCGCGACACCGCGCGCGCCTTCACGATGCGCGAGGTGCTGCCCGTGGCCAATGCGCTCGACGGGCCGGACGGCGAGATCCCGATGGATCTGCGCCAGAAGATGGCCGACATGGGCTATTTCGGCATCACCATCCCCGAGGAATACGGCGGGCTGGGGCTGGGCGCCTTTGAATACTGCCTGGTGGCCGAGCAGCTGGCGCGGGGCTGGATGTCCGTCGCCTCGCTGATGGCGCGCGGGCAGGGCGGCATGATCAAGCGGGTCATGACCGAAGAGCAGAAGCGCGCATACCTGCCCCGTGTGGTGCGGGGCGAATTCCTCAACGCCTCGTCGCTGAGCGAGCCGGGGACGGGCTCCGACCTCGCCTCGATTTCCTGCCGCGCGGTGCGGGACGGGGACGACTGGGTGATCACCGGCAACAAGTACTGGTGCACCTTTGCCGACGGGTCGGATTTCATGACCGTCTTTGCCCGGACGGCTCCGCCGCCCTCGGCCGCGAAACGGTGGATGGGGATTTCCTGCTTCATGATCGAAAAGCCGCGCGGCACCCTGCCCAAGGGCGTGTCCGGCGCAAAGATCCCCAAGATCGGCTATTTCGGCTGGAACACGCTTGAGCTGTCCTTCGACGGCTGCCGGGTGCCTGCCTCGGCCCTGGTGGGCGAGGAGGGCATGGCCTTCCGCATCATGGCGCGCGGGCTGGAAACCGCCCGGGCCCATACCGCCGCGCGGGGCATCGGTCTGGCGCAGGGCGCGCTGGAGGATGCCACCGCCTATGCGCAGGAGCGGATGCAGTTCGGCCGCCCGATCGCCGAATTCCAGGCGATCCGGTTCAAGCTGGCGACAATGGCGACCGAGGTCGAGGCCGCGCGGCAGCTGCTCTACCACGTCTGCAACGAGATCGACCAGGGACGGCGCTGCGACAAGGAGGCGTCGATGGCGAAATATTTCGCCACCGAGATGGCCGAGAGGGTCACATCCGAGGCGCTGCAGATCCTCGGCGGGGCGGGCTACACCACCCTGCACGCGGTGGAACGCTACTGGCGCGATGCCCGGCTGACCAAGATCTTCGAGGGCACCAGCGAGATCCAACAGCGCATCATCTCGGACCAGATGCTGGGCAAGTCCGAAGTGGACAAATGGATCACCGACACGGCCTTTGAAAAGGCATGGGGTCAGAAATGACCGATTTGTCCAAGCTGACCTCGCCCGACGGGTATTTCGAGGATTTCGCCGAGGGCGAGCTGATCCGCCACGCCCGGGGCAAGACGGTGACCGAGATGGACAATGTGCTGATCACCAACATGGTGATGAACACGGCCGAGGGGCATTTCAACGCCCACCGGATGCAGGGCGGGCAGGGGCACGGCGTGTTCACCGACCGCGTGGTGTTCGGCGGCATCAACCTGAGCATGGTCATCGGCCTGGCCGCGCAGGACACCGGCGAACAGGCGGTGGCCGAGCTGGGGATGACCGGCATCCGCCTGTCGCATCCGGTCTATCACGGCGACACGCTCTACGCCTTTTCCGAGGTGATCGCCAAGGAGGACGGCGCGGACCCGGCCACCGGCATCGTCACCTTCCGCCACTACGGCATCAACCAGGACGACAAGCTTTGCGTGACCGCCGACCGGCGCGTCGCGCTGCGGCGCCGGGGCTGAGATGGCACCGGCGCAGTTCCCCGGGGCGCTGTCGGGCGTGGTGGTGCTGGACCTGACGATGATGTTGGCCGGGCCCTTTGCTTCGATGATGCTGGCGGATCAGGGGGCGACGGTGATCAAGATCGAACCCGTTGGCGGGGACAACACCCGCCGCATCGGCCCGCATCTGGAGGACGAGCTGCCCCGCGATCAGGGCGGCTATGGCGCCTATTTCGGGTCCATCAACCGCAACAAGCGCTCGATCTGCATCGACTTCAAATCGGCCGAGGGGCGGGCGCTGTTCCATGAGCTGGTGGCCCAGGCCGATGCGGTGATCGAGAACTATCGCGGCGGTGTGGCCGAACGGCTGGGCAACGATTACGAGACGCTGGCCCGCGTGAACCCGGCGCTGGTCTATGTCAGCGTCCGCGGCTTTGGCGACAGGCGGGGCGGGGCCTCGCCCTACGGTCACTGGCCGGCCTATGACCCGGTGGCGCAGGCCATGGGCGGTATCGTCGGCATCACCGGGCCCGAGGCGGGCGGCACGCCCACCAAGATCGGCCCCGGCGTGGGCGACATCATCCCGGCGATGTACGCGGCCTTCGGCCTGGTCTCGGCGCTGCTGCATGCGCGGGCAAGCGGGCAGGGGCAGTATGTCGACATCGGCATGGTCGACAGCATCATGGCCACCTGCGAACGCGCGATCTTTCAGCGCGGCATGACGGGCGAAAATCCGGGGGTGGAGGGCAATCATCACCCGTTGCTCTGCCCCTTCGGTTTTTTCCGGGCGGCGGATGGCTGGGTCAGCCTGGCCGTCCCGAACGAGAAATTCTGGGCCATCCTGACCAAGCTGATCGGCCGTCCCGAGCTGGCGACGGATCCGCGCATCGGGCAGAACGACCAGCGGTTGCAGCACCGGGACGAGGTGGTGCGGCTGGTCGAGGATTTCACCCTGCCGCGCACGCGGGCCGAACTGGCCGGGATCCTTGGCGGGCAGGTCCCCTTTGGCCCCGTCTACCGCGCCGACGACCAGTTCGCCGACCCGCATTTCGCCGCCCGGGACATGCTGGCCCAGGTGCGCCACCCGGGGACAGAGCGTGACGTCACCATCGCCAACACCCCCGTCAAGATGACCGGCACCCCCGGCGGCGTGCGCGCCCGCGCGCCCCTGACGGGCGAGCATACCGACACCATCCTGACCGAATTCGGCATCGGCCCCGAGAGGATCGCGCAGCTGCGCGCCTCGGGCGCCGTGGACTAGAGGAGAGACCATGACCCAGAGACCCAAACGCCTGCGCCGCTGCCAGCTTTCGGTGCCCGGATCGAGCGAGAAGATGATGACCAAGGCCGCCGGGCTGGACGTCGATTACATCTTCCTCGACCTGGAAGACGCCGTCGCCCCGCAGGAAAAGCGCCCCGCACGGAAAAAGATCGTGGAGGCGCTGAACACCCTCGATTTCGGCCGCTCCGTGCGCTGCGTCAGGATCAACGACCTGACCACGGAATACGCGGCCGAGGACATCATCGAGGTGATGGAGGGCGCGGGCGAGAACCTGGACCTGATCATGCTGACCAAGGCGCTTGGCCCCGACGACATCACCTTTTGCGACAAGCTGATGACCCAGATGGAGAAGAAGCTGAAGCTGAAGAAGCGCATCGGGCTGGAAACCCTCATCGAAGAGGTCGAGGCGATGCAGAAGGTCGACGAGATCGCCTGCGCGTCGGACCGGCTGGAGGCGCTGATCTTCGGTATGGGCGACTATTCCGCAAGCCAGGGCGTCAGCACCAAGGATATCGGCGGCGACAGCGGCTATCCCGGCGACATCTGGCATTACCAGCGCCAGAAGATGACCATTGCCGCCCGGGTGAACCGGATCGACGCGGTGGACGGGCCCTTTGCCAATTTCAGCGATCCCGACACGTTCCGCGAGGAATGCCGCCGCGCGATGATCCTGGGCATGGTCGGCAAATGGGCGATCCACCCCAGCCAGGTCGAGATCGCGCAAGAGGTGTTCTCTCCCAAGCCCGAGGACGTGGACCGCGCCCGCCGGATGAAGTCGGCCTATGACGCCGCGCTGGCCGCGGGGCAGGGGTCCGTCCAGTTCGAGGGGCGGATGATCGACATCGCGTCGATCCGCATCGTCGACCGGGTGCTGGACCAGGCCAACATGATCGGGATGTGACGGGATGATGGATTACATCGTGCTGCCCGGCGGTTTCTCGGGGTTCGAGGGGGTCCGCGATGCGGCGCTCGACCCGGGAACCTACCCGGCGGGTGTCTCGCTTGCAGCGGCGTTCCGGCCCCATATCGGGCGCAGCCTGAACACCGTCACCGTCACGGCCTTTGGCGACGACACGGCCGCGCTCGACAGGCTGCGCGACCGGCTGCTTGCCACGCCGGGGGTGTCGGGGGCGACAGCGGACCGCCTGACCCCGGTGGCCGAGCGGAACCTGCCGCTGATCGCGGCGGACGCGGCGCTTTACACCAACCGCTGGTTCCACTGCCGCAGCGATCTGGAAGCGGCCTTCGAGGATGACAGCCTGATGTCCTGGGACACATGGGAGGCGGACAACGGCGTGCATGCCGTGGGCCTGTGGAAGAAGCCGCCCGAGAACGGGGTGACGAGCTATTTCCTGATCGCCCGCTATGCCAGCATGGGGGCCTGGGCCAATTCGCGATTCACCACCCGCGAGGGCGAGGCCCGGCCCGACTGGGCCATCCGCTTCGCCCGGCGGCGGACCTACCTGGTGGATACCGAGGTGATCACGACCAACTGCATCGGCCGCCCGGTCGGCTGAGCAGGGCAGGGGCCGAACGCAAACGCGCCGGTCGGGGGACCGGCGCGCTTTTGTTGTCCCGTCAGGCGGTTCAGGCGTCGGGGAAAAAGACCTCGTCGTAATGGTCCGCGATTTCCTGCGCGGTATAGGCATGGGTCGGCTCCCAGCCCTTGGAGCGCATCACCTTCAGCTCGGCCACGCCCTGGCGGGCGACATGCATGAACTTGCCGGTCTGGTCGCCGCTGAGGTCCGAACACATGTAAAGCATCGCCTGCGCGATGGTGTCGGGCTGGCCGGTCACGGGGAATTCGTCCCCCTTTTCCGCCAGCTCGCGATAGCGCGGCAGATCCGAGGTCATGCGGGTCAGCGCGCCGGGCGACATGCCCCAGACCCGGATCCCGTATTTGCGCCCTTCGATGGCCAGGTTGCGGGTCAGCCCCGCGATCCCGGCCTTGGCCGCGCCATAGTTGGTCTGCCCGAAATTGCCCATCAGGCCCGAGGTCGAGGTGGTGTTCACCACGATGCCGCCGCCGTTGTCGCGCATCCACTGCCAGACCGGCTTGGTGCAGCAATAGGTGCCCTTCAGATGGACCTTCAGCACCAGATCCCAGTTCGCTTCGGTCCCCTTGTGAAAGGTCTCGTCGCGCAGGATGCCGGCGTTGTTGATCAGGATGTCGACCTTGCCCCATTGCGCGATGCACTGGTCGAAAATCGCCTGTCCCCCATCCATGGTCGAGACGTCGTTGCCGTTGGCCACGGCTTCGCCGCCCGCAGCGACGATGTCGTTCACGACCTCTTGCGCCGGGCCGATGCTGCCGCCGGACCCGTCACGCGCCCCGCCCAGGTCGTTGACCAGCACCTTGCAGCCCTCGGCCCCGAAAAGCCGCGCGTAGGCGGCGCCGAGCCCGTTGCCCGCGCCGGTGATGATGGCAACCTTGCCGTCCAGTAGTCCCATGGTTCCTCCTCAGGGGTATCAAACGGGCGGAGACGCCGCCCTGTGCCCCGCTGCCTTGGCAGGGGGCGGATCGTGCGGGCCCTAGCCCAGTTCTGTCAGCCCGTGCTTGACCACGGTCACGCCGCGCGCCTTGACATGGGCTTCGAAGCTGATGGTATCGCCGTCCTTCCACATGTCGACCGTGATCGTTTCGCCTGGAAAGACCGGGGCGCGGAACTGTGCGGCATGGCGGCGAAAGGCGTTGGGGTCCCAGTCGGCAAAGGTCGACAGCACGGCGCGGCAGGTGATCCCGTAGGTGCACATGCCATGCAGGATCGGCCGGTCGAACCCCGCCTTGCGGGCGAATTCCGGGTCGGAGTGCAGCGGGTTGCGGTCGCCCGACAGCCGGAAGACCAGCGCCTGATCGTCCCGCGTGGGAATGTCGACCGTCAGATCCGCCGCGCGGTCGGGCACCGGGTGCGGATCGGGCGCGCCCTCGGTCGGGCCGCCGAAATGGCCGTCGCCCCGGGCAAAGGTCATGCCGCGCAGGGTGCAGACCGGCTCGCCGCTTGCGTCCCGCACCACCGTTTCGCGCTGGACGATGGCGCCCTTGTCGCCCTTGTCCCAGGCGCCGATATAGCTGGCGTCGGCGGTCAGCCTGGCCGCAACCGGCAGGGGCTTGTGAAAGGTGATGTCGCGCGCGGCATCCACCACCTTGACCCGGTCCAGCGGGATCGAGGGCGGCCGCGCCGCATAGCCGAAGACCGAGGCAAAGGTCGGCACCACCTTCAGCGGAACCTCGCGCGGGGTGATCCAGCCCTCGTTGACAAAGGCCAGCTCGCTGTCCTCCAGCGGGTCGGTGCCCATGCCGATGCCAAGGGCGTAAAGCATGACCTCGCGGTCGGAATAGGCGCAGTCGATGGCCTCGGCCTTCATCGACAGCAGGTCGGGATAGGGAACGCCCATGATCGTGTCCTCAGTAGCCGCGCATCCGGGCCCAACGTTCGCAGTGCTGGGCCGCGTTGCCGAAGGTCATTTCCAGCAGGCGCGAGCGCTTGATGTAGAACCCGGCATCGTACTGGTCGGTCATGCCGATGCCGCCGTGCAGCTGGATCATCTGGCGGGTCATCTTGTTGGCGAAATCGCTGGCCATCGCCTTGGCCAGGATCGCGGCCTCTTCGGCCCCGTCGCCGCCCGCGTCGATCTCGCGCACCGCATGTTCCACCGCCGAGCGGACCAGCTGCATCTCCATGAACAGATCCGCCATGCGGTGCTGCAGCGCCTGGAACTGGGCCAGGATCGTGTTGAACTGCACCCGCGTCTTCAGATAGGCGAGCGTGGTGTCAAAGGCCTGCTGGCACATCCCCAGCATTTCGGCCGCAAGGCCCACGCGGGCCACGTCGAGCACCTTTTCCAGCGGGGCATGGGCGCCGCCGACCTCGCCCAGAACGGCATCCGGGCCGACCTGCACGCCGCTGAAGGTGACCTTGGCATGGCCCCGGCGATCCACCGTCGCCAGCCCGTGCCGTTCGATCCCCGCGGCGTCCGTGGGCACGATCAGCAGGGTCAGCCCCGCGCTATGGCCCGGCGCGCCCGAGGTCCGCGCCAGCACCAGCATCGCATCGGCATCCATGCCGTCGATCACCATCGTCTTGGTGCCGTTCAGCACATAGCCGCTGCCCGAGGCCTCGGCCGTGAGCGCGGTCCTTGCGGTGTCGTGGCGGTTGCCCTCGTCCACCGCCAGGGTGACGATGGCCGATCCGTCGGCGATCCGGGGCAGCCATTCGCCCTGCTGCGCGGCGCTGCCCATCTGGCGGAACGCCGTGGCGGCCACCAGGCCCGAGATGAACAGCGGCGAGGCCACCAGCTGCTTGCCCATCTCCTCCAGCACCAGGCCCATGCCGGTCAGACCGAAATCCGACCCGCCGTGTTCCTCGGGCACGACAATGCCGGCCCAGCCCATTTCGGCGATCTCTTTCCACAGGGCGGGGTCCATCGTGCCCGCGCCGGAATCCCGCAGCTTGCGGAAGGCGCTCACCGGCGCGCGGTCGGTGACCCAGTCCTGCGCGCCATCGCGCAGCATCGTCTGTTCTTCGGTCAGTACAGCCATCGGTCGCGTCCCTTACTGGTGGTCCAGCATCCCGAGGATGCGCTTGGAGATGATGTTGGCCTGCACCTCGTAGGTGCCGCCGTAGATCGAATGGGCCTTGTTCTGCAGCATCTGTTTCATGCTGTCCTTTTCGGTCTGGGTGTAGTCGTCGCCATCCCAGCCGATCCCCTGAAAGCCCATGATCTCGGTCAGCATCTCGCCCCGGGTCTGCAGCGCGTGGCTGGCGGCGTTCTTGAGGACCGAGGTCGCCTCGGACGGGCCGGTCTTGGCCTCGTCGGCCACCCGGGCGACGGTCAGCCGGTGGGCGCGTTCCCACATCTGGTGACGCACGATGCGCGCGCGCAGATCCAGATCCGCGATGCGGCCCTCGGCATCGGTGCCGATGTACTCCCGGGCCACCTCGTCCAGCGGGCGCAGCTCGCCCACGGTCATCCGGCGGGCGCCGATGCCCTCGCGTTCGAACTGCATCAGGCGCTTGGCGATGGTCCAGCCTTCGCGCAGCCCGCCGACGAGGTTCTCCTTGGGGACCTTCACATCGGTAAAGAACACCTCGGCAAAGCTCTGCTTGCCCGAGATCAGCGTGATCGGCCGCACCTCGACACCGGGCGACTTCATGTCGATCAGCAGGAACGAGATGCCCTCGTGCTTGTGGCTGGTGTCGGTGCGCACAAGGCAGAAACACCAATGCGCGTGCATCGAACCCGAGGTCCAGATCTTCTGGCCGTTCACCAGGAAGTT
The DNA here is from genome assembly GCF_009789075.1 of Pseudooceanicola pacificus. Taxonomy (GTDB): domain Bacteria; phylum Pseudomonadota; class Alphaproteobacteria; order Rhodobacterales; family Rhodobacteraceae; genus Pseudooceanicola; species Pseudooceanicola pacificus. The sequence continues at coordinate 75,756 of NZ_WNXQ01000009.1, forward strand.
GTCCCCGATATCCTCGGCCCGGGTCTTGAGGCTGGCAAGGTCGGACCCCGCGCCCGGTTCGGAATAGCCCTGGCACCAGATGGTTTCGCCCCGGCAGATCGGGGGGATATGGCGCTGCTTCTGCTCGGCGGTGCCGTATTCCAGCAGGGTGGGGCCGAACATCGACACCGCGATGCCGGTCAGCGGGATGAAACCGCCGATCTTTTCCAGCTCGTCCCGCAGGATCAGGGTCTGCTGCCGGGTCAGCCCGCCGCCGCCATATTCGGTCGGCCAGGTGGGCGTGCCCCAGCCCTTGCTGCACATGGCCTTGCGCCAGGCGGCCCAGTCCTCGCCCTCGGGGTAGCGCGGGGCGATGTCGAAATACTCGTCACCCCGGTGGGCGAGGCTCTTGGGGAAATTCTTGTCGAGCCATTCGCGCGCCTCGGCGCGGAAGGCCGAGAGTTGGCTGTCCTGGACATTCATGGTGCGGTCGACCTCCCTGATCGCGGGCGACGGCCGGGCCGGCGGGTCTCGGGGCCTCCGCCATCGGCCAGGGGTCGCCTAATTTGGTATACCATTTCACGATGCGCCAATTGGCACAGCGCGGCAACGGCCTTGGGTCAGATTAAGCTGGGGCGGGGCAAATGCCGCGCCAAAGCGTGCTGGTCGCATGTATGTGGCGAGGTTCGCTCCGATCCTGCAGCACCGGCGCGGCGCGGGGATCCCCGTGCCGGCATGACCTGTCGCCGCATCGATTCGCGCGGCCTACCAGCAGCCGGCAAGCACCTCGGCCAGCAGGTCGCGTTCGCGGCGGAATTCGCGCCTGGGGTCGGAGTTGTAGTTCTGCATCGCCGCCTCCAGCACCGGGCCGGCGCTGTCCTGGGGGATCCCGAGCTGCGTCAGGTTCACCGGAAGGCCCATCGAGACGAAGTCACGCTCCAGCTGATCCGCCAACGCGGCAGAGGGCACCATGCCGGGAATGCCGAGCGCCGTTGCAATGGCCGCCACGCTGTCCTCGTCGCGGTGGCCGAGGCGGCGCAGCACGCCGCAGGTCAGCGCGGCGGTGGTGGCCCCCTGCGCGACTTCGGCATGGCGGTGGAAGATCCCGATGGCAAAGGCATAGGTCACCCGGGAGGCCCAGGTGTTCACCAGCTTCCCGCCCCGGTCGGCATCCTGGTTCTGCAGCCAGGTCGCCAGGCACAGGTCGGCGCGCAGCCTGTCGCTGTCTTCGTCCCGGGCCAGCGCATCGCGGACCTGTGTGGCCAGCGACAGCACCTCGCGCCGGTTCGCGTCGACCAGCACCGGGGCGCTGCTGTAGCCCATGTTCATCACCGACCGCCACCACAGCATCCCCGATGTCGCGCGCACCATCGACAAGGGCGCGGTGGCCAGCGCGGCCCGGTCCCAGAACAGCGCGGTCGGGCGGGTCTTGGGATCGAAGTATTCCAGCCGGTGCCCCTGCTTGCCGCCCTTGACCGGAGAGCCGCCCCAGTTCTGCGCAGTGGTGCCGATGGTCGGCACGTTGAAGATCGGCATCTTCGGCGCGTTCAGCCGGGGCGAGATCGCGGGCGCGTCCTCGGGGTACTGGGTCGCCAGGCTTTCCGGCGTGCCGTCCTCGGCCAGGTAGATCGCCACCACGCGGGCCGCCTGGATCACGCTGCCGCCGCCGACCGCGATCAGCAGGTCGGCCCCGGCATCGCGTGCGGCCTCGGTCGCGGCCAGCACGTCGGGCAGGGGGGTGTCCTTGCCGATCCGGTCGAACACGCCTGCCAGCCGGTCGCCCGCCTGGGCGCGGATGCGGTCCAGCAGGTCGGTCGTGCCGGCCACCGACCGCCCGCAGAGCACGAAGGCCCGCTGTGCGCCCGTCCGCGCGATTTCGGCCCCGAGCGCGTCCAGCGCGCCCTCGCCCGAATGGATGCGGCACGGCCTGATGACGGCGCTGAAATCGTGGCTCGTTTCGACTGTCATTGACCCCTCCGAGTTCTGTCGGTCCCTGTCGCCGGCAGGCTAGCCGCCGGTGCGGGACGGTGCCATGCCGCCCGGGTTCTTCGCATGGTTGCAGCGGCATGCCGGACCCCGGGAACGGGGACAGGACGCATGGAAGCCGGTGCCCAGAATTTCCACCACCGGGCGGTGGCGCGGGTCCGTGCCGTTCGGAATCCTTGACTGGCCGCTCAACCAGCGGCCAACATTCGGTTCGGGGTGTTCGACAGAAGTGATTTTAACAAAACGATACAAGTGCCGCGTAAATCGGCCTGCATCCAACAGGAACGGAGCAATCCTATGACCAGACACACCAGAACGCTGCTGCTTTCGACAGCCGCCACCTGCCTGATGGCGGGCATGGCCGCTGCCGAATGCCCTTCGATCACGCAGACCGACATGGGCGGCGTGGCCTCCGGGGCCTATCCGCAACAATATGACCTGAGCGAATTCGAAGCGGCCGCCGGCTGCGAGATGACCTTTGCCGAAAACCCCGAGATCGCCGCGCTGAACGGCGAGATCAAGGGCAACCCGGAAAGCCTGCCCCCGGTGGCCGAGCGCCTGCCCGCCGAGCCGCTGGTTGTCGTGCCCTATGACGCGATCGGCCAGTACGGCGGCACGCTGCGCGCCCTGTCCAACGCGACCGAGGCCGGGACATCGGATTTCCTTTCGGTGCGTCACGTGAACCTGGTGCGCTATGCCGACGACCTGCAGACCATCGTGCCGAACGTGGCCAAGTCGTGGGAATGGAACGACGATTTCACCAAGCTGACCTTCAAGCTGCGCAAGGGCCACAAATGGTCGGATGGCGAACCCTTCACCTCGGCCGACGTGAAGTTCTACTATGATATCTCGCTCGACCCCGAGATTTATGAAAAGCCCAAGGATTACAACCTTGTGGCGGGCGAGCCGATGACGGTGGAAACGCCCGACGACGAGACCGTGATCTTCAACCTGCCCTCGCCCAAGCCGGGCCTGCTGGCCCATTTCGCGACCTCCTACGCGCAGGCCTTCCTGCCCAAGCATTTCCTGGGCATGTACTACGCCAAGGAAAACCCCGAGGCTGACAAGCTGGCCGCCGATTGCGGCTTCGACAACGGCCTGGCGGTGATCGCGGCCTATTACGGCAACTCGGACTGGACCGACACGCCGACGCCGATGCTCAACAGCCCCGACGAGGTCGGCTGCCTGCCCAAGGCGACCTATCCGACGCTGGAAAGCCACCTCTACATCACCGACACGACCGAGGGGCGCAAGCTGGTCGCCAACCCCTATTTCTTCATGGTCGACACGGCGGGCAACCAGCTGCCCTACATCTCGCGCCAGGACGAGCTCTACGCCAATGACAACGAGGTGCGCATCCTCAAGCTGGTGAACGGCGAGGCCGACTACAAGTCGCAGTCGCTGACCCTGGGCGCCGCGCCGATCCTGCTGGAAAACCAGGAAAAGGGCGATTTCACCGTCCAGCTGGCGCCGACCATCGCGATGCCGATCTTCTCGTTCAACGTCACCGCCGAGGACATGAACAAGCGCGCCGTCTTCGGCGACCTGAAGTTCCGCGAGGCCATGTCCATCGCCATCAACCGGGACGAGCTGAACGAGGTCGCCTTCTTCGGCCAGGGCGAGCCCAAGCAATACATCGGCTTCTCGCCCACCCCCGGCTTCGTCGAGGAGGGTCTGGACAAGTACAAGACCGCATACGACCCCGAAGCCGCCAAGGCCCTGCTGGATGAAATCGGCATGGTCGACACCGACGGCGACGGCTTCCGCGAACTGCCCTCGGGCGACAAGATCGTGCTGAACATGCAGTTCTCCACCCAGGGTCTGGGCGGCGAGGTCGTGGAACTGGTCGGCCAGTACTGGTCCGATGTGGGCGTGCAGACCACGGTGAAAGAGGTGACGCCCGACGAATACCGCTCGGCCCAGTCCTCCAACCAGCTCGACGTGGGCATGTGGGAACAGGGTCAGCCGGTGCCGATCGTGATGGGCGTGAACCTGCTGTTCCAGCCGCCCTTCGGCGATTACTTCAGCCACCGGACCGCGATGCTCTGGGCGGAATACAACGACACCAACGGTGCCTCGGGTGTCCAGCCGCCGGAATGGGTCAACCAGATGGCCGCCGACACGGCCTCGTTCCAGGGCGCGATGCCCGGGTCCGAAGAGCAGGGCGAATACGGCAACAAGATCGCCAAGGCTATGGCCGAGCATCTGCTGTTCATCGGCACCGTCCAGGCGCCCAACGTGATCTACCACCGCAATGCGCTGAAGAACTTCACCGAGTTCAAGACGCAGAGCTACGAGTACTACCGCACGTTCCCGTACCTGCCCGCGCAGTGGTACCTCTCGGAATAAGGCCGGGCCCGCGGGTCCGAGCGTGACATCGGCACGGGCGGCACCTCCGCCGCCCGTGCCCCAGGGCCCGCCCCGCCAGAGGGCAAGCAGAGGCCGACAGGGGACACCATGCTGAACTTCCTCAGATTCGCCGCGCTGCGCGCCTCGATGGCGCTGTTCACCCTGCTGCTGGTCTCCTTCATCGTCTTCTCGCTGATGGAGCTGGTGCCCGGCACCTGCGCGGAACGTTATCTCGCCTTCAAGAACACCCAGGGCCAGCGCATCTCGGTCGCCGATATCGAGGCCGAAGAGAAACGCCTCGGTCTCGACCGGCCCTTCGTGGTCCGCTGGGGTTCCTGGGTCGGCAATGTCTTCCTCAAGGGCGAATTCGGCGACAGCTGCATCCTGCGCGTGAACATCAACCGCCTGCTCGGCGACAAGTTCGCGATCTCCGCCGCCATCTGCCTCGCCTCGCTGATCCTGGCCTATCTCATCGCGATACCGGTGGGGATCCTGTCCGCCTCATCGAATTCGGAACTCCTGAACGGCTCCCTCCGCTTCGTCAGCTACCTCGGCCTCGCCATGCCGAACTTCCTGCTGGCGCTGATGATCATGCTGATATCCACGGTCTTCTGGGGGGACTCGATGACCGGGCTCTTCTCGTCGGCCTATCGCGACGCGCCGTGGAGCTTCGCCAAGCTGCTCGACTTCCTGTCGCGCGCCTGGCTGCCGGTCTTCATCCTCGGCTGGTCCGCCACCGCCTTTGCCCTGCAGACCGTGCGCGCCCTGATGCTGGACGAGAACGGCAAGCTCTATGTCACAGCCGCCCGCGCCCGGGGCCTCTACGGCCGCCGGCTGCTCTGGCGCTATCCGGCCCGCCATGCGCTCGGGCCCATCATCAACTCGCTGGGCTTCGACCTGAACCGGATCTTCAACGAACTGCCCATCGTGGCCCTGATCCTCACCCTGACCGAAGCCGGCTCCCTCCTGCTCGAATCGCTGGCCCGCTCCAACGACCAGCAGCTTGCCGGCGCCATCATCTTCCTGCTCACCGCCACCATCGTCGGGCTGAACTTCATCACCGATATCGCGCTCGCCCTGATCGACCCGCGCGTGCGCAAATCCGTGGTGGGCGCATGAGCCGGACCCCGCACCACGCCCGCCCCTTCCTCTTGCCGGAAATATGCTCGGGGGGTGAATTGCACCGCAGGTGCAAGAGGGGGGCAGACAGCCCCCCTCTCCCCGGCCGTGGCGCCCGCGGCGCCCGGCCCCATGTTGCCCCGCACCCGGAGGCCCGCCCATGACCATGGACAGCCAGACCACCGGCCCCGACGTCGCCATCGTCGAGACCGAGGACGCCGTCGAGCGCCGCGCGCGCGAGGCCTATTTCACCGCCTCCCAGCGACAGCTCATCTGGGCCCGCTTCAGGAAGAACCGCTCGGCCATGATCGCGGGCATGATCCTCGCCCTGCTGGTGATGATGGGCGTCTTCGCCCCGTTCCTGTCGCCGCACGATCCCACCATCGCGGGCCGCGACAAGGACTACACCAACGGCGCGCCCCAGATCCCGCGCTTCTGCGACGACAACGGCTGCTCGCTGCGCCCCTTCATCTACGGGGTGAAGCGCGAGCGCTCCATCGCCACCAACTTCCGATGGGTGACGACCATCGACACCGATGAACGCCGCTACCTGCAGTTCTTCACCAAGGGCTGGACCTACGATGTCGGCCCCTTCACCTTCGACACCCACCTCTTCGGCGTGGACAAGGGGTTCATCCACCTCTTCGGCACCGACGACACCGGCAAGGACATCTTCTCGCGCACGCTGCATGCGATCTACACCTCGCTGGCGGTCGGCACGCTGGGGGTTCTGATCTCCTTTGTCCTGTCCCTGATCATCGGGGGGGTGGCCGGCTATTTCGGCGGCATGATCGACGGGGTGATCCAGATGGTCACCGATGCGATCCGGACGGTGCCGATCATTCCGCTCTTCATGGCCATTGCGGCCTTCATCCCGCAGGAATGGTCCTCCGAGATGCGGTTCTTCTTCATCTCGATCATCATCGGCTTCATCAACTGGCCCACCCTGGCGCGAAGGGTCCGCACCCACCTGCTGGTCGAGCGGAACCAGGAATACGTGCTGGCCGCGCAGCTGCAGGGCGCGCCGGCAGGGCATATCATCCGCAAGCACCTGCTGCCCTCGTTCACCTCCTATATCATCGTCGATCTGGTGATCTCCTTTCCCTATATCGTGCTGTCGGAAACCGCGCTGTCCTTCATCGGGCTGGGGCTCAAGGATCCGGTGAACTCGCTGGGGGTGATGCTGCAGAACACGACCTCGGCGGATGTGCTGCTGAACTACCAGTGGTATTTCATCCCGGTGCTGTTCTTCATCGCGCTGGTGATGGCCTTCGTCTATGTCGGGGACGGCCTGCGCGACGCAGCGGACCCTTACGCGGGGACGCGGAAATGAGCGTGTTCAAGACGTCGGAACCGCAGAGCAGAGGGCCGCGCCCCACCCTGGCTGGGCGCTTCGACCGGGTCGAGCTTCAGCGGTTTGTCTCGAAAGCTTCGGACTACGGTCCTGCCGCGAATGACATCGCCAAAGCGCCCTCCCGGGGGGAGGGGCGAGGTCCGTCTCGCAAACGCGCCGGTGGCGCGTTTGAGGACCGAGCGCGCGAAGCGCAGGACCGAGCGCGCGAAGCGCAGGGCCGGGCGCGGCCCGGGCTGGTCGCCCGTGCCAAGATGGGTGTTGAGGGCTGTTCCTCCATCCGAAATACGCCGCCGTCTGTCGCCCGGGAAATCCGAAACCCCAACAGCATCCAACCGGAGGCCCGCACATGAGCCTCATCTCCGTCCGCGACCTCGCCATCCGCTTCAAGACCGACGAGGGCCTGATCACCGCTGTCGAGGATGTCGGCTTCGACATCGCCCCCGGCGAGGTCCTCGGGCTTGTCGGGGAATCCGGCTCGGGCAAGTCGGTCACCGCCAAGGCGCTGATGCGGCTCAACGGCGGGAACACGGTCTACGGCGAGCGCTCGACCATCACGCTGACCGCCGACGGCCAGTCGACCGAGGTGCTCAAGCTGAAACGCGAACGCGACATGGAGAAGATCCGCGGCGGCGCGATCTCGATGATCTTTCAGGAGCCGATGGCCTCTTTCGCGCCCGCGATCACCGTGGGCGACCAGATGGTGGAACAGCTGCTGATCCATACCAAACTGTCCAAGAAAGCGGCCCGGGACCTGTCGATCGAGATGCTGGGCCGGGTCGGCATCCCGGCGCCCGAAAAACGCTTCGACCAGTTCGCATTCGAATTCTCGGGCGGCATGCGGCAGCGGGCGATGATCGCAATGGCCCTCTCCACCAGTCCGAAACTGCTGATCGCGGATGAACCCACGACCGCGCTCGACGTCACCATCCAGGCCCAGGTCATCGACCTGATGACGGATCTCGTGACCGAATTCGGCATGGGCATCCTGTTCATCACCCACGATCTGGGCGTGATCGCGCAGACGGCGGACCGGGTGGCGGTGATGTACCTGGGCCGGATCGTGGAAACCGGCACCGTCCGGCAGGTGATCCGCGACCCGAAACACCCCTATACCCGGGGCCTGATCGACGCGCTGCCCAAGCTCGAAGACCTGGAGGCCGAGCTGACCCCGGTGCCCGGCGACATTCCCTCGCCGCTGAACCGGCCCGCGGGATGCGTCTTTCACACCCGCTGCTCCATCGCCCGCGCGGGCCATTGCGACCGCGTCACGCCCGAACCCCGCAGCCTGCCCGACGGCCATACCGTGGCCTGCCACTATGCCGAGGGCCTGCCCGCCACGGAGGTGTCTGCATGAGCCATGATCCGGTGATCGAAGCCAGGGAGCTTTACGTCTCCTACCCGCTGGGGCGTACGCTGTTCGGCAACAAATCCTATCTGAACGCGGTCGACGGCATCTCGCTGAAGATCGGCAGGGGGTCCTTCTTCGGCCTCGTCGGGGAAAGCGGATCGGGCAAGACGACCCTGGGGCGGGCGCTGCTCAAGGCCGCGCCGATCTCGGACGGCGAAGTCTTTTACCGCGACGACGAGGTCAGCCACGACCTGCGCGAGATCGAGGGCCTGGCGCTCAAGGATTACCGCAAGCGGGCGCAGCTGATCTTTCAGGACCCCTACGCCGCGCTCAGCCCCCGCATGACCGTGCGGGACATCATCGCCGAGCCGCTGGAGGTGATGAAGCTTACCCGCAACCGTGCCGAAACCGACGAGCGCGTGCGCGAGATCGCGGCCAAGTGCCGGCTGAACCTCGAACACCTGCGCCGCTTTCCCCATGCCTTCAGCGGCGGGCAGCGGCAGCGGATTTCCATCGCCCGTGCGCTGGTTTCGGGGCCGCGCTTCATCGTTGCTGACGAAAGCGTCGCGGCGCTGGACGTGTCGATCCAGGCCGATGTGCTGAACCTGCTCAAGCAGATCCAGCGCGACATGGGGATCAGCTTTCTGTTCATCAGCCACGACCTTTCGGTGGTGGCCCATGTCTGCGACCATGTCGCGGTGATGTACCTGGGTCAGATCGTGGAAAGCGCGCCGACGCGCAGCCTCTTCGCCCGGCCCCGCCATCCCTATACCTCGGCCCTGCTTTCGGCGATCCCCTCGCTGGACCCGGACGCGCCCAAGACGGCCGAGAAGCTGGAGGGCGAGATACCTTCGCCCGCCGATCCGCCGCAGGGCTGCAAGTTTCACACCCGCTGCCGCCTGGCCCGCGACGCCTGCAAGGCCTCGCGCCCCAAGCTGCGCGAGGTGGCGCCGGGCCATATGGCGGCCTGTCACTTCGCCGAAGAGTTCGATTTCACCCGCACCGCTGCCGCCCCGGCCCCGGCCACCACCACCGCCTGACGGGTCAGGGATGGTCGAGCAGGTATTTCACCGTGGGCTGGCCCGCATGCTCGATCACGCCCGCGCGCAGGAAGCCCAGTTTCAGCAGCACATGGGCCGAGGCCGGGTTCGCCTCGCGCACCAGCCCGCGGATGCGTGGCACGCCCAGCACGGTGAAGGCATGGCTCACGGCATGGGCGGCCACCGCCCCCGCGATGCCGCGCCGCCAGCAATCGGGGTGCACGTGGTACGAGATGTTCACCTCGTCCGTATCCGCGATGGCGGTCACCCCGCCAAGCGCCACGTGGCATCCGCCTTCCGTCACCGTCCAGCGGCCATAGCCGTGCCGCTCCCAATGGGCGATGTCGCGGGCCAGCCGGTCGGCGCTGATGGCGGGGGGATCGGGCTCCGGGTCGGGGCGGTGCGCCACGACCTCGGGCCGGGAGAACAGATCCGCGACGAAATGCAGGTCTTCCGGGACGGGTCTGCGGTAGGCGAGCTCGGGCATACGGGATATCCTTTGGCCAACCAGATGCGGTGAATTCGATGACAGGCAAGACCCGTCCCGGCAACGTGTTGCTGATAACGCTCGATCAATGTGTGGCCGCGGTGCTGTCCGGTCCGCTGGCGGCCCATTGCCCGACGCCGAACATGGACCGTCTGGCGGCCGGGGGCACGCTGTTCGAAAGGCATTTCACCGTCACGGTGCCCTGCGGCCCGGCGCGCGCCTCGCTGCTGACCGGGCTTTACGCGATGAACCACCGGGCGATCCGCAACGGCACGCCTCTGGCCCGTCACCATGCGACCATCGCGACCGAGGCGCGCAAGGCGGGCTACGAGCCGCTGCTGTTCGGCTATACCGACATCGCCCCCGACCCGACGGGGATGGACCCGGAGGACCCGGATCTGGCCGTCTACGAAGGCGTGGCCCCGGGGTTCCGCGAGCTGGTCGAGATGCGGCTGGAGGCGGGGCGCGAATGGCCCGCGCATCTGGCCGCGCAGGGTATCGACGTGACGATGCGCGATGACGGCTGGCCCTCGATCTATGTGCCCACGGGGCAGGGGCGCCCCTCGGATCCCGCGCCCTATCCGGCCGAGCATTCCGACACCGCCTATCTGACGGACCGGACGCTGCAGGCGCTGTCGATCCGGGCGGATCGCGACTGGTTCGCGCATCTGACCTATATCCGCCCGCATCCTCCGCTGATCGCGCCCGCGCCCTACAACGCGATGATCGACCCTGCCGGCCTGCCGCTGCCCGAACGGGGCGCGCCCGCGCATCCCTTTGTCGATGCGTGGTTTTCCCGGAACGTGGGGATGTTCCTGTTCCACGGCCATGACGGGAACAACGCCGGCATGTCCGACGCCCTGACACAGGAGCTGCGGGCGGTCTACCTGGGGCTGGTCGCCGAGGTGGACGCCCATCTGGGCCGGGTGCTGGACTGGCTGGAGACCACGGGCCAGGCAGAGCGCACCCTGGTGGTGCTGACCGCCGATCACGGCGAGATGCTGGGCGAGAAACGGATGTGGGGGAAGGAAAGCGTCTTTGACGCGGCCTTTCACGTGCCGCTGGTGATCCGGGTGCCGGGCGCTGCGCCCGGGGGCCGGGTGACGGCGCTGACCGAGTCGGTGGACGTGACGCCCACGGTGCTGGACTGGATCGGCTTGCCGGTGCCCCCGGCGATGGACGGGCGCTCCTTGCTGGGCTTCGCCCGGGGCGAGGCGGTCGCGGACTGGCGCGACGCCGTACTGATGGAGGCCGATTTCGGCCATCCGGTGCAGCCGACGCGCTTCATGCAGTCGATGGGGGTGGGGCTGGACAGCGCCGGGGCCGTGGTTCTGCGCGAGGAGCGTTGGAAATACGTGCATTTCGGCGGGGGCGTTGCGCCGATGCTGTTCGATCTGGCGGCCGATCCGGGCGAGACGCGGGATCTGGCCGGCGACCCGGCCCATGCAGCCGAGGTGAGCCGGATGGCCCGGCGGCTGATCGACCGGATGACAGAGAGACGCGACCGACGCCTGACCGGGCTGGCGCTCGGGGCGTGAGGCGGTTGCGGGCCGGGTGACGGCCGGGCCGCGGCAGGCCAAAGCCGGAAATCGGGCGGGCCAATCCGGCACTTGCAAGCGGCGTGGCCTGCGGCCAATCCTTCGGAGACCGGAGACCGGAGACCGGAGACCGGAGACCGGAGACCGGAGACCGGAGACCGGAGACCGGAGACCGGAGACCGGAGACCGGAGACCGGAGACCGGAGACCGGAGACCGGAGACCGGAGCCTAACCCGCCAGCATTACGCCGGGGGCGGGTGCGCCGCCGCCGGAGATCTGAGCCGGGCCCGCCCGCTCACATTTCCCAGGGCATGGACCAGGTCTTGACGTTGGTGAAGCTCTTCATCGCCTCCTGCACGCCTTCCTTCTCGCCGTTGCCGCTGTCCTTGATGCCGCCAAAGGGGGACATCTCGATGCGGTAGCCGGGGACCTCCCAGATGTTCACCGTCCCGACATTCAGGCCGCGGATATAGGCCTGCATCCGGCGGAAGTCGTTGGTGCAGACACCCGAGGACAGACCAAAGGCCGTGCCGTTGGAAATCGCCATCACAGCCGCGTCGTCGTCGGGGACGCGGATCACCGGGATCACCGGGCCAAAGGTCTCTTCGCGCACCAGCTCTGAGGCGGGATCGACGCGGTCCAGCACGATGGGCGGCAGCAGGGCGCCCTGGCGGCCGGGGTGATAGAGCACCTCGGCCCCGTCTTCGGCCGCGCGACTGACGCGGGCGTCGAACAGGGCGGCGGCCTCGGCATGCACGACGCAGCCCAGCTCCGTCGCCTCGTCCATCGGGTCGCCAAAGCGGATCGCCCTGGCCCGTTCGACGACCATCTCGACAAAACGGTCGGCGACGCTGTCCTGGCAGAGGATGCGCTTGACCGCGGTGCAGCGCTGGCCCGAGTTCTTGGTGGCCCCCAGCACCGCCAGGTCGGCGGCGCGGCGCAGGTCGGCGTCATCCAGGTCGTTCAGGACGATCAGCGGATCGTTCCCGCCCAGTTCCAGCACCTTGCGCTTGTACCCCGCCTTGGACGCGATCAGCTTGCCCACCGGCACGCCGCCGGTGAAGGTCACCAGCTCGATATGCTCGTTGCAGATCATCTCGTCGCCCAGATCGGCGGGCCAGCCGGTGATGACCGACAGCATCTGCGGCGGCAGCCCGGCCTCGTAGAGGATATCGGCCAGCACCAGCGCGGTCATCGGCGTCAGCTCGGTCGGCTTGGCGACGACGCAGTTGTTGGTGGCGATGGCCGGGGCGATCTTGTGCGAGATCATGTTGAGCGGGTGGTTGAACGGGGTGATCGCCGAGATCACGCCCAACGGCTCGCGCATCGTGAAGATCTTGCGCGCCTTGCCCTGGGGGGTGATGTCGCAGTCGAATATCTCGCCATCCTCGCGCAGGCAGAGCTGCCCGGCCAGGGTGTAGACATCGCAGGCGCGGCCGACCTCGTAACGCGCATCGGCCCGGGAAATGCCAAGCTCCAGCGTGATCAGCTCGGACAGATCCTCGCGCCGTTCCGCCAGGATTTCGGCGGTGCGCAGCAGGATGCGCTGCCGCTCGTACCGGGTGAGCTTCGGGGTGTAAGCCGCTGCGATCTCGAAGGCTTCGCGGGCATGGGCGGCGGTGCCGGCGGGCACCGTGCCGATCACGGAATTGTCCCAGGGGTAGCGCACCTCGATCACCGCGTCAGAGTCGACGCGGCGCCCGGCGATGCGCATCGGCTCGTGCCGGGGGCTGCGGGCGTCCTTCATGCCTTGCCTGCCGCCGCCACGGTGGCGAAGTAGAAAGCGTCGAAGTTGCGCAGCGTCGGCGCGGCGGGCAGGTCGCCCAGCACGCGGTTCACGATGAATGGCACGGTCTGTTCGGTCAGCCCGCCATGCGAGCGCAGCGGTTCCTTCAGCGCGGCCAGGTCGTGGCGGTCGGCCGAGGTGCCGATGGTCATGTTCTCGGACGAGATCATGACGATGTCGCCGATCCGGTCGGCGGGCAGTTCGTAATGCACCACGGCCTCTTCCCGGGTCAGCACGGCGATCAGTTCGGGCCGGTCGGACAGGCGGCGGACGATCCCGGCGCGGTCGGCACCCTCGGGCAGATAGGCGGTGGCAAAGCCGCCAAGCGCGCCGTGGTGCACCACATAGGGGTCGGTGATCGGCAGGATGACACGGGCCGCGGCCTTGCCCAGCCAGTCGTCCAGCAGGTCCTGCACATAGATCACCGCCGGGTCGCCATTGGCGTCATGCTTGGGTTTCATCCCGTGGTCGGCGGTCACCACGATGGCGGCGCCCAGGGCGTCGAGCTCGGCCAGATAGCCGTCGAACATCTTGTAAAAGGCTTTCGCTTCCGCATCTTCCGGGGCGAACTTGTGCTGGATGTAATCCGTGGTGGTCAGGTACATCACGTCCGGGCGGCGCTCCTTGAGCAGCTTGACCCCGGCGGCAAAGACAAATTCCGACAGCTCGGCGGAGTAGACCTCGGGTACGGGGCGGCCAAGCCAGGTGCTGGCATTGTCCACCCCGTGCTCCGCGAGTGTGGTCGTATCGGATTTCTCGGACGAAAAGCAGACCGCGCCCTCCGCGCCGCAGGTCAGCCCGGCGCCCAGCAGGGCACGCAGCTTGTCCTTGGCGGTGACGATGGCGACCTTGGCCCCGGCCTTCTGGAAGGCGGAAAAGATCGTCGGCGCGCGCAGGAAACGGACGTCGTTCATCATCACCTCTTCGCCGGTCTCGGGCTCGTAGAGGTAATTGCCGCAGATGCCGTGCACCGCCGGCGGGCGGCCGGTGGCGATGGACAGGTTGTTGGGGTTGGTGAAGGACGGGATCACCGAATGCGCCAGCCGGTCTGTCCCGGTCTCGCGGATGCGTTTCAGCGTCGGCATCAGCCCGTCGGCGATCGCGGCGTCCAGGTAGGCCGGTTCGCAGCCGTCCAGGCAGATGGCGATGGCGGGGACGGCGGGCCAGGGATAGGCGCGGCCGTTGACGGTGACGGGGGTGCGGGTGGGTGCGTTCATGTCTGTCTCTCCGGATCTCGTTACGCGGCCAGGTTCGCGCGCTCGGCCAGGGCCGAGGCGGGCGGCACGGCAGAGGCCACGCCCATGTCGGCCAGTGACTGCTGCGCGGCCGTGACCACGCGGTTCATGACGGTGTCGTCCATCCGCCCGATGCAGCCGATGCGGAAGCTGTCGACCACCGTCAGCTTGCCCGGGTAGATGATGAAGCCCCTGTCTTTCATCAGCTCGTAGAACCGCGGAAAGGCAAAGGCCGGATCGGCGGGGCAGAAGAAGGTGACGATGATGGGCGAAAGCCAGCTGTCGGCCAGCAGCGTCTCGAACCCCAGGGCGCGCATGCCGGCCACCATCGTGTCGCGGTTCCGGGTGTAGCGGGCCAGCCGGGCGGGGGCGCCGCCTTCTGCGCGATGCATCTCCAGCGCCTTGACGAAGGCGGCCACCACATGGGTCGGCGGGGTATAGCGCCACTGCCCGGTCTTTTCCATCGTGGCCCATTGCGCGTGCAGGTCCAGCGCCAGGGAATGGCTGTTGCCCTTGGCCCCGGCCAGCGTCTCCTTGCGCGCGATGACGAAGCCAAAGCCGGGCACGCCCTCGATGCATTTGTTGGCCGACGAGACAAAGGCCTCGACCTGCAAGTCGCGCACATCCAGCGGCACGGCGCCAAAGGCCGACATGCTGTCGATCAGCAGTTTGCGGCCCGCCTGCGCGGTGGCCTCGGCGATCTCGGGGATCGGGTTCAGGATGCCGCTGGAGGTTTCGCAGTGGATCGCCAGAACATGGGTGATCGCCGGATCGGCGGCCAGCGCCTGCGCCACCTCGGCCCCGCGCGGGGGCAGGTAGTCGCCCTTGTCGATCAGGGTGAAGGCGCGGCCCAGATAGCGCATCGTTTCGGCCGCGCGCAGGCCGTAGGCGCCGTTGGCCAGCACCAGCACCTTGCCGTCGCGGGGCACGAAACTGCCCAGCATCGCCTCGACACAGTAAGAGCCCGAACCCTGCAGCGGCACGCAGTCATAGGCGCCGGCCGTGTCGCCCGCGATCTCCAGCAGGCGGCGGCGGACCTCGGCGGTCATGGCGCGGAAATCTCCGTCCCAGCTGCCCCAGTCCCTGAGCATGGCCTGTTTCACCTCGGCCGAGGTGGTCAGCGGGCCGGGCGTCAGCAGGTAGGGCTCGCCCAGTTCGGGATCGGGAAAGGCGGTCATGGTCGCGGCTCCTCTCGCGGCGGATGGCGGGGGTGTCGCATATTGCCGTGCATCTGAGAAATCGTTTATCAAGATGCTAACATAAGCTCAGCCGATAGAAGGTCGCATATGCGTTACGTTCAGCTCCGCGCCTTTCATCATGTCGCCGTCTCGGGCGGATTTTCGCGCGCGGCGGAAGAGTTGAACCTGACCCAGCCCGCGATTTCCGACCAGGTCCGCAAGCTGGAAGAAGAATACGATCTCCTGCTCTTCGACCGCCGCCGCAAGCGCGTGTCGCTGACCCCGGTGGGCGAGCGGCTGCTGGCGATCACGCGGCGGATGTTCGACGAGGAACGCGAGGCGGCGGAACTCCTGTCCGAGGCGCGGGCCCTGGGCACCGGCCATCTGCGCATCGTGGCGGATGCGCCGCATCACCTGCTGCACCTGCTGGCGCGGTTCCGCGAGCGTTATCCCGGGGTGCGCGTCTCGCTCAGGACCGGCAACAGCGACGAGGTGATCGCGCAGTTGCAGACCTATCAGGCCGATGTGGGCGTGATGGGCGAGATGCCGCGCGAGGCGGGGATCGACGGGGCGACCCTGGGCGTGTCGCCCATCGTCGCCTTTGCCGCGCGCGGCTCCGTCCTGGCGCAGCGGTCCGAGGTTCATCTGTCCGATCTGCCAGGTCTGCCGCTGGTGCTGCGCGAAGAGGGGTCGCGCACCCGTGCCAAGCTGCTGGCGGCGGCGGAGCGGGCCGGGATCGTGCTGGCCCCGGCGATCGAGGCCGAGGGCCGCGAGGCGGTGCGCGAGATCGTGGCGGCGGGGGGCGGGATCGGTTTCGTCAGCCAGGCGGAGTTCGGCGCGGATGCGCGGCTGGTCCCGATCCCGATCCGGCCGCCCGACGGGCTGCTGATGGAGGAGGCGCTGGTCTATCTGCACCAGAGGCGCGGCGCCAAGCTGATCCGGGCCTTCCGCGACATCGCCCGGGACGAGGCGGCGCTGGAGGCGTGAGCGGAGCGACGAGCCGTTCGCCAAGCCCGAAGCGCGGCGCCCGACCCCATTGGGGGGCCGTTTCGGACACTCGCCGGTGCAAGGTCTCAGGTCCGAATGCGCGCATGGGCCGGACGGGCGCCGCCGGGCGGGCCAGTGGTGGCCTGGCGCCGGGCTCACCCGTCCCGGGCCCTACCGGTCCGACACCTGCCAGCGCGGGTTCAGCCAGGGTTCGTCATTGGCCGGGGGCAGGGGTGTCTTGCCCAGCACGTGGTCCGACACCTTTTCGCCCACCAGGATCGACGGCGCGTTGAGGTTGCCGTTGGTGATCCGCGGAAAGATCGAGCTGTCCGCCACCCGCAGCCCGTCCACCCCGATCACCCGGGCCTCGGGGTCGACCACCGCATGCGGATCGTCCGCACGACCCATCCGGCAGGTGCCGCAGGGGTGATAGGCGCTTTCCGCGTGCTCGCGGATATGGGCGTCGAGCTGATCGTCGCTTTGCGCGGCGGAACCCGGCGAAATCTCGGGCCCCCGGAACGGATCGAAAGCCGCCTGGGCAAAGATTTCGCGCGTCACGCGGATGCAGTGGCGGAAATCGACCCAGTCCTGTTCGGTCGACATGTAGTTGAACCGGATGCGCGGGGCCTCTTTCGGATCGGCCGAGCGCAGCGAGATATCCCCGCGCGAGGGCGAGCGCATCGGCCCGACATGGGCCTGGAACCCGTGCGCCCGGGCCGCCGCCTTGCCGTCGTAGCGTACGGCGAAGGGCAGGAAATGGAACTGGATATCCGGATAGGCCACCCCGGCGCGCGAGCGGATGAAGGCCGCGCTTTCGAACTGGTTCGACGCGCCAAGCCCGGTCTTGAACAGCAGCCATTCCGCCCCGGCCAGCGCCTTGCCGATCAGGTTCCAGTGCTTGTAGAGCGTGATCGGCTGGGTGCATTCCTGCTGGATGTAAAGCTCCAGGTGATCCTGCAGGTTCTGGCCGACGCCAGGGCGGTCGACCACGGGCGCGATGCCATGTTCGGCCAGATGCGCCGCCGGGCCGATCCCCGAAAGCATCAGCAGCTTGGGCGAGTTGATGGACGAGGCCGCCACGATCACCTCGCGCCGCGCGCGGATCACCGCAACCGTGCCGCCGCGTTCGTATTCCACGCCGGTGGCGCGGCCGTCCTCGATCACCACGCGGCGGGCAAGGCCGCGCACCAGTGTCAGGTTCGCCCGCTTCAGCGCCGGTTTCAGATAGGCATTGGCGGCGGACCAGCGGCGGCCCTTCCAGACCGTCTGCTCCATCGGGCCAAAGCCTTCCTGCTTCTCGCCGTTGTAATCGTCGGTCAGCTCGAACCCGGCCTGCGCGCCGGCATCGACAAAGGCCTGGTACAGCGGGTTCTCGCGCTTGCCCCGGGTGACATGCAGCGGGCCGCTGCGCCCGCGCCAGTCCGGGTCGCCGCCGTGCCCGCCGCTGTCCCAGCTTTCCAGGCGCTTGAAATAGGGCAGGACGTCGGCATAGCTCCAGCCATCCGCGCCCATCTCGGCCCAGGTGTCGAAGTCATGGGCATGGCCGCGCACATAGACCATGCCGTTGATCGACGAGGACCCCCCGATCACCTTGCCACGCGGGGTGGCGAGGCGGCGGTTGTTCAGATGCGGCTCGGGTTCGGAACTGAAGCCCCAGTCGTAGATGCCCATGTTCATCGGATAGCTCAGCGCGCCCGGCATCTGGATGAAGGGGCCCGCATCGGTGCCACCATATTCCAGCACGATGACCGAATGCCGCCCGTCCTCGCTGAGACGTGCGGCCAGGGCGGACCCGGCGGAGCCGGAGCCGATGATGACGAAATCGGCCTCCATCAGGGGGCAACCTTGGGATAGGCGCCGCGCAGGGCGTCGTAGTTCACCATCGCATGCGCACGATAGGCCGGACGGGTCTGAAGCCGCTCGAAATAGGCGGCCAGGGCGGGCAGGTCGGGGCGGTCCCACACCAGGGTGTAATAGCGGTGCAGGATGTGACCGCAGGCGATATCGGCAAAGGTGAAGTCCCGGCCCCCCAGCCAAGGCCCGTCGCCGATGCGCGCGTCGAGGATCGTCGCCAGCGGCACCAGCGCCCTGGCGGCGGCGGCCAGCTCGGCGGGGGCGCGGTCCTGCGGTGCGGTGCGGACCTCGTAGACAAAGATGCGCAGCACGGCGGGGGCAAAGGTGGTCTTGCCCCATTCCGCCCAGGTGTCGAGCGGGCCGCGCTCTGCCGGATCGGCGGGCCAGAAGTCGGGCGCGCCGTAGCGCGCGCCGAGGTAGCGCAGGATCGCCGCGCTTTCGAACATCGTCACATCGCCGTCGCGCAACACCGGGACCAGGCCCATCGGGTTCATCGCCAGGTAGTCCGGCGTCTTTGCCGAGGCATGGCCCTGGCCGTAATCCAGCCGCTCGTGTTCCAGGCCCAGTTCGTTCACCGCCCACATGGCCAGCTGCACGTTCGAGGAATTGGCGCGTCCATAGATGGTAAGCATCAGAAAGGGGCCTCCACATCGCCCATGCAGACATAGACGCTCTTGATCTGGCTGTAGTGATCCAGCGCCGCGCGGGCGTTCTCGCGCCCGACGCCGGACAGTTTCATCCCGCCAAAGGGCGCCTCGACCGGGGTGAGGTTGTAGGTGTTGATCCATGTGGTCCCGGCCTGAAGCCGGGACACCACGCGATGCGCCCGGGTCAGATCGCGTGTGAAGACCCCGGCGGCCAGACCGAAATCGGTGTCATTGGCGCGGGCGATCACCTCGTCCTCCTCCTCGAAGGAGAGGATCGACAGGACGGGGCCGAAGATCTCGTCGCGCGCCAGCGACATGTTGTCGGTGACACCGGCAAAGACGGCGGGGGTGATGTACCAGCCCGCCATTTCGGGCGCCTCGCCGCCGCAGAGCAGCTCCGCCCCCTCGTCGCGGCCCCGGGCGATGGCGGCCAGAACCTTCTGGCGCTGCGTATCCGACACCATCGGCCCGATGTTCGTTTCAGGATCCAGCGGATCGCCCAGGCGGGCGGTCCTGGTCCGTTCCACCAGCCGTTCGGTGAAGGCCGGAAGGATGGATTTCGCCACGAAGACGCGGGTCCCGTTGGAGCAGATCTGCCCGGTGGAGTAGAAGTTGCCGTTGATCGCGGCCGAGACGGCGTTGTCGATATCGGCATCCTCAAAGACGATCAGGGGGGATTTGCCGCCCAGCTCCATCGTCACATGGCGGATGCCCTCGGCGGCGGCGGCATAGACCTTGCGCCCCGTCGGGACCGAGCCGGTGAGCGAGACCTTGGCGCAGCGCGGATCCGCGATCAGCGCGGCCCCCACGTCGCCACGCCCCTGCACCACGTTGAACAGGCCCGCGGGCGCCCCGGCCTCGACCAGGATCTCGGCCAGTTTCAGCGCGGTGAGGGGGGTTTCCTCGGAGGGTTTGAAGATCATCGCATTGCCGGCGGCCAGTGCCGGGGCGGCCTTCCAGCAGGCGATCTGGATCGGGTAGTTCCACGCCCCGATGCCGACGCAGACGCCCAGCGGTTCGCGGCGGGTGTAGACCCAGTCCTCGCCCAGTTGCACGGTCTCGCCGTTCAGCGTGGTGCAGATGCCGCCGAAGAATTCCAGCGCATCGGCGCCCGAGGCGGCATCGGCCACCAGCGTCTCCTGGATCGGTTTGCCGGTGTCGAGCGTTTCCAGCTCGCTCAGCTCGGCATTGCGGGCGCGGAGGATGTCGGCGGCGCGGCGCAGCACGCGGCCCCGTTCGACCGGGGGCAGGGCGGCCCAGCCCGCCTGCGCGGCCAGGGCGGCGGTAAAGGCGGCGTCGATCTCGGCCGCGGTGGCGGGGCGGATCTCGGCGATGGTCTCGCCCGTGGCGGGATAGATATCCGCCCAGGGGGCGACGCTGTCGTCGTGCCGATAGGTGCCGGCGATGAAATGGCTCGCCTCTGGCTGCGCTCTCATGGGTCTTCTGCCTTCTTGGGGGGTCAGCCGGCGTTCTGCCGGATGACCAGGACATTGCATTGCGCATGGGTGACCACATGCCCGGCGGTGGAGCCGAGCAGGTAGTCGCGGATGCGCGGGTTGTGGGAATTCATCACGATCAGGTCGGCGTCGAGCTCTTCGGCCACCTGCGGGATCAGGCGGTGCGGAGAGCCCTTGCGCAGCATGGTGCGGACCTCGATCCCGTCGAGGTCGCAGCCGTCGACGTATTTGTCGAGCAGGGGCTGCGAATCCTCGGGCAGGACCTTCAGGTTATCCGATATTTCGGGGACCACGGTCATCACGGTCAGCACCGCGCCCTTTTCCGCGACGGCGGCGGCGCGGCGCAGCAGCGGCGCGGCGGGGCGGGCATGTTCCAGTTTCACGGCGACGAGGATGTTCTTGTACATCTTGAAAGTCCTTCGATGGGAATGGGCCCGGCGCGGGTGTGACCGCGCGCCGGGCCGGTCCGTCACTCCGCGGGTTCGGCCGAGGGCGGTGCCGCGCTCACGGCGTGGCGCTGCCCCACCGGCTCTTGCGCCAGCGACTTCATCAGCCCCCACATCATCAGGAACATGATGACCGAGAACGGCAGCCCCGCGGCCAGCGAGGCCGTCTGCAGCGCCTGCAATCCGCCCGAGGCCAGCAGCACGGCCGCCACCGCGCCCTCGCCAAAGCCCCAGAAGATGCGGTAGCTGACCGGCGGCTCTTCCTTGCCCATCGAGATGAGCGTGGTCACCACCAGCGTGCCGCTGTCCGAGGACGTGACGAAGTAGGTGATGATCAGGATCAGCGCCATGAACGACAGGATGTTGCCAAAGAAGCCCAGCCCGAAGTTGTCGATGATCAGGAACAGCGGGCGGGCGATGTCGGCATTCACCGCTTCGATGATGCCGCCGCCCTGCATGAACTCCTGCCAGAGCGCGGTGCCGCCAAAGACGGACATCCAGAAGAAGGTGATGAGCGTGGGCACGATCAGCACGCCGACGGCGAATTCACGGATCGTCCGGCCACGGCTGACGCGGGCGATGAACATGCCGACAAACGGTGCCCATGCGATCCACCAGCCCCAGTAGAACACGGTCCAGGCGCCCTGCCAGCCCGAGGAGGGATCGGGATTCACCCAGAGGCCCATCGGGATGACGTTGACGATGTATTCGCCCACATTGGTGATGAAGAAGCCCAGCACGAAGACGGTCGGCCCGACCAGGATGAAGACCACGATCATGAAGATCGACAGCCACATGTTGGTTTCGGACAGGATCTTGATGCCCTTGCCGACACCGGACACCGCCGACAGCGTGGCGATGGCCGAGATGATCATGATCAGCACGTATTTGATCCAGGGATCCATAGGCACGCCGAACAGGTGATTGAGCCCGGCCTGGATCTGCCCGGCGCCCAGCCCCAGCGTGGTGGCCACGCCGAAGACGGTGCCGAAGATCGCCAGCAGGTCGGCGAGGTGGCCCCAGAAGCCGTAGATGCGGTCGCCCAGGATCGGATAGAGCGAGGCGCGGATCGTCAGCGGCAGATCCTTGCGATAGGCGAAATAGGCCAGCGCCATGCCCACGATCACATAGACCGCCCAGCCGTGCAGGCCCCAGTGCAGAAAGGTCACCTGCATCGCCATGACCGCCCCGGCCATCGAGTTTTCCGTCCCGGGTTCCAGGAAGGGCGCGTTCTGCACATGGTACATCGGTTCGGCCACGGACCAGAACAGCAGCCCGATCCCCATCCCCGCGCCGAACAGCATCGAGAACCAGGTGAAGGTGCTGAATTCCGGGCGGTCGTCATCCTTGCCCAGCCGGATCGAGCCGTAGCGCGAAAAGATCAGGCCGAAGACGAAGAAGATGAAGATCGCGATCGACAGGATGTAGTACCAGCTCAGGTTCGCATTGATCCAGGACTGGACGCCCGAGAAGAACGACCCGACCGCATCGGGAGCGAAGACCCCGGCCAGCACGAAGCCGAGGATGATGATCTTGGACAGGGTGGCCATCGGAGGATTCACATCGCGGAATATTCCGCTTGTGCCGATCCTCATCCGGCTTTCATCGACAGACATTGTTCGCGTTTCCTCACTGTTCCGTTGAGCGCCCCCTTTTTATTCGCCGCGGGGGTAGCGCTGATTTTCCTCCACGACGTTAAGATCCATGTGATTGCGCATGTACCGCTCGCTGGCCTTCTGCAGCGGCTGGAAATCCCAGGGGTAGTAGTTGCCGTTCCTCAGCGCCTCGTAGACGACAAGGCGGCGGGCCTGGCTCTGGCGCACTTCGGCGTCAAAGGCGGCCATGTCCCAGCGGGCGGCGACCTCGGCGGCGAAACGGGCGGATTCCTCGGCATAATCCGGGTCGTCGGCCAGGTTCACCTGCTCATGCGGGTCGCTGTCGAGATCGAAGAGCTGCGGCGGGTCCAGTTCGCAGTGGATGTATTTCCATTGCTCCTGGCGGATGCCGACCAGCGGGGCATAGCTTGCCTCGGCCGCGTATTCCATCAGCACCGGCGTCTCGCGGGGCGTGCCCCGGGTCAGCGGCACCAGCGTTTCGCCATCGGTCCAGGGGGCGACCTCGGTCAGGTCGATACCGGCGATATCGGCCACGGTGGGGGTCACGTCCATGGTCGAAACCGGCGTTTCGATCAGGCCCGGGGTGATGCCGGGGCCGGCGATCATCAGCGGCACGCGGGCCGAGCCTTCGAAGAAGTTCATCTTGAACCACAGGCCCCGCTCGCCCAGCATGTCGCCGTGGTCGGACACGAAAAGCACCGCGGTGTTTTCCGCCTGCCGGGTGCCTTCGAGCGCCTCGAAGATCTCGCCGATCTTGTCGTCGAGATACGAGATATTGGCGAAATAGGCCTGCCGCGACTTGCGGATGTCCTCTTCGGTGATGTCGAACTCGCGCCAGTTGTTGGCGTCGAAGATGCGCTTGGCGTGGTTGTCCTGGTCCTCGTAGGGGATCGCGGGCACCTCGGGCTGCAGGTGTTCGCAGGTCTCGTAGAGGTCCCAGTACTTGCGCCGCGCGACATAGGGATCGTGCGGGTGGGTGAAGCTGACGGTCAGCATCCACGGCCGGTCGTCGTTGCGCCGCCCCAGGTCGTAAAGCTTCATCTTGGCGAAATGCGCGACCTCGTCGTCATATTCCATCTGGTTGGAAATCTCGGCGACGCCCGCGCCGGTGACCGAGCCCATGTTGTGATACCACCAGTCGATCCGCTCGCCCGGCTTGCGGTAATCCGGGGTCCAGCCGAAATCGGCGGGGTAGATATCGGTGGTCAGGCGCTGTTCGAACCCGTGCAGCTGATCGGGGCCGACAAAATGCATCTTGCCCGAAAGCGCGGTGGAATAGCCCGCCCGGCGCAGGTGATGGGCATAGGTCGGGATGTCCGAGGCGAATTCGGCCGCATTGTCGTAGACCCGGGTGCGGCGCGGCAGCTGCCCCGCCATGAACGAGGCGCGGCCGGGGGCGCAGAGGGGCGAGCCGGTATAGGCATTGGCGAAACGCGCCGACCGGGCGGCGAGGCGCTTGAGGTGCGGCGCATGCAGCCAGGGGGCCGGGCCGTCGGGGAACAGGGTCCCGTTCAACTGGTCCACCATCACGATCAGGATATTGGGCCGGTCAGCCACGGTGGGTCTTCCTTTCTAGCCAGAGGTCGAGGTAGTCGCAGACCAGCGCCTGGGTCGCGTCGCGGTCCGGGGCGACCTCTTGCAGGGCGTGGCGGATGTAGAAACCGTCGATCATCGAGGCGAGGCCCTGGGCCACCTGTTCGGCCTCGTGATCGGGAAACAGCTTTTTCAGGTCGTATTGCAGGTTCGACTTCAGCCGCCGGGCATAGACCAGCAGCAGGCGGGCCACGTCCTCGGACTGCATGGCGCGGATGTAGAAGGTCAGCCAGGCGGCCACGACCTCCTTGTCGAACTGCCCTTCCGAGAAGCTGGCGGCGATGATCGCGCGAATCCGCGCCTCGGGCGTGTCGAGATTGCGCAGGCGCAGCGCGACCGAACTGGCGAACCCCTTGAGGATGTGGCGCATGGCGGCCAGGAAGATCTGGTCCTTGGAGCCGAAATAGTGATGCGCCAGCGCCGAGGACATGCCGGCGCGCTTGGCGATCTGGCTGACCGTCACATCCAGCGATCCGGCCTCGCCGATGGCCTGGATCGTCGCACGGATCATCGCCTCGCGGCGGACCGGCTCCATTCCCACCTTTGGCATCTCTGGAGAACTCCCTTAGTGTCGCGCTCGGTGGCCACGCAGGCCGAATGGAAAACGGCTTGCAATCGTGGCTCATTGGTTTTTGATTAACTCATCAATCAACAAAAAACGCAACCCCGGCCAAATCGCGGGGCTGCGTGGCAAACGACAAGGGAGATACCCATGATGAAAACTTGCACGGTAAGCGTTGCGGCGCTGGTTCTTGGCGCGCAGGCGGCTTTTGCGGATTGCGACGAGGTGGTCTTCTCGGATGTCGGCTGGACCGACATCACGGCGACCACGGCGGCGGCTTCGGTGATTCTCGACGCGCTCGGCTATGAGACGGACACCAAGGTGCTGTCGGTCCCGGTGACCTACACCGCGCTGGCCGGCGGCGATGTCGATGTTTTTCTGGGCAACTGGATGCCCACGATGGAGGGCGATATCGCCTCCTATCGCGACGCAGGCACGGTCGAGACGGTGCGCGCCAACCTTGAGGGTGCCAAGTACACCCTGGCGGTGAACAAGGCGGCGGCGGATCTGGGCATCACCAATTTTGCCGATATCGCGGCCCACAAGGACGCGCTCGAGGGCAAGATCTACGGCATCGAGCCGGGCAATGACGGCAACCGCCTGATCATGGACATGATCGGGCAGGACGCCTTTGGCCTGACCGGGTTCGAGGTGGTCGAAAGCTCGGAACAGGGGATGCTGGCGCAGGTCAAGCGTGCCGACGGCAAGGGTGAGCCGGTTGTCTTCCTCGGCTGGGAACCGCATCCGATGAACGCCAATTTCGACATGACCTATCTGGAAGGCGGCGACGACTTCTTCGGCCCCGACCTAGGCGGCGCGACGGTCTATACCAACGTGCGCAAGGGCTATGTGGCGGAATGCCCGAACGTGGGCAAGTTCCTGGAAAACCTGTCCTTCTCGCTGGCGATGGAAAACGAGATCATGGGCAAGATCCTCGACGATGGCGAGGACGGGGAAGACGCCGCCAAGGAATGGCTTGCCGCCCATCCCGACGCCTGGATGCCCTGGCTGGACGGCGTGACGACCGAGGATGGCGGCGACGCGATGGCCGCCGTCAAGGCCGCGCTGAACTGATCCGCGGCGGGGTGGGGGGCTGGCCCTCGCCCCGGCCTGCCCCGGCGGGGCAGGCGCGACTTCGGTGGGGGCGGGTTCTGGGGCTGGCAGGGTGCCGGTCTGGCCCGCCCCTCCGTGCCCCTCAGGGGCGACATCGGGACCGGCACCGCCCTGATGGCCGCAGCGGTCCCGGGACAGGGACGACGCGCAAGACCCCCCCGGGGCCGATGGCGCAGGACTGACGAACCGGCGGCACGGACCGCCGGAGGAAACGGACAACAGGGACAGGAGCGGCGATGCTCGACTGGCTGACTGACACCAAGATACCCGTGGGCAAATGGGCCGGCGGGGCCTTCGACTGGCTTGAGGTCAAGGGGGGTTTCTTCTTCGACGCCCTGTCGGATGCGATGGAATGGCTGATCGACTGGCTGCTCTGGTGCCTGCAGGAACCGCATCCGCTGATCGTCATCGCGCTTTTCGTCGCGCTGACATGGGTGCTGCAACGCAGCTGGAAGCTGTGCCTGCTGACCGGGCTGGGCTTCCTCTTCATCCTCAACCAGGGCTACTGGGAAGAGATGACCGAAAGCCTGACGCTGGTGATGTCCGCCTGCATCGTCTGCATGGGGCTGGGGGTTCCGGCCGGAATCGCCCTGGCGCACCGGCCCAAGCTCTACGGTTGGATCCAGCCGGTGCTGGACCTGATGCAGACGCTGCCGACATTTGTCTACCTGATCCCGGCCATCGTCTTTTTCGGCATCGGCATGGTGCCGGGGCTGATCGCCACGGTGATCTTCGTGCTGCCCGCTCCGATCCGGCTGACCTATCTGGGCGTGTCGTCCACCCCCGTCGCGCTGATGGAGGCGGCCGAGGCATTTGGCGCGACCCCCTCGCAGAAACTGTGGAAGGTCGAACTGCCCTATGCCCTGCCGCAGATCATGGCGGGGCTGAACCAGACCATCATGCTGTCGCTGTCGATGGTGGTGATCGCGGCGCTTGTGGGCGCCGACGGGCTGGGCGTGCCGGTCGTCCGGGCGCTGAACCAGGTGAACACGGCGCTCGGGTTCGAATCGGGCTTTGTCATCGTGGTGGTGGCGATCCTGCTGGACCGGATGCTGCGGATCGGAGGCCGGAAATGAGCGCTGTCATCTTCGACAAGGTCTCGATCGTCTTTGGCAACCGCCCGCAGGAGGCGCTGCCGCTGATGGACAAGGGGCAGGACCGGGCCACGATCCAGAAATCCACCGGGCAGGTGCTGGGCGTGCACGACTGCTCGCTGGAGGTCGCGGAGGGCGAGATCCTCGTGCTGATGGGCCTGTCCGGCTCGGGCAAGTCGACGCTGCTGCGGGCGGTCAACGGGCTGAACCCCGTGGTGCGCGGCGAGGTCCGGGTGCGGGACGGCGACTGGACCTGCCGCATCCCCGACTGTTCGTCGGCAGAGCTGCTGCACCTGCGGCGGGAATGCGTGGCGATGGTGTTCCAGCAGTTCGGCCTGCTGCCCTGGCGCAACGTGCTGGACAACGTGGCCCTGGGCATGGAGCTTGCCGGCATGTCGCGCCCCGCGCGCGAGGCCAAGGCGCGCGAGAAGCTGGAGATGGTGGGCCTGACCGACTGGGCCACCCGCAAGGTGAGCGAGCTGTCGGGCGGCATGCAGCAGCGCGTGGGCCTGGCCCGCGCCTTTGCCACAGACGCCCCGATCCTGCTGATGGACGAGCCCTTCAGCGCGCTCGACCCGCTGATCCGCACCCGGCTGCAGGACGAGCTGCTGGAGCTGCAATCCCGGCTGAAACGCACGATCGTCTTTGTCAGCCACGACCTGGACGAGGCGTTCAAGATCGGCAACCGCATCGCCATCATGGAGGGCGGGCGGATCGTGCAATGCGGCACCCCGCAAGAGATCATCGCCGCCCCCGCCAGCGATTACGTCGCGGATTTCGTGGCCCATATGAACCCTTTGGGCGTGCTGCGGGCGCGCGACGTGATGAGCGCGGCTGGCGGCACCGGCCCCGAGATCGCGGCCGACGCGCCGATCCTGGACGCGGTGGCGGCGCTGAAATCGGGCGCGCCGGGGCTGCGCGTGATGGAGGCCGGGCGCGAGGTCGGCGCGATCCGGCCCATCGACGTGATCGGCGCCCTGTCGCGCTAGCCTGTCGCGCCGGGGTGCGGAGGTGTCGGTGCGGGGCGCCGGGGCCCTCGTGCGTGAGGCCCGGCGACCCGGCGTGGCGCGGCCCCGTCCTGCGGATGCGGAGCGGGTCCAGCCGCCGACATATCGCAACCGGCCGTGAGCCGTCCGCCCGCAGGTAACCGGCCGCCGCTCTCATGGCCTGCCCGCGCCCGCGGGCACGGCGCCATGACCGCCCAAATCAGGTGGCCGGGGCCATCGCGCGCACGGTGTCGATCATCAGCTGCACGTTTTCGGGATCGGCATCCGGCGTGATGCCGTGGCCCAGGTTGAAGATATGCGGCCCGTTGCGGAAGGCCTCGACGATGGCGCGGGTCTCGTCCACCAGCGCCTGACCGCCCGTGACCATGTGCGAGGAGGCGAGGTTGCCCTGCACGCAGCCGTCGACTTGCACGTGTTGTGCCGCCCAGTCCGCCGCGACGGAGTTGTCCAGCGCGACGCAATCGGCCCCGGTCGCCCTGGCAAAGCCCACGTATTTCTCACCCGCCTCGCGCGGGAAGGCGATGACCGGAAGGCCGGGGTGGCGCGCCTTGAGTTCAGCGATGATGCGTTTCGCGGGGGCCAGCGCATAGGCATCGAAATCGGCGCCGTTCAGCGATCCGGCCCAGCTGTCGAACAGCTTGACGCATTCCGCCCCGGCCTCGACCTGGGCCGAAAGGTATTCGATCGTCGCCTCGGTCAGCCGCTCCAGAAGCGCCTCGAACAGGGCGCGGTTCTCGGCCTTGAGCGCATGGGCGGGGGCCTGGTCGGGCGTGCCGCGCCCGGCGATCATATAGGTCGCGACAGTCCAGGGCGCGCCGGCAAACCCGATCAGCGTCGTCTCGGCCGGCAGGGCGCGGGACAGGATGCGCAAGGTCTCGTAGACCGGGGCCAGCGTCTCGTGCACCGCGCTTGCGGGTTTCAGCGTGTCGAAATCGCCCTGGGCGGTGACGGTCGACAGGCGCGGCCCCTCGCCGGTGACGAACCACAGATCGGCGCCAAGCGCCTGGGGCACAAGCAGGATGTCGGCGAACAGGATCGCCGCGTCGAACCCGTAGCGCCGGATCGGCTGCAGCGTGACCTCGGCGGCCAGTTCCGGGTTGTAGCAGAGCGACAGGAAATCCCCGGCCTGCGCCCGGGTGGCGCGGTATTCCGGCAGGTAGCGTCCGGCCTGGCGCATCATCCAGATCGGCGGCACCGGCAGGGTTTCGCCCTTCAGGGCGCGCAGGATGGTCTTGTCGGTCATGCGGGGCTCCTCTGTCGCCCCTTGAGGTCGCCGCGCAGGGGCCGCTTGTCAAGCCGCCCCGCTTGCGGCGGGCGCATCCGCCGCGGCTTCGCGCTCGGCCCAGAGCGCGCGCAGAACCTCGCCCTGGCCGGTGAACGTCTCCTCCAGCAGGTCGCAGTGCCAGATGCGGTCCATGCGGAAATGGCGCAGGTCGTGGCGCATCTCGCACCAGGCGACCAGCAGCTTGACCTCGACATGGTAGATCACCACCAGCGGCCGGATCACCCGGGTGCTCTGCCCGCCGTCGAGCGCACGGTAGTCGATGCGCAGCTTGCGTTCCTCGCGGATCGCGCCGCGCAGCAGCGACACCGGCACGCAGCCAAGCGCCGGGTCGTCGCGCACCGCGCCGAAGGGGGCGACATGCAGCCAGTCCGCCGGGCCGTGCAGCGCGTCGATCTTGTCGCGCACCCGCTCGCCCGCGCGCATCAGCGCGGTGTCCCCGGTCCGCGCCAGCATGGCGAGCGCGACGCGCAGGGCCTCGGATTCCTCGGTGTCGAAATTCAGCGGCGGCAGGTCGTAGCCCCGGCGCAGCACATAGCCCATGCCCGCCGCGCCCTCGACCGGCACGCGCATCGCCTGCAGCGCGGCCACGTCGCGATAGACCGTGCGCACCGACACCTCCAGCGCCTCGGCCAGTGTCTCGGCGGTGCGGGGGCCGGGCGCGGCGCGCAGGATCTGGATCAGTTCGAACAGGCGGTTCTGTCGGGTCATGGTCGGGCGCTCCGGCTGCAGGCTCCTGACAGGATAGCACAGGCCACTGACAGCAGGATGGCAGGAGCGATGCGTCACCCTCAAGACCCGACCACCCCCGCGAGGACACCATGCCCTATTACGACCATATCCTGCTGATCCGCCTTGGCCTGGACCGCTGGGCGCAAGAACCCGCCCGGCGCCTGCCGCGCGGCATCCGCCTGCGCGCCGCCTGGCCCGCCCCCGGGGGCCATGCGACCGGATGGCGCCTGCGCTGGTGCTTGCAAGCCGTTCGGGGGGCGCTTAACAGATCGGCATGAGTGTCGCACGTCCCACCCCTTCCGCTCCGCTGCGGATCGGCACCCGCGGATCTCCGCTGGCGCTGGCCCAGGCCCATGAAACACGTGACCGGCTGATGGCCGCGTTCGACCTGCCGGTCGAGGCCTTCGAGATCAGCGTGATCCAGACGACCGGCGACCGGGTCCAGGACCGTGCCCTGCGCGAGATCGGCGGCAAGGGCCTGTTCACCCGCGAGATCGAACAAGCGCTGGTACAGGGCGGTATCGACATCGCGGTGCATTCGATGAAGGACATGCCGGTGCTGCAGCCCGCCGGGCTGGTGCTGGAGTGCTACCTGCCGCGCGAGGATGTGCGCGACGCCTTCGTCTGCCTGACGCCGGGCGGCATTCACGGCATTCCCACGGGCGCCAAGGTCGGCACCTCCAGCCTGCGCCGGGGCGCGCAGATCCGGGTCAAGCGCCCGGATGTCGAGGTGGTGGAATTCCGCGGCAATGTGCAGACCCGCCTGCGCAAGCTGGCCGACGGGGTGGCGCATTGCACCTTTCTGGCGATGGCCGGGCTGAACCGGCTGAACATGACCCAGGTGCAGGCCGAGGCAGTCGACCCCGACGACATGCTGCCCGCCGTGGCCCAGGGCGCCATCGGGATCGAGCGGCGGGCGGACGATATGCGGGTCGCCGCCCTGCTGGAGGCGATCCACGACAGGCCCACGGCCGAGCGGCTGGTCTGCGAACGCGCCTTCCTCGCCACGCTCGACGGGTCTTGCGAGACGCCGATTGCCGGGCTGGCCGAGGTCGCGGGCGGCACGCTGCGGATGCGGGGCGAGATCCTGCGCCCAGATGGCAGCGAGGCGCTGGCCGACGAGATCAGCGGCCCGGTCGCCGACGGCGCCGCGATGGGCGAGACGCTGGCCGGGCGCCTGCTGGAGCGGGCCGGCGCGGGGTTCTTCGACTGGCGCTGAGCCGGTCGGGGCGCTGCCAGGGGCCAGGTATCTGACCGGCGGATGTCTAGCCAGGCTGAGGCGAGGGCGCCAGCGGCGGTTTTGCTCTGCCCCTGAGCCGGGCGGCGTGGGGCGGATCGAACCGATATCGAATTCCGGCAGGACCTCGATGCCCATCCGCTGCGCCTCTCTTCGCGTCTGCCGCTCTTGTCACTTTCCATGGAGCATATGCGAGGCATTGTACCCCGATCCGGGCCGGGGTTTGATATCCACCGGTCGAACGGTCATCCAATCCCCGTCGAAGGCGCGCCATGTCGCAGGCCGGGCAAAACCCGTTGGCGCGGGGCGGGGTTTCGTGGAATAACCCGGGCAACTGGAACCCATGCGAGACCGCCATGCCCGTCATCGAGCCCGACAAGATCCCCGCCGACCTGCTGCCCGTGATCGAGGCGCTCTGCGCGACAGGCATCGACGTGGCCGCCACCATCGCCCGCGGCCCGCTGGGCCAGTCGCTGGGCGCGGGTGTGGGCGAGAACACCGGCGGCGACCAGCAGAAGGCGCTGGACGTGATGGCCGACGAGGCATTCGAAAAGGCGCTTGGGCCGGCGGGGGTGAAATACTATGCCTCCGAAGAGCAGGAAAGCGTGCTGACCCTGGGCGGCGAGAAATTCGCCCTCGCCATCGACCCGCTGGACGGATCCTCGAACATCGACGTCAACGTCTCGATCGGTACGATCTTTTCGGTCTTTCCGGCCGGTGCCGGGCCCGAGGAAAGCTTCCTGCGCCCCGCATCCGAACAGATCGCGGCGGGCTACATCATCTTCGGGCCGCAATGCGGGCTGGTGGTGACCTTCGGCTCGGGCACGCTGATGTATGTGCTGGACCCGGCCGACACATGTTTCAAACTGGTCGAGACGGGGCTGTCGATCCCGGCCTCCGCCAAGGAATACGCGATCAACGCGGGCTACCGCCGCCACTGGCCGGACTATGTGCGCAGCTATGTCGAACAGGCCGAGGCCGGCAAGGACGGCCCGCGCGGCAAGGATTTCGGCTTTCGCTGGGTTGCCTCGCTGGTGGCCGAGACGCACCGCATCCTGTCGCGGGGCGGCGTGTTCCTTTACACCGGCGACGCCCGCCCGGCCTATGCCAGGGGGCGGCTGCGCATGGTCTACGAGGTCGCGCCGATGGCCTTCCTGGTGGAACAGGCCGGGGGCAAGGCGACCAACGGCAAGGATCCGATCCTGTCGCTGAGCGCGACCGAGCTGCACCAGAAGATCCCCTTTGTCTTCGGCGCCGCCGAAGAGGTGGATCACGTCGCCGGGCTGCACGGCTGAGCGCGAAGGACCCCGCCCATGAGCTTTGACCGTTCGCTGAAGATCGCGCCCTCGATCCTGTCCGCAGATTTCGCCGATTTCGGGCGTGAGATCGAGGCGGTGGAGGCGCAGGGGGCCGACTGGATCCATGTCGATGTGATGGACGGGCATTTCGTGCCCAACCTCACCTTCGGCCCGCCGCTGGTGAAGGCGATCCGCCGCCACGTGACGACGGTGATGGACGTGCATCTGATGATCGCGCCGGTCGATCCCTATATCGACGCCTTCGCCGATGCCGGGGCCGACATCCTGACCGCCCATGTCGAGGCCGGGCCGCATATCCACCGGACGCTGCAGGCGATCCGGGGCGCGGGGATGAAGGCGGGCGTGGCGCTGAACCCCGGCACCCCCGCCGTGGCGGTGGAGCATGTGCTGGACCTCTGCGACCTGGTCTGCGTGATGACGGTGAACCCCGGCTTTGGCGGGCAGAGCTTCATCGACATGACGGCCAAGGTGCGGCGCCTGCGCGAGCTGATCGGCGACCGGCCGGTGCATGTCGAGATCGACGGCGGGGTCACGCCTGTGACGGCGCCGTCGCTGCGCGCCGCCGGGGCGGATGTGCTGGTGGCGGGATCGGCGGTGTTCAAGGGCGGGTCGGTCACCGATCCGGCGCCCTATGGCGCGAACATCCGCGCGATCCGGGTGAGCTGCGACACCGAGGTCTGAGAGGGGCCGTGCCGCGGCCTCTTCCCTGCGGCGGGATACGCAAGCTGCGTTGCCTGCGCCCGGCTGGCCAGCGTCATGCGTGGTCTGGCCGGGCAGGGGGCTGTCTGCCCCCATCGGGCCTGCGGCCCGATTCCCCCGAGGATATTTCCGGCCAGAGGAAGGCAGGGCCGGGCGCGCAGGGGCTGCCGGAGGGCCAATGCTCGGGCCGGTATCCGCTCTGAGGGCAGGGAGCGCGATGCTCTGGACCGGGTTCCATCATCGGGGGCGCGGGCCGCGTGCAGGGGGATCGGCGGGCCGAGGGTGCTCAATGCCGGCGCGACGCAAAGGACCGGCGGCGGCTGCACCGGCGCGGGGGTCATCATCGGCCGGGCGGGCGGCGCGGGTGATCGGGAACGGACCCGCGCCCGGTTCAGGCGGAGGTGTCGCGCGCCACGGTTGCCGCCTGATCCAATGTCTCGTCTTTGGGCCGGGTCGCCGGTCCGGTCAGGCCCCAGACGCCGGGGTTGCGAGGGGAGAGGAAAATCATCAGGGTGATGATCCCGAAGGCCAGTTCGTAAAGTTCGAACTGCCGCTTGATCGTGATCACGCCCATCAGCAGCGAGGCGATCAGCGCCATCCAGGCGTGCAGCCCGCGCGGCACCGGCACGGCCAGCAGGCGCACGAAGGCACCGACCCAGCGGACCCGGCCGAAGAGCAGGGGCAGAACCAGCAGGTAGAGCAGGATGATCGGCGTCAGGGCATTGCCGAAGATCTTCTCGGCCAGGTGCACGTCGCCGATCACGAGGTTGTGCAGGTTCGTCTCGCCCTGGTAGTTGTGCTGCAGGAAATAGGCGCTCGACTGCCAGTCGAAGATACGCTGCCCCCAGGAGACTTCCTCGCCCGCGGCAAAGAAGAACATCAGGGCATAGAGCCCCGTCAGCCAGAGATAGTAGCGCGGCTGCCCGTGGGCCGGGGCCTGCAGCGCGCGCCGGGCCAGCACCAGGCAGCCGATGAACAGCAGCACGGCGGTGGCATATTCCAGCGGTCCGTCCTCGGCCGCGTAGCTGAGGGTGAAGTAATCGGGATCGGTGAACGCGAACCAGACGGAGCTGGCATGCGCCACGATGAAGAGGCTCAGCAGAAGCAGTTCGGCAATCGGGTGTCTGGAACGGGTCATCGGCAACTTCCGCTGGTACGAAAGCTGCTACTTAGTGCCGTCATAAACCCATTACACCCCTGTCACATTTGTGACGCTGCGGAATCGGCGAATCCTTGCCGGAACCGGCCCTTTTGGGGGTGTTTGCGATATTCCGGTATACAGATCAGGGACTTGCAGGCCCGCAGTGTCAGGACCCGGAAATGACAAACCCCCGGGCGGGAGCCACGGGGGTCGTCTGAACTTACTGTTCTGTCCGAAGGAAAACCCTCAGAGCAGACCTTCGCGTTGCGCTTTCTTGCGCGCCAGCTTGCGGGCGCGGCGGATCGCTTCGGCCTTCTCGCGCGCTTTCTTCTCGGAGGGTTTCTCGAAATGCTGCTTGAGCTTCATTTCCCGAAACACGCCTTCGCGCTGGAGCTTTTTCTTCAGGGCGCGGAGCGCCTGATCGACGTTATTGTCGCGAACAGATACCTGCATGTGGTTGTCACCACCTTCCTAGGTTAGAGTTGCAAGAGATTGCAGGAGGTGGCCACATACCAAGCGCCGCCCTGTTTGTCCAGCATGCAGCCGCAGCCCGACGAGGAGCCCGAGATGACCGATCAGACCGCCCCCGCAGAGCGTATCCTGGACGCCGCCCTGGCCCATGTGCCGTTCGACGGATGGTCCGCCGCAACCCTGACCGCCGCCGCCGCGGAGGCCGATGTCGCGCCCGCGCTGGCGCGCCTGCTCTACCCGCGCGGCGGGGTCGATCTGGCGCTGGCCTACCACGCGAGGGGCGATGCGGCGATGGTGGCGCGCCTGCAGGAGGAAGACCTGACCGACATGCGGTTCCGCGACCGGATCGCCGCCGCCGTCCGCTTTCGCATCGAGGCCGCAGGGGATCGCGAACTGGTGCGCCGGGGCACGACGCTCTTTGCCCTGCCACAGCATGCGGGCGAGGGCGCGCGGGCGATCTGGGGCACGGCCGATCTGATCTGGCGCAGCCTCGGCGACAGTTCGGACGACATCAACTGGTACACCAAGCGGGCGACCCTGTCGGGTGTCTACGGCTCTGTCGTGCTGTTCTGGCTGGGCGACGATTCCCCGGCATTCCAGGCGACCTGGGAATTCCTCGACCGCCGCATCGACGATGTGATGCAGATCGAGAAGGTCAAGGCCGACCTGCGCGAGAACCGGCTGGCCTCGGCCCTGCTGGCCGGGCCGATGGCCCTGCTGGGCCGCATCCGCCCGCCCGCAAGCCGCGCGGCCGGGATGCCGGGCCACGGCGGGGGCTGAACCGGACTGGGCGGGCCTGCAAGACGGGGCGGGCCTGCAAGATGGGCCGGGGCAGAAAAGCCGGATGCCGGATTGGCATTTCCCGGCGCGCGGTCGATAGTGCGGCCGAACCTGGAAGGAGGCCCCTATGTCCGACACGATGCGCGTGGTCGAAATCTCGAAACCCGGCGGACCCGAGGTGCTGGTGCCCGCCACCCGTCCGATGCCCGTGCCCGGCCCGGGGCAGGTGCTGCTCAAGGTGGCCTTTGCCGGGGTGAACCGCCCCGATGCCGCGCAGCGTGCCGGCACCTACGATCCGCCCAAGGGCGCAAGCGATCTGCCGGGGCTGGAAGCCTCGGGCGAGGTGGCCGCCGTGGGATCGGGCGTCAGCGGCCTGGCCGTAGGGGACAAGGTCTGCGCCCTGCTGCCCGGCGGGGGCTATGCCGAATATGCGGTGACGCCGGCGGCCCATTGCCTGCCGGTGCCCCGGGGCATGGGGATGCGCGAGGCCGCCTGCCTGCCCGAGACCTATTTTACCGTCTGGACCAATGTCTTCATGCGTGGCCGTCTGCAGGCGGGGGAGACATTCCTGGTGCATGGCGGATCCTCGGGCATCGGAA
Source organism: Pseudooceanicola pacificus (assembly GCF_009789075.1). Classification (GTDB taxonomy): domain Bacteria; phylum Pseudomonadota; class Alphaproteobacteria; order Rhodobacterales; family Rhodobacteraceae; genus Pseudooceanicola; species Pseudooceanicola pacificus. The sequence continues at coordinate 111,791 of NZ_WNXQ01000009.1, forward strand.
CGACGGCGATCCAGCTGGCCAGCGCCATGGGCGCGCGGGTCTTTGCCACGGCCGGATCGGCCGAGAAATGCCGGGTCTGCGAGGAGCTGGGCGCGGAGCGGGCGATCAATTACCGCGAGGAGGATTTTGTCGAGGCGCTGAAGGGCGAGGGCGGGATGAACCTGATCCTGGACATGGTGGGCGGCGACTACATCCCGCGCAACATCCGCGCCCTGGCCGAGGACGGGCGCCTGGTGCAGATCGCCTTCCTCAACGGGCCCAAGGCGGAGCTGAACTTTGCCCTGGTCATGGTGAAACGGCTGACGATCACCGGCTCGACCCTGCGGCCCCAGAGCGACCTGGCCAAGGCCGAGATCGCCAGCGCCCTGCGCGAGCGGGTCTGGCCGCTGCTGGATGCCGGGCGGCTGAAGCCGGTGATGGACAGCGAGTTCCCGCTGGAAGATGCCGCAGGGGCGCATGAGCGGATGGAGAGTTCGGCCCATATCGGGAAGATCGTGCTGGAAGTCGGGGGCTGAGGGCCTGCGGCGGCGGGGGTTCGCGGCGGAATTCCACCCGCAAGGGGTGGCCTTCCGCCGCGAAGCCTCCGGCGGGGATATTTATGGCCAGAGGAAGCGGGGCGGACCGGCCCTGGCTGCGGGTGGCGCGCCCTTGGGGCGGGGTCAGTCGATGCGTTCCAGCAGGGCGTCGGTCATGGCGCAGTCGCGCCGCACATCCGCGCCGCAAGGCCGGGGTTCCAGGTCGCGGGTCAGGCAGAGGCGAGCCTCCTGTATGCGGCCGGACTTGCAGGTGATGGTCAGCATGTCGGCGCTCCAGCCCGGGTTCGCCTCCAGGAAGGCCTGTTCGACCACCTTGGCGGGCAGGGTCACGTCGCGGGCGAGGGTGCGCAGCACCTCGGGGCGGGTGACGCGGTCCCAGGCGAGGCGGGCGAGGCGGAAGTAGTCGCGCGCGGCGAGGCCGGAGCAGACGCCGTGTTTCTTCCACTGGTACCAGGCCGCGCCGGGGGTGCCCATGATATCCTCCATCGCCGCGGTCTCCTGGCGCGAGGGCGGGCGGGCGGCGTTGCGGCAATAGCTGGGATAGCCGTCCTCGAACTGCGGCCAGAGCCCGTGCAGGACCCAGCCGAAGCGCCGGTCGGGCGCGCATTGGGGCGAGTTGCGCGCCCGTCCTTCCAGCGCGCACCAGGTGGGGGACCAGCTCAGCGCCAGCAGGTAGTAGTCGAATTCCCCGGCCGGTTCGCCATCGGCCCGCGCGGCGGGGGCGGACAGGACCAGGGCCAGGAGCAGGGGGATCAGCCTGTGCATTCTCTCTTTCCAACTCGGTTCCGGGCGACTATATAGCCGCCAAGTTCCCCGACAACGGAAACCCGCACCGGAACCCGGTGCCGCCTGGAAACAGGCGACGGGGAAGACTTGCCGCCCGTCCGGGGCGGCGCAGACGTTTGAAGGAGTGTGCAGGATGAACAAACCGCTCATGGCCAAGGCGACCGCCGTCTGGCTGGTGGACAACACGACGCTCAGCTTCAAGCAGATCGCCGATTTCGTCGGCCTGCACGAGCTGGAAGTCCAGGGGATTGCCGATGGCGACGTGGCCGCCGGCGTGAAGGGGTTTGACCCGATCACCAACAACCAGCTGACCCAGGACGAGATCGACAAGGCCGAGAAGGACCCGTTTCACAAGCTGAAGCTGAAGTTCAACCCGGCCGCCGTGGGCGAGGAAAAGCGCCGCGGCCCGCGCTACACCCCGCTGTCCAAGCGGCAGGACCGCCCGGCGGCGATCCTCTGGCTGGTCAAGTTCCACCCCGAGCTGACCGATGGCCAGGTCTCCAAGCTGGTGGGCACGACCAAGCCGACGATCCAGTCGATCCGCGAGCGGACCCACTGGAACATCGCCAATATCCAGCCGATCGACCCGGTCGCCCTGGGCCTGTGCAAGCAGTCGGAACTGGACACCGCCGTGCAGAAGGCCGCCGCCAAGCGCCTGGCCGACGGCGCCGCGATGACCGACGACGAGCGCCGCAAGCTGCTGTCGACCGAGCAGAGCCTGGGCATGGAAGCCGAGCCGCGCATGCCGACCGCGATCGAGGGGCTGGAGACCTTCTCGCTGTCGGATGACGACGAGGACGAGAAGGAAGACAACCTGGTCGACGCCGACAGCTTCTTCAACCTGCCGAATGCGCCGGTTGACGATGACGAGGACGACCAGCCCTGACAGGGCGGCCCCGCGGGGCAGGATGGCGATACGGGCGGGCGCGGCGCAGGCTGCGCCCGTTTTGCGTTGCGACCCCGGCCGGCGGTGCGGCGAAACGGGCCTGCGCGCCGCCCCGGCCCGGCGGGCGGGCACCGGACAGGCCCCGCGGGTGGTCAGGCCACGCGGGTGCCGGTCCGCTGGGCGTCGAGGTAGAGACGTTCGGCCCGGGCCGCCGACAGGTCCGCGCTGGCGGTGCGCGGTTGTGGGCGGATCACCAGCGAATCGAATACGGACATGGCGTTGACGGTATCCGGCGGCTCCACGGCCCGGCCCGAAAGGCCTGGCCCGGCCACCGGCGGCGGCGTTGCTGTCGGGGTCGCACGCGCGCCGGGCACCACCCCGTTATCTCGCGCGGCGTTGGACATGCGGCAGGCAAGGCAGACATTTGCTTTGGGCACGGAGGTTGTGCAGACAGACATGGTCGGTCACCCTGTTTCACCCCCGCGATGATGATGAAGCGAGCTGTGTTGCGATTCCGTTAAGCCGCGACCCCGTCCCGCCCGGTTCAGACGGGAAAGGCGCGGGCGAAGTCCGTTTCGCCCCGCGCGGTGACCCGGATCAGCCGTCCTTCGGCCCGGCGCAGCCAGCCCAGCTCTTGCATCCGGGTCAGCATTGCGCGGCCCAGGCTGCCGGCCAGATGGCTGCGCCGCTCGCTCCAGTCGAGGCAGGGCAGGCACAGCGGTGTGCGGTGCGACCTGAGCGCCGCGAGGTCGATGCCGAAGGCGCTGACGAAATCCTGTCCGGCGGGCGCCAGGGTCACGCCGTCCGGGCGCACCTCCAGCAGGCGGCGCGCTGCCATGCTTTCGAACAGGCGCACGCCCATATCCCCGGCCAGGTGGTTGTAACAGACCCGGGCGCGGCGCAGCTCGGCATCCTTCGGGCCGGTGCGGGTGCGCAGATGGCCCTGTCCGGCGGCCAGCCCTGTCAGAGCCTCCAGCACGGCGGCGACCTCCTCGGAGGCGAGGGTGACGTATTTGTGCCGTCCCTGGCGGCGGGTCTCGATCAGACCGCCCTCGGCCAGCCGCGCCAGGTGGGTGGAGGCGGTCTGAGCCGTCACCCCGGCCTCGGCCGCCAGTTCGGTTGCGGTCAGCGCCTTGCCGCTCAGCAGCGCGGTCAGGATGTTGGCGCGCGCCGGATCGCCGATCAGCGCGGCGATGCGGGCAATATCCGGGCCTTCCCTCATCCTTCGACCTCCATCGAAGCATCCGTGATGCCAACCGGATTAGACCCCGGGGGCACACCAATCAAGAGGGCACCCATGCTGACCTGCATCATCCGCTACCACATCGACCCGGCAAAGAAGGCGCAATTTGCGGAATATGCCCGCAACTGGGCCGAGGCGATCCCGCGCTGCGGGGCCAGCCTGACCGGCTATTACCTGCCGCATGAGGGCTCGGCCACGCTGGCCTATGGCATTTACGACATCGAAAGCCTTGCGGCGTACGAAGCCTACAAGGCCCGGCTGGCGGCCGATCCGCTGGGGCGGCAGGCCTATGAATTCGCGCAAAGGGAAAGGTTCATCACGCGCGAGGACAGGACATTCCTGACGCGGGTCCCGCCTGCAGGTGCCTGACCCGGGACCGTGGTGCGATCTGGCGACGAACGGCGTTCCCATTTCCCCGGGCGCGTGATTACCTGCGGGCGAACCGGAACGGACAGGGGGTATGGGGTCATGCGGATAGCGGTCATCGGGCGCGGGTTGATCGGGTCGGCGGCGGCCCGGCATCTGGCGCGGCAGGGGCATGACATCACCCTGATCGGCCCCGACGAACCGGCGGATCGCAAGGCCCATGACGGGGTCTTTGCCAGCCATTACGACGAGGGGCGGATCACCCGGGGGCTGGATCCCTGGCCCTTCTGGTCGACGGTCTCGCGCGCGTCGATCGCGCGGTATCGCGAGATCGAGGATGAAAGCGGCGTGCCCTTCTTTACCGAGGCGGGCAGCCTGATGGCGGGGCCCGAGGGCTCGGCGCTGATGGATCGGCTCTGCGCGGTGCGGGATCGCGACGCGATCCAATGCGAGGAATTGCGGGACAGGGACCTGGCGCGCCTGTTCCCCTATTTCGCCTTTCCCGAGGGGACGCTGGCGCTGTACGAACCGCGCAATGCCGGTCACATCAGCCCGCGCCGCCTGGTGCAGGCGCAGACCCGCGCGGCGCAGCGGGCGGGGGCGCGACTCGTGGCGGCCCGCGCGCTCGGCTTCGACGAAGGGGCGGATGGCGTGCGCATCGCGACGGAGGCAGGCGAGGTCACGGCCGACCGTGTGCTTGTCGCCGCCGGGGGGTTTACCAACACCCTGTTCGGCGGGGCGCTCGACATCACTGTCTACGCGCGCACGGCGGCGCTGCTGGAACTCTCGCCCGAGGAAGCCGCGCGGCACCGGTCGATGCCGTCGCTGATCTACCAGCAGCCCGACGGCAACGACCCCTACATGCTGCCGCCGATCCTCTACCCGGACGGCAAGTGGTACCTGAAGATGGGCGGCGACATGGTCAACGTCCTGCTGGAGGGCGAGGCGGCCCTGCGCGACTGGTTCCGCTCGGACGGCTCGGCCGAGGTCGGCGCGCAGCTGGAGGCGGCGGTCAGGGCGCGGGTGCCGGGCCTCGACATTCTGTCGCGCCGCACGATCCCCTGCGTCACCACCTATGTGGCCGAGAATATCGCGCAATTCCGCTGGATGGGGGACCGGGTGGCGGTGGCGGTGGCCGGCTGCGGGCGCGGCGCCAAATGTTCCGACGAACTGGGCCGCCTGGGCGCGGAACTGGTGCAGGGCAACGATCTGCCGGACTGGGCCTACGAGGCGGCGGTCTGATCCCTCAGAGCTGCTTGCGCGCCCTGAGCGCGGCGGTGATCGTGCCGTCGTCGAGGTAGTCGAGCTCTCCGCCGATGGGCACGCCCTGGGCCAGCGAGGTCAGCATCACCCGCCCCTCCAGCTGGTCGGCGATGTAATGCGCGGTGGTCTGGCCGTCGACTGTGGCATTCAGCGCCAGGATGACCTCGGTGATGCCCTCGGGCGCGATCCGGTCCAGCAGGCGGGGGATGCGCAGCTCCTCGGGGCCGATGGCGTCAAGCGCCGAAAGCGTGCCGCCCAGCACGTGATAGCGCCCGCGGAACACGCCCGAGCGTTCCATCGCCCAGAGGTCGGCCACATCCTCGACCACGCAGAGCTCGCCATTGGCGCGTTTCTCGGACAGGCAGATGTCGCAGCGGTCGGTGCTGCCGAGGTTGCCGCAGGTGGCGCATTCGCGCACCGAGGCGGCCACCCGGTGCATCTGGTCGGCCAGCGGCGTCAGCAGCAGGGCGCGCTTGCGGATCATGTGCAGCACCGCGCGCCGGGCCGAGCGCGGGCCCAGGCCGGGCAGCCGCGCCATCATGTCGATCAGCGCCTGGATGTCGCCGGTGGAACTCATAGCGCGGTGCCCATGAACAGGCGCCGGTGGGCGCGCCAGAACCCGGCGGCGTCGGCCACCGGCCGGCGGGCGGCCAGGGCGCGCAGAGCGGCAGGCAGCCAGAGCGCCAGCCAGCCCAGGCAGAAGGGAAAGAACATCAGCGCGACGGCGGACGCGGCGGCCCTGAGGGGGCCATAGGGCCCTTCGCCAAGCGCCTCGCCCGCGGCCTCAAGCCCGATCCCGGTGGCAAAGAGCGCCAGCCCGGTGACGAGCCAGGGCAGCAGCGCGCCCAGCACGACCCCCGACACCCGGACAGGCGACAGCGGGCCGGGGCCGGCCAGGCGCAGTGCCATGTCAGGGGTCAGAAGGAAGGGCGCGATCAAAACGGCAGCTTGAGGTCCTTGGGCAGGCCCATGGCTTCGGTCAGCTTGTTCATCTCTTCCTGCTGACGGTCCTGCGCGCGGGACTGGGCGTCCTTGATGGCGGCGAGGATCAAATCCTCGACCACTTCCTTTTCGTCGGGGTTGAAGATCGACGGGTCGATGTCCAGCGACTTGAGCTCGCCCTTGGCGCTGCAGCTGGCCTTGACGAGGCCCGCGCCGCTTTCGCCGGTGACGATCATGGCATGCATGTCCTCCTGCAGCTGCGTCATCTTGGTCTGCAGCTCCTGGGCGGACTTCATCATCTTGGCCATGTCGCCCATCTGTCCGAGGCCCTTGAACATTCCGTGATCTCCTTTGTCTCTCTGCTCCGGCGGCAGGCCGGGTTTGCATGTCATATTGCGGCATGACCCGCGCGGCGCAAGGGCCGGGGGCCTGTCAGTCTGCCCCGGCGCCGGTCTTTCTTGCCGGCGGTCTTGCCTGGCGCCAGTCTCTCCCGTCACCAGTCCCCCGCGGCGTCAGTCTTCCTCGAAGGGGTCCCACTCGTCCTCGACCTCGGGCAGGGCCTCGGCCTCGGCGGTGGCGGCGACCTCCTCGGGGGTGCGGATCGCGGTGATCCTGGCCTTGGGAAAGGCGGTCAGCACGGCCGAGACCAGCGGATGGGCCAGGGCCTCCTGCTCCAGCGCGCGGGCGCGGGCGTCGCGCACCTCGGCGATGGTCTCGCCCCCGCCCTCGTTCACCAGGGTCACGGCCCAGCGGTTGCCGGTCCAGTGCTGCAGCCGCTGCCCCAGGCGCTGCGCCAGGTCCTGCGGCGCGCCGGGGGCGGGCTGGAACTCGATCCGGCCGGGGCGATAGGCGGCCAGGCGGAGGCCGGTCTCGACCTCGACCAGCAGTTTCACGTCGCGGTTGGAGCGGATCAGCTCGACCACATGCTCGAAGCTGGGATAGCGGGCCAGCGCCTGTTCGGCAGCCAGCGCCATCGCCTCGCCGCCGCCGCCCTGCTGGACGGGCCCGCGTGAGGGCTGGGGCGCGGGGGCGGCGGATCCTGCGGCATGGGCCCCCGGCGCGGAGGCCGGGGGGCGCTGCGCCATGCCGCCACCGGGGGGCGGCGGCGGGGGCGTTTCCGATTGCAGGCGGCGCAGCAGTTCCTCCGGCGCGGGCAGGTCGGCGACATGGGTCAGGCGGATGATCGCCATCTCGGCCGCCATCATCGCATTGGGCGCGGCGGCGACTTCTTCCAGCGATTTCAGCAGCATCTGCCACATCCGGGTCAGCACCCGCATCGGCAGACGGGTGGCTAGGTCCTGCCCCCGGGCGCGTTCGTCGGGGCCGATGGTGGGATCCTCGGCCGCCTCGGGCGTGATCTGCACGACGGAAATCCAGTGCGTGATCTCGGCCAGGTCGCGCAGCACCGCCATCGGGTCGGCCCCGTCGGCATATTGCGCCGACAATTCGCCCAGGGCGGCGGCGGCATCGCCCCGCATGATCATCTCGAACAGGTCCAGCACGCGGCCCCGGTCGGCCAGCCCCAGCATGGCGCGCACCTGATCGGCGCCTGTCTCGCCCGCGCCGTGGCTGATCGCCTGGTCCAGCAGCGAGGTCGCGTCGCGGGCCGACCCTTCGGCGGCGCGCACGATCAGCGCCAGGGCGTCGTCGGTGATCTCGGCCCCTTCGGCCCCGGCGATGCGGCGCATCAGGGCCAGCATCACCTCGGGTTCGATCCGGCGCAGGTCGAAGCGCTGGCAGCGCGACAGCACCGTCACCGGGACCTTGCGGATCTCGGTGGTGGCAAAGATGAACTTCACATGGGCGGGCGGCTCTTCCAGCGTCTTGAGCAGCGCGTTGAACGCGCTGGTCGAGAGCATGTGCACCTCGTCGATGATGTAGATCTTGTAGCGCGCCGAGGCCGCCCGGTAGTGCACCGAGTCGATGATCTCGCGGATATCGTTGACCGAGGTGTTCGACGCCGCGTCCATTTCCAGCACGTCGACGTGACGGCCCTCCATGATCGCCTTGCAATGCTCGCACTGGCCGCAGGGTTCGGTGGTGGGCCCGCCGGTGCCGTCGGTGCCGATGCAGTTCATCCCCTTGGCGATGATCCGCGCGGTGGTCGTCTTTCCGGTGCCCCGGATGCCCGTCATGATGAAGGCCTGGGCGATGCGGTCGGCCTTGAAGGCGTTGCGCAGGGTGCGCACCATCGCATCCTGTCCGACGAGGTCGGCAAAGGTTTCGGGCCGGTATTTCCGGGCCAGGACCTGGTAGGCCTTGGGTTGGGTATCCTGCATGGGGCGGTGGCGTCCTCGCGGTTCTGCCCGAACCTAAAGCGCGGCGCGGGCGGCGTCCACCTGATAGGCGGTTCCGGGCCGCGCGATCAGGTGTCGACGGTTGTGGTGACCGGGCCGGGCGGCGGGGGCGGGCTGTCGGGGCGCTGGACCGACATCTCGGGCCAGAGCAGCAGCGCCGCGATGCCCAGGGCCAGCGCCAGCGCGACCAGCCCGGGGATGCGCGCCAGCCAGCGCCGCGCGGCGCCCGGCTGACGCCCCGACAGCGCCCAGAGCCAGAAGGCGGGCAAGCCGGCGGCCAGCTGGAAGGCGAGGAAGGTCATCACCCGGTTCAGCCCGCGCGTCAGCCCCATATCGGTGGCGGGTGTCAGGGCGGGCACCGCCACGGACAGGATCATCATCGCGATCCAGATCGCTGCCAATACGCGCACCATCTCGGCCCCATGCGTTGCTGTCGCCCCCTTTGTGCCGCCGCAGGGCCGCGGGTTCCAGTCCGGAATTCCATGCCGCAGGGGGCTGCGTCATCTTACCCGATCAAAACAATCAGTTTAAGAATTGACATCACCTACTGTTTTGCTCAGGTTCCGGGCAATCACATGTCCGGGCGACTCTCGCGTCCGGAGCCCGACGAAAGGACCCGTCATGACCGGCCGCTTCGCCCTGTTCCTCGCCACCACCGCCCTGACGGCCGCCCCCGCATTTGCGGTCGAGAAGGCCGAAGTGATCGACACCTATGCCGATATCGCCCTGGCCGGGTACGAGGACAGCCTGTCCACCGCCAGGGCCCTGCAGGCGGCGGTGCGGACGCTGGTCGACACCCCCTCGGCCGAGGCGCTGGAGGCCGCGCGCATCGCGTGGAAGGCCGCCCGCGTGCCGTATCAGCAGACCGAGGCCTTCCGCTTCGGCAATCCCATCGTGGACGACTGGGAGGGCAAGGTGAATTCCTGGCCGCTGGACGAGGGGCTGATCGACTATGTCGACCCGGGCTATGGCGGGGCGACGGATGAAAACGGCTATGCCGCGCTGAACGTGATCGCGACGCCGAAATTCACCCTGTCGGGCGAAGAGGTCGACGCGACCGAGATCACCCCCGAGCTGATCGAGTCGACCCTGCACGAGGCCGACGAGGTCGAGGCCAATGTCGCCTCGGGCTACCATGCCATCGAATTCCTGCTCTGGGGCCAGGATCTGCACGGGACCGAGGCCGGGGCGGGCGAACGCCCCTGGACCGATTACGCCACGGGCGATGACTGCACCCACGGCAACTGCGACCGGCGCGGGGCCTATCTGACGGCGGCGACCCAGCTGCTGGTGTCGGATCTGGAATATATGGCAGCCCAGTGGGCCGAGGACGGCGCGGCCCGCACCACGCTGGAATCGGACGAGGATGCCGGCATCGTGGCGATGCTGACCGGGATGGGTAGCCTGTCCTATGGCGAACAGGCGGGCGAGCGGATGAAGCTGGGCCTGATGCTGAACGACCCCGAGGAAGAGCATGACTGCTTTTCCGACAACACCCACATGAGCCATTACTACGACGGCAAGGGCGTGCAGAACGTCTATCTGGGCACGTATACCCGCGTCGACGGTTCGACCGTCAGCGGCCCGTCCCTGTCGGATCTGGTGGCCGAGGCCGATCCCGCGGTCGACACCCGCCTGACCGGCGAACTGGAGTCGACGATGGCGGCGCTTGGCGCGATCCGCGATGCGGCCGAAGGCGGGTTTCACTACGACATGATGCTGGCACGCGGCAATGCCGAAGGCGAGGCGCTGATCCAGGCCGCCGTCGACGGGCTGATCACGCAGACCCGCTCCATCGAGAGGGCCGTCGCGGCGCTCGGGCTGGACCAGATCGGGTTTGCGGGCTCGGATTCGCTCGACAATCCCGATGCGGTGTTCCAGTAAGGAGGCCACGCGATGATCGTCTGCCATTGCCGGCACATCACCGACCGCGACATCCATTCGGCCATCGACTGGATGCGCGCCGCGGACCCGGCGACGATCATCACGCCGGGCAAGGTGTATCGCGCGCTCGGCAAGGCGGCGGATTGCGGCGGCTGCATGCCCCTGTTCCTGTCGACCATGCGGGCGAACGACAACACCGGTGTCCCCATGCAGCTACGCGGCCTGCGCCGCGGCCAACAGGAGGGAGCCGAATATGAAGGGCGACGCCAAGGTCATCGAGTACCTTAACAGCGCATTGCGCAGCGAGCTGACCGCGGTCAGCCAGTACTGGCTGCACTTTCGCATGCAGGAAGACTGGGGCCTCGGCCACATGGCCAGGAAAAGCCGCGAGGAAAGCATCGAAGAGATGCACCACGCGGACAAGCTGATCCAGCGCATCCTGTTCCTGGAGGGCCACCCGAACCTGCAGAAACTGGACCCGCTCCGGATCGGCGAAACCCCGATCGAGACGCTGAAATCCGACCTCGCCGCCGAGCACGAGGCCCGCGAACTCTATCGCGAGGCGCGGGAATATTGCGGGTCGGTCAGCGATTTTGTCTCGATGAAGCTGTTCGAGGAGCTGATGGCGGACGAGGAAGGGCATATCGACTTCCTGGAAACCCAGATCGACCTCTACGAAAAGATCGGTGGCGAACGCTATGCCCAACTCAACGCGTCGAAGATGGACGAAGCCGAGTAAGCGCTTCGCCTGTCTTCTTCTGGCTTGCCTGCCGGCGGCGGTCGCTGCTGCCGACCTCGCTTCGGACCCGCATCTGGACACGATCCCGCGCAGCGCGGACGACGCCGCGCGGATCGCCCGGGTCACCGAACCCGCCACGGATTTCACCGCGCCCGAAAGGTTCGAGGGCAATCCCGCCGGTGCCGCCACGGTGCGGGCGCGCGACAATGCGGATGCGTTCTCGCAGCCCTCGGGCAACATGTCCTTCGAGAACGAATTGCTGTTCAAGGTGGGCAACGGGCTGTTCCGCAAGATCTGGGTCTCGTCGCCCTCGTCCACGCTGGCCTCGGACGGGCTGGGCCCGCTGTTCAACGCGCGCGGCTGCCAGTCCTGCCACCTGAAGGACGGGCGCGGCCACCCGCCGGTGGAGGGAGAGGAGCCGAGCTCGATCTTTCTGCGTGTGTCGGTGCCCGCCGGCGACGATGAGCCGATGACCGGGATCGAGGCCTATCTGGCCGCGCTCGATGGCCATGTCGACCGCGACCGGCCCGACCCGGTCTATGGCCTGCAGTTGCAGAACTTTGCCGTGCAGGGCCAGCCCGCCGAATACCGGCTGGGCGTCGAATGGGCCGAGGAAGAAATCGCCCTGTCCGATGGCGAAAGCGCCAGCCTGCGCCGCCCGGTCTGGCGCGCCGACAACCTGGGCTACGGCCCCCTGGGCGAGGGGGCGATGACCTCGCCCCGCGTGGCGCCGCAGATGATCGGGCTGGGCCTGCTGGAGGCGATCCCCGCCGGCGATATCCTGGCGCATGAGGATCCCGACGACGCCGATGGCGACGGCATCTCGGGGAGGGCCAATATCGTCTGGTCCGAGGAATTCGGCCAGCCCATGCTGGGCCGTTTCGGGCTGAAGGCCGGGATGCCCACCATCAAGGCGCAGTCGGCGGGGGCGTTTTCCGGAGACATCGGGATCAGCTCGCCCATGCATGCGGCGGGCTGGGGCGAATGCACCGCCGCGCAGGACATCTGCCGGGGCCTGCCCGACGGCGGCGGCGATGCGCGCGGCACCGAGATCGACGGCGAAGGGCTGGATCTCGTCACCTTCTACTCGCGCAACCTTGCGGTGCCCGCCCGGCGCGACATCGACGATCCCGAGGTGCTGCGCGGCAAGGAGGTGTTCTATGCCACCGGCTGCACCTCGTGCCACGTTCCGAAATTCGTGACCGCCCGGCTGAAGGGGCGCGACGAGCAGAGTTTCCAGCTGATCTGGCCCTATACCGACCTTCTGCTGCACGACATGGGCGAGGGGCTGGCGGACAACCGTCCTGAATTCCGCGCCAACGGACGTGAGTGGCGTACCGCGCCGCTCTGGGGTATCGGCTTGACCCGGCAGGTGAGCGGACACAGCTTCCTGCTGCACGACGGCCGGGCGCGGAGCCTGCTGGAGGCGGTCCTGTGGCACGGCGGAGAGGCCGAGGCCCAGAAACAGGCCGTGATCGACATGCCCGCGCCGGATCGTGCCGCCCTGATACGATACCTGGAGTCGCTGTGATGATCCGAACCCTGGCCCTTGCCCTGACCCTTGCCGGACCGGTTGCCGCCGCGGTGCCCGAGGTGGTGAACGAACACGCCATGCCGGGGTTTCAGGCCTTCAGCAGGGCGACCTCGGCCCTGGCCGATGCGGCGGCGGCCGATTGCACCCCTGCCGCGCTCGACGACAGCTACAACGCCGCCTTCGATGCCTGGCTGGGCGTGGCGCATCTGCAGCTTGGCCCGACCGAGGCGGTGACCCATTCCATCGCCTTCTGGCCCGACAAGCGCGGTTTTGTCGGCAAGACCCTGGCCGGGATGATCGCCGATCAGGACCCGGTGGCCGATGACGTGGGCGGCTATGCCGAGGTCTCGGCGGCGGCGCGCGGGTTCTTCGCGCTTGAGGCGATGCTGTTCGATCCCGCGTTCGACGGTTATGAGACCGGCAGCTATTCCTGCCGGCTGGTGCAGACCATCGCCGCCGACCTGGCCCGCACCGCGACCCGGCTGGAAACCGGCTGGGCCGGGGGGTTTGCCGATACGCTGCTCAGCGCCGGGGCGGACAACAATCCGGTCTACCTCAGCAAGGACGAGGCGCTGCGCGCGCTCTATACCCAGCTGATGGCGGGGCTGGAGTTCAACGCCGAAACCCGGCTGGGCCGTCCTTTGGGCACGTTCGAGCGCCCCCGCCCGACCCGGGCCGAGGCCTGGCGGTCCGGCCGTCCCCTGCGCAATGTCGAACTGTCGCTCAAGGCGCTGCACGGGCTGGCCAGAACGCTGGCCAACGGCCCGACCCCTGAGACCGACGCGGCCTTTGCCGCGGCGGCGGATGTCACGGCGAATATCGAGGACCCGACCTTCCAGACCATCGAGGATCCGCAGGAGCGGCTGCATGTCGAGATCCTGCAGCAGCGCATTCAGGCGATCCGCGCCGCCGTCTCGGACGAGATCGGCGATCCGCTGGGCGTGGCCGCCGGGTTCAACTCGGGCGACGGGGACTGAGCCGGACAGGCCCCCCGCCGCCCTTCGCGCGACGCCTGCGGCCCGCGCCACGCCCCGGGCGCGCCGGGGCATGGGCCCGGGATCGCCAGCCGAAAGGACAAGCCGAATGACCACCCGCCGCGGATTTCTTGCCTCGCTCCTCGCCGCATCGACCCTGCCGACGCTCAGCTGGGCCGATGCGGGCAGCCCCGCCTTCCTCGCCTGCGCGAAGGAGGCGGACGGCAGCTATGCGCTTTACGGGATCACCGCGGGCGGGGCCGATACCTTTCGCATCCCGCTGCCCGCCCGGGGCCATGCCGGGGCGGGCCATCCCGACCGGCCCGAGGCGGTGTTCTTTGCCCGCCGCCCTGGCGCCTATGCGCTGGTGGTCGACTGCGCGATCGGCAAGGTCCGCCACCGGCTGGAACCGCCCGAGGGGCGGCAGTTCAACGGTCACGGGGCCTTCCTGCAGGAGGGCGCGATCCTTGTCACCTCGGAACAGATGGCCGATGGCAGCGCGGGGCGTCTGGGAATCTGGGACGCCGACGGCGGCTATCTGCGCATCGGCGAGCTGTCCACCGGCGGCATCGGCCCGCATGAGGTGCTGCTGATGGCCGACGGGCGCACCCTGGCCGTGGCCAATGGCGGCATCCGGACCGACGCCACCGACCGCACCAAGCTGAACCTGCCCGACATGCGCCCCAACCTCGCCTATATGACGCTGGAGGACGGGCTGGTCGAACAGGTCTCGCTGCAGCCCGATCTGCATTTCAACTCCATCCGCCACCTCGCCACCCGCGACGACGGGCTGCTGGCCTTTGCCATGCAGTGGGAGGGGCCCGCCGAACTGGCCCCGCCACTGCTGGGCCTGCACCGCCGCGGCAAGCCGCTGACCCTGGCTGCCGCACCCGAGGGCGAACAGGTGCTGATGCAGAACTACGCCGGCTCCATCGCGATGAACGGCGCCGGGACCGAGATCGCGATCACCTCGCCCCGTGGCGGGCGGGTGCAGCGGTTCGACGCCAGCGGGCAGTTCATCGGCGCGCTGGCCCGGGCGGATGTCTGCGGCGCGGCGACCCTGCCCGACGGTTTCCTGCTGACCGACGGAATGGGCGGCCTGCTCAAGCTGTCCGAGGGCAGGGCCCATCCGCTGGGCCTGCGCGCGCGGGCCTGGGACAACCACGTCGTCGGCCTCTGATCCAGACAGGGGTCACAGGGTGCGCGAGATGATCTCGCGCATGATTTCGGACGAACCTCCGTAGATCCGGAACACCCGTGCATCGGTCCAGGCCCGGCCGATGCTGTATTCCGTGGTGTAACCATAGCCGCCGTGCAGCTGCAGGAAGATGTCCAGCCAGCGGCCCAGCAATTCGGTCGAAACCAGCTTGGCCTTGGCTGCCTTTTCTGGCGAGATCTTCTCGACCAGGTGCTCGGCCAGGCAGCTGTCGATATAGCAGCGCAGCATCTCGCATTCCGCCGCGGCCTCGGCCAGCCGGAACTTGGCAGTCTGGAATTCGAACACCGGCTGACCAAAGGCCTCGCGCCCCTTGGTATAGGCGATGGTCTCGGCCAGGCATTGCTCCATCATCGTGGCGGCGCGGATGGCGATGATCAGCCGTTCCTGCCCCAGCTCGCGCATCAGGTACGAGAACCCCTTGCCCTCTTCGCCCAGCCGGTTGGTGACCGGCACGCGCACCTCGTCAAAGAACAGCTCGGCCGTGTCCTGGGCATGCTGGCCCAGCTTCTCGATGGACCGCCCACGCGAAAAACCGTCGCGCGTGTCCTCCACCAGGATCAGCGAGACGCCCTTGCGCCCGGCCTCGGGGTCGGTCTTGCAGGCGACGATGTACAGGCCCGCATTATGGCCGTTGGTGATGAAGGTCTTCTGCCCCGAGATGACGTAGTGGTCGCCCTCGCGCCGGGCATGGGTCTTGATGTTCTTCAGATCCGACCCGGTGCCCGGTTCGGTCATGGCGATGGCGGTGATGACCTCGCCCCGGGCCATCATCGGCAGCCACTGGCGTTTCTGCGCCTCGCTGCCGAAATTCATCAGGTAGGGCGCCACGATATCGGAATGCAGCGAGAATCCGGGGCCTGAGGCATGGACCTTGGCCAGTTCCTCCATGATCACCGCGGAATGGCCGAAATCGCCACCGCCGCCGCCGTATGCCTCGGGGATGGCAGGCAGCAGGAAGCCCAGCTCGCCGGCCCGGCGCCAGACCGATTTCGGCACGATATGCGCCTTTTCCCAATCGCCATGATGCGGGACGATCTCGGCCTCGACAAAGCGGCGGAAACTGTCGCGATAGGCCTCGTGGTCCTCGCGGTAGGGGCGTTGCATGGGGTCTCTCCAGGTCAGGTTGCGGCAGGCGGCGCTTGGGGGGCGGGATCAGGCGCGAGTCTTCAGGGCGGCCTTGAGGATCTTGCCCGTGGGGCCGACGGGCATGACGTCCAGCACCACGATTTCCGACGGGATCTTGTAGGCGGTCAACACCGGCCGGACGAAATCCCGCAGCGCCTGCGGGTCCAGGCTGCGGCCGGGCAGGGCGGTGACATAGGCCACGATTTCCTCGTTTCCCTGAACCGGGCGGCCCACCACGGCGACGGCCGAGACATCGGGATGCGTGGACAGCGCCGCCTCGACATCCGTGGGATAGACGTTGAAGCCCGAGCGGATGATGATCTCTTTCTGCCGCCCGACGATCGAGAGCAGCCCGTCGCGGAACTCTCCGATATCGCCGGTGGCCAGCCAGCCGCCGGGGCGCATCACCTCGTCCGTCGCCTCGGCATTGCGGAAATAGCCCTGCATCATGAACGGGCCGCGCACCCAGATTTCCCCCGCCTCGCCCTCGGGCCGGTCGGTGCCGTCGGCATCGACGATGCGCAGCTCCACCCCCTCGCTGGGCACGCCGACCACATTGGCGGCCAGCTCTCGGTCGAGCAGGTGCAGCGGCGTGCGCGAGACGGGCACGAATTCCGTCGCGCCATAGCCGTTGGAGAGGTTCACGCCCAGCAGGCCGCGCACCCGCTCCTTGAGCGCAGGGTCCAGCGGGGCGCCGCCGGAGCCGGCCACCCGCAGCCGCGCACCGTCGAAAGTCATCCCCTCGCGCACCGCATGTTCCACCAGCCCGGCATAGAGCTGGGGCACACCGACAATCACCGTGATCTCGCCTTCGGCCAGCATCCGGGCCAGGTAGCCGGCATCGTGGCGGATCGGTAGCACCGTGCGGCACCCGGCGGCGAACGCGGCCAGCACATTGCCCACCAGCCCGATGTTGTGGCTGAGAGGAGAGACGGCGTAGAGCGTGTCCGCCGGCGTCAGCGCGCGGGCGATGCACTGGGACTTGGCCTGGTCCAGCAGGCAGGCGTTGGACAGCATCACGCCCTTGGGCCGCCCCGTGGTGCCCGAGGTGAACATGATCAGCGCCGTATCGCGCCGGGGATCCTGTCCGCGCGGTTCCGGCAGGCTGTCGCGCGTCTGGCCCAGCCGGATCGGCCCGTCGCCTTCGGCCCCCAGGGCCCGGGCATGGGCGGTGGCGGCGGCCGAGCCGTCGCAGGCAAAGGCGGCGATGCGCGGGTCGGCGAAATCGTGCAGGGTGCGGATTTCGCTATCCGCCATGCGGCCGTTCACCACCGAGACGACGCCGCCCGCGCGATTGCCCGCCAGCACCAGCATGACAGTGGCGGGTGTGTTCTCGCCCACGATGAACAGCCGGTCGCCGGGTCGCAGGCCGCGCGTCTCAAGCCGTTCGGCGGTTTCCGAGACCGCCGCGTCCAGCGCCGCGTAATCGAAGCTCTGCCCCTCGTGCAGCAGGGCCGGATGATCGGGCGCGACGGCGGCCCAATGGGCCAGGCAATCGGCCAGGCGCGACACGCTGTCGGCCAGGTGCCGTCCAGGGTCTGTCAGCATATGGTTCCTCCTCCCTCTGCGCGGCACTGTGCGGGCCCGGCGCAGTCCTGCCGGGCGACACGGAACGATGCCGCAGGTTGAGCCTAGATCCTGTGTTCCGCCCCTACAAGTTGCGTTCGTAGGGTCACACGGATGGGCGGAAGGCAGCGATGACCGAAAGCATGACGGCGGATCTGGGCGCGATCCCGGGGCGGGCTGGCCGGGGGGCGGGCTGGCCCTAACGCCGGTGCCGCACCGCCAGCGCGCAGCCGGTGATGATCGCGATGCCCAGCAGGCTCCGCGCCGTGGGCCATTCCCCGAACAGCGCCGCCCCGACCGCCACGGCAAAGACGATGCGGGTGTAGGGGAAGGGGGCGAGGGGCGCGACCTCACCCACGCGGTAGGCCTCGATCGTCAGCAGCATGCCCAGGGTACCGCAGATGCCCGCCGCCGACAGCAACAGCAGCGCGGGCAGGCCGATCGGCTGCCAGTCGAGCGCCGCCACCGGCGCGGTGCCCAGGCAGGCCACCACCGAGATCCAGAACATGATGGTGGCGGTGTTCTCGGTCCGTGACAGGATGCGGTTCAGGAACACCAGCACCGCCGCCGCCGCGGCGGCCGCCAGCCCGAGCAGGATCGCCGGATCGGCGCTGAGCCCTGTGGCCCCGGCGGCCAGCGCCACACCGCCAAAGCCAAGCGCCGTCAGCACCCAGTTGGCCAGGCCGACCCGTTCGCCCAGCACCAGCGGCGCCAGCGCCACGGTGAAGAGCGAGGTGGTGAAGGTCAGCGTGGTGGCCAGCGACAGGTCCAGCAGCTGAAAGCTGCGGAAGTAGAGCAGCCAGCACAGCAGGCTGGTCAGCCCGCGCAGCAGATGCAGCCCGGGGCGTGCGGTGCGCAGCAGGCCCGGATCGCGCAAGGCGATCCAGGTGCCGACGACGATCAGCTGCGCGAAGCCGCGAAAGAACACGATCTGCCCGCTGCTTGCCCTGTCGCCCAAAAGGCGCACGGCGGTGACCTCGGCGGTGAAGATACCGGCGGCGGCCACCAGCAGCAGGGCGCCGCGCCGGTTGTCGTTCAGCGCGGGCAGGGGCGCGGTGGTCACTTCCGCCCGGTGCGGTACGGGCCGTAATCCCTGGTCTTCTGTTTGCCGACCCGGCGCAGCAGGTCGATCCAGGCCGCCAGCCCGTCGGGCAGGGCGGATTTGCGCAGGAACTCGTTCGGGGCGTGGTAATCCTCGTCCGAGGTCGAGAACGAGAACATCACCGTGTCGATCCCGAGCGCGTCGTGGATCTGCCCGGTCAGCGGCAGGGTCGCCCCCATGCGCACCCGCACCGGGTGCTGGCCGGTGGTGGCCTCCAGCGCCGCCGAGGCGGCCGCCAGCAGCGGATGCGCATCCGGCACGGCATAGGCGGCGGACAGGCCCCGGACACTGTGGATGCGCAGTTGCGCGCCCGCCGGGGTCATCGCCCTGAGATGCGCCTGCACCGCCTCCATCGCCCGCTTCGGGTCCTGCCCGGGCACAAGGCGCATGGTCAGCTTGGCATGGGCCTGATGCGCGATCACGGTCTTGGACCCGGCGCCGGTATGCCCGCCCCACATGCCGTTCACCTCGACCGTGGGGCGCATCCACAGCCGGTCGAGCGTCGAGAATCCCGGCTCGCCATAGGGCACCGTGCCGAGCGGGGCAAAGAATGCGGCCTCGTCGAAGGGGATCGCGGCCATTGCCCCGGCTTCCTCGGGCGTGGGCAGGGCCACGCCGTCGAGGAACCCGGCCACTACGATCCGCCCCTCGGCATCGTGCAGCGACGACAGCAGCCGCGCCATCGCATGCAGGGCGTTCGGCACCGCGCCGCCATAGCGGCCCGAATGCAGGTCCTTGCCGGCGGTGGTCAGCGAGATATCGAACCCGGCCGAGCCGCGCGACCCGGTGGTGAGCGAGACGAGATCCGCCCGCCAGCGCCCGCCATCCGCCGACAGAACCGCATCGGCGGCCAGCAGTTCGGCATGGCTGTCGAGGATGCCGGGCAGGGAGGGCGAACCGGTCTCCTCCTCCCCCTCCAGCAGCAGCTTGACGTTGACCGGCAGGCGGCCTTCGACATCCAGGAAGGCCTCCAGCGCGGCGAGGGCGATCAGCATCGGCCCCTTGTCGTCGGATGCGCCCCGCCCGTAGAGCCGCCCGTCGCGTTCGGTCAGCGCGAAGGCGGGCGAGTCCCAGGCGTCGAGCGGTTCGGGCGGCTGCACGTCGTAATGGCCATAGATCAGCAGCGTCGGCGCGCCGGGTGCGTCGAGCTGTTCGGCATAGATCGCCGGCTGGCCCGAGCCGTCCGCCGGCGTCAGCCGGGTGATGCCGCTGTAGCCCGCGCCCTTCAGGCGGTTTTCCAGCAGCAGGCGGGCGGCCTCCATCCCGTCGGCGCGGGCCGGATCGGCCCCCACGGATTCGGCGGCGACCAGGGCCGCGATGTCGGATTGCAAACGGTCCAGCCCCAGCAGGGCGTGATCCAGAACGGAATCGGTCATGCGACGCCTCCATCGACGGACAGGATTTGAGAGCTGATCCACCCGGCCTCTTCCCCGGTGAGAAAGGCGGCGGCGGCGGCGATATCCTCGGGCCGTCCCAGGCGGCGGGTGTGGATGCGGGCGATCAGGGCCTGCTGGCCATCCTCGCCCAAGGCCTCCCACTGGCGTTCCGTCGCCGGGTTCGACCGGACAAAGCCGGGGGCGATGGAATTCACCGTGATCCCGTAACGCCCGAGGTCGAGCGAGAGCTGTTTCGTCAGCCCCACAAGCGCGTGCTTGGCCGCGGTATAGGCCTGGATCCCCGTCAGGCTGGGCCTGAGCCCGGCGCCGCTTGAGATCGTCACGATTCGGCCCCAGCCCGTCGCTCGCATCCCCTCGGCGACGGACTGGGCGAGGAAGAAAACCGAATCGACATTGGCCGCGAAAATGACGCGCCAGTCGTCTTCGGAGACTTCCCCGATGGGACGCCCGACCTGCCCGCGCACGCCACCCGCGGCGCTGGCAAGTATCTGGACCGTCCCGTGGTCTTGCGCGATGCGCCGGATCAGCGCCTGCACCTGGGCCCTGTCGCCCAGATCCGCGCCGATGGCGGGCAGGCCGAGCGCTCCGGCGGCGGCATCCAGCGCCGGGCCGGGCAGGTCGGTGACCACCACGCGATGCCCTTCGGCGGCCAGGCGTCGTGCGATGGCCTGACCGATCCCGCCGACCACGCCGGTGACAAGCGCCACGCGGCTCATGCGCGGCCCCCCGGCATCGCTTCGGCCAGGGCGGCGAAGGTGTCAGCGGACATCGGGCGTGTGCCGTCCTCGATCTCGTGGATCAGGGCGACAAGGCGGTCGATCATCGGCGTCTTCATCCCGTGGGTCGCGGCGATTTCCGAGATCACGCCGATCTGGGGGTCGACCTCGGTCTTGCGCTTGCGCACGGCCAGGTCGCGCCAGATGCCGCTGTGGGTCTTGGCGGTTCTGGAGTTGAACTCGGCCAGATCCGCAATGCTCCTGGCGGCCGCCGCATCGGGCGCGCCGGGCATGTAGGCTGCGGGATCGAACCCGTTGAAAGGTTCGGGTTCGATCCCTTCTGCCTTTGCCACCGCCATGACCTCTCTCGCCAGGGCAATCAGCACCGGTCCGCGTGAAGGGTCGGCGAAGTTGGCGGTCATGCTGTCCGGCGTCAGGGCGGTGGCAAAGAGCTGGGCCCCGTAGCCGAGCTTGCCCCAGAGATAGTTCCATATCCCCGTGGTCAGCACGGCATCGGGTTCGAAGATTTGCAGCAGGCGGTGCATCTCGCGGGTGCGGTCGCGGATCTCTCCGTCGATCTCGCCCACCACGACGGCGCCCCGGTTGCCGAACAGGATGCGCCCCGGCCCATGCCAGTCGGCGCCGTAATTGACAAAGGCGCCCATCGTGCGCGCGGCCCCGGCGCGGGCGGCGATGGTGCGTTCGTTGAGGCCGTTCTGCGCCGACAGGATGACTCCGTCATCGGCCAGATGCGGCAGCAGCGCGTCCAGCGCGGGTTCGGTCGCATGGGCCTTTACCGCCAGCACGATGCGACTGTAGGTGCCGGTCAGCTCATCCGGGGTGACGGTGGGGACCACCTGGGTGAATTCCTCGACCGGACCCTCGATGCTCAGCCCGGTGGTGGAACAGGCCGCGGCATGTTCGGCCACGATATCGACCATCTTGACCGGCACGCCCGCGCGGGCCCAGTAGGCGCCCAGGATGCCCCCGATGGCCCCGGCGCCCCAGATCAGGATCTCGTCGCTCAAGATGCAGCCCCGGTTCCGGTTGGGGCCCACGGACCTTCCAGCGCCTCGCGCACCTCGGCCACACCGGCGTCCCAGATCGCCTGCATGTCGGCGTCGGGGCGCTGCCATTTCGACCCGAAAGAGCCATCGCCCAGCAGGTCCCTGACCACGGCGGGCGGCGCGGACTTCATCAGCCCAAGGTCGACCATCGGCTTTTCGCCCTCGGGTGCGGGGGCGTGGGGCAGGCGGGTCCAGGGGAAGTTTTCCATCCAGTTCGCATGCAGCCCGGTGGTGTCTATGCCTTGCCCGATGGCCCATGTCCTGGGCGCGTTCCACCAGTTGTGGAACTTGATCGAGACATCGCCCCAGTCCGCCATCAGCTCCTGCGCCAGCGCGCCGACCGGGTTGTTGCCGCCGTGGCCGTTCACGATGAGGATCTGGCGGAATCCCGACCGGCGGATCGAGGCCAGCACATCGCGCGCCACCGCCATCAGGGTTTCGACCTTCAGCGTCACGGTGCCGGGGTAGGCGGCAAAATAGGGTGCAAGGCCGTAAGGCATGACCGGGAAGACCGGGATGCCAAGCGGTTCGGCCGCTTCGAGCGAGACCTTTTCGGCCAGGATCGCATCGGTGCACAGCGACAGCTGCGCGTGCTGTTCGGTCGAACCGATGGGGAAGATGCAGCGCGGGTCCCGGGCGGCGGCGGCCTCGGCCTCCTGCCAGTTCATCTCGGATATCTTCATCTGGCCTTCTTCCCTTTCCGGCGCGCTCTGGCCGCCGCGGATCCCGGCGTGTCCATTTCCTTCAGCGGCGTGTCGACCCAATCGGCCGACCCGCGTACCACTTTCGACATCAGGCGGAAGAGCGTGTCACGCTCCGGGGCATCCAGCACGTCGAGCATTCGGAGTTCCTGCGCCTCGAAGGCGGGCAGCGTCTCGTTGTAGAGCGCCCAGCCCTGGCCTGACAGGGTCAGCGGCTGCAGCCGGCCGGACCCGGGTTCGGGATCGCCGCGCTGGATCAGCCCCAGCGATTCCAGCCGCGAGATCGCCCGGCTGAGCGTGTTCTTGGGAAAGCCCGAGGTCAGCGAGATGTCCCGCGAGGACCCGCCCCCGGTGATCGCCAGCGAATAGAGCACCACATATTCCGGCCGGCTGAGCCCGTAGTCGCGCTTGATCCAGCCATAGAGCGGCACGTTGTAGAGCAGGGCCATGTAATTCATGCGAAAGGCAAACGGGCACGGGTTCCGGTCCAGCTTGGCATCGAACATCTCTGCCCCCGGCGCCGCTGCCTCGCTGCCCAAATTTTCGCCGTCGTCCCTGGCCACTTTGCCCTCGTTTGCCCCTGTCCACCGGGGCAAGTTCCAAATTGAACTTGACCTGAAGACTACGTCTGCCCATCCTGATCATGCAAGTTCCAAATGGAACCTGAGCCGCAAAAAGGGTGAAGGTGCCGAAAAGGGACGCGAACCAACAGGATGGCAAACGATGAAACACATGGCACTTCTGCGGCCCGCGGCGGTCGCTCTGGGGATGCTGGCGGCGGGTGCCGCTTCGGCCCAGACCCTGACCATGGGCGTGCGCGGCGGCCCCGAGTCGCTCGACCCCCATTTCTCGGCGCTCGGCTCTCATGCCGAAGCGGCCAAGCACATCTTCGACACGCTGGTCTGGTCGGGCGATGACCTGCAGATCGAACCGGGCCTGGCTGTCAGCTGGGAGCCGGTGGACGAGGACACCTGGGAATTCAAGCTGCGCGAAGGCGTGAAATTCCACGACGGCAGCGATTTCGACGCCGAGGATGTGAAATTCTCGATCGAGCGGATCCCCGTCGTCTCGGGCCCCACGACCACCACGATCTACGTCCGCCGCGTCAAGGAGGTCGAAATCGTCGACCCCCTGACGATGCTGATCCACACCGACGGTCCGGCGGCCACGCTGCCCTATGACTTCGTCCGCCTGTTCATCGTCTCGTCCGAGGCGGCGGCGGATTACTCGACCCCGGAAACCGCGGCCGAGGGCTTCAACTCGGGCATGGCGACCATCGGCACCGGCCCCTACAAGTTTGTCAGCTGGGAGCCCAAGGGCGACCTGGTGCTGGAGCGGTTCGACGACTACTGGCGCGGCGCAGGCGCCTGGGAAAAGGTCATCCGCAAGGAGATGCCCAACGACAGTTCACGCCTGGCGGCGCTGAAGGCCGGGCAGGTCGACGTGATCAACTATGTCTCGTCGGTGGATTACCTGGCGCTTGAGCGCGACAGCTCGGTCGACACGATCAAGGGCGACTCGGTCTACATCATGAACCTGCAGCTGGACCAGCGCGAGGACACGCCGCTGGTGCGCGCCAAGGACGGATCCAAGCTGGATGCCAACCCCTTCCGCGACATCAAGGTGCGCGAGGCGATCGACGCCGCCATCGACCGCGACACCATGGTCGAGATCGTGCTGGAAGGGCTGGGCAAACCCGCCAACCAGATGATGCCGGTCGGCTTCTTCGGCTCGAACGCGGATATCCCGATGCCGGAATACAACCCGGCCAAGGCCAAGGACCTGCTGACCGAGGCGGGCTATCCCGACGGGTTCGAGGTCGATCTCTACTGCACCTCCGACCGTCTGCCGGGCGATGGCGCGATCTGCCAGGGCCTGGGCCAGATGTTCAGCCAGATCGGCATCACCACCAATGTGAACGCGGTTTCCAAGACCGTGTATTTCCCCGCGCAGTCGCGGCTGGAATATTCGATGTTCATGAACGGCTGGGGCACCCTGACGGGCGAGGCCTCCTACACCCTCGGCGGTCTGGCGCACAGCAACGACCCCGACGTGAAGCTCGGCGCCTTCAACCGCATCGAGTACAAGAACGAGGATGTGGACAGGCTGCTGGAAGAGGGCGCAACCATGCTCGACGCAGACCAGCGCCGCGCGACCTATGAAGAGGCGATGGCCAAGGTGATGGCGGACAAGGCCTATATCTCGGTCGTGCAGCTGCAGACGGTCTGGGCCGCAAAGGCGGGCATGCTGGCCTTCACCCCCCGCTTCGACGAAGACACGCTGGCCTTTTTCATCAAGCCCGCGTCCTGACGATCCGGCCGGGCGGCGCCTGTCGCCCGGCCCCACCACTCACGGAACATATCCCCTCCCATGCTCGGCTTCGTGATCCAGCGTTTTCTGCAGGCCGTCGTCGTCATGGCGGTGATGTCGGTGATCGTCTTCTGCGGCGTCTATGCCATCGGAAATCCGGTCGACATCGTCATCCCCCCCGATGCGACGCAGGACATCCGCGCGGCGACCATCGCCAAGCTGGGCCTCGATAAGCCGCTGTGGGAACAGTATTTCCTGTTTGTCGGCAACCTTCTGCAAGGCGATTTCGGGCGCAGCTTCGTCTACAACATCCCGGTGCTGGACCTGATCGGCGGGCGGCTGCCCGCGACGCTGGAGCTGGTTCTGACCTCGGTGCTGACCGCCACGGTGCTGGGCGTGTCGCTTGGCATCTACGCGGGCTACCGGCCCGACGGGTGGCTGGCCAAGACCATCATGGCGGTGTCGGTGCTGGGCTTTTCGGTCCCGTCGTTCTGGGTCGGGCTGATCCTGATCCTGACCTTCGCGGTGAACCTCGGCTGGCTGCCCGCCGGGGGCCGGGGCGCCACGGTCACGGTGCTGGGCGTGCCGTGGTCCTTCCTCACGCTCGACGGGCTGAGCCATATCGTGCTGCCGGCGATCAACCTCGCGCTGTTCAAGTTGGCGATGATGATCCGCCTGGCACGCGCCGGAACACGGGAAATCATGCTGACCGACACGATCAAGTTTGCCCGCGCCGCCGGGATCTCCGAAAGCGTGATCCTGCGCCGGCACCTGCTGAAGCTGATCTCGATCCCGATCATCACCGTCTTCGGGCTGGAGCTCGGCTCGACCCTCGCCTTTGCCGTGGTGACCGAGACGATCTTTTCCTGGCCCGGCGTCGGCAAGCTGATCATCGACTCGATCGCGGTGCTGGACCGGCCGGTGATGGTTGCCTACCTGATCCTCGTCGCCTTTCTCTTCGTCACGATCAACTTCACGGTGGACCTCGTCTTTGCCCTGATCGACCCGCGCGTGCGGGCGGGGGCGCGGGCATGATGCTGCTGCGCCGGTTCTGGGCCGAATTCCGCGAGAACCGCATCGCCCTGGCCGCGCTGGTCGTGGTGGTCCTGGTCTCGCTCCTGGCCGTCTTTGCCCCGCTGATCACGCCGCAGAACCCCTATGACATGACCGGGCTGTCGCTGATGGACGCCCGCCGCCCGCCGGGCTTTGTGGGGTCGGGCGGCTATACCCACCTGCTGGGCACCGATCCGCAGGGGCGCGACCTGCTGTCGGCGATCCTTTACGGGCTGCGGATTTCGATCCAGATCGGGCTGGCCGCGGGGCTGGTGGCGCTGACCATCGGCGCAACGCTGGGGATCCTGGCCGCCTATGCGGGCGGGCGGATCGAGATGCTGATCATGCGCGTCGTCGATCTGCAGCTCAGCTTTCCCGCGATCCTGCTGGCGTTGGTGCTGGTGGCCCTGCTGGGGCAGGGCAAGGCGCAGCTGATCGGCGCGCTGGTCGCCGCGCAATACGCCTATTTCGCCCGCACCGCCTATGGCGCGGCCACATCGGAACGGCGCAAGGATTACATCGAGGCCGCCCGCGCCACGCCGCTGGCGCCCTCCCGCGTGATCCTGCGCCATCTGCTGCCGAACTGCACCCCGCCGCTGATCGTGGTGGCGACGGTTCAGATCGCCAACTCGATCTCGCTTGAGGCGACGCTGTCCTTCCTCGGCCTCGGCCTGCCGGTGACCGAACCGTCGCTGGGCATGCTGATCTCAAACGGGTTTCCCTACATGATGTCGGGGCGTTACTGGATCTCGGTCTACCCGGGCGTGGCGCTGATCGTGCTGATCGTGGCCATCAACATCGTTGGCGACCAGATCCGCGACCAGTTCAACCCGAGGCTGCGCAAATGAGCGTGCTGGATGTCCGCGACCTGCGCACGCATTTCTTCACCCGCGCCGGGGTGGTCAAGGCCGTCGACGGCGTGTCCTTCACGCTGGAAAAGGGTGAAATCCTGGGCCTTGTCGGCGAAAGCGGGTCGGGCAAGACGGTCACCGGGTTTTCCCTGCTGGGGCTGGTCGACCCGCCGGGGCGCATCGTCGAGGGTTCGATCCGGCTGAATGGCAAGGAACTGGTCGGCATGTCCGACCGCGACCTGCGCAAGCGGCGGGGGCGCGAGATCTCGATGGTCTTTCAGGACCCGATTGCCACGCTGAACCCGATGCTGACCATCGGCCAGCAGATGCGCATGGCGCTTGAGGCGCATGGCAGGGTCGGCCCGCGCGCCGCCGTCACCCGGTCCGAGGAGCTGCTGGCCAAGGTCGGCATCCCGTCCCCCCGCGCCCGGCTGCGCAGCTATCCGCACGAATTCTCGGGCGGGATGCGCCAGCGCGTGGCCATCGCCATCGCCCTGCTGCACAGCCCCTCGGTCATCGTCGCGGACGAGCCGACAACCGCGCTCGACGTGTCGATCCAGGCGCAGATCCTGCACACGATGCGCGACCTCGCGCGCGAGACGGGCACGGCGCTGATCTGGATCTCGCACGACCTTGCGGTGGTCTCCTCGCTCGCGACGCGGCTGGCGGTCATGTACGCCGGCCGCGTGGTCGAAGAGGGGCCGACCGCCGCCATCCTGCGCGACCCGCGCCATCCCTATACGGCGGGGCTGATCGCCTCGCTCCCCGCGATGGCCGAACCCGGCACGGCGCTGACGCAGATCCCGGGCACCACGCCCTCGCTGCTGTCGCTGCCGCCGGGCTGCCCCTTTGCCCCGCGCTGCACCCATGCCACCGAGGCCTGCACCTCCGAGCCGGTGCTGGAGCGACACGGCACCCGGGGCTGGGCCTGTTTCCATCCGGTGGGGGGTGTCCCGGCATGAGCTTTCTGAGCGTCGACCGCGTGACCCGCCGCTTCGGCCCGACCCTGAGCCTGGGCGAAAAGATCGCCGCCAGGCTGGGCGCCGATGTCGAAACCCGGGCGGTGCAGGCCGTGAACGACGTGACGCTGGCGGTCGAAAAGGGGCGCACCCTGGGCCTGGTCGGGGAATCCGGCTGCGGGAAGTCCACCCTGGGCCGGGTGATCGCCGGGATCCTCGCGCCGTCCGAAGGGGCGGTGCTGCTGGACGGCCAGCCGGTGATGCAGGGCACGAACAAGGTCACGACCCGGGTGCAGACGGTGTTTCAGGACCCGTTTGCCAGCCTCGATCCCCGGATGAAGGTGGGCGAGGCGGTGGCCGAGGGCCCGATTGCCCACGGGCTGACCGCCCGGGCGCAGGCGGCGGAGTATGTCGCCGGCTGGTTCGCCCGCGTCGGGCTGGATCCGGCCTGGGCCGAGCGCTATCCGCACCAGTTTTCGGGCGGGCAGCGCCAGCGGATCGCCATCGCCCGCGCACTGGCCATGCAGCCCGACCTGCTGATCTGTGACGAGCCGGTCGCCTCGCTCGACGTGTCGATCCAGGCGCAGATCATCAACCTGTTCCTCGACCTGCGGCGCGACCTCGGGCTGACCTGCGTCTTCATCTCGCACGATCTGAGCGTGGTGCGTCACATCTGCGACCGCATGGCGGTGATGTACCTTGGCCGCATCGTCGAGGAGGGCGAAACCGGCGCGGTGTTCGACAGCCCCGCGCATCCCTACACCCGCGCGCTGCTGGCCTCGGTCCCCGAGCTTGTGCTGGATGGCGAGGAACTCGTGCGCTTCGCCCCGATCCAAGGCGAGGTGCCGTCGCCCTACGATCCCCCCGCGGGCTGTCACTACAACCCGCGCTGCCCCTTCGCGCAGGATCGCTGCCGCGCCGAGGCCCCGGCGCTGCGCCTCTTGCCGAACGGCCGCCACGCCGCCTGCCATTTCGCCGAAGAGCTTCCGGCGGGCTGACCGGGCCGCGATCGTGCAAGCGCCCTGCGACACGGCGGGCCCAAGCCGCCGGGGCCGCCGGGGCAGCATATCGTGACACCCCACCGCCCTGCGCGGGCGATCGGCCGCACGGCCTGCAAGGTCAGGCCCAGATGCCTTGCAACTCTGCCCCCAGCCAGGCGCGGAAGGTGATGAAACTCGCCAGCCCCTCCGCCCGGTCCGGGTAGATCAGCGTATAGGCCTGCCCGGTTTCCAGCTCGCGCTCCGTCGCCTTGACCAGCCGGCGCGCGCGCAGCGGTTCGCGCGCCAGGATCTCGGGCACCAGCGCCACGCCCAGCCCGGCGATGGCCGCATCGATCACCATGTCGAAATGGTCGAACCGCGCGCCCCGCAGGATGCGGCGCGGGTCCAGGCTGGCATGGCGGAACCAGTCCAGCCACAGGCTGGGCCGGGTGGTCTGCTGCAGCAGGGGCAGGGCCAGCAGATCCTCGTCGCGCAAATGCCCGCGCCCGACCAGCGAGGGCGCGGCCACGGTCACCATCGTCTCGTCCAGCAGATGCAGGTGGTTGGCGCCCCCGGTGCGGTGCTGGCTGCGCTGGATCGCCAGGTCGAACGGCTCGGTGCGGAAATCCACCGGGTCCAGCCGCGCCGCCATGTCGACGCTGGTGCCCGGCGCCGCCGACAGGAAGGACCCCAGCCGCGGGATCAGCCAGGCCCGGCCGAAGGTCGGCAGCACCGCCATGCGCAGCACCGCCGACTGCCCGCCAAAGGCCATCACGCTCACCGCCGCCTCGTTCAGCCGCGCCAGCAGCGCCTCGGCCTCGGGGCGGAAGGCGCGGCCCGCGTCCGACAGGGCCATCCGCTGCCGCTCGCGCAGGAAGAGCGCAACGCCCAGCCGGTCCTCCAGCGTGCCGATGGAGCGGCTGACGGCGGATTGCGTCAGGTTCAGCGCGCGCGCCGCCAGATGGGTGGTGCCCGCCTGGGCCAATGCGCAGAACGCTTCAAGTTCGCGGATCGTCGGTATGTATGACTGCGGCATGACCTCGCCTGTGATGAGTGAATCTCATCAACCTTTCGCCAATCCTTGTTAGCCTTTCACCTGCCGCTCGGCTAGTCTCTGGCTCGAAACGACTGCAAGGGGCCGAAAGGCCCGCCACGGAGGACCGCCATGAACATCGCCGAACGCCCGCTCATCAAGGACAAGGACCGTCCCAACATGTCCTCCTTCTCGTGGGAGGACCCCTTCCTGCTGGCCGACCAGCTGGACGAGGACGAGCGCATGATCGCGGAAAGCGCGCACAGCTTCTGCCAGGAGAAGCTCGCCCCCCGGGTCGAGCAGATGTACATGGAAGAAGGCGTCGATCCCGAGATCTTCGCCGAGATGGGCGAACAGGGCATCCTGGGCGTGACGGTCCCCGAGGAATACGGCGGGATCGGCGCGAATTACGTCTCCTACGGCCTGGTCGCGCGCGAGGTCGAGCGGGTGGACAGCGGCTTCCGCTCGATGTGTTCGGTGCAGTCCTCGCTCGTGATGTATCCGATCTACGCCTATGGCTCCGAGGAGCAGCGCCGCAAGTATCTGCCGAAACTCGCCTCGGGCGAATGGATCGGCTGCTTCGGCCTGACCGAGCCCGACGCCGGCTCCGACCCGGGCGGCATGAAGACCCGCGCCCGGAAGAGTGACGGCGGCTATGTCCTCAACGGCGCCAAGATGTGGATTTCCAACGCGCCGATCGCCGATGTCTTCGTGGTCTGGGCCAAGTCCGACGCCCATGACGGCGCGATCCGCGGCTTCGTGCTGGAAAAGGGCATGAAGGGGCTGAGCGCGCCCAAGATCGGCGGCAAGCTGTCGCTGCGCGCCTCGATCACCGGCGAGATCGTGCTGGACAATGTCGAGGTCGGCGAAGAGGCGCTGCTGCCCCATGTCTCCGGCCTCAAGGGCCCCTTCGGCTGCCTCAACCGCGCGCGCTACGGCATCGGCTGGGGCGTGATGGGCGCGGCCGAGGACTGCTGGTACCAGGCCCGCCAGTACGGGATGGACCGGACCCAGTTCGGCAAGCCGCTTGCCGGCACGCAGCTCTACCAGAAGAAGCTGGCCGACATGCAGACCGAGATCGCGCTTGGCCTGCAGGCCGCGCTGCGCGTCGGGCGGCTGTTCGACAAGGCGATGGCCGCGCCCGAGATGGTCTCGATCATCAAGCGCAACAACTGCGGCAAGGCGCTGGATATCGCCCGGATGGCGCGTGACATGCACGGCGGCAACGGCATCCAGATCGGCTACAAGGTCATGCGCCACGCCGCGAACCTGGAAACCGTCAACACCTACGAGGGCACCCATGACGTGCACGCCCTGATCCTGGGCCGCGCCCAGACCGGCCTGCAGGCCTTCGTCTGACCCGAGGGGCCGGGCGCGCCCCGGCCCCTTTGTCCGCCCCCGGGCCCCGGGCGCGCCAGGCGCCGCCCGGACCCGGGGCCGGGCCCACCCAATCCCCTTTGCCCGACACCGGGCCCCTGGGCGCATGCCCGACACCGGGCCCCCAGGGCGCATGCCCGAAACCGGGCCGCAGGGCGCAGCCCGGCGCCCTGGTCTGACCCGCAGGGCCAGCGCGCAGCCCGCCTGCTTCCTCTGGCCCAAAATATCCTCGGGGGAATCGGCCGCAGGCCGATGGGGGCAGACAGCCCCCTGCCACCTCTACCTCCCGCGCAGCCCGCCTGGGCAGAGCGATACCGACCCCTTTCCCCGTCGCCGGGGCAGGGCGGTCTGTCCGGATTTTACCCTTACGCAAGCGGACCTGTCTCGCCCCGCCGGACCCCCCTGATGTCCGACCGGAGGGAGCCGCCTTACCCCACCGAAGGGCCGGGAGCCGCCTCACCCCGCCCGGCCGCGCCTCACCGCGCCTCGGCCTCCAGCCAGACCCCGCCCTCGGGCCGCAGCGTCAGGATCATCACCGGCTTCGGATCGCGCCCGGGCACCGCGCGGAACCGGAACCGCGACAGCAGCGTCGCCAGGATGATCACCGCCTCCTGCACCGCGAAACTCGCCCCGATGCAGATCCGCGGCCCGTCGCCGAAGGGCAGGTAGGCATAGCGGTCGATGGCCTTGCGATCCAGGAACCGGTCGGGGCGGAAGGCATCCGCATCCTCCCACAGCAGGCGGTTCCGGTGCAGCGCATAGATCGGCAGGATCACCGTGTCCCCGGCCCGCACCTCGCGTCCGCCCAGCTCGTCCTTCACCCGCGCCGTGCGCGATACCATCGCCGCCGGGGGGTAAAGCCGCAGCGCCTCGTCCACCACCCGGCGGACCTGCTCCAGCTTCGGCACATCGTCCGCCCCCGCCAGCCGCCCGCCGAGGACCGTCCGCGCCTCCTCTGCCGCCGCCTCCTGCACCGCCGGGTCGAAGGCGCAGAGGTAGAGCGACCAGGCCAGGGTCAGCGCCGTGGTCTCATGCCCCGCGACGATGAAGGTCAGCAGGTTGTCGCGCAGCCCGGCAGTGTCCATCCGCCGCCCGCTTTCCGGATCGGTCCCGGCCAGCAGCAGGTCCAGCAGGTCGGGCACGCCCGCGGGGCCGCG
Organism: Pseudooceanicola pacificus; assembly: GCF_009789075.1. Taxonomy (GTDB): domain Bacteria; phylum Pseudomonadota; class Alphaproteobacteria; order Rhodobacterales; family Rhodobacteraceae; genus Pseudooceanicola; species Pseudooceanicola pacificus. The sequence continues at coordinate 143,854 of NZ_WNXQ01000009.1, forward strand.
CGCGCGGCGCGCCTCGATCGCCTCGTCCGCGACCTGGCGCATGCGGACCATCGCCGGTCCCGACAGCACCCGCCCCGGGCGCGGGATCCAGTCCGGCACCCCCAGCATGTCGAAAAGCGAAACCCGCCCCGCCGCAGCCATGTAGCCGTCGATGGCGCGGTGCACCGTGTCCCGCTCGAACCCCGTGCCGCCGCCGGAAAAGGTCACCTCGGCGATCACGTCGAAGGTGGCGCGCGTCATCTCGTCCATCATGTCGACCGCCCGCGGCCCGGCCCCCGCGATCCGGTCGCAGGCGCGCCCCGCCGCCGCGCTCATCACCGGCGCCAGGGCCGAGACGTTGCGATGCGTGAACACCGGCGCCACCGTGCGGCGCTGCCAGCGCCAGTCCGCCCCCTCGGCGACGAAGAGGCTGTTGCCGATGGCCGGGCGCAGCAGGTTCTTGGTGGCCCGGCTCTTGGGATAGTCCTCGGTCCGTTCCAGCAGGACCCGGCGCAGCGCGCCCGGGTCCATCACCATATGCCAGCGCATCCCGGTCTTGCCCGAGACCATCGGTTGTTTCACCGCGATTTCGGGGATGATCGACAGCAGGTTCTCGCGCGCCGCGCCCAGGCTCGCCAGCAGGCCCAGCGGGCGGGTCACCAGCGGGACGCGGACGGGCAGGGCGGTCGTCTCTGCGGGGGTCAGGGTCTGAACTGTCATGGGCATGTGCTCCTTGCCCTGCCAAGATAGTCCGGGCGGCGGGCTGACCCAAGATCAAGCGGCGATCGGGCGCAGCATGACGCCCTCGTGATTGCCAAAAGGGCGGGCCATGCTGTATCGGGGACCGACCGCAGAAAAGGACCGTGGACTTGCGTTATCTGATCGTTGCCGCCCTTGCCCTGATGGCCGCCTGCACGAACTCGGCCGATCTGGACGAGCCGCCCGTCGATCTGGGGAACTTCCTGCTCGGCCATAACGTCGTTGTCGCCAGCAAGGCACAGAAGGGTCCGCTCTCGCGCGAGGCCACGCCGGACGAATGGGTCGCCTCGCTCAAATCCGCCATTGGCGAACGGTTCGGGCGCTATGACGGCACGAATTACTACCATATCGGCGTCAGCGTCGAAGGTTACGTGATCGCCCAGCCCGGCATTCCGCTTGTGCTTTCGCCCAAGTCGATCCTGATCGTCAACCTGACGGTCTGGGACGATGCGCAGAACCGCAAGCTGACCGACAAACCCAAGCAGATCACCGTCTTCGAATCCCTTTCCGGCGGCACGCTGGTGGGCACGGGTTACACCATGTCCAAGGAAGAGCAGATGAAGAACCTGTCGATGAACGCGGCCAAGGCGATCCAGAATTTCCTGGTCGAGAACCGCGAATGGTTCGGGCCCGACAAGATGCCGCCGCCGAAACCGGCGGGCCGGGCGCCCCAGCCCCTGGCCGCTCCGGCCGGGGATGGCGCGGCACCCGCGCCTGCGGCCGGCACTGCGGCGGCCCCCGTCGCCGGCCCCGTCACCGGCCCCGTCACCGCGCCCGTGGCCGCCCCCGTGACATCGACCCTCCCGCCGGCGAATGCGGTGCCTGCGACCTCTCCGGCGGCGCAGGTCTTTGCCCCGATCGAGGAACCGGACGTGATCGGCCCCGCAGGCAGCGCGTCTGGCGGGTGATCACGACGCCTTGCGCTTGATTTTCCCCGCGCGAGTCAATAAACGGCGCGCGGAGACGAAACGGGCCATGTCATAGGGACATCCGGCCCCCCAACCACGAGGCGCCTTGAACAATGGCAAAGGCAAAGTTTGAGCGGTCGAAACCGCACTGCAACATCGGCACGATCGGTCACGTCGACCACGGCAAGACCACGCTGACGGCTGCGATCACGAAGCAGTTCGGCGAGTTCAAGGCCTATGACCAGATCGACGCGGCCCCCGAGGAAAAGGCGCGCGGGATCACGATCTCGACCGCGCACGTGGAATACGAGACGGCGAACCGTCACTATGCCCACGTCGACTGCCCCGGGCACGCGGACTACGTGAAGAACATGATCACCGGTGCCGCGCAGATGGACGGCGCGATCCTGGTGGTGAACGCGGCTGACGGCCCGATGCCGCAGACGCGCGAGCACATCCTGCTGGGCCGCCAGGTGGGCATTCCCGCGATGGTGGTGTTCCTGAACAAGGTCGACCAGGTCGACGACGAGGAGCTGCTGGAGCTGGTGGAGATGGAAGTCCGCGAGCTGCTGTCGGATTACGACTACCCGGGCGACGACATCCCGATCATCGCCGGTTCGGCCCTGGCCGCGCTGGAAGATCGTGATGACGCGATCGGCAAGGACAAGATCGCCGAGCTGATGGCCGCCGTGGACGCATACATCCCGCAGCCGGCCCGTGCCGTCGACCAGCCGTTCCTGATGCCGATCGAAGACGTGTTCTCGATCTCGGGCCGCGGCACGGTTGTGACCGGGCGTGTGGAGCGTGGCGTGGTGAACG